>NZ_CP126247.1:1244320-2488640 GCF_030142155.1 Arthrobacter sp. zg-Y820
GATCGCCGCCGATCTGGAAGCGCTGGACACGGTCCGGGACGAAGGCCTGATAGCGCGGGAGCGGGTGGTGGCCGGCAATACGACGGTGCTGGCGCTGGCGCCGGGCAATCCCGGCCAGGTGGCGGCGCTGGCTGATCTCTCCGAGAACCGGGTGCAGACAGCCGTGTGTGCGCCCTCGGTGCCCTGCGGCCGGGCTGCGGCGCGTGTCCTCGACGCCGCCGGGGTGGCCCTGTCCGGGGAGAGCCGCGAGGACAGTGCGCGGTCGGTCCTGACCAAAGTGGTTACCGGTCAGGCGGATGCCGGGCTGGTGTACCAAACCGATGCGCTCTCGGCTGCGAAGCAAGGGGTGACGTATCTTGAAGTGAGAGATCCAGAACCCAACCAGTACCCCGCGGCGCTGACCGCGGAGGGAGCAGAGCATGAGGCAGCTGTCCGATTCTACGAGTGGCTTGCAGGCGAGGAAGCCGCCGGAATCCTCCGCGACGCAGGGTTCCGGACTCCCGGAAGCTGAGCCGGCGCGGAAGGGCCGGCGGGGCTCCGGGAACGCCCGTCCATCGGTGGCCGGAAGGGCCGTCGGCATGACCCGCGGCGCCCGGGCCACCACCCCGGCCTGGCTGTGGGTTCCCGCGTCGTTGGCGCTGCTGTTGTGCGCCGGCCCGGTGGCGGCCCTGCTGCTGAATGTGCCCTGGACTTCGCTCGGATCCCTGCTCTCGGCCTCCGAAGCCCGCACCGCCCTGGGTCTCTCGGTGGCGACCTCCGTGGGGTCCACACTGATCTGCGTCGTGCTGGGACTGCCCCTGGCCGTGCTGTTCAGCAAGCTTGCCGGCCCGTGGATGCAGGTGCTGCGAGGCATCCTGCTGATTCCGCTGGTGCTGTCGCCGGTGGTTTCCGGCATCGCCCTGCTGTACTTCTGGGGCCGTCAGGGTCTGGCCGGACGGGTGCTGGAATCCGCGGGACTGGGGGTGGGCTATTCGCCGGCGGCGGTGCTCATTGTCCAGGTGTTCGTTTCACTGCCGTTCTTCGTCGTGGCCTCCCTGAGCAGCCTGCGGGCTGTGGACCATGACCTGGAAATGGCCGCCGCCACCTCTGGCGCCGGGCCGACGGCCATCCTGCGCTACATCACCGTGCCGCTGGCCCTGCCGGGAATCGTGGTGGGAGCGCTGCTGGCCTTCGCGCGGTCCCTCGGAGAGTACGGCGCCACCATCACCTTCGCGGGGAGCATTGAGGGACGCACCCGCACCCTTCCGCTGCAGATTGAGCTGAGCCTGAATTCCAACCAGCCCGAAATTGCGCTGGGAATCTGCCTGATCCTGATCTCGTTGTACCTCGTGCTGCTGGCAATCGCCCGGTTTGGCATGGGGCTCCTGTTGCCGCGCTGAGCTGCGGCACCACGCGGTTCCTCCCACCCGACCACCCGGTTCCTCCCACCCGCACCAACAGAAACGAGCGGCATGAACGGCACAGCCCGGAACGTTACCCTCTGGGCGGCTGCGGCGGGAGTCGTTGCGATCGGCCTGGCCGTGGCCGCCGGAGAGCTTTCCGCCGCCTTGCTGAGCCCGTCGCTGTCGCCGGTCAGCGCGGTGGGGTCGGTGGTCATCGACGCCATGCCCGCACCGGTCAAGGACTGGGCGATCGGGCTGTTCGGCACCGCTGACAAGGCTGCGTTCCTGGTCAGCATGGCAGCGGTGATCGCGGTCATCGCCGCGGCCGCCGGAATCCTGGAGCTGCGCCGCCCGCCCGCCGGCGTCGTCATTGTCTCCTTGTTCGGGGCCGCCGGGCTGGCAGCCGTGCTGACCCGGGCGCAGATGAGCGTGCTGTCGCTGGTGCCGCCGCTGCTGGCCGCCGGAGTGGGCATCCTGGTGCTGCGGGCCTTCCGCGCCCGCATTCTCAGCTGGCGGGACGCATCGCCGGGCGAGGCGGGTGCCCGGCGGCGCGACGTCCTGTTGACGGTCGGCGGCGGTGCCGCCGTCGGCGTGGCGGCGGGAGCACTGGCCGGCGCGTCACGAGCGGGCCAGATCAATACCGTGGCCAGCCGGGCCGGCGTCGTCCTGCCGGCTGCGGCCCTGCCGGCGGCACCGATCCCGGCAGGAGCGGAACTCGGTATCAGCGGGCTGGACCCGGTGCTGACTCCCGCGGCCGATTTCTACCGGATTGACACGGCGCTGAGCGTGCCGCTGGTCGACCCGCAGCAGTGGAGCCTGAAAGTCACCGGACTGGTGGACCGCGAAGTGGAGATCAGCTTCGCCGAGCTGCTGGCCAAGCCCCTGCAGGAAAGCCATGTCACCCTGGCCTGCGTTTCCAACGAGGTGGGCGGCAGCCTGATCGGCAACGCCAAGTGGCTGGGATGGCCGGTGCGGAATCTGCTGGCCGCGGCCGGTGTCCGGGACGGCGCGGACATGGTGCTCTCCACCAGCCGCGACGGCTGGACGGCCTCCACCCCGCTGGAGGCCCTGACGGATTCCCGCGACGCCCTGCTGGTCGTGGGCATGAACGGGGAACCGCTGCCCCTGGAACACGGCTTTCCGGTGCGGCTGGTGGTGCCGGGCCTGTACGGCTATGTTTCGGCAACCAAATGGGTCACCGAGCTGAAGGTGACCCGGTTCAGCGACGACGCGGCGTACTGGACCGATCGGGGCTGGACCGAGCGCGGTCCCATCAAACTGTCCTCCCGGATCGACACCCCCGCCAACGGCGCGTCGCCGGACGCCGGAGCCGTGACCGTCGCCGGCATGGCCTGGGCGCAGCACACCGGGATCCGCGGGGTGCAGGTAAGGGTCGACGACGGCGGCTGGTCGGACGCGCGCCTGGCCAGCGGCATTTCGGCGGACACCTGGCTGCAGTGGTCGGCGGTCCTGGACCTGGCGAAGGGGGACCACACACTGACCGTCCGGGCCATCGATGCCAACGGGCGGGAACAGGACGAAATCGTCCGTCCGGTGGTTCCCGACGGCGCCACCGGGCTGCACACGATCCGCCTCGCCGTCCGCTGAGTTCCGCTCCGGAGCGCAACCCGTGCCGGCCCGAAACCCCATGCGCTAAGGTCGGTCTGTGACGATCTCCACTCTGGAAGGCACCGTAAACTTCCGCGACGTCGGCGGCCTGCCGCTGACCGGTGGCGGCACAACCGCCCCGGGCGTTCTCTACCGTTCCGACGCGCTCAGCGCCCTCACCCCGCGCGGGCTGGAGTCCCTGGCCCGTTCGGGCATCGAGGTGATCGCTGATTACCGCACCCCGGCGGAACAACAGATGGCACCGGACCGGCTGCCGCCGGCACGGGCCTTCACCACTGTTGGTTTGCCCCTGTTCGAGGGAGCCTTCAGCGGGTTCGCCCAGGATGAATTGCAGCGCGCCAACCTCGCGGGCGATTCCGCCGCGGCAGCGCAGGCCGTCAAAGCCGCAGTGGCCAAGCTGCCCACCCTGGCCGGGATCTACGCCGGGATGCTGCGGGACGGGGGCGCTGTGTTCGCCGAGACCGCCCGCCGGGTGGCAGCGTCTCCGAACGGCTCGGGCACGCTGGTGCACTGCACCGCGGGCAAGGACCGCACCGGGGTGGCCGTTGCATTGATCCTCAGCGCCGTCGGCGTCGAACCGGAGGCCGTGGCAGCGGACTATGAGCGCAGTGAAGCAAACCTCGCAGGGGAATGGACGGACCGGATGCTCGGCATGATAGCCGGCATGGGCGTGCCGATGACTGACGACGTCGTCACCCTGGTCACCCGTGCGCCCCGGGATGCCATTACCGCCGCGCTGGAGTGGGTCTCCGCACAACACGGCGGCGCCGCGGAATATCTGCTGGCCGGCGGACTGTCGACTGCCGAACTGGAACTGCTGGGCCGGCGGCTGCGGGCACGGCCGTGACCCGAACGGTTGAGGAACACCAACAAGCCGTCCTTCGGCTGCTGGAACGCCCGCAAGCACCCGTGCGCACCGAAACCCGGGAGCTGGTGCGTGCCGCAGGGCGGGTCTTGGCAGCGGATGTTCGTGCGCCGCGGAGCCTTCCGCCCTTCGATAACTCGCAGATGGACGGTTATGCGGTCCGCGCCGCGGATCTGGCCGCCTCCGGCGCCGCGGCTCCGGTCTGCTCCGGCGGCGCAACAGCCGCGCTGCCGGTCACGACGCCGATTCCCGCGGGGATAGCGGCCCCGGCGCTGCCGCCGCGCGCCGCCGCCCCGATCATGACCGGGGCCATGCTGCCCGCCGGTGCGGACGCCGTCGTGCCCATCGAACGTGCCGTGCCCGCGGCCTTCTTTTCCGAACGGGAACTGCCCGGAGCCACCGTTCGCCTTCCCGCGGAAGTGGCCGCCGGTGAATACGTCAGGGCAGCGGGCAGCGACATCCGTGCCGGTGCGGTGGCGCTGACGGCGGGAACGCGGCTGGGCGCAGCCCAGCTGGGCCTGCTGGCGGCACTGGGCATTCCGGCTGTTGAGGTTCGTGCACCGTTCCGCGTACTGCTCCTCAGCACCGGGGACGAAGTGGTGGAACCCGGCCGGCCGCTGGCGCCGGGGCAGATCCACGACGCCAACACCACGCTGCTGGCCGTGAGCCTGCAGGAAGCGGGCGCCGAGGTGGTCCGTTCCCGGATCGTTGCCGACTCGCCGGAGGTGTTCCTGTCCCGGCTTCGCGACGATCTGGCCCGGCACGCCGTGGACCTGGTCCTGACGTCCGGAGGAATCAGCAAGGGCGCCTACGAGGTGGTGCGGCTCGCCCTGGACACCGACGGCGTGCAGTTCCTGTCCGTGGCCATGCAGCCCGGCGGACCCCAGGGGATCGGGACCGTGGACGGAGTGCCGTTCCTCGGATTCCCCGGCAACCCGGTGAGCTCGCTGGTGTCGTTCGAGATGTTCCTGCGGCCGGCGCTCGGGACGCTGACCGGCCGGCCCGCGCCCCGCCCGCAGGTCCCTGCCCTGCTGGCGGAGGACGCCGTCAGCCCGCCCGCCAAGCACCAGGTGCGGCGCGGCCGCTACTTCCCGCCCGCCGAACCCGGTGCCCGTGGCCGGGTGGAGCTGATCGGCGGGGCCGGCTCGCACCTGGTCCATGCCCTGGCCTCCTCGAATGCCCTGGTGCACCTTCCGGCCGGGGTGGAAACGGTTCCGGCCGGCGCGGAAGTGGCAGTATGGCTGTTGGACTAACCGCATCCGCAACAAGGAGTATTTTCATGACCGGCACCGACGGGCAGCAGCCCGGGCTTACCCACGTCCGTGAGGACGGCTCCGCCCACATGGTGGATGTCTCCGCCAAGACCGAGACCACCCGGGTCGCCACGGCCTCCGCGCGGCTGCGGACCACCGCCGAGGTCGTGAAGCTGGTGTCCGACGGCGGCCTGCCCAAGGGCGACGCGCTGGCCGTGTCCCGGATCGCCGGGATCATGGGTGCCAAGCAGACCTCCACGCTGATACCGCTGTGCCATCCGCTGCCGCTGACCAAGGTGACCGTGGACTTTGAGCCCGGGGACACCGACGTCGTCATTGTTGCCACGGTCAAAACCAAGGCGCTGACCGGTGTGGAGATGGAAGCCCTGACCGCCGTTTCGGTGGCGGCGCTGACCCTGTACGACATGATCAAGGCAGTGGACAAGCACGCCTCCATCACCGACATCCAGGTGCTCGCCAAATCCGGCGGCAAGAGCGGAGACTGGGCGCTATGAGCCCCCGGCCCGCAGCGCCGCAGCAGCCGCCCCGCCGCACGGCCGGCGTCCTGATCGCCTCCACGCGCGCAGCCCGCGGCGTCTATGAAGACGAGTGCGGGCCGCTGGCCGCCGACTGGCTCTACGCCCTGGGCTTCGACGTCGTGCTGGCCGAGGTGGTGCCCGACGGCCCCGCCGTGGGGGAGTCGCTGCGGAAAATGCTCGCCCTCGGACCGGCGGTGATCCTGACCAGTGGCGGAACCGGGCTGTCGCCCACTGACTCCACCCCGGAGCAGACGCTGCCGCTGCTGGACCGGCAGGTTCCGGGCATTATGGAGGCGCTGCGCGCCGACGGCCGCACCAAGACCCCCATGGCCGCCATCAGCCGCGGCTACGCCGGCACGGCCGGCTCCACGTTCATCGTGAACCTCCCCGGTTCACCGGGAGCCGTGGCGGACGGGCTTGCGGTGCTGGAACCGATCATCGGGCACATCTGCGGGCAGATGGAGGGACGCAATGAGCACTGACCGCAGCGCACGCGGGGGCGCCGCAGCCGGCGCCTCGGAAGTGGTCAACGCGACCGTCTCGGACCTGCCGCTGAACGCCGACCACGCCTCCGGTGCCGCCTGGTCGCCCGAGTGCGGTGCCGTGGTGGGCTTCAGCGGCATTGTCCGCAACCACGACGGCGGACGCGGCGTCGCGAGCCTGGCCTACAGTGCGCATCCCTCGGCGGAGCAGGTCATCGCCGACGTTGCGGCGGATATTGCCGGCAGGTACGACGGCGTGCGGATCTGGGTCGGGCACCGCACCGGTCCGCTGCAGATCGGCGAGGCAGCGCTGGTGGCTGCCGTGGCCGCAGCACACCGCGGGGTTGCCTTCGCCGCCTGCTCGGAGCTGGTGGACACGGTCAAGGAACGCGTTCCGATCTGGAAGGAACAGGGCTTCAGCGACGGGACCTCCGAGTGGGTGGGTGTCAGCGACGCTCCGCAGTGACCGGTAATCTGGGGATATGACTGAGCAACTCGCCGTAGCGGTCCTCGGGGCCGGCGGCCGCATGGGATCCGAAGCCGTCCGAGCCGTCGAAGCGGCGCCCGACCTGAAACTGGTGGCCGCCCTGGGCCGCGGGGATTCCCTCGAGACGCTCGTCTCCGCCGGCGCGCAGTACATCGTGGACCTCACGGTTCCGGACAGCACCGAAGCCAACGTCCGCTTCGCTGTCGAGCACGGGATGCACGCCGTCGTCGGCACCACCGGCTGGGACGCGGCACGACTGGACCGGCTCTCCGCGCTGCTGGAGGCCCATCCCGGCACCGCAGTGCTGATTGCCCCGAACTTCGCGCTCGGCTCGGTGCTCGCCACGGCGTTTGCCGCCAAGGCCGCCCGCTACTTCGAGTCGGTGGAAGTCATTGAACTGCACCACCCGGACAAGATCGACGCCCCCTCCGGCACCGCGGTGCGCACCGCGCAGCTGATTGCCGAGGCCCGCGCCGACGCCGGAGTGGAACCGTCACCGGATGCCACCACCAAGGAAGTTCCCGGTGCCCGCGGCGCCGACATCGACGGCGTGCGCGTCCACGCCGTCCGGCTGCGCGGTCTGGTGGCGCACCAGGAGGTGCTGCTCGGCGGTGCGGGGGAGCAGCTGACCATCCGCCACGATTCGTTTGACCGGGCATCCTTCATGCCCGGCGTCCTGCTGGGACTGCGGAAAGCCGCAGCCCATCCCGGCCTGACCGTCGGTCTTGACGGCTACCTCAACCTGAACGACTAAGGAACACGTTGTCTTTTTTTACCGGGCTTTTCCGTAACAAAGCCAAGATCGGCGTCCTGCTGATCACCGTCCTGCTGGCTTTCTACCTGGCGATTGTCTTCCAGCGCGGCTGGACCCTGCTGAACGCCGATGAACTCAGCGCGAAGGCACTCGGCGTGGCGTACCTGGTGCTGCCGATCGTGGGCGCGTGGGCACTGATCCGCGAGCTGCAGTTCGGCGGGCGCACCGAGAAGATGGCGCACATCCTCGCCGACGAGGGCGGACTGCCGGTGGACAACCTGCCGCGCACCCCCGCCGGCCGGATCATCCGGGAAGCAGCCGACGCCGAGTTCCCCAAGTACCAGGCCGAGGTTGAGGCCGAGCCGGAGTCCTGGCGCGCCTGGTTCCGGCTTTCCTGCGCATACGACGCCGCGGGGGACCGCAAGCGCGCCCGCAACGCCATGCGCCAGGCCGGCAAGCTCTACACGCCGTAGCCCGCTCCTCAGAGGGACCCGGCGGGCTACTTGCCGGTCCGCGACCCGTGCCGCGCCAGCTGCGAGGCTCCGTGCGTCACCATCTCCAGCGGACCCCGCGACCCGAGCCGGACGAAGGCGATGCCGATGCCCGCCGCCAGGACGGCCGAAATCCAGAACAGCCACACCGGCTCCGGCGGTTCCGGCAGCGCATCGGTAACGGACATGACCCAGACGTGCAGGCTGTACAGGGTCAGCGTCATGGCGCCGGCGGCCGAGAGCGGCAGCAGCAGGTTCGGCCGCGCGCGGGTCAGGAGCAGGCACACGCCGACGACGGCGGCCGCGATGCCTGCGCTGTGCAGCAGGTCCAGCGGGCCGCCCGAGTGCGGCCCGCTCACGGCCAGCCACCACCAGGAACCGGTCTGCTCCACACCGGCCAGGTTCACGTCCATCATCCTGGCCAGCGGCCAGAGGCGGCCGGATGCGGTCTCCTCCAGGGCGGCCAATCCGCCCCGGTCGAACAGCAGGTAATAGCTGAGGAACTTTGCTCCGGCGGCGGCAACAATTCCGGCGGCAACCAGCCCAACCTGGGCCGTGATCTCGCCGAGCCGGAGCCGTCCGATCACCATCCCGATCAGCAGGTAGCTCAGCCACTGCAGCGCCGGATAAAAGCCGGTAAAGAGCACGTCAACCAGCAGGGTCGCCGGCTGCAGGAAGGACTCCCACGTGATGTTCGTGTCCAGGGTCGACGGGTCGATGGCGGCGTAGATCCACGGCCGGACCAGATAGGCCAGCACGGGGGAGAGCAGCAGCCAGACGACGGCCCAGAGCGCGAGCTTGGGCAGGCGCATACCCACGAACGGCAGTGCCAGCAGGAACAGGATGCCGTAGTGGAAGAGGATGACGGCGATGGAGGTCTCCAGACCGCCGAGCGCCAGGCCCACGAGCGCGATGATCAGCGCCCGCATCGCGATGCCCCGCCGATCCGCTGACAGCGCCCGTCCGGACCGCGGCTGGCTGCCGCCGGTGAGCAGCGCGAGGCCTATGCCGGCCACCACCGCGAACAGTGCCGAGGAGCGTCCGGAGAACACCAGGCCCACCCAGGACGGCTCACCGGTCTGCTCGTCGTAGAGGGGAAAGATGTGGGTCGCCATCATGCCCAGAAGCGCTGCGCCCCGGGCCGCATCGATGCCCGTAAGCCGCCGTCCGATCATGATCTGATCGTCTCACAGCGGAGGCGGGCGGCGTGCAGTGCACTTCAGGCCCCGATCGGGCTCCGGCGTTGTTCCAACGGCGCAGGGACCGGGTAACGTTTTACCCATGGTTGACTCTGATACTCGTGTACTCCCGTTTGGAACCCTCGTCACGGCAATGGTGACACCGTTCACCGAGGACGGAGCCGTGGACTTTGACGCCACGGCGAAACTCGCCAACAAGCTGGTCGAAGACGGGTGTGACGGCCTTGTGGTTTCCGGAACCACGGGTGAAACCTCCACTCTGGAGGACAGCGAAAAGGAAGACCTGTTCCGCGTCGTCGCCGAAACCGTGGGAGGCCGCGCCAAGGTCATCGCCGGCACCGGCACCAACCACACGTCCCACTCGGTGGAGATGGCCCGCCGCGCGCTGCGGGCCGGCGCCGACGCCCAGCTGGTCGTGACGCCGTATTACAACAAGCCCACGCAGGCCGGCGTCGTCGGGCACTTTGAAGCCGTGGCCGCTGCCACAGACCTGCCGATCATGGTTTACGACATCCCCGGCCGCGCCGGCATCGCGATCTCCACCGACACCATGATCCGGCTCGCCAACATTCCCGCCGTCATGGCCCTGAAGGACGCGAAGGCGGATTTCGCCGCCATCACGCAGGTGCTCGCCAACACCAACCTTGACGTCTACGCCGGCGACGACGGCCTGACCCTGCCGTGGATGGCCGCCGGAGCCGTGGGCGTCGTCAGCGTCACCGCCCACGTGGCCACCGCGCAGTTCCGTGCGCTGGTCGACGCCGCCGCCGCCGGAGACTTCGCCACCGCCCGGCGGATCCACTTCGAACTGGACCCCCTGGTGCGCGCCGTCATGACCCACATTCCCGGAGCCGTCTCCGCCAAGCAGATCCTGGCCATGCAGGGAGTCATTCCCAGCGCGGCGGTCCGGCTGCCGCTGGTCGCACCGGACGCCATCGAAATGGAAACCGTCCTGACGGATCTGGCCGAGGCCGGCTGGGACTTCTCCTCGACCAGCTCCTACGACAAGGCATAAGCACCATGACTGAAACCGCAGTCTCCGCGCTGAGCACCCCGCCCGCCCTGGAAGAGGGCACCCTGAGGATCGTTCCCCTCGGCGGCCTCGGCGAGATCGGCCGCAACATGGCCGTCTTCGAAATCAACGGCAAGCTGCTGATCGTGGACTGCGGCGTCCTCTTTCCGGAGGAAACCCAGCCCGGTGTTGACCTGATCCTGCCGGACTTCTCCTACATCGAAGACCGGCTCGACGACGTCGTCGGCCTGGTCCTCACCCACGGCCACGAAGACCACATCGGTGCGGTGCCGTACCTGCTGCGCCTGAAGCAGGACATTCCGCTCATCGGTTCCCAGCTGACGCTGGCGCTGATCGAAGCCAAGCTGCAGGAACACCGGATCAAGCCCTTCACCCTCACCGTCACCGAGGGACAGGTGGAGCAGTTCGGCCCGTTCGAATGCGAATTCGTGGCCGTGAACCACTCCATTCCGGACGCCCTTGCCGTGTTCATCCGCACCGAGGGCGGCACCGTCCTGCACACCGGCGACTTCAAGATGGACCAGCTGCCGCTGGACGGACGGATCACTGACCTGCGCGCCTTCGCCCGGCTGGGCCAGGAGGGCGTGGACCTGTACATGGCCGATTCCACGAACGCCGACGTGCCCGGCTTCACCACCGCGGAGCGGGAGATCGGTCCGGTGCTGGAGGCGCTGTTCGGCAAGGTGAAGAAGCGCATCATCGTGGCGTCCTTCTCCTCCCACATCCACCGCGTGCAGCAGGTGTTGGACGCCGCGGCCGTGCATGGCCGCAAGGTCTGCTTCGTCGGCCGGTCCATGGTCCGCAACATGGCCATCGCCGAAAAGCTGGGCTACCTCAACGTGCCCGCCGGCATCCTGGTGGACCTGAAAAACGTTGACGACATGCCCGATGACCAGCTGGTGCTGATGTCCACCGGATCACAGGGCGAGCCGATGGCCGCCCTGTCCCGCATGGCCAACGGCGACCACCGGATCCGGGTCGGCCGGGGCGACACTGTCATCCTGGCCTCTTCCCTGATCCCGGGCAACGAAAACGCCGTCTTCCGGGTCATCAACGGCCTGATGAAGCTGGGCGCCGACGTGGTGCACAAGGGCAACGCCAAGATCCACGTCTCCGGCCACGCCTCGGCCGGCGAGCTGCTGTACACCTACAACATCCTGCAGCCCAAGAACGCGATGCCGGTGCACGGCGAAACCCGGCACCTGATCGCCAACGGCAAGCTGGCCGAAGCCACCGGGGTGCCCGCGCAGAACGTCATCCTGGCCGACGATGGCACAGTGGTGGACCTGCGCGACGGCAAGGCCCGGGTGGTCGGCGCGGTGGAGTGCGGCTTCGTCTACGTGGACGGCTCCAGCGTCGGCGAGATCACCGACACCGACCTCAAGGACCGCGTCATCCTCGGCGAGGAAGGCTTCATCTCGGTCATCACCGTGGTCAACCGCAGTACCGGCACCATCGTCTCGGGCCCGGAAATCCATGCCCGCGGCTTCGCCGAAGACGACGCCGTGTTCGACGAAATCAAGCCCAAGATCAGCGCCGCGCTGCAGGAGGCCGTCACCTCCAACAAGGACCACACCACTCACCAGCTGCAGCAGGTGGTCCGCCGGGTGGTGGGTACCTGGGTCAACCGCCGGCTGCGCCGCCGGCCCATGATCGTCCCGGTGGTCCTGGAGGCCTAAGCCGTCCAACTCCCGGGCACCCCGCCGGGACCGGGTGCCCCGGGGGCCGGACAGACGCGTAAATCCGCGGTTTGTCCGGCCCCATCGGGTACCGTGGAGCGTATGGCCACTCGTACTTCCCCTGCCGCACGCGGCGGTGCTTCCGGCCGGACCACCAGCCGGAACACCGGGGGCACCTCAGCAAAAACCTCCGGAAAAGCCCAGCCGCGGGGCAAGGCGACCAGCCGTTCGGGGGCCGCCGCCAAGGCGCAGGCCGACGCCGAACAGGTGCCGCTGCCGCTGCGCGCCATTCAGGGTGCATGGATGGGCATGGCCCGGCTGGCCGGTGCGGGCATCCGCAAACTCGGTGCCGACGTCGTTCCCGACCGGGACGTCCGCCGCGACGGAACCGGCTTCTTCCTGATCCTCACGGCGCTGGCCGTGGCCACCGTTGAGTGGTGGGCCCTGCGCGGTCCGGTGGCCGACGTCATCCATGCCGGTGCCGCCGGCACCTTCGGCTGGATGGCCGTCGTCTTGCCGTTCCTGCTCCTGACCGGGGCCGTGCGGCTGTTCCGCTACCCCGAACGGCACCACGCCAACAGCCGGATCAGCATCGGCCTGGTCCTGGTTCTATTTGCCGGCTCCGGCATCACTCACATCGTGGGCGGCTCGCCCGCGCTCTCTGACGGCTTCGACCGGCTGTGGGCCTCCGGCGGCATTGTCGGGTTCCTGGTGGCCGGCCCGCTGTCCGCGGCGCTGACCGAGTGGCCGGTGGCCATCCTGCTGGGGTTCCTGATTTTTGTGGGCCTGCTGATCATCACCGCCACCCCCTTCCGGCACATCCCGCTGCGCCTGCGCGGCCTGTACGAGCACCTCATGGGCCAGGACCTTGCCCCGGACGATCCCGAGGCCCACGACCAGAGCTACCTGTATGAACGCGATCAGCGTCCGGCCAAGGCTCCGAAGACTCCGAAAAAGAAGTCTCGGATGTTCAACCGCAGCTCCGATGAGGAGGCTGAATCCTCAGCCGAGGGCTTCGCCGGAGACGAGGCCTTTGAACGCGCCGTGCTTGCCGACGAAGACGAAGAGGCGCTAACCGCCGCGGCGGCCGAACCAGCCGTGCCGCCGGGCGTGCGCCGCCCCACCCGGTCCGAACTGGCCACCCAGAAGATCCGCCGCGCCCAGGGCCTGCCGGCCGGCGGTTTCGACGGCGCCGAGCCGCCCACCGAAGCCATCAGCATGGTTCCGGAGGCCGCCTCGGCCTTCCCCGTGACCGACGGCCTGCCGGCCGTAGCAGCCCTGCCGCCGGTCCCCGCCCGGACGGTCCGGAACCTCACCCCGGCCACCCCCATCCCGCAGCGCACCGAACAGCTGCAGCTCTCCGGCGACGTGACCTACACGCTGCCGCCGTCCGAGTTCCTGCCCGCCGGGCCGCCGGCGAAGGAGCGCTCGGAAGCCAATGACGCCGTCGTCGACGCCCTGACCAACACCCTGGACCAGTTCAAGGTCGAAGCCCACGTCACCGGCTTCAGCCGCGGCCCCACGGTCACCCGCTACGAGATCGAGCTGTCCCCGGGCACCAAGGTGGAGCGCGTCACCGCCCTGTCGAAGAACATTTCCTACGCGGTGGCGTCCTCCGACGTGCGCATCCTGTCGCCGATTCCGGGCAAGAGCGCCATCGGCATCGAAATCCCGAACGCCGACAAGGAAGTCGTGGCGCTGGGGGACGTGCTGCGTTCCAACGCCGCCCGCAAGACCGAACATCCCATGGTCATGGGCGTGGGCAAGGACGTGGAGGGCGGCTTCGTGGTGGCCAACCTGGCCAAGATGCCGCACCTGCTGGTGGCCGGAGCCACCGGCGCCGGCAAATCCTCCTTCGTGAACTCCATGATCACGTCCATCCTGATGCGTTCGACGCCGGATGAGGTGCGCATGGTGATGGTGGACCCGAAGCGCGTGGAGCTGACCGCCTATGAGGGCGTTCCGCACCTGATCACTCCGATCATCACCAATCCCAAGAAGGCCGCCGAGGCACTGCAGTGGGTGGTCCGCGAGATGGACACCCGCTACGACGACCTCGCGAACTTCGGCTTCAAGCACATCGACGACTTCAACAAGGCAGTGAAGCTGGGCAAGGTCATCCCGCCGGCCGGCTCCAAGCGCGTGGTCCGGGCCTATCCGTACCTGCTGGTCATCGTTGACGAGCTCGCCGACCTGATGATGGTCGCCCCGCGCGACGTCGAAGACTCGATCGTCCGCATCACCCAGCTCGCGCGTGCCGCCGGCATCCACCTGGTGCTGGCCACCCAGCGACCCTCGGTGGACGTCGTCACCGGCCTGATCAAGGCCAACGTGCCCTCGCGCATGGCGTTCGCGACGTCGTCGGTCACCGACTCCCGCGTGGTCCTGGACCAGCCGGGTGCCGAAAAGCTGCTGGGCCAGGGTGACGCCCTGTTCCTGCCGATGGGTGCCAACAAGCCGATCCGCGTCCAGGGCGCCTGGGTCACCGAATCGGAAATCCACCGCGTCGTTGAGCATGTCAAGGGCCAGCTGGGAGCCGTCTACCGCGAGGACGTCACGGTCACCGCGCCCAAGAAGCAGATCGAAGACGACATCGGCGACGACATGGACCTGCTGCTGCAGGCCACCGAACTGGTGGTCACCACGCAGTTCGGCTCCACCTCGATGCTCCAGCGCAAGCTGCGCGTCGGCTTCGCCAAGGCCGGGCGCCTGATGGACCTGCTGGAGTCGCGCGGCGTCGTCGGGCCCTCCGAAGGCTCCAAGGCACGCGACGTCATGGTCAAGCCCGACGATCTCGCTGCCACGCTGGCGGCGATCAGCGGCGGCGACGGCGCCAACGGCGCCAACGGTCCCGGCGCGGCCGAAACTGCGGCGCTGGCAGCGAATGCCAACGCCAACCACGGCTTCGAACCCGAGGGCCCGGTGGACCTGGTCGCCCAGGACCTGGAGAGCCGGAAGCAGTCCGCCGAGTATTACGACGGCGGTGAGGACGACGACGGGGACGGATCCGAGGACGCCTGGAAACTTACCGGCCACTGATTCCCGCTAGGCTGGAACAGTGAGCAACTCTACTTCCGGGAACGTCCCCGTCCTGAACATCGCCAACGTGCTGACGGTCATCCGCATCCTGATGGTTCCGCTGTTCATCTGGCTGCTGCTGGCCGATGAGGGCCGCGGCGAACTGTACCGCTGGCTGGCGGTGGCAACATTCGCCGTCGCCATCTACACCGACAAGCTCGACGGCGACCTCGCCCGCAGCCGCGGGCTGATCACCGACTTCGGCAAGATCGCTGATCCGATCGCCGACAAGCTCCTGATCGGCTCGGCCCTGGTCATGCTGTCAGCGCTGGGCGAGCTGTGGTGGTGGGTGACCATCGTGATCCTGATCCGGGAAATCGGCATCACGCTGCTCCGGTTCGTCGTGATTCGATACGGCGTCATGGCCGCGTCCCGCGGCGGCAAGCTCAAGACGGTCATCCAGACCTTGGCGATCTTCCTGCTGCTGCTGCCGCTGACTACCTGGCTGGGCGCATGGGCATGGTGGATCGGCGCGGTCGTCATGGCCGCCGCCCTCGTTGTCACTGTCGTCACCGGCGTGGACTATGTCATCCAGGCCGTGAAGCTTCGCCGCCGGGCACTGCAGAATCCGGGCAGCCGGTGAGCGCAGCCGCTCCCGACGCTGCCGCAGCAGTCTCCGCCGCCTCCGCGGCGGGCCTGACCCTGGCCACGGCGGAGTCACTGACCGCCGGCATGGTCGCCGCCGAGCTCGGCTCGGTTCCCGGTGCCTCCGCGGTGCTGCTGGGCGGAGTGGTGGCCTACGCCAACTCTGTGAAGAAAGAAGTCCTCGGTGTCGACGGCGGCCTGCTGGCCGCCGCGGGATCCGTCGATGCCGAGGTAGCCCGGCAGATGGCGGCCGGCGCCCGCCGGGTCCTGGCGGCGGACATCGGTATTTCCACCACCGGCGTCGCCGGACCGGAACCGCATGACGGCAAGCCCGTGGGCTGCGTGTTTATCGCCGTGGCCGGTCCGGAACAGACTCTGGTCCGGGAGTTTTCCTTTTCGGGGGACCGGGTGGCCATCCGCCGGCAGGCCTGCAACGAAGCACTTATACTGCTCGCCCGGGTCCTTGCGGCCCGTCCGTAACCGGGCGTCAGGAACGTGCCGGCGGGGCCGGGAACAAAACCCGGTGACGCTCAGTTGTTAGTATCAGGAACCGCCAAGGTTTCCGGACTAAGATCTTTAGATATCTGCGGTGCAGCCGCAGTCGGACCACATAGGGAGCAGGACGATACAGATGGTTAAGCAACCCGTATCCGTGAACGGCGTTATTCGCTGGCGGGATGTAGGGTTGGCGGAAGATGCACACCGGGAACCTAAGGAGCGCAAAATGGTTGTTCTTCGTCATGAAATTGGCGACGTACTGCGCGATGTCCGTCAGCGTCAGGGTCGCACCCTGCGCGAGGTATCGCACAGCGCACGCGTTTCACTTGGTTACCTCAGCGAGGTGGAACGGGGCCAGAAAGAAGCCTCGTCGGAACTTCTCTCCTCGATCTGCACCGCGCTGGACGTGCCCCTGTCTCTGATGCTTCGTGAGGTCAGCGACCGTGTGGCGAGTGCAGAGGGCATCGCCATACCCGACACCGTCCCATCCGAGTTCTCGCGCGAGTTTGCCCGCGAATTTCCGGATGACATGGCCCGGGATTTGGCCCGCACACCGTAGACCTACATCGGCAATGCTGTGGCTCCAAGGACAGCTTGCCTCCCGCACGATAAAAGACCCCGCCGGGAACGGCGGGGTCTTTTCTTGTCTGGATTCGGGGTGTCTGAGGGTTCGGATTTTCCGAAGGCCTGAGTACCCGGGCGTCAGCGTTCCCGTGCGTACGAGTCGTTGAGCTTGGTCAGCAGCGATCCGAGCTGCACCAGGTCCCCTTCATCCCAATCTTCCAGCAGGGTGCGGAACAGGTCCTTGCGGGCCGCCTGGGTTCTGGCCAGCGCCCGGGAGCCTTCCCGTGTCAGGGATATCGTCTGCGCCCGGCCGTCCTCGGGGTCGGCGTGCTTCTGCACAAGGCCGAGGCTTTCGAGCATGACGATCTGCCGGCTGACTGAGGGCTTGCCGATGCCGATGCTGGCGGCAATGTCGGTCAGGCGCATGGCCTTCTGCCGCTGCAGCAGCACCAGCAGCCCGTAGGCCGCCGGCTCCATGTCGGGGTGCACCTCGCGGGCCACCTTGTGCGAATTGGACCGGGCGCGGCGCCACAGCACCGACAGGGCATGTTCCAAGGTTTCGATGGCCGCTTCGTGCTGCCGGGGGTCTGGGGAGGATGCCTGCTCGGTCATGGACTCCATTCTAGGTCTCCGGGACGGAAGGAACCGGGGACGCGGCGGGAACACGGGCAGCAGAACAGCAGGTGTGGTCGAACTCCTCCGGCCGGCAACTGCGGCTGCCGTTGGAGAGGGCAGCGGGCGTGAGAAGATTAAGCGATGCGACTCAGTGATTTTTGGCGGCTTATGGACGACGAATTCGGTCCGGCCTACTCCCGGGTGCTGGCTTCGGACTTGGTGCTGGGATCCCTGGGCGGCAGGACAGCGACTGAAGCACTTAGCGGTGGAATCGAGCCCAAGGCCGTCTGGCTGGCGGTCTGTGACGTTCAGGACGTTCCGCCCGAACGCCGTCTGGGCCGGGACATCGCACCCAAGAAATAGCGGAACGAAGCATTTGGGCAGGGACACGCCGCAGCTGCTATTCGAATATCTGTTCGGACGCGGATATGCTCCTACACAAGGGTGAAACGACCGCAAAACCGGCCCTGGTATCCCCACGGCAGCCTGCTCCGCTGTTTTGTCAGTGCCGCCGCATATGGTCGTAGTTGAGCAGGACACCCGGCCTTCGGGCCACGTAAAACTCTAACAACCGAGGTGAAGAATGGCAGCAGCAGTCGACCGCGCAAAGGCTCTTGAAGCAGCGCTGGCCCAGATCGATAAGCAGTACGGCAAGGGCTCGATCATGCGGCTCGGAGACGAGGTCCGCGCTCCGGCAGAGACCATCTCCACCAGCTCAATCGCCCTGGACCTCGCGCTCGGCATCGGCGGACTTCCCCGCGGCCGCGTCGTCGAGATCTACGGTCCGGAATCCTCGGGTAAGACCACCCTGGCGCTGCACGTCGTCGCCAATGCGCAGAAGAACGGCGGCATCGCCGCGTTCATTGACGCCGAGCACGCCCTGGATCCCATCTACGCCGCCCGTCTGGGCGTTGACACCGATTCCCTCCTTGTTTCGCAGCCGGACACCGGCGAGCAGGCGCTGGAGATCATGGACATGCTGATCGGCTCCGGCTCCGTTGACGTGGTGGTCATTGACTCCGTGGCCGCGCTGGTTCCCCGTGCCGAAATTGAAGGCGACATGGGCGACAGCCACGTGGGTCTGCAGGCCCGTCTCATGAGCCAGGCGCTCCGAAAGATTGCCGGACGCCTGAGCCACACGAACACCACCGCCATCTTCATCAACCAGCTTCGCGAGAAGATCGGCGTCATGTTCGGAAGTCCGGAGACCACCACGGGCGGCAAGGCCCTGAAGTTCTACGCCTCCGTCCGCATCGACGTCCGCCGCATTGAAACGCTCAAGGAAGGCACGGTCCCGGTGGGTAACCGGACCCGCGCCAAGATCGTCAAGAACAAGATGGCCCCGCCCTTCAAGCAGGCCGAGTTCGACATCATCTACGGCACCGGCATTTCCCGCGAAGGCGGACTGATTGACATGGGCGTGGAGCACGGCTTCGTCAAGAAGTCCGGCGCCTGGTTCACCTACGACGGAGACCAGCTGGGCCAGGGCAAGGAAAACGCCCGCAAGTTCCTGCGGGACAACCCCGGCCTGACGGATGAGCTCGAACGCCGGCTGCGTGAAAAGCTCGGCATTGACGGCCCCGCCGAAGAAAAGCCGGCTGAGCCGAAGCTCAAGGCCGTTCCGAAGGACGCCTAGCCGCCATGCAGCAGGAGAACGGCGGGTTTCCCGAACCGGACGACTCATTCGGGGAACCCGCTGCCGCGCCGTCAGGGGAGCGGGAACGCGACCCTTACGGCGCGGCGCGAACCATCGTCCTGAGGCAGCTGACCAGTGCGCCGAAAAGCCGCCGCCAGTTGGCGGTGAAGCTGGCCGAGAAGGAAATCCCGGACGAGGTCGCGGCGGCGGTGCTGGACCGCTTTGAGGAAGTCCAGCTTGTGGACGATGCTGAGTTTGCCCGGATGTGGGTGGCCAGCCGCTCCCGGTCCAAGTCCCTCGCGCGGGGTGCGCTGAAGCGTGAACTTGCCGAGAAGGGCATCACCGGGGACCTGGCCGAGGACGCACTCGAGCAGGTCAGCGATGAGGACGAGCTGGAGTCGGCCCGCGCGCTTGCCCGGCGCCGGCTCCAGGCCTCTGCGGATCTGACCGATCGGGCGGCGCGGGACAAGCAGGCCCGGCGGCTGGTCTCCATGCTGGCCCGCAAGGGTTACTCCCCGTCGGTCGGTTACCGGGTGGCCAACGAAATCATCGGGGATGTGCTGGACCAGCAGCCGGAAGACGCCTGGTAAGAAACTGCCCTGGGAATCACGGGCCAATACGGCACCGGTGCCGTATGCTGAGCCTCGATGTTGACTATGTTGCTGCCGGGGAAGAAGTTCACTCTCGTTTCCTTCGGTTCCGTGTTGCTGACCGGCGTGCTTGCTGCCACGGTCCTCACTGCTGTGCCCGCCGCCGCGGCGGATTTCCCCTCGTGGGAAGAGGTGGAGCAGGCGAAGCACAGCCTCCAGGCGACAGAGGGGCAGGCCGCCGAAATTGAAGTGCTGCTCGGGGAGCTGTCCGCCGATGCCGGCAGTCTGGGGAACGCCGCGGTGCAGGCTTCAGCGGATCACCAGCGGGCCGCCGAGGAAGCGGAAACCAACAAACGAGCCCTCGATGTTCTTGCCGCGCAGCGGATTGAAGCCGCCGGATCGGCCCGGGAGCTCTCTGAACAGATGGGCGCCCTGGCGGCACAGACCTACAAGACCGGCGGAATGGATTCCAGTCTGCTGATGCTCCTGGACGCCGATGCCGCCGTCGGTGCGATGGATCGGCTCACCACGCTTCAGGGCATTACTGACCGCACCGGCAGTCTCCACGCCGAGGCTTCCGCGGCCGCCAACGTGCTGCACAGTCTCGAAGAGCGGGAGGCCGCAGCAGTGCAGGCACGGGAGGAATCAGCGGCAAAGTCCCTGCAGCTGCTCGCCGATGCGGAGGCGGCGGCAGCCACGGCGGAGGCGGCCGTGCGCGAGCAGGAGGAACGCAGCGCTGTGCTGCTGGCCCAGCTTGCCGACCTCCGTGACACCAGCGTGCAGCTCGAAGAAGAACGGCTGCGGGGTTTGCAGGCCGAAGAGGCCTTCCGGGAGCAGCAGGAGGCGCGGGAAGCGGAAGCCGCTGCCCGGGAGGCTGATCGGAAGCGGGACCAGGACCAGGACAGCGGCCGCGGCGGCCTGACCCCGCCGCCGGTGGAGGAGAGCCCAGGCCGGGTGATCATTCCCACACCTTCGCCGGAGGTCCCACAACCCAGTCCTGTCGCTCCCGCCCCTCCTACACTGCCTGTCCCACCGGCCCCGAAGCCGGCGCCGGCGCCTGCACCTGGTCCTGGTCCTGTTGATGATCCCGTCGGTGCCCAGGCCTACGCCGCCGGCCGGCTGAGTGCATTCGGCTGGGGGCAGGACCAGCAGCGGTGCTTGGTCAACCTGTGGCAGCGGGAATCCGGCTGGCGGACCAGCGCCCACAATCCCTCCAGTGGCGCCTACGGCATCCCGCAGTCCATGCCCGGGAACAAAATGGCTGCGGTCGGAGCCGACTGGCGCACCAACTACCGGACGCAGATCGAGTGGGGACTGGGCTACATCAGCGACCGGTACGGCAGTCCCTGTGCCGCCTGGCAGCATTCCGAGGACAAAAACTGGTATTAAAACCGGTTCCGACTCACCTGTCAATCGGATTGTTACGAAGCCGAAACGGTTCCCAGAATCCGTCTGTACGGTCTCGGTCCTATGACTTCCCCCCACAAGAACGCTCCCGGACGCCGTGAAATCACTCAGGAACGCCGGCGTTCCCGCAACCGCAACCTGCGCGTCGGTGCCGTCGCCGTCGCCGGTTCGCTGGCCTTTTTCGGCGTCGCCGGTGCATCCGTCCAGAATGACCAGCTGCGCGCCAGCCTCGTGAGCCTTACATCGCCCACTCACGGCGCCACCTCTGACGAATCCCCGGCTGAGACGCCGGCTCCGTCGGAAGCTCTCGAGGCTGCCGACGCTCCCGGAGCTCCCGAAGCTGCCGAAGCTGCCGACGAGGACCGCGAAGCCCGCGAAAAGGCGGACTCGGAAGCTGCCGCCGCTGAGGCCAAGGCGGCTGAAGAGGCTTCAGCTGCCGAAACAAAGGCTGCCGAGGAAGCCGCCGCGGCGGCCGCCCGGGCGGCTGAAGAGGCTTCGGCTGCCGAGACAAGGGCTGCCGAAACAAGGGCTGCCGAAGAGCAGGCCCGTGCGGCCGCTGAGCAGGAAGCCGCGGCAAGGGCAGCAGCCGATGCCGCAGCATCACGCGCCGCGGAAGAAACGGCAGCTGCTGAGGCCGCCGCTGCCGCCGTGCCCGTGAATGATCCCGCCGGGGCCAAGGCCTATGCTCAGTCTGCCCTTGCGGGCCACGGATGGGCCGCCTCGGAAATGACCTGCCTGAACACGCTCTGGGAGAAGGAATCCAACTGGGAGACCAGCGCCACCAACGCCAGCAGCGGCGCGTACGGCATCGTCCAGTCGCTTCCGGCCGAGAAGATGGCCTCCTCGGGCGCGGACTACCTCACCAACTACAAGACGCAGATCAACTGGGGCCTGGACTACATCGAGTCCCGTTACGGAAGCCCCTGCTCGGCACTGAATTTCCACTACGCGAACAACTGGTACTAAGCACTCAATCCTGATATTCGCACTGGTTCCCACCCTGCGTGACGGGTGTGGCTCCTGTGACCACCCAGGCCACAGACGGCAACAGACGGTGGGAACCAGTGTGCGGGCTGGGGGGCCGGATCCGTGGTTCAGCCATCGGTGAGTCAGTGCGGGGTTGGCGTCGGGGCGGGGGTCCCCTGCTGGTTGATGTGGGGGAGTCCGGGGTCGGCTGCGGAGGACTGAGGGCATGAAGTGAAACTCTGTGGGGCTGGCCTATTGCAATAGTGTGCTTCACACACCATAGTGTTTGTCATGGACGAAGAACTGCTGGGCGGACACCTCCAGGAACTGCGCCGCGGAACCGTGGTGCTGGCCTGCCTGTCCATCCTCAAACACCCCGGTTACGGCTACGGACTCCTTGAGGCCCTGAACCGGGCCGGGTTTGCCGTCGAGGCCAATACGCTCTATCCGTTGCTGCGCCGCCTGGAGAAGCAGGGCCTGCTGACCAGTTCCTGGAACACAGAGGAAGCTCGGCCGCGGAAGTTCTACACGACCAGCGCACAGGGCAGGGAAATGCTGGACCTGCTGCTGCAGGACTGGGACGACCTTCATGCCTCCATCCGCCAGCTCAATGAAGGAACACGATGATGAGCACCCTCACTGACCGCTATGTCTTCGCAGCCCTCAAATCCATTCCCGATGAGCAGCGCGGTGATATCGACCGGGAGTTGCGTGCCTCGATCACCGACGCCGTCGACGCCCGGATCGGCGCCGGCCAGGCACCCGCTGACGCGGAGAACACCGTATTGTCCGAGTTCGGAGACCCGCGGCGGCTGGCCGCGCGCTACGCCGACCGCCCGCTGTACCTGATCGGCCCGGACCTCTTCCTGGACTGGTGGCGTCTGCTGAAAATGCTGCTCCTCATTGTGGCGCCCCTGGCGTTCGTGGCTACCGTCGTCGTCCGGATGGCCACCGACCCGAGTGATCCGGCGGCAGCCTTCGGTGCCGCATTGAGTGCCTCGCTCAACGCACTGATGCAACTGGCCTTCTTTGTCACCCTCGTGTTTGCCATCATCGAGCGCACCGGAACCCGGCGCAAGGATCTGGGCCTGCAGCCGTGGACACCGGAAAAGCTGCCGCCGATGCAGCGGCACAACCGGATCTCGCTGGGCGACACGATTGCCGCAGTAGTCCTCTCGGCCTTCTTCATCGGGCTCCTGCTCTGGCAGCGCGTCGGATCGCTGCTGTTCCTGGCGGGCGAGCCCGTACTTGTGCTGCAGCAACACCTCTGGAACTTCTGGCTGCCCTGCGTCATCGCCGTGCTGGTCCTTGAGGCCGTCTTCGCCGTCGTGCTCTACGTGGCCGGACGCTGGACATATGCCTTTGCCGCAGCCAACACCGGGCTGGCGCTGCTGTTCATGGTTCCGGCGCTGTGGCTGCTGGCGACCGGCCAGGTCTTTGACTGGTCATTCCTGTCCGCCGTGGACTGGGGTGCGAATGCGGGCACCTGGATCGCCGGTGTCACTGCGGCCGGGGTGCTGATTATCGGCCTGTGGGACATCGCCGACGGTTTCCGGAAAGCCTGGAAAACCAGCCGCGAGGATGCGGTCACGCCGGCATCCTCCTAGCGGCCGCCGGAAGCGCCGGAAGGAGAATTCCGTCCGGCGCGTTTCGGTACTTTCGTGGATTGGAGCCGCGGCCAGCCGCCCCGCCCCGCGGCAGGTACCCTAGGAATGTGAGCTTGACTGTATCTTCCCCGTCCCCCGCTGAGCATCTGCAGCACCCGCGCACCTACCAGGTCCGGACCTTCGGCTGCCAAATGAACGTCCACGATTCGGAGCGCATTTCCGGCCTGCTGGAAAACGCCGGTTACGTGCCCGCCCCCGGTGACGAGGCCGACGTCGTCGTCTTCAATACCTGCGCGGTGCGCGAGAACGCTGACAACAAGCTCTACGGGAACCTGGGCATGCTCGCCCATGTGAAGGAAACACGCCCCGGCATGCAGATTGCGGTGGGCGGATGCCTGGCGCAGAAGGACCGCGACACCATCCAGCGGAAGGCACCCTGGGTTGACGCCGTCTTCGGCACGCACAACATTGGCTCGCTGCCGGCCCTGCTGGAGCGGGCCCGCCACAACAACGAGGCGCAGCTGGAAATCCTGGAATCCCTCGACGTTTTCCCCTCCACGCTGCCCACCCGGCGCGACTCCGTCTACGCGGGCTGGGTTTCCATCTCCGTGGGCTGCAACAACACCTGCACGTTCTGCATCGTTCCGGCGCTCCGGGGCAAGGAACGCGACCGCCGGCCCGGCGACATCCTCGCCGAGATCTCCGCACTGGTCGACGACGGCGCCATCGAAGTCACGCTGCTGGGACAGAACGTGAATTCCTACGGGGTGGAGTTCGGAGACCGCGGGGCGTTCGCCAAGCTGCTGCGCGCCTGCGGCGACATCGAAGGCCTGGAACGGGTGCGCTTCACCAGCCCGCATCCCGCTGCGTTCACCCAGGACGTGATCGACGCGATGGCTGAAACGCCGAACGTGATGCCGCAGCTGCACATGCCGCTGCAGTCCGGCTCCGACAAGGTCCTCAAGGACATGCGCCGCTCCTACCGGTCCAAGAAGTTCCTGGGCATCCTGGACAGCGTCCGCGAGCGCATGCCGCATGCCGCCATCTCCACCGACATCATCGTGGGGTTCCCGGGCGAAACGGAGGAGGACTTCGCCGCAACGCTCGACGTCGTGGAACGGTCCCGCTTCGCCACCGCCTTCACCTTCCAGTATTCCAAGCGCCCCGGCACACCCGCCGCGGAGCTGCCGGACCAGCTGCCCAAGGAAGTGGTCCAGGAACGCTTCGAACGCCTGACCGCCCTGCAGGACCGCATCGCGGCCGAAGAGAACGCCAAACAGGTGGGCACCACCGTGGAGGTAATGGTCACTGCGGGATCGGGCCGCAAGTCCGACGAGACCGGCCGCCTGTCCGGACGTTCCCGGGACCAGCGCCTGGTGCATTTCTCCGTCCCCGAGGGCAGCCCGGTGCCGCGCCCGGGTGACCTGGTCACCGTGCCGATCACCTCAGCGGCCTCCTTCCATCTGGTTTCGGATCCGGCTTCAGCCGCGGATTACGCCCTGCGCCGCTCGCGCGCCGGAGATGCCTGGGACCGGTCGCAGGCCGATTCCTGCGGCGTCCCCGCACCCGGGACCGCCGGCGGAAAACCCGGCGTCTCGCTGGGCATGCCGACGCTGCCTCCGCGCTCCTAGTCCCCGGATGAGCACCCTGCCTTCCGGCCCCGCCGCGCCCGACGACGGCGCCCGCAGCGAGCACGCAGCCGACGACGGCGCCCGCACGCGTCCGGTGGTCGCCGTCGTCGGGCCCACCGGCTCCGGCAAGTCCGATCTGGGTGTCGCCCTGGCCCTGGAACTCGGCGGTGAAGTGATCAACGCCGACGCCATGCAGTTCTACCGGGGCATGGACATCGGCACCGCGAAAATCAGCGTGGCCGAGCGCCGCGGCGTCCCGCACCACTTGCTGGACATCATGGACGTGACCGAGGAAGCGAGCGTCTCGGCCTTCCAGGCGCAGGCCCGCGCCCTGATTGCTGACATTCGATCCCGCGGCCGCTATCCGATCCTGGTGGGCGGGTCCGGCCTGTACGTCAGGGCCGCCCTGGATGTCCTGGAATTTCCCGGCACCGATCCGCTGCTCCGGGCCGACCTCGAGCGGGAGCTCGCTGCCGACGGCCTGGAAGCACTGCGCCTGCGGCTGCGGGAGGTGGATCCGGTGTCCGCCGACCGGCTCGGCGACGGCCGGCGCGTGGTCCGCGCCCTGGAAGTCCATCGGCTCACCGGACGGCCGTTCAGCTCCTTCATGCCCACCCGAGAGTACTTCCAGCCCGCGGTGCAGGTGGGCTTGAGCGTGGAACGCAGCCTGCTGCACCGGCGGCTGGCCGCCCGCGTGGACAGGATGGTTGAGCAGGGCCTGCTCGCCGAAGTGGAAGCCCTGGCGGCCCGCGGACTGCGGGAAGGCAGGACGGCCGGGCGGGCCCTGGGCTATTCGCAGTTCCTGCAGGTGCTCGACGGCGAATCCACCGTGGAGCAGGCCGCGGAACAGACGGTGGTGGCCACCCGGCAGTTTGCCCGCCGCCAGCTGACCTGGTTCCGGGCCGATCCGCGGATCACCTGGCTGGACTGGGACGACCCCGAACTGACCGCCCGGGCCGCCGCCGCTATCCTTGAACAGTGAACACAGAGCTCTCAGCCCCCTTGTCCGATTCCGGGTTATCCGATTCCGGCCTGCCCGCCTCCCTGGCCGGCCTTCCCTTCGCCAAAGGCCACGGCACCGGCAATGACTTTGTCCTGGTGGCCGACCCCGGCGGGGAGCGCGACCTTACCGCCGCCGAAGTGGCCGCGCTGTGCGACCGGCACCGCGGCATCGGCGCCGACGGCTTCATCCGGGCGATCCGCTCGGCCCAGCTGCCCGAGGGCCAGGCCGTGCTGCAGAGCGACCTCACGGCTGAATGGTTCATGGATTACCGCAATTCGGACGGCAGCGTGTCGGAGATGTGCGGCAACGGCGTCCGGGTGTTTGTGCATTTCCTGCTCGCCGAGGGCCTTGTCGAGCTGGGCGAGGGGGAGACCCTGACCATCGGGACCCGCGCCGGCACCAAGACCGTCACCCGGGTGGACAGCGGCTACGCCGTTGACATGGGCCCGTGGGAGTTCCTTGACCCCGATTCCGCCGCCGCCAAGGCCATGGATGCCGTGGTCAACGCCGACGGCCTGGAGGTTCCCCGCCCCGGACTGTCCGTCAGCATGGGCAATCCGCACACCGTGGTGGCGCTGGCCGAACTGACCGAACTCGCGGCCACCAGCCTCGCCGCCGCACCGTCGGTGCAGCCGGAACCGGAGCACGGCACCAACGTGGAATTCGTGGTGCCCGCCGATCCGCTGGTCGTGGACGGCGTGGGCCTGCTGACCATGCGCGTGCATGAACGCGGCGTGGGGGAGACCCTCTCCTGCGGCACCGGGGCCTGCGCCGCCGCCGTCGCCACCCGGTTCTGGGCCGGCCGGGACGCCCCGAACGAATGGGCGGTCACGGTGCCCGGCGGCGTCGTCGGCGTCCGCTTCCTGACCGCCGAGGACGGCCGCGAACACGTGGAACTCAGCGGGCCGGCAGTCCTCGTGGCGCGCGGCACGCTGCTCTAGCGGGCACCGCTTTATTCCGGGGCGCAGCTGGAACCGCGCCCCGGAATAAAGCGTTCCGGGCCGCGGTTGTAGCGGTCATGGGAGTTACTCCCGGCGGATGGCCGGCATCCGGCCGTCTTAGGGTTTGCGCTGAACCTTGAGGATCCGGAAGGACTTGGCAGTGCTGTGGCGGGAGACGGAATAGCCGGCGCCCAACTGGTCGGCGATCCACTTCTGCAGCGAATCGGCGCCCAGGTTTTTCTGCACCACCAGCCACGCGGTTCCTTCGGGAGCCAGACGCGGAAGCCATAGCAGCAGCAGGGCATGCAGCTCGTCCTTGCCGATGCGGATGGGCGGATTGGACCAGATGGTGTCAAACCTCAGGTCCGGATCGACCTCTTCCGGACGGGATGCAGTGACGTTGGCCAGGCCCAGAGCGGCGGCATTGTCGCGGGTCAGGGCCAGGCAGCGTTCGTTGACGTCCACGGCGAACACCCGCGCCGCGGGGGACTTCAGCGCCATGGTGAGCGCGATAGGACCCCAGCCGCAGCCGATATCCAGCAAGTTGCCGGCGGGGGAAGGATCGGGAACCTCGTCCAGGAGGACCACGGTTCCCTTGTCGATGGCATCGGGACTGAAGATCCCGCCGGAGGTCACGAGCGTACGGTCGAGGCCGCCGAGAGTGACACGGAGCGGCCTGCGGACCTCGGGGCCCGAGGGCTGTGAACTGAAGTAATGGTCTGAACCCATAACAAACCAGATTAGTGGGTCTGCGGCAGGCAGCGAAAACCGGATGCACCGGCGAAAGATCACGCGCCCAAATGTCCGTGCACTGACTTACCATGGAGAACACGGCTTATAAGGAGATTATGACGATCAACAATTCCCGCCCTGGCACGTCCGATTCCGCCCAGCCCAACACGGAGCTGAGCCCGGAGGACATCCAGGGGGTCATTGACAGGATCCTCGCCAAGGAGAGCGCCGCTGAGGCCAAAGCGCCCGCCGGCGAGGCCCGGCGCGGCAGGGCACAGGCTCTGTCCCGGGACGTCGGGCATTCCACGCACGACGGCGACCAGGAAGACCTGGCCGACCGCCACGCACTGCGGCGCGTGGCCGGCCTGTCGACCGAACTCGAGGACGTTACCGAGGTTGAATACCGGCAGCTGCGCCTGGAGCGCGTGGTGCTGGCCGGCCTGTGGAGCGAGGGAACGGCGGAGGACGCCGAAAACTCGCTGCAGGAGCTGGCGGCACTGGCCGAGACGGCGGGCTCCGAGGTGCTCGACGGCATCATCCAGCGCCGGCTGAAGCCGGATCCGGGGACGTTCCTGGGTTCGGGCAAGGCCCAGGAGCTCAAGGACATCGTCGCCGCCACCGGCGCCGACACTGTCATTGTCGACAGCGAACTTGCACCGTCGCAGCGCCGCGGCCTTGAAGACATCGTCAAGGTCAAGGTCATCGACCGCACGGCGCTGATCCTGGACATCTTCGCCCAGCACGCCAAGTCCCGCGAGGGCAAGGCCCAGGTGGAGCTGGCACAGCTCGAATACCTGCTGCCGCGCCTGCGCGGCTGGGGCGAATCCATGTCCCGCCAGGCCGGCGGCCAGGTGGGCAGCGCCAGCGCCGGCATGGGCTCACGCGGTCCCGGTGAAACCAAGATCGAACTGGACCGCCGGAAGATCCGCACCCGGATGGCCAAACTGCGCCGCGAAATTGCGGCCATGAAGCCCGCCCGGGAAACCAAGCGCGCCAACCGGCACCGCAACCAGGTTCCCTCGGTGGCCATCGCCGGCTACACCAACGCCGGCAAGTCCTCGCTGCTCAACCGGCTCACCGATGCCGGAGTCCTGGTGGAGAACGCCCTGTTCGCCACCCTGGACCCGACCATCCGCAAGGCACAAACCGAAGACGGCATCGGGTACACGCTCGCCGACACCGTCGGCTTTGTGCGGTCCCTGCCGACCCAGCTGGTGGAAGCCTTCCGGTCCACCCTGGAGGAAGTCGCGGATGCTGACCTGATCCTCCATGTGGTGGACGCCTCGCATCCGGATCCCGAGGGCCAGATCGCCGCAGTGCGCACGGTGCTGACGGATGTGGACGCCCGCAAGGTGCCCGAGATCATCGTGCTGAACAAGGCCGATGCCGCGGATCCGTTTGTGCTGGAACGGCTCCGGCAAAAGGAGCGGCGCCACGTGGTGGTGTCCGCCCGGACCGGCGAAGGCATCGACGAGCTGATGCAGGCCATCTCCGAGGGCATTCCCCGCCCCGGGGTGGATCTGCAGCTGCTGGTTCCGTACGAGCGCGGCGAGATCGTCTCCCGGCTGCACAGCTCGGACACCGAAATCCTGTCGGTGGAGCACTCCGAAGCAGGCACCCGCCTGCACGTGATGGTCCGCGAGGGCCTGGCCGCTGAACTGGAGCCGTTCGTCACCCATGAGTAAAGACACCACCGGCGAAGTCCTGGAACTGCTGGACACCGCCGTCGCTGGCATGGGCGGACAAAACCGCCCGGGCCAGCATGAAATGGCCCGCCAGGTCACGCACGCGATCGACGAGAAACAGCATCTGCTGGTTCAGGCGGGCACCGGCACCGGCAAGTCGCTGGCCTACCTGGTGCCGCTGATTCATCATGCGCTGGAAAGCACCAAGCCCACGCTGGTCTCCACTGCCACACTGGCGCTGCAGTCCCAGATCGTGGGCCGCGACCTGCCGCGGCTGCTCAAGACGCTCAAGCCCAACCTGCCGCGCGAGGTCGACGTCGCGCTGCTCAAGGGCCGCAGCAACTACGTCTGCCTGCACAAAACCGGCGGGGGATTTCCGGAAGAGGAGGACCCCGCCGGCGCCCTGTTCACCATGGGAGAGGACCGCGCGGTGGGACATCCGGCACCGGCACCCACCTCGGCGATGGGACGCGAGGTGGTGCGGCTGCGCGAATGGGCCGAGGAAACCGACACCGGCGACCGCGACGACCTGATTCCGGGAGTCAGCGACAAATCCTGGCGCCAGGTCTCGGTGACCTCGATGGAGTGCCTGGGCGCGCAGAAATGCCCCGTGGCCGCCGAATGCTTCAGCGAGCGCGCACGCGCCCAGGCGGCTGTGGCCGACGTCGTCATCACCAACCACGCCATGCTCGCCATCGCGGCCTTCGAAGGGCTGGCCGTGCTGCCGGACTATGACGTGGTGGTCATCGATGAAGCCCACGAGCTGCAGGACCGGGTGACCGGCGCGGTCACCGGACAGTTGTCCGGAACCGTGATCTCCGCAGCGGTGACTGCCGCCCGCAAGCACACCTCCGCTTCCGTGGAGGAACTGGCCCAAGCGTCCCGAGCCTTTGAGAAATCTATGGAGAACGTGCCCTCGGGCCTGCTCGCCGCCGGATTGAACGAGGAGCAGGAGCAGGCAGTGGGCCGGGTCCGGGAAGCCTGCCGGGTGGCGCTCTCCGACTCCAAGCCCGAGCCCGGGGAAACCGCCGACGGCGGACGCCAGACCGCGCGGTCGCGGCTGATGGCCGTGCTGTCGCTCTGTGAGCGGCTGCTGGGTGCTCCCTCGGCCGGTGAGGTGATCTGGGCTTCGCGGCCCAGCTCCTTCTCGCCGTCGGGCGGCTACTCGCCCCCGGATGAGACCGCTCCCGCCACCCTGAACGTGGCCCCGCTGTCGGTCGCCGGCCGGCTGCGTGAAGGGCTGTTCGACGGCCACACCGTGGTCCTGACCTCGGCGACCCTTGCCATCGGATCCGAATTTGGCCCTGTGGCCGGCGCTCTGGGGCTCCTGGGGCCGGGCGCGCCGTCGTGGACGGGGACCGACGTCGGCAGTCCGTTCGACTATCCGCGGCAGGGCGTGCTGTACGTGGCGAAGGACCTGCCCAAGCCCGAGCGCGGCACCTCGGAGGCGCAGCTGGATGAAATCGAGGCGCTTCTGAAGGCCTCGAACGGCGGAGCACTGGGACTGTTCTCCTCGCGCCGGGCGGCCGAGGAGGCCGCCGACGCGATGCGCACCCGGGTGGATTTCCCGATCCTGTGCCAGGGGGAGTCCTCGATGTCCTCGCTCGTCAAGCAGTTCTCCGAGGAACCCGACACCTGCCTGTTTGGCACCATGTCGCTGTGGCAGGGCGTTGACGTGCCGGGTGCCGCCTGCAGGCTGGTGCTGATTGACCGCATACCGTTCCCGCGTCCGGATGACCCGCTGATGACCGCGCGCACCCGCGCAGTGGCCAAGGCCGGCGGCAACGGCTTCATGTCAGTTGCCGCGACCCACGCGGCCGTCCGGCTGGCGCAGGGTGCCGGCCGTCTGATCCGTGCCGCGGGGGACCGCGGTGTGGTGGCCATCCTGGACTCCCGCTTGGCCACGGCCCGCTACGGCAGCTTCCTGAAGGCAGCCCTGCCGCCGTTCTGGTCCACGACTGACCGCTCTGTGGTGCTCTCGGTCCTGGGACGGCTCGCCGAGCAGTCGGCGGCTGCGGAGAAGGCCCCTGCGCGGAAGTAGCGCCGGCACCACTGAACGGAAAGGGCGGTCGGAGATAACTCCGACCGCCCTTTCCGCGTTACTCCACCCGTTATCCGCTCCAGCCCTCGCGGGAGAGCACCCGTGGAATCCCGCCCCGGGGACCGCTGCTGTGTGCGGGGCCCGCTAGAGCGAGCGCATCACCGAGACAACCTTGCCCATGATGACTGCATGGTCGCCCACGATGGGCTCATAGCGCGTGTTCTGCGGCAGCAGCCAGGTGTGGCCGTTGCGCTGCCGGAAGGTCTTGACCGTGGCTTCGTCATCCAGCAGGGCGGCAACGATGTCGCCGTTCTCAGCCGTGGGCTGCCGGCGGACAACCACCCAGTCACCGTCGCAAATCGCGGCGTCGACCATGGAGTCGCCCGAGACCCTGAGCATGAACAGGTCTCCGTGACCCACCAGCTGGCGGGGCAGCGGCATGATGTCCTCGACAACCTGTTCAGCGAGGATCGGACCGCCGGCGGCGATGCGGCCCACCAGCGGCACCATGGCCGTGTCAACGGAGGTCGACAGCTCGGTGACCGTGGCCATTCCGGCAGCCGAGCCTGCTTTGTCGCCGGCGCCGTCTTCGCCGGTGCGGGAGCCGGCGGCTGCCGGCGCAGACTCGGCCGGGGAACCGGCTGAGTCCTCGCCCGGAGCGACGGCCTTCCCGTCCCGCAGCATTAGCGGAATCAGGATTTCCATGGCGCGGGGGCGCTTGGGGTCGCGGCGGATGTAGCCGAGCTTCTCCAGCTGCATGAGCTGATGGGTCACGCTGGAAAGGCTTGCCAGCCCCACGGTGTCTCCGATTTCCCGCATGGTGGGCGGATAACCGTTGGTGCTGACGGAACGCTGGATCATCTCCAGGACGGTCTTCTGCCGCGGAGTCAGACCTTTCGCACGCGCACGGGAGCCGGTTGCCGCTGGCTGGTTGGTGCTGTCTTCGGAAGCAGTCCTGCGGGCCACGTGGGGTTCCCTTCGGGGTCAGCTGGTCCGGTCGGTGCCGGAGCTGGTCGGGTGAATGTCGGGGTTGGAACGCTGTGCAAGCCGTGCCGGCGGTTATGTCAGAGGCAGCTGATTCAGTGGTCCTGTACGAACCGCTGCGGAGCCCGCGCTCCGGCTTCGGTCCGGACGGAACCGGATGAACCTCTTCCTCATGCTCAACGCTAGGCGAGCGGAGCAACGTTTTCAAACATTTGTTCGAGCGAGTCTCGACTTTGTTAGTAGATAGGTGCTAGAAATGAGTTCACAAGAATCGAACATACTTTCGATGATGGCAGCGCGCCGGAGTCCAAAGATGTCTGATAGCTTCCAATCGTTCGAATATGGCTTCGGTTATTTCCTGCGGCCATCGAACCGGAAAGGTGCTGAAATGCCCGCCCAGATACACCTGTCAAACCCCATCTCACGTTTCATCTCCGCCCCGGCCCGACCTCAGCTGACGGCCGCCCGGGCCTCAGCGCCGAGGCCCGTTGCCGGGTCCACCAATCCGGCCGCTGTGCCGGTGCCCGCCGAGCGGCGGCAACTGCGGCTGACGCGCCGCGGCCGGCTGGTATTTATCGGCCTTCCCCTGATGCTGACCGCGGCTGCCGCACTCACGGTCCTGGGATTCTTCACGGCTCCCGCCATGGCCTCCTCGGGCGGGGCGCCCGACGTTACGCAGACCGTGCAGGTGAGCGTCGGTGCCGGTGATTCTTTGTGGGCCTTGGCCGAGGAATTTGCTCCCGACCGCGATCCCCGCGATGTGGTCGCGGAGATCATGGAGCTGAACAACCTTTCCGATGACCGGGTTCCGGTCGGCGTGCAGCTGTTCATTCCCACCCAGCGCTGAGGCGCCACGGCGCTGCACAAACACAAACGGTGCAATCGCAAGTTGATGTGCCGGCGGCGCGGCGCAATGACACACGGCGCTATCCCAAGCGGCGCAATCACACACGGCGCCATTACAAACAGCGCAACTCGGGGCGTAACAACCCGCCTGCCCGGCCGGAGGGATTCTTCCCGCCCCGCCTTCGAGTCTTAAGCTGTACAGGTGACTGAACAGCTGGAAAGACTGAACCGACTTCCCCTGCGCGAGGATCTCCGAGGACTGACACCCTACGGTGCGCCGCAGCTGGACGTGCCCATCCTGCTCAACGTCAACGAGAACACCCACGGGCTGCCCGACCAGGTGCGGAAGGCGATCGTAGCTTCCGTTGAGCGGGCGGTGGCCGGACTGAACCGTTATCCGGACCGGGAATTCACTGAACTTCGCGAGCGGCTTGCCGGCTATCTCGGCCACGGACTGAGCCCGGAGAACATCTGGGCCGGCAACGGCTCCAACGAGGTCCTGCAACAGATCCTCCAGGCCTTCGGCGGCCCGGGCCGGACCGCCATGAGCTTCCCGCCCACCTATTCCATGTATCCGCTGCTGGCCAGCGGCACCGGCACCCGCTATGTCACGGGCGTCCGCAGCGGCGATTTCACGCTGACCCCGGAAGCCGCAGCGGAACAGGTCCGCGAGCAGGCCCCGAATATCGTCTTCCTCTGCACGCCGAACAACCCCACCGGCACTGCGCTGCCGCTCGAGGTGGTGGAAGCCGTGTACGAGGCGGGCGCCGCGTCACAGGCCATAGTGATTGTGGACGAGGCCTACGGGGAGTTCTTCCACGCCGGCACCCCCAGCGCCCTGCAGCTGCTGCCCGGCCGCGAACGGCTGATCATCTCCCGCACCATGAGCAAGGCCTTCGCGCTGGCCGGAGCCCGGGTCGGCTACATGGCCGCGGCACCCGAAGTCACCGACGCCCTGCGCCTCGTGCGGCTGCCCTACCACCTCTCGGCCATCACGCAGGCCACTGCCAATGCCGCACTGGAACACGCGGAAGCGCTGCTGGCCAACGTCGAAGCCATCAAGGTCCAGCGGGACCGCATTGTCGCCGAGCTGCTCAGCCTGGGCCTGAAGCCTGCGCCGTCCGACGCCAACTTTGTCTTCTTCGGAGGTGTGGAAAACCCGCACGCACTGTGGGAGGGGCTGCTGGAGGCGGGCGTGCTGGTGCGCGACGTCGGCATCCCCGGCCATCTGCGCGTCACGGCCGGCACCGAAGCGGAAACCAGCGTTTTCCTGGCCCGGCTGCGCGAGCTCCTGGCAGCCGGCATCCGCTAGGCCACAGGCAGCGGCACGGCGGCGGCACCGGCGCCGGCCGGTCCGCGGCCGGCGGAGACCAAGCCGCAGACACCGACAGACACTAAACTGTTAGCAGAGACCACCTTCTTTCAAAGGAAAACCATGACCGTGGAGACCACCACCGGACGCACCGCACGCCTGGAACGGGTGACCAGTGAATCGTCAGTGGTTGTGGAGCTGGACCTGGACGGAACCGGCCAGTCCAACATCAGCACCTCGGTGCCGTTCTACGACCACATGCTGACGGCCCTGGCCAAGCACTCCCTGATCGACCTCACGGTCCAGGCCACGGGTGACACCCACATCGATGTGCACCACACCGTCGAGGACATTGCCATCAGCATCGGTGAGGCGCTCAAGATCGCCCTGGGCAACAAGGCAGGAATCCGCCGCTTCGGCGAGGCCACCATTCCCCTGGACGAGGCCCTGGCCAACGCCGTCGTCGACATCTCCGGGCGGCCCTATCTGGTGCATTCCGGTGAACCGGCGGGGCAGGAATACCACCTGATCGGCGGACACTTCACCGGGTCGCTGACCCGCCACGTCTTCGAGGCCATCACCCTCCACGCCCAGATCTGCCTGCACATGACGGTGCTCGGCGGCCGGGATCCGCACCACATCGTGGAGGCCCAGTTCAAGGCCTTTGCCCGTGCGCTGCGCGCCGCCGTCGAACCCGATCCCCGCGTTGAGGGCATCCCCTCCACGAAGGGTGCCCTGTGACGGCGCGCAACGTGACGGTCCTCGACTACGGGTCCGGGAACATCCGCTCCGCCGTCCGGGCCCTCGAGCACGTCGGCGCCAACGTCACCCTCAGCTCCAAATCCGATGACGTGCTCAACGCCGACGGGCTCCTGGTCCCCGGTGTCGGCGCCTTCGCGGCCGTCATGCAGGGGCTCAAGGAAGTGGACGCCCTGCGCCTGATCGGCCGCCGCGTTGCCGGCGGACGCCCCGTCATGGGCATCTGCGTCGGACTGCAGGTCCTCTTCGACGAGGGCGTGGAACACGGTGTCAGCACCCCCGGAATGGGGGAGTGGCCCGGCGTCGTCGAGCGCCTCAAGGCTGATGTTGTTCCGCACATGGGCTGGAACACCGTCCAGCCGCCGGAGGGCTCACAGCTGTTCGCCGGCATCGAGGATGAACGCTTCTACTTTGTGCACAGCTACGGTGTGCAGAAATGGGACTTCGATGTCACCCAGCCCGCCATGCGCGCACCCCAGGTCACCTGGGCCGAACATGGCAGCCGCTTTGTCGCCGCGGTGGAAAACGGTCCGCTGACAGCCACCCAGTTCCATCCGGAAAAGTCCGGTGATGCCGGTGCGGCATTGCTGGAAAACTGGCTGAAGACGCTGGGCTAGGGCGATGTGGAGTCTTCTTCTCATGGGTCTGGCCGGGCTGCTGATCGGCGGCGCCATCTCCTTCCGCAGCCAGGGCATGTCCAAAATCATCGTCGTTCTCTTCTGGATCCTTGCGGGCATGTCCCTGCTCGGCGCCTACCTCCTGATCGACAGCGGCTCCTGAGCCGCCCGTTCCTGATCCGCCCTCCGGCACCGCATCATCCGGACAAACCTCCCCACGGAAAGCAGAACCATGTCACTTGTTGAAACTCCCGTCCTTGAGCTGCTGCCCGCCGTGGACATCGCAGACGGCCAGGCCGTGCGCCTGGTCCAGGGTGAGGCCGGCAGCGAAACCAGCTACGGCGACCCGCTGGACGCCGCCATGGCCTGGCAGAACGACGGCGCGGCCTGGGTTCACCTCGTGGACCTGGACGCAGCCTTCGGCCGCGGCTCCAACCTCCCGCTGCTCAAGCGCGTGGTGGAACAGCTGGACATCAAGGTGGAGCTCTCCGGCGGCATCCGCGACGACGCCTCCCTGGACATGGCCTTGGAGCTGGGAGCCAGCCGCGTCAACCTGGGCACCGCAGCCCTGGAAAACCCGGAATGGACCGCCAGTGCGATCGCCCGCTACGGCGAGGCCATCGCCGTCGGACTCGACGTGCGGGGCACCACGCTGGCCGCCCGCGGCTGGACCAAGGACGGCGGAGACCTCTGGGAGGTCCTGGCCCGCCTCGAGGACGCCGGCTGCCCGCGGTATGTGGTCACCGACGTCACCAAGGACGGCACGCTGCGCGGGCCCAACCTGGAACTGCTGCGCGAGGTCCTCACGCGCACGGAACGGCCCGTTGTCGCCTCCGGCGGGATCTCGTCCCTGGATGACCTGGCCGCCCTGCGGGAGCTCGTGCCGCTGGGTCTGGAAGGCACGATCGTGGGCAAGGCCCTCTACGCCGGGGCCTTCACGCTGCCGCAGGCGTTCGACATCGCCGGGCATCCGGAGCGCTAGAGCCATGGCTGAGCGCGCCCTTCCCGGCCACATAGCGGCCGCCCTCGCAGGGGCCGGGGGACCCGCCGATTCCGCGGGGCAGTCCTGGTCCGGCCGGGACCTCTCCGGCGAGGGCAACCCGCTGCACAATTTCGACGCCGACGACGGCAGCCCCGACGCCGGATACCTCGCCGCCCTGGCCGCACTGGAAGCCGGCACCGGCTCCGAAGCGCAGGTGGTGGCTGCCCTGGCCACCGCCCGCGTGTTCGTGCCCATCGTCGCCACCCTCGGTGCCGAGGCGCAGTCCGAACATGGACTGACCGCTGACAAAGAGGCCGACATGGCCCTGGTGACGCTGACCGCCCCGGACGGACGCAAGGCGCTGCCGGTGTTCACCTCGGTGCCGGCGCTGGCGCAGTGGCATCCGCAGGCGCGGCCGGTTGCGGTGTATGCCGCCCGCGCCGCCCTGTCCGCCGTCTCCGAGGAAGCGCAGCTGCTGGTGGTGGATCCCGGTGCGGACATCACCTTCGTGGTGCGCCGCCCGGCCATGTGGGCGCTGGCGCAGCAGCGGACCTGGACGCCGTCGTACGCCGACCAGGAAGTCGCGCAGGCCGTGTCCGCCGCGGTCGACGTCGAACCCGCAGTGACGGGGGTCCAGCTGGCGCCGGGACCGGGAACGGTGACACGGTCGGCACGCGGGACGGTGGTGGCCGGAGGCGGCGCCGGTCCTGAGCTTAGAATGGTTCTTCACCTGGCACCGGGACTGGATGCGCAGGCGGTGCAGGGCATCGCCGGATTGCTGCAGCAGCGGCTGGCTGCCGATCCGTTATTCGTTGAGCGTGTGGATTCCCTGGAACTCAAAATCACGCGCTGACCTTGCTGGGCGGTGGACCGCCGGAAGTGAAGTGCCGTGAATTTTTCCGCCTACGGGGAGCTGCTCCGCGTTGCCCCGATCCGCCGGCTGCTCCTGGTCGGAATGATCGCCCGTTTTCCGCATTCCGCCGCCGGCGTGCTGCTGACCCTGCACGTGGTCCTGACCATGGACATGGGCTACGCCAAGGCCGGTGCCGTTGCCGCCGTCGTCACCGTGGGCATCGCCTTTGGCGCCCCCTGGCGCGGCCGCCGGGTGGACAATGTCGGCCTGCGCCGCGCCCTGATTCCCTCGGTGATTTCCGAGGCCGTCATCTGGTCCATTGCCCCGCACGCCAGCTATGAATGGCTGCTGGTGCTGGCGCTGGTCGGCGGGGTGTTCACGCTTCCGGTCTTTAGCGTGGTCCGGCAGTCGCTGGGCGTACTGGCAACGGGGGACCAGCGGCGGACAGCCTTCGCCCTGGACTCCATTGCCACCGAAGTCGTTTTCATGGGCGGACCGGCGCTGGGCGCCGTCCTGGCCACCTCGGTTTCCTCAGTGGTCGGGCTGACCCTGGTGGGCATCACGACGTCGCTCGCCGGGCTGCTGCTGATCTGGTTCAATCCGCCGACCCGGTCCGAAAACCCGCGGACCGCAGCGACCGCCGTCCAGGAGCGCGAGGCAGCCAACGCCGCCGTCGTCGCGGCCGCACCGGCGCACCTGTCCGAAGCCTCGGCGGAACTGCAGCCGCTGGCGGCGCTGAGCCGCGGAGCCCGCCTGCGCGCGGGGTTCTCCTGGTTCACGCTGAGCGTGGCCGTGGTGTTTGCGGTCGCGGTGGGGGTGGGCCTGCTGCTGTCCAGCTCGGACGTCGGCATGGTGGCCCTGGTGGAATCCACCGGCGAACCCGGGCAGGTGGGGATCGTTTTCGCCGCCTGGTGTGCCGCCTCGGTGGTGGGTGGCCTGGTCTACGGAGCCATGCACCGGCGCGCCTCGCCCATGCTGCTGTTGCTGGCGATGGCAGTGCTGACCCTGCCCATGGCCCTGGCCACGGACACCATCAGCCTGGCCCTGCTGTCCATTCCCGCCGGCCTGCTGTGCGCCCCGGTGCTGTCCTCCGCCTCGGAACGGGTGGCTGACCTGGTGTCCGAGGAACGCCGCGGCGAGGCGATGGGCTGGTACGGCTCCGCCCTGACCTCAGGCACTGCGCTCGGCGCCCCGCTGGCCGGTGCGGCGATTGACGTCATCGGTCCGTGGGCCGGATTCATCTTTGCTGGGGGCGCCGCGTCGCTGCTGGTTGCGGGAACGTTCGGCGTACGGAAGTTCAGCCGGCGCGGACAGCGCCTGCTGCGTCAGGAGTAGCCTGCCGCGGCCGGTTCACAGCCGACAGCCGACAGCCAACCGACAGCCGGCCGCCAACAGCCAGCCGGCCGGACAGTCGGTTACTCCCGGTGGCGCGGATGCCCCGGGGATCCCGGGGATCCCGGCCGCAAGCGCGGCAGCCGGCGGCGCAGCCGGTGCAGCCAGCCCGGCGGATTAGCTCCGCCGCGCACCGCCGGCCGCTGTGCTGCGGCGTCCTTCGTGCCGGCCCCGGGTTGCTTCGTGCCTGCGTTCCCCGGGGCGGTTGCGGGCAGGCCCCGGCGCTGCCGCCAGCCCCGCACCTCGTCCTCAACGTTCCGGATTCCGGTGACCACCGGCGGGCCGCCCAGCAGTTGGCGGCGGGCCTCAATCACCCGGGCATTGAAGTCGTCGACGGCGTCGCGCACTTGGCGCTCGGACGGCAACCGGTCCAGCCGCGGTTCGAACTCCTTGTCCTCCACCCGGAGCAACAGCGCGGGCGGACCCAATCCCGAGAGGTTCTCCCGTCGGATCAGCCGTTTGATCCACCAGTCCGGATCCGGGTCGGCCAGGTCGGGGATCGGCTTCCCGGCGTAGCTGAGGTTGTCAAAGTCGCCACGGTTCATCGCGTCCCGGATGAGGTAGTCGGCCTTGGCTTCGGCGCTGATCTTCCGGCGCTTTTCCGCCAGCTCTGCTTCTTCAGCCCCGGCCAGGCCCTCGGGCAGCTTGTAGCCGGCATCCTCCGGTGTCCCCGCCGCCTTGAGCCGGGCCGCCCTCTCCAGCCTCTTCTTGTACGCTTCGGCCCCGCTGCCGCCCATGCGAGTTCGTCCCTTCCGCTCAACGTTTGCTCAGCGTCCCGTACAGGTTACGCAGCCGGGCGGGCAGAAAAAAGCCCGGGGAGTCTGCCGCAACCGGCAGGCTCCCCGGGCCGGGGTGCTGACTAAAAATGGAAAAGACGTGCTGCGTTAGTTGACGGGGCCGGTGAACTTCTCGCCCGGGCCCTTGCCCGGCGCGTCCTGGATGTCGGACGCCTCACGGAAGGCAAGCTGCAGTGAGCGCAGGCCGTCGCGCAACGGGCCGGCGTGCTGGCTGCCGATCTCGGGAGCCGCTGCGGTGACGAATCCGGCCAGGGCGGTGATCAGCTTGCGGGCCTCGTCCAGGTCCTTCAGCTCCTCGGCGTCGTCGCCGTCGGCCAGGCCGCACTTGACGGCTGCGGCGCTCATCAGGTGCACGGCGGCAGTGGTGATGACTTCAATGGCGGGGACCTCGGCAATGTCACGCATCTGCGCAGCCACTTCCTGCTCTTCAGCGGAAGGGGCCTGCACCTCTTCCGTGGTGCCGGGGAAGGAATGGCGGGTGTGCTCGGCCGCCGGGTTGCTCTGTGGGGTACTCATACTGGTAAGCTTGTCACAGACCAACTGGTTGTCGTTACTTTCAGTGCCCTTCACGGAGCGTTGAATGTTTCACATCAGCCAGTATGCAAGCGGAGAATCCTCCCACCCGCGTCAGCCTGAATCTTCAGTCCATGTGCCCCAGGGCGCCTGTGCAGAAGACAGAGTTGCCGGGTACGGTCGGCCCCCGGTGGCGGGTCCAGGTTTACCTGGTCCAGCCGATCCGGGAGGTTGCTGCTGATGCAGCTCCCGCCGACCCCTCGAGGCCTCCGATTGCGCGTGCAATTGGGGGCCTTCTTCAGTTGCAGGCGGTAGCCGTTTTGGATACAACAGGAGCTGCAACATTAGCGAGCCAAGAATCAATGATCGAATCCGCGTCCCTGAGGTGCGGCTGGTAGGACCGGCTGGAGAGCAAGTTGGGGTTGTCCGTATCGAAGACGCCCTGCGTCTGGCAGCCGAATCCGACCTGGATCTTGTTGAGGTGGCACCGCAGGCGAAGCCTCCGGTGTGCAAACTAATGGACTTCGGCAAGTACAAGTACGAAGCCGCTGTCAAGGCCCGTGAGGCACGCAAGAACCAGACGAACACCGTCCTGAAGGAAATCCGGTTCCGTCTGAAGATTGACACTCACGACTACGAAACCAAGCGCGGCCATGCCATGCGCTTCCTTGCAGCCGGTGACAAGGTCAAGGCCATGATCCAGTTCCGCGGCCGCGAACAGCAGCGTCCGGAAATGGGCATGAAGCTGCTGAACAAGTTCGCAGCCGACGTCGCCGAGGTGGGCATGGTGGAATCCACGCCCCGCATCGACGGCCGCAACATGGTCATGGTCATTGGACCGCTGAAGAACAAGGCGGAAGCCAAGGCCGAAGCACGGCGCGCGTCGCAGCGTGCCGATGCCAAGGCAGCCAACGAAGCCGTCAAGAACGGCGAGGCCCCCGCCCGGGTGGACACCTCCGCTGAGAACAAGGCGCCCCTGACGCAGAGCCTGGCAGATCTTCTGCCGGACGGCCTGCGGCTCGGTTCCTCCGCTGCCGAGGCTGACAAGGCCCGTGCAGAGAAGGAAAAGGCTGACAAGGAAATGGCCGAAAAGCGGGCGCAGGCTGCAGCCGAAAAGGCAGCAGCCGACGCACGACGCGCGGAAGAGGCTGCCAAGGCTCCGGCTCCGGCGCCGGTTGCAGAGGCTCCCGCCGCTGCGGCTCCCGTTGAGTCCAAGCCCGCTCCGGCCCCCAAGCCGGCTGCAGTGCCCAAGCCCACGGCCATGAAGCCGGCGCCGAAGCCCGCTGCCCGGCCGAAGCCTGCTGCTGCTTCCAAACCTGCTGGCAAGGCTGCTCCTTCACGGGGCGCAGCAAGCCAGAACAAGCCCGGAACTGCGGAGTAAGACTCAGCTTTTCCCCGCAGGACGTCCCGGCGTCCAGTAAACCCCTGGCACTGCAAAGTGCCCAAAGCCCCGCAGGCCCCGGCCGGCGGAAACCCAAAGGAGATCGGTAGTCATGCCGAAGATGAAGACCCACAGTGGCGCCAAGAAGCGCTTCAAGCTGACCGGAACCGGCAAGCTCAAGCGCCAGCAGGCCAACCGCCGCCACTACCTCGAGCACAAGCCGTCCACGCTGACGCGCCGCCTCGCCAGTGACAAGCTTGTTGCCCCGGCAGACGCCAAGGTCATCAAGAAGATGCTGGGCATCTAGTCTTTCCCCCTCGACAGGCGGCCCGTTCGGGCCACCGTCACACCACCAAGCTTTTCCGGGCCTGAGTTGCAGGCCGAGCGCCTCACAGCAGGTGCACGGAAGATTTATCTAAAGGAGTACGCACGTGGCACGTGTGAAGCGGGCGGTAAACGCCCACAAGAAGCGTCGGGTTATTCTCGAGCGCGCCAAGGGTTACCGCGGACAGCGTTCACGCCTGGTCCGCAAGGCCAAAGAGCAGCTGCTGCACTCGTTTGTGTACAGCTACGGCGACCGCCGCAAGCGCAAGGGTGACTTCCGTCGCCTGTGGATCCAGCGCATCAACGCTGCATCCCGCGCCAACGGCCTGACCTACAACCGCCTGATCCAGGGCCTGAAGGCTGCCGAGATCCAGGTTGACCGCCGCATGCTGGCCGAACTGGCCGTCAACGACGCCGCCGCGTTCGCCACGCTGGTGCAGATCGCCAAGAACGCCCTGCCGTCCGACACCTCCGCTCCGGCCGTTGCCGCTGCTCCGGCTGCAAAGGCTGCTCCGGTTGCCTCCAAGCCGGCCGCTGCTGTTGCCGACGCTCAGGGTGGCTTCAAGGCTTCCGAGGGCGACGCCCCCGAAGGCTTTGTCATCAAGGGCAACCTGGGCTCCGGCAAGTACCACGTTCCGGGTTCCACCTGGTACGAGCAGACCGTAGCCGAGTACTGGTTCAACTCCGTCGAAGCCGCCAAGGCTGCCGGACTGGAGCCTGCTGGCGGAGAATCCCGCCAGAAGTTCCAGGGCTAGAAATCGGTTATTAGCCGATCATGAACACTGTTGGGCGCCCGCCGGCTCCGCTTATGTCCAATCCCCGAGCAGATCGGGTCAGGGATGTAGCGAAGCTGGCCGGGCGCCCGGCGCGTTTAAAAACCGGACGGTTCGTGGCCGAAGGGCCCCAGGCCGTCCGTGAGGCTCTGCTGAGCCACCGCGCCGACGCCTCCGCCGGCGGGTCCGGCGTCGTCCTCGAAGTTTTCGCCACCGAGGCCTGCCTGGACCGGCTGCCCGAGCTGGCGGAGCTTTCCGCCGACGTGCCGCTGCGCCTGGCCACCGACGAAGTCATTGCCGCCATGGCCACCACCATTTCGCCCCAGGGCGTCGTGGCCGTGTGCCGGATCACCGATTACGCCCTGGATGATGTGCTGGCCGCCGGAGCCAAGCTCATCGCGGTGCTGTGCGAAGTCCGCGATCCCGGCAATGCCGGAACCATTCTGCGCGCCGCAGATTCCGCCGGTGCCGACGCCGTCGTGCTGACCGCGTCCAGCGTTGACATCCACAATCCCAAGGCCGTGCGTTCCACCGCCGGCTCCCTGTTTCATCTGCCGGTCGTCACCGGCGTCAGTTTCGACTTCCTGATGGCCGCCTGCCGCGCCCACGGACTCACCGTCCTGGCCGCCGACGGCTACGGGAACGTGGACCTTGACAAGCTCCAGGACGAAAGCTCCGTCCGCCGCCTGGCGCCGGCGCTTCCGGACGCACCGGCCACCGGAGAAGCGGCCGACGACGGCGCCCCCGAAGCCGCCGCGGCCGTGTCCTCCCAGCCCCGGCTGGAAAATCCCACCGCCTGGCTCTTCGGCAACGAAGCCCAGGGCCTCACCTCCGAGCAGCTGGCCGACGCCGACTACCGCGTGGCCGTCCCGGTGTACGGGCGCGCCGAAAGTCTCAACGTGGGCACTGCCGCCACCGTGTGCCTCTACGCGTCAGCCCGCGCCCAGAACCGCTAGCCGGCCGACGCCGGCGGGCGCGCCTGAAAGTGCTAAGCACGTCAGGTCACTGCTGCTGGGCGAATCGGCCACGGCGTCCGATGTCCGCGCCATCGAAGAAGCCATCCGCTCCGACGGCACGCGCATCATTCACCTCAAGACCCTGCACCTGGGCCCCGAGGAACTGCTGGTCGCGGCCAAGATCTCGGTGGGTGAAGGCGAGACCGGTGAGCAGATCGCCAAGCCATCAACGAAGCCGAGAAGCGGATCCGCTCGGCCGAACCCAATGCGGATTATTTACTTGGAACCGGATGTGTATGCGCCGCGGACGGAGCAGGCGCCTGCGGACTCTTCCGGTCCAGCCAGCCGCTAAGCAGTGCGATGCCCAGTCCCAACAGGGCCAGGACGGCGCCGACGACGGCGGGCGAGCGGTAGCCCCACCCCCAGGCAATGACCAGGCCGCCCAGCAATGCTCCCAGCGCGTTGGCCATGTTCAGTGCCGAGTGGTTCAGGGATGAGGCCAGGGACTGGGCTCCCGGGGCGGCGTCGAGCAGTCGGGTCTGGAGCGGCGGGACCAGCATCGAGCCGATCGCTCCGACCAGGAAGACCAGTGCCAATGCGCCTGTCTTGTACTGCACAAGCCAGGCGTAGGCCGCCAGGATGACCGCTGTCCCCAGCAGGATTCCGTAGATGCTGCCCATGACGCTGCGGTCGGCCAGCCGGCCGCCGATGATGTTTCCCGCCACCTGGCCCAGGCCGTAGAGGCCAACAATGAGGGGCAGGAGCGAGGCATCGAAACCTGCGACATTGGTCATTGTGGGGGAGATGTAGGCATAGACGGCGAAGAAACCGCCGAACCCCACGGTGCCCACCAGCAGGGCAAGCCAGACCTGGATCCGGCGCAGGGCGCTTAGCTCGCGCCGGATGCTCGCCTCCGGGTGCGTCGCTTGATGCGGAACGTACCGGGCCACCAGCGCCACCGTGAGGACCCCGATGGCGGAAACCATGACAAACATCCACCGCCAGCCGGCCTGCTGTCCGAGCCAGGTGGCAAAGGGAACCCCGACGACATTGGCGATGCTCAGCCCCAGCATCACCATGGAAATCGCCCGTGCCCGGCGGGTCGGTGCGACCAGCGATGCGGCGATCACGGCGGCAACCCCAAAGAACGCGCCGTGCGGCAGCCCGGACAGGAACCGGGTGGCCAGCAGCCAGTTGTAGTCCGGCGCAAAGAACGACGACAGGTTGCCGACGCTGAACAGCACCATCAGTCCCAGAGCGAGCGTCTTGCGGGGTATCCGCGCGCCCAGGGCGGCGAGGATCGGAGCGCCGACCACCACGCCCACCGCGTAGGCGGAGATGACGTGTCCGCCGGCCGGAACGGAGATGCCCAGATCGAGCACCATCTCCTGGAGCAGGCCCATGATGGCGAACTCGGTGGTGCCGATGGCAAATCCGCCGGCAGCGAGGGCAAAAATGGCCAGTGATGCCCGCCTGGCCTGAAGCGCGGGTGTTAACGACATAAAACTCTCTCAGAACAAAAAACGGATCCTGGCGGCGGCCGCCGCGGTCAGCCGGGCGAATCCGCGGTCAGCCGGATCCTGATGGGATCCCGGTGGGGTGCTGGTGCGGGAGAGTCGGCGGAGTGTCCGAAGCGGGAAACCGCCCGGGCTGCGGTCGACCCGCTACAGCGCTGTGAATCCAGTTTAGTTCAGCGCTGCCCGTAGACTCGATCCGTGTCTAACGGAGAACTGAAGCAAGTAGTCGGCGCCGCCCTCGTGGACAGCCTCGCCGCGCCCACCAAGATGCTCGCGGCCCGGCGCACGGCACCGGAGCAGTTTGCCGGGATGTGGGAGTTTCCCGGTGGAAAAGTGGAAGCCGGGGAAAGCTGCGAAGAAGGCCTGCACCGGGAGCTCCGGGAGGAGCTCGGTGTCGGCGTTCGGCTCGGTGCGGAAATCAACGGCCCGGGTGCCCAGGGGTGGCCGCTCAATGAGAAGGCCGCCATGCGGGTTTGGCTCGCCGAGATCACCGAAGGGGCTCCGTCCCCGCTCGAAGACCATGACGAGCTTCGCTGGGTTGCGCTTGATCCGCGGGAGCTCGGCGCCCTGGCCTGGATCCCCGCCGACCTGCCCATCGTCACCGCCATGCTCGACGCAGCCCGCCGGCGGTAAGCGCGCGCAACCCCTGCCGCAGAGATATCTTTGACCGGGTTGGGGCTCGCGGTTCCTTGCGCGAATCAATGCCAACCTCGTTGACCTCCCGACGCCGGTGCCGGCTTCGGCGCAGGCAGCCGGGCACGCGCCGTCCATTCCGGATTCCCCTTAGAAGAGGGTTGCCGCCTGCCCGCCCTGAGTCGCCGGCACCGTACTGTCCTGAACGGTTTCCAGCGGATCGGCGCCCGTCCCGGCCGCGGGTCTGCGCAGCGGCATGAACTGCCCGTTGGCGGTGAAACCGTGCTTCCTTTTGAAGAAGTTCACCCGTCCCGCCAGCCATTGCCGGTATTCCTTGGAGGCATACGTGCCGCCGCCGTACAGCCGCGCATACTTTCCGGCCAGATGGGGGTAATCGCGGCTGATGAAGCCCAGATACCACTCCCGGGCACCGGGCCGCAGATGGAGCGCTCCGGCCGTCACGCCGGTGGCGCCGGCGGCGGCAAGTGCGGCAAAGAGCGCGTCCAGCGACTCGTCTCCGTCGGTGAGCCACGGCAGGATGGGCATGGCCATCACCGAGCACGGCAGTCCGGCCTCCCGCAGCCGGCTGATCAGCTCCAGCCGCGCCCTGGGGGCGGGCGTTCCGGGTTCCACCCGTTGCGCCAGCTCCGGATCCAGCAGTGCCAGCGAGATGCCCATGCCGATTTCGGTGTCCTGCCCGGCTCTCTTGAGCAGCGGAATGTCCCGGGCCAGCAGCGTGCCCTTGGTCAGGATGGAAAACGGGGTTCCGGAATCTGCCAGCGCCCTGATGATGTCCGGCATCAGCCGGTACCGGCCTTCGGCCCGCTGGTAGGGGTCCGTGTTGGTGCCCATCGCCACGTGTTCGCGGCGCCAGGACGGGCGGGCCAGCTCCCGCCGCAGCACCTCCGCCACGTTGGTTTTGACCACCAGCTGGCTGTCGAAGTCCAGGCCGCTGTCCATCTCCAGATACGTGTGCGTCTTCCGCGCAAAACAATAGACGCAGGCATGGCTGCAGCCGCGGTACGGATTGATGGTCCAATCGAACGGCATGCCGGAGGTCTTGCCCACCTTGTTCAGGGCGGATTTGCAGAGCACCTCATGGAAGGTGATACCGGCAAACTCGGGTGTCTTCACGCTGCGCACCACGCCCTGCAGGGCCAGGAGGGCATCTTCGGCGCCGGCGGCCTTGGGTTCCTGCGCTTGCCATCTCATGCCGACCATTAGAACACATGTTCTAATCCGGGCGGTAGGCGGGGTCGCCCTTTCCCCCATCCGCGAGATGGCACAAAGTGCTCTTCCCAGCCCTCAAAACCTACACTTTCTGCCATTTCGGCGGGGGCGGGGGCGTCGCAGGGGGTTGGGTGTGCGGGAGGGAGCGGGAGGGACGGTGCGGCGGTAGCCGCCGTCGTCCAGTCCCGCCAGCCGCTCAAATATATTGCCCGACGCCGGATCGCCGTGCCGCAGTTTGGAGACCCCCGCTGCCAGGAAGTACAGCGGAAGAAACGCCAGCCCCAGTCCCGCGTACTGGCTGCTGTGCCGGGCCTCGTGCCGCAGCAGGGGACTGGAACCCGGGCCGCCGGTGCCGGGCCGAAACAACGGGGCCGCCCGGGAGCGGTACAAAACTACGTTGCCCACGGTGAAGGCAGCGGCCTTCGGCAGCGTCCAGGACCAGCCTTCGGCCAGCACCAGCCCGTCGGGGCCGCGACAGATTCGGCAGCGTCCGGCCCGGGCTAGGGCAAGCCCGGCCGGCGTGGTCAGGTTGACGACGTTCAGCAGCCGGCGCAGCCGAACGAACGCCGACGGTGCGGGCAACGGTGGGGCTGATATCCGAGCGGTTGACGGTGTAACTGACCGTGCAGCTGACCATGCAGCTGACCATGCGGTTGCCCGTGCAGCCGACCGTGCACCGGAAAAAACGGATGGTTGGCGGATGTTCACGCTGCCAGTGTAGGAGCCCAGCCGGAGCCCGTCACCGGCGGACACCGCCTCCGTCATCCCGGTGCTGCCATGTCCGGGTCGCATGCCGGGTTGGTTAGACTGGAAGCTACGGGCATTTTCCCTCGTTTTTTCACGACCAACGCCCATCAAAACGTCCATCAACAGGGCCGGAAATAGGTAAAGAACTGTACATGTCGAACTCCATACCGGGGACGCACTCCCCAGACACCGCCCCCGAGCCGCCCAACCCGCTGGATGAAGCGGCAGTCTCTGCCGCCGTCGACTCCGCGCTCGCCGCCATCGCCGCCGCAGTGGATCTGGACGCCCTCAAGGACGTCCGCATCGCCGTCGCCGGCGACAAGTCGCCGCTGAGCCTGGCCAACCGCACCATCGGCTCCCTTCCCAAGGACCAGAAGTCTGCCGCCGGCAAGCTTGTCGGGCCGGCACGCGGACGCATCAATGCCGCGCTCGCCGCCCGCACCGTCGAGCTGGAAGCCGAGCGCGACGCACGGATCCTGGTCGAAGAGGCCGTTGACGTCACCGCCGCTCCGCGCCGCCGCCGCATGGGCGGACGCCATCCGCTCTCCACCCTGCAGGACCGGGTCAGCGACATCTTCGTGGGGATGGGCTGGGAGATCGCCGAAGGCCCCGAGGTTGAATCCGAGTGGTTCAACTTCGACGCGCTGAACTTCAAGCCGGACCACCCGGCCCGTGAAATGCAGGACACGTTCTTTGTCGAGCCGCCCGAGGCCCACCTGGTGATGCGCACGCACACCTCGCCGGTCCAGGTGCGCTCCATGCTTGAACGGGACCTGCCGATCTACGTGCTCTGCCCGGGCAAGGTCTTCCGCACCGATGAGCTGGACGCCACGCACACCCCGGTGTTCCACCAGTTCGAGGGCCTGGCCATCGACAAGGGTCTGACCATGGCCGACCTGGTCGGCACCCTGGAACACTTCACCCGCGTGCTGTTCGGCGACGAGGCCAAGGTTCGGCTGCGCCCGAACTACTTCCCGTTCACCGAGCCCAGCGCCGAGCTGGACATCTGGCATCCGGGCGCCAAGGGCGGCCCGCGCTGGATCGAGTGGGGCGGCTGCGGCATGGTCAATCCGAACGTGCTCCGCGCGGCCGGCATTGACCCCGAGGTCTATTCAGGTTTTGCCTTCGGCATGGGTATTGAGCGCGCACTGATGTTCCGCAACGAAGTGGGGGACATGCGCGACATGATCGAGGGCGATGTACGTTTCAGCGAACACTTCGGGATGGAGATCTAAGTGAGAATCCCACTTTCCTGGCTGCGCGAGTATGCCCAGGTTCCGGCGGAAGCAACCGCCGAAGACGTCATGGCGGAACTGGTCCGGGTAGGGCTGGAGGAGGAGGACGTCCACCGTCCCACCGACGAGCTCTCGGGCCCCGTTGTTGTCGGCCAGGTGCTCTCCATGGAGCCCGAGCCGCAGAAGAACGGCAAGACCATCAACTGGTGCACCGTCCGCGTGGTGCCCGAGGGCGCCGAGCAGACACTCACCGGCGACGGCATCGATCCCTCCGGCGTGCAGGGCATCGTCTGCGGTGCGCATAACTTCACGGTCGGGGACAAGGTGGTTGTCACCCTGCCCGGCGCCGTGCTGCCCGGAGACTTCCGGATCAGCCCGCGCAAGACCTACGGCCACGTCTCCGCCGGCATGATTGCCTCGGTCCGCGAACTGGGCATCGGAGAAGACCACGACGGCATCCTGGTCCTCTCCCGCCTGGGCCTGGATCCGGAGATCGGCACCGACGCCCTGGACCTGCTCGGCCTGTACGACGAAGCAGCGGAAATCAACGTCACGCCGGACCGCGGCTACGTGTTCTCCATCCGCGGCGCTGCCCGCGAGTACGCCCACGCCACCGGAACAAAGTTCACCGACCCGGCCGCCGCCGTCGTCGTCCCCGCTGCTGACGGCAACGGTTACGGCGTGCGCCTAGAAGACGGCGCGCCGATCTACGGCAAGGCCGGCTGCGACCGCTTTGTGGCCCGCACCGTCCGCGGCGTGGACCCCACCCGCCCGACTCCGCCGTGGATGGCCTCCCGGCTGCGCCTGGCCGGAATGCGCTCGATCTCCCTGATCGTGGACATCTCCAACTACGTGATGCTCGAACTGGGCCAGCCGCTGCACTTCTACGACCTGGACAAGCTGTCCGGCGACATTGTGGTGCGCCGTGCGGCTGAAGGGGAAACCCTGAAGACCCTGGACGAGAAGGTCCGCACCCTCGATCCCGAGGACCTGCTCATCACCGACGACTCCGGCGTGATCGGCATTGCCGGCGTCATGGGCGGTGCCACAACCGAGGTCTCGGACACGACCAGCAACATCCTGATCGAGGCCGCGCACTTCGAGGAAGTCAGCATCGGCCGCTCCCGCCGCCGGCACCGCCTGCCCTCCGAAGCGTCCAAGCGCTTCGAGCGCGGCGTGGACTGGAACGTCGCCGACGTCGCCGCCCAGCGCGCCGTCGATCTGCTGACCGAGCTGGCCGGCGGCACCGCCGATCCCTCGGTGACCGACGTCGGCACCAAGCCCGAAGCCAAGGCCATCGAGCTGCCCGCGGACTTCGCGTCCAAGCTGATCGGCTACGACTTCAGCGAGACCCAGATCACCGGCACCCTCACCGATCTGGGTGCCGAAGTGGCCAGGACGGCTGCCGGCTACTCTGTGACGCCGCCGAGCTGGCGCCCGGACCTGGAGACGCGTGAGGACCTCACCGAGGAAATCATCCGCCTGGTCGGCTACGAGCACATTCCGTCCACCCTGCCCACGGCTCCTCCCGGCCGCGGCCTGACCCGGATCCAGCAGCAGCGCCGCCGCCTGCAGCAGGCGCTCGCCGCCGCCGGCCTGACCGAGGTGCTGTCCTATCCGTTCGTCACCCAGGACGACAACAACACCTTCGGAACGCCCGACGCCGGCACCTCGCCTGCTGCGGTCAAGCTGGCTAACCCGCTCAGCGCCGAGTTCGGCTACCTGCGCACCTCGGTGCTGCCGGGCCTGTTTGAGGTGGCCAAGCGGAACCTCTCGCGCGGCTTCCGCGACCTGGCGCTGTTCGAAGCCGGATCGGTCTTCCTGCCCGGTGAGCAGCTGGGCACCGCAACGATTCCGCCGCTGGGCGTCCGTCCCTCCGAGGAAGTCCTCGATGCCCTGTACGAGGGAGTTCCGGACCAGCCGCTGCATGTAGGCGTGCTGTTCACCGGCCACGAGTCGCAGCCGGGCGCCGGCCATGCGCCGCGCGCCTGGGACTGGGCCGACGCCGTCGACACCGCCCGCCTGATGGGCGACGTGCTCGGCGTGGAACTGGTGGTCAGCCAGGGCGAGCACCAGGCCTTCCATCCCGGACGCACCGCCAAGCTCTCGCTGCGCAGCGGCGAAACCGTGGGCTACGCCGGCGAACTGCACCCCAAGCTGCTCGCAGCCCGGGACATGCCGGCCCGCAGCGTGGCTCTGGAACTCGACGTCGACGCACTGTTCGACGCCGCGCCCGAAGTTATCGTGGCCCGGGAGATTTCCTCGTTCCCGGCCACCACGCAGGACGTTGCCCTGGTAGTGGAGGCGGGCATTCCCGCGGAAACGGTCCTGGAGACCCTGCGCGAAGGCGCCGGGGAACTGCTGGAAGACATTTCGCTGTTTGATGTGTACTCCGGCAAGGGCATCGAAGACGGCCACAAGTCCTTGGCCTTCGCCCTGCGTTTCCGGGCTCCGGACCGGACCCTGACGGCCGATGAGGCCTCAGAGTCCCGGGCCGCCGCCGTCGCGCTGGCCGCGGAACGGTTTGGTGCCGTCCAGCGCTAACCGCTGCAAACCAGGGGGTTTTCCCCGGAAGGGCTCTGTTGGATGACCTCCAGCAGAGCCCTTTTCCATGTGTTGGCCCGTTAATCGGGCTGTCCGGGAGCTCGGCTGCCCCGGAAGGAGAATTGCTCTTTCTGCCGGACGGTCTTTGTCACGGCCAGCTAACGGCCGCCCTTGGCAATGTAGTCCGGCCCGTCGTAGTGCAGGTTCAGCGTGCTGATAACACCGTCACCGAAAGTGAAGAACTCCGCAAAGCGAACCGTCCCGCCGGGCATATCGGCGTCGTACAGCACCGCGGATCCCGCATTGTCATGGACATCGCTTATAAAATCGATGCCCCGCACAGTCCCTATGAAGCCGGTGACTCCCTGCAGGAAATGCTCCGTGGCGTCAGGGAGGTGGCCTGCCAGGGACCCGGTGAAATCGAGTCGGCCTGACAAAAGTCCGCGGAGGTCCCTGCCGTCGCCGAACGCCTCCGGACCGGCGGTCAGGACCCGGTAATACTCCTGCAGCACAGGCGGGGCAGAAGGCGAGAGATTACCTGTCATGGTTACTCCTTTGGTTCCGGGGGGACTGCCGGCAGGTCTGCAGTGAACGACACTTCCGCCGCCGCATGCCCCGAATGATAATCCGCAGCAGGGGCAATGGGTAGACGACGGCGCCTAGTTCCTGCTGGCCCCGGTGCTGCCGCCAGGACCGCCGTTTCTGGCCCGCCGCTTTGGGCGCCGGACACACCTCCTACACTGACCCCGGCTGTTTTGCCGTGGTGCACGCCGCCCTGCAAAGCGTTCCGAAGGTGGTTCTGCTGCTGCCGTCAGAGGACCGAGAAGCTGCGCTGGTTGAACTGAGGCAACGGTCGCTGGCTTCGAAGGGGACCGAATGGATCAGCTCCGGTCACGATTTCCTTGCTGAATGGCTGGACGATGCAGGTATGCGATCCCTCGCGACCGAAACCGTCATTACGGCCGGCAGTCACCCGGATGAAACAGCCGCGCAGGTCGCAGTCGGGTGCGCACCGGGCGCCCAGGACTCACCCCGCCGGTCAACCGGCTATTCAACAGGCCTCCCTGACGGCCCCGAGGTCCAGGGGTTTTAGCAGTGAGGACAGCCCCTGTTGATTGGACTCAGCGCAGAAGTGTTTCATAGTCCACATCGAAAATGCCCGCCTCAACGGTGAGGTCCAAGGCACCGCTGAGCTGCCACTGCCAGCTGGCACCGGGGGACGGCAACCACCGGGGGTCAGCCGGATCCGCCGATACTTCCCGGTCGGCGGCGTCACCTGACGCGGCTTCCGTGGACCTTCGGTCCCCGGACGTCGGTGAGTTGCCGGCGGGTGCGCAGCCCGCCAAGGCCAAGATGAGAAGGGCTCCGCCGACCAGCCGGCCAGCCCCGCAGCCTCACCGATGCACCGAGGCATCCAATAGAGCTGTTCCCGGCGGAACATTCATTCACGAGTACCGACTACGTGCCCGGGTACTCGCGAATGGCGGAACGTGCCAGAATCGGGGCCATGCCGCTGTCATCCCTCGCGACCGAAGACGATTCCCTCACGATTTCCTGGTTGCTCGCTGTCCCCGCCCAAACGGTGTGGGCGGGGTTCCGCGACCCGGCGCTGCTCTCCCAATGGCTGGGCCGGCCCCTTGTATGTGACGCTAAAACGGGCGGCATGATTGTCGTCGACCATGGCGGGGGCTGCCTGTCGCGAAGCGTCGTCACCGAGGCGGACGAACCGCGCCGGTTGGCCATGACGTGGGACTTCCCCGACGAACCCGACTCGCAGATTGCGCTCGGGCTGCACCCGGCGGAGTCCGGCACCCGGATGGAGCTCGTGCACAACGGGCTGGGCAGCCTGGTGGATTCCTACGGTCCCGGCTGGGTCACGCATTTGACCTACTTGGAGGCTGCCGTGGGCGGGACCCCGCTTCCCTGGTCGCAGTTTTGGCCGCTGCACACCAGCTTCGAGATGTTGTACGGAGCAGCGGATGCTACGGCAGCAGCAGCACCTTCCCGGTAGTCTTCCGGCCTTCCAAGGCAGTCTGCGCCGCAGCGGCCTCGGCCAGCGGATAGGTCGCGCCGATGCGCACGTCCAGTGTGCCGTCACGAACCATTTCAAAGAGCTCATGGGCGCGCCATTGCCGCTCCTCAGCGGTCAGCAGGTAGTCGTCCAGCGTGGGACGGGTCAGGTAGAGAGATCCCGACGAGTTCAGCCGCTGGATGTCGAACGGCGGAACCTGGCCCGAGGCGCCGCCGAACAGCACCAGCATGCCCCGCTTGCGCAGGCTGCCCAGGGAGCCGTCGAAGGTTGCCTTGCCGACGCCGTCGTACACCACGTCCACGCCCCTGCCGTCGGTCAGCTGCCGGACCGCCTCGGCGAATCCGTCGTAGCCCAGGGCGTAGTCGGCGCCGGCGGAGCGCGCCAGCTCACGCTTCTCATCGCTGGAGGCAGTGGTGATGACGGTGGCGCCCTTGGCCTTGAGCAGCTGGATCAGCAGCAGGCCGACGCCGCCGGCACCGGCGTGGGTCAGGACCGTCTGGCCCTCCTCCACGGGAAAGGTGGAGTTGCAGAGGTAGTGGGCGGTCATGCCCTGCATGGGGAGCGCCGCGGCAATCTCGTCGCTGACGCCGTCGGGTATGGGCAGCGCCTTGTCCGCCTCCATGATGGTGTACTCCGAATACGTGCCGCCACCCTCAGCCGTGGCAACCCGCGCACCCTCCCGGAACGCTGCCACATCGCGCCCGGAAGCGACCACGGTTCCGGCCGCCTCGGCACCGGGAATGAAGGGATGCGCCATGGGATAGATGCCGCTGCGCTTGTAGGTGTCGATGAAATTCACGCCCACCGCCCCGACACGGACCAGCAGTTCCTTCGGACCGGGCTGGGGCAGGTCGACGTCTTCAAAGCGCAGGATTTCGGGCCCGCCGGGTGCGGGGACCACAATAGCTTTATGCATGGAATGTCTCTTCTGTTGCAGGCATCGGTGTCGCTGCCATCGTAGGGCAGCGCGCGGACCGGCGCACCGCCCTGTTCCCTCCTTCCGTGCTGCGGCCGGCGAAAAAGGGTCCGCGTCATCTATGCATAATTATGTAGGCCCATGCATAAATCTACTGTAGGGTGAAGCCATGACGATTTCAGTTGCTGTCTCAGGAGCCTCCGGGTACGCCGGGGGTGAGGTGCTGCGCCTGCTGGCCGGGCATCCCTCCGTGACCATCGGTGCCATTACCGCGCACAGCAACGCCGGTTCCCGGCTCGGGGAATTGCAGCCACATCTGCACGCGCTCGCCGACAGGGTCCTGCAGGACACCACAGTGGAGAACCTGGCCGGGCATGACGTCGTCTTCCTCGCCCTGCCGCACGGCGCCAGCGCCGCCATCGCTGAGCAGCTGGATCCCTCCGTTCTGGTGATCGACGCCGGCGCCGACCACCGGCTCGAAGACCCGCTGGCCTGGGAAAAGTTCTACGGCTCGCCGCACGCCGGCTCCTGGCCCTACGGCCTGCCCGAACTGCCCGGCCACCGCGACCGGCTCAAGGGCGCCACCCGCATTGCCGTCCCCGGCTGCTATCCCACCTCCTCGCTGCTCGCCCTGACGCCCGGCTTCGCGGCCGGCCTGCTGGAGCCCGACGACGTCGTCATCGTCGCTGCCTCCGGAACCTCCGGCGCGGGCAAGGCAGCCAAGCCGCACCTGCTGGGCTCGGAAGTGATGGGCGGCATGAGCCCCTACGGTGTCGGCGGGGGACACCGCCACACGCCGGAAATCGAACAGGGCCTCTCGGCCGCGGCCGGCGAAACTGTCGCCGTGTCCTTTACCCCCACGCTGGCGCCGATGGCCCGGGGCATCCTGACCACGGCCACCGCGAAGGTGCGCCCCGGCGTCACCGCCGAGCAGCTGCGCGCCGCCTGGGCTGACGCCTACCGGAACGAACACTTCGTCCGGCTGCTCCCCGAGGGGCAGTGGCCGGCCACCAAGATGGTGGTGGGGTCCAACTACGCTGCCCTGCAGCTGGCCTACGACGCCCACGCCAACCGCGTCATCGTCACCTGCGTGATCGACAACCTGAACAAAGGCACCGCCGGCGGCGCGGTGCAGTCCATGAACATTGCCCTCGGCCTTGAAGAAACCGCCGGACTGACAACGCAGGGAGTTGCCCCGTAATGAGCACCACCGAAAACAGCACGGCAACTGCCGCCGACCAGACAGCAGCCACCGGCATCACCGCTCCGGCCGGCTTCCGCGCCGCCGGCATCACCGCCGGGTTGAAGGCCTCCGGCGGCCGCGACATGGCGCTGGTCGTCAACGACGGGCCCTCCAAGGCCGCAGCCGCCGTCTTCACCCGCAACCGGGTGGCCGCCGCACCCGTGCACTGGTCCCGGCAGGTGGTCTCGGACGGCCGTGCCGACGCCGTGATCCTGAACTCCGGCGGCGCCAACGCCTGCACCGGACCGCAGGGCTTCCAGAACACCCATGCCACCGCCGAGAAAACCGCCGAGGTCCTGGGCCTGTCCGCCGCCGACGTCGTGGTCTGCTCCACCGGACTCATCGGCGAGCAGCTGCCGATGGAGAAGATCCTTCCCGGCGTGCAGGCGGCAGCGCAGGCGCTGGCGGCCGACGGCGGTGCGGCGGCCGCCGAGGCCATCATGACCACCGACACGGTGGCCAAGCAGTCCGTCTTCACCGGCAACGGCTACAGCATCGGCGGCATGGCCAAGGGCGCCGGCATGCTCGCTCCCGGGCTGGCCACCATGCTCGTGGTGCTGACCACGGACGCGCAGCTGCCGGCCGCCGGGCTGGATGCCGCCCTGCGGGCCGCCACCGCCGTCACCTTTGACCGCACGGACTCGGACGGCTGCATGTCCACCAATGACACCGTGCTGCTGATGGCCTCGGGCGCCTCCGGCACCGCTCCGCAGCCCGACGAGTTCACCGCAGGCCTCACCGAGGTCTGCCATTCGCTGGCGCAGCAGCTGATCACCGATGCCGAGGGGGCAAGCCACGACATCGCCGTCACCACGGTGAACGCCGCCACCGTGGCCGACGCCGAGACGGCCTCCCGCGCCGTCAGCCGTTCCAACCTCTTCAAGACCGCCATCTTTGGCAACGACCCCAACTGGGGACGGGTCCTGGCCGCCGTGGGCACCACCGACGCCGCCTTCGAGCCGGACCAGCTCAACGTCACCATCAACGGCGTCCAGGTCTGCCGCAACGGAGGCATCGGGGATTCCCGCGACCTGGTGGATCTGCGCGGGCGCAAAGTTACAGTGGAAATCGACCTGAATGCCGGCACGCACAGCGCCACCATCTGGACCAACGACCTGACCATGGACTATGTCCACGAAAATTCGGCCTACAGCAGCTGATCGGGGACATCATGAGTACACCCACGCAAGCCAACGAACAGCTGGCCGCCCAGGACAAGGCCGCCACGCTCATCGAAGCGCTGCCCTGGATCCAGCGGTTCGCCGGCAGCATCATGGTGATCAAGTACGGCGGCAACGCCATGGTCAACGATGAGCTGCGCCGCGCGTTCGCGGAGGACATCGTCTTCCTGCACCACGTCGGTGTGCACCCCGTGGTCGTGCACGGCGGCGGGCCGCAGATCAGCGCGCTGCTCGACCGTTTGGGCATCAAGTCCGAATTCAAGGGCGGGCTGCGCGTCACCACGCCCGAAGCCATGGACGCCGTCCGGATGGTCCTCACCGGCCAGGTGGGCCGCGAACTGGTGGGCATGATCAACGCCCACGGGCCCTACGCCGTCGGCCTTTCCGGTGAAGACGGCGGACTGCTGCAGGCCGTGCGCATCGGTACCGTCATTGACGGTGAAGACGTGGACCTCGGGCTCGTCGGGGAAGTCACCGGCGTCAATCCCGGCGCCATCGTCGACCTGATCGAGGCCGGCCGCATTCCCGTCATCTCCACAGTGGCTCCGGAAGTCGACGACGACGGCGGCCTGACCAGCCAGGTGCTCAACGTCAACGCCGACACCGCGGCAGCCGCACTGGCCGTCGCCCTGGGCGCCTCGCGGCTGGTGGTGCTCACCGACGTCGAGGGCCTGTACGCGGACTGGTCGGACAAGTCCTCGCTGATTTCATCACTCACCGCCGGGGAGCTGCGCGCGATGCTGCCCACGCTGGAAGCCGGCATGATCCCCAAGATGGGTGCCTGCCTGGCCGCGGTCGACGGCGGCGTGGACCGTGCCGCCGTCGTGGACGGGCGGATGGCGCACTCCATGCTGCTGGAGGTCTTCACCACCGCCGGCATCGGCACCCAGGTAGTTCCGGAGGAGCAGGCATGAGCAACGCCATGAGCAAGCAGACCGAGGCCCAGCCGGCCGCGGAGCCAGCCGCAGCCGCACCGGCCGTGGAGCCCGCCGCAGCCGCACCGGATGACGCACTGGTGAGCCTGACCGGAACCTCGGAGGACTGGCTGCGCCGCTACGGCTCCTCGCTGATGGGTGTCTTCGGCACGCCGCAGCGGGTCCTGGTCCGGGGCAACGGCTGCACGGTGTGGGACGCCGACGGCAAGGCCTACCTGGACCTGCTCGGCGGCATCGCCGTCAACGCCCTGGGCCACGCGCATCCGTTCCTGACCTCGGTGATCACCAGCCAGCTGGCCACGCTGGGCCATGTCTCCAACTTCTTCACCAGCCCTCCGCAGGTGGCGCTGGCGGAGAAGCTGCTGCAGCTGGCCGGGGCGCCGGAGGGATCGAAGGTCTTTTTCGCCAATTCCGGCACCGAAGCCAACGAAGCAGCGATCAAACTGGCGCGCCGCAACACCGGCGCCGCGGGCCCGGACGGCACCGTGCAGCGGACCCGCATCATTGCCCTCGACGGCGCCTTCCACGGCCGCACCCTCGGCGCGCTGGCGCTGACGGCGAAGAAGGCCTACCGGGAACCCTTTGAACCGCTGCCCGGGGGAGTGGAGCACATCCCGTTCGGGGACATCGAGGCGCTCCGCACGGCAGTCGACGACACCGTTGCCGCGGTCTTCATCGAACCGATCCAGGGTGAAGCCGGCGTCCGCCCGCTGCCCGCCGGCTACCTGCAGGCCGCGCGGGAGATCACCGCTGCCGCCGGCGCGCTGCTGATCGTGGACGAGGTCCAGACCGGCATCGGCCGCACCGGAAAGTGGTTCGCCTCCGAGGGCGTGCTGCCCGATGCGATGACCCTGGCCAAGGGCCTGGGCGGCGGCTTCCCCGTCGGCGCGCTGATCACCTTCGGCGGAACGGCGTCGTCGCTGCTCTCCGCCGGCCAGCACGGCACCACGTTCGGCGGGAATCCGGTCGCGACCGCCGCCTCGCTGGCCACGCTGCACGTCATCGAGTCCACCGGGCTGCTCGGTCAAGTCCAGGCCACGGGATTCCACCTGCGCGCCGCCCTGGCCGCGGTTCCGGGCGTCACCGAGGTCCGCGGCGAAGGTCTGCTCATCGGGTTCGACCTGGCTGCCGGTCCCGGCGAGAACATTGCCCCCGCGGCGGTGACCGCCGCGCTCGAGGCCGGATTCATCATCAACGCCACGGGACCGCACACCCTGCGCCTGGCGCCGCCGCTGATCCTGACCCGCGACCAGGCCGACGATTTTGTGCAAGCACTGCCCGGGATCCTGGCCGCCGCCCGGGCCGCCGAAGAAACCGCCCGCGCCGCCGACCAGACAGCCCGGGCCACCGGAAAGACAGAAGGACAATCATGACCCGCCATTTCCTAGTCGACACCGACCTCACCCAGGCCGAGCAGACCGAAGTTCTGGATCTTGCCGACGCGCTGAAGCAGGACCGCTACAAGTATCAGCCGTTCGCCGGCGCCGCCGCCGGCCGCAAGACCGTTGCCGTCATCTTCGACAAGACGTCCACCCGCACCCGGGTGTCCTTCGCCGCCGGAGTGGCCGATCTCGGCGGCGTGCCGCTGATCATCGGAGCGGGCGACTCCCAGCTCGGCCACAAGGAAAGCGTTGCCGACACCACGAAGGTGCTCGAGCGGATGGTCTCCACCATCGTCTGGCGCACCTACGCCCAGTCCGGGCTGGAAGAAATGGCCGCGAATTCCGGGGTTCCCGTGATCAACGCGCTCTCCGACGACTATCACCCGTGCCAGCTGCTGGCGGACCTGATGACCATCCGCGAGCACAAGGGCACCCTCGCCGGCCTGACCCTGACCTATCTGGGAGACTGCGCCAACAACATGGCCAACTCCTATCTGCTGGCCGGCGTCACGGCCGGCATGCACGTTCGGGTAGCCGGTCCCGTGGGCTACCTGCCCGATCCCCTGATTGTCGACGCCGCTGCCGTCCGTGCCGAGGAAACCGGCGGGTCGGTGATGATCACCACCGATGCGGCCGAGGCGCTGGCGGGAGCCGACGTCGTCGCCACCGACACCTGGGTCTCCATGGGCCAGGAAGATGAGAAGGCCGCCCGCTCCGAGCTGTTCCGCAGCTACGCCGTGGACGCCGCAGCGATGGCGCAGGCGGCGGATGACGCCGTCGTGCTCCACTGCCTGCCGGCCTACCGCGGGTACGAAATTGCCGCCGAGGTCATCGACGGCCCGCAGTCAGTGGTCTGGGACGAGGCCGAAAACCGGCTGCACGCGCAGAAGGCGCTGATGGTGTGGCTGATGGCCCGCTCGGGCCTGACCGGGGTTCCGGAGGGCGCAGTATGAGCATGCCTGCCACCAAAACCGCCCGCCAGGCGCGCATCCGTGCCCTGCTGACGGGACTGTCGGTCCGCTCACAGGCCGAACTCGCCGCCCTGCTGGCCGACGACGGCGTCCAGGTCACCCAGGCCACGCTCTCCCGCGACCTGGTGGAGCTGGGCGCGGTGCGCATGCGAGGCAAGGAGGGAGTGCTGGTGTACGCAGTGCCCTCCGAAGGCGGCGAGCGCGCGCCGAAATCGGGAGTCACGCAGGAGGTTCTGGACGCCCGGCTGGCCCGGCTCTGCGGGGAACTGCTGGTCACGGCCGAGGCCTCGGGAAACATCGTGGTGCTGCGGACGCCTCCGGGCGCTGCAAACTTCCTGGCCCTGGCCATCGACCACTCGGTGCTGCCGTCCATCCTGGGCACCATCGCCGGGGATGACACCGTGCTGATGGTCACCCGCGAGCCCAACGGCGGCGCCGACGTCGCAGCGCGCTTCCTGCGCATCGCCGACGAGGCCACTGCCAATGGCCAGGCCCCGGACAGCCGCATTCTCTAGCTGTACCCCTAAAACTTTCCACCTACCTTCATCAACCAGCAGCCTGCAGAGGCTGCACATAACGCAAGGAGCGTATTTCGTGAGCGAACGCATTGTTCTGGCCTACTCCGGTGGCCTCGATACATCGGTGGCCATCGGCTGGATTGCCGAAGCGACAGGTGCCGAAGTCATCGCAGTGGCGGTCGACGTCGGACAGGGCGGCGAGTCCCTGGAGACCATCCGCCAGCGCGCCCTCTCCTGCGGCGCCGTCGAAGCATACGTGGCAGACGCCCGGGACGAATTCGCTTCCGAGTACTGCATGCCCGCGCTGAAGGCCAACGGCCTGTACATGGATTCCTACCCGCTGGTCTCCGCGCTGTCCCGCCCGGTGATCGTCAAGCACCTGGTCGCCGCAGCCCGCCAGTTCGGTGCCACCACCGTCTCCCACGGCTGCACCGGCAAGGGCAACGACCAGGTCCGCTTCGAAGTCGGCATCCAGACCCTGGGCCCGGACCTGAAGTGCATCGCCCCGGTCCGCGACCTGGCCCTGACCCGCGACAAGGCCATTGCCTTTGCCGAGGAGAAGAACCTGCCGATCGTCACCACCAAGAAGAACCCGTTCTCCATCGATGCCAACGTCTGGGGACGCGCCGTGGAGACCGGCTTCCTGGAAGACATCTGGAACGGCCCCACTCCGGACGTGTACGAGTACACCTCCGATCCCGCCGCCGGCCTGCCCGCCGACGAAGTGGTCATCACCTTCAAGGAAGGCATTCCGGTCGCGATTGACGGCAAGCCCGTCACTCCGCTGCAGGCCATCGAACAGATGAACCGCCGCGCCGGTGCCCAGGGCATTGGCCGGATCGACATCGTCGAAGACCGCCTCGTGGGCATCAAGAGCCGCGAAATCTACGAAGCCCCCGGAGCCATGGCCCTGATGGCCGCGCACCGCGAACTGGAAAACGTCACGGTCGAACGCGAGCAGGCACGCTTCAAGAAGACCGTCGGCCAGCGCTGGACCGAACTGGTCTACGACGGCCAGTGGTTCTCCCCGCTGAAGAAGTCCCTGGACGCGTTTATCGAGGACACCCAGAAGTACGTCTCCGGCGACATCCGCATGACCCTGGAAAGCGGCCGCGCCGTGGTGACCGGACGCCGTTCCGACACCTCGCTGTACGACTTCAACCTGGCCACGTACGACACCGGTGACAGCTTCGACCAGTCAATGGCGCGCGGTTTCATCGAGCTGTTCGGCATGTCCTCCAAGGTGGCCTCCGGCCGCGACCAGCGTGCAGCAGAAGGTAAGTAGAAAATGAATCACGGCAAGCCGCCGGTTGACCCGGCCGGAACCGCAGCTGCGGGTTCCACCGTCCAGGGTGCGCTGTGGGGTGGCCGCTTTGCCGGCGGCCCCGCCGACGCCCTCGCGGCGCTGAGCAAGTCCACCCACTTCGACTGGCGGCTTGCCGGCTATGACATTGCCGGCTCGCGGGCCCACGCCCGCGTGCTGCACACCGCCGGGCTGCTCGACGACGCCGAGCTTGAGGGCATGCTGGCGGCCCTGGACGCGCTCGACGCCGATGTCCGCTCGGGCGCCTACACCCCGGCGGACTCCGATGAGGATGTCCACGGTTCCCTGGAACGCGGTCTGATCGAGCGTGCCGGCCCGGCGCTGGGCGGCAAGCTGCGCGCCGGCCGGTCCCGCAACGACCAGATCGCCACGCTGGGCCGGATGTACCTCCGCGACCACGCCCGCATCATCGCCGCCGGTGTCCTGGCGACGGTGGATGCCCTGATGGAGCAGTCGGAGAAGCATCTGGGCGTGGCCATGCCCGGCCGCACGCACCTGCAGCACGCCCAGCCGGTGCTGCTCAGCCACCACCTGCTGGCCCATGCCTGGGCGCTGCTGCGCGATGTGCAACGCCTGATGGACTGGGATCGCCGCGCTGCGGTATCCCCGTACGGCTCCGGCGCCCTGGCCGGTTCCTCGCTGGGGCTGGACCCGAATGCCGTTGCCGCCGAACTCGGTTTCAACTCGGCGGTCTGGAACTCCATCGACGGCACCGCCTCCCGCGATGTCTACGCCGAGTTCTCCTGGGTTGCGGCCATGATCGGCGTGGACCTGTCCCGGATTAGTGAGGAAATCATCATCTGGGCCACCAAGGAGTTCTCCTTTGTGACCCTTGACGATGCCTTCTCCACCGGTTCGTCGATCATGCCGCAGAAGAAGAACCCCGATGTGGCTGAGCTGGCCCGCGGCAAGGCCGGCCGCCTGATCGGTGACCTGACCGGACTGCTGGCCACGCTCAAGGGCCTGCCGCTTGCGTACAACCGGGATCTGCAGGAAGACAAGGAACCGGTGTTCGACGCTGCCGACACTCTGGAGGTCCTGCTTCCGGCGGTGTCCGGCATGATCGCCACGCTGACCTTCAACACCGAGCGCATGCAGGCACTGGCACCGCAGGGCTTTGCCCTGGCCACTGACATCGCCGAGTGGCTGGTCCGCCAGGGCGTGCCGTTCCGGGAAGCCCACGAGCTCTCCGGTGCCGCAGTGAAACTTGCGGAGGGCCGTGGCGTCGAGCTCTGGGACCTGACGGATGAGGATTACGCCGGGATTTCCGAGTACCTGACTCCCGAGGTCCGCACCGTGCTCAGCACGGAAGGCTCGCTGGACAGCCGCAGCGCCCAGGGCGGAACCGCCCGGTCCGCCGTGGAGCAGCAGCTGGCTGCGCTGAAGTCGGAAGTGGCGACGGCACGGAGCTACGCCGCGTAGCCCAGGCCGAGTCCGGGCTGAGTCCGGGCTGAGTCCGGGCTAAGGGTGCTGCTGGATCCCGGTGCCCTCGGCGCCGGAGGTGCCCCTGCGGAGATTCTCCGCAGGGGCACCGCCGCGTCCGGATCAACCCTGTTTTGCACGAATGGAGCCGCCGGAGTTTACGCGGATCAGCGATTTCGGCGATTCCCGTAGTTCCGGTGATTTCAGTGGTTCCAGTGGTTCGGTGGTTCCCGTGGTTTCCGGTGAGCCCCATGGTTCCGGCGATTCACCTAATGCCATTGATTCCAGTGCGCAGGGGGCCTTCCATCGCGACCGTCGTGCAGAGCAGGGGCTTTTCGGAGATCCATAGTGCAGATCAGGGGCTTTCCCGCGGCGAAAAGAGCCTTTTGGGGCCGTTATCTGCACGAAGGATTCTTTGGACGCCCGTTATCTGCACGAAGGATCCTTTGAAGGCCCCTCATCTGCACTATGAACGCCGTGGCCCCGTCTGTGCTTCGACAGCTGGTTGGTCTTTATGTCTCACTGTGATGCCCTCAGCTACCCTTGGCCCATGAGCGACTCCTTCCGGCGGATGCTGCGCGCCCTGCCCGACTTCCCGGACAACCTCCCGCGGTTCGACCCCGCGGCGGCCCCTGCGGATCCGTCCGACCTGTTCCGGTCCTGGCTGGACGAGGCCCTGGCTGCCGGAGTCAGCCAGCCCCATGCCTTCTCACTGGCCACCGCTGACGCAGCCGGAAACCTGTCCTCCCGCATGCTCATCCTCAAGGAACTCGACGACGACGGCTGGCACTTCGCGACGTCGCGCACCTCCCGTAAGGGCCGGGAACTGTCGGAGAACCCGCGGGCCGCCATGAACTTTTACTGGTCCGAGCTGGGACGGCAGATCCGCGTCAGCGGCACCGTGGTGCAGCTGTCCGAGGCGGCCTCGGCGCGTGACTGGGCGGAGCGGCCGGCTGCCGATGGTTCGGAAAACCCCGAGTGGCAGCTCTACGCCCTCCAGCCGGTCGAGATTGAATTCTGGCAGGCAGATCCGGGCCGGCGGCATATCCGGCACCGTTATGATCTGTGATCCGCTATGACCTGTGATCTGCGTGGCTGACTGCTCCTGCCCAGGCCGTGACCGCCGCCGCGGACACCGCCGCCACCTCGCGGCGACACCGAAAAAGGACGTCTCTGCTGTCCCGTTTTTGCCTGTCGTGCCCCTAGGGTGGGTCCCATGACTGGTCTCCCTGATGTTCCCGGCGTTGCACCCCCTGCTGTTTCCAAACCGGAGCCCCGGCCCACCCCCTCGCAGCTGGTGGCCATCCTGGACGCGGCGGCTGCGGACTTCCGGGATCGCATTCGATTCCTTACCGACGACGACGTCCGCGCTCCCTCGCAGCTCCCGGGCTGGTCCCGCGGGCATGTGCTGGCGCATGTGTCGGGTGTCGCTGACGGCATGGCCCGGCAACTTGAGTACGCAGTCCGCGGAGAAACGATCGAGCTGTACGACGGCGGCGCCGAAGGGCGGAACCGGGCGATCGAAGAAGGCGCGGTGCTGAATGCCGACCGCCACCGCCGCGAACTCAGCACCTCGCTGGACCGCGTGCTCGCGGCGTTCCACGGGCTGCAGGCAGCCGACTGGCAGGCTCCGATTTCCTATCGCAGCGGCGTCGTTCGGGACGGCGGCCTGGCGTTGTGGCGGGAACTGGTCATTCACCTCACGGACCTGGGTGTCGGAGTGGAGGCCGACACCTGGTCGCCGCAGCTTTGCGAGCACCTGTTCGGTTTCCTCTCGGCCCGGGTTCCCGTCGGAGTACGCCTCAGGCTGCAGCCGCTCGGTCTGGCGCCCCGCGTCCTGGGCGGTTCCGCCCCGGGGGAGCCGGTTTCCAGCACCGTTTCGGTGAACGGCATGGCAACAGACATCGCCGCCTGGCTGGCTGGACGAACTCCGAATCTTGCCAGCCTGCGCGCAGAAGCCGCAGCCGACGGCGTGGACCTGCCCAAACTCCTGCCCTGGCCGTCGGCGCTGCCAACGAAATAGCGCGTTGCAACAGGCCGCCGCCCTCGGACCCCGGCAAGATACAGCCCTAATAACCCGCCCCAATAATCGGCCTAATCACCGGCCCTAGTAGACGGCCTAATAACCGGCCCTAAGACACAGCCCTAATAACCCGCCGTAAGACGCTGGCCTAACAAGCTGCCCTAAGGCTAGCCTTGGCCCCCTAAGGCCTGGCCCAGATTGAAGGGCGCCGGACGCCTCAGAACGGCGGCGGCTCTCCACCGTCCTTTCCACTGTCTCCTCCTCCCGAGAACACCACGGAGAGTGGCACACGCTTGGCGGCGGGGCGGGAACTGACTGAAGGGCCGGAATCAAGGCGGTGTTGCGGTGTGAGGGTGAGTTCGGGCTGGGTCGTATAGTGCCGGCCCAGCGGGGAGATCCATTCCAGAACGCCCGGTGTGACCTGTCGTGCTTTCCAGAACCCCAGTGTCTTGAACAGGTGGTGCTTCTTGCAGAGGTGCGCCAGGTTCCAGTGTGCGGTGGGTCCTCCTGCCGCCCACGGGATGGTGTGGTCCGCTTCGGCCCGGCCGGTGCCGGCGCTGCAGCCCGGGAACCGGCAGGTCTGGTCCCGCGCCTGCAGCCATCGCCGCAGTCCGGCCGGGACCTTTCGGCGCCGACCCACGCCCAGGACCTGCCCGGAACACGGATCCTGGACCAGCCCGGTCCACCGGCACGCTGCTCTGGCGAGCCGCCTGGCTGCTTCTGCGGTGATCGGCCCGTATCCGGCCAGCTCGGCCGGCGCGTCATCGGCTCCGAAGAGCGTGTCAGCATTGATCAGGACCATGATTTCCGCGACCGTGGCTGGAGGCAGCGGCGGGAGGTCCCCGGCATCGGCAGACCCGTTGGGTCCGTTCGGTCCGTTGGCTCCGTCAGCTCGGTTGAAGCCGGAAGACCCGTTGAGTCCGCTGAAACCAGCTGGCCTACTGGCTTCATCCGGGGAGCTGTCTCGACCGCTGCCGTGGTTGGTGTCGGTGGTGCTGGCCTCGCCGGCTGCCGGATCCGGACTTTGACCGTTCCCGGGCTCGCCGATCCAGGGTTCGGGAGTGTGCAGGAGCAGGGACGCGAGGATATCGGTGCGCAGCTGATCCAGGCACCGAGGATCGCCCTGGGCCTGCTCTCCGCGGGCTGCACCGGTCAGCGCGCCGTAGATCTGCTGACCCTTGTCCGCCGGCATATAGGCGGTGAGGTGTCCCATGCCGTCGGGCCGGGGCTGGAACCAAACGCGACGCTGATCAAACGCGGTCCGGTGCCGGACCGGAATGCTCTGCGGATAGATCCGTTCGCGCAGCCGCCGGGCTTTGCGGGTGAGTTGGGCATTGGTGAGCTCCGGTGCGAGTTGAAGCAGGTCCTGCTCGAGGGCAGCAGCGGCTCCGGGCGGAAAGAGCCGGCCATCGTCAACTCCTGGCTGATCGTTCTCCTGCCCCTTGTCGTTCTCCGGCCCGGTGTCTTCCCCTTGAGGCCCTTTCCCGGGATCGCGTCCTGCTTCGCTGCCGGCAGCAGCCACGGGTGCCGGTTCCATGAGGGATCTGGTCTGGTCCAGGATCGTCCGCGCCTGGGCAAGGGTGATCGCTCCGGTTTCCAGCAGGGCCAGCGTGTCCGGGCAGCGGGTGCAGAGCTCCTCGGATTCTTCGACCAGGGCCATCGCGGTTCCCTCGGGCAGCCGAAACAGGGTGGCGATCTCGGTGGCACAGAGACTGAACGCCAGACTCCGGTCTACGCCCTGCCCGGCAGAAACGCCCGGCCGGGCGGTTCGGGCGCACCGGGCGCTGGTACCGGTACCGGTGCCGGCTACGTCTTCGCCGGCTGCCCGGCGCTCGGCATCCTCGGCCGCCCGTTGCCGGTCGAACTGCTCCAGCTCCTCGAACATGAGCCGGTGCTGGCGGTGCACCAGCCGTGCCTTGGCGGCGGCGGCCCAGCCTTCCAGAATCCGCACACCCTGCAACGCGGTGCCGGTCAGCTCCTGATCCAGGCCCGCAGCATCCAGCAGACCCAAAGAACCGGTGAACCCCTCGGGCAGGGTCGCTGCCAGAGCGTGGCGCTGAGCAGCACTAATTGCCGGGTCAGCACAAAACACCGGGCTTGCACCGGCGCCGCATGCACCGGCATTGGCACGGGCGTTGCTGCCGCCGGCGCCATGGTGACCGCCGCCGTCGGGACCGCACCCGTCGCCGCCGCCGTCGGCCCGCGGGGGAGCGGAACCGTGGTCACCGACCCACAGGGGATCAAACGGGACGGAGTCGGGCGGCCACTCCGGGTCGGGCGGTTGCGGTTCCCACACCAGAAAATCATCACGCCACGGGGCATCCGGAGGAGGGTCTGTCCGCTGGTCAAACGTCGTTGTTGTGTCCATGAATTCATGGTTTCAGCTGCCACCGACATTTCCAGCTGGCCTCCAACACGGACTTTCCCCGCCGCAGCACACCTCGGGTCTGCCGGCGACTAGTCAACGGACAGCCGCTCGGACTTACGGAGCATTCCCACCGCGGCTAGGCTGGGACTTCAAAGCCGGGGTTCCACCGAGCAGGAGGACGGCCGCCATGTCTGAGCAATCTGGCCCCGCAGTTCCGGAAGGGCAAGCAGTCCCTGAGGGCCGTATCCAGAAACTGACCGATGGATATGCGGTTGCCTTCGACCGCCAGTTTGACTACCCCACGGCCCACATCTGGGATGTCCTGACCAATTCCGAAAAGGTCTCACGCTGGCTCGGCGACGTGACACCGCAGTGGCGGCTGGGCAAGGAATACACATTGGAAATGGACGGCGGCACCAGCACCGGCACAGTGCTCCAGCTGGAACCTCGTTCCAGCCTGCAGCTCACCTGGGAGGACCAGCTGGGCCTGGAATCGGTGCTGGAATGGCAGGTCCTGGAGAGCGGCGGGGGAGCGCTGCTGCAGTTCCGCTCCCGCACCGACTCACCGGATTTCCTGACCGAAGGCAGTGCCGGCTGGCAGGGGATCCTGAACTCCTTCGCCAGCGTCGCCGCCGGTCGGGAACCGGATCCTGACAGCATGGATCGGTGGCTTGCCCTGCGCGATGCCTACGCCAGCGAATTCGACATTTCCCCCACGATGGGCCGGGTGACCGGTGAGGGTGCCGACGCGGAGCTGGTGTTCGAGCGTTGGTACCGGGCGCCGGCGGAGGATGTGGAAGCGGCGGTGGAGACGGCCGGCAGGACGCTGAGTATTGGAGGGGACGCGCAGCTGGTGATGACCGATGACGGCCACGAAACCAAGGCCACCATCCGCGAGCCGGTCACCGGCAGCCAGGATCAGACCGCCACCCTCCTCGCCGCGTGGCACGCCGCCCTTGACGCCGTGCGAGACCAGCTTGACGGCCAGACCCCGAATCCGAATCTGCACCGGCGGGCCGCACTTGAGCGGTTCTACCGCGCCATGCTCTGACGGTCCCCGCGACCATCCCCGCATGGCAGGAGCGCCCCGATTCCAGCCACAGGACGGGATCTTGCTACGGTCGAAGGCATGGAAGACACAAGCGCACGATCACGGCTTGCGGTACCGGCCACCTCCGCCGCCCGCCTCCTGCTGGGCTCAACCCTGACGCACGACGACGGCGGCCGCCCGGTGAGCGTTCGGGTCACCGAGGTGGAGGCCTACATGGGGGACGCGGATCCGGGCTCCCACGCGTTCCGCGGCCGCACGGCCCGGAACAACACCATGTTCGGTCCGGCCGGGCACCTTTACGTCTACTTCACCTACGGTATGCATTACTGCGCCAACGTGGTCTGCGGTGATGAGGGACAGGCCACCGGACTGCTGCTGCGGGCCGGGGAAATCACTGACGGCATCGAAACCGCACGGGAACGCCGCGGAAATCCGCGCACCGACCTGGACCTCGCCCGCGGACCGGCCCGGCTGGCCCAGGCCCTGGGCATCAACAGGAACCTCGACGGCGCCGATGTCTTCGCGGCCCCGCTGCGGCTGGAGTTGCCGGACCGGGCGGTGCCGGAAGAACTGGTCTCGTCCGGACCGCGGGTGGGTGTCAGCGGCCCCGGCGGTTCAGACGAATATCCCTGGCGGTACTGGCTCACCGGTGACCCAACTGTGTCCAAGTACCGTCCCGCCCAGCCGCGCAAGCAGCCGGCATCCGCAGGAGCGACGGCCCTGCGGCCGTGAAACGCAGAACGGCGTTCCGGATGAGTGCCATCCCGGAACGCCGTTCGGCGAAGCAACCTGCTAGGAGCGCGGAAGCGGAGCCTGCGCGGAAATCAGCTTCTTTTCCAGCAGTTCGTCCCAGAACGCACCCGGAATTTCGGCCTTCATCGCCGCGACATCCTCTGTGACGCGTCCGGGCCGGCTGGAGCCGGGAATGACCGCAGCCACAGCGGGGTGGGCGGCGGAGAACTGCAGGGCAGCGGCCTTCAGGCTCACCTCGTGCCGGGAGGCCACCGAGGTCAGCTCGGCGATCCGTGTCTTAACCTGCGGAGGAATCTCGGCGTAGTCGAACGTGTCGCCGCCCAACAGGGCGCCGGAGTTGAAAGGTCCGCCGACGATAATGCCGACGCCCTTCTCCAGTGCAGCGGGCATCATGCGCTGCAGGGCGCGCTCGTGCTGCAGCAGCGTGTACTGAGTGGCTGAGAGGCTCATGGTCGGAGCTGCCTCATCCATGTCCATGGCCAGCTCGATGGGCTCGGTGGTGTTCACGCCGAGGCCCCAGCCGTTGATGACGCCCTCATCCTGCAGCCGCGCGAGTACCCGGAACGCGCCGGTCCGCGCCTCGTCGAACTTGGTGACCCACTCATCACCGAGGAAGTCCCGGGAGGTGTCGTGGACGAAGACAAAGTCCAGCCGGTCAGTCTTCAGCCTCTTCAGGCTCTCCTCGATGGAGCGCAGGGTGGCATCCGCGGTGTAGTCAGTGGCGATCTTATTTGAACGCCCGTGCGTGAAGAGGCCGGAGCTTTTTTCCTCTTCCTCATCCAGGATCAGCCGTCCCACTTTGGTGCTCAGCGCGTACTCATCGCGGCGATGCTGTGAGAGGACCTCGCCCAGGCGGGATTCCGCCAGGCCGGCTCCGTAGAAGGGTGCGGTGTCGAAGTAGCGGATGCCTTCATTCCAGGCGGCTTCAACCGTCGCCAGCGCCTCATCCTCGGGAATGTTCCGGAACATGTTTCCCAGCGGAGCCGTGCCGAATCCGATCTTGTTCTTGAGCACTTCGTGCAGGTTAGCCATATGTGTTGCAATCCTTGACTGTTGGTGCCGTTAAATTCAGTGGCCTGTCCAAAGGGGCAAAGGGCACTGACAGATGGCAACCGCCGTCGAAGGCCCCTTTATTCCTCCAGCCGATAACTCCGCTCGATTCCGCCCGCCCGACCGACCCGGTGTGCGTGCCCGCTGTCACGCGGGCGCCGGGCGTGGCGAGACAAGTGCCACAGCTGTCCACGCGGCTCGGGCCGGAGCGGACGCAGCGGGTAAGGTGGACGGGTGAAAGATGCCCCGGCAGAACCGGTTAACAACGAGACCATTGAACAAACGATCGAACGTCTGGGTGCAGTCGTGCCCGACTATCCCAAGCCGGGAGTGGTCTTCCGTGACCTGACCCCCGTCTTTGCCGACGGACAGGCCTTCCGGAGCGTCGTGGATTCGCTGCTGGCCGAGTACGAGGGGCGCTTCGACTACGTTGCCGGAGTGGAAGCACGCGGCTTCCTCCTCGCCGCAGCTGCTGCCTACGCGGCGGACAAAGGCGTCATCACGATCCGCAAGCCGGGCAAACTGCCGCGCCGCGTGCATTCCGAGAGCTTCTCCATGGAATACGGCGAAAATACACTCGAAGTCCACCAGGACGACATTCCGGTGGGCGCCCGCGTGCTGATCCTGGATGATGTACTGGCCACCGGCGGCACCCTCGGGGCGACCGCACGCCTGATCGAAAAGGCCGGCGCAGTCGTGGCCGGATTCGGCGTCGTGCTGGAGCTGAAGGACCTGGGCGGACGCCAGGCGCTTGCCGGTTACCCGGTGCATGCACTGATCGGTTACTGACCGAGGATTCATGCTCTTCCGTCCGGCGGAGCACCACCCGCGCCGCCGGACGGAGGCGCACCACGACCACCCCGAACAGGGCCGGTGTCAGCCGGTTAGCTCAATGCATGGAAAAAGTCCAAATGCGCGCTAAACTTGACGGTCTGCCTTTGCGAGAGGGAACGCGAACATGCCTGAAACGTCTTCTGCCCACCACGAGCTGGAACATGAGCGACACTACGTCGCCGGTTTGTACCAGCGACTCGACGAACTCCGCGAGGAAAAGCGCGAACAGCTGGCCCAGGTGCGGCGCAGCCACTCGGCCGGTTCACACCAGAACCGCTCCGAACGTGACGCCTTTGCGACCATGTATGAAGACCGCCTGGCGCAGCTGAACGCCGTCGATGACCGGCTGGTTTTCGGCCGGCTGGACCTCGACGACGGCGAAGAGCGTTACATCGGCCGCATCGGCCTGTCCACCGAGGACCTGCAGCGATTGATGGTCGACTGGCGCGCCCCGGAAGCGGGCACGTTCTACCAGGCCACAGCGTTCGAACGGCAGGGCGTACGACGCCGCCGCCACCTGATCCTCAAGGGCCGGAACGTCCAGGCCATCGAAGACGATGTGCTGGACTACACCATGCTCGAGGAGGAGGCTGCACTTCAGGGCGAAGGCGCCCTGCTCGCTGCCCTGAACTCCAAGCGCACCGGACAGATGTCGGACATTGTCGGCACCATCCAGGCCGAGCAGGACCGCATCATCCGCGCACCGCTGGCCGGCACCCTGGTGGTGCAGGGCGGACCGGGAACGGGCAAGACCGCCGTCGCGCTGCACCGCGCCGCCTATCTGCTGTACACGCACCGGGAACGGCTCAAGTCCGCCGGTGTCCTGCTGGTGGGCCCCTCCAATGCCTTCATCCGCTACATCGAACGGGTGCTTCCCTCGCTGGGCGAGACCGGCGTCGTCATGTCCAGCCTTGGCCAGCTGATGCCCGGCATCACGGCCGTGCAGGAAGAAAACGCGCACGTCGCCGAGATCAAGGGACGGATCGGCATGGCTGAAGTGATGGCCAACGCCGTCGCCAACCGCCAGCGGCTCCCGGCCGAACCGCGGAAGCTGAACGTCGAGGGAACCATCCTCACGCTGACTCCGAAAATGGTCCAGCGCGCCCGCGACAAGGCCCGTGCCACCGGCAAGCCGCACAACGAGGCCCGGGTGACCTTCGTGAAGATCCTGCTGCGCGAACTCACCGAGCAGCTGACCGACCAGCTCGAGGAATCGTCCGGTGCCGGCAACAGCACCGACCGGGCGTATCTGGCCGAGGACGTGCGCAGCGCCCGCGACGTGCGGGTGGCACTCAACCTGTGCTGGATGCCGATGATGCCGGAGAAACTGCTCTCCGAACTCTTCAGTAAGCCCGGACACTTGGAAGCAGCCGCACCCGAACTGAGCCCGGAGGAAATCCGCCTCCTGCGCCGCAGCCCGGACGCACCGTGGACCGAATCCGACATTCCGCTGCTGGACGAGGCGGCGGAGCTGCTCGGAGAACTGGACGCCTCCGCCGGACGCGACTTCGCCCTGCGCGAGGAACAGCGCAAGCGGGACCTGGCCAACGCCGAGCGGGCCATCGAGAACACCGAGGGCTTCCTGGAAGACTCCGGCGCGCACGGCATCCTCTCTGCCGAGGACCTGGCGGACCACAACACCGAGGGGGAGGTGCGCCTGACCGCGGCCGACCGCGCCGCCGTCGACCGCACCTGGGCCTTCGGTCACATCGTCGTTGACGAGGCACAGGAACTGTCGGCCATGCAGTGGCGGCTGCTGATGCGCCGCTGCCCGCTGAAGTCCTTCACCGTGGTCGGCGACATCGCCCAGACCAGCTCCGCCGCCGGTGCCACGTCGTGGCAGCAGGCGCTGGCGCCGTTTGTGGGGGACCGCTGGACGCTCGAAGAGCTGACGGTGAATTACCGCACCCCGGCGCAGATCGCCGAGGCGGCGGTCCGCATGGCCAATGCTGCCGGTCTGGTGGTCTCCGCACCCAAGGCCGTCCGCGAAGGCCGCTGGGCACCGTTCGTCGACCGGGTGCCGGAGGGCGGATTGGTTGCCCGCCTGATGGAGGTCCTGCCGGAGGACCTGGACTCGCTGGACGGCGGCCTGCTGGCGATCATCGCGGAGGAACACCACCTCGACGCCGTCCGCCGCGAAGTCGGTGCTGTCTACGGCCGGCGGCTGGGCACCGGCGCCGGTGGGCTGGAACAGGACATAGTGGTGACCTCGCCGCGGGAAGCCAAGGGCCTGGAGTTCGACGGCGTCGTCATTTTGGAGCCTGAAGAGCTGCTTACCGCTGCGGCCGGGAAGGTCGGGGACCTGTACGTGGCGATGACCCGCCCGACCCAGCGGCTGCGTCTTATTGCCGCGGGTCCGATCCCGGCCGGCATTGTGGAAGAAGAAGCCTGATATTTTGGAACACGTGACTACTGAAACCCCAGCGGGCCTGCGCGCCCAGAAGAACGATCCGACCTTCGACAATATTTGGCAGGAACTGAAGTGGCGTGGACTGGTCCACGTATCCACTGACGAGGCCGAACTGGAGAAACTGCTCGCCGGGGATTCAATCACCTACTATTGCGGCTTCGATCCGACGGCGCCGAGCCTGCACTTGGGCAACCTGGTGCAGCTGCTGACCATGCGCCGGCTGCAGCTGGCCGGCCACCGCCCGCTGGCCCTGGTGGGCGGCTCCACCGGGCTGGTGGGAGATCCGCGTCCGACGGCGGAACGCACCATGAACACCAAGGAAACCGTTTCCGAGTGGGTCGGCTACCTGCAGGGCCAGGTGCAGCGCTTCCTCAGCTTCGAGGGAAGCAACGCCGCGCAGATGGTCAACAACCTTGACTGGACCGCGCCCATGAGTGCCATCGACTTCCTGCGGGACATCGGCAAGCACTTCCGGGTGGGCACCATGATCAAGAAGGAGATTGTCTCTTCGCGGCTTAACTCCGACGAGGGCATTTCCTACGCCGAGTTCAGCTACCAGGTGCTGCAGGGCATGGATTACCTCCAGCTCTTCCGGGACTACAACTGCGTGTTGGAAACCGGCGGTTCCGATCAGTGGGGCAATCTCACGGCCGGCACCGAGCTGGTGCGCAAGGTCGAGGGCAAGAGCGTCCACGCCCTGGGCACCCCGCTGATCACCAACTCCGATGGCACCAAGTTCGGCAAGAGCGAGGGCAACGCGATTTGGCTGGACGGCAGCATGACCAGCCCGTACGCGATGTACCAGTTCTGGTTGAACACCCCCGATGCCGACGTCGTTGACCGGCTGAAGGTCTTCACCTTCCTGTCCAAGGCTGAAATCGAAGAGCTGGAACGCTCTGTGGCGGCCGAGCCGCACAAGCGCGCTGCCCAGCGCCGGCTGGCCTTTGACGTCACGTCGCTGATCCACGGGGTGGAGGCTACCGAAAAGGTTATCGCCGCCTCCGCTGCGTTGTTCGGACAGGGTGACCTCAGTGAGCTGGACGAAGACATCCTGACCGCAGCCACCGCCGAGCTCCCGCGGGTAGTAGTGGACGCCAGCGGCCTGGGCATCATTGACCTGCTCGTGGCTTCAGGCCTTTCGGCCAGCAACTCCGCGGCCCGGCGAACGGTTGCCGAGGGCGGCGCCTACGTGAACAACCACAAGGTCACGGATGCAGAAGCGGTGATCGGCGGCACGGAGCTGCTGCATGGCCGATACCTGCTGCTGCGCCGCGGCAAGCGCACTCTTGCGACCGTTGAAGTGTCCGCCGTATAGTTTTAACGGCCCGTTAGAAGGCTGGCTTCCAGCTCCCTCGCTGGTTCCGGATTTTCCGGAGCTGCGAGGGGCGGGGGCCGGCTTTCTTCGTTCCGGAGCTGTCCGCAAGGAGGCATCCGGAACCGGCGGCGCAGCGTGCAGGAGGTCACACTCCAGGGGTTTGCGCCAGCCGCCGAGGGTGTGTAAAGTTTAGTGAGTTGCCCCGGTGAGCGCCTGACAGACATGTTCTGCAAGTGAGACTCCCGGACTCGGCAGCCACAACCCATCACAACGCAACGGGCAAGGTCCGGAAGCTTCGTGGCGGGTTCACCCGGTTGTTTCGGCCAGGTTCCGCGGATAACGCGGAATTGCTAAAACAGTCCGGATGAAATAGAATAAAGAAACACTGCAGCGAAGAGAAAAGAAAGACATTCAATTGTTTTTCCGAGTATTTCGGATGCATCTGTTGTTTGAGAACTCAATAGTGTGCCAAGTTTATTGATACCAATTATTTTAATTGGTTGAACTGGTTCTTCCGCCCACCCCGTGGGTTGGGAGGACTTTTTTAGCTGGTTTCGAATTTAGTGCAGGACCGTGCAGCCAATTTTCCTTGGCTCCGGTGCTGTGTCTGTAACACATTTACGGAGAGTTTGATCCTGGCTCAGGATGAACGCTGGCGGCGTGCTTAACACATGCAAGTCGAACGATGACTTTTGTGCTTGCACAAAATGATTAGTGGCGAACGGGTGAGTAACACGTGAGTAACCTGCCCTTAACTTCGGGATAAGCCTGGGAAACCGGGTCTAATACCGGATACGACGGTCCACCGCATGGTGGTCCGTGGAAAGCTTGATGCGGTTTTGGATGGACTCGCGGCCTATCAGCTAGTTGGTTGGGGTAATGGCCCACCAAGGCGACGACGGGTAGCCGGCCTGAGAGGGTGACCGGCCACACTGGGACTGAGACACGGCCCAGACTCCTACGGGAGGCAGCAGTGGGGAATATTGCACAATGGGCGAAAGCCTGATGCAGCGACGCCGCGTGAGGGACGAAGGCCTTCGGGTTGTAAACCTCTTTCAGCAGGGAAGAAGCGAAAGTGACGGTACCTGCAGAAGAAGCGCCGGCTAACTACGTGCCAGCAGCCGCGGTAATACGTAGGGCGCAAGCGTTATCCGGAATTATTGGGCGTAAAGAGCTCGTAGGCGGTTTGTCGCGTCTGCTGTGAAAGCCCGGGGCTCAACCCCGGGTCTGCAGTGGGTACGGGCAGACTAGAGTGCAGTAGGGGAGACTGGAATTCCTGGTGTAGCGGTGAAATGCGCAGATATCAGGAGGAACACCGATGGCGAAGGCAGGTCTCTGGGCTGTAACTGACGCTGAGGAGCGAAAGCATGGGGAGCGAACAGGATTAGATACCCTGGTAGTCCATGCCGTAAACGTTGGGCACTAGGTGTGGGGGACATTCCACGTTTTCCGCGCCGTAGCTAACGCATTAAGTGCCCCGCCTGGGGAGTACGGCCGCAAGGCTAAAACTCAAAGGAATTGACGGGGGCCCGCACAAGCGGCGGAGCATGCGGATTAATTCGATGCAACGCGAAGAACCTTACCAAGGCTTGACATGAACCGGAAAAGCGTAGAAATACGCTCCCCACTTGTGGTCGGTTTACAGGTGGTGCATGGTTGTCGTCAGCTCGTGTCGTGAGATGTTGGGTTAAGTCCCGCAACGAGCGCAACCCTCGTTCTATGTTGCCAGCGCGTTATGGCGGGGACTCATAGGAGACTGCCGGGGTCAACTCGGAGGAAGGTGGGGACGACGTCAAATCATCATGCCCCTTATGTCTTGGGCTTCACGCATGCTACAATGGCCGGTACAAAGGGTTGCGATACTGTGAGGTGGAGCTAATCCCAAAAAGCCGGTCTCAGTTCGGATTGAGGTCTGCAACTCGACCTCATGAAGTTGGAGTCGCTAGTAATCGCAGATCAGCAACGCTGCGGTGAATACGTTCCCGGGCCTTGTACACACCGCCCGTCAAGTCACGAAAGTTGGTAACACCCGAAGCCGGTGGCCTAACCCCTTGTGGGAGGGAGCCGTCGAAGGTGGGACCGGCGATTGGGACTAAGTCGTAACAAGGTAGCCGTACCGGAAGGTGCGGCTGGATCACCTCCTTTCTAAGGAGCACCTCAGAGTTTTCCGTGTCCTTCCACAGTGTTGGAGGCGGGCTTTGCAGGAGATGCCCATCTCGGAGACATTCGTTCTCCGGTGGGTGCTCAAGGGTGGAATATCAATAAGCAGGTGCCCGGCGTTGAGCCTGGCAGTCTAGTACGCCGTGCGTGCCCCACTTGTGGGGCGTTGTATTGGTTGGAAACCGCTGCCGGTCTTCAAGTACCGGGTTTTTCCGTTTGGCACACTGTTGGGTCCTGAGACAACAGGACCGAAGAATTTCAAGCCTTCTTGAAGGGTTGGAAGGAACACGGTTTCGTGTTGTTTCTGATTGTTCCTGCGCAGGTCCAAGACCGTCCACGGTGAATACGTGGTGGTGGCGGGGTGTGACGGGGTTGTTGTTTGAGAACTACATAGTGGACGCGAGCATCTTAAAATTATTAAGTGCAATTTCAGATAAACCTGGTGCTCCGGGTCATGCCCTTGCGGTGTGGTCCGGTGTTGTCATGGTTTTCTCGATAGCAGGAAATATTTATTGATCTTTGTGGTCAAGTTTTTAAGGGCACACGGTGGATGCCTTGGCATCAGGAGCCGAAGAAGGACGTAGGAATCTGCGATAAGCCTGGGGGAGTTGATAACCGAGCGTTGATCCCAGGATGTCCGAATGGGGAAACCCCGCCCGGCGCGCGAGTGACCGGGTGACCCGCATCTGAACACATAGGGTGCGTGGAGGGAACGTGGGGAAGTGAAACATCTCAGTACCCACAGGAAGAGAAAACAACAGTGATTCCGTTAGTAGTGGCGAGCGAACGCGGAAGAGGCTAAACCAGTGGTGTGTGATAGCCGGCGGGCGTTGCATCACTGGGGTTGCGGGACTTTCCGTACCGATTCTGCCGGATCGGTGAAGTGAGTGCAGATGCATAGGTGAACTGGTTTGAAAGCCAGGCCGTAGAGGGTGTTAGCCCCGTAACCGGAATGTATGCTGCCGCTTGGAGAGGATCCCAAGTAGCACGGGGCCCGAGAAATCCCGTGCGAATCTGCCAGGACCACCTGGTAAGCCTAAATACTCCCTGATGACCGATAGCGGACAAGTACCGTGAGGGAAAGGTGAAAAGTACCCCGGGAGGGGAGTGAAACAGTACCTGAAACCGTGTGCCTACAATCCGTTGGAGCAGGGCGATGCCACTTGTGGTGTCGTGCTTGTGACAGCGTGCCTTTTGAAGAATGAGCCTGCGAGTTAGTGTTACGTCGCGAGGTTAACCCGTGAGGGGAAGCCGTAGCGAAAGCGAGTCTGAACAGGGCGATGCAGTGGCGTGATCTAGACCCGAAGCGGAGTGATCTACCCATGGCCAGGTTGAAGCGCGTGTAAGAGCGCGTGGAGGACCGAACCCACTTCAGTTGAAAATGGAGGGGATGAGCTGTGGGTAGGGGTGAAAGGCCAATCAAACTCCGTGATAGCTGGTTCTCCCCGAAATGCATTTAGGTGCAGCGTTGCGTGTTTCTTACCGGAGGTAGAGCTACTGGATGGCTAATGGGCCCTACAAGGTTACTGACGTCAGCCAAACTCCGAATGCCGGTAAGTGAGAGCGCAGCAGTGAGACTGTGGGGGATAAGCTTCATAGTCGAGAGGGAAACAGCCCAGACCACCAACTAAGGCCCCTAAGCGTGTGCTAAGTGGGAAAGGATGTGGAGTTGCGAAGACAACCAGGAGGTTGGCTTAGAAGCAGCCATCCTTGAAAGAGTGCGTAATAGCTCACTGGTCAAGTGATTCCGCGCCGACAATGTAGCGGGGCTCAAGTACACCGCCGAAGTTGTGGCATTCAAATATTAGCCAAGCGGATGGTTTATCCATTTTCGTTCAAGCGTTTGGATGGGTAGGGGAGCGTCGTGTGGGCAGTGAAGTCGCGGTGTAAACCAGCGGTGGAGCCTACACGAGTGAGAATGCAGGCATGAGTAGCGAAAGACGGGTGAGAAACCCGTCCGCCGAATGATCAAGGGTTCCAGGGTCAAGCTAATCTGCCCTGGGTAAGTCGGGACCTAAGGCGAGGCCGACAGGCGTAGTCGATGGACAACGGGTTGATATTCCCGTACCGGCGAAAAACCGCCAATACCAAGCGGGGGACACTAACCGCCCAATACCTGACCGGCCGCCCTTGTGGCGACCCGGTTTTTGGTGGAGCGCGGGACCTGATCCTGGGAGGTAAGCGTATTAACAGGTGTGACGCAGGAAGGTAGCCGGGCCGGGCGATGGTTGTCCTGGTCTAAGGATGTAGGGTCAGCGATAGGTAAATCCGTTGCTGTGTCTTTGATGACGATACCTGAGATCTGATGGGACCCACTTTGGTGGGAATCCGGTGATCCTATGCTGCCTAGAAAAGCATCGGCGCGAGGTTTTAGCCGCCCGTACCCCAAACCGACACAGGTGATCAGGTAGAGAATACTAAGGCGATCGAGAGAATTATGGTTAAGGAACTCGGCAAAATGCCCCCGTAACTTCGGGAGAAGGGGGGCCCCAACCTTGATGGACACTTGCTGTCCGGAGGGGATCGGGGCCGCAGAGACCAGGGGGAAGCGACTGTTTACTAAAAACACAGGTCCGTGCGAAGTCGCAAGACGATGTATACGGACTGACTCCTGCCCGGTGCTGGAAGGTTAAGAGGACCGGTTAGCCCTTACGGGCGAAGCTGGGAATTTAAGCCCCAGTAAACGGCGGTGGTAACTATAACCATCCTAAGGTAGCGAAATTCCTTGTCGGGTAAGTTCCGACCTGCACGAATGGAGTAACGACTTCCCCGCTGTCTCAACCATAAACTCGGCGAAATTGCAGTACGAGTAAAGATGCTCGTTACGCGCAGCAGGACGGAAAGACCCCGAGACCTTTACTATAGTTTGGTATTGATATTCGGTGTGGCTTGTGTAGGATAGGTGGGAGACTGTGAGACCCGGACGCCAGTTCGGGTGGAGTCATCGTTGAAATACCACTCTGGTCATACTGGATATCTAACTTCGGCCCGTAATCCGGGTCAGGGACAGTGCCTGATGGGTAGTTTAACTGGGGCGGTTGCCTCCTAAAGAGTAACGGAGGCGCCCAAAGGTTCCCTCAGCCTGGTTGGCAATCAGGTGGCGAGTGTAAGTGCACAAGGGAGCTTGACTGTGAGAGAGACATCTCAAGCAGGGACGAAAGTCGGGACTAGTGATCCGGCGGTACATTGTGGAATGGCCGTCGCTCAACGGATAAAAGGTACCTCGGGGATAACAGGCTGATCTTGCCCAAGAGTCCATATCGACGGCATGGTTTGGCACCTCGATGTCGGCTCGTCGCATCCTGGGGCTGGAGTAGGTCCCAAGGGTTGGGCTGTTCGCCCATTAAAGCGGTACGCGAGCTGGGTTTAGAACGTCGTGAGACAGTTCGGTCCCTATCCGCTGCGCGCGCAGGAAATTTGAGAAGGGCTGTCCTTAGTACGAGAGGACCGGGACGGACGAACCTCTGGTGTGTCAGTTGTACTGCCAAGTGCACCGCTGATTAGCTACGTTCGGATGGGATAACCGCTGAAAGCATCTAAGCGGGAAGCCCGCTTCGAGATGAGATTTCCATACACCTTGTGTGTGAGAGGCCCCCAGCCAGACCACTGGGTTGATAGGCCGGATGTGGAAGCGGGGACTAAAGACCCGTGAAGCTGACCGGTACTAATAGGCCGATAACTTACACCACACCACAATCTGGGAGAACACGACTTCAAACGGTTCTCCAAAGTATAAAGGGTTGTGTTGATCATGCTGCTTGCGTCCACTATGTGGTTCCCGGATAACAAACCCGTGAGGTTTGTCACCCGTGGAACCGGCACCACCGTACCCCTTTCAGGGTGTGGTGTGCCGTATAATTACAGTTATAACTTCACTATTGCAACACGTCGTTTTTTTGGTGTGTTGTGTTGTGACCATTGATTTCCCCTCACCCAGGTTTGTTTATGGGTGGTGCGGGTGGAAGGGTTACGGCGGTCATAGCGTGGGGGAAACGCCCGGTCCCATTCCGAACCCGGAAGCTAAGACCCACAGCGCCGATGGTACTGCATCCGGGAGGATGTGGGAGAGTAGGTCACCGCCGGACAATATTTACGGTTGAAAGACACCGGTTGTTCAGAGAGTAAGGCCCCGCTATTGGCGGGGCCTTACTTGTTTAACCAGGGAATGTCTATAGGTAATTTGGCCCCGGCTCGGCTTTCTGCGGATATAGCGGTTCCGCCTACCCCCGGCCTCGGATTCCACATACTGTGCCTAGCACACAGGCCGAACTGGTTTCGGCATGGTCACTCGCGAATCATCCCCAGGGATAGAAGCAGGAAGACCCCTATGAGCCATTATTCCTTTCCATCCGGCCCGCGGCGTCGGCCGGGGCACGGGCGCCGGCTACGCAGGTCACTCTTAGGTACGGCCGCCGCTGCGGCGCTGCTGCTGGCACCGTTCGCCGCACCCGCGAATGCCTCGTGGACAGAGCCGGACCCGAATGATCCGGCGCCGGTAGCCGGCACCAATGCGGAAGTCGTGACTACCGAGCTCGGGCCCGCTCAAAGGGTGCAGGCGTTCGTAGCTGACAATCCCACCCCGCCGGATCCCTTGACACCGTATCCGGAGGAGAACCCAGTGGGAGTGCCTGTGACCGGCCGGTTCGCGGGCATCATCATCACTGAGGATGCCGATGGCGGGATCGGGCAGATGTACTGCATCGACACAGCGGTGGAAACCATGGTCGGCATCGGCTACGTTCAGGGGGCTTGGGAGGAATCCAACGTAGCCAACATCGGCTACGTGAATTATGTCCTGAACAACTACTATCCTGCGAATCCCGCAGCGCCTGCGGGCTTAACGGCAAATCAGCAGGCTGCGGCGGTGCAGGGTGCGATTTGGTACTTCACCGACGGATACCTGGTCAATACATCGGAGACGGTCATCAGAGGCGCGGTTGAGGCGATCGTCGCCGACGCACAGGCCAATGGGCCCCTGGTGGAACCGCCCCCGCCGAACGTCACCGTGACTCCCCCGGCTGCCGCGGGTCCGGCGGGAGGCGTGGCGGGCCCGTTCACGGTGGCAGCGGAAGGAGCTGCGGAGGTTACCGTTTCCGTGCCGACCGGATACACCATGTTTGCCGACGCTGCAGGGACTGTCCCTATTTCGAGCGGGAGCGCTGTCACTTCGGGTACACAGATCTGGGTGGGTGGCCCGCCGGCATCCACCGACCCGGGAGTCCTTAGCGCCCGCGCTTCCGTCTCCGTCCAAACAGGCAACGTCTACCTCTACGACGGCGGCAATCCAGGCATGGATAATGCGCAACCCCTCATCCTTGCCGCGAACACGGTGTTGGAAGCCACTGCCGGGGCGACGGCGGAGTTCTTTGTAGCGGGAGACCTCGTGGTCAATAAGGTGTTTGCCGGCGGAGGAATCGGTAGCCAGGGCGCCATCACCCTCACCGTGGACTGCGGTGAAGCGGGGGCTTTTGTCTTTGACATTCCTGCCGGGACAGCTGCGCCGGTCAGCAACTCCGTGACAGACCTGCCGGTGGGTACGGTGTGCGCGGTGGCGGAAGAGGTGACCGGATCCACCGTGGAGGTAACGGTGACACCCGTACTCCCGGAGCCCGTGACAATCGCTGAAGGCGAAAACGTCCTGGAGGTCACTAACAATGTGGAATTCAACCCGGGCAGCCTGGTCGTGGCGAAAACCATCAGCGGCTCCGGTGCCGGCCTGCAGGACGACGTCGTGCTTCACATCCAGTGCGGCGACGGACTGATCGACGAGACCTTCGTGATCCCCGAGGAGACCACTGCGGATACCTTTACCCAGTTGTACGAAGGTATTCCGGCGGGAGTGTCGTGCCGGGTTTCGGAACCCGCGTCCGGAGCCAACGAGGACGTCACGGTGGAAACCTCAGGCACTGGTGAAGTGGCCATCCTGCCCGGACAGTCTCAAGCCGTCGAGGTGGTCAACGTGTATGCACCTGTGCCTTACACAGAACGCCTTCCGAAAACCGGAGCTGACGGTATGACAGGCCTAGCCCTGGCCGGCGGTGGAATATTGCTGGCCGGCGCTCTGCTGGTCCTGGGGCCATCGCGCCGGCGCCGTAGCTAACGCGGGATTTGCACCAATCCACGCCCAGCTGCAGCCGGGACCGGTCCTTTTCTTGGGCCGGCCCCGGCTGCGGTTTGGGTCGGTCCGGTCGATTTGCGGCCGGGTCGAAACCTGTGTAGAGTCTTCTAAGTCGCCGCGGCCGGGAGTTGGAAAACTTCACGAGCATGGCGGCCACACCACACCAAAAACATCCTGGTGATCCATCCTGCGCTGAGAAGCCCGGGAGCGGAAAGCCGGGGATTTGGCGTGGGTTTCTCCGGACAAAATGAAGCAGTCTTCGGAATATCCCGAATTGCTAAAACAGTCCGGATGAAATAGAATAAAGAAACACTGCAGCGAAGAGAAAAGAAAGACATTCAATTGTTTTTCCGAGTATTTCGGATGCATCTGTTGTTTGAGAACTCAATAGTGTGCCAAGTTTATTGATACCAATTATTTTAATTGGTTGAACTGGTTCTTCCGCCCACCCCGTGGGTTGGGAGGACTTTTTTAGCTGGTTTCGAATTTAGTGCAGGACCGTGCAGCCAATTTTCCTTGGCTCCGGTGCTGTGTCTGTAACACATTTACGGAGAGTTTGATCCTGGCTCAGGATGAACGCTGGCGGCGTGCTTAACACATGCAAGTCGAACGATGACTTTTGTGCTTGCACAAAATGATTAGTGGCGAACGGGTGAGTAACACGTGAGTAACCTGCCCTTAACTTCGGGATAAGCCTGGGAAACCGGGTCTAATACCGGATACGACGGTCCACCGCATGGTGGTCCGTGGAAAGCTTGATGCGGTTTTGGATGGACTCGCGGCCTATCAGCTAGTTGGTTGGGGTAATGGCCCACCAAGGCGACGACGGGTAGCCGGCCTGAGAGGGTGACCGGCCACACTGGGACTGAGACACGGCCCAGACTCCTACGGGAGGCAGCAGTGGGGAATATTGCACAATGGGCGAAAGCCTGATGCAGCGACGCCGCGTGAGGGACGAAGGCCTTCGGGTTGTAAACCTCTTTCAGCAGGGAAGAAGCGAAAGTGACGGTACCTGCAGAAGAAGCGCCGGCTAACTACGTGCCAGCAGCCGCGGTAATACGTAGGGCGCAAGCGTTATCCGGAATTATTGGGCGTAAAGAGCTCGTAGGCGGTTTGTCGCGTCTGCTGTGAAAGCCCGGGGCTCAACCCCGGGTCTGCAGTGGGTACGGGCAGACTAGAGTGCAGTAGGGGAGACTGGAATTCCTGGTGTAGCGGTGAAATGCGCAGATATCAGGAGGAACACCGATGGCGAAGGCAGGTCTCTGGGCTGTAACTGACGCTGAGGAGCGAAAGCATGGGGAGCGAACAGGATTAGATACCCTGGTAGTCCATGCCGTAAACGTTGGGCACTAGGTGTGGGGGACATTCCACGTTTTCCGCGCCGTAGCTAACGCATTAAGTGCCCCGCCTGGGGAGTACGGCCGCAAGGCTAAAACTCAAAGGAATTGACGGGGGCCCGCACAAGCGGCGGAGCATGCGGATTAATTCGATGCAACGCGAAGAACCTTACCAAGGCTTGACATGAACCGGAAAAGCGTAGAAATACGCTCCCCACTTGTGGTCGGTTTACAGGTGGTGCATGGTTGTCGTCAGCTCGTGTCGTGAGATGTTGGGTTAAGTCCCGCAACGAGCGCAACCCTCGTTCTATGTTGCCAGCGCGTTATGGCGGGGACTCATAGGAGACTGCCGGGGTCAACTCGGAGGAAGGTGGGGACGACGTCAAATCATCATGCCCCTTATGTCTTGGGCTTCACGCATGCTACAATGGCCGGTACAAAGGGTTGCGATACTGTGAGGTGGAGCTAATCCCAAAAAGCCGGTCTCAGTTCGGATTGAGGTCTGCAACTCGACCTCATGAAGTTGGAGTCGCTAGTAATCGCAGATCAGCAACGCTGCGGTGAATACGTTCCCGGGCCTTGTACACACCGCCCGTCAAGTCACGAAAGTTGGTAACACCCGAAGCCGGTGGCCTAACCCCTTGTGGGAGGGAGCCGTCGAAGGTGGGACCGGCGATTGGGACTAAGTCGTAACAAGGTAGCCGTACCGGAAGGTGCGGCTGGATCACCTCCTTTCTAAGGAGCACCTCAGAGTTTTCCGTGTCCTTCCACAGTGTTGGAGGCGGGCTTTGCAGGAGATGCCCATCTCGGAGACATTCGTTCTCCGGTGGGTGCTCAAGGGTGGAATATCAATAAGCAGGTGCCCGGCGTTGAGCCTGGCAGTCTAGTACGCCGTGCGTGCCTTCCTTGCGGAGGCGCTGTCCCGGTTGGAAACCGCTGCCGGTCTTCAAGTACCGGGTTTTTCCGTTTGGCACACTGTTGGGTCCTGAGACAACAGGACCGAAGAATTTCAAGCCTTCTTGAAGGGTTGGAAGGGACACGGTTTCGTGTTGTTTCTGATTGTTCCTGCGCAGGTCCAAGACCGTCCACGGTGAATACGTGGTGGTGGCGGGGTGTGACGGGGTTGTTGTTTGAGAACTACATAGTGGACGCGAGCATCTTAAAATTATTAAGTGCAATTTCAGATAAACCTGGTGCTCCGGGTCATGCCCTTGCGGTGTGGTCCGGTGTTGTCATGGTTTTCTCGATAGCAGGAAATATTTATTGATCTTTGTGGTCAAGTTTTTAAGGGCACACGGTGGATGCCTTGGCATCAGGAGCCGAAGAAGGACGTAGGAATCTGCGATAAGCCTGGGGGAGTTGATAACCGAGCGTTGATCCCAGGATGTCCGAATGGGGAAACCCCGCCCGGCGCGCGAGTGACCGGGTGACCCGCATCTGAACACATAGGGTGCGTGGAGGGAACGTGGGGAAGTGAAACATCTCAGTACCCACAGGAAGAGAAAACAACAGTGATTCCGTTAGTAGTGGCGAGCGAACGCGGAAGAGGCTAAACCAGTGGTGTGTGATAGCCGGCGGGCGTTGCATCACTGGGGTTGCGGGACTTTCCGTACCGATTCTGCCGGATCGGTGAAGTGAGTGCAGATGCATAGGTGAACTGGTTTGAAAGCCAGGCCGTAGAGGGTGTTAGCCCCGTAACCGGAATGTATGCTGCCGCTTGGAGAGGATCCCAAGTAGCACGGGGCCCGAGAAATCCCGTGCGAATCTGCCAGGACCACCTGGTAAGCCTAAATACTCCCTGATGACCGATAGCGGACAAGTACCGTGAGGGAAAGGTGAAAAGTACCCCGGGAGGGGAGTGAAACAGTACCTGAAACCGTGTGCCTACAATCCGTTGGAGCAGGGCGATGCCACTTGTGGTGTCGTGCTTGTGACAGCGTGCCTTTTGAAGAATGAGCCTGCGAGTTAGTGTTACGTCGCGAGGTTAACCCGTGAGGGGAAGCCGTAGCGAAAGCGAGTCTGAACAGGGCGATGCAGTGGCGTGATCTAGACCCGAAGCGGAGTGATCTACCCATGGCCAGGTTGAAGCGCGTGTAAGAGCGCGTGGAGGACCGAACCCACTTCAGTTGAAAATGGAGGGGATGAGCTGTGGGTAGGGGTGAAAGGCCAATCAAACTCCGTGATAGCTGGTTCTCCCCGAAATGCATTTAGGTGCAGCGTTGCGTGTTTCTTACCGGAGGTAGAGCTACTGGATGGCTAATGGGCCCTACAAGGTTACTGACGTCAGCCAAACTCCGAATGCCGGTAAGTGAGAGCGCAGCAGTGAGACTGTGGGGGATAAGCTTCATAGTCGAGAGGGAAACAGCCCAGACCACCAACTAAGGCCCCTAAGCGTGTGCTAAGTGGGAAAGGATGTGGAGTTGCGAAGACAACCAGGAGGTTGGCTTAGAAGCAGCCATCCTTGAAAGAGTGCGTAATAGCTCACTGGTCAAGTGATTCCGCGCCGACAATGTAGCGGGGCTCAAGTACACCGCCGAAGTTGTGGCATTCAAATATTAGCCAAGCGGATGGTTTATCCATTTTCGTTCAAGCGTTTGGATGGGTAGGGGAGCGTCGTGTGGGCAGTGAAGTCGCGGTGTAAACCAGCGGTGGAGCCTACACGAGTGAGAATGCAGGCATGAGTAGCGAAAGACGGGTGAGAAACCCGTCCGCCGAATGATCAAGGGTTCCAGGGTCAAGCTAATCTGCCCTGGGTAAGTCGGGACCTAAGGCGAGGCCGACAGGCGTAGTCGATGGACAACGGGTTGATATTCCCGTACCGGCGAAAAACCGCCAATACCAAGCGGGGGACACTAACCGCCCAATACCTGACCGGCCGCCCTTGTGGCGACCCGGTTTTTGGTGGAGCGCGGGACCTGATCCTGGGAGGTAAGCGTATTAACAGGTGTGACGCAGGAAGGTAGCCGGGCCGGGCGATGGTTGTCCTGGTCTAAGGATGTAGGGTCAGCGATAGGTAAATCCGTTGCTGTGTCTTTGATGACGATACCTGAGATCTGATGGGACCCACTTTGGTGGGAATCCGGTGATCCTATGCTGCCTAGAAAAGCATCGGCGCGAGGTTTTAGCCGCCCGTACCCCAAACCGACACAGGTGATCAGGTAGAGAATACTAAGGCGATCGAGAGAATTATGGTTAAGGAACTCGGCAAAATGCCCCCGTAACTTCGGGAGAAGGGGGGCCCCAACCTTGATGGACACTTGCTGTCCGGAGGGGATCGGGGCCGCAGAGACCAGGGGGAAGCGACTGTTTACTAAAAACACAGGTCCGTGCGAAGTCGCAAGACGATGTATACGGACTGACTCCTGCCCGGTGCTGGAAGGTTAAGAGGACCGGTTAGCCCTTACGGGCGAAGCTGGGAATTTAAGCCCCAGTAAACGGCGGTGGTAACTATAACCATCCTAAGGTAGCGAAATTCCTTGTCGGGTAAGTTCCGACCTGCACGAATGGAGTAACGACTTCCCCGCTGTCTCAACCATAAACTCGGCGAAATTGCAGTACGAGTAAAGATGCTCGTTACGCGCAGCAGGACGGAAAGACCCCGAGACCTTTACTATAGTTTGGTATTGATATTCGGTGTGGCTTGTGTAGGATAGGTGGGAGACTGTGAGACCCGGACGCCAGTTCGGGTGGAGTCATCGTTGAAATACCACTCTGGTCATACTGGATATCTAACTTCGGCCCGTAATCCGGGTCAGGGACAGTGCCTGATGGGTAGTTTAACTGGGGCGGTTGCCTCCTAAAGAGTAACGGAGGCGCCCAAAGGTTCCCTCAGCCTGGTTGGCAATCAGGTGGCGAGTGTAAGTGCACAAGGGAGCTTGACTGTGAGAGAGACATCTCAAGCAGGGACGAAAGTCGGGACTAGTGATCCGGCGGTACATTGTGGAATGGCCGTCGCTCAACGGATAAAAGGTACCTCGGGGATAACAGGCTGATCTTGCCCAAGAGTCCATATCGACGGCATGGTTTGGCACCTCGATGTCGGCTCGTCGCATCCTGGGGCTGGAGTAGGTCCCAAGGGTTGGGCTGTTCGCCCATTAAAGCGGTACGCGAGCTGGGTTTAGAACGTCGTGAGACAGTTCGGTCCCTATCCGCTGCGCGCGCAGGAAATTTGAGAAGGGCTGTCCTTAGTACGAGAGGACCGGGACGGACGAACCTCTGGTGTGTCAGTTGTACTGCCAAGTGCACCGCTGATTAGCTACGTTCGGATGGGATAACCGCTGAAAGCATCTAAGCGGGAAGCCCGCTTCGAGATGAGATTTCCATACACCTTGTGTGTGAGAGGCCCCCAGCCAGACCACTGGGTTGATAGGCCGGATGTGGAAGCGGGGACTAAAGACCCGTGAAGCTGACCGGTACTAATAGGCCGATAACTTACACCACACCACAATCTGGGAGAACACGACTTCAAACGGTTCTCCAAAGTATAAAGGGTTGTGTTGATCATGCTGCTTGCGTCCACTATGTGGTTCCCGGATAACAAACCCGTGAGGTTTGTCACCCGTGGAACCGGCACCACCGTACCCTTCAGGGTGTGGTGTGCCGTATAATTACAGTTATAACTTCGCTATTGCAACACATTGTTTTTGATGGTGTGTTGTGTTGTGACCATTGATTTCCCCTCACCCAGGTTTGTTGCTGGGTGGTGCGGGTGGAAGGGTTACGGCGGTCATAGCGTGGGGGAAACGCCCGGTCCCATTCCGAACCCGGAAGCTAAGACCCACAGCGCCGATGGTACTGCATCCGGGAGGATGTGGGAGAGTAGGTCACCGCCGGACAATATTTACGGTTGAAAGACACCGGTTGTTCAGAGAGTAAGGCCCCGCCATTGGCGGGGCCTTACTTGTTTAACCCGTGTGGTCCAGACCCGCCGGCACCCTCCCGGGCCCGGGCTCGTTTGCGCCGAGATGGCAAAAACTGCACGTCCCGGCCCCGGGAACAGCACTTACAGCCATCTCGCGAGATCCCAGAGAGGCGGCGCAACCGATGGTAGCCCGCCCCGATGGGACGTTACCGGTCCCACGGGGTTCAAGAGGTGGGCAGTCTCACCTTATCCAGGCACGCCTGTGGGCATGGGGCGACGCCGACAAGACCAGCCTGCACTAGAATTGGCTTGTGCCCGTTTTGGGCCCCACTGACTTTAGAACTTTATATATCCATAGTGACGAGCGACTGCAGTAAATTCCGTTGGTCGGCTCACGACGAGAGGAACTCACCAGCATGTCAGAGCAAGATAACAGGGATCAGCGCGGCAGCGAGGGCAACAACGCCGCCCGCAACAGCAGCTCGTCAGGCCAGCGCGACGACCGCGGACGCCCGGCCACGAACGACCGCAACGCCCCCAAGCGCCACGAAGACCGTAAGCCCTCCTTCGGAGGCCGGCCGGCACGCGACGGCGAGCGGAAGTCCTTCGGCGACCGCGGCGCATCATCAGAGCGCAAGCCGTACTCGAAGGACCGTAAGCCGTCCTTCGGCGACCGGCCTGCCCGCGGCGACGACGATCGCCGTCCCGCACGCGACGGTGAGCGCAAGTCCTTCGGCGACCGCGGAGATCGCAAGCCGTCCTTCGGCGACCGCGGAGATCGCAAGCCGTCCTTCGGCGGCGATGACCGCCGTCCCGCACGCGACAACGACCGCAAGCCATCCTTCGGCGACCGTTCCGAGCGCAACGACCGTGCCAGCCGCGGCAGCGACGATCGTCGTCCTCCCCGTGATGGTGAGCGGAAGTCCTTCGGTGATCGTGGCGATCGTAAGCCTTCGTTCGGTGATCGTCCCGCCCGTGATGGTGAGCGCAAGTCCTTCGGTGACCGCGGAGATCGCAAGCCCTCCTTCGGCGATCGTGGCGATCGTAAGCCTTCCTTCGGTGATCGTCCCGCCCGTGATGGTGAGCGCAAGTCCTTCGGTGACCGCGGAGATCGCAAGCCCTCCTTCGGAGATCGTGGCGATCGTAAGCCTTCCTTCGGTGATCGTCCCGCCCGTGATGGTGAGCGCAAGTCCTTCGGAGATCGTGGCGATCGCAAGCCCTCCTTCGGAGATCGTGGCGATCGCAAGCCCTCCTTCGGCGATCGTGGCGATCGTAAGCCTTCCTTCGGTGATCGTCCCGCCCGTGATGGTGAGCGCAAGTCCTTCGGTGACCGCGGAGATCGCAAGCCGTCCTTCGGTGACCGTGGCGATCGTAAGCCGTCCTTCGGTGGCGACGATCGTCGTCCTCCCCGCGACAATGACCGCAAGCCGTCCTTCGGTGACCGTGGAGATCGTAAGCCTTCCTTCGGCGATCGTCCGTCCCGTGGTGGCGATGATCGTCGTCCTCCCCGCGACAATGACCGCAAGCCGTCCTTCTCCAACGACCGTCCGGCCCGTGGCGAGGATGCACCGGTTGTTGAGCGCAAGCACAATGCCCGCGACCTGCGCAGCGCCAACCGCCCGGACCGTGAGCGTTCACCGGAAATCGATGACGACGTCACAGGCCAGGAGCTGGACAAGGTTACCCGCGCCCAGCTGCGCGTCCTGGAAGAGGTCAGCGGTGAGTGGGTCTCCAAGCACCTGGTCATGGCAGGCCGCCTGATCGACATCAACCCCGAGCTGGCCTTCCAGCACGCCCTGGCAGCAAGCCGCCGCGGCGGACGCATGGCAGCAGTGCGCGAAGCAGTGGCCCTGACCGCCTACGCCTCCGAAAACTTCGCCGAGGCGCTGCGTGAATTCCGCACCTACCGCCGGATCAGCGGATCCAACGACTACCTGGCCATGATGGCCGACTGCGAACGCGGTCTGGGCCGCCCGGACCGTGCCCTGGACATCTCCCGTTCGGATGAAGCCAAGGAACTGGATGCCGCCGGACAGGTGGACATGGCCATTGTTACCTCCGGTGCCCGCATGGACATGGAGCAGTTCGACGCCGCCGTGACCGCACTGGAAATCCCGCAGTTGGACAAGAACCGTGCGTTCTCCTTCAGCCCGCGCCTCTTCCGCGCCTACGCTGATGCCCTCGAGGCAGCCGGCCGCAACGAAGAAGCTGCACAGTGGAACGACCGCGCGCTGCTGGCTGAAAAGGCCCTGGGCGTCGGCGAGTTTGCTGAGCCGGACATTTTCGACCTGGGTGACGACGACGACGAAAAGCCGGAGCGTCCCCGCCGGGGCCGCGAAGACCGCGACGATCGTCCGGTTGCCGAGCGCTCCGAAACGCCGTTTGCCGCTCCCGTTGAGAAGGCAGTTGCCGATGACGAGCTGGAACTGAGCGACGACATCGACACCCTGCCCTCGGACGAGCAGGAAGGCGTCATCGGCGTCCTCGAAACCGAAGAGGACGACAACGACACCGCCGCTGCACAGCACGACGACGGCAACGACAACGACGAGTTCTCCGCCGACGCGCCTGCCGGCGACGCTGACGAGGAACGCGCGTAGCACCATGGCCAACACACCGCTGATTGCCGGGTACGACGCAGTCCTGTCCGATCTGGACGGCGTCGTGTACGCCGGCCCGCACGCCATCCCAGGAGCCGTTGAGGCCCTGCAGCGCCTTGAAGGCGCCGGCGTGCAGCTGGCTTACGTCACCAACAACGCGTCGCGCTCCTCCGAAACGGTGGCAGCGCATCTGCGCGAGCTGGGGGCCCCGGCAACAGCGGAAACCGTGTTTGGCTCGGCCCAGGCCGGTGCTGAACTGCTGGCCGGCCAGGTGCCGGCCGGCGCCACGGTCCTGGTGATTGGCAGCGCCTGGCTGACCGAGCAGGTCCTGGAACAGGGGCTGGTACCGGTGCGCTCCGCCGATGACCGGCCCGACGCCGTGATCCAGGGTTTCGATCCCGGGCTCGGCTGGAAACACCTGGCCGAGGCGGCCTTCGCCGTGGAACGCGGTGCCAAATGGGTTGCCACGAACACCGACATGTCCATTCCACAGGCCCGGGGGATCGCCCCGGGAAACGGAACGCTGGTGGCCGCCGTTGCGGCGGCCACCGGCAGGACACCGTTGGTGGCGGGAAAGCCCGAGGCCCCGCTGTTCCTGACGGCGGCGAGCCATTTGGGCGCCTCAACACCGCTCGTGGTCGGTGACCGCCTGGATACCGACATCCTCGGCGGCAACAACGCCGGTTTCGCGACGGCACTGGTGCTCACCGGCGTCGACAGTCCGCAGACAGCGCTGGCCGCCCGCACCCGGGAACGGCCGACGTACCTCGTGGAAAACCTCGACGCCTTCTATGCTCCCTATCCGGAAATCGAAGCCCGCGACGGCGTTTTCGCCTGCGGGACCGCCACTGCCCGCGTCTTGGGCAACACGGTGGAGATTTCCGGAGACCGCAGTGATCTGGACAGCTGGCGCGCTGCCTGTGCGGCCTGGTGGAACGCCCGGCCGGTCGCCGAAACGGCCTCCGCACCCGAGCTCAGCTGGACTGTCACCCCCGGCGGATAAGCTGGGTTTCAAACGTCAGACAAGGATGGGGCAGCCGCCAGATGGAGAACACCAGCGGAAACACCGGCGAGGAGTCCCCGGGCACCGAACGCCCCTGGCCCCACCTGCGGGCGCAGACGGCGGATCCGGCAGTAAACGCCGCTTTGGCGTCCCTGGGAACACTTGCCGATACGCCCATCCCTGAACAGCATGCCGTTTACACCGCACTGCACGACGGCCTGTTGGCTGAACTGAACGCCGAACCGCCGGAGGAGCGCTAGATCGTGGCAAGACTAGACCAGGAACTGGTGGCCAGGGGACTGGCGCGCTCCCGGACCCACGCGGCCAAGCTCATCGCGGCGGGCCGGGTGGCCAGAGCGGGTGCCGTGCTGGGCAAGGCTTCGGCCTCGGTCAGCGCAGAAGATCCCCTCTCAGTGCTCGACGACGGCGTCCCCGACTATGTCAGCCGTGCCGGCCATAAGCTGGCCGGCGCCCTTGACGCGTTTCCGCAGGTTCAGCCCGAAGGGCTGCGCTGCCTCGATGCCGGAGCCTCCACCGGCGGTTTCACGGACGTCCTGCTGCGGCGCGGTGCCGAGCGCGTGGTGGCTGTCGACGTCGGCCACGACCAATTGGTGGACGCCCTGCGCGTTGACCCGCGGGTCGATGTGCACGAAGGCTTGAACGTCCGGTATCTGGTGCCCGAGGCGATCGGGGGACCGGTGGACCTGACCGTCGCCGACCTCTCGTTCATTTCCCTCACCTTGGTGCTTGCTCCGCTGGCCGCAGCGACGCGCCCGGGCGGCAGTCTGCTGCTCATGGTCAAGCCGCAGTTTGAAGTGGGCCGTGAGAAGCTGGAGAAGGCTGGCGTCGTCATGGATCCGCAAAAGCACCGGCTGGCAGTGACCCGCGTGGTCTCTGCCGCCATGGCGGAGAACCTTCGGGTGGCCGGCCTGGCCCGCAGTCCGCTGCCGGGGCAGAACGGCAACGTGGAGTTTTTCCTGTGGCTGCAGGTCGCGGCCGCTGACCAACAGCCGGCCGCGCTGCCCGCCGATGCACAGGCTGAGGCCCGCCGTTTGGTGGAAGAGGCCTTTGACGGGTTTGATGGAGCCGGACCGGACTCGGTTACTGATCGGTTTGCGGGCGAGACACGCACCGGAGAAACTGACCGCAGGAAACTGACGACAGAAGACTGACGACGGAGCTCCAAAGCAGCTCCCCCGGGAGCGGAACAGGATATGACAGACATGAGCAGACGGATACTTGTGCTGGCCCACACCGGCCGGCAGGCTGCCATGACTGCCGCCCAGGAAGCCTGCACGCAGCTGCACGCCTCCGGCCTGATCCCGGTCATGCGGCGGCGGGATTTGGAAGACATCCAGGCCGTCTACGGTGTCCTCACCGCACCCACCGAAATCCTCGATGAAGACGTTGACCTGGCCGGCGTCGACCTGGGCATGGTCCTGGGCGGCGACGGCACTATCCTGCGGGCCGCCGAGCTGGTCCGCGGCACCGACGTCCCGCTGCTCGGCGTGAATCTGGGACACGTTGGATTCCTGGCCGAAAGTGAGCGCGAAGACCTGGCCCAGACCGTGCACTGGGTCGTGGAGCGGGCCTACACGGTCGAAGAACGCATGACGATCGACGTCAAAGTCTGGTTTGAAAACCGGATGATCGCCAACACCTGGGCGCTGAATGAAGCGGCCATCGAAAAGTCGGACCGGCAGCGGATGCTCGAAGTCGTGGTGGAAGTGGACGCCCGGCCGATCAGTTCCTTCGGCTGCGACGGCGTTGTCCTGGCCACACCCACCGGCTCCACTGCCTATTCCTTCTCCGCCGGAGGCCCCGTGGTCTGGCCCGAGGTCGAGGCACTCCTGATCACCCCGATCAGCGCACACGCCCTCTTCGCCCGCCCCCTCGTGGTCGCACCCACCTCCATCCTGGCGGTCGAAATCCTGACCCGGACGGATGCCGCCGGCGTGCTCTGGTGCGACGGCCGGCGCAGCGTCGAACTGCCGCCGGGCGCCCGCATCGAGGTGACGCGCTCCACCATCCCCGTCCGCCTGGCCCGAACGCATGCCACGCCGTTCTCCGAACGCCTGGTCCGCAAATTCCAGCTCCCCACCCAGGGCTGGCGCGGACCCGTCGGCACCCCGGGGGAACACTCAGCGAGTGTGGAACTCACCCGCCGGACGGCAGACAGCGGAGGGCTGGCCACATGATCGAAGAGATCCGCATCCGCGACCTCGGCGTCATCACTGACGCCACGCTGGAACTCGGCCCCGGATTCACGGTGGTTACGGGTGAGACGGGCGCCGGAAAGACAATGGTGATCACCGCCCTGGGCATGCTTCTGGGCGCCCGGACCGACGCCGGAGCGGTGCGCACCGGCGCCAAAGCGGCCCTCGCCGAAGCTCTGGTGCGCCTGCCGCCGCACAACCCCGCAGTGACTCGGGCCGAAGACGCCGGCGCGGAACTGGAAACGTACGACGGCGTCACCGAGCTGATGCTCGCCCGCACCGTCAACGCCGCCGGGCGCAGCCGTGCCCACGTGGGCGGACGATCCGCTCCGGTGGGCGTGCTGGCCGAGGTCGGCCAGCATCTGGTGGCGGTGCACGGACAGTCGGATCAGCTCCGGCTCAAGAGCACGGCCGCGCAGCGTGAAGCCCTGGACAAGTACGCCGGCCCTGCCCTTGCCTCCGTCCTGTCCTCCTACCAGACGGACTTCGCCCGCTGGCGGTCCGCCGTCACCGAACTCTCCACCCTGCGCGACCAGGCCCGGGAACGCCTGCGCGAAGCCGAGTACCTCACGGCCTCGCTGGAGGAAATCGATGCCCTCGAGCTGCTGCCGGGGGAGGACGAGATCCTCAAGACCGAAGCCACCCGGCTGAACAACTTCGAGGAACTGCGCACCGCGGCCGTGGGCGCGCACTCGGCATTGATTGCCGGAGACTTCTCCGACGGTTCCGACGCCACCTCGCTGGTGGACAGCGCCAAGCGGCAGCTGGAACTGGCCGGAGAACACGACCCCGCCCTGGCCGATTCCGCCAAGCGGCTGGCCGAAGTCGGCTACATCCTTGCGGACATTGCCACCGAACTGGCCAGCTACAGCGCCTCCCTGGACGGCGAAGGCCCGGAACGGCTCGCCGAAGTCGAGTCCCGGCGGGCTGAGATCTCCGCCCTGACCCGCAAGTTCGCCCCCTCCGTGGACGAGGTCCTGGAATGGGCGGAAACGAGCCGCGTCCGGCTGGCGGAGCTGGGGGATGACGGCACCCGCATCGAGGCACTCGAAACGGAAATCTCGGAGCTGCAGGCCACACTGACCGCGGCCGCAGCGGACCTGACCAAACTGCGGACCGAAGCGGCGGCGGAACTCGCCCGGCGGGTGAGCGACGAGCTGTCGGCACTGGCGATGGCCGATGCTCACCTGCTCATCGAGGTCACTCCCGTCGAGGAGCTCAGCGTGCACGGAGCGGACGCCATTTCGTTCCTCCTCCAGCCGCACCCCGGCGCGCCGGCCCGCCCGCTGGGCAAGGGCGCCTCCGGCGGCGAGCTGTCCCGGGTGATGCTGGCAATCGAGGTGGTGCTGGCCGCGGTGGACCCCGTGCCGACGTTCATCTTCGACGAAGTGGACTCCGGCGTCGGCGGAAAGGCCGCCGTCGAAATCGGCCGCCGCCTGGCCATGCTGGCCAAGCACGTCCAGGTGATAGTGGTCACCCACCTTCCGCAGGTGGCATCTTTTGCCGACCATCACATCCGGGTTATCAAGATGTCCGCAACGGGGGAAAATGGAACCGGCGTCACCGCCAGCGACGTCACCGTCCTGGACGACGCGGAGCGGATCAAGGAACTTGCCAGGATGCTCGCGGGCCAGGAAGACTCCGAGTCCGCCCGGGCACACGCCGTTGAACTCCTGGCCGCGGCGGGACACCCGCCGCATGAATAACCCCAACGCATTTAAACCAGAACTACAAAAGGTGATAGGCTCGAACTCCGTGGTGCAGCGATCAAATTCCAGGTTTCCCAAGTCGTCTTCTACGACAAAACACATCTTCGTCACCGGTGGCGTGGCGTCCTCACTCGGTAAGGGACTGACAGCGTCAAGTCTCGGCCATCTGTTGAGGTCGCGCGGCATAGCGGTGACCATGCAGAAGCTCGATCCCTATCTCAACGTGGATCCGGGCACGATGAACCCCTTCCAGCACGGCGAAGTCTTCGTTACCGACGACGGCGCCGAGACTGACCTCGACATCGGCCATTACGAGCGGTTCCTTGACGAGAGCCTCGACGGCTCCGCCAACGTCACCACCGGCCAGGTCTATTCCACGGTCATCGCCAAGGAACGCCGCGGCGAATACCTCGGCGACACCGTCCAGGTCATTCCGCACATCACCGACGAGATCAAGCGCCGGATGCGCCTGCCCTCCGAGGCGAAGAAGACCCCCGATGTCATCATCACCGAGATCGGCGGCACGGTTGGCGACATCGAGTCCCAGCCCTTCCTGGAAGCCGCACGCCAGGTGCGCCAGGACATTGGCCGCAACAACGTCTTCTTCCTGCACGTCTCGCTGGTTCCGTACATCGGCCCGTCCCAGGAACTGAAGACCAAGCCGACGCAGCACTCAGTGGCCGCCCTGCGGTCCATCGGCATCCAGCCCGACGCCATCGTCATCCGCTCGGACCGCCCGGTGCCGGATGCCATGCGCGCCAAGATCGGCCGCATGTGCGACGTCGATGTGGACGCCGTCGTGGGCTGCCCGGACGCCCCGAGCATTTACGACATCCCCAAGACGCTTCACTCCCAGGGCCTGGACGCGTACATCGTCCAGCACCTGGACCTGAAGTTCAAGGACGTCAACTGGACCAAGTGGGACAAGCTCCTCGAAGTTGTCCACAACCCCAAGCACCATGTCGACATTGCCCTGGTGGGCAAGTACGTGGACCTGCCCGACGCCTACCTTTCCGTCACGGAAGCACTGCGCGCCGGCGGTTTCGCCAACAAGACCAAGGTCAACATCCGCTGGGTGCCCTCGGACGAGTGCGCCACGCCGGAAGGTGCCGCAGCGGCACTGGCCGGCGCCGACGCCATCTGCGTTCCCGGCGGCTTCGGCATCCGCGGCCTGGAAGGCAAGCTTGGCGCCCTGACGTACGCCCGGGAAAACATGGTGCCCACCCTGGGCCTGTGCCTCGGACTGCAGTGCATGGTCATCGAGTACGCCCGCAACGTGGTGGGTCTGGAAGGTGCGTCCTCCTCGGAGTTCGAGCCGGACACCAAGTACCCGGTCATCGCCACCATGTCTGAGCAGAAGCAGATTGTCTCCGGCGAAGGCGACATGGGCGGCACCATGCGCCTGGGCCTGTGGGACGCCAAGCTCGAAGAGGGCTCCGTGGTGGCCAAGACGTACGGCAAGACGGCTGTGGCCGAACGCCACCGTCACCGCTACGAGGTCAACAACGAGTACCGCGACCAGATCGCCGAGGCGGGCCTGTCCTTCTCCGGCACCACGGTCGACGGCGGACTGGTGGAGTTCGTTGAGCTTCCGGCCGACGTACACCCGTACTACGTCTCCACGCAGGCGCACCCGGAGCTCAGCTCCCGCCCGACGCGCCCGCACCCGCTCTTCGCCGGTTTGGTGAAGGCCGCCCTGGCACGCCAGAACGGCAAGGGCTAACAACCCATGAGCGAGGCCAGAGGGTTCGCCGACGAACAGAGTCCCCGCCGCCTGTTGAGTTCCTCCGTGGAATACACCGGGCGGGTCTGGGACGTGGTCAGTGAGAAGTTCTCCCTGACCGACGACGGCGAACCCCTGGTCCGCGACTTCGTCCGCCACCCCGGGGCGGTCGCCATCCTGGCCCTGAACGACGCCGGCCAGGTGCTGCTGATCAACCAGTACCGGCATCCGGTGCGGATGACCCTCTGGGAAATCCCCGCCGGACTGCTGGACATCGACGGCGAGGACTTCCAGGTCGGCGCCGCCCGGGAGCTGGCCGAGGAGGCCGACATCCAGGCCGCCGAGTGGAACGTCCTCACCGACCTGTTCCTCTCGCCCGGCTCGTCCCGGGAGGCTCTGCGCATCTACCTCGCACGCGGTATTACCTGGATCCCCGAGGCCGACCGGCACGAACGCACCCATGAGGAAGCGGAAATCCGCACCATGTGGGTAGATCTCGACGACGCAGTGGCAGCCGCCCTTGAGGGCCGGATGCACAGCCCCTCGGCCGTGGCCGGAGTCCTGGCCGCAGCAGCGGCCCGCCCGTCCGGCTATGCCAACCTGCGCCCGGCGGACGCACCCTGGCCCGAACACCACTCCCAGCACTCCACTTGGCCGCAGGGCCCCGTTCTTTAGGACTGAAGACTGCTATGGCCGCCTCCGATCTACCCGCCGGCGGACACACTCCTGCGCCGGGGTCCCCGTCGCTGAACGACACCATCCGGTTCGATTACCGTCCGGGCAACGCCACCCTCCGGCTGGATTCCCCCGCCGAGCTGCTGCGCGCCGCGCTGGCGGAGGACAAGGCAGCCAGCAGGTCCACAGCCACGTCCACAGACAAGTCCACAGGCAAGGCAGAGGATTCCGCTCCGGCGTCCGGCGCCGATTCGGCAGCGACTTCCACGCCGGCGGAGCCCGCTGATCCCGAGGCGCCGGGAAACGCCAAAACCCCCAAGCCTCCGAAGGTTCCCGCACCCAAGGGCCCCTCCGCCGCCGATGAGCTGCGCGCCACCGCCGTCGGCCGTGCCATCGGCGGCTACCTGCAGCACATGGCAGTGGAACGGGGCCTGGCCGTCAACACGCTGGATGCCTACCGCCGCGACCTGCTGCGGTACGCCCGGTTCCTGACCTCCCGCGGCGTCGACGACGTCGGCCGCATCTCCCGGCACGATGTGACAGCCTTCGCCCAGTCGATCGTGGAGGGCTCAGACGGCGCCTCCGCGCTGAGCGTGCGCTCGGCAGCCCGCACCGTGGTTGCCGTCCGCGGGCTGCACAAGTTCTGGGCGCTGGAGGGCCTGGCCACCGCCGACCCGGCCGCCGACGTCCATCCGCCGCTGCCGGGCAAACGGCTGCCCAAGGCGATCAGCGTCAATGAGGTCACCCGGATCCTGGAGGCGATCTCCACTGAGACCCCCACCGGGCTGCGGGACCGGGCACTGCTGGAATTCCTCTACTCCACCGGGGCCCGCATCAGCGAGGCCGTCGGCCTGGACATCGATGACCTGTCCCTGGAACGGATCCCCGCCAACGGCCCCGACGTGGTGCGGCTCTTCGGCAAGGGCTCCAAGGAACGCCTGGTGCCGCTGGGCTCCTACGCCGCCCGCGCACTGGACGAGTACCTGGTCCGCGGCCGGCCGGCAGCCTCCGTGAAGGGCAAGGGAACGCCCGCACTGTTCCTGAACGCCCGCGGCGGCCGGCTCAGCCGGCAAAGCGCTTGGACCATCCTGAAAAACGCCGCGGAAAAGGCACAGATCGGCCGGGACGTGTCCCCGCACACGCTGCGGCACTCCTTCGCCACGCACCTGCTGGAGGGCGGGGCCGACGTCCGCGTGGTGCAGGAGCTGCTCGGCCACGCCTCGGTGACCACCACCCAGGTCTACACCCTGGTGACCGCCGAAACCCTGCGCGAGGTCTACGCCGCCGCGCATCCGCGGGCACTGTGACGCCGGGCGCCTTCGGGCCCGGCGAACCGGCCGGCGAACACGCGCCGCCTCGCGCCGTGCCCGTGGTCCTGTGCTTCCTGCTGCGTGAAACCCAGCAGCGCGGCGCGGAAGTCCTGATGGGGCTGAAGCAGACCGGCTTCGGAATTGGCCGGATCGTCACCCTCGGCGGGCATGTGGAGCCGGGGGAGACCCCGGAGCAGGCGGCCGTGCGCGAAGTCTTCGAGGAATCCGGGGTCACCGTGGCTGAAGCCGACCTGGAGCAGGCCGGAACCATCGAGTTCATCTTTCCGGCCCGCCCGGAGTGGGACATGTCCACGGTGGTCTACCGGGCGCGCACCTGGATGGGCGAGCCGGCGCCGTCGTCGGAAATCGTTCCGGTCTGGTACCCGGTAAACGAGGTGCCGTATCCGCAGATGTGGCCGGATTCGGCGCACTGGATGCCGGAGGTGCTCGCCGGGCGGGCCTTTGACGTTGTCGTCACCCTGGCCGACGACAACGAAAGCGTCGCCGGCATCGTCTTTTCCTGACGTTCCGTCCGGGCCGCGAGCCACCCGGACAGCGGGCCACCCGGACAGCAAAACGCCCGCCGCAGAATATCCTGCGGCGGGCGTCTTGCTGTTCGGAACCGGCTGCTTAGCCCAGGTGCCGTTCCTCCGGGCCGTCGTAGGCGCTGAGGGGGCGGATCAGGGAGTTGGCTTCCAGCTGCTCCATGATGTGCGCGGTCCAGCCGGTGATCCGGGCGGCCACGAACAGCGGAGTGAAGGTGGGCGTGTCAAAGCCCATCAGGTGGTAGGCCGGACCGGCGGGGTAGTCCAGGTTGGGCAGAATGTTCTTCCGCTCACCCATGGCCGACTCCAGCGCGGTATAGAGCTCGCCCAGGTCCGGACGGTCGTAGTGCTTGACCATCTTGTCCAGGGAGGCCTTCATGGTCGGCACCCGCGAGTCGCCGTTCTTGTACACGCGGTGGCCGAAGCCCATGATCTTCTTCTTGTCCGCCAGTGCGGCGTCCAGCCACCCCGCGGCGTGCTCGGCGACGTCGCCCTCGCCGGCGCTTGAGGTGATCTCCGCAAACGTGTGCATGACCGCCTCATTGGCGCCGCCGTGGAGCGGCCCCTTGAGTGCGCCGATGGCGCCGGTCACCGCCGAGTGCAGGTCCGCGAGCGTGGAAGTGATCACGCGGGCCGTGAACGTGGAGGCGTTGAAGGAGTGCTCCGCGTACAGGATCATCGAGACGTTGAACGCCTCCACGACCTCGGGGGCTGCTTCCTCGCCGAACGTCATCCAGAGGAAGTTCGCGGAGTAGCCCAGATCATCGCGGGGCTCCACCACGTCCTCGCCGCGCCGGCGGCGCTGGTCGTAGGCGACGACGGCGGGCATGGCGGCGAACAGGCTGACCGACTTTTCCATGTTCGCCTGCCGGGAGGAGTCATCCGCCTGGGCATGCTCCGCACCCAGCACCGACGCTGCCGTGCGGCAGACATCCATCGGGTGGCAGGTCAGCGGCAGGGCGTCGATGACGGCCTTCAGCTCGGGGGAGAGCGCACGCTGGTTCCGCTCGCCGTCGGTGAACTCCGCCAGCTCGTCGGCGGTGGGCAGCTCGCCGTTCCACAGCAGGTAGGCCACCTCTTCGAAGCTGCAGTGTGCCGCCAGCTCCTGGACCGGGTAACCGCGGTAGAGCAGCGAGTTGGTGTCCGGATTGACCTTGGAGACCTTGGTCGTGTCAACAAGGACACCGGCCAGTCCCTTGTGGATCTGCTCATCTGTCATTACGAAAGACTCCTTTGTCGCGATGATGTAGCTGCGGTGATTCCGGGGCAGTGCTAGTGCTGGCCCGGGATCTGGAAGTTGAATACCGACGTGTCGAAGCGGTTATAGGCTTCATAATCCACCAGATCGTACAAACGTGCACGCGTGAGCATATTCGGGACATCCTCCTGCTGGGTGCCCTTGGCCTTGATCGTGTCCAGGGTGCGCTCGGCGGCGCCCATCGCGCTGCGCAGCAGGGTGACCGGGTAGATCACCATGTTCACGCCCACTGACGCCAGCTCGTCGTAGCTGAAGAGGTCGCTCTTGCCGAACTCGGTCATGTTGGCCAGGATCGGCACGTCGACGGCGGCACGCATCGCGGCGAATTCCTCCAGCGACTTCATGGCCTCGGGGAAGATCGCGTCCGCCCCGGCGTCGACCAGTGCCCGGGCCCGGTCCTGGGCGGCTTCGAGGCCGTCCACGGCGCGGATGTCGGTGCGGGCCATGATCAGGAAGTTCGAGTCGCGGCGGGCGTCGGCGGCGGCGCGGATCCGCTTGGTGGCCGTGTCCAGGTCCACCACGTTCTTGCCGTCGAGGTGGCCGCAGCGCTTGGGATTGAACTGGTCCTCGATGTGGCAGCCGGCCAGGCCGGCGTTTTCGAGTTCCTGGATGGAGCGCGCGACGTTCATCGGCTCGCCGAAGCCGGTGTCGGCGTCGACGATGGCCGGCAGGTCGGTCATCCGGGCGATCTGCCCGGCGCGGGTGGCGACCTCGGTCAGGGTGGTCAGGCCGATGTCCGGCAGGCCGAGGTCATTGGCGAGGACCGCGCCGGAGATGTACACGCCGTCGAACCCTTTTTCCTCGATCAGGCGGGCCGAAAGCGGGTTGAACGCACCCGGGTACTGCTGGAGCGTGCCGGAGGCCAGGCCCTTGCGGAAGGCGATGCGCTTGGCCTCGGGGGTTACGGAGGAGTACAGCATTTAGAAGAGTCCCTTCGGGGCGTTGGCCGGGTCGATGACGCCCTCGGCGGCGGTGATGTTCAGCTGGTCCAGCTCGCCGGCGGCCAGTTCGGGCAGGCGCTGGACGGTGCTCAGGAAGCGTTCGATCTCCTCGTCGGAGACCAGCCCGGCGGCCAGGGTGCGGAATTTGTTGATGTACTGCTCGCGGGCAAACGGCTTGGCGCCCAGCGGATGGGCGTCGGCGACGGCGATCTCATCGGTGATCTCGGTGCCGTCGGTCAGGACGATGGTCACCTTGCCGCCGAAGGCCTTCTCGTTGATGTCCAGCGAGTGGTAGCGGCGGGTCCATTCCGGATCCTCCACGGTGGTGACCTTGTGCCACAGCTCCACGGTGTCGGCACGGCCGGCGCGCTCCGGGGCGTAGGAGTCCACATGGTGCCAGGCGCCGTCCTGCAGGGCGACGGTGAAGATGTACGGGATGGAGTGGTCCAGGGTCTCGCGCGAAGCCGTGGGATCGTACTTCTGCGGATCGTTGGCGCCGGAGCCGATCACGTAGTGGGTGTGGTGCGAGGTGGCGATCAGGACGCTGGCGACCTTGGAGGCGTCGGCGGCCTCGGGGTGCTCGCGGTGGATCTTGCGGGCCAGGTCGATCCAGGCCTGGGCCTGGTACTCGGCGGAGTGTTCCTTGGTGTAGGTGTCCAGGATGGCGCGCTTGGCTTCGCCGGCCTCGGGCAGCGGCACTTCGTAGGCCGCGCCGGGGCCGTCCAGCATCCAGGCAATGACGCCGTCTTCACCCTCATAGATGGGGGTGGGGGAGGTCTGGCCGCGCATGGCGCGGTCCACGGCTTCCACGGCCATCTTGCCGGCGAATGCGGGAGCGTGCGCCTTCCAGGTGGAGATTTCGCCCTTGCGGGACTGGCGGGTGGCCGTGGTGGTGTGCAGCGCCTGGCCGACCGCCTGGAAGATGGTGTCGACGTCGAGGCCCAGCAGGGTGCCGATGCCGGCGGCGGCGGACGGGCCGAGGTGGGCCACGTGGTCGATCTTGTGCTTGTGCAGGCAGATGGCCTTGACCAGGTCGACCTGGATTTCGTAGCCGGTCGCGATGCCGCGGATCAGGTCGGCGCCGGAGGCGCCGGTGTGCTGGGCGACGGCGAGCAGCGGCGGGATGTTGTCGCCCGGATGGGAGTACTCGGCGGCGAGGAACGTGTCGTGGTAGTCCAGTTCGCGCACAGCCACGCCGTTGGCCCAGGCGGCCCACTCCGGGGAGGTCTTCTGCTCGACGCCGAACACTGCCGAGCCGTTGCCGTGCGCGGAGGGGGAGAATGACAGGGCCTGGGCGCGGGCGGCGACGATGGGACCGCGATTCAGGGAGGCAATGGCCACCGAGGCGTTGTCGATGACGCGGTTGATGACCATGTCAGTGACCTCGTCGGTCACGGCGACGGGGTCGGCAGCGACCTCGGCGATCTTGTAGGCCAGCTGGTCTTCGCGGGCCAGGTTCTCGTCGCTGCGGTGGACCCGCACCTTGTGGAGATTCATGTTGTGTCCTTTCGGGACGTTTTCGGGATTTCGGAAGGGAAGTTTTCAGGGTTGCCAGCCGGTTGCCCGGTGGCAGGGGAGCGGGGTGTCAGTCCGGCGGGCCGGTGGCTGCCAGGAAGTGTTCCAGGCTCTTGTGCAGATGGACCGAGGTGGCGGAGGCGGCCAGCGCCGGATCCCGGGCGGCGATGGCCGCGGCGATGGTGGCGTGTTCGCCGGCCGTAGCCAGCAGCCGTTCCGGGTTGTCCTTGGCCAGGCGGCGGACGCGGGCCAGATGCAGCCGCACGTTCGCCAGAGCCTGGGTGAGGTATGTGTTGGCGGCGGCCGTGTCGATGGCTTCATCCAGGCGGGCCACCAGCGCGTAGTAGCCGGCGCGGGACGGATCGGTTCCGGCGTCCTGCAGGATGAGGTCCGCGGCCTCCTCGAATTCCCGCCGCAGCCCGGTGAAGACCTCGGGGTTTCCGCGCGAGGCCGCCAGCGAGGCGGCCTTGCATTCCAGGGCCTGGCGGAGCTCAAACAGTTCGGTCACGGTGTTCGGTGAGATTGCCGTGACGACGACGCCGCGTCCGGTGTGCGGGGCGGCCAGCCCGTCGGCGGTGAGCCGGCTGATGGCTTCGCGCAGCGGTGTGCGGGAAATGCCCAGGCGCTGGGACTGCTCCACTTCGGCGAGCACGGTTCCCGGCGGCAGGCGTCCCGAGACGATGTCCTCGCGGAGCGCCCGGTAGGCGCGGTCACTTGCCCTCATGGGACGCTCCTCTCTGCTGCTGCGGCCAGCCCGTGCTGCAGACTGGTCCATGTGTGATGTATCTCATCAGTGTATACACAAACCTGCCTAGCGGAAACAAATTTGCCTAAATCCCAGAGTTCGCGGGAGGTCATGTATACACAGTCCGGTTTGTGGCGAACGGCCGGACAGGCCTAGGGTGATGGGTATCACATGCGAATCGAGGAGGATTCATGAGCTCTGGCCTGGATGCAGGAAATGAAGCACCGGAGACCGTCGGGATCGAGCCCGCAGCCGTCGGCATCGAGCCCGCAACCGCCGGAGGGGTGGAAGCCGGGCCCGGCGAGGGGTATGCGCAGGCCTATGCCCGCAGTCTCGACGACCCCGAGGGCTTTTGGCTTGAGGCCGCCGCCCTGGTGGACTGGGACACCGCGCCCCGGCGTGCCCTGGATGACTCCGCCGCCCCGCTGTACCGCTGGTTCCCCGACGGGACACTCAACACCAGCTACAACGCGCTGGACCGGCATGTCGCCGCGGGCCGAGGGGACGCGGATGCCCTGATCTACGACTCCGCGATGCTCGGCGTCAAGCGCACGTACTCCTACAGCGAGCTGCTCGCCGAGGTCGAAACCTTCGCCGGGGTGCTCCGCGGACTGGGCGTTGAAGCCGGGGACCGGGTCATCATCTATCTGCCGATGATTCCGCAGGCCGTGATCGCGATGCTCGCGGCGGCCCGGCTCGGCGCGGTGCATTCGGTGGTGTTCGGCGGCTTCGCCCCGAAGGAGCTGGCGGCGCGGATCGACGATGCCCGCCCCGCCGTCGTCGTCACCGCCAGCGGCGGGCTGGAGCCCCGGCGCACCGTGGAGTACCTGCCCAATGTGGCCGCCGCGCTCGCGGCCGCCACGCATCGGGTGAACCATGTGGTAGTTGCGGCCCGGGACGGCTTTGACCACTCCTTCGAGGAGTACGACGGCGCGGACGGCGCCGCCTGGCACGACTGGGACGCGCTCGCGGCCGTTGCGTCACCGGCCGGTCCGGTGCCGGTGGCCGCCACCGATCCGCTCTACATCCTCTACACCTCCGGCACCACCGGCGCACCCAAGGGCGTGGTCCGGGACAACGGTTCGCACGCCGTCGCGCTGGCCTGGTCGATGCGCAACATTTACGACGTCGGCCCCGGCCAAGTGATGTGGACCGCCTCCGACGTCGGCTGGGTGGTGGGGCACTCCTACATTGTGTACGCGCCGCTGCTCGCCGGGGCGGCCACCGTGCTGTACGAGGGCAAGCCGGTGGGCACGCCCGACGCCGGAGCGTTCTGGCGCGTGGCCGGGGAGCACGGGGTGGATGTCCTTTTCACCGCGCCCACCGCGCTGCGGGCGATCCGCAAGGCCGATCCGGACGCCGCGCTGATGGCGGATTACGACCTGTCGGCGCTGCGGACGCTGTTTGTGGCGGGGGAGCGGCTGGACCCGGAGACCTTTGCCTGGGCCGGCCGGGCGCTGGACATTCCGGTGGTGGATCACTGGTGGCAGACCGAGACCGGCTGGGCGATCTGCGCCAATCCGCTGGGCCTGGAGCAGCTGCCGATCAAGGCCGGCTCCGCGACCGTTCCAGTGCCCGGGTTCTCGCTGGCCATCGTGGACGGCGAGGGGGCGGAGGTTCCCGCCGGCGAAGAGGGCAACATTGTGCTGCGGCTGCCGCTGCCGCCGGGCACCCTGACCACGCTGTGGGGCAGCGATGACCGGTTCCGGTCTTCCTACCTGGAGATTTTCGAGGGCTGCTACACCACCGGTGATTCCGGCTATGTGGATGAGGACGGCTATGTGTTTGTCATGGGCCGCACCGATGACGTCATCAACGTTTCCGGGCACCGGCTCTCCACCGGCGCGATGGAGCAGATTGTTGCCACGCATCCCGCGGTGGCCGAGTGTGCCGTGATCGGGGTGGCGGATTCGCTCAAGGGGCAGCGGCCGTGCGGCTACGTGGTGCTGAAGGCCGGCTCGGTCCTGGGTGTGGAGGAGCTGCGGGCCGATCTGGTGAAGCTGGTGCGCGAGTCGATCGGGCCGGTGGCGGACTTCAAGGACGTGCAGGTGGTGGACGCGCTGCCCAAGACCCGCTCCGGCAAGATCCTGCGCAAGACGATGCGGCAGATTGCCGACGGCGATGCCTATACGGTGCCCTCGATCATTGAGGATCCGCTGGTCATCGACGCGTTGCTGCCGCTGCTGCGGCCGGGGGCCTAGTCGGCCGGGGGTCGTCTGCGCTGCGATTTCGTTGCCGATCGCTGTTTCTTGGCATCGAGGCGCCGGCGGTTCGACCCCCGGGTGGGTTTGGTCGCGCGGCGGCGGGCCGCTTCCGGAGCCAGGCCCGCTGCCACGAGCTCCGCGAGCTTGGCCAGGGCGAGTTCGCGGTTGCGCAGCTGGGAGCGCTGTTCGGAGGCGGTCACCGTGATGGTCCCGGACACGAGGCGCCGCTCGAGCCGCGTGAGCAGCAACAGCCGTTGGTTCTCGGAAAGGACGGCCGATTGAGAGACGTTCCACGAGAGCTCCACGCGGCTGTCCGAGGTGTTAACGTGCTGGCCGCCGGGCCCGGAGGAGCGCGAGAATCGCCAATTCAGTTCCGCTGCGGGAATCGTGAGCGCGGGCGATATCTCCAGATCCATGCAACCAGCGTCGCACGTAACCGGGCGTCACCGGAAAACATGTAGCCGCCGCCGCGGGCGTCACCGGGTCGCCGGGAATTAGCTGGACGCGATCAGCTCGTGCTGATCCAGTAGCGGCGTTTGCCCCGCCGGATGTCTTCGAGGACGCCGCCGCTCTTTTCGATGGTTGCCCGGGAACCGGTGTTGTCCTCATCGCAGGTGAGCAGAAGCGGGGATATCGCCAGCGCCCGTGCCACCGGCACCGCGTTGTTCAACGCCTGCGCGGCGTGGCCCCGGCGCCGCGCCGACGGGCGCACGCTGTAGCCGATGTGCCCTCCTTCGTTGAGAAGGAAATCGTTCAGTTCATGCCGGATCGCCAGCGACCCGATGATCGAGCTCCCCTCGGAAATCCAGGGTAGGTGCAGGGAACGTATCCCGGTTTCCGCGGGGTTTCGGGCAACGCCTCGGAATGACGGCGCGGCGCACCTCCTTCGTGAGGATCCAAGCACGGCAGCCGGTGCTCAATCCCCGGGCACGCGGAGCGGCCCGCCGCTAGGTCTGCGGAAGCGGAACTGCATGGCTGAACCGGAACAGGTTTTGCGGATCGTAGGCCGCCTTGGCCGCCTGCAGCCGTCCGAACACCCCCGGTTCCCACACCGGGGCCACGTCCCCTTTGCGGCCAACAGGGCCCCGGAAATTGACCAGTGAGCCGGCAGCGTAGGGCTCGACGGCGGCGCCGAAGCGTTCCAGCGCCGCCGCCGTGGCGTCGGCCGCCGGCGGAAGATTAATGCCGGCCGAGAAGATGTGGAAGGCCGCGTTCCGGCCGGAGACTGCATCTTCGACCGCCGGCTCGGTGGCCAGGGCGCCGCCCATGAGGCGTATTTCCGTCAGCGCCAGCGGAGTGTCTGAACCCGGACCGATCTGGCGCAGCAGTTCATCGGCCAGATCCTCCGGCAGCGACGTCAGCAGGGTGGCGCGGTCCATGCTGGGAACCGGTTCATCCGGATCCATGTGGATGCTTCCTACGTCCAGGTAGTTCATCGGCCCGACAGTATCCAGGAGGGGATTTGCGGCGTGCCGCATCGGCCCGATCAGTGTGTCTCCCTCTTCCTGGCTGCCGAACAGCGCGAACCGAAGATGCACCGGCGACGTGCCGCGCCGGTCCTCCGGCAGGAAGGGGACGTCTGGAAAGTGAAGGAAGGCCAGGGAAGCCGAGGCATCCGAGGGCAGCTGAACCGTCCATTCACGGAAGGTCTCCAAGACTTCCGGGCCGGCGTCCTCCGGGTACAGGATCGCGCCGCCGTAGAACTCCTGATAGGGAATCAAGCCGAGAGTCATCGACGTGATGACGCCGAAATTGCCTTTCCCTCCCCTCAGCGCCGCGAACAGATCGGCGTTCTCGCCGCCGGCTTCCACATGCCGCAGCCGGCCGTCGGGAGTAACAACATCGATGGAGCGCACATGGTCGGCGGCAAACCCCAGTGCCCGGCCCATCAGCGGCAACCCGCCTCCCGACGCGTAGCCGACCGTTCCGACGTGGCCGGAGGACCCATGCGGGGCAGTCAGGCCCTCTGGCACTGCCTGCTCCAGCACCTGGCCCCAGCGAACCCCGGCACCGACTGTGACCGTTTGGGCGTCGGGATCCACCGTCAGGTCCTGCAACCGGGACGTATTGATCATTAGGCCCTCGTCCATCTCCGTCACAGCCCCGTGGCCGGTGGCCTGGATCCCGATGGGAATGCCGAGTTGCGCTGCCCAACGGACGGCGAGCTGGATGTCCTCGACGCCGGACGCTCCCAGCGCGGCGTCGGGGCGCTGGACCAAGGAAGGGTTGAACCCTGCGGTGGCGACGGCGTAGCCGGCGTCGCCCGGGCCGCTCAACGTGCCCTGGACAACACTGCGGAGGGCTTCAAGGTCTGATTCCTGAATCATGGGACACACTCCGGGTAGGCGGGCAGGCCTAATGGGAGGGCATTTCGGCCTGCTGTTGGCTTGGCTTAAATGCACCTAAAGGGTAGGCACCAGCAGGCTGCTTCGGAACCCCGGAGCGATAATCCGCTGTGTCGGGCTGAGAATCTGTCCGTCCTGGAGGAGTCGGGCGCCAAGATCCGGTGTGCGGACCTTACCGCCGCCAGTGATACTCCAGCTCCGGCCGGCCGCGGGTGCCGTAGCGGGGAGTGCGCAGCACCGCGCGCTGGTCACCCAGGTGCTCCAGGTACCGCCGGACGGTAATGCGCGACATGGCCAGCGCCGCCGACACCTCGCTGGCCGACATCGGCGCGGCCGCAGCCTTCAGCAGCTCCGAGACCGCTTCGAGGGTGTCGGGGGAGAGCCCCTTGGGCAGCACCGCCGGCACATTCGGCCGCAGCGCGGCCAGGGCGCGGTCCACCTCGGACTGGGTGGCCGAGACACCCTGCCCGGCCAGGTTCAGATGGTATTCCCGGTAGGAGGCGAGCTTGGCGCTGAATGCCGAGTAGGTAAAGGGCTTGATCAGGTACTGCGCGATGCCGGCTGACATCGCGCTGCGCACGACGGCGAGATCCCGCACCGCGGTGATGGCGATGACGTCGGCAGGAACTCCCGCCCCGCGGATCCGGCGCAGCACGTCCAGCCCGTGCAGGTCCGGCAGGTTCATGTCCAGGAGAATCAGGTCGACGGCGGGCTCCGTGCCCTGTCCCGGCCCGCTGTGCCCCGGCAGGCCGCCGTCGGACGCCGTGCCGCTGCGGCCGGTGGCTGAGGCGTTCAGGAAGGTGATGGCGTCGGTGCCGGTGTGCACGACGCCGGCCAGGGCGAAGCCGGGACTGCGCCGCACATATTCGGCGTGGGCCTCGGCGACGATGCCGTCGTCCTCAACCACCAGGACGGTGATGTTCCGTTCGGCATTCACCGCTGGACCGCCGCAGCATTGGAAAGAGGAGCGGCGGAAGGAGACAGGCCATCCGGCCCCGGGAGGGGAAGCAACACGGTGAAGGCCGCACCGCACCCGGGCTGTCCGCCCGGATCAAGGCGCAGGGTTCCGCCCAGCCGCAGCACCGCCTGGCGCACCAGCGGCAGACCGATGCCGCGGCCGGTCGCACCGGTGCCCGACGGCAGCAGCACCAACGGATCCTTGGTGCTGAAGCCTTGGTCAAAGACCCGCCCGGACACCAGCTCCGGAATGCCCGGCCCGTTGTCCTGCACCGTGATCTCGAACCAGTCCCGGGAGTGGTCTCCGGCCAGCGCGAACCGGGTATCCACCGCGGCGTCCGGAAGGCCCTGGACCGCGTCGAAGGCGTTATCGATCAGGTTTCCCACAATCGTCACCAGCTCACCCGGGTCCAGCTCCAGCGGAACATCGGAGCCGGCGTGCGTCAGATCCACGGCCAGGCGGATGCCGCGCTCGCGGGCCTGCGCCGACTTGCCCGTCAGCAGCGCGGCCAGGGCGGGCTCACCGACGGCGGCGACGACGTCGTCGGCCAACTGCTGCGACCGCTCCAGGTCGCGGGTGGCGAAGTCCAGGGCGTCGCCGTGGCGGTTGAGCTCAATCAACGAGACCAGCGTGTGCAGCCGGTTGGCGTGTTCATGGGCCTGGGCCTGAAGGGCATCGGTCAGCGTGCGCATGGACTGCAGTTCTCCGGTCAGGGCTTCAATGTCGGTGTGGTCACGCAGGGTGGTCACGGTGCCGAAGCGCCTTGCCGCCGGAGCGGCCCGCTTCGCGCTGCGGCTGAGCGGGCGGAGCCGGCCGACGCCGTCGGGACCCGGCGGAGCGAGGGCGGGGGACTGGTTCACCACGAGGATGCGGTCCCGAGCAAAGTGGAACTCATCTTCGGCAGTCCGACCCTCGTGCAGCAGGGCCGCGAGCGGACCCGGCAGCCCCAGGGCCCTGGTATCCCGAGGCCTGCCGCTTCCGCCGGGTTCCAAGCCCAGCAGTTCGGCGGCCTGGTCGTTGTAGAGGACGAGTTCGCCGTCGTTGTTCAGCAGCAGCAAACCTTCGCGCAGTGAATGCAGGGCGGAGTCGTAGAACGTGAACATGCTCTGCAGCTCATCCGGCCGGCGGTCCTGAGTGGTGCGCCGCAGGTAGCGGCTGAGCAGGTAGGAGGCGAGGGTGCCGCAGACCAGTGCCCCCAGCGATGTCAGGACCACCGCGGGCAGCTGGGCGTTCCGTGCGACGGCGACACGGTCCACGGTGATGCCCGCCGCGACGAGGGCGGTGACTTCCCCGTCCGGCCCGAGGACCGGAACAATGGCCCGGACCGACGGCCCCAGGGTTCCGGCGTAGGTCTCGGTGAAGGACTGTCCGTCGAGCGCCTGGTCCACGGAGCCGAGGTAGGCCTTGCCGATCTCATCTTCGCTGCGGTGGGTGAACCGGGTGCGGTCCGGCGCCATGATGGTCAGGAAATCGATGTGGGCGGCGTCCATGACGGCCCGGGCGAAGGGCTGCAGGGAGCTGCTCGGATCCGCGGCGGCTGCCGACTCCAGCACAAACGGATCTGCGGCAACGGTGCCGGCCACGGCAAGCATCCGGTCGCCGGTCTCCTCGTAGCTGTCCCGCTCGGCCTGGAGATAGAGCGCCAGCGAAAGCCCGAGCGACAGGCACACGAGAAAAGCCAGCTGCCCGATAAGCAGCCGGCTGGCCAGGCTCCATTTCCGCAATTAATTTCCTTTTGCTCAAAACAATTGAGAACAGTATGAACACAATGGTGACAGCCGTCACAGCTCCGGATGACGATGAATGCGAATGACTTACGTTCCCGGCGATTCCCGTACGGCTCCGCGCATAGCGAGAACCGCAGTCTCGGTGCCGCCCAGGGAGAGATCAGCAACCAAGCCTAGGAGCAGCACACATGGCATCTGCCACTATTCCCAAAGGCGTCGACTCACCGAAGAGTCCGCGCAAGAAGGACAGAACACACTTTTTGTACATCGCAGTAATTCTCGCGGTGGTGCTCGGCGCCACCCTGGGCCTGGTAGTGCCTGACTTCGCCAAGGAGCTGAAGCCGGTCGGCACCGCCTTCATCGGCCTCATCAAGATGATGATCGCCCCCGTCATCTTCTGCACAATTGTCCTCGGCATCGGCTCGATCGCCAAAGCAGCCACAGTGGGCAAGGTCGGCGGTCTGGCCCTGGGCTACTTCATCGTCATGTCCACCTTCGCGCTGGCCATCGGCCTGGTCGTCGGCAACCTGATTGACCCGGGCGAGGGCCTGAACATTGCGGGCAGCGCCGCCGACGCCCCGAAGGTCGCCGAAGACGCCGAAGGCATGGCCGGCTTCCTCCTGAGCATCATCCCCACCACCCTGCTGGCCTCGCTGACCGGCGAGAGCATCCTGCAGACCCTCTTCGTGGCGCTGCTGGTCGGGTTCGCCCTGCAGAAGATGGGCTCCACCGGAGCTCCCATCCTCACCCTGATCGGACAGATCCAGAAGCTGGTTTTCCGCATTCTGGGCATGATCATGTGGCTGGCGCCCATCGGCGCCTTCGGTGCGATCGCCGCCGTCGTCGGCGAAACCGGCATCGAAGCGATCAAGAGCATGGCAGTGCTGATGATCGCCTTCTACGTCACCTGCGCACTGTTCATCGCCATCGTCCTCGGCGGCGTGCTCAAGCTCTGCACCGGCGTGAATATCTTCAAGCTCATGCGCTACCTCGGCCGTGAATACCTGCTGATCTTCTCCACCTCATCCTCCGAGGTTGCACTGCCCCGCCTGATCGCCAAGATGGAACACCTTGGCATCTCCAAGCCGGTGGTGGGCGTGACCGTACCCACCGGTTACTCCTTCAACCTGGATGGCACTGCCATCTACCTCACGATGGCCTCACTGTTCGTGGCCTCGGCCATGAACATGCCGCTGGAAATCGGCGAGCAGATCTCCCTGCTGGTCTTTATGATCATTGCCTCCAAGGGTGCTGCCGGCGTCACCGGCGCCGGCTTGGCAACACTGGCCGGCGGACTGCAGTCGCACCGTCCGGACCTGGTGGAGGGCGTCGGCCTGATCGTCGGCATCGACCGCTTCATGTCCGAAGCCCGCGCGCTGACCAACTTCACCGGCAACGCCGTCGCCACCGTCCTGATCGGCACCTGGACCAAGGAAATCAACAAGGAACAGGTCAACGCCGTGCTGAACCGCGAACGCCCGTTCGACGAGTCCACCATGGATGACGGCCACGCCGAGCCCGCTGCTCCCGCAGCCGAGCCGGAACTGACAACTGCGGCCACCCGCTAGGGTTCCCGTGCAGTAACACCCGTGCCGGGACCGGAGCTGAAGCTCCGGTCCCGTGCCGCAGGGCGCTCCCGCAGTATTTGGGGGGGGGCGCCCTGCGGCGTTTCGGTGCCGTTTGCGGGTGGGCGGAATGAGTTGCCGAGAAGTCTGTCGAGGGCTCCGCGCGGCGCTCATAATTGCAGTATCACCCTGTGCAGCCCCTTCCACGGGTTTCACAGGTACCCGCCGAAGAGCCCGGGACTTGGGGGATGCACGGCGGATTGCGCGGCGGAAAAAGTGGACATCCGGCCTTGAGGACCACGCCCGGGGGAGGCGCAACCCCGGGACTGCAACTTAGGAGTGATCAAATTGCTGAAGGACCTCAACACTATGGCCGTCCTCCCTGCGGCGGATATGACCAGGGCCAGTAATTTCTACCGGAACGTGCTTCAACTGGATCCGCCGGACAGCATGGACGAGGAAAACCTCCTTTTCCACTGCGGGGACGGAACAACCTTCCTGCTCTACAAGACCGACAATGCTGGCAGCGCCAAGAACACTGCGATGGGGTGGGAAACCAGTGACATCGAGGGCGATATGGCCAACCTGCGGAGCCGCGGCGTCGAATTCGAGGACTACGACTTCCCTGGACTGACGACGGAAAACGGCCTTGTGGTCATGCCCGTGGGAAAGGCTGCCTGGTTCACCGACACCGAGGGCAATATTCTCAACCTCTTCCAGCGCGGATAGCGTCAGCCTGGAGGCAAGGCTCGGGCCGGCAAGGCGTGGCCCCGGCCGGAAATCCCTCCGGTTTGGTAGATCCCTCCGGTTTGGGATAAATCGACCGGTTCGGTGAATCCCTGCCACCGCGGATCGGCAGGGATCAACCAAAGTGGCAGGGATCTACCGAACCGGCAGGGATTTCCCAAAGTGGCAGCAGAAATTAGCTGCCCCGAAAGACATGGCGGCTTTCGGGGCCGCGAAGTCACCATGCCTGCCCGTTCGGCGCACGAGTCCCTCGCCAAGTCACCAAATGTGCACCCTGGGAGCTACTTTTCGCCCATCGAACCATCTAGGGCGCACGGGTTCCCACTGTTTGTGCACTTATGAGGCTGGTGTGACCACAGGGGCAACACCAATGCTCAAAGAGTGGGAACCAGTGCGGAAGGGAATCCCGACCATCAGTTGTGGCTATCGCTCAGTCCCTAACCCCAGGCATCCGGCCCTAGAGCTCCTTGCCCGCCGGCTGAATCCCTCCGGCCGACTAAAACCCTCCGGTTTGGTATAAATCGACCGGTTTGGAAGATCCCTGCCACTGCGGATCGGCAGGGATCTTCCAAAGTGGCAGCAAACCGGAACGCGACGAGACCCCGATCGGAGCCAGTGACAGGGACGGGTTCAGAAGCTGGATTCGCAGGTCTGGCGAAAACGAAGCCCGGGTCCATGCGGATCAGGGAAAGCTTCGGGTCCATGCGGATTCGGGAAACTCCGGGAAAGTTCCGGGAAAGCTCGGGGAACCGGCTCGAGGAACCGGCGCGGGCAGCCAGCTTGGACGGCCCCCGCGAGCCGTCCGGGGGAGGACATGCTGCGAACGGCGCACCCCGTCTGCACCCGTCTCCACCCCGCCTGCACCCAAGGTTCGACCTCTAGCTGAGAGTCAAGGCTCGCGGCGCTCCGCGGCGCCGATTCGCCGTATAGGTGTTGCACGGTTGTAATCTTGACAAGGACAGCCCGCATGAAAGCTAGAGACGGAAGCGTGGATTATTACGTGAGCAGCGATCAGAGTTCAACAACTCTGCAGGACGCAACACAGGACGCAGTCGATTCCGTTATGGGACCGACCGGACGCCCGCTGACGGAATTCCCCGAAGCTCCGGTACTCAGCTCCCACGGTCCGGCCCGGATCATCGCCATGGTCAACCAGAAGGGCGGCGTGGGTAAGACCACGTCCACCATCAACCTCGGTGCCGCACTGGCCGAAGCCGGCCGCAAGGTTCTCCTTGTGGACTTCGATCCGCAGGGCGCGCTTTCCGCCGGACTGGGCACCAATCCGCACGAACTGGACCTCACGGTCTACAACGTGCTGATGGACCGCAAGGTGGATATCCGCGAGGCGATCCACCAAACGGGCATCGAGAACATCGACCTGCTTCCCGCCAACATCGACCTCTCCGCCGCCGAAGTGCAGCTGGTCAACGAGGTTGCCCGCGAGCAGGTCCTGGAACGCGCTCTCCGCAAGGTCGCCGACGACTACGACGTCATCCTCATCGACTGCCAGCCCTCCCTGGGCCTGCTGACGGTCAACGCCCTCACCGCGGCGCACGGCGTCATCATCCCGCTGATCTGCGAGTTCTTCGCCCTGCGTGCCGTTGCCCTGCTGGTGGAAACCATCGAGAAGGTCCAGGATCGGCTGAATCCGGGGCTGCAGATCGACGGTGTCCTCGCCACCATGTACGACGCGCGTACCCTGCACAGCCGCGAAGTCATCTCCCGCCTGGTGGAAGCGTTTGGCGACAAGGTCTTCGAAACAGTCATCAAGCGGACCATCAAGTTTGCAGACGCCACCGTGGCCGCCGAGCCGATCACCACCTACGCGGGCAACCATCCCGGCGCTGATTCCTACCGCCGCCTCGCCAAGGAACTGATCTCCCGCGGCGGCGCCCCCTAACGCTCGTGGAACCCAGTTCCGCCCCGGCCGGCACCGCAGCATCACCGGCGGGGCCGGCAGATCCGACAGTCCCGGCCGGCACAGCACCCGGCACAGCACCCGGCACAGCACCCGACCAGGAATCCGCCCCGGCTGTCCGCGGCGGATTCCGGGTCCGGCTGCAGAACTTCACCGGACCGTTCGATGTCCTGCTGGGGCTGATTTCCAAGCACGAGCTGGACATCACCGAAATTGCCCTGGCTGCCGTCACCGACGATTTCATCGGCTACATTCGGGACCTCAACGCTGACGGTCAGTCCTGGGCCCTGGATGAGGCCAGCGAATTCCTGGTGATTGCTGCCACACTCCTGGACCTGAAGGCGGCCCGGTTATTGCCGGCCGGAGACATTGACGACGCCGAAGATGTCGCCTTGCTCGAAGCGCGCGACCTGCTGTTCGCCCGGCTCCTGCAATACCGGGCATTCAAGCAGATCGCGGCCATCCTGGATGCCCGGCTGGTCGATGAAGCCGAGCGCTTCCCCCGGCAGGTTGCCCTCGAGCCGCACTTCGCCGCCATGCTTCCGGACCTCATCTGGCGCACCGGCCCGGAGGACTTCGCTGCCCTGGCAACCAAGGCGCTCACTCCGCGGGAACCGCCGCCCACCACCGTGGGGCTGGCCCACCTGCACGCCCCCAAAGTGAGCGTGCGGGAACAGGCAGACATCGTGGCACATCGGCTGATGGCCGCGGGATCGCTCACCTTTACGGCATTGGTGGACGACGCCGCCAGCTCGGTTGCGGTGGCCCGTTTCCTGGCGCTCCTGGAATTGTTCCGGGACGGTGCCGTGTCCTTCGACCAGCCCGATCCGCTGGGCGAGCTGCTCATCGCCTGGGCAGCGGCACCCGGCGCCTGGCCGGTGAAACCCGGAAGGAATCCCGGGCACGAGCCGGCCGACATTCCCGAGTCCTTGGAGGAGCATGCAGCAGAACCCAGCAGGTGAGGCCGAAGCGCCTCATTCCGCACCCGAAGAGCTCAGGGCCGCGGTCGAAGCGGTGCTGATGGTGGTCGACGAGCCGGTCACGGCAGCGGAGCTCGCCGTCGTCCTGGATGTCCCCGCCGCCGCCGTCCAGGACACCCTGACGGAATTGCGGCGTGAGTATGACGGTTATACTGGGGGAGGACCCGGTGGCACAGTACGTGGTTTTACTTCAAAGCGAGGTTTTGAACTGCGGGATGTGGCCGGCGGCTGGCGGATCTACTCCCGCGCCGAGTTTGCACCCGCGGTCTCGAAGTTCGTCCTGGGCAGCCAGAGTTCACGTTTGACTCAGGCAGCCCTGGAAACCCTGGCAGTGATTGCCTACCGGCAACCTGTATCCAGGGCGCGGGTATCAGCCATCCGGGGCGTCAACGTTGACTCCGTTGCCCGGACCCTGGTCCAGCGCGGACTCATCGACGAAGCCGGTGTGGAAGCCGAGACAGGCTCAATGATGTACCGGACCACGCCGTACTTCTTGGAACGGCTCGGACTGGGCGACCTCAATGAACTTCCGCGGCTCGCACCGCACCTGCCCGGGCTGGAAAACCTGGCTGAATTTGAAGACACTACTTACTAACCGCTACACCCGAAGGACTTTTGATGACACAGGCACCCCGCTCCGGATCCGGATCAGGCCGCAACAACCCGCGCAGCGGGGGAGCAGCCGGCGGCAAGTCCTTCGGCAAGGGCTCCAAGCCTGCCGGCTCCCGCACCGGTGCTCCCCGCGCCGGCGGCCGCTCCGGCGGACCCCGCGACTCCGAAATGAGCGCCGGTGAGTTCCGCGCCAACGGCTACCGTGCCCGCGAAGAAACTCCGGAAAACCGTCCCGCGAAGTTCCGCTCCGCTGCCTCGAAGGCCTTTGACGGCAAGGGCTCCGGCGCCTCCAAGCCCGCCGGCTCCGGCCAGTTCAAGCCCGAGGGCTACAAGGCCGGCGCGCCCAAGTCCGCCAAGCCGTACGGCACCAAGGGCGGCGGTTCCTCCCGCACCGGCGGGCCCCAGGCCGGTCAGCGCAAGGCCGGAGACCGCGCGTTCCGCAACGAACGCTTCGGGCAGAACCTGGGAGCGGTCAAGAAGACCAACACCCGCCGCCCGGCCAAGCCCACCATCTCCGAGCACCACGACCCCGAGGGCATCCGCCTGCAGAAGGTCATGGCCCAGGCCGGCGTCGCCTCCCGCCGCGTCTGCGAAGACATGATCCGCGAAGGCCGCGTAGAGGTCGACGGCGAAGTCGTCACCGAGGTCGGCGTCCGCGTGGATCCGCAGAACGTCACCGTCCACGTCGACGGCATGCGCCTGCAGCTGGACGAGAACCTGAAGTACTACGTCTTCAACAAGCCCAACGGCGTGGTCTGCACCATGGACGACCCCGAGGGACGCCCGTGCATCAGCGACTTCCTGAAGAACACCAACAAGCACGAGCGCCTGTTCCATGTGGGACGCCTGGACACCAACACCGAGGGCCTGCTGCTGCTGACCAACGACGGCGAGCTGGCCAACCGCCTCACGCACCCGTCCTACGAGGTTCCCAAGACCTACCTGGTGCAGGTCCGCGGGCCGATGGCCCACGGCGTCGGCGCCCAGATGCGTGAAGGCCTGGACCTGGAGGACGGCTTCGCCAACGTTGACTCCTTCAAACTGGTGGACTCCACACCGGGTCACCTGCTCGTTGAGGTTGTCCTGCACTCGGGCCGCAACCGCATCGTGCGCCGCCTGTTCGACGCCGTCGGCCACCCGGTCGAGCGCCTGGTCCGCACCCAGGTGGGGCCGATCCGCGTGAACGACCAGCGCCAGGGCAGCATCCGCGTGCTGGGCCGCACGGAAGTTGGCCACCTGCTGGCCTCCGTAGGCCTCTAGGCAGTGGGCGCGGCACAGGGTTCCGCCACGCACCTGACCGGTCCCGTCCTGGTGATCGGCACCGGCCTGCTCGGCACCAGCATTGGGCTGGGGCTGCGCGCGCAGGATGTCGACGTCGCGTTGTCGGACATCTCGCCGTCGACGGCGGCGGTGGCCCGGGACATCGGTGCCGGCCGGCTGCTCGAAGCGGTGGAGGAGGGCTTCGCGCCTGAACTCGTTGTTGTTGCCGCGCCCCCGGATGTCACCGCCTCGCTGGTTCGGCAGTCCCTCAAGGACTGGCCAGACGCCGTCGTCGTGGACATTGCCAGCGTCAAGGGCGCGGTCCTCGCGGACCTGCGCGCCTCCGGCGCTGACCTGAGCCGCTACGTGGGCACCCATCCCATGGCGGGCCGGGAAAAGTCCGGGCCGGTTGCCGCGCTCGGCGAGCTGTTCACCTCCATGCCCTGGGTCATCTGCGCCAGCGTTGAAAGCTCGCCGCAGGCGGTCAAGTGCGCGGAGGCGCTGGCCATTGATCTCGGTGCGGTGGTTTCGCGCATGAGCGCCGAGGACCACGACCAGTCGGTGGCCCTCGTCTCGCATTTGCCGCAGATCATGTCCTCGCTGGTGGCCAGCCGGCTGCAGGAGACACCCGCGCAGGCGATGGCGCTGGCCGGCAACGGCCTGCGCGATGTCACGCGGATCGCGGCGAGCGATCCCAAGCTGTGGGTGCAGATCCTGACCGGGAACGCTCCCCGGCTGGTGGAAATCCTCTACGGCGTGCGCGATGACCTGAACCGGCTCATCTCCACCCTGGAGGACCCGGTGGCCGACGGCGCCCGGCTGGACATGGCCCAGCTGATTTCGGAAGGCAACACCGGGCAGGCCCGGATTCCGGGCAAGCACGGCGCGCCGCCGCAGTCTTTCGTCAGCTTCACCGTCCTGGTGGATGACACTCCGGGGCAGATCGCCCGGCTCCTCACGGAGATCGGCGAGATCGGCGTGAACCTGGAAGATCTTCGGCTGGAGCATTCCTCCGGCCAGCAGGTGGGGCGGGCGGAAATATCCGTGCTGCCCAGCCGCGTGCACAACTTGGTGCATGAATTAAGCGCCCGCGGGTGGAAGGTAGTGGAGTGAGCACAGAACGTAATCCGGCCCTGTTCCGGCTGGGAAAGCCCCTGGTGGTGGCCATCGACGGTCCCTCGGGATCGGGGAAATCCAGCATCAGCCGGGAAGCCGCGCGCCGGCTTCATGCGGCGTACCTCGACACCGGGGCCATGTACCGGGCGGTAACGCTCTACTGCATGGAGGCCGGCATCGATCTCACGGATGCCGTGGCTGTTGAAGCCGCCACCCGCAACGCCGACATTGACCTCAGCACCTCCCCGGATGCCGAGTGGGTCCGCGTCAGCGGCCGCGACGTGACGGACGCCATCCGCGAGCCGTCGGTGTCCTCCTCGGTGAGTGCAGTCGCGACCACGCTGGGCGCGCGCGCCGAGCTGGTCCGCCGCCAGCAGCAGCTGATCGCCGACTCCGGCCTGCGGATCGTGGCCGAGGGCCGGGACATCACCACCGTCGTCGCGCCCCACGCCGAAGTGCGCATCCTGCTCACCGCCTCCGAGGAAGCCCGGCTTCGCCGCCGCGGCGTACAGCTGGGCGGCACGCAGAGCGCCGCGGCGCTGAAGGAACAGGTGCTCACGCGCGACGCCAAGGATTCCACAGTGGTGAATTTCCAGCAGGCGGCCGACGGCGTGGTCACCATCGATTCCTCCGACCTGGACTTTGAAGAAACCGTCCAGGCCGTGCTGGACGTGGTGTACGCCAGCACACACTAAGCCCCCACGGGGGATACACGGGGGATAACCTCGCGGACGTGCACCGGAAGGGCCAAATGCCCTGCCGGTGCCGTACGTGTTTCAATGGACAGGTGGAACTGCGGTGTTAGCACCCGCGGAACCCCTCAAAACACTTACCGGGCTGAACTGTCCGGCGACGGCCTGCTTGCAGTGCTGCAGACCTCAACGGAAAGAAAGCAAAAATGACTAACTCCTCATATTCCGGCACCGCCGGCGACGAGACGGGCCAGGAAGAGTACATTCCGGCCGGAGAGGACCAGGTTAACGAACGCCTGGCCAACATGGACGACGCCGAAGCCGAGCTGCGCGCCTCAACGCTGCGCTCCGGTCTGGACGACTACGAACTCGACGAAGACGACGCTGCCCTGCTGGCCGGCGGCTTCGACGAATACGACGAAGACGCGCCGCTGCGCCAGGATCCCGTCGTCGCGATCGTGGGACGGCCGAACGTCGGCAAGTCCACCCTGGTGAACCGCATCCTGGGCCGCCGCGAAGCCGTCGTCGAGGACACCCCCGGTGTTACCCGTGACCGCGTGGCCTACCCGGCCACCTGGAACGGCGTGAACTTCACGCTTGTCGACACCGGCGGCTGGGAGCACGACGCCCGCGGCATCCATGCCCGCGTGGCCGGCCAGGCCGAAGTTGCCGTCGACGTCGCTGACGCCGTGCTGCTCGTGGTTGACGCCACGGTCGGCATCACCGCCACCGACGAAGCCGTGGTGCGGATGCTCCGCGGCAAGGGCAAGCCCGTTGTCGTCGTCGCCAACAAGGTCGATGACATCCAGAACGAGGCCGACGCCTCACAGCTCTGGGGCCTCGGCTTCGGCGAGCCGTACCCCGTTTCGGCCCTGCACGGCCGCGGCACCGCCGACATGCTCGACGCCATGATGGACGTGCTGCCCGAGTACTCCGCCTACGGCGGACTGGACAAGACCGGCGGCCCGCGCCGCATTGCCCTGATCGGCCGCCCGAACGTGGGCAAGTCCTCGCTGCTGAACAAGCTGGCCGGTACCGAGCGCGTGGTCGTTGACGACACCGCCGGCACCACCCGCGACCCGGTTGATGAGCTCATCGAGCTCGGCGGCCGCACCTGGCGCTTCGTGGATACCGCCGGTATCCGCCGCCGCCAGCACATGGCCCAGGGCGCCGATTTCTACGCCTCGCTGCGTACCCAGTCCGCCCTGGAAAAGGCCGAGGTCGCCGTCGTGCTCCTGGCCGTGGACGAAGTCCTCAGCGAGCAGGATGTCCGCATCCTGCAGCTCGCCATCGAGTCCGGCCGCGCCCTGGTGCTGGCCTTCAACAAGTGGGACCTGCTCGACGACGAACGCCGCCGCTACCTGCAGATCGAGATCGAGCGCGACCTGGCCCACGTTGAGTGGGCCCCGCACGTGAACATCTCGGCCATGACCGGCTGGCACAAGGACAAGCTCGTTCCCGCCCTGGACACCGCTCTGGAGAGCTGGGACAAGCGCATCCCCACCGGCAAGCTCAACGCCTTCCTGGGCGAGCTCGTCGCGGCCCATCCGCACCCGGTGCGCGGCGGCAAGCAGCCCCGCATCCTCTTCGGCACCCAGGCGTCCTCCCGCCCGCCGAAGTTCGTGCTCTTCACCACCGGCTTCCTGGACCCGGGCTACCGCCGGTTCATCACCCGCCGCCTGCGTGAGACGTTCGGCTTCGAAGGCACTCCCATCGAGGTCAACATGCGTGTCCGTGAAAAGCGCGGCAAGATGAGCCGCTAGTCCCCGTGGTGCCCCGGAGGCCGGTGTGGCCTCCGGGGCGTTCCCGATTCGGGAAAGCGGCAGCAATGATGTAGAGTATTCGAGTTGGTTCGGCCGGAAACAAACCGGTCGAGCAGCGGGTTGTGGCGCAGCTTGGTAGCGCACCTGACTGGGGGTCAGGGGGTCGCAGGTTCAAATCCTGTCAACCCGACAAATAGCCCGGCGGAACGAAAGTTCTGCCGGGCTTTTGTCGTTTAAAGTGCCGTAAAGCAACCTAGTCATCGCCTCCGAAAAAGCCGCCGTCAAGGATGCGGTTATATCGCAGACGGAGTGCCCGCTCCGTGCTCGCTGCGAGCGTTGCCAGGACAAGCCCGATGTTCGCTGTAGCCGGAAGGGTGAAGGGGCTGTAAAACGTGCCCACGTTCTCCGCGATGGGTGGGAACAGCGTGATCTGTTCGACGGCCTGGGGCACGCCCAGCACGAGTGCGAACAAAAGGACGATCACCGACGCGGCGCCCACACCACGGCTCAGCGCCGGGTTGGTTTGCTGCAGGCGGGCACGCCGGCCTTCGGCCGAGGCGGGATCAGGTACCAGCTGCTGTTCCGAGCCGTCATGCCTTACGTAGTGGCTGCGTTTGAGTCCGAAGCCGCTGACCTCAACCTCGATGGTTCCGCCCGGCACCGGGAATGATGCAGGGAGCGAAGATTGGGCTCTATTGATGCCGTTGCGGTAGAGCCGCACATATGCCTCCCCATCCTCATCACCGCCGTGCCGAACATCAACGGACCAGGTCTGCAGCTCCCCGTCTTCGCCGGAGAGGTGCAGGTGCAGCAGGGAACGGGTGAACAGCTGCCACCAGCGAAAGCGCGGCAGCGTATGGCCGTCTCCTGGCTTCAGTGTCTTATGCGGTGCCATGGTGTTCCTTTCAGAGGGCAGCCCGGACCCCGGGGAGGTCCGGGCTGCCACTGGTTTAGACCCCGACGACGAAGGTAAGGGCCGCCCAGAATGACACGGTGGCGACGGTCGTCCAAAGGACGATCGCCACCCCCTGCCAGAGCAGTACCCAGCCTCGGGAGGTTCCGCCGGCGACGAGAATCGCGGAGGTGAACTGGGTCGGGATCGCGAGCGGACCCAGGATGCTCGCGCCGGGGACGCCGAAGCGGACGAGCCACTTCATGAAGCGCTGCCGGCCCTTGGACTCGGGCTTGGCCGGAGCCGTCTCCTCGAGCACAGTGGCACCGCCGGCACCCGGGGAGGCCGGGACGCGCGCAGCGCCCAGAGGCATCTCGACTCGGCCCCTGTTGCGGTTCGTGACGGCCGTGCGGGCCCGCGACGTGAAGAGCACCACAAGGACCACGCTCAGGAAATTGCCGACGGCGGCGGCGATTCCGGCAACGATAGGGTTGAGGCCGCCGAGTAGGCCGATCACGGAGGCCCCCTCGGTCTCGATGAACGGAACGGCCCCGGCCAGCATCACGATGAAGGGCCGGACGATCTCGGGGACCTGAGCCGCAAGCTCCTGGAAGTTGATGACTAGTTCCTGAATAGGGTTCATGATTTGGGACCTCTTTCTGGTGCGGGTGGTGGATTAGTGCGATTTTGAACCTGCCCCAACAGAAACCGTGTCTTCAGATTCCCACCGGCGGAGGTGCCTTCGCGTCGGTGGAAGTCGCTGCGTTTCCGCCGGCTTCTGCCTACCGGCTTGGGTCTGATCGACTTCGTTTGCGTGGGTGGGAATTGCCTAATGCGGGTGGGAATGGCCTAATAGGTGCCGACAAGCTGTGCGGCATGCTGTGAAGGGAGCGGCACTGGTGGAGTTCCTGGGTCGGCGCGCCGAGCGCGCAGCAGTCGATAACCTCCTCTCCCGGGCACGGGCCGGGCTAAGCGGGGCAATCGTGGTGCGCGGGGAAGCGGGTATCGGTAAAACGGTGCTGCTGGAGCACGTCAGCGGCGCGGCGGAGAGCTCGGGGTTCCGGGTGGTGTCCTCGGTCGGGGTGGAGTCCGAGACGCAGTTCGCTTTTGCCGGCCTGCATCAGTTGTGTGCACCTCTCCTGGACCACGTTGGTGCCCTGCCCGAGCCGCAGCGGACCGCTCTGGGCGTGGCGTTCGGGCAGCAAAGCGGTACGGTTCCGGACCGGTTCCTGATAGGGCTGGCCAGCCTCAATCTGTTGGCCGAGGTCGCCGAGGAAGGGCCCCTGCTGTGCCTGGTCGACGATGCCCAGTGGCTGGACGAGGCCTCCGCCCAGGTCCTCACGTTCGTGGCGCGGCGGGTGGCGGCCGAGCGGATGGCGCTGGTGTTCGCGCTGCGGGACCCCACCGACCGCGACATGGGCATGTTCGACGGTATACCTGTCGTCTGCCTGGGCCGGCTCGACGAGACCGACGCGCGGGCATTGCTGGTCGCGGCCGTCCACGCACCACTGGACAGCGGGGTGCGCGACCGTGTCATCGCCGAGGCCTGTGGCAACCCTCTGGCGCTAATGGAGTTGGCCCGAAGCGCGCCGGCGGCATGGCTGGCCGGCGGGTTCGAGCTGCCCGAGCTGCCGGGCACCACGCACCGGATCGAGGACACCTTTCGGCGCCGCTCAGAGAGCCTGCCAGCGCCGACGCAAGCGTTACTGCTGGTCGCCGCGGTCGATCCGACCGGCGAGGTGGCGCTGCTGCGCCGTGCGGCCGCGCACTTGGGGATCGACCTCGAAGCGGCCGGGTTCGCGGAAGCCGCCGGACTTCTGGCGATCGATACCCAGGTGCGGTTTCGTCATCCCCTGGTGCGTTCGGCGATTTATCGGGCGGCCACCCCGCTGGAGCGTCGCCGTGCGCACGGCGCGCTGGCTGCCGCCACGGATTCGGACGCAGACCCTGAGCGGCGCGCCTGGCACCGCGCGCAGGCGGTGCTGGGCATGGATGAGGATGCCGCCGCTGAGCTGGTGCGCTCGGCCGGCCGGGCGCGGGCCCGCGGCGGGCTGGCCGCTTCAGCGGCGTTCATGGAGCAGGCGGCCAAGCTGACCCCTGATCCTGCCGTCCGTGCGGGCCGGGCGCTGGAGGCTGCGCATGCCAAGCAGGAGGCTGGTGCGTCCGAGGCTGCCTTGGAACTGCTGAGGGTCGCCGGGGCCGGTCCGCTCGATGCCTTACAGCAGGCACGCCTTGAACTGCTGCGCGCCCGGATCGCGTTTCATCTCGTGAGGGACGGCGACGGGCCTGGACTGTTGCTGGACGCCGCCCGGAGCCTCGCCCCGCTGGATCCGGCGCTGTCCCGCGAGACCTACCTGCACGCGCTCGAAGCGGCGATTGTCACCGGCAACTTCAGCCGCGGCCGTACCATCCCGGAGGTTACCGAGGCCGCCCGGACGGCGCCAGCCCCGACATGGCCGCAGAGGCCGGTGGATCTGCTGCTTGATGGGCTGGTGGCGACGTTCACGCAGGGTTATACGGCCGGCGTGCCGGGACGGCGGAGGGCGTTGGAGGCCTTCGTTCACGAGCCGGATGCTGACGCGGTGGACGGCACCAACGGCTGCCGATGGGGGTGGCTCGCCAGCCGAACTGCGATGTCGGTGTTCGACGACGAGTCACTTCACTCGCTGGCAATCCGTAATGTCAGATTGACCCGGGAAGTCGGCGCCCTGGCCACACTCCCGGCCGCGCTTCTCGGCCAGTCCATCATGCTGGTGCTCTCCGGTGAGCTCGCCCGGGCTGCCGAGCAGAACGCATTCGCGACAGCGACCGGGGCTGTGCCTTTGCTCCACGCGCAGCTCGCCCTCTCTGCCTGGCGCGGCCGTCCAACCGAGACCGCCGAGGTCCACGCGGCCATTGTCCGGAAGGCCGGACCTGCGCACGACACCGAGGGATCCTTGGCGCAGTACGCCATGGCCGTGCTGCACAACGGTTTGGGTGATTACCCTGCGGCTTATGCCGCGGCGAAACGGGCCTTCGAATCCGAAGCGTGGAGGTTCAACAACCTCGCCCATTCTGAATTTATTGAAGCGGCCTGCCGTTCCGGCCGGCCGGAGAGTGCGGCCGAAGCGCTGGAGCAGCTCACCTCCCGGGCCCTCGCCAGCGGCACCCCGTGGGGGCTCGGTCTGGCGGCGCGTTCACAAGCACTGAGCAGCACCGGGCCGGCCGCCGAAGAGCAGTACCGCGAGGCGATCGAGCAGCTCGCCCGCTGCCGGATGGCCTCCCATCTGGCCCGCACCCACCTCGTCTACGGCGAGTGGCTTCGCCGTGAGGGTCGTCGGCAGGACGCCCGCGAACAGCTCCGCACCGCGCACGGGCTGCTGTTGGACATGGGCGCGGAGGCGTTCGCCGCCCGCGCGGCCCGCGAACTGCGCGCCACCGGCGAGCACCCGCGCAAGCGGACCGCTCAGCCGGCCGATGCGCTCACTGCCCAGGAGGTGCACATCGCGCGTCTGGTGGCCACCGGCGCAACCTCCCGCGAAGTGGCTACAGAGCTCTTTCTCAGCCCCCGCACGATTGACGCCCATCTGCGCAGCATCTTCCGCAAGGTCGGTATTACCTCCCGCCGGCAACTCCGGGAGCTGCCCCTTCCCCGATGACCCGTGGCTCTTTGCAGCACAAGGGATCCAGTGGGCTGCCGCTTAGTCGATCCGGCGCCGCGATCGAGGACGGGGATCCTCGTCTGCCGGTTCACTGTCCCCGTGGCGGGCGGCGTAGCGTTCTCCGATGGGACCCGCCGAGATGCCGTGCGCGAGCACGCTGAGCAGCACGGTGAAGGTGACGGCTGAAATTGCGGTGCCGACCACCTCCGACCCGCCGAGCTCCTGAATTGCCAGGAGCGCGAAGACGATCGAGGCGAGGCCGCGAGGCCCGAACCATCCGCCCGTGGAATTGGTGGCCCCCACGCCCGCGACTGGTCCGGGCGAATCAGCTCAGCATCAGCCGCATCAGCCAGCGCGTCCTGCCGCCGGATTTCGACGTCGTCTCCAGCACGCGCTCGAAACCTGCCGCTTCAAACAGTCCGGTCGTGCCCGTGTAGGCGAGGGCGGCGCTGATCCGGCTGCCGCCGGGGTCGATGGGATAGCCCTCCAGTGCCGGAGCGCCGCGGGACCGGGCGTACTCGATGGCGCCGTCGAGCAGATGACGTGAGATGCCCCGGCGGCGGAACGGGGGCCGGACAACGAAGCACACCACACTCCACACCGGGATCTCGTCCACGGTCGGAATGGTCCGTGAGCGCGTCAGCCTGTGGTGGCTGGCGCGAGGGCTGACCGAGCACCAGCCCGCCGGCTCACCGTCGTCGTAGGCAATGACTCCGGGCGGTGTGCCCTCCTCCGCGCAGCGGCGAAGCCGGGCCGGACGTTCCGGACCGGTCAGGGCGTGGAACTCCGCGCTGGGAATCCGGTAGCTCAGGCACCAGCACGCGTCGGATTCCGGACTTCCCGGTGACAGGATGGCTGAAACGTGTTCGAACCGGTCGGCCGTGGCCGGATGCACCTCAATCATCACCGCTCCCGGGACCCTGGCGGGAGTGCGGTCACGGCGTCGAAGCCCCGAAGTGCCCGGGCGACAACGTCACGGGGACTGTCGGCGGCGTCGTGCAGCGCCCACCAGGCCAGGGCCTCGGAGACCGTCGTCTGCACAGCCGCCCCCATCACCCGGGGCGTGAGGCTGCCGGCCGGCGAGCCCAGCCTGGCGCCAATGAATTCGGAAATTTCCTCCCTCCACAGCTCGTAGGTCTCCGTGCGGGCGGCCCGCAGCTCGGGCGTCGTGGCGATCAGCCGGAGGCGGGCCCGATCGACCGGGATTTCCTCCTCGTTCTGGTCAAAGACAGCCACAACGACGGCGGTGATCGCCTCGATGAGGGGCAGCTGGCGGTCGGCGTGACGCAGTCCCCGGCCGAGGGCCTCCAGCGAAGTCTCGATGCCGCCCCAGACGATGTCCGCCTTCGCCGGGAAATAGCGGTGCAGCGTCCGCACGCTGACTCCCAGCTCGTTGGCGATGCGGCTCATGGAGGACTGCTGGTATCCCAGGCGCAGGATGACTCCGAACGCCTTGGCGCGCAGATCCGCGGTGTCGGCCAGCGGGGGCCGGCCCCGCCGCGGTGGATCTTCCATCGGATGCACGCTACCTGTTCCTCTCCGCCGCTCTTTAAGGCATACTCTGTCACAATCTTGTTCCCGGTGGCAGCCAGAGCGCTGAACCGCACATCTCAATGAGGAGAAGCAGTGAACGCAGCAGGCAGCAACACTGACCGGTTCGACGTCGTCGTGGTGGGATTCGGCGGTGCCGGCGCAGCGGCGGCGATCGAGGCCGCTGACAACGGGGCGCGGGTCCTGGTTCTGGACCGTGCCTACGGCGGCGGCGCGAGTGCGCTGTCCGGCGGTGTGGTGTACGCCGGCGGCGGCACGGCACAGCAGCGCGAAGCCGGCTACGACGACGACCCGGAGAACCTGTACGCCTACCTCAGGCAGGAGGCACGCGACGCCGTCGACGAGTCCACCCTGCGCCGGTTCTGCGAACAGAGCCCGGGGATGATCACCTGGCTCGAAAAGCAGGGCGCATCCTTCGCGGGAAGCGTTCCTTCCTACAAAACGTCCTACCCCACCGACCGGCACTACCTGTACTACTCCGGCAACGAAAAGGCCTACCCGTACAACGAGTCCGCCCGGCCGGCACCGCGCGGCCACCGAACGGTCGCGAAGGGACTGGCCTCCGGCAAAGTGCTGTGGACAAAACTTGCCGAGTCAGCGGTGCGCAAGGGGGTCACTTTCATTCCGCTGGCCCAGGTGACCGATCTGATCATCGAGGACGGCGCCGTCGTCGGCTTGAAGTACCGCGTGCTGGACGAGTCCCATCCGAACGCTGCGGAGCATCGCAAGCTGACCAAGCGCTCCGGGAAGATCGGCAACTTTGCCCCCGACCTGGTCAAGAAGACGGTGACAAAAATAGAGCGGCTGTGGGACGGCGGGGCGGAGGCGCGGGAGGTGCGGGCCCCGGCCGTCATCCTGGCCGCCGGAGGGTTCATTTACAACAAGGAGTGGGTGGCGAAGTATGCTCCGCAGTTCACGAAAATCTCGCCGCTGGGCACGCCCGCCGACGACGGCGCCGGCATCACCCTCGGTGTGACCGCCGGGGGAGACGTGGCACGGATGGGCAACGTCACCGCGTGGCGGTTCCTGTCACCGCCCAGTGCCTTTATCGAGGGCATCACCGTGGGCCTGGACGGACAGCGGATCCAGAACGAGGACCTGTACGGCGCAACGCACGGGGATGTGATGATGCGGAACTTCGGCGGCAAGGGCTGGGCGGTGTACGACGCCGTGAGCTGGGACAAAGCGCGGCGCCAGTTCTGGTCGCAGACCCAGATCTTCCAGAAGCTGCAGGTGATCTACCTGTTTGCGCTCGGGCACAAAACGGCCAGGACCGTCAGCGCGCTCGCGGCGAAGATCGGCGTGGACCCGGACGGGCTGCAGAAAAGCGTCGATGTGTACAACGCCGGCATAGCCTCCGGCCAGGGCGACCCCGCGCACAAGGCCCCGGAGCTCTGCCAGCCGATCCTGAAGCCGCCCTTCCGCGCCTTCAACATCTCGGACGACTCCTCACCCTTCCTGCCCATCCCGGGCCTGACGCTCGGCGGCCTTCTTGTCGACGGAGCATCAGGGCTTGTAAAACGGGAGGACGGGACACCGATTCACGGCCTGTATGCCGCCGGACGCAACGCGGTGGGCGTGTGCTCGAACAGCTACATCAGCGGTCTTTCGCTGGCCGATTGCTTCTTCAGCGGCCGGCGGGCAGGCGCCCACGCAGCTCTGCAGGCAACCAAACCGGGAGCATCAGCGGCCTAGGAGACGGAGGTCCGGCACATGGGCCCCAGAAGGAAACGGCGACGCCGGATGGCGGGCTTGGCGGCCGCGGCCCTCGCCTTCACGGCGCTGCCCGGCTGCACCGCCGAACCTGACGGCCCCGGGGAGCGGACCTCCGCGTCCGCTTCGCCGGGGTCGTCCCTCGGTGCCGCGGAACTCGGCGAACCCGAGGTCCTCGCTGCCGGCCTCGACGCACCCTGGTCGATCGCCTTCCATGAGGGAGTTCCGCTGCTCAGCGAACGCGACTCCGGCCGGATCCTGGAACTCGACCATGCGGGAGCCGCCCGCGAGGTGGCGGTGATCGATGATGCCGCCGGGCGGGGAGAAGGCGGGCTCCTTGGCATAACCGTGCGGGACGGGTTTCTCTACGCCTACTTCACCGCGGGCGGCGAGAACCGCATTGAGCGCCGCGAGCTGACCGGCGGATCCGGCTCGCTGGCCCTGGGCCCCGCCGAGACCGTTTTGGAGGGCATTCCGTCCGGCCCCATCCACAACGGCGGCCGGATAGCGTTCGGGCCCGACGGCATGCTGTACGCCGCCACCGGAGACGCCGGCGGACGCGGCAGCGCACAGGACCTTGACGCGCTTTCGGGCAAGATTCTGCGAATGACCCCGGACGGCGATGCTCCGGAAGACAACCCGTTCCCCGGGTCCCTTGTCTACAGTTATGGACACCGCAACCCGCAGGGCATCGCCTGGGACAGCGCCGGCACCCTCTACGCCAGTGAGTTCGGGCAGAACACCTGGGATGAATTGAACGTGATTCGGCCCGGCGGGAACTACGGCTGGCCCGAGGTCGAAGGGATGGCCGGCGAGGATGGATTCACCGACCCGTTGCAGCAGTGGGAGCCGGGGGAGGCCAGCCCCAGCGGCATAGCGGTTGCGGGCGGGGCAATCTTCATCACGAATCTCCGCGGGGAACGGCTGCGGGAGGTGCCCCTGGATGACCTCGGCAGCTCAGCCGAACACCTGGCCGGCGAGTACGGGCGGCTCCGGGACGCCGTCACCGCCCCCGACGGCAGGCTCTGGATTCTCACCAACAACACCGACGGCCGCGGCACCCCGGGGGCCGGGGACGACCGCCTCCTGGTTCTCAGCGTCAAACAGGGCGGCTGAGCCCGGGGGGAGGCACCCCGCGGAACGCCGTCGTGCCGGCAAAGAAGTTCTTCCGCCGCCCACCCGGCGCCCGTACGCTCGACTCCGGATCCTGCGTGCCGTACTGTCCCGGTCCAAGCAATGGAACGGAGCGCGGCCGGCATTCCCGGTGCGCGCGGTGGGAGGGCACCATGAACGGTGACGTGGGAGCATCCGGAAAACCGCTGAGGGGCGTCGCCCGCAAGGTATCGCTGATTGAGCCATCCTCCGCCGGGTTCGTGATTCTGGCGGTCTCCACCGGGGCCTGGAAAATTCCCCTGCCGAGGCGGGGTGCGGAACGCAAGCGGGCGCTGGCGAGGCTGTCCGGCCGGGCCGAGACTCTGCGGGGAGCGCCTGAGGTCCGTTCAGCGACGGTGTTCGCGGGGCTCGTGCGTCCGCCGGGCCAACCGCGGGAGGGGCAGGGCGCCGCTGCGGCGTACGACGTCGTCCTCCTGGTGGAAACCGACTCGCCGGCCCGCGCCCGGGAGATCGCCGACGGCATCACCGCGGAGAACCCCGCGGCTTCGAACTCGGTCCGGCTGGTCATCGCCGGTTCCAACGTCCGCAGGATGGGCCCGGTCGATCCCCGGTCCGGGGGCGTGTTCCTCTTCAACTTCTTTACCGGTCCCAGTGCGCACGCGACGCTCGACGCCTGGCAGTACACGGCTGGCTGGTTCGAACAGGAGACCGGCCTGGACAACTCGACGGTCATCCTTCCCGACGAGGCAAGCCACTCTCCGTTCCCCATCATCAATCACTGCCGCTGGGACACCCTGCGGCAGGTGCTGCCTGTGCTGATGTTCAAACGCTCCTTTCGGTACTTCGTGCTGGCGACCTTCAGCGCGGCCGGTGTAATGCCGCACCCGATTCTCTACCGGGTGCACTCCTGAAGCAGGAAACGCTGGGACTGCCGCGCCCCGGAAAGGAAGCATCATGAACCAAATGCTGCGGATCGACGGATTTTCGATGTCACTCGACGGGTACGGTGCCGGCCCGGACCAGAGCCTGGCCAATCCCCTTGGCGTCGGGGCGGAACCGCTCCACGACTGGATATTCGCCACGCGCACGTTCGCTGACCGTTTCGGAATGGACGGCCGCGGCGAAGGCATTGACGATGGCTTTGTCCGCGCTCAGTTCACTGACATCGGCGCCTCCATTATGGGCAGGAACATGTTCGGACCGGTGCGCGGGCCGTGGGCCGGTGAGGAGACCTGGAACGGGTGGTGGGGAGAGGACCCTCCCTACCACCACCCCGTGTTCGTGCTGACGAACCACCCGCGGGAGCCAGTGGAAATGGACGGCGGCACCACGTTCCACTTTGTCACCGGCGGAATTGAGGAGGCCCGGCAGCGGGCGCTGGCCGCAGCAGAGGGCAAGGACGTATGGATTGGCGGGGGAATCAGCACGATCCGCCAGTACCTGCGGGCAGGGCTTATCGACAGGATCCACCTCGCCGTCATTCCGACCCTGCTCGGCAGCGGTGAACGGCTGCTGGACGACATTGCCGGCCCGGACGGCAGCATCCCGTACTACGAGCCCACCGGGATGACGGCCGGCGAGAACGCCGTGCACATCCAGCTGGCCAGGGCGGAACCGGAACACGGTCAGCAACCATCCGCTTGATGCCCCGGGGGACCGCTGAGAGATCCGGACGGCGGTTCGCACATCAGTTGCCTCCGCACGGGCAGCTGAATCCCGTCGACCGCCGGTCGCGTGTGGGGTGCATCACGATATGTCGCGGCGCAGGCGGATCCACGGCGTAGTTGCGTAGGCTCGGAGGTCAAGGTGGTCGTCATGAGGGGTGAGTGTGTCCAAAGTTATCCGCACGGCACCGTTGCTTGGCCCCGATCCACTGCGGCGGGGGAAACGCCGGCGGAACAACACGGTGCTCATCGCGGCCCTGGCCGCCGCGCTCCTGGTCAGCATGGTCCTCGGCGTGGCGATCGGCCCGGTATGGATTGAACCGCGCGACGTGCTGCGGGTGGTGTGGAGCCACCTGACCGGTGCGGGTGCGCCCGGGGCAGGCTCCGTTGCCGATGTCATCGTCTGGGATGTGCGCCTGCCCCGCGTGCTCATGGGCGTGGCAGTGGGCGCCGGGCTGGCCGTCTGCGGCGCGGCCCTGCAGGCCATGGTCCGCAACATGCTCGCCGACCCCTATCTGCTCGGCATCAATTCAGGTGCTTCCGCCGGCGCCGCGGCAACCATCCTGTTCGGTTTCGGAGCCGGTCTGGGGCAGCATGCCCTGGCCGGCAGCGCCTTCATCGGTGCGCTCGCAGCGTCACTGCTGGTCTTTGTTGTGGCGCGCGCCGCCGGCCGGATTACTTCGGTCCGCCTGCTGCTGGCCGGAGTCGCGGCCGGATACGCACTGTCCGCCCTCACCAGCTTCCTGATCTTTACCTCCGGCTCGGCCGAGGGCGCCCGCTCGGTAATGTTTTGGCTGCTCGGTTCCCTCGCCCTGTCACAGTGGGGGACACCGCTGGCCGCCCTGGGGGCCGTCGTTGCGTTCACGACTGCAATCCTGGTCCTGTGGGCGCGCCGGCTGGATGCCCTGGCCATCGGCGACGAAACAGCGTTGGCTCTGGGCGTGCGGCCGACACGGTTCCGAACCCAGCTGCTCGTCCTCGTATCCCTGTGTACGGGCTTCATCGTGGCAGCTGCCGGCAGCATCGGATTCGTCGGCCTCGTCATTCCCCATCTGGCCCGCCGCCTTGTGGGGGCCGCTCATGCCTGGTCCATACCGGCCGCCGCCCTGCTGGGCTCGGTCTTCCTCCTTTGGGCCGATCTGCTCTCGCGCATGCTGCTGCAACCGCGCGAGCTGCCCGTCGGCATCGTGACCGCAATGCTTGGGGCTCCGTTCCTGCTCTGGCTCGTTCGCCGAATGCGTCCCGCTGCATGACCCAGCAACCCACCAGCACCAGAAGAGGCACCATGTCCCGTTCCCTCAGCACCCGCGCCGGTACCCTCGTCACGGCGGTCGTAGTGACGATCGGCCTGTCCGGCTGCGCCGCGGAGGACCAAGAGGGAAACGTGCCTGCCGCCGCTGCCGGCGGAAATTACCCGGTCACTGTCGAGAACTGCGGCACGGAAGTCGTCTTCGAGCAGCGGCCGGAACGGGGAGTGCTGCTGAGGTCCGCCGCGGTGCCGTACCTGCACGAGCTTGGAGTGCTCGACGACGTCATCACTGCGCGCGCCGGCGCCTACCCCCGCGGCTACTACGACGACAAGACATGGGCTGAGCTGGAGCAGATCCCGATGCTCAGCGACGAATTGGATGCCTCCGGACATCTGCAGATTTCCAAGGAAGCCGTCCTGGCACAGCGGCCGCAGATCGTCCTGGGGGAGGCAGCGAACGTCAGCCGGGACTCCCTGGCGGCTGCCGGCATCCCGCTGATGGAGGAACCCGGACTGTGCCCCGTGCCGCCGGCAGACCCGTCCTTTGACGGCATCTTTGAGCAGATGCGCACCTACGGCAGCATCTTCGACGTCCCGGAGGAAGCCGAGGCCGCCGTGACGCGCCTGGAAACGCAGCTGTCCGAGGTGCTGGCGGACGTCGATCCGAACGAGAAACGCACCGCGGCCGTCCTGTATCCGACGATCGGCGGGGGCGTTCCGTACGCCTATGGAACGTCGTCCATGGCCCACCCGCAGCTCGAGGCGGCCGGATTCACCGACGTCTTTGCCGACGTCGAGGAACGCGTCTTCGAAGTGACCGCCGAGGAACTGGTCGGCCGCAATCCGGACGTCCTGGTTCTGCTCTATTCCGACGGGGATCCGGTGAAGGTGAAGGAGTCGGTCACCGGACTGAACGGAGCCGGCGCGATCGGCGCCGTCCGAGAGGACCAGATCCTCGTGCAGCCCTTCAATTTCACCGAGCCGTCGAGTCCGTTGGTGATTGACGGCCTTGCCCGCATTGTGGAGCGGTTTCAGCGGTGATTTCCGCCAGCGGGGTGGGCTTCGCATTCGGCGACCGCGCAGTGCTGGAGGCTGTCGATTTTGACGCTCCGCACGGGCAGGTCCTTGGTCTCGTCGGGCCCAACGGGTCCGGCAAGACCACGCTGCTGCGCACCCTGTACTCCTCGCTCGCGGGCAATAACGGAACGGTGCTGATTGACGGGGAGGAACTTACGTCGCTGTCGGCGCGCGAAATCGCCCGGCGGGTCGCCGTCGTCGTGCAGGAGGTTTCGGCTGACCTGCCCCTGCTGGTGTCGGACATGGTGCTGCTCGGCCGGACCCCGCACCGCTCCGGGTTCGGTCGCAGGGGCCCCGCCGACGAGCAGATAGCGGCCTCGGCTCTGACCCAGGTGGGTGCGCTCCAGCTGGCCGGTGAGGCGTTCGACAGCCTGTCGGGCGGTGAGCGCCAGCGGGTGCTCATCGCCCGTGCCCTGGCCCAGGAGACGACGCATCTTCTGCTGGATGAACCGACCAACCACCTGGATGTGCGTTACCAGCACGAGGTGCTCGACCTGGTCCGGTCCCTGGCCGTGCGGGAGGAGCGGACCGTCATCGTTGTCCTGCATGATCTGAACCTTGCGGCACGTTACTGCGACCGGATCCTGCTGCTGGAAGCGGGCCGGGTGGCAGCCGCGGGCACGCCGGATGAGGTCCTGGCGCCGGAGCACCTGGAACCGGTCTACGGCGTCTCCGTCCGCCGGCTTGAACTCGAAGACGGCTTCCAGCTGGTCTTCCGGCCCCTCAAATCGTTGACCCCGGCTCCAGGCTCAACGCCGGTTCCGACGCCGGTTCCGACGCCGGTTCGGGTGCCCGGGCCGCGGGCCAGGAGCACCTGACTGCGAACCGCTTGCGGCCGGCGCTACAGCAGTGACGATTCGTGTTTCGCATAGTCGTACTGGGGCAGCGGCCGCCCGTCGCGCAGGGTCTGCACGATGTCGGCGTCGGCCAGGTGCAGCCGCCCGATCGCGATGAGGTCGAACTCATCGGCGCCCAGACGCTGCGTGAGCTCCGCGCGGTTGTCCAGAATGGGGTTTCCGCTGCTGCGCCGGTCCTTGAGCGCCGACCCGATGCCGACGCTGCCCACTGCCATCGTGCGCGCGCCGGTGAGCTGCTTGGCCCAGCCGGCCAGGCTCAGGTCGCTTCCCTCGAAGGCCGGGGCCTGGAAGCGGCGTGCGCTGGCATCGAGGACGTCGACACCGGCTGCCACGAGCGGACGCAGCAGCGCGCCGAGCTCTTCCGGGGTGTCGGCCAGGCGTGCGCCGAAGTCCTGCTGCTTGTGCTGCGAAAAACGGAAGAAGATGGGCAGCTCCTCGCCGATCTCTTCGCGGATGGCGCGGACCACTGCGGCGGGGAAAGCGGCGCGGCGTTCGGGGTCGCCGCCCCACTCGTCATCGCGGCGGTTCGTATCGGCCCACAGGAACGCGTCCAGGAGATAGCCGTGACCGCCGTGCAGCGCGATCCCGTCAAACCCGGCGTCGACGGCGCTGCGTGCGGCGACGCGGAACGCGGCGATGACGCTCTCAATGTCGGCAGTGGTCATGGCACGGGTGACCGGTTCCGAGGCGCGCACGTACTCGGCGGAGTAGTTGGTGATTCCGGGGGTGCCCCAGAGGCCGGAGGGCCGCATCGGGGTGACTCCCGCGCTTCCGCCCATCGCACCCCACAGCGGGCCGACGTGCCAAAGCTGCGGGATGATGCGTCCGCCTGCCTCGTGCACGCCGTCCACCACGGAGCGCCAGCCGTCCAGCGCGCTGGAAGCGAACATGTTGGGCACCGATGCGTGGTCGACCGACGCTGAATGGTCGATGGCGACACCCTCGGTGATGATCAGTCCGGTGCCGCCCTCGGCGCGGCGGCGGTAATACCGAGCCACGTCCTCGCCCGGCACGCCGCCGGGAGAATACGTGCGGGTCATCGGAGACATGACGATCCGGTTGCGCAGGTGAAGGGAGCGGACGGTGAGTTCGCGGAACAGCGGGTCGGCCGCGGCGCTCAACTCGGTCTCTGCAGAGTCGTATTCGGTGGTCACTGGGCTGCGCTCCCTGCGTTGGCGAGCATTTCGCGGGAGGCGGTCCGGCCGTCCAGCAGCGAGTTGGTGCGCGTGGTGACCTTCCAGCCGGCTTCGGTTCGCGCCAGCTCCCAGCGGTTCGCGGAGAGGCGGTCCACGTAGTATCCGGGCTCCGCGCCGTCGCGGTGCCGCACGAGCATGGAGTATCCGGTGGCGACGGCGGTGTCAGCCTCGATCCGGATGTCCGGGATGCCCATGAAATGGCTCGACCCGCCCGTAATAATCGCCTGGTGGGAGGGTCCGTGGACCATCCTGCGGAAATCGTCGGCGCCGGTGAGTGTCGCGTCGCCGTCGCCGAGGCTGTAGGTGTAGCTGCCGTCCTGCGTCCACAGCCCGGCCACCTCGTCCGCGCTGCCGGAGTCGACGGCGGGGCCGTAGGCGGCAAGCACCCCGAGGATCTCCCTGTGGTCTTCAAGATGCTGGATACGATCCCGCAGTGCGGCGATCTCGGTCAGTGGACTCATGAGTGTTTCCCCTTCGAATGCCCTTTAGCGTATCTAATATCACTAGTGGCTCAAGATGCAAACAAGCGCTTGACCGGCACGAAAGGAACGTGGGATGAGCGGATTCGAGAAGTACGGACCCTGGGCACTGATTGCCGGGGGCTCTGAGGGAGTCGGCGCCGCACTGGCGCACCAGCTGGCCGAGCGCGGCCTCAACGTGGCGCTTGTTGCGCGCAAGCCCGGTCCCCTCGCGGAGGTGGCGGAGTCGGTCCGCGCCGCTTACGACGTCGAAGTGCTCGCCATCGAGCAGGACCTGCTCGCGCCCGGAGCCGTGGAGTCAATCGCTGAGCAGCTCGGCGACCGTGAGGTCGGCCTGCTGGTGTCCAACGCGGGTGCCAACACTTACGGCGGCGAGATCGTGACGTCCGAAGCAGACCGCGCCCAGATGGTTATCGACCTGAACATCACCGTGACCCTCGCGCTCGTCCGGCGCTTCGGCCTGCCGATGCAGGAACGGCGTCGGGGCGGCATCATGCTCACCGGCTCACTCAGCGGCTTTGCCGGCACCGCTGGAATGGGCTTCTACTCAGCGGCCAAGGCGTTTGTGCACAACTTCGCCGAGGCACTGTGGATGGAGATGCGCCCGTACAACGTTGACGTTCTGGAGCTCTGCCTGGGCCTCACCCGCACGCCCGCCATGGAGCGGCACGGATTCGAATTTGATGCCCCCGGCGTGCGTTCCTCCGATCCCGAGAGGGTTGCACGCGGAGCCCTGGAGCACATCACCGACGGACCGAGCTGGTACCCGGACGGCTTCGGCGAAGATGCCGAGCTCCGGTCGGCGCACCCCCGCCGCCCCGTCGTGGAGGCAGCAAACAAGCATTACCGGTCTCCCGCGGCCTGATCGCGCACCATTCCCCGCGAGATGGCAAGTAAGTGCTTCTCTGAGCGCTGAGAAGAGCCTTTAGTGCCATCTCGCGGGGATTGCGCAGCCGGAGCCGGCCCGGAGCCGGCGGTGGTGCCTGCGCCCGCATCTGCCGGGTGGGGCGGCCCGCTGGTCCCGCCGCGGGGGAGGAGGTACGGTCACCCCTGTGACCACGATTCGCTATCAGGAATTTGAGCAGCTCAGCGCCCGTCTGGTGGGCACCCTGCACGGCCGGGTGCTGGAGATCGGCGCCGGCACGGGTGCCAATTTCGACAGCCTGGCCGCGGACGTGGACTGGATCGGGCTTGAGCCGGATGAGGCCTCCCGAGCCGAGCTTGATGCCAGAGCGGAAGCTCGCGGCTACCGTACTCCGGCACTTTCCTCGTTCGCCGAAGCCATTCCGCTGGGTTCGGCGAGCGTGGATGCCGTGCTGGGCACCGCCGTCCTCTGTTCGGTGCGTGACCCCGCGGCGGTGCTTGCCGAAGTTCGCCGCATTCTCCGGCCCGGCGGCCGGGCGGTCTTTGCCGAGCATGTCGCGGCCCCGCCCGGAACCCTGAAGCGCGCCCTGCAGTCAGCAGTCTCGCCGCTGGCGGCGAGACTGGACCGCGGCTGTCGCTGGAACCGGGACACTGCCGCACTGCTGGAGGCAGCCAACCTGCGCGGAGACCTGCAGCGCATGGAGATAAGCCAGGGCATGCTGCCTTCGGTGCCGGCCATACTCTTTTCCGGCACCGTGTCCGGGTAAGGCTCGGGCCGTCGGCTCGACCGGCGTGGCGGTTCCGCTGCTGACGCCACGCCCCTGGTCCGCAGCAGCGAAAGCCCCAGCCACGGCAGCCAACCCTGATTTTAAAGTATTTTCCCGTAGCTCCTTCGGCCGCCTACCTGTTCTCCGCGGCCCGGCCGGGAAACGGCGTAAAACCCTCAGTGCCGGGATTGCCCTCCAACAGGTAGGCTAGGACAGCCGGTACGGCAAGATTTGTCAGCAGGAACTGTGCGGCCAGCCAAAATCACGAGTGGTTGGCCGCATCTTTTGGGGAGGATGTAACAGAATGGCGCGCGAGGACTACAACGCCGGACAGGCCGAACAGCGGCGTGAGTTGGGCGCGGAGGACACCACATCGATCAGCCTGCCGCCTCAGAGCGACGCAACGTCGATGGAGCCCAAGCTCAGTTCAGATGAGCGGGCTGCCGTGGCGGCGCTGCCCGCCGGGTCGGCGCTGTTGATCGCCCACTCCGGGCCCAACAGCGGTGCACGGTTCCTTCTGGACCAGGATGTGACCACTGCCGGGCGCCATCCGAATGCGGATGTGTTCCTGGATGATGTGACGGTGTCCCGCAAGCATGTGGAGTTCCGGCGGACCGCCGACGGCTTCCGTGTGGTGGACTCCATGAGTCTGAACGGCACGTACGTTAACAACGACCGCGTGGACACGCTGCTGCTGCGAACGGGCAATGAGGTCCGGATCGGCAAGTTCCGACTGACCTTCTACGCTGCGCGGCCGACAGCTGCCCGCGCGTAAGAAAATCTCCGGCCGGAGGCTCCTGCCGGATGTCCACGGGATTACTGAGGAATAGGTACTAGGTATGTCAGCATCACAGCCCGTCAGGCGGACCCTGGGTACGGGGAACGAGCGCCTGCGCGGCCGTGTGCTCAATATCGGTGAGGTCCTCAGTGAACTCAGCGCCGATTTCCCCGGGATCAGCGCCTCCAAAATCCGGTTCCTCGAGGAAAAGGGCCTGGTCACTCCGCAGCGGACCGCGGCAGGCTACCGGAAATACACCTCGGCCGACGTCGAGCGGCTGCGGTTCGTCCTGGCGCTGCAGCGGGACCAGTACCTGCCGCTGAAAATCATCAAGGACTACCTGGATGCCATCGACCGGGGCGAGCGTCCCGAATCGTTGCCCGGAGGAATGTCGCTGACGCCGCGGGCCGTGTCCGAGCAGCTGGCGGGGGAGTTGTCCGCCCGCACGTTCGCCCGCGCCCTGACATTCGCCGAGCTGGTCCGGGAATCCGGTGCCTCGGCCGACCTGGTGCGAAACCTCGCCGGTTACGGACTGATTGCCTCCGCCGACAACGGTGCGGAGCAGGGTGCCTTCGACGAACATGCACTCAAGATTGCGAAGGCGTGCGCCAAGCTCCAGGCCCACGGGATTGAACCCCGGCATCTGCGCCCGTTCCGAGCCGCGGCGGACCGGGAGCTGGGGCTGGTGGAGAGTGTGGTGGCACCGCTGGCTTCGCGGCGCGACGTCGCCTCCAAGGCGCGGGCAGCCGAGACGGCGCGAGAGATCAGTGATCTGTGCCTGAACCTGCACAGTGCCCTGGTCAACGGGCATATCGCACGAATGGAAGGCTGAGGAGCATGCGTGAAGTCGAAGTGGTCGGTGTCAGGATCGAGCTGCCGTCCAACCAGCCGCTGGTCCTGCTCAAGGAACTGAACGGCGAACGTCATCTGCCCATCTGGATCGGTGCTCCGGAAGCCAGTGCCATCGCCTTTGTCCAGCAGGGCATCGTGCCGCCCCGGCCCATGACGCACGACCTGTTGGCTTCAGTGGTGGCTGCCCTGGGCCGCAGCGTCAGCGAGGTGCGGCTGGTGTCCGTCGAGGACACGGTCTTCTATGCCGAGCTGGTTTTCGACAATGGAGTCACCGTCAGCTCGCGCGCCTCGGATGCGATAGCGGTGGCCCTGAGGGCGCCGTGCCCCATCCTCTGTGCCGACGCAGTACTGGACGAAGCGGGCGTCCGGATTGCGGAAGCCGACGAGGACGAAGACGATGACGCAGACCAGGAGAATGCCGAGCAGGAGCTGCGGCAGTTCCGCGAATTCCTGGCCGACGTCGAGCCCGAGGACTTTGAGCGCTGATTCGACACGCCTGCAGAAAAAGGCCCTGCGTCTTTGACCTTGGCCCGGGTCAGATCTAACGTCGAAGCATAGAGTTCCCACTGCACGGTTCTCCGCAAGTCCTTTCCAGGGCATGTCCTTTCCGGGGCCGGTCCTTACAGGATCAGTCCCTTCCCCTGGGAGGTTTTGCGGGGGAAACTGAAGGGAGTCGTTCCTGGCCCCTTGATTCCGTGCCGATCCCCCCTCGGGAACCGCTACTAGGAGGCACAAGTGAGTCCGAAAGGCGATGCCGGCGAGCACATCCACGCCGCTGCGCCGGGTAAGGTCCCCGGAGCCCAGGGCTTGCTGTTCACCGAGGATCTTCCCGTTCTCGACGAGGACGCCGGCTACCGCGGTCCAACAGCCTGCAAGGCGGCAGGAATCACTTACCGTCAGTTGGATTACTGGGCCCGCACCGGGCTGGTGGAGCCGGCCGTGCGCGGGGCCTCGGGTTCCGGCACGCAGCGGCTCTACGGCTTCCGCGACATCCTGGTCCTCAAGGTCGTCAAACGCCTCCTGGACACGGGGGTTTCGCTGCAGCAGATCCGCACGGCCGTTGAACACCTGCGCGAGCGTGGAGTCGAGGATCTGGCCCAGATCACGCTGATGAGCGACGGCGCCAGCGTGTACGAGTGCACCTCCGCGGACGAAGTGATAGATCTGGTCCAGGGCGGGCAGGGCGTTTTCGGGATCGCCGTCGGACGTGTCTGGCGCGAAGTTGAAGGGAGCCTCGCCCAACTGCCGAGCGAGCGCGTAGGCGACCAGACCTTTCCCGGAGATGAACTGAGCCAGCGGCGGATTGCCCGCAAGATCAGCTAGGCACGCACCATGCTTCATCAGCCAGGCACCATACTTCAACTGCAGGCAGCGGATTCCGGTGCCTGCAGTTTTTTAGGGGCTGCTAGCTGGCGCGGCGGATGACCCGGTTGCGGACGCTGCCGCTTCCCACGAGGTTCTTCAGCAGGGAGTCGAAGGTGGCGGCGGCCTGCTTGGCCGACTCGCCGGGCCAGTGGTGCACCGAATGGGCCGCACCCTGAATCTGCTGCCAGTTGGCCTGCTCGGCAATCGTGGGGCTGAGCAACAGGTCGCCGAACATCTGATTCATCTCACCCAGCCGGAAGGCGTGCTCGTTGGAGCCGGAGCGGACCCGGTTGGCGATGATCCCCGCCGGGGCGAGATTGGGGGCAAATTCCTTGCGGAAAAGGTCCAGGGCGCGCATCGTCCGTTCGGTGCCGGCCACGGAAAACAGCGCGGGCTCGGCGACGAGCGCCACCCGGTTGCTGGCGGTCCAGGCAATGCGGGTGAGGCCGTTGAGTGAGGGCGGGCAGTCAATGAGGACCAGACCGTAGCCGCTGACACGGGAGAGAAGCGTGGAGAGCCGTTTGAGGTCGCGCCTGCCGAGGTCCGGGCGGTCATAGATGCCGGAAAAGGCGGAGCCCATGGCGACGTCGAGAACGGGCCGGCGCTTGGAATCGCCTGTCCGGGTGCGGCGGTCGTTGGCGACCCAGCCGCTGGAGACCACATTGTCCGCCAGCTGGGCGCGTCGGGAATTCTTGAGCATCTCGCCGATCCCGGGTTTGCCGGCTGCAGTCGCTCCCAGGCCCGTGGTGGCGTCGGCGTGCGGGTCCAGGTCCACAACGAGGGTGGGAATTCCTGCTGCAAGTGCAGCCGATGCCAGTCCAAGCGTTACGGAAGTCTTGCCCACGCCGCCCTTTAGACTGCTGATGCTCACTACTTGCACTTGTTGAACCAAAACCTAACGTGTCTAGGGATCACGAGCGGGGCCCTTGAGAGGCTGCAGGTTCATTCTATGTGACGCTCGGTGGTAACTCCTGCAGGGGCCGTTTTGCAGGGGTGGCGCGAAAGGGAGACTATAAAGAGCGTGACGTCCGACACTGGCGGTCCGCCGCAGTGAAATAGTCTGGACTAGAACCCGATGAGGACGGCGGTACCCGGCCGTCCCTCAGCCCGCAACGATGCAGGAGAGTAATGTTCTCGAAGATACTGGTAGCCAACCGCGGAGAAATCGCAATCCGCGCCTTCAGGGCCGCCTACGAGCTGGGCGTGAAGACTGTTGCAGTGTTCCCGTATGAGGACCGCAACTCCATCCACCGTCAAAAGGCTGACGAGGCCTATCTGATCGGTGAGGAAGGGCACCCGGTCCGCGCGTACCTCGACGTTGACGAGATCATTCGGGTCGCCAAGGAATCCGGCTGCGACGCCATCTACCCCGGATACGGATTCCTTTCCGAAAACCCCCAGCTGGCCCGCGCCGCGAGGGAAGCCGGCATCACCTTTGTAGGTCCCGCCGCCGACATCCTCGAGTTGGCCGGCCACAAGGTCCATGCCCTGAACGCGGCACGCGAAGCCGGCATCCCGGTGCTGCGCTCCACCCAGCCGAGTTCGGATCCGGAAAAGCTCCTGGGCGAGGCCGAGGACATCGGATTCCCCATCTTCGTCAAGGCCGTGGCGGGCGGCGGCGGCCGCGGCATGCGCCGCGTGGACACGGCCAAAGACCTTCCCGAGGCGCTCAACGCAGCCATGCGCGAGGCCGATACGGCCTTCGGCGACTCCACGGTCTTCCTCGAGCAGGCGGTCATCCGTCCCCGGCACATTGAGGTGCAGATCCTCGCCGACGGCGAGGGCAACGTTATCCACCTCTTTGAACGTGACTGCTCACTGCAGCGCCGCCATCAGAAGGTCATCGAAATTGCTCCGGCCCCCAACCTGGACGAGAGCATCCGGCAGGCCCTGTACCGGGACGCCGTCAAGTTCGCCAAGGCCCTGAAGTACGAGAACGCGGGGACCGTGGAGTTCCTCGTTGACACCGTCGGAGAACGCGCCGGAGAACACGTGTTCATTGAAATGAATCCGCGCATCCAGGTGGAACACACGGTCACCGAGGAAATCACCGACGTCGACCTCGTGCAGTCCCAGCTGCGCATCGCTGCCGGCGAAACGCTGGAGGACCTGGGCCTGCGGCAGAACGAACTTCAGGTGCGCGGCGCCGCGCTGCAGTGCCGCATTACCACCGAGGACCCGGCCAACGGCTTCCGCCCCGACGTCGGCAAGATCAGCGGATACCGCTCCGCCGGCGGTGCCGGGGTGCGTCTCGACGGCGGCACTGTGTACGCCGGGGCCGACATCAGCCCGCACTTCGATTCCATGCTCGTGAAGCTGACCTGCCGCGGCCGCACCTACCCGGCTGCGGTGAACCGTGCCCGCCGGGCGCTGGCCGAGTTCCGCATCCGCGGCGTCTCCTCGAACATTTCGTTCCTGCAGGCCGTCCTCGACGATCCGGACTTCATCGCCGGCGACGTCGCCACCTCCTTCATCGAGGAGCGCCCCGAACTGCTCAGCGCCCGCGGGTCTGCTGACCGCGGCTCCCGGCTGCTGAACTGGCTGGCGGACACCACCGTCAACAAGCCTCACGGCGAACTGCCCGTGCACATCAACCCGGCAGACAAACTGCCGGCTGATCTTCCGGAGGTCCGCCCCGGGTCGCGCCAGCGGCTGCTGGAACTGGGCCCGGAGCGTTTCGCGGCGGAACTCCGCGCACAGCCGGCACTGGCCGTCACCGACACCACGTTCCGGGATGCGCACCAGTCCCTGCTGGCGACCCGCGTCCGTACCCGCGACCTGCTGCTGGCGGCCCCCGCGGTGGCCGCGCTGACGCCCGAACTGCTCTCGGTCGAAGCATGGGGCGGTGCGACTTACGACGTCGCCCTCCGGTTCCTGGGCGAGGACCCCTGGGAGCGGCTCGTCTCGCTGCGCAAGGCCCTGCCGAACATCTGCATCCAGATGCTCCTGCGCGGCCGCAACACCGTGGGCTACACGCCGTACCCCACTGAGGTGGCGGAAGCCTTTGTCCAGGAGGCAGCTGACGCCGGCGTTGACATCTTCCGGATCTTCGATGCCCTCAATGACGTCGAGCAGATGGAACCGGCTATCCGCGCGGTCCGGGCCACCGGCACGGCCGTCGCCGAAGTGGCCCTGTGCTACACCGCCGACATGATGGATCCGAACGAGACGCTGTACACGCTGGACTACTACATGGACCTCGCCCAGCAGATGGTCGATGCCGGCGCGCACATCCTGGCCATCAAGGACATGGCCGGGCTGCTGCGTCCCGCTGCCGCGGCCAAGCTGGTTGCCGCCCTGCGTGAACGCTTTGACCTGCCCGTGCACCTGCACACCCACGACACCGCCGGCGGCCAGTTGGCCACCCTGCTGGCTGCGGCCAACGCGGGCGTGGATGCCGTCGACGTGGCCAGCGCCTCGCTGGCCGGCACCACCAGCCAGCCTTCGGCGTCGTCGCTCGTTGCCGCGCTGACCAACACGGACCGCGACACGGGGCTGAGCCTGGATGCCATCAGCGCCATGGAGCCGTACTGGGAAGCGGTGCGCCGGGTCTACGCTCCGTTCGAGTCCGGTCTGGCCGGACCCACCGGACGCGTCTACCAGCATGAGATTCCCGGCGGACAGCTCTCCAACCTCCGCCAGCAGGCCATCGCCCTCGGCCTGGGCGAGCGGTTCGAAGCGATCGAGGACATGTACACCGCCGCGGACCGCATTCTGGGCCGGCTGGTCAAGGTCACGCCCTCCTCCAAGGTGGTCGGAGACCTCGCCCTGCAGCTGGTCGGCAGCAACGTCTCACCCGCGGACTTCGAGGAAAACCCGCAGAACTACGACATCCCCGATTCGGTCATCGGCTTCCTCAGCGGCGAACTGGGCAACCCGCCCGGCGGCTGGCCGGAGCCCTTCCGGACCAAGGCGCTCCAGGGCCGCACCATCAAGGTGCGCGACGCCGAACTCACCGAGGTGGACCGCGCCGGCCTGGCCGGCGACTCCGCCACCCGGCGGGAAACGCTGAACCGGCTCCTGTTCCCCGGCCCGGCCAAGGAATTCGCGACCGTCCGTGAAACCTACGGCGACGTGTCGGTCCTGGACACCCGTGACTACCTCTACGGCCTGCAGCGCGGGGTTGAGCACGTGGTGGAACTCGAAAAGGGTGTCCGCCTGATTGCCACCCTTGAAGCCGTGGGGGAGCCCGATGAAAAGGGCATGCGTTCGGTGATGACCACCCTGAACGGCCAGATGCGCCCCGTCCTGGTCCGTGACCGCAGCGTGCAGTCGCAGGTGAAGGTCGCCGAACAGGCCGACCCGGGCAACCCCGGCCACGTTGCCGCGCCGTTCGCCGGCGCCGTGACCATCACGGTCCAGGAAGGCGATGAAGTGGCGGCCGGCGAAACCGTTGCCACCATCGAAGCCATGAAGATGGAGGCCTCGATCACGGCCCCCGTCGCCGGCACCGTGACGCGGGTGGCGATCTCCGCCGTCGAGCAGGTGCAGGGCGGGGACCTGCTGGTGGCGATCGATCCCAAGAAGGAGAGCTAGCCCCAGCGCTTCCGCCGCACGGCGGAAGCACAACGGAAGCACATAAGGACCCCGGGAACCGGTTACGGATCCCGGGGTCCTTGCGGCTCTAGACTGGAATCGTGACTCATTTTGATTTGGCCATCATTGGCTCGGGTTCGGGCAATTCGCTGATCACCCCCGACTGGGACGGCAGGAAAGTTGCGGTCATCGACGGGGGCACCTTCGGCGGCACCTGCCTGAACGTCGGCTGCATCCCGACGAAAATGTTCGTGTATCCGGCGCAACTTGCCGCGGCCGGTGCCGACGGCCGGCGCCTGGGCGTCGACCAGACCCTGGAGAAGGTGCGCTGGCGGGACATCCGCGACCGCATCTTCACCAGGATCGATTCCATCTCCGAGGGCGGCCGCCGCTACCGTGCCGAGGAGCTGGAGAACGTCACGCTGTATGAGAACCACGTGCGGTTCGTCGGCGAGCACGCCCTGGAGACCGACGACGGCCAACGCATCACGGCCGACCAGATAGTGGTGGCCGCCGGCTCACGGCCGGTGCTGCCGGACGTGCCCGGCATGGACCTGCCGCAGGTGCACACCTCTGACACCGTGATGCGGATACCCGACCTGCCGGAGCGAATCCTCATCATCGGCGGCGGTTACATAGCCGCCGAGTTTGGATTCGTGTTTTCAGCGTTCGGCGCCAAGGTCACGATGGCGGCGCGCTCCGGTCCGCTGCTGCGTGCCTTGGACGCGACCTTGTCCGCACGGTACACCGAGGAAGTCTCCAAGCAGTGGGACGTTCGGCTCAACACCCAGGTGACGGCGCTGATGGAAAACGCCGACGGCTCCGTCCGGGCGCTGCTGCGCGGACCCGGGGGAGAGACCGGCATGGACGTTGATCTTGTGCTGGTGGCAACCGGCCGGGTGCCCAACACCGACCGCCTTGATGTCCAGGCTGCCGGATTCGACCAGCGTGCGGACGGACGGCTGGCAGTGGACGAATTCCAGCGCGTGCTGAAGGACGGCAGGCCGGTCGACGGCGTCTGGGGATTGGGGGATGTCAGCGGCGACTTCCAGCTCAAGCATGTGGCCAACCATGAGGCGCGCACCGTGGCGCACAACCTGGTGCACCCCGGGGACCTGCGCGCGAGCGACCACCGGTTCGTTCCCGCGGCGGTCTTCACCAGCCCGCAGATCGCATCCGTGGGCATGACCGAGGAGGAAGCCCGCCGCGATACCCGGGCGAGGGGAGTGGAGCTGGCCGTGGCGGTGCAGGAATACGGCTCCACCGCGTACGGCTGGGCGATGGAAGACACGACCGGATTTGTGAAGCTGCTGGCGGAGAAGGAAAGCGGGACGCTGCTCGGGGCGCACATCATGGGCCATGAGGCGTCCATGCTGATCCAGCCGTTGATCCAGGCCATGTCCTTCGGTTTGGATGCGCAGACGATGGCCTCGGGCCAGTACTGGATCCATCCCGCGCTGACCGAGGTGGTGGAGAACGCGCTGCTGTCCCTGCGGACCGGCACTGCCCGGTAAACCCGCAGGGACTGCTGCCGCGACGTGCCGGGCTAGACCTTCTGGCCGCTGTAGATGTCTTCCACCACGGCTGAGTAGTCCCGAAGCACCTGGGCGCGCTTGATCTTCAGGGACGGCGTGAGGTGGCCGCTGGCTTCGGTGAAGTCGGTCGGAACCACGCGGAAAACCTTGATGGCCTCGGCCTGGGAGACCGTCTTGTTGGCGCTGTCCACCAGGGCCTGGATTTCGATCTGCAGCTGGGCGGTCTCGGCAGCTTCGGCCACCGTCGTACCGGCCGGCAGCTTGTGGCGCTCGAGCCAGCCGGGAAGGGCTTCCTCGTCCAGGGTGACCAGTGCGGAGATGAAGGGCCGCTGGTCTCCGACAACGACGCACTGGGAGATGATGGCGTCGGCGCGGATGCTGTCCTCCAGGACCGCCGGAACGACGTTCTTGCCGCTGGCGGTGACGATGATTTCCTTCTTGCGGCCGGTGATCTTCAGGAAGCCGTCCGAGTCCAGCTGGCCGATGTCCCCGGTCCGGAACCAGCCGTCGTCGAAGGCTTCAGCCGTCAGGTCGGGGCGCTTGTAGTAGCCCTTCATGACGCTGACGCCCCGGGTCAGGATCTCGCCGTCGTCGGCGATCTTGACCGCGTTGCCGGGCAGGGGCGCGCCGACGGTGCCGATCTTGATCAGCTTGGGGGTGCTGACGCTGATGGGAGCGGTGGTCTCGGTCAGTCCGTAGCCCTCCAGGACCATCACGCCGATGCCGTGGAAGAAGTGCCCGAGACGGTCCCCCAGGGGTGCTCCGCCGGAAATTGCATACTGGACCCGGCCGCCCATCGCGGTGCGGATCTTGCCGTAGAGCAGCCTGTCGAAGACGGCGTGCTTGACCTTGAGGGCCAGCGGGATCTTGCCGGCCTCCTGCGCTTTGGACCATTCAATGGCGGTCTTGGCGCCGGCGTGGAAGATCTTGCCCTTCCCGCCGTCCTCGGCCTTGAGCATGGAGGAGTTGTAGACCTTCTCGAAGACGCGGGGGACCACGAGGAGGAAGGAGGGCTTGTAGCTCTGCAGATCCGGAAGCAGGTTCCTGACGTCCGGCGTGTGGGCCACTGTGGCGCCGGCGGTGACGCACAGGACGGAAATGAACCGGGCAAACACGTGGGCGAGCGGCAGGAACATGATGGTCTGCGCGCCTTCGCGGCAAACTTCGGGCACGGCCAGGGCGGCGTTCCGGGAGAGATTCACGAAGTTGCCGTGCGTCAGTTCGCAGCCCTTGGGCCGGCCTGTGGTTCCCGAGGTGTAGATAATGGTGGCGGTGTCCTCCAGCGTGGCCTTCGAACGGCGCGCTTCGAGCTCGGCGTCGGACACTGCTGCGCCGGCCGTGCGGAGCTCATCCAGGCCCGAGCCGTCGATCTGCCAGACGTTGCGCACGGCGTCGAGATCTTCCTCCACACCGGCCTGCCGGACCACGTTCTCATGGCGGGCGGCTTCGACCACCACGGCGACGGCACCGGAATCACCGAGGATCCAGGCCACCTGGGAGGGCGATGAGGTCTCGTAAATCGGCACGGAGACCGCCCCGGCAAACCATAGGGCAAAGTCCACGAGCGTCCACTCGTACCGGGTGCGGGCCATGATGCCCACGCGGTCGCCCGGTTGGATGCCGGAGGCGGCGAAGCCCTTGGCGAGCAGCCGGACGTCCTTCAGGAAATCAGTGGCGGTGATGGCCTGCCAGGTGTCGTCGGCTGCCCGAACCGAGAAAAGGGCCGGATTGGAGGCCTTGGCCGCCTGTTCCAGCAGTAGGTCGGTGGTGTTTGTCTCCAATGGTGATTCCACCAGAGGGGGGACACTGTATTCACGCACGATAGCTCCTTTGATATCCGGCCGGCCCGCAGGCGTTACCGCAGACTTTACCGCACAACCTATAACGTGGGTCACATAAAATACCCGCCAGTAACTTCTCGAAGCAATAACGCTTTCGCTGGCGGACCGGCCGGTGAATACAATTGGTTGTTGATGCGTCCCGTTAACCCAGCGCCCGTTCCCCGTTCTTCCCCGATCCTTTGGCAGCGCCGTGCCATTGAGCCCTTCCCCGCCCGCCGGCCCATCCGGCTGCCGAACCGGATGCGGCGACGCGGGCTGGCCATCGGGATCGATATCGGCGGCACCAAGGTGGCCGCGGGCCTGGTCGACGGCGACGGCCGCATCATTGCCGAAGCCCGCCGCGCCACTCCCGGCCAGGATCCGCGCGAGGTCGAGTCCGTCATCGTGGACCTGGTGCGGGAACTGTCCGCGAACCACCACGTGTGGTCCGTCGGCATCGGCGCCGCCGGCTGGATGGACCTTGCCGGCAGCACGGTGCTCTTCAGCCCCCATTTGGCCTGGCGCAACGAACCGCTGCGGGAGAACCTCGAACGGCTGCTGCGCCGGCGCGTGTACCTGGTCAACGATGCCGACGGCGCTGCCTGGGCAGAGTGGCGCTTCGGGTCCGGACTGGGCCAGAGCCGGATGGTCTGCGTGACGCTCGGCACCGGAATCGGTGGTGCCATGGTGATGGACGGCCGGCTGGAGCGGGGAAGATTCGGCGTGGCGGGAGAGTTCGGCCACCAGATCATCATGCCGTCCGGGCAACGCTGCGAGTGCGGAAACCGCGGCTGCTGGGAGCAGTATGCCTCAGGCAATGCGCTGGGTCGGGAAGCCCGTGAACTGGCCGCCGCAAACTCCCCGGTGGCCCAGGAACTGCTGCGGGCCGTGGACGGCGACATCAGTGCCATCACCGGCGCCGTGGTCACCAGGATGGCCCTTGAGGGCGACCAGACGTCAGTGGAACTGCTGGAAGAGGTCGGTCAGTGGCTTGGCCTCGGACTGGCGAACCTGGCGGCCGCGCTGGATCCGGGAATGTTTGTCATCGGCGGAGGCCTGAGCGCTGCCGGTGACCTGTTGCTGGAACCCGCCCGCAGGTCCTTCGCCCGGAACCTGACCGGCCGCGGGTTCCGGCCCGCGGCGCGGCTGGAACTGGCCGCCCTCGGGCCCGCTGCCGGCATGATCGGCGCCGCTGACCTGTCCCGAATTGCAGCCCGGCGCTGAGTTCAGCTGCCCTTAGACGGCGGCGCCGTCGTCATCGCGGTGCTGGGGCAACCGGAAGAGCAAATAGCCCACGGCCACACCGAAGAGGGCAACCAAGCCGAGAATGACGGCCAGCGGAGCTCCGCGCCAAAACATGGCGAACAGCAGCAGCAGGAGGGGCCCGCCCAAAGCGCCGATCCACGCCAGGACCACGAGCGGCTCACCGGTGCTGAACGGCGGCGGTTCGGGCGGCACAAACTCACCCTCCGACTCGAGTTCCTCGGGCTCGTCGTAATCCCGGGGGCCCCGCGGCGGCTGTGCGCGGAACGGCTGGTTCTCGAAAATGGCGCGGGTGCGCTCGGCGGGGGAGCGCGGAACGGGGCCGCGGGCCGGGGTGCCTTCACCGGAGCCCGGCTTGGCAGCAGTTTCGGCTCCGCCGGTCCCGGAGGGAGTTTCGGGGTGAGCCCCTTCGTCCGCGCCCGCCGGCGATGGTGAATCAGCCGCATCCGGCCCGGACGCCGTCGCTCCGGGTTTGATCCGGGACCCTTCGGAGCTGCCGTGTCCGCCGGGTGCATCCCGGCCGCCGTGCGTCTCATCAGCCGGCATATTCTCCAGCCGGGCCACGAGGTCCAGCCAGACGGCGTTGTCAGTGGACTCGTTGCGTTCCGGTTCGCGTTCTTTCATGCTGGCGCACCTGCGCTGATCCTTTGGATGAACTGGTGGGAACGGTCAAAAATCAAGGGAGCATCATGATCCATGGTTGCCACATGATAGCTGTTTTCCAAGGGGACCACCTCCAGTTCGCTGCCCAGATACCTGCGCAGGACGTCCATGCTGGAGTCCGGGACCACCGAGTCCACCGTCGAGCGGAAGGCGAGGACCGGTGCCGTCGTGATCCGCGGCAGCACCGCCGTCGTGTCCTTGAACAGCCGCATGAGCTGGTGAACGCCGCCCACGGGGGTCCGCAGGTAGGCACCTTCATCCTGGCCGTCGAGCTTGATGTTGTTGGCAATCGCCGGTACTGAACGCTGAACGTACTTCAGGAGTCCCGAGTACCTGGCCCGCGGATCATCGATGGTCAGTCCCGGATTCACCACCGCCACCCCGGCGACGGGGCGGTGTGCGGCAAGGCGGAGGGCCAGCGTCCCGCCCATGGACAAGCCCGCGGCGACCACGCTGTCGGTCCGCTCTGCAAGTTGCTGGTACGCCCGGTCGTAGGCGTCATACCAGAGCTCCCAGGGAGTGCGGGCCAGCTCCTGCCAGGTGGTTCCGTGTCCGGGCAGCAGCGGCAGGCTCACCGCGTAGCCCTGGGCGGAGAGGTGCCGGGCCCAGGCGGCAAGGCTGACCGGGGACCCGGTGAAGCCGTGGCTCAGGAGAACGCCGGTGGCTGCATTCACGCCTTGCCCGTCGCTGGTAAAGGCGGCTGCGCCCGGTGGGAGAGTCATACCTCTATGGTTGCATTCAGGAGGCTGATTTCCACCCCCGTAACGCCCAAAGTTGCGTCGCCGCCGAGAGTCGAAATTCAACGCAGCCGGGAGGGCGCATAGAGTAGGAGTTGGGAACCAAACCGGGTCCCTGATTTGTTATGTCCGGACGGGAGAGCTGGCTTACGTGTTCTATTGGGTGATGAAGACCATTTTCATCGGACCGGTGGTCAATCTGCTCTTCAGACCCTGGGTTAAAGGCATGAACAATGTGCCCGAAACCGGTCCGGCCGTGCTGGTGAGCAACCACTTGTCCTTCTCCGATTCGATCTTCCTGCCGCTGGCGGTGCCGCGTCCCGTGAGCTTTCTGGCGAAGTCGGAGTACTTCACGGGCAAGGGGATCAAGGGCAAGCTCACTGCCGCTTTCTTCCGGCTCACCAACCAGCTCCCGATGGACCGTTCCGGCGGTGCGGCATCAGCCAGCTCCCTCAGCGCCGGCGTGGACGTCCTGGAGAACGGGGGACTGCTCGGCATCTACCCCGAGGGCACGCGCAGCCCGGACGGCCGGCTGTACCGTGGCAAGACCGGCGTGGCCAAACTGGTGCTGAAAACCGGCGTCCCGGTGATTCCGGTGGCCATGATCGGCACTGACAAGGTCCAGCCGATCGGCCGGAAGATCCCCAACATCCGCCGCATCGGCATCATCGTCGGCGAGCCGCTGGACTTCTCCCGGTACGCGGGCATGGAGAACGACCGGTTCATCCAGCGCTCGGTGACCGATGAAATCATGTACGAGCTGATGCGTCTGTCAGGCCAGGAATACGTTGACGTGTACGCCAGCACCATGAAGGAAAAGCAGGCCGCGGCCCGCAAGGTTTCCAAGGGAGCCGAGGCCCGCAGCGCAGCGGTGCGTCTGCCCGAGCCGGGCACCGCCGCCTCGAAGGCGGTCGGATCCTCAGCTGCCGCAGCGGAACCCGGCGGCCGCACCCATCCGGCAGCGGAGCATGGCACCGCCGGCACCGGCGACGGCTCGGCGCCTTCACCAGGGTCGGCACCCGGACAGGAGCCGGCAGCCGCCGAAACGCCGTCCCGGCGGAAATCGCTGCGGAAGCCCGGCACGGTGACGATCATTGGCCGCCGGAAAACGCCGCCCGCATCGGCGGGTCCCGCGGCATCCACGGGTGCCGAACCCGAGGACACGGAACCCCACAGCGCCTAGTCTGCCGCCGTCGTCCGGCTTTATCCGGGCCTTACCCGGCTGGGGCTTCCGCTTGCTCCGCTGCCGCTGCGCCGGCGCGCCGGCCAAAGAAGGTTCCGTCGCCCAGGGACGTGCCGCTGATGTAGCCGTGGCCGTGCAGGCCCGACGTGACCCGGCCGGCGGCATAAAGTCCCGGCATCGGTGAGCCGGAAACATCGAGGACTTCGCCGTCGAGCCCGGTGCGCAGCCCGCCAAGGCTGAAGACCTTGGCCCCGCCCCGCCCCGAAGCACCCAGCTCCGGCGATGCCATCCCGCGGCTGACATCGATCCCGGCAAACGGTGCCTCCAGCGGACGCACCCACCGCTTGTCCTTGTGGAAGTACGGATCCTCGCCCGCCGCCGCGTGTCGGTTGTACTCGCTCACGGAAGCGGTCAGGGCGCCGTCGGGCATGCCGATCTCCTGTTCCAGCTCGCCGATGGTTTCGGCAACGTAGTGCGGAAGCACTCCCCAGCGTTCGTTTTCGGGCACTTCCTCGAAGGACTTTTCGTCCAGGATGATCCAGACTGCCAGGTCCTGCCGGAACAGGGCGGCCTGGCCCAGCATTCCGGGATACTGGTCTTCGTTGATGAACCGCTGGCCGACGGCGTTGACCAGCATGCCGCGCACCGCCAAGGCCGGCACCAGGGTGATGCCCACCTGGGCCGCCGACATCCGCTGCACTGCTGCTCCGGCCGCCTGGGCCATTTTGATTCCGTGCCCGTCGTCCCCGCCGTCGCTGGTCGCACCCAATCCGATCAGCTGCGGGGCGTGCTGGGCCACCATCTCCGCATTGTCGGCAAATCCGCCGGTGGTCAGAATGACTCCCCGCCGGGCCCGGTAGGTCACCGGCTTTCCGAAGCGGCGCGCAGTAACACCAACAACCCGGGGCCCGTCAAGGATGAGCTGCGTGGCATAAGTATCGGTATGGATCCCGGCCCCCGCTTCCTCCACGGCCCGGCAAAGGACATCCATCAGCACCTTGCCGCCGAAGCCCTTAGCGGTAACCCGGTGACCACGGGGTGCCGGCTTGGCGAGGCCGGTGAAGGGGTACGCGTTTTCACCCAGCCACATCAGGCCGTCGTCGGTGGGAGGAACCCAAGAGGGAGTTCCCCAGAAGGACGGCTTGAACGGGACGCCCTGCTTGGTGAGCCAGTCGTAGTGCTCCAGACTGCCGCGGCTGTACATCCTGATTTTCACGGCGTCGGCCGAGGGCCCCAATGCCGCGAGCAGATACGCTTCCATGTCTTCGGCGGTGTCGGTGAAGCCGCAGGCACTCTGGATGGGAGTGCCGGCACCCAGATAGATCTCTCCGCCGGAGGCCGCGGACGAGCCGCCTCCACCGCTGGCGCGTTCCAGGACGATGACGTCGGCACCCCGGCTGCGCGCTTCCAGGGCTGCGGCGGCTCCGGCGCAGCCGTATCCGATCACCAAAACGTCGGTTTCGAAGTCAAAGTCGAGGACACTCCGGCGATCCGCCGGTCCCGCCGGTTCTTGCCTGCTCATCATTGAGGCCCTCCGCTAGTCGATTGGTTGGTTACTAAACCATGGGCGGCTCCGGGCGGAAACCCGGTCCCGGCCAACGGGACTCGGTCGGCTGCAGCCGGACCGGGGAGGCGGCCAGGCAGGCATGTGCGGCGGCCAGTGTTGCGGAGCGGCGGGCCCAGATTACGTCAGCCTGCGTGCGCCTTCTGCCCCGGAGCGCTGCAGACAGTACCCTTGAAGGCGTGACTTACACTCCTGTAGACAACGCGTCAGATTTTTCCACCGCTCCCCGGCAGGGCGCGGCGGACTATCCGGGCCTGGACGACTGGCGGTCCCTGCCGGCTCTCCAGCAGCCGTCGTGGCAGGACCACCCCGGGTATCCGGCGGCAGTCGCCGAACTGTCGATGGTCCCTCCGCTGGTCTTCGCCGGAGAGGTCGACATCCTCCGTGACCGGCTGGCAGCCGCAGCCCAGGGCAAGGCGTTCCTGCTGCAGGGCGGTGACTGTGCCGAGACCTTCGACGGTGCAACCGCTGACAAGATCAGTGCCCGGGTAAAAACCATCCTGCAGATGGCAGTTGTCCTGACCTACGGCGCCTCGCTGCCCGTCATCAAGATGGGCCGGATGGCCGGCCAGTTCGCCAAGCCGCGTTCCTCCAACGACGAGACCCGGGCGGGCGTGACGCTGCCCGCCTACCGCGGCGACATGGTCAACGGCTACGACTTCACTCCGGAGTCCCGCGAGCACAACCCGGCACGGATGGTCCGCGCCTACCATACGTCCGCTTCGACCCTGAACCTCATCCGGGCGTTCACCCAGGGCGGGTTTGCCGACCTGCGCCTGGTGCACCACTGGAACAAGGGCTTCACCGCGAACCCGGCACATTCACGGTACGAGTCACTGGCCCGCGAGATTGACCGGGCCGTGCGGTTCATGGATGCCTGCGGGACGGATTTCGAGGCGCTCAAGCGCGTGGAGTTCTTCGCGAGCCACGAGGCACTGCTCCTGGACTACGAGCGCGCGCTGACCCGCATCGACTCCAGGACCGGATTCCCGTACGACACCTCGGCGCACTTCCTCTGGATTGGCGAACGCACCCGCGACCTGGAGTCCGCACATGTGGACTTCCTGTCCAAGGTCCGCAATCCGATCGGCGTCAAGCTGGGCCCGAACACCAAGCCCGAAGACGCCCTGGCCCTGATCGACAAGCTCGATCCGGAACGCGAACCGGGCCGCCTGACCTTCATCACGCGGATGGGTGCGCAGAACATCCGGGAAAAGCTACCGCCGCTGGTGGAGCGGGTCACCGCCTCCGGAGCCAAGGTTCTCTGGGTGACGGATCCGATGCACGGCAACACCGTGACGTCGCCGAACGGCTACAAGACCCGCAACTTCGACGACGTCATGGACGAGGTCCGCGGCTTCTTCGAAGTGCACAACGCTCTGGGCACCTTCCCGGGCGGCCTGCACGTGGAGATGACCGGCGACGACGTCGCTGAGTGCCTGGGCGGGGCGGATCCGGTGGATCAGGAGGCGTTCCTGGAAGGCTACGAATCCGTCTGCGATCCGCGCCTGAACCACATGCAGTCACTGGAAATGGCGTTCCTGGTCGCCGGAGCACTCTCCCGCCAGGGCTAGAGGCCACGGGCGTCCGCTTCCGCCGGATCCTTCCCCCGAAATGGCAGTAGGTGCACCTCCCAGCGATGGGAGGTGCACCTACTGCCATTTCGGGGCGGAGGACCGCTAGACCACCCGCAGCGTGATGACCGACCCTTCCGGTGCCATCGATCCGCCGCTGGGATCCTGTGACTGGACGATGCCAAGGAGGCCGCCCAGCAGCTCGCTGATCTGGACCTGGAAGCCCAGACCCTCCAGCTGCGCCCGAGCCTCGTCGGGGGACCGGCGCACGACGTTCGGCACCGACACCATGACGGGACCCTTCGAGATGGTCAGCTCCACGGCCGAACCGCGCTGCACCTGGCCGGCGGCCGGTGTCTGGGCGGCCACTGCTCCGTCGGGTGCCTCGCGGCTGTTTACCTGCTCGGGAAGGACTTCCGCCGTCAGCCCGGACTCTTCAAGAATCTTCACTGCTTCCGCCTCCGACTTTCCCACGACGGAGGGCACTTCCACGGGGGCGGGCCCCAGCGACACCTCCAGGTTCACGGCGGCATCCCGCCGCAGCTGCGTGTCCGGCGCCGGGAACTGGCTGATGACCTTGCCGGCATCGACGGTTTCGCTGTATTCCTCGGTCACCGCGCCGACGACGAGGCCGGCATCCGTAATGTTCTCCGACGCCGACTCCGCGGTCCGCTGCACCACGTTGGGGACATCAAACAGCTCGGGCCCCATGCTGATCAGCAGGGTCACCGGCTGATAGCGCCGGATTTCGGCCGGGGCGTCGGGATCCGTTCCCACAGCCAGCCCGGCGGCGACCATTTCGTCGTGGACTTCGTTTGTGGAGTACTGCAGCCCCTCACCGCTGAGCAGGGCGCCGGCCGCCTCCTGCGAGACGTTCGCGACATCAGGAACGGTGACGACGGCGCCCGGCCCGCGGCCGAAGAACCAGCCGGTAAACAGCGCACCGGTGATGAGCAGCACGGCGAGCACGATCAACAGCGCGCCGCGCCGCCGCGGCCGTCCGCGCCGCAGGGAGATTTTCGGGCGGTGCGCGTCCCGGCTGGACTGCCGCTCGAAGGCCTTCGCCTCCCGGCGGGCCTGCCGCCGTTCGGTGCGGGTTCCCGGGGCCGGATGCTCCGGAGCGTTGGCGCTGTCGTCGTCGGCGGTCTCGCCTGCCGGATAACCGCCGGAACTATCGGGAGGCAGGTGCGGGCCTCCGGGACCTCGCCCGCCGGCAGGAAACACCGAGGTCGCGTTGTCGGACCGGCGGATGACCTCGGTGGGATAGGCCCCGGCCCCCGTCGCAGCGGCTGCGCCCGCGGTCGAGATGACTTCGGTGGCACCGGCCGGGGGCCGCGGAAGGGCGGTCGTGGTGTCGGCCTGCGGGGCTTCGGTGACACCGGATGCGGAGGGAAACTGCTCTCCGGCGGGGTCGGCACAGCGGAAATCCAGCTGTTCATCGGTGAGGGACGTCCGAATGTGGCGCAGCTCGCCCAGCAGCGCCTTGCCGTCCACGGGACGGTTGTCAGGGTCAGGCGCAGTGCACCACTGCACCAGCTCATCCAGATCGGGGGCCAGGCCGGGGCAGGCGTCGGACGGCGCCGGCACGGTGGAGTGCACATGCTGAAAGGCGATCTGGATGGGCGCCGTGCCGGTGAAAGGCTGGCGGCCGGTCAGCATTTCATACAGCATGATGCCGGCGGAATACACGTCGCTGCGCTCATCGGCACCGGCGCCGGTGACCAGCTCGGGCGCCAGATAGGCAACGGTTCCCACCAGCGTGCCGGTGTTGGTGCTGGTGGACACCGCACGGGCCAGGCCGAAGTCGGCAATCTTGATGCTGCCGCTGTCGGCCAGCAACACATTCTCGGGTTTGACGTCCCGGTGAATCAGTCCGGCGTTGTGGGCTGCGGCCAGGCCGTCGACGACGGCGTCCAGCAGCGCCAGGGCGAGCCGCGGAGTCAGGCGGGTCCGGGATTCCAGCAGTTCACGCAGCGTTTTGCCCGGAACATACTCCATCACCAGATACGCCAGGTTGTTTTCGGCGAGCCCCTGGTCCAAGACTCCGACGACGTGCGGATGGGACAGCCGGGCGGCGGACTTGGCCTCCCGCTCGAAGCGGTCGAGGAAGCCGCGGTCGGCAGCCAGGTGGGGGTAGAGGACCTTGAGGGCGACGTCCCGGTCCAGGCGCAGGTCAGTGGCCAGATAGACCGTGGACATACCGCCGCGGGCAATACGGGAGAGCACCCGGTAGCGCTCGTCCACCACGGTGCCTACTATGGGGTCATTTCCTCTGGGGTCAGTTCCGGAATCATGCACCCTACGATCCTACGTGCGCGAAAGGGCAGGGACCGGATCGACACCCGATCCGGGCCCTGCCCTCCTGCGTCAAGCAGCTGCGCGTCCTAGGAGAAGGACTCGCGGTGCGCCAGCACCGAGGCCACATAGCCGCGGGTGTCCTCGAACATGCCATGGGTCGTCACTGAGTACTGGCCCTGGTAGTAGGAGGCAACGGCGTTTTCCAAGCTGTCGCTGGTCTGCATGAGCGAGCTGATGATCGCAACTCCGGCGGTGGCGTTGTCATAGGGATCCAGCAGGTTCAGCTGGCGTCCCACGAGGTCCGATGCCCAATCTCCGGAACTGGGGATGACCTGCATGGCGCCGATGGCGTTGGCGGGGGAGACTGCCCGCTGGTCAAAGCCGGACTCCTGGAAGGAGAAGGCCATCGCCAGGGCCGGGTCGACACCCATCTGCGCCGCCGTCTGGGCCACGATCTGCTGCATCTCGGCCTGCCCGGGCACTGCCGCGCCGTTCAACGCCTGCTTGTTGACGTTGGCGTCGGCGACCACGTCGTCCGGGTACGTGTAGTGCAGGAAGGTGTTGGGAACCAGGTCCGCGGGGGCGGCTTCGGCCGGAGCCGCGGCAAGGGTGGTGACGCCTGCGCCGCCGGAAAGGACGACGACGTCGCCCGGGAACAGGACGGTGCTCTCATCCATGCCGTTGGCCGACATGAGCGCGGCCACGCTGACGCCGTGGCGGGCGGCGATCCCGGTCAGGGTGTCACCGGCCTCGACGGTGTGGTTCGCTGCGGCTGCAGATGCCGGAGCTGCGGCGGAGGCCGAACCGCCGGACAGGGCGATTTCCTGGCCGGGCATGATCACTGACGTCATGGTCAGGCCATTCACCGCCAGGACGCTCTCCAGGCCGACTCCGTTCGAGGAGGCAATCCCGCTCAGCGTGTCGCCTGCTTCCACGGTGTAAGTGCCGGCAGCTGCGCCGGACGTCGAAGACGCTGCTGACGAGCCGCCGGCAGGCAGGCGCAGTTCCTCGCCGGCGAAGATCAGCGAACTGCTCTGCAGGTTGTTCACCCGAAGTACTTCATCCAGCGACACGCCGTAGCGCACGGCAATGGAACTGGCGGTATCGCCGGCCTCAATGCGGTGAGTGGCGGGCACGCTGGATTCCGTCGCAATGGTAAACGGAATCTGGGCGGCCAGCTGCGAGGGCGCCGCAACGTTCGCGGTTCCGGCGGTCAGGTTCTTGATGGCCTGGAGCGGAACCTGCGGGGAAAGCGCAGCGTTCGGGCCAACGGGAGCTGCCTGAGCCGGTTCGGCAAGCACGAGTGCTGACATCATGACGGCGGGAATGGCCGCGGTGGTAACGGCAACACTGAGTTTGCGGGGCATTCCCCTGAAGCTGGAACGCGGGGAATTGCTTCCCTGAATCGACTGAGCAGTCATAAAGGGTTGTTTCCTCATCTGTAGACGGCGCGGCCTTTACCGCAACTCGTTTTAAACCAGTGGCAATAATGGTGCGGGTGTGACAGAAGTGATTTCTGTAACGTAAGCGAATTTACACTACCGCGGGTCTCCGGCCTACCTGAGTAGACACTGCGTCTCGATTTCCATTGAGTAACGAGTGAGGGAAGTGGCTCCGAACGGGGTTCTCATGGGAACCTAGGAAGGTGACTGAACTTGAGGAACTTGTTTCCGACTGGCTGACCCTGCCCGATGTGGCTGAAAAACTAAACGTTTCCATTACCAAGGTGCACAGCATGCTCGAAGAGCGTGCGCTGGTGGCCGTACGGCTGGGGGAGCGCAAAATCCGCAGCATCCCGGCCGCCTTTATCGCCGACGGCGCTGTCCTGGACAGCTTGAAAGGCACCATTTCCGTGCTGATCGATGCCGGCTACAACGACCGCGAAATGATTCGCTGGCTCTTTACCGCGGATGACTCGCTGCCCGGACGTCCGGTGGATGCCCTGCGCGAGGGGCGGAAGACCGAAATTCGCCGCCGCGCCCAGGCCCTGGGCTGGTAGCGCACAAACACGGATAGATAGTAAGACATTGAAATATAAAGCAGGACGCAAATAACACAGCAGCGGCTCCCAATGGGAGCCGCTGCTGTTGTATTACTGCGCCGCTTGTATTACTGCTGTTTTGCTTCGCCGTTGTATTACCTGCTGCCTATTGTTGCCTCGCCGGCGCAGGGACGTACCGTCAGGCCGAGCGGGTGACTGCGGCGTGGGCCAGGGAGGTCAGGGCAGCCCGGGCCACGTCGTCGACCGGCATCTGCTCCAGTGCGTCAAAGGCGGCGCGGGTGTGTCCCTCTATGAGGGTTTCCGTTGCCGCCAGCGCCCCGGAGTCCTCGATCAGGGCGCGCAGCGCGGCTACGCCGTCGTCGTCCAGATCGGTCCGACCGAGCGCGGAGCCGATCACGTCGCGGGCGGAGGGTCCGCCCAGTGCCAGCGCGTAGGCGATCAGCACCGTGCGCTTGCCTTCGCGCAGGTCATCGCCGGCGGGCTTTCCGGTCTGCGCCGGATCGCCGAAAACGCCCAGGACGTCGTCGCGCAGCTGGAATGCCTCTCCGAGCGGCAGCGCAAACCGGGAGTACCAGTCGAGCAGCTCCTCTGAAGCTCCGGCCAGGGCTCCGCCCAGGGTCAGCGGGTGCTCAGTGGTGTACTTCGCTGACTTGAAACGCAGGATGTTCCGGGCCCGGACGACGGCCCGCTCGGGCTCGTGCGTGGGTCCCACCACCTCTTCGAGGATGTCCAGGTACTGCCCGGCCATGACCTCGGTGCGCATGCGGTTGAAGATCCGCCGGGCCGGTGTGCCGTGCGCGGCCTGGGCGCCGACTGCTGAAAACATTTCCTCGCTCAGGGACAGGCACAGGTCGCCGGCGAGGATGGCGGCTGACGAACCGAAGTGGGTGCCGTCCAAGTGCCAGGCGGCCTCAGTGTGCGCGGTGCTGAACCGACGGTGGACGCTGGGCCCGCCGCGGCGGGTGTCGGAGCGGTCAATGATGTCGTCATGGATCAGGGCAGCGCTCTGGAACAGTTCCAGTGCGACGCCCGCCCGGACCGCTGGTCCGCCCAGCTCGGCCCCGCCGGCGCCGCGCCAGCCCCAGTAATTCAGCAGTGCCCGCAGCCGCTTTCCGCCCTGAGCCAGGGAGGAGACGGCGTCGAGCAGCGGAAGCGCCTCCATTGAAACCTCTTGGAGCACTGCCTGCTGCTCGGTGAGGAAGGCGTCCAGCTCGCTGCCGAGAAGCTTCCGGTACTCCGCCTGTTCACGAACTGCCACCTCGGGGGCAGGAAGGACATTCCCCATGCCGGCCTACTTGGCTGACTCTGGGAGCAGATTAATGCTGGCCGTATAGGTGAAGCTGCCGTCGCGGGGAACAACTGTCACGTTGGCCAGGTCGTCACCACCGGCGCGCACGAACTGCCGGAGCGTGGCGGTTCCCTCGTTTTTGGCGTCATTGGGCGTGAAGCCCTGCGCCTCGAATTCCCCGGCGTAGTAGGCCAGGATTTCCTCGGTGGAAGCGCTGGTTGTGGCCGTCAGCGAGGCGGTGAACAGTTCGGGGGTTTCCTCGAAGCTGGTGGAGACCGGAGTGGACTTCGGCATCACCGAAATGACGTCAGTGGGAAATCCTTCAGCGATGGCGGAGTTTGTGGATTTTTCAGTCGGCGTGGCCGAGCTGCTGGGGAAGGCAGAACCGCTGGGCGACGCCGAGCCGGAGGCGGACGCCGAGCCGGACGCGGACGCCGTACCGGAGGGGGAGGCAGAGGCGGACGGCGAAGCCGACGGAGACGCGCTCGACGCCGGCGTTTCAGCCGTACCGGAATTCGTCGATTCGGTGTCCTGGGTGCAGCCGGAGGCAACCAATAACAGGGCAGCGGCGGTAAGGGCAATCAGGGGCTTATTCATTGGTGTCCGCTTCTGGTGGGGGTCAGGATCTGGTCCCCAGTCTAGGCGAAACGAAAACGTCGGACCCGTTGTCTACCATGAAGGGGTGAGCAATGGCCCCAGCGAAAACCGCGACTGCACCATCATGCACGTGGACATGGATGCCTTCTACGTTTCGGTGGAATTGCTGAAACGACCCGAGCTGACGGGCCGCCCGATCATCGTGGGCGGCCTCGGGGGCAGATCGGTGGTCCTGTCGGCCTCCTACGAGGCACGGCGCTACGGCGTCCATTCCGCGATGCCGATGTCCGTCGCCTACCGGCAGTGTCCGCAGGCGGTCATTCTGGAGCCGCACCAGGAGGACTATCGGGAGGTATCGGGGCGGCTCATGGCGATCTTCGAGTCCATCACGCCGCTGGTGGAGCCCCTCAGCGTTGACGAAGCTTTTCTGGACATCGCCGGTGCCATGCGGCTGCTGGGGCCGCCCCGGGTCATCGGCGAGCTGATCCGCAGCCGGGTGGCTGCGGAGCTCGGCATCACGGCCAGCGTGGGCATCGCCGCCACTAAGTTCGTGGCAAAGATTGCGTCCACCCGGTCCAAACCGGACGGCCTGCTGCTGATTCCGCGCAGCGAAACCGTCGCGTATCTCCATACCCTGGACGTTTCGGCCCTGTGGGGAGTGGGGGCCAAGACGAGGGAAACCCTTGCCCGGGTGGGCATTTCAACGGTTGAAGACGTGGCACGCACTCCGGTCAGTGTCCTCAAGCGCCTGCTGGGCGCCACCGGTGAGCACGTTTACGAACTGGCCTGGGGGCGCGACCCGCGGAGCGTCACTCCGGTGCGGCGGGAAAAGAGCATCGGCGCAGAGGAGACATTCGCCCGGGACGTGTCCGACGACGAGACCCTGCACACGGAGCTGCTGCGCCTGGCGCACAAAACTGCTGCCCGGCTCCGGGCCGCAGGGTTGCAGTGCCGCGCGGTGTCGCTGAAGCTGCGCTACGCGGACTTTTCCACACTCACCCGGACCCGCACGCTTCGCGAGCCGGTGGACAGCGCCCAGCTCATCTACGAGGAAACGCGGGCGCTGCTCGCCGCGCTGGGACCCCGGCGGATGAGCGTCCGGCTGATCGGGCTCCGCACGGAGCGGCTGGAGGCGGCGGAGGGCGCGGCGGTCCAGTTGACCCTTGACGGCCGCGACGACAACTGGCGGTCGGCCGAAGACGCCCTGGACAAGATCAACGCCCGGTTCGGCGAGCTCGGCGTCATGCCGGCCCGTCTGCTGGACCCCACCCGCAGGGGCCGGCCGGGCCGCACTCCGGGACCGGCTGTTCCGCCGCCTGCGGGCGCAGACTAAGCCCTAGGCGGAATGGATCCCCGCTGTGCCTCCCACCGCTTTCCCCCGACCAGAATGCCACCTATCCTAAGACGTAAGCACAACACGCGTTCTGCCCGGGTTGTCGGTCTGGCGGTGCCCCGATTTCCCGGGGCGTCTCCGCAGCCAGCCGGGGTGTCGGGAGCGGGAACCGTCCCGGTACCGGGATCGTTGGTTGGGTTACAGAGAATTTCGGACCGCAAGGAGGCAGTAATGGCACTCTCGGAACACGAGCAGCGCTTGCTGGACCAGTTGGAGCAGCAATTACACGCCGAGGACCCCAAATTCGCAAATTCGATGGCGACTCCGGCCGGCGCCGGTATTTCGACCCGGCGGATAGTGATCGGATCCCTGGTCGCAGTGGCGGGCATCGCGCTGCTCCTCCGAGGGGTTTCATTGGAAATGCCGATCAGCCTCATCCTGGGAATTCTCGGCTTCCTGGTGATGGGATCGGGCGTGTACTACGCGACGACGCGCGGCAGGCGCGGCGCGCAGGCGAATTCGCCGGCACGCAAGAAGGAACGCGAGGCCACGTCATCGAAGAATTTCATGAGCAATCTGGAAAATAAATGGGATGAGCGAAAGCGGGACCAGTAACCTCCGGAGGCCCGCACCACCTTCCTCCACCGGTCATCCACGATTCGAAAAAGACCCGCTGCGGCGGGTCTTTTTGGGTTTAAGAGCCGAGGCCAACAACGCCCCGCGACGGCTTTTTGCGCTCCGAGCCCTCCACCTGCCCTTCTCCGCGCCGATCCGCGGAAGAAAAGGCGCGGCGCGCCGCAGTTCGGCTGCCCAATCGTTGACTGTGGAGTGAAGTGGAGTAAAGTGGAGGCTATAAGAGTGTAGGGGCAGCGCAGGAGGAACTTCTTCCAATCAGACAGGTGGTGACTGATGTTCCTCGGAACACATTCACCGCGCCTGGACGAGAAGGGGCGGCTCATTCTGCCGGCAAAGTTCCGCGAGGAGCTGGCTGAGGGACTGGTGCTCACAAGAGGCCAGGAGCGCTGCATTTACGTTTTCAGTTCGAAAGAATTCGAGCGGGTCCACGAACAGATGCGGGAAGCTCCGCTCTCCTCGCGTCAGGCACGGGACTACATTCGGGTTTTTCTCTCGGGAGCATCCGATGAAGTCCCGGACAAGCAGGGCCGGATCACCATTCCGCCGGCGCTGCGGGCCTACGCCGGACTCGGCCGTGAACTGGCAGTGATTGGTGCCGGGACCAGGGCTGAAATCTGGGATGCATCAGCATGGCAGACCTACCTCGAAGAGCAGGAAACGGCGTTCTCGGAAACCGACGAGGAAACCATGCCGGGCATTTTCTAGGCCGGCACTTCCGACCAGCAGTACCCGCACCACCCCCACGAATATCCACCAAACAAACAGAGACCGGACCGCAGCGGTTTCTTGCATGAGATCTCCAGCCGCCCCGCAAGGCCGGCACCTGACTCACTTCCCCGGAGCCAGGCGCCGGCAGCGTGAGGCGCGGATGGGGGTCTGATATAAGAACTACGCCGCCGTCCCAGGACGCGGAAGGACAGCAGATGAGCGAAGAACGCCCTACCGAAGAACGGCATGTTCCGGTGCTGCGTGACCGCTGCATTAATCTGCTGGCACCGGCCATCGAAAAAGCAGTGGCCGAGCGCGGCTCAGCCGTCGTCGTCGATGCCACGCTGGGCATGGGCGGGCACACCGAGGCCATGCTGGCCCGGTTCCCGCAGCTGCACGTGATCGGCATCGACCGCGACCGCCAGGCCCTGGCCCTGGCCGGCGAACGGCTGGCACCTTTCGAGGACCGCATCGACCTGGTGCATGCCATCTACGACGAGATCGCCGACGTCGTCGCCGACTTGGGCTTCGACGGCATCGACGGCGCACTCTTCGATCTGGGCGTCTCCTCGCTGCAGCTCGATGAGCGGGACCGCGGATTCGCCTACTCCTATGACGCACCGTTGGACATGCGGATGGACACGAGCCGCGGACGCACCGCGGCCGACATTGTTAACACGTACGGTGAAGCGGACCTCGTCCGCATCATCCGCAAATGGGGCGAGGAGAAGTTCGCCGGCCGCATTGCCTCCGCCATCGTGGCCACCCGGACTGCCAAGCCGTTCACCACCACCGGTGAATTGGTGGACGCGATCCGCACAGTGGTGCCGGCCGGGGCCGCCCGCACCGGGGGACACCCCGCCAAGCGGACCTTCCAGGCGCTGCGGATTGAAGTCAATGAGGAACTCGACGTTCTGGAGCGCGCGATTCCGGCCTCCCTGTCCGTCCTGAACCTCGGCGGCAGAGTAGTTGTCATGTCCTACCACTCGCTGGAGGACAAGATCGTCAAGGGCGTCTTTGCGGCGGGGGCAAGCTCCTCCGCTCCCAAGGGCTTCCCGGTGGAACTTGAACAGCACAAGGCCCAGCTGCTGCGGCTGACCAAGGGAACCGAAGTTCCCACCGACGAAGAAATTGCCGAGAATCCGCGTGCCGCCTCCGCAAAGCTGCGGGCCGTTGAACGGATCCGCATCCCGACCGACAGGGCAGGATCATGACGCAGGTACAGACACGGCCGCACACGGCCGCCGGTGCCGCCCGCCGGGCAACCCACGGCAATACGGTCCGGGCCCTGGACTGGAATCCGGGAACACTGCCGCCGGCATCCCCGGCATCCCCGGCATCCCCGGCATCCCCGGCATCCCCGGCATCCCCGGCGCCCCGCCGCCGGACCCCGCTCTCCGTGGTGCCCGCTTCCAAGCGGCGCCGCCGCGCTCCGCTCGTCGTCTTCTGCTTTATCGCCCTGATCCTGGGTCTGGGCGCTGTCCTGCTGCTCAACATCTCGGTTTCCAGCGGCCAGTACCGCCTGGTCGAACTGCATACCGAGCGGACCGAGCTGGCCCAGCGCAACGAAGCCCTGACCCAGCAGTTGGAAAACCACGAAGCGCCGCAGGTCCTGGCCGCGGCGGCCGCGGATCTGGGCATGGTTGCCGCCTCGACCTTCGGGAGCATTGACCTGCAGACCCTTGCCGTCACGGGTAATCCCGTTCCGGCAGAGGAAGGCACTCCGCCGCCGGTCCTGATCAGTGCCCCCAACGTGCTGACCCAGCCGATAGCCCCGGCCGGAGTGGAACCTGCTCCGGCCGCCGACGAATCAGTCCGGGCAGCCGAGGCGAGGGAAGCCGAGGCCGCCGACGAAGCAGCCGCCGTGCCGGCGGCACCCGGTGAAGCTGCCGGCGCAGAACCGGCTCCGGCCGAACAGGAAGCAGATCTGAACGGCGGAACCATTCCGGCTCCGGTCCAGAGAAGCGGATACTAATTTTTACTGAGCAGTGACGAGGATACGTTGTGGCAAAAGAGCGGGGTTCCGGAAGGGACAACCACAGGGTTGCCATCGTTACCGGCAGGCTGCGGACCGGCCTGATCCTGGCACTGGTGCTGTTGACAGTGCTGGGGGTGCGGCTTTTCCAAGTGCAGGCGGTGGATCCCGAGGGCATGGCCGAGGCGGCCGTGGAAAAGCGGCTGACCACGCAGACCATCCCGCCGCTGCGCGGCAGCATCCTTGACTCCGAGGGCAAGTATCTCGCCCGCAGTGTTGAGCGGTTCGACCTGGTCGTGGACCAGACGTTGTCCCACGACTACACCGAAGAGCAGGAGTACCCCCGCCGCAACGCGGAGGGACTGCTGGAGGACATCAGCTTCGACCAGGCCTTCGAGGAACTCTCCGCCATCCTCGGGCAGGATCCGGACACGCTCCGCAATGCGGTGCTGGGGGACAACTCCTTCAACTTCGTCGCCAAGACCGTCACCCCGGAGATCAAGGACAAGGTCCTGGCCGTCAAGTTCCCCGGCATCTACGCCGACCGGACGACGCTGCGCACCTATCCTTCCGGAGCGGTGGCCGGCTCCATTGTGGGGTTCCTGGGAACCGACGGACCGCAGGAAGGCCTGGAACTCACCCAAGACGACATCCTGGCCGGCGAGGCCGGCAGCAAGACCTACGAAATCGGCGGAGACGGCATCCGGATTCCCTATGCCACCAACGAGGACTCTCCGGTGGTGGACGGTGAGTCGGTCAAACTCAGCATCGACCAGGACCTGCAGTGGTTTGCCCAGCAAACCATTGCCAGCCAGGTGGAGGATTACAACGCCGAGTGGGGCAACGTGGTGGTTGTCGAGGTTGAGACCGGCCGCATCATCACCATGGCCGAATCGACCACCGTGGACCCGAACAATCCGGGCCTGACCCCGGCGGAATCCCGGCAGCCGCTGTCCGTGACGGTTCCCTTCGAACCCGGTTCCACCACCAAGGTCATCACCATGGCAGCGGCCCTGGAAGAGGGCATCATTGACCCGCTGACCGAGTTTGAAATTCCGTCCACCTACACGGTGGAGGGCCAGACCTTCAAGGACGCCTTCGATCACGGCACGGTGCACATGACGGCCGCGGGCATCCTGACGAAGTCGATGAATACGGGCACCGTCATGATCGGCCAGCAGCTGACGCGGCAGGAGCGCTACGACTGGCTTCGCAAGTTCGGCTTCGGCGAACCGCTGAACGTGGGCCTCAACGGCGAAACAGTGGGCATCCTGGCCGAACCCGACGAATGGGACACCCGCCAGCAGTACACGGTGCTTTTCGGCCAGGGCCTGGCCCAGACAGCGCTGCACACCGCGATGGTCTACCAGACCATCGGCAACGACGGCGTACGGCTGGCGCCAAGCCTGATTGACAGCTACGTGGCGGCCGACGGCACTGAGACTCCGGCCGAGGAGGGGAAATCCACCCGTGTGGTCTCGGAGGAGACGGCCAGTGAAGTCCAGCACATGCTCGAGACCGTTACGGCCGAAGGATCGGGTGCCGGCGGGAAATTGGAGCAGTACCGAGTCGGTTCCAAGACCGGTACGGCCGAGGCGCCGGCGAATGGGGGCTATGACGGCTACACACTCTCCTATGCTGGTATTGCACCCATGGACGATCCCAAGTACGTGGTGGTGGTGACGCTGCAGCGCCCCGAGGGGTCACTGCAGGTCCTGGATCCGGGGAAGACCTTCAAGAAGGTCATGGAACAGGCGTTGACCTCTCAAAACGTGCCGCCGTCCGACTCGGAACCGGAGCTGTACCCCGTGGAGTACTGACTCCGTTATCCCAGGCACCGGCCCGCGCCGGCGCCTGACCACCGCAAGTACCGGGCCTCCCCTTGCCGAGTACCACGTCAATTTTCTGGAGTAATGCAGTGCCTACAAGTGATCAGCGCAATCCGCCCCAGCCGGGAAGCGGAATGCGGCCATCCGCGCAAGATCCCGTCTCCCTCCGGGCGGCAGCCGACGCCCTGGCCGCCAACGGGCTGCCGGGGATCGCACCTGCCCGGGACACCGACGATGACCGCGGCATTCTGCTGACCGGCCTCACCATCAGCTCCCTCGAGGTCCGGCCGGGAGACCTGTACGTGGCGCTGCCCGGCGCCCGCCACCACGGTGCCCGCTTCGCCGCTGCCGCTGCTGCCGCCGGGGCCGCCGCCGTGCTGACCGACCCCGACGGCGCCGCGCAGCTGCAGTCGCTGCCGGTCCCCGTCTTCGTCACGGCCGATCCCCGGCGCATTGTGGGACCGCTCGCCGCAGCCGTCTTCCGCAGCCAGCCCCGGGACGCCGGCACGCCCACCCTGTTCGGCGTCACGGGCACCAACGGCAAAACCACCACCACCTACTTCATCAATTCGCTGCTCGGAGCCCTGGGCAAGACCACCGGGCTCATCGGCACCATTGAAATCCTCGCCGGGGGAGAACCCATCGCGAGCACACTCACGACTCCCGAGTCGCCCCAGGTTCACGGGCTGCTGGCCCTGATGCGGGAAAAGGGCCTGGACGCCGCGGCCATGGAAGTGTCCTCGCACGCCATCTCCTATCGGCGCGTGGACGGCGTGGTCTTCGACGTCGCCGGCTTCACGAACCTCACCCAGGACCACCTGGACCTCCACGGCTCCATGGAAGAGTACTTCGCGGCCAAGGCAGCCCTCTTCACGCCCGAGCGCGCCAAGCGCGCCGTCATCACCGTTGACGATGAATGGGGTGCGCGCATGGCCGCCGCCTCCCCGGTCCCGGTCTGGACGCTGACCACGCGCGACGGCGGCCCCGGGTCGGACTGGCGGGTCACCGACGTCGTCCGCGCCGGGCTGGGCCACCGCTTCGTGCTGCGCGGCCCTGCCGGAGCCGTCCTGCGGGCCGGCACCGGGCTGCCCGGCACCTTCAACGTCTCCAACGCGGCGCTGGCGGCCCTCATGGTCCTGGCCTCGGGCGTCGACGCGGCTGAGCTGCAGGACGCCCTGGACCGCAGCGACCCCTTCACCGTCGAAGTTCCGGGCCGGATGCAGCTGGTCGGCGAGGCGCCCGCAGCAATCGTGGACTTTGCCCACAACCCCGACGCGCTGGCCCGGACCCTGGAATCCGTGCGCCGGGAAGCTCCCGCCGCCGGTGACGCAGCAGGCAGCGACGACGCCGCTCCCGCCGCGGAACCGAAACCGCGCGTGATCATCGTTTTTGGTGCCACCGGTGAGCGCGACCAGACCAAGCGCCCCCTGATGGGGGCCATCGCAGCCCGGCTCGCCGACGTGGTGATCGTCACCGACGATGATCCCCACGACGAGGACGAAGCGGCCATCCGCGCCGACGTTCTCGGCGGAGCGCAGGCCGCCCGCGAGCAGGAAGCCCTGCCCTGCGAGATCCTTGAGGTGGCACCGCGTGCAGCGGCCATAGACCGTGCCGTGGCACTGGCGCGCCCGCAGGACACAGTGCTTGTCGCGGGCCGGGGACACGAGATTTTCCAAGAGGTTAAAGGAGTGAATGTGGCCCTCGACGACCGCGTTGAACTGAGGCAGGCTTTGACAAGGTACGGATTCCCTGTGCTGTCCGGCGACGGGGTAGAGTCCTAGATCGTCATGATTGAACTTAGTGCAGCAGACATAGCGGAAATTACCGGCGGCGAACTGATTGGCGGGGCCGCGCAGGCGCCGAACGCGATCGTGAACTCGGCCACAACCGACTCCCGGGAAGCCTCCCCGGGGTCCCTGTTCATCGCCAAACCCGGCGAGGCTTCCGACGGACACCTCTTCGTCGAAGCGGCCTTCGCCCGCGGCGCGGTCCTGGCCCTGGTCGAGCGTCCGGTCCAGGATCCCTCCGGCGGCGTGTACCCGGCCATCCTGGTTCCCGACGCCGTCCTGGCCATGGGTGTGCTGGCCGGCGACATTGTCCGGCGGCTGCGGGCCGATGCGCCGCTGACCGTCATCGGCATCACCGGATCGGCGGGCAAGACCACCACCAAGGACCTGCTGGCCGGCATCCTGCGCGCCGAAGGCGAAACAGTGGCTCCCATGGGGTCCTACAACGGCGAGGTCGGCGTTCCGCTGACCATTTTCGGCGCCGGTTACGGCACGCGCTACCTCGTGGTTGAAATGGGCGCCACCGGCATCGGCCACATCGAGTACCTGGCGTCGATGGTGAAGCCCGACATCGGTGTCGTCCTCGGCGTGGGCAGCGCGCATGCCGGGGAGTTCGGCGGCGTGGAAAACATCGCCAAGGCCAAGGGCGAACTCGTTGAGGCACTGGCACCGGGCGGCACCGCCGTCCTGAACGCCGACGACATCCGGGTTTCCGCCATGGCGGCACGGGCAGGTTCGGACGTCGGGGTCCTGTACTTCACGTCGTCGCCGGAGGCAGCGCACGGAGCAAAATCGGCGCTGCGCGCCGTGGATGCCCGCACTGACGCCCTCGGCCGGCCCGTCTTCACCCTCCGGTTCCCGGACGGCAGCGAACACCCGGTGGAATCCGGGCTGATCGGCGCCCACCACACGGCAAACCTCCTGGCCGCCGCCGCTGCCGCCTTTGCCGCCGGCATTCCGGGCGACCGGATCGCGGCCGGGCTCTCCGGACAGAAAGCTGCCAGCCGCTGGCGCATGGAACGCACCGACCGCGCTGACGGCGTCACCGTCATCAACGATGCCTACAACGCCAACCCCGAATCCATGCGGGCAGCCCTGCGCACCCTGGCCGAACTGGGCCAGGGGCGGCGCACCTGGGCCGTGCTGGGCGAAATGCTCGAACTCGGCGACTCAGCAGTCACCGAGCACGACGCCGTCGGCCGCTACGTGGTCCGCCTGAACATCTCCCAGCTCATTGTGGTCGGCACCGGTGCACGCGCCATGCACACCGGTGCGGTCATGGAAGGGTCCTGGGGCGACGAATCCATTTTCGTGGAAACAGCCGAGGACGCCGAACGCATCCTCAACGCTTCACTGGAACCCGGCGACCTGGTTCTTTTCAAATCCTCAAACGGCGCTGCCCTGCGCTACCTCGGTGATCGGATAGCTTTGAACGCCCCATCTTCAACCTCCGCCCTGCCGCCGGAATCCCGGCCGCAGCACACCAGCCCGGAACCTGCCGGGGAAGCCGGAGGCGTCCAGTAGTGGTTTCCCTGCTTATCGGCTCTTCGCTGGCCCTGGTCTTTGCCTTCATCGGCACCCCGCTCTTCATCCGGTTCCTGGTGCGGAAAAGTTACGGGCAGTTTGTCCGCGACGACGGACCGACCTCGCACCACACCAAGCGCGGCACGCCCACCATGGGCGGCACCGTCATCGTCGCGTCAGTCGTGGCGTCCTACTTCATCACTCACCTGATCAGTTACGCCATCAATCCCAGCAGTTTCGGACCGTCAGTCTCCGGGCTGCTGGTGCTGTTCCTGATGGTCGGCATGGGAATGGTGGGGTTCATTGACGACTACACCAAGATCTCCCGCCAGCGCAGCCTGGGCCTGAACGCCAAGGCCAAGCTGATCCTGCAGACCCTGGTGGGCGTCACCTTCGCGATCCTGGCCCTGAACTTCCCGAACGACCAGGGCCGGACTCCGGCCTCGACCAGAATCTCCTTCATCCGCGACACCGGAGTCGACCTGGCCTTCGCCGGAACGCTGATTGGCGCGATCCTGTTCATCCTGTGGGCCATCGTGATCATCACCGGCACCACCAACGGCGTGAACCTGGCCGACGGCCTGGACGGCCTGGCCGCCGGCGCCTCGATCCTGGTCTTCGGCGCCTACTTCCTGATCGGCATCTGGCAGTCGAACCAGAGCTGCGGAGCCCCCGGCTCCGGGGCCGTCTGTTACGAGGTCCGCGACCCGATGGACCTGGCCCTGCTCGCCGGCGCGATCGCCGGCTCCCTGGTGGGCTTCCTCTGGTGGAACACCTCACCGGCCAAGATCTTCATGGGCGACACCGGATCCCTGGCCATCGGCGGTGCCATCGCGGCGTTCGCCATCCTCTCCCGCACCGAACTGCTGCTGGTGATCCTTGCCGGGCTCTTCGTGATCATCACCCTTTCGGTGATCATCCAGGTGGGGTACTTCAAGATCAGCGGCGGAAAGCGCGTGTTCAAAATGGCACCGCTGCAGCATCACTTCGAGCTCAAGGGCTGGGCTGAGGTCACTGTCGTGGTCCGGTTCTGGATCGTGGCAGGTCTCTGCGTCGCCGTCGCCCTGGGCCTCTTCTACGCGGAATGGGTGGTCGGAAATTGAGCGACTCAGCAGACACCGGGTCCGGCAACACTGAGGCCGGAACATCGCGGCTGGACGGACTGACCACCTGGGACGCGCCCTGGCGCGGACTGCGCGTGGTCGTCACCGGGATCGGCCTGTCCGGATTCTCGGCAGCCGACACCCTGATCGAGCTCGGCGCCCGCGTGGTGGTCGTGGATGCGAAGGACACCGAAGAGAACCGCGCCAAGGCCGACACCCTGCAGATCGTGGGTGCCGCCGACGTCCTGCTGGGCGCTGACTCCGCCAAGGAGCTGCCGCTGGTGGACGGCGAGCCGGCTGAACTGGTGGTCACCTCGCCCGGATTCAGCCCATCCCACCCCCTGATGACCGCCGCTTCCGATGCCGGCATCCCGGTGTGGGGAGATGTGGAACTGGCGTGGCGGGTCCGCGTCCGCGAAGGCCGCAAGACGGCCGAGTGGCTGACGATCACCGGAACCAACGGCAAGACCACCACCGTGTCAATGACCGAGAGCATGCTCCGCGCCGCCGGCCTGCGCGCCATCGCCGCGGGCAACGTGGGCACTCCCATCCTGGACGCCATCCGCGATCCGCAGGGCTACGACGTTATTGCGGTGGAACTCTCCAGCTTCCAGCTGCACTGGTCCTCCTCGATCTCGCCCCTGGCGAGCGTGTGCCTGAACATCGCCGAGGACCACGTGGACTGGCACGGATCCTACGAGGCGTACCTGGCCGACAAGGCAAAGATCTACGAAAACACCCGCGTCGCCTGCATCTACAACGCTGAGCAGTCCGAGACCGAGCACATGGTCGAAGAAGCCGACGTCGTGGAAGGCTGCCGCGCCGTGGGCTTCACCACCGGCATGCCCGCCGTCTCCATGGTGGGCATGGTGGAAAACCTGCTGGTGGACCGCGCCTTCATCGAACAGCGCAAGGATTCCGCCGCGGAACTGGCCTCCCTGGCCGACGTCGGCGAACCGGCGCCGCGGCACATGGTGGCCAACGCCCTGGCGGCTGCAGCCCTGGTGCGGGCTTTCGGCGTCGAGCCGGTTGCCGTCCGGGACGGGCTTCGGGCCTATGCCCCCGGTGCACACCGCATCCAGCCGGTGGCCCGCCTCAATGACATCCTCTGGGTCGACGATTCCAAGGCCACCAACCCGCATGCGGCCGCCGCTTCGCTTTCGGCGTTCGACCCGGTGGTCTGGATTGCCGGCGGACTGTCCAAGGGAGTGGACTACGACGACCTCGTCCGGACCCAGGCTCCGCGGCTGCGTGCGGTCATCCTGATCGGCGCCGATTCCTCCCGGCTTCGCGAGGCCCTGGCACGACACGCCCCGGGCATCCGGGTGATTGACGCCGTTCCGCCCCACACTGGTGGAAGGCCCGCCTCCGTACCAGTAGTCAGCGGGGAGGAAGTGATGGCCCTGGCTGTCGCCGCCGCAGCCGCTGAGGCCCGTTCCGGAGACACGGTCCTCATGGCGCCGGCAGCGGCATCCATGGATCAGTTCGCGTCCTACGCACACCGCGGCGACGCTTTCATCGAGGCTGTCCGCGGGTACGTGGAAGGACAGGCGCAGACCACCAAGGAGTCCTAGATGGTCACTACGTCCTCAGGAAACCCCCGCAAGCCTGTGCTTCGCTCCAAGCGGCCGGCCGCCGGCACCTCACCGGCGGCCTCGGGCCGGGGAACCGGCACGCCGTCGTCGGGCCGGCCCGCGTCCGCAGGCTCCCGGCCTGCGTCCCGCGCGCCCGCCGCGCCGGGCAAGAAACCGTCGATGTTCGAACGCGGCATCGTCCTCATCGATGGCAGCCGCCGCACAGCCACCGGATCGGCCTATTACACGATTCTGGGCGCCTCGCTGGCGCTGACGGCCATCGGACTGATGATGGTGCTTTCGGCATCCTCGGTGGAGTCCATCGCCGCCTCGGCCGGTGAATCGGTGGGCAGTACCTTCAACTTCTTCGTGAAACAGGCCATGTTCGCCGGGCTCGGCGTGGCCGCCATGCTGGGCTTGTCGCGGCTCGGTCCCAAAACGTTCAAAAAGATGGCATGGGGCCTGATGGCCCTGGCCGCCGTGCTGCTGATCCTGGTACTCATTCCGGGGATCGGCAAGGAAGTGAACGGCAACCGGAACTGGATCGAAATTGGTCCGATCACCGGGCAGCCCTCCGAGGCGGCGAAGCTGGCCATGGCCATCTGGTTCGCCTCCATGCTGTCCCTGAAGCAGAAGCTCATCACCCAGTGGAAGCACGCCCTGGTTCCCGTGGTCTTCCCCGGCGGGCTGCTGCTGATCGGGCTGGTCATGCTCGGCAGCGACCTGGGCACCGTGATCATCATGGGCATGATCATGATTGCCGCCCTCTTCTTTGCCGGGGCGCCGCTGCGCTTCCTCACCGCGCTGGTGGGACTGGGCGCGGGCGCCGCGGTGCTGATGTCGGCGCTCAGCGGCAACCGCTCCAGCCGAATCAGCGCGTGGCTGAAGCTGGACTGCGGGGGAGGCGTGTGCGACCAGGCCAATGCCGGCATGTACGCCCTGGCCTCCGGCGGCTGGTTCGGTGTGGGCATCGGGCAGAGCCGGCAGAAGTGGAGCTGGATCCCCGAAGCCCACAACGACTTCATCTTCGCGATCATCGGTGAGGAGTTCGGCCTGCTGGGCACGCTCCTGATCGTGCTGCTCTTCGGCGTCCTGGCCGTGGCCACGATCCGGATGACGATGCGACACACGGATCCGTTCATCCGGATCCTCTGCGGCTCCATCCTGGTCTGGATCATCGGGCAGGCCTTCGTGAACATCGCCATGGTGACCGGGCTCCTTCCGGTGATCGGCGTACCGCTGCCCTTCATCTCCTACGGCGGGTCCTCCCTGACCTTCACCCTGGCCGCCATCGGTGTCCTGCTCTCCTTCGCCCGCAAAGTCCCCGAACACAAACTTCCCGAAAGTGAACCATCAGCTCCATGACGCAACGTCCCCTTTCCCTCGTCCTCGCCGGAGGCGGCACCGCCGGGCACATCAGCCCGCTCCTTGCGGTGGCCGGAGCCGTGCGGGACTCCGCGCCGGAGTCCCGCATCAAGGTTGTGGGCACCGCCGCCGGGATGGAAACGCGGCTCGTTCCGGCAGCCGGCTTTGAGCTGGCCGTCATCGACCGCGTGCCAATGCCGCGCCGGCCCGGCGCCGATCTGGTCCGCCTGCCCGGCCGGCTGCTGCGCGCCGTAACGCAGGCCGGCGACATCCTCGACGAAGCCGCCGCCGACGTCGTCGTGGGCGTGGGCGGCTACGTCTCCACCCCGGTCTATCTTGCCGCCCGCCGCCGGAAGCTGCCGATCATCGTGCACGAGGCCAACGCCCGCCCCGGGCTGGCCAACCGCGTCGGCGCACGCTTTGCCGACGTCGTTGCCACGGCCTTCGCCGAGACCCGGCTGCCCGGCGCCCGGCTGGTGGGAATGCCGATGCGGCGGGAAATCTCCGGCCTGGACCGGCACGCCGCCCGGTCCGGAGCACGCGCCGCCCTCGGCCTGGATCCGTCGCTGCCCACCCTGGTGGTCACCGGTGGCTCCTCCGGTGCGGCCTCCATCAACCGGGCCGTGGAAGCATCGCTCCCGGCCCTTGCCGCCGCGGGCATCCAGACCCTGCACATCACCGGCCGCGGCAAGCAACTGTTCACCGCCGACGGCGCACTGCTGAGCGCCCCGCGCTACCACCAGGTCGAATACGTCGACGGCATGGAACAGGCCTACGCTGCCGCCGACCTGCTGCTGGCCCGCTCCGGTGCCGGCACCGTCTGCGAAATCAGCGCCGTCGGCCTGCCCGCCGTGCTGGTGCCGCTGCCGCACGGCAACGGTGAGCAGGCGCTGAACGCTGCCGGCCTCGTCGCCGCCGGCGGAGCGCTTCTCGTTTCGGACAGCCTCTTCACAGCGGAGTGGATATCGGACAAGCTGATACCTTTGCTGGCCGATCCCGCAGCGCTGGAGTCGATGTCCGCGGCCGCGGCCGCCCAGGGCATCCGGGACGCCGACCGGCAGATGGCGACATTCATTCTCGAAGCAAACGTAAGGTTCCGCGCATGAGCAGGCTGAAGCTGTCGGACCTCGGACGGGTGCATTTCATTGGGCTTGGGGGAGCGGGCATGTCAGCCGTTGCCCGGGTAATGATGGGCCAAGGCGTTTCCGTCTCCGGCTCCGACTCCCGTGATTCACCGGGGCTCCGCGCCCTGGAAGCCCTGGGCGCCACCGTATTTGTCGGGCAGGATGCCGCGAATGTGCAGGGCGCGGACACAGTGGTGATCTCCACTGCCATCCGATCGGAGAATCCTGAACTTGCCGCGGCCCGGGCCGCGGGGCTGAGGATCATTCACCGGTCCGTTGCCCTGGCCGCGGCCATGGGCAACCAGGAGGTGGTGGCCGTCGCCGGAACACACGGAAAGACCACCACCACCGCGATGGTGACCGTCCTGCTGCGCGAAGCCGGACTGGATCCGTCCTTCGCCATCGGCGGCGATGTCGCTGCGCTGGGGGTCAACGCCGCGCACGGCAGCGGCAACGTGTTCGTTGCCGAGGCCGACGAATCCGACGGTTCGTTCCTGAACTACCTGCCCCGGATCACCGTCATCACCAACGTCGAGGCCGACCACCTGGACCACTACGGCACCGAGGAAGCCGTCTTCGCCTCCTTTGACCGTTTTGTCCGGCTGCTGCCCGCTGACGGCCTGCTGGTGGCCTGCGCCGATGATCCCGGTGCCGTCGACGTGGTGAGCCGCTCCGGCGCTGCGCAGGTCCGCACCTACGGCTACAGCGAGACGGCCGACATCCGCATCACCAAGACCCGGCCGGTGGCCAGCGGTTCGGTCTCCGTGCTCCGCTTCAGCCTCGACGGCCTGGAATGCGAGCAGGAACTGCGCCTCCTGGTTCCCGGGGCGCACAACATCCGCAACGCTGCTGCGGCCTTCGCCGTCGGACTCGGACTGGGCGTGGATCCGGCCCGAGCCGCGGCAGGGCTGGCAGTGTTCTCCGGTGCGGCCCGGAGGTTTGAAGCCAAGGGCGCCGTGCGCGGCGTCCGGGTCTTCGATGACTACGCCCACCATCCCACCGAACTGGTGGCCGCACTGGAGGCCGCCCGCACGGTTGCCGGGGAGCACCGCGTCCACGTCCTGTTCCAGCCGCACCTGTTCAGCCGGACGCTGGCCTTTGCCGCGGAGTTCGCCTCCGCCCTGGAGCTGGCGGACAGCGCGACAGTGCTGGACATTTACGCCGCGCGGGAAGACCCGGTGGAAGGCGTCACCAGCGAGCTGATCACCGCCCGCGTGAACCGTCCCGGCGGCTACGCGCCCGATCCGGCCCGAGCCGTGCAGGACATCTGCCGCCGCGCAGCGGCCGGCGACATCATCCTGACCGTGGGTGCCGGCGACGTCACCGCGTTCGGTGCCGTCCTGGTGCGGGAACTCGCCCGGACCGCTGAAACCGGCCCCGCCGGAGATTCCGCCGCAGCGGCGGTTCCGCCCGCGTCCCGTGAGGGACACCGTGGGTAGCCGGAAGCCGCGCCGGCCAGCGGTGGACCAGGGACGCCCCGGACCGTCCGCCCGAAGCGGGGACGGCCTGCGCCGTTCCGGGCACGGCGAACCGCGCCGGACCGCCGGTCCGCGCCGCGGAGCCGACCGGGCATCCCACCATTCCGGGGCCGGCGCGGACCCGCGGCTCCGCGCCGGGGAAGGAACATCCTGGGGAGCTGGTTCCGCCGGCGAGGCGACTGTCTCCGCCACGGTCCTGTCCTTTCCCCAACCGCCGGTCCGCCGGCGTCGGCGGTGGCTGCTCATCTCGGCGGTGTCCGGTGTTGTCCTGTTCGGCGCGTTTCTGGCCGTCCTGTTTTTCTCGCCGGCTTTGGCGCTGAAGACGGTGACGGTGCAGGGCAACTCGCTGCTGTCCACCGAAGAGGTGCAGAGCGCCCTGCAGCCGCTGATGGGACAGCCGCTGACCACGATTGCCGACGACGACGTCGCGGTGCTGCTGGCGGACCGGCCGGAGGTCGCCGGCGTGGACGTGGTGGCGCAGCCGCCGTCCGAGATTGTGGTGACCATAGCCGAGCGGGTCCCGGTGGCCGTCCTGCAGAGCGGCGACGCCTTCCTGCTGATTGACGACGATGGCCTGGCCATCGGCACGGCGGCCAACCGGGCCGAGGCCCGGCTGCCGCTGATCGACGGCGGAACCGAGGCGGTGAACACGGAGGTGTTCAGCACTGTCACGTCCGTCCTGTCCGTTTTGCCCGAAGATGTCCTGGCGCAGCTTGACCACGCCTCGGCATCGTCGGTCGACTCCGTGGAGCTGCAGCTCCTCAACGGACAGAAGGTATTCTGGGGGAGCGCCGAATCCAATGTGGCCAAGGCCCGCACCCTGGAAGCGCTGATGAAGATGCCGCCCAAGGATCCGCCGATCAAGGTATTTGATGTCAGCACTCCGAGCGCACCGGTAACACGGTGATATTTACCTCTTGGGGCAAAGAAAAATCCGACACGCGGCAGAGGTAATTGCAGAACCAGTTTTCGCCCCATAGCGTCACAGGTAGAGGATTACTTGACATAACTATAACCTTCAACTTGAGCCTTAGGGTCTTAAGCTGAAGGTTGGACGTAAGGTTCAAGGTTTTTCGGCCGGGGGATGATCCCCGGCCACCAATGATCAGTTGCACAGATTCGAACAAGGGACACAGGACGTGGCAGCACCGCAGAATTACTTGGCCGTCATCAAGGTCGTCGGCATCGGCGGCGGTGGCGTGAACGCCGTAAACCGGATGATTGACGTAGGACTCCGAGGCGTGGAGTTCATCGCCATCAACACCGATGCACAGGCACTGCTGATGAGCGACGCCGACGTCAAGCTTGACGTCGGCCGTGAGCTGACCCGCGGCCTGGGCGCCGGTGCGGATCCCGAGGTTGGCCGCAAGGCAGCCGAAGATCACGCCGAGGAGATCGAGGAAGTCCTGCGCGGGGCTGACATGGTCTTCGTCACCGCAGGCGAGGGTGGCGGCACCGGTACCGGCGGCGCTCCCGTCGTGGCCCGGATCGCCCGTTCCCTGGGTGCCCTGACCATTGGCGTGGTTACGCGCCCCTTCACTTTCGAAGGCCGCCGCCGCTCCAACCAGGCCGAGTCGGGCATCGACACGCTGCGCGAGGAAGTCGACACGCTGATCGTGATTCCGAACGACCGCCTGCTGTCCATCAGCGACCGCAACGTGTCCATGCTGGACGCTTTCCGTTCCGCTGACCAGGTGCTGCTCTCCGGCGTTCAGGGCATCACCGACCTGATCACCACCCCGGGCCTGATCAACCTCGACTTCGCGGATGTGAAGTCGGTGATGCAGGGTGCAGGTTCGGCCCTCATGGGCATCGGTTCCGCACGAGGGGAGGACCGGGCCGTCAAGGCCGCCGAGCTGGCAATAGCTTCTCCTCTGCTGGAAGCCTCCATCGACGGCGCCCACGGCGTCCTGCTCTCCATTCAGGGTGGCTCCGACCTCGGCCTGTTCGAGATCAACGAAGCTGCGCGCCTGGTGCAGGAAGTGGCCCACCCCGAGGCCAACATCATCTTCGGTGCCGTCATTGACGACGCCCTTGGTGATGAAGCACGCGTGACGGTCATCGCCGCCGGCTTCGACCAGGTCGACGTGACCTCGCAGCCGATTTCGCACAAGCCGGCCGAGCCCGCAGCACCGCCGGTCAACGCACCGGCAGGCGGCAGCTACGCCGGCGCCGCACCCGCTTCCGCGGGCCTGTCGGCGTGGTCGCAGCGCTCGACCCAGCACAGCGACGTTCCCGCCGACGCCGGTTTCGACGTCGACCTGCCGGCCGTCGTGGAATCGGACCTGTCCACGGGCCGGAACGACGACCTGGACGTTCCTGATTTCCTGAAGTAACACCCCCCGGTCCGGACACGAGTCCGGAACGCCCGGCAGCAGCGAGGTTGTTCGACAATGTTTTGGTGGCAGACACAGACCGGTGACGGGCTGACCGTCGGCTTCACCAATACGGCGGCGGGCAACCTCGCTTTGCATGTCGGGGATGATCCCGCACAGGTTCGGCTGCGCCGCGGCGCCCTGGAAAAAGCCATGACCGTTGCCGCGGGATCGCTGCGGTTCATGAACCAGGTCCATTCCGCCGACGTCGCACTCGTTTCCGGCGGAACGGACGCCGCTTCCGCCGCCCCGACCGCTGATGCCCTCGTCAGTCCCGACGGAAGCGCGCCCCTGGCCGTCATGGTGGCGGACTGCGTACCCGTGGTGCTAGTTGGCCGGAAACCCGGCGGCGGCGTCGTGACCGCTGCGGCCCACGCCGGACGCAAGGGGCTGCTGGACGGCGTCCTGCCCAACACCGTGCGGGCGATGCGTGCAGCCGGTGCCGCCGGCATCACGGCCTGGATCGGCCCGAGCGTGTGCGGTGAATGCTACGAGGTTCCCGAAGCCATGCTCGAGGAAGCGGCAGACCTGCTGCCGGTGCTGCGGTCGCGCACCCGGCGGGGCACGCCGGCCCTGGACCTCCCGGCCGGCGCCGAGGCCCAGCTGGCCGCCCTGGACGTGGAAGTGATCCGCGTGCCCGGCTGCACGCTGGAATCCGATGAGCTGTACTCGCACCGGCGCACCAGCAGTGCCGGGCGCTTTGCCGGTGTCGTCTGGCTGAGCTGAGCCACCAGAGCTGAGCCGCCGGACCCCACCGGACCACGGCCCTTTTTCCGGCGGGCAACGCCCGCGTTCGACCCAAGGAACGAACCCCCATGACATCGAGCATTTCCCCGGCTGTCCGCGCAGCCGAACTCGCCGAACGGCTTGGCCGGGTCCAAGCCCGCATCCGGGCAGCGGCACCTCCGGGAACCGCTCCAACGCTGATCGTGGTCACGAAATACTTTCCCGCGGCCGACGTCGAACTGCTGGCCGGTCTGGGCGTCACCGACGTCGGGGAAAACAAGGACCAGGAGGCGGCTGCGAAAGCTGCCGACACGGCGTCCCTGGGGCTGTCCTGGCACTTCATCGGCCAGCTGCAAAGCAACAAGGCCAAGTCGGTGGTGCGCTATGCCGAAGCCGTCCATTCCGTTGACCGGGCCTCGCTCGTTCGGGCCCTGGCCAAGGCGATGGAGGCCGAGCAGCAGCGCCGAACCGGCGCCGGGCTGCCGCCGCGGGCGGACCTGGAGTGCTTTCTCCAGGTCGACCTGCGCGACCCCGCCGCCGGCGCGGGCACGACACCTTCCGGCCCGGCCCGCGGGGGAACGCTGCCCGCCGATGTACCGGCCCTCGCTGACGCCGTGGCTGCGGCGCCCGGTCTCCGGTTGGCCGGCCTGATGGCGGTGGCGCCGCTGGGCGGGGACCCGCGCGAGGCCTTCGGTCGGCTCCGCGCCCTGTCCGGGCAGCTGCAGGAAACCCACCCCGGCGCCGCAGGGATATCGGCCGGAATGAGCGGGGACCTGGAAGCAGCACTGGAATACGGGGCGACACACCTGCGCATCGGCTCCGATATTCTCGGGCCGCGCCCCCCGGTGCGGTAGCGTCTAATGGAGGAAAGTTCCTCATTTGGCGAGGAACGGGTGCTACGGCGCTGAAGTTCTAGAAGGAGCAACCATGGCTGGCGCAATGCGCAGGACAATGATTTACCTTGGCCTCGCCGACGGTGACGAGCACTACGAGTCCGAGCCGAAGACCCAGCGGGATGCCCCGGCACGCAGCGAGGAATACACGCCCGATTTCGAGCGTGCCGAGCGTCCGGACCGGGAAGCCGAGCCGACACCGGCACCTGCCCCCGTGACCCGCACCGCAGTCGAGGAGTACCGGGCACCGGTAACGCCGATCAAACGAGCTCCGTCATCCCGAGAGGAAGTGGCTGGCTTGCGCCAGATCACCACCGTCCACCCCCGTTCGTACAACGACGCCAAGATCATCGGCGAGAGTTTCCGTGACGGCATTCCCGTGATCATGAACGTGACCGACATGGGCGAAGCCGACGCCAAGCGGCTCGTCGATTTCTCCGCTGGCCTCGTCTTCGGACTGCGCGGTAGCATTGAGCGCGTGACCAACAAGGTCTTCCTGCTGTCGCCCTCCTACGTGGAGGTGCTGGGGGATGACAAAAAGGTCAGCGAGTCCCAGTCGGCATTCTTCAACCAGAGCTGACCGCATCCCCGCCGCGGCGGGGGCAGTGCGGGCGGCTGAGGCTTACCCGGAAACGAAACCACACGCGTGAGTATTATTTTTTCCCTGCTGTATCTGCTGCTGGTCCTCTTTTATTTTGCCCTGCTGCTGCGGATTGTTTATGACGCGGTCCAAATCTTTGCCCGCCAATGGCGCCCCAAGGGGCCCGCACTGGTGCTCGCATCAGTGATCTACGGCGCAACGGATCCGCCCATCCGGCTCCTGCGGAGATTCATCCCTCCGCTGAGGCTTGGCGGCATCTCCCTGGACCTGGCGTTCATCGTGCTGTTCATCGTGGTCGCCATTGCCAGGTCGATCGTGGCCAGCCTCATCCGCTAGCTGCGGCCCCTCCGGGACCGGTTAGTCTTCCGCACCCGGAAGATATACTGTGAAAAAGAATTAGACTTCCCAGTTTCTTATGTTCGTTATTCTGTACGTAGAACCGTCTGCTTGACTCGCAGGCGAATCTTATAATGTGAGGTGACCAGATGGCTCTGACGCCAGAAGATGTTGTCAATAAGCGGTTCCAGCCGACTAAGTTCCGTGAAGGCTACGACCAGGATGAGGTTGACGATTTCCTCGACGAGATCGTCGTCGAGCTTCGCCGCCTGACCGCGGAGAATGAAGACCTGCGCCGCCAGCTCGCTGATTGCGTTGCCGGCACCAGCACCAGCACCGGCACCAGCACCGAAGCCTCAGTTCCGGCCCCGGTCTCCGCCGCGGCGAAGACCGAGCAGGTCACCGAGCCGGTGAAGGAAGCGAAGAAGCCCGAGGCCGTCAAGGCCGTGGAGCCCAAGGCTCCGGCCGCGAAGGCTGAAGAGCCCAAGGTCGAGGCTCCGGCCCCGGCCGCAGCAGCGGCACCCGCCGCCGCAGTGAGCAACACCGAGACCGCCGCCGGCATCCTGGCCATGGCCCAGAAGATGCACGACGACTACGTTGGTGCCGGTGTTGAGCAGCGCGACAAGATCATTGCGGACGCACAGATCGAAGCCACCGGCCTCGTCACCGAAGCCCAGGACAAGAGCCGCAAGATCCTCAGCAACCTGGAACAGCAGAAGGCTGTCCTGGAGCGCAAGGTCGAGCAGCTGCGCGGCTTCGAGCGCGACTACCGCTCACGCCTGAAGACCTACATCGAAGGCCAGCTGCGGGATCTTGACGCCCGCGGTTCCGTTGCCTCGGAGACCGCTGACGCGTAACCCGAACGGCCCCGTGGCGACACGGGTGGACTAAACTGAGATAAAGCACGGGCCGGCTGGCCGGGACGCCCCGGCCAGCCGGCCCGTTGTTTTGGATGCGGCGTCCTGCGACGCCGCCCACCAACGAAAGCACCGGGACGAAGAAACCTACATGACGAAATCTTCTGAGGAATCAGCGGCAGCCAAAGGCCACGCCGGCGCACACGTGCGTCCGGCCTGGACCGGTTACGCCCTGATCATGCTGGCCTGCGCTGTCCTGGCGCTCGGTTTTGACCAGCTCACCAAATGGTGGGTGGAGAGCACCATGACCCTGGGCCAGGTCACCGACGTGCTGCCGCCGGTGCTGCGCTGGCATTACATCCTCAACCCCGGGGCGGCGTTCTCCATCGGCACCGACCACACCTGGGTGTTCACCATCATCATGGTGGCCGTCAGCGGGTTCCTGGTGTACCTCATGCTGAAGGTGCGCTCCCTGTCCTGGGCCATCGCGCTCGGGCTGGTTCTGGGCGGCGCACTGGGGAACCTCACGGACCGGCTGTTCCGGGCCCCCTCGTTCGGACAGGGCCACGTGGTGGACTTCATTGCCCTGCCGAACTTCGCCATTTTCAACATTGCGGACTCCTGCGTGGTCAGTGGCGTCATCCTGGTCTGCCTGCTGACCCTGCGCGGCACGGGCCTGGACGGGAAGCGGGATGAACCCCGGAACTCCGTTGCCGTCCACGACGGCGAACAGGGAAGCAACGCCCGGGAAACCGGCACACAAGATACGAAGAACGGCGAAGACTAACCATGAACGAGATCCATACCGTCCTGCAGATTCCGGACGAGGCCGACGGCGGCCGCGCCGATGCGGTCCTGGCCAAACTCCTTGATGTCTCGCGCTCCACGGTGGCCCCCTGGTTCACCGACGGCTACTTCAGCATGGCGGGGCGCCCGCTGGGCAAATCGGACCGGCTGGCTGCCGGCGACAAGGTCACCGTGGACATTCCCGAACTCCGGGACCCGCTCGCCGTCGTCGTCGAGCCGGTCGAAGGCCTGAACATCCTTCTCGACGACGAACACTTTGTTGTCATCGACAAGCCGGTGGGCGTGGCAGCGCATCCGTCCCCGGGCTGGGTTGGCCCCACCGTCGTCGGCGGCCTGGCTGCCGCCGGCTACCGCATCTCCACCTCCGGAGCTCCGGAGCGGCAGGGCATCGTCCACCGGCTGGACGTGGGCACCTCCGGAGCCATGGTGGTGGCCAAAACCGAGCACGCCTACAACGTGCTGAAGCAGGCTTTCAAGGACCGCACCGTGGACAAGATGTACCACGCCGTGGTCCAGGGCCTGCCGGATCCGCTGCGCGGCACCATTGACGCGCCGATCGGCCGGCACCCCTCCTACGACTGGCGCTTCGCAGTGCTGGAGGGCGGGCGCCCGTCGGTCACCCGCTACGAGGTGCTGGAGGCCTTCGGCAAGGCGTCCCTGGTGGAGGTGCAGCTGGAAACGGGCCGGACGCACCAGATCCGGGTGCATTTCTCCGCCCTCAAGCACCCCTGTGCCGGAGATCTCACCTACGGCGCCGAGGCCAAACTCGCGGCCGAGCTGGGCCTGACCCGGCAGTGGCTGCATGCCCGCCAACTGGCCTTTTCCCACCCCGGCACCGGTGAACGCGTGGAAGTTGTCAGTGAATATCCGCAGGATCTGCAGTACGCCCTGGACGCCCTCCGGCGCGGCGACGTCTAGCCGGCTGCCCGCGCCGGAGCCGCGGACCGGCTCCGGTCGCGGCGTGCCGTCCGGAGCCCGCCGCGACCGGGCCTAGAATGGTTCGGTGGCTTCAGCAACTAGTTCTTCGAAATCGTTTGTCCATCTTCACAACCACACCGAATACTCCATGCTGGACGGTGCGGCCCGTCTGACGGACCTCTTCAGCCACGCTGACGAGCTGGGAATGAACGCCGTGGCGACCACTGACCACGGGTTCGTGTTCGGTGCGTTCGACTTCTGGAACAAGGCCCGCAACGCCGGGATCAAGCCGATCATCGGCGTCGAGGCCTATCTGACCCCGGGCACCGCCCGAGCGGACAAGACCCGCGTCAAGTGGGGCGACGGCGGCCGGAACGACGTGTCCGGTGCCGGTGCCTACACGCACATGACCATGTGGTCCGAGACCACCGAGGGCATGCACAACCTCTTCCGGATGTCCTCCCTGGCCTCGCTGGAGGGCTTCCTCTACAAGCCGCGCATGGACCGGGACCTGCTGCAGACCTACGGCAAGGGACTCATCGCCACCACCGGCTGCCCGTCGGGGGAAGTGCAGACGAAGCTGCGCCTGGGGCTGTACCGCGAGGCGGTTCAGGCGGCCTCGGACTTCCGCGACATCTTCGGTGCTGATAACTTCTTCTGCGAAATCATGGACCACGGCCTGGACATTGAGCGCAACGTGCAGGCGGACCTGTTCAAGCTCGCCCGGGAACTGAAGCTGCCGCTGGTGGCCACCAACGACCTGCACTACACACACGCGGAGGACGCGTCGGCGCACGCGGCCCTGCTGTGCGTGCAGTCCGGTTCCTCACTCGCCGACCCCAAGCGCTTCAAGTTCGACGCCGACGAGTTCTACCTGAAGTCCCCGGCCGAAATGCGGGCCATCTTCCGCGACTACCCCGAAGCCTGCGACAACACGCTGCTCATCGCCGAGCGCTGCGACGTCGAGTTCAACACCAACGCCAACTACATGCCGCGGTTCCCCACTCCGGAGGGGGAAAACGAGGAGTCCTGGTTCGTCAAGGAAGTGGAGGCGGGCCTGCACCGCCGCTATCCGAACGGCATCAGCGACGCCGTCCGCAAGCGCGCCGACTACGAAGTGGGCATCATTGCCCAGATGGGCTTCCCGGGGTACTTCCTGGTGGTGGCCGACTTCATCAACTGGGCCAAGGCCAACGGCATCCGCGTGGGTCCCGGCCGCGGCTCCGGCGCCGGCTCCATGGCCGCCTACGCCATGGGCATCACCGACCTGGACCCGCTGCAGCACGGCCTGATCTTCGAACGGTTCCTGAACCCGGACCGCGTTTCCATGCCTGACTTCGACGTCGACTTCGATGATCGGCGCCGTTCCGAGGTGATCCACTACGTCACCGAGAAATACGGCGACGAGCGCGTGGCCATGATCGTCACCTACGGCACCATCAAGGCCAAGCAGGCGCTGAAGGACTCCTCCCGCGTCATGGGCTACCCCTTCTCCGTGGGGGAGCGGCTGACCAAGGCCATGCCGCCGGACGTAATGGGCAAAGGCCTGTCCCTGGCCGACGTGCACAACAAGGAAGCCAAGCGGTACGGCGAGGCCGAGGAGCTGCGCGAACTGCTCCGCACCGACCCCGATTCCCAGCGGGTGTTTGACACGGCGCTCGGCCTGGAAGGCCTGAAACGGCAGTGGGGCGTGCATGCGGCCGGCGTGATCATGTCCTCGGATCCGCTGATCGACATCATTCCGATCATGCGCCGTGACCAGGACGGGCAGGTCATCACGCAGTTCGACTACCCCACCTGCGAAGGCCTGGGGCTGATCAAGATGGACTTCCTCGGCCTGCGCAACCTGACGATCGTCTCCGACGCCGTCGAGAACATCAAGAACAACCGCGGCGAGGACCTGGTCCTCGAAGACCTGCCGCTGGACCTGAAGCCCGCCTACGACCTCCTGGCCAGCGGCGACACGCTGGGCGTGTTCCAGCTCGACGGCGGACCCATGCGGTCGCTGCTCAAGAGCATGCGTCCTGACAACTTTGAAGACATCTCCGCGGTCATTGCGCTGTACCGGCCCGGTCCCATGGGTGCGAACTCGCACACCAACTATGCGCTGCGCAAGACCGGCCAGCAGGAAATCACTCCCATCCATCCGGAGCTCGAGGAACCGCTGGCGGAAATCCTGGGCACCACCTACGGCCTGATCGTGTATCAGGAGCAGGTTATGGCCATCGCGCAGAAGGTGGCAGGCTTCAGCCTCGGCCAGGCAGACATCCTGCGCCGGGCCATGGGTAAGAAAAAGAAGTCCGAACTGGACAAGCAGTACGCCGGCTTCCATCAGGGCATGGTGGACCGCGGCTACTCGGAGGCCGCGATCAAGGCACTCTGGGACATCCTGCTGCCGTTCTCCGACTACGCCTTCAACAAGGCGCACTCCGCGGCGTACGGCGTCGTCTCCTACTGGACCGCGTACCTGAAGGCGCAGTATCCGGCCGAGTACATGGCAGCCCTGCTCACCTCGGTCGGTGATGACAAGGACAAGCTGGCCATGTACCTGAACGAGTGCCGCAAGATGGGCATCACCGTGCTGCCGCCGGACGTGAACGAGTCCAGCGTGAACTTCACCCCGGTCGGCACCGACATCCGCTTCGGCATGGGTGCCATCCGCAACGTGGGCGCGAACGTGGTGCAGTCGATGGTCGCCGCCCGCGAGGAAAAGGGCGCGTTCACCAACTTCAAGGACTTCCTGATGAAGGTACCGGCGGTGGTCTGCAACAAGCGCACCATCGAATCCCTCATCAAGGCCGGGGCCTTCGACTCCATGGGTCATGCCCGGCGGCCGCTGGCCATGATCCACGAAGAGGCGATCGACTCCGTCGTCGTGCTCAAGCGCAACGAGGCGGTGGGCCAGTTCGACCTGTTCGCCGCGATCGCCGACCAGGAGCCGGAGGACTCGATCAGCATCGAGATTCCGGACCTGCCGGAGTGGGAAAAGAAGGACAAGCTCTCCTTCGAGCGCGACATGCTCGGCCTGTACGTCTCGGATCATCCGCTGCAGGGGCTCGAGGGCATCCTCAGCCAGCACGCAGATTCCTCCATCACCAACATTGTGGGGGAGGAAGGCCCGGCCGACGGCGCGATCGTCACCATCGCGGGCATGATCACCTCGCTGCAGCGCCGGATCGCGAAAAACAGCGGCAACGCCTATGCCCGCTGCGAGATCGAGGACCTGGCCGGTTCCATGGAGGTCATGTTCTTCGGCCAGGTCTACGGTCCGATCGCCGCGGTGCTGGCCGAGGACCTGATCGTGGTGGTCCGCGGCCGGCTGCAGCGCCGCGACGACGGCGCCGTGACGCTGAATGCGCAGGAACTGACCGTGCCGGACCTCAGCGAGGGGCACTCCGGGCCGGTGGTTATTTCGATGGCCACCTACAAGGCCACGGAGACCGTGGTGACCCAGCTCGGCGACGTGCTGCGCACCCATCCCGGAACCTCCGAGGTGCAGATCCGGCTCAACGGCTCACGCACGGTGGAAGTGATGAAACTGGGCGTTGACATGCGCGTGAACCCCACGCCGTCGTTGTTCGGCGACCTGAAGGTGCTGCTGGGCCCGGCCTGCCTCGACGCCTGAGGCGCCGGGGTTCGGCCCCCTGCAACCGTCCGCGGCCCCCTCGGGGGCGATCCCTCGGGATGCGCTATCGCAGAGCGAGTCCGTGTTCCTTCAGGGCTTCTTCGATGATGCGGAGGGCCTTGGGGCCGACCCCGTGCAGCCGGGAAAGCTCAGCGCGGTCGGCGTCCGCCAAGTCCTTCAGGGACGAATAGCCGGCAGCGCTGAGGCCGCGCGCTGCCGGCGTTCCTACCCCGGGCAGGGAGTCGAGTTCCGTTGTCATCACTCGACCCTAAGGCCGGCGCAGGGCACGCGTGAAGGTACCGGGGAAGGCAAGCGGAGGATCCGGGGGAGGGCAGGGGGACAAGCACGGGCCCAGGGCCGCAGCCTGGCCACATTCGGCGCGGTCAGCACCGGACGCCGTGGGCCGTGCGGACCGAACGTCGGGATCTATCGTGCAGATAACGGGGTTCGGGGTTCGCGGGATCTATCGTGCAGATAACGGTGCTTCGGGAAATCTATCGTGCAGATAAGGGGCTGAAAATGCCCGAAAACCGGCCTTTGAGCGCGTTATCTGCACTATGAATTCTCCGTTGTCCCGTTATCTGCCCGAAGGATGCCTGTCGGATGCGAAAGCCCCGCAACCAGGAGCAGCCCCGCCACCAGGAGCAGCCCTGCGGACAGCGGCTTAGGCCGCAGCCGGCCCGGCGGCCGTTGTTCCGCGCCGGCCGAACATCCGGTCGTAGAGCGTGCTGACTAGGAAGCCGATCAACAGCGCGGCCGCCAGGATCAGGGCAAGAGCCACAACATCGGCACCCAGACCGGTGTCGGTGCCTGAACCGAAGTAGAGGACGCTGCGGACGGCGTTGGCGATGTGGTGCAGGGGTTCCCAGGGCGCGATGGCCCGGAAGAAGCCGGGCAGCGCCTCGAGCGGCACCACGGCTCCGGATGAGGGCAGCCCCATGAGCACCAGGTAGATCATCGAGACCAGCAAGCCGGCGTTGCCGAAGACGGTCAGCAGGGCAAAAACCACGGCCGACACCGCTGACATTGCGAGCCAGCTGGTGAGGAACAGGGTTCCGCCGTTCGGCAGGGGAACGGCCGCGGCGGAGGCCACCCACATCACGACACCGGCTGCGGGTGCCGCCGCAGTGACGAAAATTCCCCACTTGAGCAGCATGGACAGCCACCGGGACGGTGTGGTCCGCCGGGCCACGAGGAACTGCGGTCCGATTTCCAGCGGAGTAATTCCCAGCCGGCCGTCCACCAGGACGTTCACGCCGATGGATCCGGTGAGCCCCAGCACGAGCAGCAGGATCGCGTAGTAGAAGGAACCCATGCCCAGGGCCGTGCCGTCTTCGACCGGATGGTAATTCTCGGTAATCACCTGGACGGGATCCTGAAGCAGAACCGCTGACGCCGCGCTGACGGTGGGGGCCAGCTGCTCCGCCAGCTGGGAGGGGGTGCCGGCCTGCTGCGCGGTGAGCTGCCGGGCGAAGGCCACGGTGGCCGGACCGCCCTTTGCTGCGGCTTCCAGGGTTCGGCGCGCCTGCTCATTCTGGGACTCCGTCAGCTGCTGTTCGACGGCGCTGCGGGCCTGGGCCTCCGCATCTTGTGCTGCGGCGGCGAGTTGCTCACCCAGGGACGCGCTGGCCTCGGCCAGACCCGGTTCAACGACGCCGGCCGCAAGGCGAGCGGCCAGGGCGCCGGCTTTCGGATCGGTGTAGACGCTGACAGCGGGGCGGGCCGACTGCTCCTGCGTCAGTGAACCGGTGACAAGTCCGGTTGCATCGGCGGAGAAGGAGGCAGGGATGACGACGGCGGCATAGACCTCTCCGTTCTCGAGCTGCTCCCGCGCGTCCGCCCAAGAGAGGACCTGAAGGTCCAGTTCCTCTCCCTCGGCGGCGCGGTCGGCGAATCCGTTCACGATCTCCCGTCCCAGATTCTGCGGAGCCGCTCCGTCGGCGCTCCCTTCAAGGCCGGTGTCCTCGTTCACCACTGCCACGGGGAAGTCCTTCAGATGCGCCGTCGGGTTGGCCAGCCCGCCCATGTAAAGGCCCGTGCCGACCGCTGCCAGCAGGACCACCACGAGCATGGGAAGCAGCCAGAACATCGGCGACCGGTAGGGGGAGGCGGGCCGCCGATCCTCCGGCCGGGCGGCGTGGCGGGGGCGGGCTGAAACGGGCGTGGACATGCGGGCATTCCTTCTCGAAGCTCACTGGATACACGAGTGTATTGACTGCCTCCGACGATACACCGATGTATCGTGGAAGGATGAACCCCGCAGGAAAGAGGACCGCCTTGGACGCAGCCGAACCGGCCAAACGGTCCCGAACCGCCACCCGCAACCGCCTGCTGGCAACTTCCGCCGACGTCTTTGCCGAGCGGGGCCTGGAGGGCGCCAGTGTGGAGGAGCTGTGTGCCGCTGCCGGATTTACCCGGGGCGCCTTCTACAGCAACTTCGCCACCAAGACCGATCTGGCGCTGGCCATGTATGAGGACCATGTCAGCCAGTTGGCCGCCCGGCTGCAGGACCAGCTCGACCATTGGCTGCAGCGCGGCGCGCAGGATCCGACCGCCGTCATCGAGCGCATCCTGGAAGGAATGGCTGACTTCACCTCGGACACCGTGTGGCACGCCGTTCGCCTGGAACTGCTGCTGGCCGCCCGGCGATCCGACCGAGTGCGGGTCTTCGTTGCAGGCCAGCGCAACATTCTGGCCGAAGCGGTGACCGCAGCGCTGCTCCGGGTGGCCGATGCCCAGGAAGCGGAGTTCACTGTCGACCCGGCGGAGCTGGCGCGGCTGCTGCTGGCGGTGTACGACGGCCGGCTGAACGAGCAGATCGCCGGCAGCGGCAATTCTGCCGCCAAAGTGAACCTCGTTTCCATCACCTGGTCGAACCTGACCCGGCCCAAAGCCCGTCCGGAGCCGTAACGAAGTCACCGGCTGCCGGCGGGCGGGGGTGCTTGGGTAGAATGGGAAGCGTGAATTCCTCAACCTCCGGACCTGCCTTCGAATCCTTCCGCACCATCGATCTGCGCGGGCAGCATTTGAGCCCGGCTGGTTTGAAGCACGCGATGCCGCGCGCCGAAACCACCACCGATGTGGCTTCCGACGCCGTCGCCGCCATCATCGCGGACGTCAGAACGCGCGGATATGACGCGCTCAGCGAGCTGGCCTCCCGCTTCGACGGCGTGGAGCAGCATCATCCGCTGGTGCCCCGCGAGGCGCTGCGCGAGGCGTTGGCGCAGCTCGATCCGCCCGTCCGGGCCGCCCTGGAAGAGTCCATCCGGCGGGCCCGGCTCTTTGCCGAGGCCCAGCGCCCGCAGAACACCGATCTGCAGATCGGGCCCGGCGCCAACGTTTCGCAGAACTGGCTCCCGGTGGGCCGCGTGGGTCTGTACGTTCCGGGCGGGCTGGCCGTGTATCCGTCGTCAGTGGTGATGAACGTGGTGCCCGCCCAGGCCGCCGGCGTCCCTTCGCTCGCCCTGGCGTCCCCGCCGCAGCGGGAGTTCGGCGGGCTGCCGCACCCCACCATTCTGGCTGCCGCGGAGCTGCTGGGCATCGAAGAGGTGTACGCCATGGGCGGCGCCCAGGCCATTGCAGCCTTCGCCTACGGCATTCCCGCGGCCGGAGTTAACCCGGAACTGGCGCCGGTCGACGTCGTCACGGGGCCGGGCAACGTTTACGTGGCGACCGCCAAGCGGCTGGTGAAGGGCGTCGTGGGGATCGATGCCGAAGCCGGTCCCACCGAAATCGCCATCCTGGCCGACGCCGGAGCGGATCCGCGCCTTGTTGCCGCTGACCTGATCAGCCAGGCCGAGCACGATCCCAATGCCGCCTCGGTCCTCGTCACCGATTCCCCGGACCTGGCGGGCCGGGTCCGGCATGAACTGGGCCGGCAGGTTCAGGCCACCCGGCACCGTGCCCGGGTGGAAACCGCGCTGTCAGGTCCCCAGTCCGGCACCATCCTGGTGGATGACCTGGACCAGGGGATCGCCGTCTGCAATGCCTACGGGGCCGAACACCTGGAAATCCAGACCGCCGGTGCCGCCGCAGACGCAGCCCGCATCACCAGCGCCGGGGCCATCTTTGTCGGAAACTACAGCCCCGTCAGCCTGGGCGACTACTGCTCCGGATCCAACCACGTGCTCCCCACGGCCGGGACTTCAGCCTTCTCCTCCGGCTTGAACGTGACCACCTTCATGCACGCCATCCAGGTCATCAACTATGACCGGGCTGCCCTGCAGGAAGTCAGCACCCATGTCGTGGCGCTGTCCCGGGCCGAGGACCTGCCCGCTCACGGCGACGCCGTGTCCGTCCGGTTCGAAGCCTGACCACCATATGTAGTAGCGGGTGCTACTACATATGGTGAGAGGCAGTTGGTGATGTCGGGGTTGCGGCTCTAGAATGAGTGCGCAGCTCAGCTCTGCTGCACCGGGACTGGTTCCCCGGTGCGGTCGGGTCCGGGATGCAGCCCGCTTCCGACCTCCAGCGAAAGGACTCCGGATGTACTGTCCGTTCTGCCGCAACGCTGATTCCCGAGTCGTTGACAGCCGTCTGGCCGACGACGGTTCGGCGATCCGCCGCCGCCGCCAGTGCCCCGAGTGCGGGCGCAGGTTCAGCACGGTGGAGACCACGAGCCTGAGCGTCATCAAGCGGTCGGGCGTGGGAGAGCCGTTCAGCCGCGGCAAGGTGATCAACGGTGTGCGCAAAGCCTGCCAGGGCCGGCCCGTCAGCGAGGACGACCTGGCCATGCTGGCCCAGGAGGTCGAGGAATCGATCCGTGCCAGCGGAGTAGCCGAAATTGATGCCCACGAGGTGGGACTGGCCATCCTGAAGCCGCTGCAGAAGCTCGACCAGGTGGCATACCTGCGGTTTGCCAGCGTCTACCAGGCCTTCGAATCGCTGGAGGACTTCGAGGCTGCCATAGCTGAACTGCGCGAAGAATCCCCGCGTGCTTCCACCGTCCCCGCCGGAGCCCAGCGGCCGCTGACCGCCCGCTGAGCTTCCCCGGAGCGGAGCCCCGAACCCTTCCCCGGAGCGGAGCCCCGAACCCTGAGACTCGAACCCTGAGACCCGAACAAAACCGGGCCCGGACGCAGCGGAAGCGGCGGCAGGTCTCCCCGCCGCCGCTTCCGAGCCGGCCCCCGCGTGGTGCGGGTCCTACTTGATGTAGTTGAAGTGCATGGCCGCCTGCAGGGCAGCGCCGACAATGCCGGCATTGTTCTTGAGGTTGGCGGTGACCAGCGGCGTGCGCAGGTTCAGCAGCGGCAGGAAGTCCTCGCTGCGCTTGGAGATGCCGCCGCCGACGACAAAGAGGTCCGGCGAGAACAGGAACTCCACATGGGAGAAGTACCGCTGGAGCCGCGTGGCGTATTCCTCCCAGGTGATCCCGTCGCGTTCCCGGGCGGAGGCGGAGGCCCGGGTCTCGGCGTCGTGCCCGTCAATCTCCAGATGGCCCAGTTCCGCATTGGGGACCAGCATGCCCCTGTAGATCAGCGCCGAGCCAATGCCCGTGCCCAGGGTGATCACCAGGACGGTGCCGTCCACCTCGCGGCCGGCGCCGTAGCGGGCCTCCGCCAGGCCGGCGGCATCGGCGTCATTCATGACCTGAACATCGCGGCCCAGCGCCTTGGTGAGCAGCGTGTCAACGTCCGTGTCAATCCAGCTCTTATCCACATTGGCTGCGGAGCGGGCAATGCCGTGCTGGATGATGGCCGGGAACGTGACGCCCACCGGAACCTCGGGGCCGGGGCCGTCCGGGCGGGAGGAGAGCTCCGCCACGATCTGGCCGACGACGCCGGCCACTGCTTCGGGTGTCGCGGGCTGCGGGGTGGGAATGCGGAACCGCTCGCCAACCAGCTTGCCCTTGGTCAGGTCGACGATGCCGCCCTTGATGCCGGTGCCACCGATATCAATGCCAATGACCGCGTTGGCGTCGCCGTGCTTACTCTTGTGTTTCTTGGCCATGGTTCTCCAGAAGTAGGTCTGTCTCGGCTGCGTGAACGCTGCTAAGGGAGGGTCAGGATTTCGGCGCCGGTGTCCGTCACGAGCAGGGTGTGCTCAAACTGGGCGGTGCGTTTGCGGTCCTTGGTCAGGACGGTCCAATTGTCGTCCCACATGTCCCACTCGATGGTGCCGAGTGTGAGCATAGGCTCAATGGTAAACACCATTCCCGGTTCAATGAGACGGCTGTAGGCCGGCGCGGCGTCGTAGTGCGGAATGATGAGCCCGGTGTGGAACGCCTCGCCCACACCGTGGCCGGTGAAATCGCGGACCACGCCGTAGCCGAAGCGCTTTGCGTAGGACTCGATGGTGCGGCCGATGACGTTGATCTCGCGGCCCGGCATGACTGCCTTGATGGCCCGGCGCAGGGATTCGGAGGTGCGCTCGACCAGGAGGCGGGACTCTTCGTCCACGTCGCCCACCAGGAACGTCCAGTTCGTGTCGCCGTGCACGCCGTTGAGGTAGGCGGTGATGTCGATGTTGATGATGTCGCCGTCGTTCAGCACCGTGGTGTCGGGAATGCCGTGACAGATGACCTCATTGACCGAGGAGCACAGGGACTTGGGAAAGCCGCGGTAGCCCAGGGTTGACGGGTAGGCGTGGTGGTCGAGCAGGAATTCGTGGCCCACACGGTCCAGTTCATCGGTGGTGACGCCGGGAACGATGTGCTTGCCGACCTCCACGATGGCCTGGGCGGCGATCTTGCTGGCGACCCGGATTTTCTCGATGGTCTCGGCGGACTTGACCTCGGAACCGGTGAACGGGGTGGGAGCTTCCTTGCCCACGTATTCCGGACGCGGGATTGACGCGGGAACCGGCAGGCGCGGGCTCACGGTTCCCGGAGCGAGACGGCCAAGGGGTGCAGTGGCAACAGTTTGGGGCATACCATCGATCTTATCGCCGGACGGCCCATGCCGTGGCACGGGGGTGCCCCACCCGGGGTTCGGAAGCATTTTTTGAAGGAGAGCACACCATGGCTGAGTACTGGTTCAATGTCGTCACCCACGAGGTCGAAAAGGGCCCCCAGTCCGACTGGACCAAGCTGCTGGGCCCGTACTCGACTCCCGAGGAAGCAGAACTGGCCCTGCAGAAGGTCCAGCAGCGCAATGAGGCCTGGGACAAGGAAGACGAAGAAAACCGCAACTGGTAGGCAGCGGCACCTGGACGCCTTCGGGGCGCCGAGATGGCAGTAAGTGCATGTCCCAGGGCTGGGACGAGCACTTACTGCCATCTCGCGGAACTGCTGAGCCGCGTGCGGTACCGGAACGCATTACGCGTATAGGGCGCCCACCATTGAGCCGAGCCCGCCGGCCAGGACGTGAGCCTGGGACAGCGGCATCCACCAACACTCCCAGCGTTTCGGCCCGCCGCCGTGTTCGGGATCGTCTTCACCGGCTTGCCAGCGTTCACTGAGGGGACGTGCAGCGGTGGTGAGGAGGAAAAAATGGCGGGTGGCTATTTCGAACCGGGCCGGGGAATAGTCGTACGCCGCGGTCCCCAGGTTCCGCACCACTGTCGCACCCAGACCGGTTTCCTCCCGCACTTCCCGAACCGCCGCTGCTGCCGGAGCCTCCCCAGGGCGCACCGTTCCCGCCGGCACCTGGACGCCGGCCACTTCCAACGGAACATCGAGATGGGTGAAAACCAGCAGGTGTTCCTGGCAGACCACATAGCAGACGGCTTTGGTGCTGGTGCTCTTCTCCATCGGATGAGCCTACATTCCGGCTGCGTTCGGCGGCCCGGGGCTGCGCGGGCAGCAACGGTTCAGGTTTCTTGGCCTTTTGCGGCGCCTGAGCGCGTGCCGGCGGGGATACGGCGGGTTCGCGCACCAGTTCCCACCCTTTGTGACGCCTGTTACTGGTGGGACCACATTAGTAACAGGAATGCACAGACAGTGGGAACCAGCGCGGCTGAGGCCGAGCAAGGCCCCGCCAGGCGGACCTGCCCGCCGGGAGGCGGCCTTGGAGCGGGAGGCGGAACGCCGATCCGCTCCTAGAAGCTGTGCTCCGGCCCCGGGAACGTGCCGCTGCGCACTTCATCGGCGTAGGCGCGTGCCGCGGAGGACAGGACCGAGCGGACATCCGCAAACTGCTTGACGAAACGCGGCAGCTTGTCCCCGCGCATTCCGGCCATGTCCTGCCAGACCAGGACCTGCCCGGTGGTGGCGTTGCCGGCGCCGATGCCGATGGTGGGAACGGCAACGGCGGCATCCACCTCGGCGGCGACGTCGGCCGGCACCATTTCCATCAGGACACAGAAGGCTCCCGCCTCGGCCAGGGCGGCGGCGTCGTCGAGCACTGTCCGGCGCGCGTCGCCGCGGCCCTGCACCCGATAGCCGCCCAGGGCATGCTCACTCTGCGGCGTGAAGCCCACATGCGCCATCACCGGAATCCCCGCGGCCACCAGAGCGCTGACGTGCGGCGCGTAAAACGCACCGCCCTCCATCTTGACCGCGTGCACCAGCCCCTCCTTGAGGAGGCGGATGGAGGACTCGACGGCCTGCGCGGGGGAGATCTCGTAGGAGCCGAAGGGCAGGTCGCAGACCACCAGGGCGCGGCTCGCTCCGGACGTCACCGAACGTGCGAACACGATCATCTCGTCGAGCGTGATCGGCAGCGTGGTGGCGTGGCCCATGACGTTGTTCGCCGCCGAATCACCCACCAGCAGCACCTCGATGCCGGCCTCGTCGAAGATGGCGGCGGTGTACTGGTCATAGGCGGTGAGCATCGCGAAATGCTGTCCTGAATCCTTGATCTGCTGCAGGTGCGGGATGCGGATCCGGCGCGGTCCGGCGGGTTTCCCGGGGGCAGCGGAGCTGGCAGGTCCGGCAGTGTAGGGGGCGGGGTGTTCGGCGTCGGTCATGCGCCGAGCCTACTAAACAAGCGCGGCGTTGCGGCCCCGGTCCCGCAAGCCGGTACCGCTGACTGCGGCAGCCGGCGGCGGCACGCAGGCACAAGCCGGCGGCGCGTGCAGTGCCGGCCGGCGTAATGCGGTGCCGCGCCAGCCTGCGACGGCGGTAATCCGCCGCGGGATAGGTAGAGTGAAGGAAGGCTTGAAACGCAGGGGCTGCCCGGAAGGATCCGGGTGCGGTCCCACAGTCCAGAAAGAGGGTAGGGATGAACCGCCAGCAGGAATTCGTTTTGCGCACCATCGAAGAGCGAGACGTCCGGTTTGTGCGGTTGTGGTTTACCGATGTTGTGGGCACGCTGAAGTCGGTGGCGCTGGCCCCCGCCGAGGTGGAAGGCGCCTTCGAGGAGGGCCTGGGCTTCGACGGTTCCTCGATCGAGGGCCTGGCCCGCGTCTTCGAGTCCGACATGCTGGCCCAGCCGGACCCCTCCACGTTCCAGATTCTGCCCTGGCGCGGTGACTCCGAGCAGACCTCCCGGATGTTCTGCGACATCCTCACCCCGGACGGCCAGCCCTCCGCGGCCGATCCCCGCAACGTCCTCAAGCGCCAGCTGGCCAAGGCCGCTGACATGGGCTTCACTTGCTACACCCACCCCGAGATCGAGTTCTACCTGCTGAAGTCCGATGAGCTCGGTCCCGACGGCGAGCCCGTCCCCGTGGACCGGGCCGGCTACTTCGACCACGTTCCCGGCGGCGTGGCCCAGGACTTCCGCCGCACGGCTGTCTCCATGCTCGAAGCCGTGGGCATCTCGGTGGAGTTCAGCCACCACGAGGCCGGCCCCGGCCAGAACGAAATTGACCTGCGCTACGCTGATGCGCTGCAGACGGCCGACAACATCATGACGTTCCGCACCGTGGTCAAGGAAGTGGCACTGACCACCAGCTGCTACGCCACGTTCATGCCCAAGCCGTTCTCCGACCACCCCGGTTCCGGCATGCACACGCACCTGTCCCTGTTCGAGGGCGACACCAACGCGTTCTTCGAAGCCGGAGCCGAGTTCCAGCTCTCCCGCACCGCCCGCCAGTTCATCGCCGGCGTGCTGCGCCACGCGCCGGAGTTCACCGCGGTGACGAACCAGTTCGTCAATTCCTACAAGCGGCTCTGGGGCGGCGGCGAAGCCCCGAGCTACGTGTCCTGGGGCCACAACAACCGCTCCGCCCTGGTCCGGGTTCCGCTGTACAAGCCGGGGAAGGGCCAGTCGGCGCGCATCGAATACCGCGGCATTGACTCAGCAGCCAACCCGTACCTGTCCTACGCCGTCCTGCTCGGCGCCGGGCTCAAGGGCATTGAAGAGGGCTACGAGCTGCCCGCCGGCGCAGAGGACGACGTCGAGAGCCTCTCGGCGGCCGAACGCCGCGCCATGGGCCTGGATCCGCTGCCGGCCTCGCTGCACGACGCCGTCCGGGCCATGGAAGAGTCCGAACTGGTGGCCGACATCCTGGGCGAGCAGGTCTTCGAGAACTTCCTGCGCAACAAGCGCGCCGAGTGGAACGAGTACCGCCAGCACGTCACGCAGTTTGAGCTGAAGAAAAACCTGGGCATTCTCTAGCCACCCGCCGGTACTGAGCGTTACGGAGGAATGAAGGATATGGAGGACCTCCTATGAGTCTCACCCGCCGGCTGATTGCCGCAGGCTTCACGGACCTGGAAAAAAGCAGCCGCTTCCTGCAGGCGCCCGAACTCGAGGGGCTGGACGAAGCGGTGCTGTTCACCGGGTTCCTGCAGGCCGCGGACCCGGACCTGGCCCTGCAGTCACTGGTGCGGCTGCTGGACCGGGTGCCCGAGCTGCGCGAGCTGGTCGAAGGCGGCGAAGAGGCAAGCGAAGCCCTCTTCCGGCTGCTGGGCGCCTCCGAGGCGCTGGCCGAATTCCTCATGCGCCACCCCGAGGCCGCCGACAGCCTGCGGGTGCCGCTGCGCGCTGAACCGGCGGAGGTACCGGGAGACATCCTCCGCGCGTCGCTGCTGGAATCGGTCAAGGCCGGCACCGGGGACGCTCCGGTGGCGGGCCTGACGGGGACCGAGGCGTACGTGGCCCTGCGTGCGCGGTACCGCAAGCACCTGCTGGACCTGGCCGTGCGCGACCTGGGGGCGGCGTCGCCCGCCGATGTCCTGCCCGCCGTCGGGCGCGAGCTCGCTGACCTGGCCGGCGCCGCCCTGGAGGCCGCGCTGGCGGTCTCCCGCGCGGAACTCGCCGCCAGCTATTCGGCGGAGGACATTTCCCGGGTGCGCCTTGCCGTGATTGCCATGGGCAAGTGCGGAGCCCGGGAGCTGAACTACATTTCCGACGTCGATGTCATCTACGTGATGGAATCCGCCGGGCTCGACGAGACCCTGGCCGCGAAAATCGGCACCGCTCTCGCCGCCGGCATCTCCCGTGCGATCAACGCCTCGGCGCCCGAGCCGGCGCTGTGGGAGGTGGACACCAACCTGCGGCCCGAGGGCAAGGACGGCCCGCTGGTGCGCACCCTGGACTCCCACCTGAGCTACTACACCCGCTGGGCGCACACCTGGGAGTTCCAGGCGCTGCTCAAGGCCCGCGCCGCCGCCGGGGATCCCGACCTGGGCCGGCGCTACGAGGAAGCCGTGGCCCCGCTGATCTGGTCCAGCACCGAACGCGAGGGTTTCGTGGAGTCGGTCCAGGCCATGCGCCGCAGGGTGACCGACAACATTCCCGGCCACGAGGAGGCCCGCCAGCTGAAGCTGGGCAGCGGCGGCCTGCGCGACGTCGAATTCACCGTCCAGCTGCTGCAGCTGGTGCACGGCCGGACCGATGAAACGCTGCGGGTGCGCGCCACGACGGCTGCCATCGCGGCCCTGAGTGAGGGCGGCTACATCGGGCGCAGCGACGCCGTCGACCTCGACGCCGCCTACCGCTACCTGCGCGTCCTGGAGCACCGCATCCAGCTGGTGCATATGCGCCGCACGCACCTGATGCCGGACACCGAACCGGCCCTGCGCGCCCTGGCCAAGGCCGCCAGCGGTTCGCTCGCCGTAGGCCGGCCCACCGCCGAACGGCTGACCGACACCTGGCAGCGCACCAAGCGCCTCGTCCGCCGGCTGCACGAAAGCATCTTCTATCGCCCGCTGCTGAACACCGCCTCCAACCTCAGCGTGGACGAGGTCAAGCTCTCTCCGGCCGCCGCACAGGCCCGGCTCGCAGCGCTGGGTTATGCGGATCCGAAGGGGGCCATGCGGCACATCGAGGCCCTCACCGTCGGGATCAGCCGCCGCGCCGCCCTCCAGCGCCAGCTGCTGCCGGTGCTGCTGGGCTGGCTGGCCGACGGCGTGGACCCCGACGCCGGGCTGCTGGGCTTCCGGCGGCTGAGCGAGTCGCTGGGGGAGACGCACTGGTACCTGGGGATGCTGCGTGATTCCTCGGCCGCGGGGGAGCGGCTGTGCTCCATCCTGTCGTCCAGCCGGTTCATCACGGACCTGCTCGAGGTCTCGCCCGAAGCCACCGCCTGGCTGGCCACCGACAAGGACCTGACCCCGCTGTCGTTTGACGCGCAGTGGCAGGAAATCCGGTCCAAAATGTCCCGCCACCCCGATCCGCGGGCGGCCATGCGGCTGGTCCGCCTGATCCGGCGCCGGGAAATGCTGCGCATCGCGCTCGCCGACAGCGCCGGGCTGCTGACGCAGGAGGAAGTTGGCCGGGCGCTCGCCGACGCCGACCGGGCAGCGGTCCTGGGGGCGCTGCACGTCGCCGAGGGCGAGGTGTTCGCCGGCGAGGAGAAACTCACGGACATGCTGGTGGTGGCCATGGGCCGCCAGGGCGGCCGCGAAATCGGCTACGGGTCCGACGCCGACGTCCTGTACGTCCACCGTGCCGTGCCCGGGGCCGACCCGGGCGCTGCCCAGTCCCAGGCCGAACGCATTGTCGGCCAGCTCTCGGCCCTGCTGCAGCAACCGTGCACGCCGGCGATCCTGGCGGAAAAAGTGCTGGTCCTGGATGCCGGCCTGCGCCCGGAAGGGCGCAACGGTCCGCTGGTGCGCAGCCTGGGGTCCTACCGCGAGTACTACAGCCGCTGGTCGCTGATCTGGGAGGCGCAGGCACTGGTCCGCGCCCGCCCGATGGCCGGCAGCGACGACCTGGCCGAGGACTTCATCGACCTCATCGATCCCATCCGCTACTCAGCCGGCGTGAGCGAAAACGACATCCGCGAGATCCGCCGCATCAAGGCGCGGGTGGAAAATGAACGACTGCCCCGCGGGGCGGATTCCTCCCGGCAGCTGAAGCTCGGCCGCGGCGCCCTCAGCGACGTCGAGTGGCTGGTGCAGCTGCTGCAGCTCGAGTACGCCGGCACACATCCGGAGCTCCGGACCACCGCCACGCTGCCGGCGCTGGACGCAATCGCGGCTGCCGGCCTGCTGCCCGAGGCGGATACGGCCATCCTGCGGGAGGCTTGGCTGCTCGCCAGCCGGATCCGAAGCGCCAACGTCATCCGCGGCGGACGGAACCCCGACGTGTTGCCTTCCTCACGTCGGGAGCTCGAGGCAGTGGCCCGCTGGTGCGGCTACGGCGCCGGCCAGGGAGGCGTTTTGGAGGAAAACTACCTACGAATCACGCGCCGATCGCGGGCAGTCTTCGAACGCTGGTTCTACGGCTACAACTCCCACTGACCCCGGAGCCGCCAGTCTCCCGGTTAGTTCCTGCGCCGTGCGCTCGGTAGTCTCTATGAGGCATTATCGGCATTTCTGTGCCGTTTCGGAACATCTAGGAGACGTTTTCACCTTGCATACTGGCAAACGGGCCCTCCGGGGCCGGGCTAAGTTCGCCGCGCCCTTCATAGCGGTGACCGCGGCCATCGCACTGCTCCTTGGCGTCCCCGCAACCGGGGCCTTCGCAGCAGATACCACCGGCGGCGTCTCGGGCCAGAGCTTCGCCGTCGGCACCGACACCACGTTCGCCCCCTTCGAATTCCGCCAGGACGGCGAACTCGTGGGCATCGACATGGACCTCATCAACGCGATTGCCGAGGAGGAGGGATTCAGCGTCGACATCCGCTCCCTCGGTTTTGACGCGGCCCTGCAGTCCCTGCAATCCAACCAGGTGGACGGCGTCATCGCGGGCATGTCCATCACCGAGGAACGCCAGAAGGTCTTCGACTTCTCGGACCCCTACTTCGAATCCGGCATCCAGATGGCTGTCGCGGAGACGAACGACGAGGTTTCCAGCTACGAGGACCTGGCCGGCAAGCGCGTGGCGGTCAAGACCGGCACCGAGGGCCAGACCTTCGCAGAATCCATCAAGGACGAGTACGGCTTCAGCGTGGTGGCGTTCGCGCAGTCCGCGCAGATGTACGACGACGTGAAGTCCGGCGGTTCCGTGGCAGTCTTCGACGACTACCCGGTGCTGGCCTACGGCGTCGCTTCCGGCAACGGGCTGAAGACCGTCACGGAGAAGGAAGCCGGTTCCTCCTACGGCTTCGCCGTGAACAAGGGGACCAACCCCGAACTGCTGGAGGCCTTCAATGCCGGCCTGGCCGAGCTGAAGGCCAGCGGTGAATACGACGAGATCATCGACCGCTACCTGGACGCCGGTGCCAAGGATTCCAGCTTCTGGTCGCTGGTCACCGACAACGCCCCGGCCTTCGCCAAGGGCATGGGCCTGACCCTGCTGGCAACCGCCCTGTCGCTGGTCTTCGCCCTGGTGCTAGGTGTGCTCTTCGGCTTCTTCAAGGTTGGCAACAACGTCATCCTGCGCGGCATCGCGACCACCTACGTGGCGATCTTCCGCGGCACTCCGGTGCTGGTCCAGGCGTTCTTCTTCTACTTCGGGCTGCCGCAGCTGATCGGCCAGCCGGTGGACGTGCTGACCGCCGGCGTGCTGACCCTGTCGCTGAACGCGGGCGCCTACATGACCGAAATCGTGCGCGGCGGCATCCAGTCGGTGGATCCGGGCCAGATGGAAGCCTCCCGCAGCCTGGGCTTGGGCTACGGCAAGACCATGCAGAAGGTCATTATTCCGCAGGCCGTGAAGATCATGACGCCGTCCTTCATCAACCAGTTCGTCATCACCCTGAAGGACACCTCACTGCTGGCCGTGATCGGTTTCGCCGAACTCACCTACCAGGCCCAGCAGATCTACGCCGTGAACTTCCGGACCGCCGAGGTGCTGCTGATCGTTGCGGCCCTGTACTTCATCGTCATCACGCTGCTGACCAAGCTGGCGGATGTTCTGGATAAGAGGTTTAACAAGTGAGCAAGATCGTAACCCGCGGACTGCGCAAGTCCTACGGATCCAACGAGGTCCTCAAGGGCCTGGACGTCTCCGTCGCCGAGGGCGAGGTGGTGTGCGTGATCGGCCCGTCCGGTTCGGGCAAGTCCACCTTCCTGCGCTGCCTGAACAAGCTCGAGGACATCACGGCCGGCGAGGTCGAGGTCAACGGCTACAGCCTGACCGACCCGAAGGTGGACCTGAACAAGGTCCGCCAGAACATCGGCATGGTCTTCCAGCACTTCAACCTGTTCCCGCACATGAGCGTGCTGCAGAACGTCATGCTCGCGCCGCTGGAACTGAAGAAGGGTTCCAAGGCAGAGGTCCGCGCGAACGCCCTGCGCCTCCTGGAACAGGTGGGACTGGCCGACAAGGCCGACGCCCGCCCGGCGCAGCTTTCGGGCGGCCAGAAGCAGCGTGTGGCCATTGCGCGGGCGCTGGCCATGGCTCCGGACATCATGCTCTTCGACGAAGCCACCTCCGCGCTTGATCCGGAAATGGTCGGCGAGGTCCTGCAGGTCATCCGCGACCTGGCCAAGGCCGGCATGACCATGGTCGTCGTGACCCACGAGATGGGCTTTGCCCGCGAAGTGGCAGACCGCGTGATCTTCATGGCTGACGGCGTCATCGTGGAAGAGGGCGTGCCGGAGGACCTCTTCTCCCGGCCCGAGCAGCCCCGGCTGCAGGACTTCCTGGCCAAGGTGCTCTAGCTCCGCTTGTGGCAGCGCCGGGATGTCCGGCGCCACCGCGACGACGGCGGCCGTTCCCTCCGGGGGCGGCCGCCGTCGTCGTACTCCGGCCGGTTCGGTGGGTTCCCGCGTGACCAGACCCACGTTGAAGCGGCCAGACCGGGCTCCTAGACTTAATGGTGGCCGGGATTTGTTGGCGGCGCGGCGAAATTCATCCGCCCGCCAGTCCCCGCCTTGGAGCGGACGAGCCGTTGCGCCGTCCGGTACCTCATCTTCCGGCAATGACGGCGTTCTGCCTCCCGGAAATCTCCACCACAACGATAGGAGTCCCATCCATGCCGAAGCATGCTGCGCAAACCCGGAACCGTACCGGATCTTCCCTGACCGCCCAGATCACCGCTATCGCTGTTGGCTGCGTCCTCGTGGCCGGCGGGGTGTCGGCCGCCGAAATCAGCATTTTGAACAACGCGCGTGTTGATGCTTCCGTCAGCGCTGAGCTGGTGTCCTAACGAAGCAACCGGACTGCCCGCCGTTCCTGGCCGGGTTTCTGCCAGGAATCGGCTACCGTAAGAAATGTGGGCCGTACGAGCCCGGCGCCGCTATCCAATCCAGGAGAACCCCATGACATCGCCACTGCCCGGCTGGTACCAGGATCCGCTGAACCCGGACCAGCTGAAATGGTGGGATGGCCAGCAGTGGAGTGCTCACACCATGCCGCTGCCGGCGGCCGACACTGCCGACTCCTTCAGCCCGGTGCAGCCCGCAGCGCCCACGGCCCGGGAGGACCAATCCCCGGAGGCATTCGACGTCCCGGCCGCCGCCGAGGACGTGCCGTCTTATCCCGGCAGCCAGGGATATCCCGGCGGCCAGCAGCAGGCTTTTCCGCCCTATTCCGGCTATCCGGGGCAGCAGTCGGGCCATCCGGGGCAGGCCCAGGGCTATACGGACCAGGCCGGGCATGTTGGCTACCAGAACTACCAGCAGGGGTACGCCGGCTCCCGGCCCGCATACTCCGGCTACCCCGGATATCAGGGCTTTCCCGGCTATCCTGCGCGGACCCGCAGCAATCCTGTCGCCCTGACCGGCTTCATCCTGGGAATCGTATCCCTCTTCCTGTTCTTCATTCCGTTCGTGGGCACCGCCGTGGGTCTTGCCGCGGGAGCCTTTTCCGCCATCGGGCTGTCGAACCAGAGCGACCGGGCACCGATGTACAAGGTCTTCGGGGTCATCGGCCTGGTGCTGGGCATCATCTTCACGCTTTTGTCGGTCCTGGTCCTTTTCGTGTTCCTCTCCAGTTCCCTTTATTACTAGGGATTCCTGGCCGACAGTCCGCGGCAATCCGTTTGGTGAGCATCTGCTTGCCACCTGTGGTTTCATGGCCTTGGGTCCGGGCGAAACGGGACAGCTCATCTTTTAGCCAGTACCGCCGGAGAGATTCAGCTCCGGTGGCGCAGTCGGTTAAGGGCGGCCGTTCGGTCCCCGGACTCTTTCCGCAGCGATAATATTCCCACCCTCCACCTCTTGTGCCCGCAGTAGCTAGTGTTACTATTTAGCAGTAGTCAGTATCGCCAAGTAGTACGGAGGGGCCTTAGTGGCCAAGCAGATGACCGAGATGCTCAAGGGCACTCTTGAGGGCATCGTCCTGGCGATCCTGGCCGTGCGGCCGGCGTACGGCTACGAGATCACGGCCCGGCTGCGCGAGCAGGGTTTCTCGGACATCGTCGAGGGCACGGTCTACGCACTGCTGGTTCGAATCGAGAGACGCGGCCTCGTGGATGTCGAAAAGGTCCCCTCGGAAAAGGGCCCGCCCCGCAAGGTTTATTCGCTCAACGCCCTGGGCGGAGAGTACCTCGAGGAGTTTTGGGGTTCATGGGGATTCCTCGCAGAACGGATCGAACAGCTCCGCCGCCGGATCAACAACCCGCAGCAAGGAGAGTAGCCATGGCCGCAAAATGGATCGAGCAGGTGACCGGCTCGTTCGAGGACAAGAAGCGCTGGCGACAGTACAAGGCCCGCAAGGAAGAGCTCCCCGCCAACTACCGCACGGCGGTCGAGGGACTTGAACGGTATTTCATGTACGCCCGGCCGATCGCCAACGGCAGGATCCTGGTCCAGATGCACGATGACCTCGCGGACCTGTTTGAACGAGCCGCTGCCGATGAGACACCAATCCGCGACATCGTCGGGAATGATCCGGTGGAATTTGCTGACACCTTTATCCAGAACTACGCGGACGGCCAGTGGATCAACAAGGAGCGAAAGCGCCTGAACGACGCGATAGAGCAGGCCGCCCGCGAGCCGTAACCGAGCACAACCCGAGCCGGAACCGGAGAACCGGACATGACCACCTACCAATCACCTGGCACCGCCATACGGGTCCAGGGAATCCAGAAGTCATTCAAGGACCTGCACGTACTGCGGGGGGTCACCTTCGATGTGGGCCGGGGGAGCATCTTTGCGCTGCTCGGCTCGAACGGTGCAGGCAAGACCACGCTGGTGCGGATACTGGCGACAACATTGACGGCCGACGCCGGCAGTGCCACGGTCTGCGGCTTCGACGTCGCCGCCAAACCCGGCGGCGTCCGCGGGTCGATCAGCCTGACCGGCCAGTTCGCGGCAATCGATGACGTGCTGACAGGCAGGGAGAACCTTGTCCTTATCGCCAAGCTGCGCCAGCTGAAGAAACCCGGCAAGATTGCCGACGACCTGCTCGCCCGGTTCTCGCTGAGCGATGCCGGAAATCGCAGGGCTTCGACCTACTCGGGCGGCATGCGCCGGCGGCTGGACATTGCGATGAGCCTCATCGGCCATCCGCCGGTCGTCTTCTTGGACGAGCCGACCACCGGCCTCGACCCCCAGGCACGCATCGAGGTGTGGCAGACCATCAGGCAACTCGCCGACAACGGCACCACGGTGCTGCTCACGACACAGCATCTCGACGAGGCGGAGCATCTCGCCGACCGGATCGCGATCCTCCACAGGGGCACGATCATTCAGAACGGCACCCTCGCTGAACTCAAGCAGCTCCTTCCACCCGCCAAGGTCGAGTACATCGAGAAGAGGCCCTCCCTGGAGGACGTCTTCCTCAGCCTTGTTGGGGGCAGCGACGGCCCGGTTTCTTCGGGAGAGGACCTGAGATGACCACGCACACGCTCGGCAACACACGTGTCCTGACCGGACGGTCGCTGCGCCACATCCAGCGCAGCCCCGACACGATCATCACCACCGCCGTTACGCCCGTCGCCCTGATGCTCCTGTTTGTCTACGTCTTCGGCGGCGCGATAAACACCGGATCCGACGAGTCCTACGTGAACTACATGCTTCCCGGCATCCTGCTGATTACCATCGCGTCCGGCGTCGCCTACACTGCCTACCGGCTTTTCCTTGACCTGCAGGGCGGCATCTTCGAACGCTTTCAGTCAATGCCCATCGCGAGGTCGAGCGTGCTCTGGGCGCACGTCTTCACCTCCCTGGCGGCGAACCTGATCTCCATCGCGGCGGTCACCGGCGTCGCGCTGATCCTGGGGTTCCGCAGCGGAGCCTCAGCGGCTGCGTGGCTCGCCGTCCTGGGAATCCTGCTCCTGTTTACCCTGGCGCTGACGTGGATCGCTGTGCTTGCCGGGCTCTCGGCCAAGACTGTCGACGGCGCGAGCGCGTTCAGCTACCCGCTGATCTTCCTGCCGTTCATCAGCTCGGCCTTCGTTCCCACCGGCACCATGCCCGGCCCGGTGGCCTGGTTTGCCGAGAACCAGCCCGTGACATCCATCGTGGACACCATCCGGGCCCTGTTCGCGCAGCAGCCCGTCGGCAGCGACATCTGGATAGCCCTCGGCTGGCTCGCCGGTATCCTCGCTCTGGGCTACGCCTTGGCGACTGCCAAGTACCGCAGCAAAATCACCTGACCCCGAACCCAGCCCCGAAATGGCACAAAGTGCTCGTCTGAGCGCTGAGAAGAGCACTTTCTGCCATCTCGGGGGGTGGGGGCGAAACAAAAAAAGAGTCCGCACGTGCAGCCGTCACCGAAGTGCCGGCCGCTCGTGCGGACTCCCTGCGGACTGAACCCGGTTCAGCCGCGGATGCTAATTAGCAGCCGTAGTACAGCTCGAACTCGTACGGGTTCGGGCGCAGCAGGAGCGGCTTGATCTCGTATTCGCGCTTGTACTCGATCCAGGTGTCAATCAGGTCCTGGGTGAAGACACCGCCGGCCTGGAGGAACTCGTTGTCGTTCTCCAGGGCCTCCAGTGCTTCTTCCAGGGAGCCCGGTGCCAGCTGGATGCCGCGGGCCTCTTCCGGCGGAAGCTCGTAGAGGTCCTTGTCGATCGGGTCCGCCGGCTCGATGCGGTTCTTGATGCCGTCCAGGCCGGCCATCAGCTGGGCCGAGAACGCCAGGTACGGGTTCGAGGAGGCATCCGGGGCGCGGAACTCAATGCGCTTGGCCTTCGGGTTCGAGCCCGTGATCGGGATGCGGATACCGGCCGAGCGGTTGCCCTGCGAGTAGACCATGTTCACGGGAGCTTCAAAGCCCTTGACCAGGCGGCGGTAGGAGTTCACCGTCGGGTTGGTGAAGGCCAGGACGGCGGAAGCGTGCTTGAGCAGGCCGCCGATGTACCAGCGTGCGACGTCGGACAGGCCGGCGTAGCCCTTCTCGTCGTAGAACAGGGGAGTGCCGCCGTTCCAGAGCGACTGGTGGCAGTGCATGCCCGAACCGTTGTCGCCGAAGATGGGCTTGGGCATGAAGGTTGCGGACTTGCCCCAGGCATCCGAGGTGTTCTTGACGATGTACTTGAACTTCAGCAGATCATCGGCAGCATGCGTCAGGGTGGTGAACTTGTAGTTGATCTCTGCCTGGCCGGCGCCGCCGACCTCGTGGTGGGCGCGCTCAACCTCAAGGCCGGCGTTGTCCAGCTCGACGCAGATGGCGTCGCGGAGGTCGGCCTGCTTGTCCACGGGAGCTACGGGGAAGTAGCCGCCCTTGAACGGCGTCTTGTTGCCGAGGTTTCCGCCTTCTTCTTCGCGGCCGCTGTTCCAGGGCGCCTCAATCGAGTCGACCTTGTAGAAGCTGCCCTGCGGGGAAGACTCGTACTGGACGTTGTCGAAGATGAAGAACTCGGCCTCGGACGCGAAGTACGCGGTGTCGGCAATGCCGGTGGAGGAGAGGTAAGCCTCGGCACGCTCGGCCACGCCGCGCGGGTCGCGGTGGTACGGCTCGCCCGTGCGGGGGTTGACGATGGAGAAGTTCAGCGCCAGGGTCTTTTCGATGCGGAACGGATCCAGGAACGCCGTGGTGACGTCCGGGATCAGCTGCATGTCGGATTCGGCGATGCCCTGGAATCCGCGGATGGAAGAACCGTCGAAGAGCTGGCCATTGATGAAGAACTCTGCATCGACGGATTTTGCCGGCACGTTGAAGTGCTGCTGCACTCCGGGGAGGTCGGTGAATCGGACGTCGACGAACTTGATATCTTCGTCAGCGATGAACTTGAGGACTTCGTCCGCAGTTTTGAACATCGGTATTTTGCTCCTTTTACACATTTGGGTGGATGACTCCGGGCTGCCCGGCCTGCCCACGGACGGAACTTGCTTCCCTGTCAACTTCTTAGAACTGTAGGGGGAGCAAATTTCTCGGCCGTGACGGCCGTGTTTCAGGCAAGTAACGCTAGCCGAAGTCTCCTTACTACCCTAGCGTGAACCGGCCTCAGGGAGCATTCGCGGGGGCCGGGCGCTTCACCGGGGCCGGGTAGTCTTAAGTCGTGGTTGATAGAAGAGACATAGGTTCGTGGCTGGAAGGCCCTCCCTCCGACGAAAGCTCCTGGCCCGGCAAGCGCCTCGGCAGGCCCAAGACGGGACCCGGCAGCATCGGCCGGGTCGGCCCGCGGCTCGGGGCAATCCTCATTGACTGGGCCATCGCCTCGGTGATCTCCTACGCCTTCTTCGGCGGCTCCTCGACAGCAACGCTCGTCATCTTCGCCGTGGAACAGCTGGTCCTCGTGGCGTTGCTGGGCTACGGCATCGGGCACCGCGTGTTCAGCCTGCAGGTCCAGAAGCTCGACGGCACACCGGCAGGCCCGTTGGCGGCCCTGGTCCGGACCCTGCTGCTCTGCGTCGTGATTCCCGCCGTCGTGTTCGACGCCGACCAGCGAGGCCTCCACGACCGCGCGATGGGCACGGTCCTCGTCAAGGTCCAGCACAAGCGCTAAGGACGACGACGGCGGCCGCTCCACTCCGAGCGCCGCCGCGCACTGGTTCCCACCGTGTGTTGCCTGCTGGGGCTGGTGGAACCCCTTGGGCCCCATGCGCCACAGAGGGTGGGATCCTGTGCAGCCGAAAGCCTCCCGCCCGTCCGATGTACAGCTAACGGGCCTATCCCGCACTGAAAAGCCCATCATCCGTACTACGAACGGACGTACGCCGGACGACGACGGCGGCCGCTCCACTCCGAGCGCCGCCGCGCACTGGTTCCCACCGTGTGTTGCCTGCTGGGGCTGGTGGAACCCCTTGGGCCCCATGCGCCACAGAGGGTGGGATCCTGTGCAGCCGAAAGCCTCCCGCCCGTCCGACGTACAGCTAACGGGCTTATACCGGCCTCCGCCCCGTCCGTTGTACAGCAAACGGGCCTATCCCGAGCTGAAAAGCCCGTCATCCGTACTACGAACGCACGAACGTACGCCGGACGCACCACCCTTGCTCGAAGCAATCCCGTCGAGCCCGCAACGCAAAAAGGGGCCCTTCCGAAGAAGATCCCCTCTTTGCGTTGTGAGGTATCTGTCCATGCTTAGCGTCCGCGCGAAGCCTTGCGGTCCGGGCGGGCCTTGTACGGGTCGATGCCCTTGGGAATCGGCAGCCGGGTGCCCAGGGCGGCCAGGCGCTTGTTGACTGCCTGCACCTCCTGCTTGGTCAGCGACTTGGGCAGCTTCTTGGCTTTCTTGGCCACCTGGGAGAGCGGGGTCAGGTTCTCGCCGCGTCCGGTCTGGATGATGTGTACCGGAACGTTCGGCGCGATGCGGTTCATGCGGCGGCGTTCGCCGTCGGCCAGGGCCTTGGCGCGGCCGGGGGCCCCCTCGGTCACCAGGACAATGCCCGGGCGTCCGATGGCGCGGAACACGGCTTCCTGGCTGCGCGGGTTGATGGCGACCGGCTGCTCTTCCAGGATCCAGCCGCGGCGCAGGATGCTCAGCGCGGCGCCGGAGGCACCGGCCTGGCCCTCGATCTGGGTGAAGGCGGCGCGTTCGGCGCGGCGGGACAGGATGAAGACGGCAGCAAGCAGTCCCAGCGGAACCGCGATGATGAGCATCGTGATCCAGTTGTCGATCAGCAGGCCGATGATCAGCCCGACGGCGATGATGCCCAGGAACGCGCCCAGCATCACCCAAATCAGGTTCGGATCGTTGCGCCGCGTCATCTTGAAGACGTCGGCGATCTGCTTCATGCGGCCCGGGCCTTTTTTCTTCTTCTCCGCCTTGGGCTTGCGGGAGAAGAGGCCGCTGCGGGCGCTCTTGGGTGCGTCGGAATCTGTGCTTTTGGCCATAGTGGTTCAATTCTACGTGATCGGAGCGCGGTATCCGTGCGGCCCGGACGTCGGCAAACCGGAAGTTCCGGCTTTCCGTGCGCCGGGTTCGCGACAGGCGTACATCTGTCCGCCCGCCCCGTCTGCAGCGGGCCGGGCGGGAGCGAGTCAGCGGCGGGCGAGAATGGAGGACGCCTCCTGGAGCGTGGTGCCCGAATCCTCGATGTGTGCCAGCCGGGGCGGGAGCTCCAGGCCCTTCTTGCGCATCGCTCCCGCCCAGAGCCGGCCGGCCCGGTAGGAGGAGCGCACCAGCGGCCCGCTCATCACGCCGAGGAAACCCAAGGCGGTGGCCTCTTCGCTCAGCTCCACGAACTCCTGCGGCTTGACCCAGCGGTCCACCGGCAGGTGCCGGTCGCTGGGACGCAGGTACTGGGTGATGGTAAGCAGGTCGCAGCCGGCGTCGTGCAGGTCCCGCAGCGCACCCGAGATCTCCTCACGGGTCTCGCCCATGCCCAGAATCAGGTTGGACTTGGTGACCATGCCCAGTTTTTGTCCCTGCGTGATGACGTCCAGGGACCGTTCGTAGCGGAAGGCCGGCCGGATCCGCTTGAACAGCCGCGGAACGGTCTCGACGTTGTGCGCAAAGACTTCCGGCCGGGCCTCGCAGATCGCCTCGATGTACGCGGGGTTGCCGGAGAAGTCGGGGATCAGGATTTCGACGCCGGTGCCCGGGTTCAGCTCGTGGATCTTGCGGATGGTCTCGGCGTAGAGCCAGACGCCTTCGTCCTCCAGGTCGTCGCGGGCGACGCCGGTGACCGTGGCGTAGCGCAGGTTCATCTTCTGGACCGAGCGGGCCACCTTCGTCGGTTCGAAGATGTCGACGGCGGAGGGCTTGCCGGTGTCGATCTGGCAGAAGTCGCAGCGGCGGGTGCAGGCGGAGCCGCCAATCAGGAAGGTGGCCTCCTTGTCTTCCCAGCATTCGAAAATGTTCGGACAGCCGGCCTCCTCGCAGACGGTGTGCAGCCCCTCCTTCTGCACCTGGTCCTTCAACTGGACGTATTCGGGGCCGATGGACACCTTCGCCCGAATCCAGTCAGGCTTGCGTTCCACGGGAACGGCCACATTCCGCTGTTCAATGCGCAGCAGGCGGCGGCCTTCGGGTGCAAGGGTCATAGCATGGCTCCTTTCGGCCGGCCGGCTGCGGTTGCGCCGGTTTCCGGAGTTGCGGTGTCCGTGGTCCCAACGGGATGTTCGCGGACGAGGTGGTCCCGGCGGCGGAGAAGTTCTTCTTCCACACGGGCCACCAGGTCGGTCGGAGTGACCGTGCGGCCGGTCTCGGCCGAAAGCGTGGTGGTGCCGGCGTCGGCGATTCCGCAGGCGACAATCTGGCCGTAGGGAGCCAGATCGTTGCTGCAGTTGAGCGCGAACCCGTGCATGGTGACGCCGTGGTCCACCCGGATGCCGATGGCAGCGATCTTGCGGTCACTGCCGCCGCCGCGCACCCACACGCCGGAGCGGCCCGCCACCCGTTCGCCGGCAACGCCGTAGTCCGCCAGCACACTGATCAGCGCGGCTTCGAGCGTGTCCACATAGTTGGCGACCTTGCTGGGATCGGGCAGCCGAAGGATGGGATAGCCAACCAGCTGGCCCGGGCCGTGCCAGGTCAGCTTTCCGCCGCGGTCCACCGGTATCACCGGAGTTCCGTCAAACGGACGCTCGTGGTCCTCCGTGCGCCGGCCCGCGGTGTAGACCGGGGAATGCTCCAGCAACAGCACGGTGTCGGGGGCTGTGCCGGCCCGGACCCGCTCGTGCAGTGCGCGCTGCCGGTCCCAGCCGTCGCGGTATTCCACATAGTGCGGGGCGAGACCGATGCGCAGGAACTCCAAAGTCATGGGGCCAGCCTAGACTGCCGGAGCGCAAGTTCCGACTGTGGTTTGGCTCACACCGCCTCAGGAGTCGCAGCCGGTTGTGGATAACTTCTGCACGCGCCCGGGATCCGGTCTAGAACAGAGGGCATGGAGTTCAACGGAGCTATCGGGACAGCGCGTCCGCCGGTGATCGAGCAGGGGTACCGGGCCGCGCGGCTGCTGGGCTCGGGCAGCACGGCCCGGGTCTGGCTGGCGGTCCGCGAGCACGACGGCGCCTGCTTCGCTTTGAAGACACCGGCGGCGGGCGGCGGCCCCGCCGGTACGTTCGAAACCCGGCGGGAGCTGAACATCCTCTCGCGGTTCGAACACGAGAACCTGCTGCACCTGTACACGGTGCTGGAGACGGACCAGGGGCCGGGGCTGCTCATGGAACACGCGCCGGGGGAGTCACTGTCCCGCCTGGCGGCCGTCCGCGGAACCCTGACGCCGGGGGAATCGGTCACGGTCCTGGTGGGCATCGGCTCCGCGCTCGCCTATCTGCACGGACAGGGAGTTGTTCACGGCGATGTTTCGCCCGGAAACATTCTGTTCTCTGCGCAGGGCAAGCCGCTGCTCGCCGACCTGGGAACCGCCCGCCTGCTCGGGACGGCGGGGCCGGGTGTCCCGCCGGCACCGCCTGCTGTCGACGCCGCCGCGGAACCGGTCGCTCCTGAATGGCTGCCGCAGCCCGATGCTGACGTATTTGCCCTTGCCGCGTCGGGCTGGCTCATCCTGACCGGACAGGCCCTGCCCCCGCAAGAGCACCGTCCGCGGCTTGAGGCGCTGGTTCCCGGGATTCCGCCGGCGCTCGCCGCTGCAGTGGAAGCAGGGTTGCGGGCAGACGCCCCTCGCCCGGACGCCGCGGAGTTCACCCGGCTGGTCTTTGCCTCCGCCGCTGCGGAACCGCTGGACCTGGCGCTTCCCGTTAACGGTGACGGCGGACCCGGGGCGGAATCCCGCCGCGCCCGAATCGAACTGGGGCGGGCCTCCGCCGGGCTGCGGGCCTCCGCCGGGCTGCGGGCGCGGGGCCGGCGCCGAACATCCGGACGGCGTGCGGGCCCGGATGAGCGGATAACGGAGCGCAGACGCCCCAACCGGCTGCTGCTGAGCGCGGCGGCCGTCCTGGTGGCGGGCACGATGGGGCTGGGAGCCGTAGCGGTGGCTGCTCCGGAAATGCTGCAGCCGCAGGGCAGCCCGGCCCCGGAAGGCCAGACGCCGGAAGGCCAGACTCCGGAAGGCTCGAGGCCGGAAGGCCAGAGTCCGGAAGGCCCGGCCCCGGCCGGGCCCGGCGCTGCAGCCCCGGAGCAGGGCGATGCGCCGGAAGCAGATGCATCTGCGGTTCCGGCACAGCCGCCGGGCACTGCACAAGCTGTGGCGCCGCGACCGGAGGCCGCCCCTGGCCCGGGTCCGCTGGCACTGGTTCCGGAGCCCGAACTCCAGGCACTGCTGCGTGCAGATGATCCGGTACGGGCGGCGGCGGCCCTCGCGGAACTGCGTGCCCGGGCCTTCAGCACGGCCGACGCCGGGCTGCTGGACGGGGTCAATCTTCCGGGGTCATCAGCCATGGAAGCCGACCGGGCCGAGGTCGCCAAGCTCGAGGCAGCCGGAACCGTCCTCTCCGGCCTCACCGTGGAGGTCCTGTCCGCGGGTCCGGCGCTGCCGGGGGAGGGCGGGCGGTTCAGCGTGCCGGCAGCAGTGTCCACGTCGGCCTACGCCGAGCGTGACGCGCACGGCGGCATGGTCCGCGGTGCGGAAGCGCTGTCTCGTCAGGACATTGTCCTTGTCATGGTGAACACTCCGGACGGATGGCGGATCGAGGACATCCTGGCCTCGCCCGCCTGAGCGCCGTGCCGACATGGCGGCGCCGGGCCTGTCCCTGGGGTGTCCTGTCCGGCCTGAAAGATAGGATCGGGGACATGAGTTCAACTCCCTATCTTCGCTTTCCCGATCTGCACGACGACCTCGTCACCTTTGTGGCGGAAGACGACGTCTGGGTCGCCTCGCTGACCGGGGGCCGCGCGTGGCGGATCTCCTCGATGCATCTCCCGGCACGCAATCCCCGGTTTTCCCCCGACGGCGCCACCATCGCGTGGAGCGTCGTGCAGGGCAGCGCGCCCGAGGTGGTCGCGGCGGATACGGCCGGCGGAGACTTCCGCCGGCTGACCTACTGGGGCAACCAGGGCACCAGGGTCAAGGGCTTCAGCGCAGCCGGCAACGTGATCGCGATCAGCCCCTTCGAACACGAGGACTTCCGGCTGCGCTGGGCCTACGAAGTGCCCCTGGACGGCTCCGCCCCGCTGGCCCTGCCGTACGGCCCGGTGGACGCCGTGGCCCAGGGCCCGGCCGTGGGCGATGAGCGTCCCGTCGTCATCGGCTCCGTGATGACCCGCGAACCGGCCTGGTGGAAGCGCTACCGCGGCGGCACCGCCGGCAAGCTCTGGATCGATGCAGACGGCAACGGCGAGTTTGAGCGGCTCGTGCCGGAACTGGACGGCAACCTGACCGATCCCATGTGGATCGACGGCCGCATCGTCTTCCTCTCCGACCACGAGGGGTACGGCAACCTCTACTCGGTGACGCCGCAGGGAACGGACCTGCGCCGGCACACCGACTTCGGCGAGTTCTATGTCCGCCATGCCTCGACGGACGGGCACCGGATCGTCTTTGAATCCGCCGGCACCCTCTGGCTGCTGCCCTCGCTTGAGGACGACGCCCGGCCGCTGGACATCACCCTGGGCTCGGCCGGCACCGGCCGGCGGCCGCAGCCGCTGAACGTCGGCGCGCACCTGGCGGCTGTCATGCCGGACACCGAAGGCACCGCCTCCGTGGTGGAGTCCCACGGCACGCTGCACTGGCTGACGCACCGCGACGGACCGTCCCGCGTCATCGAAGCGGACTCCGCCGTCCGTGCCCGGCTGGGCCGGCCGCTGGCCGACGGCCGGGCCGTCTATGTGGCGGACCACGACGGCGAGGAATCCCTCTACGTCCGCAGTGTCTTTGCCGAGCTGGACCTGCCCGACGGCGCCGCCTCCGCCGTCCGGGACGGCCAGCCCGCCGCCTCCGCGGCAGCGCCCGTGCCCGGGGCCGCAGCCCCGGCCGCCGCCGAGCCTGAAATTGTCCTGCCCCGCCCGGTCTCGGCCGCCACCCGCACCCCGGTGCCGGTCCCGGCCACGGCACCGGCGCGCGAAGACAAGCCGCCGGTGGCCCCGGCAGGAGCGGAACCGGTCCGGCCGGAGGAGGACACGGAAACGTCGGCGGTACCGGCGGAGAAATCCCCGCGCACACTGCGCATCCCCTTCGACAAGCCCACCCGCGTCGCCCAGATCACCGCCAGCCCGGACGGAACCGCTGTTGCGGTATCCACCGAATACGGCGAGGTCTACCTGCTGGATCCCGCCGGCGGCGCCCTGGCCCGCATTGCCGCCACCGGTCACGGCGCCGTGGACCAGCTGGCGTTCTCTCCCGACTCACAGTGGCTGGCCTGGTCCGAGCCGGTGACCGGGGAAGGCGCACGGGCCCGAATCCGGGTGCACTCGGCAACGGATCCCGCGGCCGGGACCATCGAGGTGACCGACGGCCGTTTCCGCGACCATGCCCCGGCCTTCACCGTGGACGGACGCTACCTGGCGTTCCTGTCCGAGCGCAGCTTCGACCCGGTTTATGACACCCACCGCTTCGACCTGAGTTTCCCGTCCTCCACCAAGCCCTTCCTCGTCGCCCTCGCGGCGGATACGCCGTCGCCCTTCGGCCCCTCCGTCCACGGCCTTCCGGTGCCACGCGCCGAACAGCCTCCGGTGTCCTCGGATGATCCGGCCGAAGCGGCCCCTTCGGGCCCGCGATCGGTGATTGACGCCGTCGGCATCTCTGACCGGATCATCAGTGTGCCGGTGCCGCAGGGCCGCTACGAAAAGCTCACGGCGGCCGACGGCGCCCTGCTCTGGCTGGCGTCCGACACTTACGGGGTCACCGGCGACGGCCGGGCCTCGACCCGCGACCGGCAGCCCGCCGGCCGGCTGGAACGCTTCGACCTGGAGAAGAAGGACGTGTCGGTCCTGGTGCCGGCCCTGGAGGATTACGAGATCAGCGGCGACGGCCGCAAGGTCGTGTTTGTCCACGAGCAGCAGGTGCACGCCGTCCCGTCGTCGTCGCGCGCCGACAACGACTCGCCGGAGAACGTCACCGTGGATCTCACCCGCATCCGCGTCCTGCTGGATCCGCTGAAGGTCTGGGGCCAGGAATTCGATGAAGCGTGGCGCCTGCAGCGAGACTTCTTCTGGGCGCCGGACATGGGCGGACTGGACTGGAAGGGCATCCACGCCCGGTACCGGCCGCTGATTGACCGGCTCGGCTCGCACGATGACCTGGTGGACGTGCTGTGGGAGATGCAGGGCGAGCTGGGCACATCCCACGCGTATGTTGCGCCCCGGCCGGCGGCCGAGCCCGGTGCCGGCGCGCAGGGCTTCCTGGGCGCCGATCTGCGCCCCGGCCCGGGCGGCTGGGAAGTGGTGCGGATCCTGTCCGCGGAATCCTCCGACCCGCAGGCCGTGTCGCCGCTGGCGGCTCCCGGGGCCGACGTGCACCCGGGCGACATCATCGCCGCCGTCGACGGCCGGCCGGTTCCGGCGGACCAGGGCCCGGCGCCGCTGCTCTCCAGCGCTGCCGGCAGCACCGTGGAACTGACCATCGTCCGGACGGCGGAGGACGGCGCCGGCGCACCCAGCCAGCGCCGGATCGCCGTCGTGCCCCTGCGCAGCGAGGAACGCCTGCGCTACCAGAACTGGGTCGCCGCGAACCGCAGGATTGTCCGGGAAGCCTCCAACGGAGGATTCGGCTACCTGCACATCCCCGACATGGTCGCCAACGGCTGGTCCCAGCTGCACCGCGACCTGGACCAGGAGTCCTCCCGCAATGCGCTGATCGTGGACGTGCGGCGCAACCGCGGCGGCCACACCTCGCAGCTGGTCGCCGAACTGATCGGCCGGAAGGTCACCGCCTGGACGCTGGCCCGCGGCGAGCAGCCCAGCACCTACCCGGCGCATGCGCCCCGCGGACCGGTGGTGATCCTGACCGACGAGTTCGCAGGTTCCGACGGCGACATCATCACCCAGGTGGCCAAGCTGCGCGGGATCGGTCCCGTGATCGGCATGCGGACCTGGGGCGGCGTCGTCGGCATCGACGGCCGGTTCAAGCTGGTCGACGGCACGGGTGTGAACCAGCCGCGCTACGGCTTCTGGGTCACCGGCGGCATTGACTGGACGGTGGAGAACTACGGCGTGGATCCGGACATTGAGGTTCCGTTCCCGCCGCATGCCTATGCCGCCGGAGAGGATCCCCAGCTGGAGCACGGCGTGGGGATCCTGAAGGAAATGCTCTCCGAGCTGCCCACCGACCAGCCGCCGGCCCTGGCCGGCTACCCGGCGCTGCAGCCCGCTCCGCTGCCGCCGCGCCCGCAGCCGACGCCGGCAGCAGGGGCCCGGCCGGGCACATCAGCGGCTCCGGCGCCGGTTTCGGCTGCCGGCGCCGCCGGTGACCGGGAGGCCGGGCGGCACTAACGGCAGAGAGCCGGCCGCCCGCATCCCGCCGAAATGGCAGAAGGTGCTGTTCCCAGAGCTGGGAACATCACCTTCTGCCATTTCGCGGCGGAGGTCAGGGCTGAGGTCCTAGGACTCCAGCGTCGCCTCCAGGGAGATCTTGATTCCGGCGAGGGCCTGGGAAACCGGGCAGCCGCTCTTGGCGGCCTCGGCGATGTCCTGGAATTCTTCGGCGGTCAGGCCGGGCACGACGGCCGTGACCTTGAGCCGGCTTTCGGTGATGCCGGTGCCGGGAACGAAGGAGACATCCGCTGACGTTTCAATGCGCTCAGCGGTCTTGCCTGCCTCGGCGAGGCCGTTGCTGAAGGCCATGGAGAAGCAGGCCGAGTGGGCGGCGGCAATGAGCTCCTCGGGGCTGGTCTTGCCGTTGGCTTCCTCGGCGCGTGCCTTCCACGTGACGTCGTAGGTTCCCAGGCCGGAGCTGTCGAGGGTGACCTCGCCCTGGCCGTTGAAGAGATCGCCGTTCCAGACGGTATGGGCTGAGCGGACTGTAGCCATGGGGGCTCCTTAAAAACGGATGGGATGAAGGCCGGAAGATTCCGGCACTTCATCCCATCCTATTCAGAGTCGCGCGGCAGGATCTACTGCAGCGACGGAACGTGCTCCCGCGCGGACTATCTGGAAGGGCCTACCACATGGTGGCGACGGCGATGTTGACCACCGTCAGAATGCCCACGCCATTGGCCAGGCCCTTGCCCACGGGCTCGCCCTTCTTGTACTTTCGCTGGCCGACAAAGGCCATTGCGGCAATGGCCAGGGCCAGCACCAGCTTGACGGCAATCTTGACGTGGTTGACGTCGTAATCGTCCATCTCGGCCAGGCCGACCAGCAGCAGGCCGGTGACCAGCTGCAGCAGGGCTCCGTGGAACTGGCCGGGCATCACGGTGGGGTTCTTGATCCGGGCGAACCAGATGCCGACGATGATGGCGGCGCCAAGGATGTGCAGGAAAACGAGAAAGTTCTGTAGGAAGTCCATGCGTCCAGCTTACCGACGGTCCGTCAGCATTCCTGCCCGCCCGCGGTGTAAAACGGTAACTTTTCTACAACAGGTAGAAGTCAGTCGTCAGTAGGAGGTCGTCCGGAGCCGGCGGCGGACAGCGCAAAGGGCGCCTCCCCGAGGGGAAGCGCCCTTTGCGGCTATGCCGGGTTCCGGTCCGGAACTACAGGCCCAGATCGGCCGAGAAGTTGCCCTCTTCGAGCCGTGCCTTGAGCGTCTGCAGGAAACGTCCTGCATCCGCGCCGTCCACCAGGCGGTGGTCGTAGGACAGGGACAGGTACATCATGGAGCGGATCGCGATGGTGTCGTTGCCCTCGGCGTCCGTCAGGACGACGGGGCGCTTGACGATCGCACCGGTGCCCAGGATGGCCACCTGCGGCTGGTTGATGATCGGGGTATCGAACAGTGCGCCCACCGAACCGATGTTGGTGATCGTGAAGGTGCCGCCGGACAGCTCGTCCGGTCCGATCTTGCCTTCCTTGGTGCGGGAGCCGACGTCGCCGATGCGCTTGGCAAGTCCGGCAAGGTTCAGGTCGCCGGCATCGCTGATGACCGGAACCAGCAGGCCCTTTTCGGTGTCCACGGCGATCGCCAGGTGCTCGGCGTCGTGGTAGGTGATCTGCTGCGAGTCCCAGTCGTAGGACGCGTTCAGCTTCGGGTGCTGCTTCAGCGCCTCGGTGACGGCCTTGGCAATGAACGGCAGGAACGTGAGCTTCGCGCCGTTCTGCGCGGCGAAGTCGTTCTTGGCCGTGGCGCGCAGCTTGGCGATGCGCGTCATGTCCACTTCCTGGACCTGGGTCAGCTGGGCCGAAACCTGCAGGGACTCGACCATGCGGCGGGCGATCGTCTGGCGGATCCGCGGCGCCTTGACCGTGGTGCCGCGCAGCTTGGCGCTTGCTTCGCTGATCTTTGCCGGTGCTGCCTTGTCCGAGGACGCGGCTGCTGCCGGAGCGGCGGCGGGCTGGGCTTCGGCGGCCTTCTTGGCTTCGGCAGCCTCGAGGACATCCTGCTTGCGGATGCGGCCGGCCACGCCGGAACCCTTGACGGTGGAGAGGTCCACGCCGTGCTGGTTGGCGAGCTTGCGCACCAGCGGGGTGACGTAGGTGCCTTCGGACTCGGCCGCAGCGGGAGCTTCCTGCGCAGGAGCCTCCTGCTTGGGCTCGGCCTTCGGCTCGGGCTTCTTCTCCTCCTGCTTCGGGGCAGGCGTCTCTTCCTTCTTCGGCTCGACGGCCGGAGCTTCGCGCTCGTCCTTGGAGGCTGCCGCTACGGGCTCGGCTTCCTTCGGCTCGGCCGTCGCGGGAGCGCCGGCACCGGAACCGATGACGGCCAGAACGGCGCCGACCTCGGCGGTCTCGTCCTCGTTCACGCGGATTTCCAGCAGCTTGCCGGCAACGGGGGAGGGGATCTCGGTGTCGACCTTGTCGGTGGAGACCTCGAGCAGCGGCTCGTCAACCTCGACGTCGTCGCCCACGGCCTTCAGCCAGCGGGTGACGGTGCCTTCGGTGACGGACTCGCCCAGTGCGGGCAGGGTCACGTCGGTGCCCTCGGCGGAACCCGAATCAGCGGAATCCGAGGATTCGGCGGCGGGGGCTTCCTGCGCCGGAGCTTCCTCCGCTGCGGGGGCCTCTTCGGCCGGAGCTTCCTGCGCCGGAGCTTCCTCCGCGGGAGCGGAATCTGCGGAGCCGGAGCCGTCGCCGATGCGCACCAGCGCCTGGCCGACCTCTGCTGTTTCGTCTTCGGCTACGAGGATTTCCTCGATGACGCCGGCGACGGGGGAGGGGATCTCGGTATCAACCTTGTCGGTGGATACCTCGAGCAGCGGCTCGTCTACTGCGACGCTGTCGCCGACGGCCTTGAGCCAGCGGGTGACGGTGCCTTCGGTGACGCTTTCACCGAGGGCGGGTAAGTTCACGGTTTCAGACATATTGTCCCCGTTTCTCCTTATTAGATCTTTGTTGACCAGCCGTACCGCTGGTGCTGGTGGTGAAAGCCTAGTGCACCCGGTGGTTGGGCTGCCGGGTGCACTAAGCAGGTGGTTCTTGTTCTAGCCGTGCAGGGGCTTGCCGGCGAGGGCCATGGCGGCCTCACCGAGGGCTTCGTTCTGCGTCGGGTGGGCGTGCAGCAGGCTCGCCAAGTCCTCCGGGTAGGCTTCCCAGTTCACGATCAGCTGTGCTTCGCCGATCTGCTCGCCGATGCGGCCGCCGATCATGTGGACACCCACGATGGGGCCGTCCTTTTCGCGGACCATCTTGATCAGGCCGGAGGAGCCCAGGATGGAGGTTTTGCCGTTGCCGGCCAGGTTGTATTCCTGGACCTGAACGTTCTCGTCGCCCAGCTTGGCCTTGGCGGCCTTTTCGGTCAGGCCCACGGAAGCGATTTCCGGCTCGCAGTAGGTGACCTTCGGGATGTTGACGTCTTCGACGATAACCGGTTTGAGGCCGGCGATCTCCTCGGCGACGAAGATGCCCTGCTGGAAGCCGCGGTGGGCCAGCTGCAGGCCCGGCACGATGTCGCCGACGGCGTAAACGTTGCCGACGCCGGTGTGCAGGCGTTCGTTGGTGATGACGAAGCCGCGGTCCATGGTCAGGCCGGCTTCTTCGTAGCCCAGGTTGGCGGTGACCGGTCCGCGGCCCACGGCCACGAGCATCAGGTCAGCTTCGTAGGTCTTGCCGTCGGCAAGCGTGACGACGACGCCGTCGTCGTTCTGCTTCACGTTGTCGAAGAAGATGCCGGTGCTGAACTTGATGCCGCGCTTCTTGTAGGCGCGTTCCAGCTGTTTGATGATTGCTGCGTCTTCGTTCGGCACCAGGGACGGCAGTCCCTCGATGATGGTGACGTCCACGCCGAAGGAGTTCCAGACCGAAGCGAATTCGACGCCGATGACGCCGCCGCCCAGGATGATGGCGCTCTTGGGGATGGTGTCCATCTTCAGGGCCTGGTCCGAGGTGATGACCTTGCCGCCGATTTCCAGGCCCGGCAGTGACCGGGAGTAGGAGCCGGTGGCCAGGATGATGTTGGCGCCCGTGTAGGTCTCACCGTTCATCTCGATGGTCTTTTCGCTGGTGAGCTTGCCTTCACCCTCGATGACAGTGATGCCCTTGGACTTGATCAGGCCCTGCAGGCCGCGGAACTTGCCCGCAATGATGTTGTCCTTGTAGGAGTTCACCGCCACCATGTCCACGGAATCGAAGGTGGCCTTGACGCCGTACTTCGAAGCGGTCTTGGCGTTTTCGGCGACTTCAGCCGAATGCAGCAGCGCCTTGGTGGGGATGCAGCCGTTGTGCAGGCAGGTGCCGCCCAGCTTTCCCTTTTCGATGAGTCCTACTGAGAAACCCAGCTCCACGGAGCGAAGGGCGGCGGCGTAGCCGCCGCTTCCTCCTCCGAGGATCAGGATGTCGAATTCTTGCGCAGTTGCCTTTTCGGCCACTTGAACGCTCCCTCGCGTAATCGGTGACGCACATGGGCGCGTCGTTTTAGTGATTTGGGCGGTCGTGATTGTCTCTCACACTATCCCGCCGGCAGGGCTCCATCCACTCGATGCAGGCCCGCCGGCGGGAAGTGTAATGAGAAACACCAGTCACAACAGTCATTCCTGGCGGCCCCTGAGCGGGGCCGGTGCTATATGGGTGCGGCTTAGGCGGAGCGGGCGACTACGTCTTCCGCGTAGGCCACGAGTGTGCGGACCGCGACGCCGGTGCCCTCCTTGGGCGTGTAGCCGTAGGGGGATCCTTCGTTGAAGGCCGGGCCCGCGATGTCCAAGTGGGCCCAGGGAATCTTCACGCCGTCGACCTCGCCGACAAATTCGCGCAGGAAGCTGGCGGCGGTCATCATGCCGCCGAACCGCTCACCGTGGTTGGCGATGTCCGCTACCGAGGAATCCAGGCTCGCGCGCAGTTCTTCGGGGATGGGCATCGGCCAGAACAGTTCTCCGGCGCGGTCCGCTGCGGCCTTCACGGCGTCGCGCACTCCTTCCTCGCCCATGACGGCCGAGACCCGGTTGCCCAGGGCGATCATCTGCGCACCGGTGAGGGTGGCGACGTCGATCAGGACGTCCGGCGCCTCCTCGGAGGCGGCGACCAGGCCGTCGGCCATGACCAGGCGGCCTTCGGCATCGGTGTTCAGCACCTCCACGGTGCGTCCGCCGTACGTCGTCATGACATCGCCGGGGCGCTGGGCGGTGCCCGAGGGCATGTTCTCGGCCAGGCACAGCCAGGCGGTGACCTTGACCGGCAGTCCCAGTTCGGCGATGGCCAGCAGGGCGTTCAGGACGACGGCGGCGCCGCCCATGTCGCACTTCATGGTCTGCATGCCGGCGGCCGGCTTCAGGGAGAGTCCGCCGGAATCGAAGGTGATGCCCTTGCCCACCAGGGCCAGCTTGGCCTTGGCGCGCTGCGGTGCGTATTCGAGCTTGACCATGCGCGGCGGCCGGGAGGAGCCCTTGCCGACGCCCATCAGCCCGCCGAAGCCGTCGCGCTCGAGCTTCTTCTCATCCATCACCGTGACCTTGACCTTGGCCGAGAGCGGCTTGGCCAGGTCCTTGGCGGCGGCGGCGAACGTCTCGGGGTACAGGTGGCTCGGGGGCTGGTTGACCAGAGTCCGGGTGGCGTTGACGGCGCGGCCCAGGATGCGGGCGCGTTCCAGCGCCGGCTTGAGTGCCTTCTCGTCGGCGGCCGGAGTGAGGACGATGATGCTGCGCACCGGCTCCTTGACGGCGGCGCCCTTGTCCGTGCGGTGCTCGCTGTAGCTGTAGGCGCCGAAGAGCGCGCCCTCGGCGACGGCGGCGGCGTCGGCCACGGTGGCGGCCGGCAGGGCCAGGGCCACGGATTCGGTGCCGGCGAGCTGGCGGACGGCGGATCCGGCCGCCCGGCGCAGCGCCTCTTCGCTGAGCGGAACTCCGGCGGTGACCTTGCCGACCCCGGCCAGGACCAGCATCTGGGCCTCCAGCTCGGGCAGCCCGGGCAGACGGTGGACCTCGTCGGCGGCACCGGTGACGCCGAGAAGGGGCAGCGACGCGGCCAGGGCGGATGCCGCCTTGGGGCTCAGCGGGCTGTCGATCAGAACGGGGCCGCCGGAGGTCTGGCCAATCCCTACCACCAATGCCTGGGCCGGGACTTTGGAAACGTCCCGGGAGATCACCGACAGATTTGGCTCGTTCGTTTTGACCACGAAGTTTCATCCTTACGTTATGCACGAATTGTTGACTGGTGCCGCGTTCTCCCGCGTCCCGCATAGTGCCGGCACGGCTCCTCTGTACAGATCGTAGTCTCTTGCCCGCGCCCCGGGGGTTTGCTAAGCGGCAGTGTGCCCTTGGCGGACGGGAATGAAACGCGGGGGCGGCGGCGTTTACCCTTGAGTAATCAGCGCAGCCCGCGCTGTACCTGCGCTCTGCTGGGATCGGAAGTTTTCCTCTTGGAGAAGTTTCCTTGCAGCACCGCCGCGGACATTCGCAAACCTCGGGAGACCGAAGCACATGGAAGCACAGAAGGGGAAGACATGCTTGATCCGCTGACCCTGTTTAATCTCAATCCGGAAGTGGCCGACGACGCCGGCCTGCACGGGTTGCAGCTTCTGGTGGGCTTTACCGGCTTTGCCGAGGCCGGCCACGTGGTCTCCCAGATCCGCGACGAGCTGCTGGAATCGCTCGATCACGACCTGGTGGCGTCCTTCGACACCGACCAGCTCATCGACTACCGCGCCCGCCGCCCGCAGATCTCCTTCGTGGAGGACCACCTCGCGGACTACGAACCGCCGCTGCTGAACCTGTACCGGCTCTATGACGGTTTGGGTGAGCCGTTTCTCTTCCTGACCGGTTTCGAACCTGACGTGCAGTGGGAACGGTTCACCGCAGCCGTCGTGCATCTGGCGAAGACCTTCGGTGTGCAGCAGGTGAGCTGGATCCACTCGATTCCGATGCCGGTGCCGCACACCAGGCCCGTGGGCGTGACCGTCCACGGCAACCGCCCGGACCTCATGGCGGGCATCAGCTCCTGGCGGCCCAACGCGCAGATCCAGGCAGCCGTGGGGCACATCCTGGAACTTCGGCTGACGCAGGCCGGGATCGACGTCGTCGGCCATGCCATGCACGTGCCGCACTATCTCGCCGAAGCCGAGTTCCCGCCGGCCGCCGTGGCCGGGCTGGAATACCTGGGTGCTGCGGCTTCGCTGGTGCTGCCCACCGACCGCCTGCGTGAAGCCGGCCGCGACGTGGAACGCCAGATCGCCGAACAGGTGGAGGCCTCGGCCGAAGTCAAGGGAGTCGTGGCCACCTTGGAAAAGCGCTACGACGAGTACACGGACAGCAGCGTGCGCCGTTCCCTGCTCGTGAAGGACAATGACGAGCTCGCGAACGCCGAGGAACTCGGCGCCGCCGTCGAAGCGTACTTGGCCAGTCCGCAGGCGGAGGAGGAATCCGAGGCGCTGTGGCCGGAGAATCACGAAAACTCAACGGAGGACGCAGAAACCGGTGGAAAGAAGAACACTTCGGGACAACCGGACCGCGGGTCCGGGCCGGCACCGCAGGATCATCCTCGGGAGTAGCCGTCCGGAGGTGCGGCTGTGAACAGTTCCCGCGCCTGGCTGGTCTGGGGCATCAGCGTCCTCGCCTACCTGGCTGCGGTGACACAGCGCACCACCTTCGGCGTGGCCGGGCTGGAGGCCACGGCACGCTTTGACGCCACAGCTTCCATCCTTTCCGTTTTCACCGTGGTGCAGCTGCTGGTTTATGCCGGCCTGCAGATTCCGGTGGGGGTGCTCGTGGACCGGTTCGGTCCGCGCCTGCTGATTGCCGGCGGCGCCGCCCTGATGGTGGCCGGCCAGCTGCAGCTGGCCACTGCCGACTCGGTGGGCGGCGGCATCCTGGGCCGTTCCCTGGTCGGTGCCGGCGACGCCCTCACCTTCATCAGTGTCCTGCGCCTGCTCCCGGTCTGGTTCAGCGGCCGGCACATTCCCGTCCTGACCCAATGGACCGGAATCATCGGCCAGCTCGGCCAGATCGTCAGCGCCGTGCCCTTTGCCTTTGTCCTGCGCCGCTTCGGCTGGAACACGGCCTTTGTCTCCGCCGCGTCCCTCTCCGTCCTGATCCTGGTGCTCACCCTGGTCTTTGTCCGCAACCGCCCGGCCGGCTCGGAGGCGCCCCCGGTGCTGCCGCTGCGCCAAACCGCCACCTCGCTGGCCGAGGCCTGGCGCCAGCCCGGAACGCGGCTGGGCATGTGGACGCACTTCACCATCCAATTCCCCGGCACCGTTTTTGTCATGATGTGGGGCTTCCCGTATCTGGTCAGCGCGGAGGGCGTGGAATCCTCCTGGGCTTCGGCGCTGATGACGCTCTTTGTCGTGGTGGCCGTCATCTGCGGGCCGTGGCTCGGTTCCTGGGTGGGGCGCCATCCGCTGCGCCGGTCCACCATGGTGCTGCTGATCGCCGCGGCGATGGCCTGCGCCTGGCTGGCCGTGCTGCTGTATCCGGGGCCCGCGCCGCTGTGGCTGCTCGCCGTGCTCGTGGCAGTGCTGGCGGTGGGCGGCCCGGGATCGATGATCGGCTTCGATTTCGCCCGCACCTACAATCCAGGCCACCGGCTGGGCACCGCCACCGGGATCGTGAACATCGGCGGCTTCATCGCCTCACTGGTGTCCATGTACCTGATCGGCGTGGTGCTGGACGTCCTGGACGCCACCGGTTTCTCCGGGGGAGACCTGTACGCGCTGGACTCCTTCCGGATTGCGCTTGCCGTCCAGTTTGCCGTGATGGCCGTGGGGGTCGCCGGGATTCTCCGCACCAGGGGGCGGGTCCGGGCACGCATGGCCGACGACGGCGTCCGGCTTCCGCCGCTGCGGGCGGCAATCGCCCGGGAGCGGCAGGCCAAACAGGCAGCGAGGAAGTCCCGGCAGGAACGCCGGGAACCGGATCCCGGCCGCGAATAACGACGCGACTGTTCCTCCACGGGCGGGGCCGGCCGACTGGACGGCCGGTTTCTGTCCACAGCAGCCTCCGATCCACTCGCCGGACGCCGTCCCGGCCGCGAAGCTCGAGCCATGACGAAAATTCCCACCGGCCGGCGCCCCCAGGAACCGTTTCCGGTCAGCGGACCCATGGACATCCTGGCCTTCATACCCCACAGCCTCGGCTTCGTCCCGCAGGAGTCGATGGTCCTCATGACCATGGACTCCGCCCGGCTCGGCGCGACTCTGCGGCTGGACCTGCCTCCTGCCGGCCTGAACCACACCGATTTCGCGGCCCGGGTAACGGAGCTTCTGCGCTCCGACCGAGCTGCCAACGGCGTGCTGATGGCCCTGTACACGAATCTGGCCTGGCAGCAGCCGGAGGTTCCGCCGTACTGCCCGCTCGTCACCGAGCTTGGCGAACACCTCGCAGAGGCGGGCCTGCCCATCCGGGATGGCTGGCTGGTCTCTGCGCATGCCTGGCGCGAGTATTTCTGCACCGACAGCAGCTGCTGTCCCTGGCCCGGCCACTCCCTCGGCCTGATCGCCGACAGCACCCTCAGCGCCGAAATGGTGTACCGGGGCAGTGCCTACGCCCGTTCGCTGGATGAAGCGGTCAGCCTGGACCTGCCGCCGGCCTGGGAGAACAGCGCTGATGCGGCGCTGCACCGGTCCGCCTATGTGCGCCGGCTGCGGACCCGCTGGTGCCGGCGTGCGCAGTTCGCCGGCACCCTGGCCGTGTGGAATGCGTTTTTCGCCGCTGCGGCCGGCACGGGCACGGAGCAGGCCGTCCCGGAGCGGGGCTGTCCCCAGTTGCGCGCCGACCCCGAGGCAGCCGGCTTCCTGCTGGCCAGCCTGCGCGCCCGGCCGGTGCGGGACACGCTCCTGGTAATGGCAGCCCTGGGGTACGGCCGGGCGCTGGAAGGCGCCGAGGCGTGCAATCTGTTGTCGACGGATGACAACCGGCCTGTGCTGCCGCCGGGCACCGGCGAGACCGCCTGGCCGGCTCCCGAAAGAGTTCCGCGGACCGGCTCCGGCACCGTCCGCGCAGCCAATCGGAGATCTCCCCTCCGGCCCCGGCCGGGAGCGGTTTCCGACCCGGAACGGGACTTCCGCGAGGTGCTTATTGGCCAGTATTCCGGGCTTCCGGATTGGACCGGCATGGATGCGGCCTTTGCGGTCTTCGCCGAACTGCTCGCGGCCACGGCAGGAGACCCTGGGGAAGCGGTCGACGCCGACGGCGAAGCTGCCGCCGCCCTGCTCAGCCTGCTGGCCTGGATCGAATGGGCCAGGGGGAGGGGCTCCCGGGCCCAGGTGCATCTGACCCGCTGCCTGGCATCGTATCCGGGGTACCGCCTGGCGGAACTGCTGGAAGACCTCCTGACCACCGGCATGTTCCCGCTGTGGGCCCGACAGGCAGGTACCGCTTGGCGGTCGCCGCCGGCGCCGCATCCCGGAACCGCCCGCAGCTGAGTCGATCAGGGTCTGCGGGCGACGCTTCACCGGCGGCTCTGATAGCGGCGGCAACACCGGTCTCGGCGACGATGATCGCCGCCGCAGTGCTGGCAGCGGCAGGAAATCGTGAGACAATGGGAACCGAGACCCGGTCGGGTTCGTGTATCAAGTATCGCTTTTGGGCCTTTTGCCGTTTGTGCAGGGGGAACAGAAACCGTTGCGTGAGTGTTCTACCAAGGACACCGCTGCAGACGGGATCGCTTGAATTCAAGCACGGACTTGACAGGGTCATAGTGGTGTTGCCCCCAATGGCGATTCCACAGCCCGCCGTATGAAAGGTTTTCTGTGTCGCCGAGAAAGACAACTGCAGTCGAAGAGACTGACACTGCAAGCAAGCGCACTGCCGCAGACGAAGCTTCGGCTCCGATCGAACCCGCTGCCGGCGAAAAGACCGCGGTGAAGACCGTCCGCAAGGCCGCAGTGCGCAAGCCTGCAGCTGCCAAGTCAGGTACCACTGCAGCCGGCCGCAAGACCGCCGCCAAATCAGCCAAGTCGGCCAAGGCCGCAGCAGCTGCGGAAGAGGATGAGCAGCAGACAAGCGACTCCGATCCCGCCGAGCCGGAGCTTGACCCGGCAGACGCACCGGAGGCAGCGCCGACCGGTTCCGGGTTTGTCTACTCCGATGCCGACGACGATGACGCCCCTGCCCAGCAGGTCGTCTCAGCCGGTGCCACCGCGGACCCGGTCAAGGACTACCTGAAGCAGATCGGCAAGGTTGCCCTGCTGAACGCAGAGCAGGAAGTTGATCTTGCCCTGCGCATCGAAGCCGGCCTGTTCGCCGAAGAGAAGCTGGCAGCCGATCCGACTATGGACCCCAAGCTCAAGCGCGAGCTGGAGTTTATCGTCCATGACGGAAAGCGCGCCAAGAATCACCTGCTGGAGGCCAACCTCCGGCTCGTGGTCTCGCTGGCCAAGCGCTACACCGGCCGCGGCATGCTGTTCCTGGACCTCATCCAGGAAGGAAACCTGGGCCTGATCCGCGCAGTCGAGAAGTTCGACTACACCAAGGGCTTCAAGTTCTCCACGTACGCCACCTGGTGGATCCGCCAGGCCATTACCCGCGCGATGGCCGACCAGGCCCGCACCATTCGCATCCCGGTGCACATGGTCGAGGTCATCAACAAGCTGGCCCGCGTGCAGCGCCAGATGCTTCAGGACCTGGGCCGCGAGCCCGCGCCGGAAGAACTGGCCCTCGAGCTGGACATGACCCCTGAAAAGGTTGTGGAAGTGCAGAAGTACGGCCGCGAGCCGATCTCCTTGCACACGCCGCTCGGTGAAGACGGCGACTCCGAATTCGGTGACCTCATTGAGGACTCCGAGGCCGTGGTTCCGGCTGATGCCGTGAGCTTCACCCTGCTGCAGGAGCAGCTGCACTCGGTGCTGGACACTCTCTCCGAGCGTGAAGCCGGCGTGGTGGCGATGCGCTTCGGCCTGACCGACGGCCAGCCCAAGACACTGGACGAGATCGGAAAGGTTTACGGGGTTACCCGTGAGCGGATCCGCCAGATCGAGTCCAAGACCATGTCCAAACTGCGCCATCCGTCACGCTCGCAGGTTCTGCGCGACTACCTGGACTAAACCCGGGCGGTGCCCGCACCGCTGCGAAGTCCGCTGAACGCCTCCGATCCGCTGCTGCGGGTCGGAGGCGTTCTGGGTTAAGCCGGCCCCTGGTCCGGCGGCACGGTGCCGGCCACCCGGGACCGGACCGCCCCGGGACAAGAAAAAGGTTCCTTCCGCTCAGCGGAAGGAACCTTTTCAAGCTGTAAGCGGCGCCCGGTTGTCCGGGCGGACCGCAGGTGCGGCGCTAGTCTGCGGAGACGGCTTCCGTCTTCGCCGTCAGGCGGGATGTTTCGTCCTGCCATTCCGACGTCAGGGGGCGGAGGTTTGCCTCCACTGCCCGTGCATGGTGGCCGCAGAAGAGCAACTCCCCACCCGAGGATTCCAGTACCGCACGTACGTACGCCTGCGCGCCGCAGCGGTCGCAGCGGTCCAGCGTGTTCAATTCACGAGTAGCTACTGCTGCTGTCATGAAAGCCTCCTAAGGGTGTTGATACTTCATATAACCATCTTTGCGCACCCAGTCTTCGCACCCGGGAGCGCCTTTCGCTCTGCGCGTACCAATCGGGTGTTCTGTTGTGAGGTAATTCACCGCTGCTGAGTCGCTGGCAGGCAGTGTCACCGGTGGGCCTTAACCTTGGAAGTAGTCCGGTTTCGGCCGGGCACAGCTAGTCGGCGATCCGCCGGCCAACGGTCCCAACGCTGAGGAGTTTCAAACACGTGGCGCCCCCGAACACTGAGTACAACGCCCGCCACCTTTCCGTCCTGGAAGGGCTCGAAGCCGTCCGCAAGCGTCCGGGCATGTATATCGGCTCCACGGACTCCCGCGGGCTCATGCACTGCCTGTGGGAGATCATCGACAACTCAGTCGACGAGGCTCTGGCCGGGTACGGGCAGAGCATCAAAGTCATCCTGCATCCGGACGGCTCCGTGGAGATCCACGACGACGGCCGCGGCATTCCCGTGGACATCGAGCCCAAGACCGGGCTCACGGGCGTCGAGGTGGTCTTTACAAAGCTGCATGCCGGAGGGAAGTTCGGCGGCGGCTCCTACGCGGCATCCGGCGGCCTGCACGGTGTCGGCGCCTCCGTGGTCAACGCGCTGTCCTCGCGCCTTGACGTCCAGGTGGACCGGGCCGGCAAGACGTACCAGATGAACTTCCGGCGGGGCGAGCCCGGCCATTTCGCCGATACGGGCAAGACGCCGAGCCCCGACGCCAAGTTCTCCCCCTTCCTGGAAAGCTCCCGGCTGGAGGTTGTCGGAAAGGCCAAGCGCGGGGTGACCGGCACCCGGATCCGCTACTGGGCGGACCGGCAGATCTTCACGCCCGACGCCAAGTTCTCCTACACGGAGCTGCAGGCCCGCGCCCGCCAGACCTCCTTCTTGGTTCCCGGGCTGCGCATTACCCTGCGTGACGAGCGCCGGCTGCCGGGCACCCCGGGCGAAGCCGGACCCATCGAGGAGGTGTTCCAGCACGACGGCGGCATCACCGAATTTGTCGACTTCCTGTCCGCTGACGCCGCTGTCACGGACATCTGGCGGCTGCAGGGCAGCGGCAAGTTCAAGGAATCCGTTCCGGTGCTGGATGATTCCGGCCACAGCAAAATCGCCGAGGTCGAGCGTGAGTGCGAAGTCGACATTGCGCTGCGCTGGGGCATCGGCTACGAAACGAACATCCGCAGCTTTGTTAACATCATCGCCACACCCAAGGGCGGCACGCATCAGGCAGGCTTCGAACAGGCCCTGCTCAAGACGTTCCGCAAGGTGATCGAGGCTAACGCACGCAAGCTCAAGGCCGGCTCCGACAAGATCGAAAAGGACGATGTCTTCGCCGGGCTGACCGCCGTCCTGACCGTCCGGCTGGCCGAGCCGCAGTTCGAAGGCCAGACCAAGGAAATCCTTGGCACCTCGGCTGTGCGGGCCATCGTCGCAAAGGTTGTCGACAAGGAGATCACCGCCCGGCTGAACTCCAGCGCCCGCAGCGACAAGACCCAGTCGGCGCTGCTGCTGGAAAAGGTCGTTTCGGAGATGAAGTCACGCATCTCAGCCCGCGTGCACAAGGAGACCCAGCGCCGGAAAAACGCGCTGGAAACGTCATCCATGCCCGCCAAGCTGGCGGACTGCCGGATCGACGACAACGAACGCTCTGAACTGTTCATCGTCGAGGGGGACAGTGCGCTCGGCACGGCCAAGCTGGCACGCTCCTCCGATTACCAGGCGCTGCTGCCGATCCGCGGCAAGATCCTGAACGTGCAGAAGGCCTCGGTTGCGGACATGCTCTCCAACGCCGAGTGCGCGGCCCTGATCCAGGTGGTCGGTGCCGGGTCCGGCCGCAGCTTCCAGCTCGACGCGGCGCGGTACGGCAAGGTCATTTTCATGACCGACGCCGACGTCGACGGCGCCCACATCCGAACCCTGCTGCTCACGCTGTTCTTCCGCTACATGCGGCCGCTGGTCGAGGCCGGACGGGTCTACGCCGCCGTTCCTCCGCTGCATCGGGTGGAGGTCATCCACCACGGCTCAAAGGCCAATGAAATGATCTACACCTACAGCGAGAAGGAACTGCACACGCTGCTGGCCAAGCTGCGGAAGGACGGCAAGAACTACAAGGAGCCGATCCAGCGGTACAAGGGCCTGGGTGAAATGGATGCTGACCAGCTGGCCGAGACCACCATGGATCCGCGGCACCGCACGCTGCGCCGGGTGCGCATTGACCAGGCGGCCGACGCCGAACGCGCCTTCGAGCTGCTGATGGGCAGTGACGTGGCTCCGCGCAAGGACTTCATCGTGGCCGGTGCGGCCATGCTGGACCGCGACCGCATCGACGCCTAGGGCATTCCCGACGCCTAGAGCATTCCCGGGGCCACCAGCAGTGCCGTGGGAACGGCCAGCAGCAGTCCGGAAAGGACAAGCACGGCAGTGCGCTGCCAGGCCGGCAGCGGCGGCAGGGGTGTCAGCAGCCGGCTGAGCCGCCGGACGGTGCCCAGCTGTTCCTGCTCGTCCGGGCTGGCCAGCAGGGGAGCGCCCCGGGGTTCAGCGTGCAGTCTTCCTTCGGGCTGCGCGCCGGTTCCCACGATCGCCACGGCCCGGACCAGTGTCTCGGGCGGAACGGCACGCAGGGCCTCGTCGTCGGCCAGCATTTCGATCAGCTCGTTGACCGACTGCTGGGCCAGCTGGGAGGTCGGCAGCCACGGCAGCGCGGCGCGCCACGCTGCGAAAGCCCAGAGCAGCAGGTGGTGGTGCTGGGACAGGTGGGCTTTCTCGTGAATGAGGACCGCCGAGAGTTCCTCGTCCGAGAGCATCTCCAACAGTCCGTCCGAGAGAACGGTGACGGAACGCGCCCCGCCCGGAAGGCAATAGGCCACCGGGGTGGGATGGTTGATGACCACGGTCGCGGGCCGGGTGGCGGACGGCGAACTCAGCAGCGTAAGCATGTCGCGGTGCCGGTTGCGGCCGCGCCGGATCCGGTAATAGGTCAGCAGCAGGGTAAAAATCAGATGGGCGCTCAGCAGCAGGGCGGCGCTCAGGGCGAAGACGTGCACCAGGCCGAGTGTGGTGGCCGGCGCGCGGGCCAGCAGGATGTTCCACAGCCCGCCCAGGGCGGAGATGAGATTATCCCCAATGGGCTCAAGGCCCCAGGTGAGCATCGCTCCGATCATCGACAGACCGCCGGCCAGCGCAATCGCCTGCCAAAGCACCATGGCCGTGAAAGGGGCGCGGGCGGGCCATTTGGCCCGGGACAGGGCAATGGGAACCGGCCACGCCAGCACGAGGGCCAGCGCAGCGAGGCAATACGAGGCCCAAAACACCGCGGTGCGAAGTGGCTGCCGCTACCGGATCAGTTGCCGCCGAGAAGCCGGCGCAGCGTCTCGGCCTCAGTGACCGAGACGGAGCCGATGAACCGGGCCAGGACGGCTTCCCGGTCACTCACCGAGCCGAGGACTTCGTGCATCAGTTCGGCCGTGTGCTCGGCCTTTGACGTGATGGCGCGGTAGCGGTGCGGACGGATGTTCCGCTCCCGTACCACCAGGCCCTTCTTTTCCAGCCGTGAGAGCACCGTCAGGATGGTCGTTACCGCCAGCCCCTTGCCGGTGCCCGTGCCTGCCTCGGGATTGACCTCGGCCAGTTTTTCGCGCAGTTCGTTTGCGCTGGCTGCCTCCGGAGACTCCCACAGGAGGTCCATCGTTGCCCGTTCCAGCTCGCCCAGGGTAGCCATTTACATCCCGTCCTTTAAATCAAAAAACCCTCCACTGTTCGCCGCGGGGCCGCTGGGCTCAGGTATCAGCTGCAGCACTGCGGACCCGGCGCCGAGGAGGTGTGGTGCCTCTAAATGTACAGGGTTTTCGGCCATGGTTCTACGTCACGTAGAAAACATTTCGGAAGTGTTCTAGGATCGACAGCGGAATGATCTTCTACGCTCTGTAGAACTCCTGGTTCGACTAAAGGAAACCTCCCTTGGAAGCACTCGACATTGCCCGCTGGCAGTTCGGCATCACCACCGTCTACCACTTCCTCATGGTGCCGCTGACCATCGGCCTGGGGCTGGTGGTCGCCACTCTGCAGACCATGTGGGTCCGCACGGGGAAAGACGAATACCTGCGGATGACCAAGTTTTGGGGCAAGCTCTTCCTGATCAACTTCATCATGGGCGTGGCCACCGGGCTGGTGCAGGAGTTCCAGTTCGGCATGGCCTGGAGCGAATACAGCCGCTTCGTCGGAGACGTCTTCGGCGCCCCGCTGGCCCTGGAAGCACTCCTGGCGTTCTTCACCGAATCAGTTTTCCTCGGCCTGTGGATCTTTGGCTGGAACCGGTTGCCGAAGAAAATCCACCTCGCCTCCATCTGGATCGCGACGCTGGCCTCGGTGCTCTCGGCCTACTTCATCCTGGCCGCCAACTCCTGGATGCAGCACCCCGTCGGCGTGGAAATGGTGGACGGCCGGCCGGTCCTGAACGACATCTGGGCGGTGCTGACCAACAACACCCTGCTTGTGGCCTTCCCGCACCAGATCACCGCCGCCCTGTCCGTGGCCGGCGGCTTCCTGCTGGGCATCGCCTGGTTCCACCTCTGGAAGCGGCGCAGGGACGGCATCGACACCGTCAACGAGGACGGCAGCGTGACCATTGGTTCGCGCCCGGAAACCGGCCGCGACACAACCGACCACAGCGTCTGGATCAAGTCCCTGCGCATCGGCGCCGTGATTGCCATGGTGTCCTTCGCCGGCACCGCCGTCACCGGTGACCTGCAGGGCAAGCTGATGTTTGACCAGCAGCCCATGAAGATGGCAGCCGCGGAAGCGGCCTGCCACGACGGTACATCGTTCTCGATCCTCTCCATCGGCGACGTCGGAGCGGAAAACTGCGATGACGTCACCGCCGTGATCGAGGTTCCGGGTGTGCTCTCCTTCCTGGCGAACGGGGACTTCACCACGAACGTCAAGGGGGTCAACACCCTGATCCCGGAGTACCAGGAGGCGTACGGCACGCACATCCCGGATGACCCCAAGTACGGGGAACAGGCCGGCACCGAGGTCGATTACCTGCCGGTCATGTCAGTGACCTACTGGGGCTTCCGGCTCATGATCGGCTTCGGCGGCATCGCAGCGGCAGCGGCAGCGGCTGCCCTCTGGATGACCCGCAAGGGGACCGTGCCGCAGCCCAGGTGGCTCATGCGCCTGGCGGTCTTCGGCATCCTGGCCCCCTTCGGCGCCAACAGCGCCGGCTGGATCTTCACGGAGATGGGCCGCCAGCCCTTTGTCGTGGCGCCCAACCCGAGCTTCACCGGCATCGACCAGGTGTTCATGTTCACCGCAGCCGCCGTGTCACCCGGGGTGTCCCGGGCGGAGCTGATCTTCTCGCTCTGCGCGTTCGTGGTCGTCTACCTGGCGCTGCTCATCGTGGAAGTGAGGCTGCTGTTCAAGTACACCCGCGGCGGCGTGCCCTCGGCCATGCCCGAACTCCTGCACGGAAACGACGGCGGCTCTTCCGGCGGCCTGGACTCGGCCGGCAGCGACGACGGAACCGGCAGTGACGGCCCCGGCGGATCCTCCGGCGGCAGGACCAAGCAGCCCGACGACGTCCTCGGCTTTGCGTACTAACCCGGCTTTGCCCACTCAGCAGTCTGGAGCACAGAAGTGATCTCGCTACCCACCCTATGGTTCATCGTCCTGGCCTTCCTGTGGACCGGATACCTCTTCCTGGAGGGATTCGACCTCGGTGTCGGCATGCTCATGAAGCTCATGGGCCGCAGCGAGAAGGACCGCCGGGTCATGCTCAACACCATCGGCCCGGTCTGGGACGGCAACGAAGTGTGGCTCATCACCGCCGGAGCCATGACCTTTGCCACCTTCCCGCTCTGGTACGCCGCGCTGTTTTCGGCGCTCTACATTCCGCTGGTCTTTGTCCTGCTCGGCCTGATTTTCCGGGCCGTGTCCATCGAATACCGCGGCAAGCACAACGATGACCGGTGGCGCAGCCGCTGGGACTGGGGCATGGCCCTGGGCTCCTTCGTCTCCGCCTTCGGCGTCGGCGCCGCCCTGGCGCTGACCACCACCGGCCTGCCGCTGAACGCGAACGGCGACCGGCTCGGCGGAGCGTTTGCCTGGTTCAACGGCTACGCGGTGCTGGGCGGCCTGGCCGTCGTGGCGTTCTGCCTGGTCCACGCCTGCGTGTTCCTGGCCCTGAAGACCCGCGGCGACATCGAGGTGCGGGCCCGCCGCGCCGTCGTGCGCTGGCTGCCGCTGGGCGTGCTGCCCATGGCGGTCTGGGCGATTGTGGTGCAGGTGCAGAACGGCAAGGCCCTGACCCTGATTCCGCTGGTCATTGCCGTGGTCGCCGTGGTGCTGTCCTGGACAATGGCCCGCCGCGCCCGGGACGGCTGGAGCTTCATCTACATGGGCCTGTTCCTGGTGGCGGGCGTGTTCACGATCTTCGCCTCGCTCTACCCGAATGTCCTGCCCTCGACGCTGGATCCGGCCTGGAACCTGACCGTCGACAACGCCTCGTCCTCTGATTACACGCTGACCGTGATCTCCTGGGTGTCGCTCTTCGGACTGCCCCTGGTGGTGCTCTACCAGGGCTGGACCTACTGGGTGTTCCGCAAGCGCATCACGGCTGAGGCGATCCCGGCTGCCCACACGGTGAATGCCCAGTGAAGCCGGTGCTTCCGGTCAGCGCCGCCAGCCGGCGGGCGCTGTATCTCCTGGGGCTGCTGGCCGCCGTCAAGGCGGCCGGCCTGGTGCTGCTCGCCACCGGCATTGCCGCGGGCGTGGCCGGGCTGGCCGCCGGCGGGCCGGACTGGCGCTGGGTGCTGGCCAACGGCGTCGCCGGCGCGGTGCTGCGCTCCCTCGCGGTCTGGGGCACCGAGACCGTGTCCCAGCGGGCCGCGGCAGGGGTCAAGGAGGAGCTGCGCGCTTCCCTCACCTCCCGCGCGCTCGACGACGGCGGGAACGTACCGGGGATGGGCAGCGGCGCGCTGAGCGTCCTGATCACCCGCGGCCTGGACGGCCTGGACAACTACTACGCCAAGTACCTGCCCGCCCTGGTGACGTGCGCCGTCGTACCGCTGCTGGTGGGGCTGCGCATTCTGTCCGCCGACTGGCTCAGCGCGCTCGTGGTGGTCCTGACCGTGCCGCTGATTCCGGTCTTCATGATCCTGATCGGCCTGCACACCGGCGACAAGACCGCCGCCGCCGTCGACGCGCTCAACCGGCTCTCCGACAACATGCTGGAGCTGGCCAAGGGCCTGCCGGTTCTGGTGGGCCTGGGCCGCGCCCGGGCCCAGGCCCGCGCGCTGCGCGACGTCGCCGACCGCTACCGCGTCCGCACGCTGGAAACCCTGCGGGTGGCGTTCCTGTCCTCCCTGGCGCTGGAACTGATTGCCACCATTTCCGTGGCACTCGTGGCCGTGGTGATCGGCGTGCGCCTGGTCAACGGATCCATGTCGCTGGAACTGGGCCTGCTGGCGCTGATCCTGGCACCGGAGTGCTATCAGCCGCTGCGCGACCTCGGCACCGCCCACCATGCCAGCGAGGACGGCCTCGAAGCGCTCAACCGCACCAACTCCGTCCTGGAGGCTCCCGCCGCCGTGCCGCTGGTGCCCGAGCACGCCGCCGCGGCTGCCGCTCCCGGAACCGGCCTGACCGTTGCCGGGCTGACCATCCGGTACGCCGGCCGGCCCCGGCCGGCCGTATCGAACCTCAGCTTCACCGTGCCCGCCGGCAGCATCGCTGCCCTGACCGGGCCCAGCGGCACCGGCAAAACCTCGGTGCTGGAGGCACTTGCCGGGCTGCGCCGCAGCGGCGGCGACACCACGCTCGAGGGCACCGTCAGCGGCGTGGACCGCGCCGGCATCGCCTGGATTCCCCAGCACCCCGTGCTGGTGGAGGACACCGCGGCAGCCGAGATCGCCCTCTACTCGGGGCTCGGAACTGCGGACGAGGGACGGCGGGCAGCCGTTGAGGCCCTGGCCGCGATCGACTCCCTGCACCTGCTGGACACCCCCACCGCCGACCTCAGCCCGGGCGAGCAGCGCCGCGTCGCCGTCGCCCGTGCCCTGGCCCGGATCGCCTGCCAGCCTCAGGTGCGCCTGCTGCTCGCCGACGAGCCCACCGCGCACCTGGACGCCCGCAGCGCAGCCGCCGTGATCCGTGCCCTCGAGCGCCTGCGCGGCTCCGTGACCGTGCTGCTGGTGGCCCACGACTCCGCCGCCGCCTCCATCGCCGACCGCCGAATTCCGGTGGGCGCGGCGGACCTTCCGGACGGGCCGGCAGCTTCCCCCCTCGCGGGTGGCTCCGGTGCCGGCACTGGAGCCCGGTCCGCCACCGCCACCTCCACCGCCACCGCCGACGGCGACAGTTCCGCCGGTTTCGCCGGGTCCGCCGGCTCCGCGCACGACGCCGTGCCCGCGCCTGCCCGCTGGCGGGACGAGCTGGCCGATACCGGGACCCATCCGGTGCACCAGTCGCTGTGGAAGAACCTCCTGGTCCTGCGTCCCTGGAGCCGGCAGTTCCTGCTGGCCCTGTTCCTGGGCACCGGCGCCACGCTCTTTGCCGTTGCCCTGACCTCCCTGTCCGGCTGGCTGATTGTCCGCGCCCACGAACAGCCGCCGATCCTGCTGCTGCTCACGGCGATTGTCGGGGTGCGGTTCTTCGGCATCGGGCGGTCCGTCCTGCGGTACCTAGAGCGGCTGCGCCTGCACGACGCCGTCTTCCGCGCCACCAACTCGATTCGCATCCGGCTGTGGAACGGGCTGCTGCAGCGACCCGAGGGGTGGCGCCGGCTGGCCCGCGGGGGCGGCGCCCTGGAGCGGCTGGTCGGGGACGTTGACGAACTGCGCGACATCGCACCGCGCGTCGTTTTCGCACCGCTGACCGGATTCCTCACTGCCGTGGCCGCCTGCATCGCCACCGGCCTGCTGCTGCCCGAAGCACTGCCCGCCCAGATCGGCGTCTGCGTGGTGGGCCTGATTGCCGCCCCGCTGCTGGCCCACGCCGCCGACGCCGCCGCCCGCGCCGCCACCGTCCGGCTGCAGTCCCGGTCCATGGCGGCCATGGCCCGCCTGCTCTCCGCGGCTCCGGATCTGCAGGCCAACAGCAGCGCCGCAGCGGTCTTTGCCCGGCAGCAGGAGCTTGATGCCCGGGCCTCGGCCGCGGTCCGGCGCAGTGCCTGGGCGCAGGGCCTTGCCAATGCCCTCACGGCCCTGGCCTGCTCCCTCGGCGCGCTGTACATGCTCACGCTGGCCGAGTCGGCGCCCGCGACCGTGGCCGCCGTCGTCGTGCTCATGCAGCTGGCCCTGATCGAAGCCTTTATCGCCGTCAACGGATCCATCCAGCAGTTCTCTGCCTGGCGGACGCTGGGCGACAAGGTGCTGCCGGACCTGGGCACCGACGAGGTCGAGCCCCTGGACGGACTCGACGCCGAACCGGACACCTCCGCCGGCGCTGAACACCGGGAGGCGAACCTCCGGAACGTGGATGCCGTCGAGCTGCGCGGCATCAGCTACAGCTATCCGGGCCAAACCCGTCCCGTCTTCGAGGATCTGGACCTGGATCTGTACCGCGGCAGCTGGTTGGCAGTCACGGGGCCGTCCGGCAGCGGAAAGTCCACTCTGCTTGGAGTCCTGCTCGGGTTCCTGGTTCCGCAGGAAGGATCCTTCCGAATCAACGGCATCCCTGCCGCCGATCTGCCTCCGGCCGCGCGGCGGATGGCCTGGTGCCCGCAGGAGGCGCACCTGTTCGACTCCACTCTGCGCGGCAATCTGCTGCTGGCCCGCGACCGCCGGCAGGCTCCCGGCGACGCGGAAATGACTGCGGTGCTGGACGCCGTCGGACTGGGGCCCTTCCTGTCCGGGCTTCCGGACGGACTGGACACCCGTGTGGGCGGCGGCGGGCACTTCCTCTCCGGCGGCCAGCGCCAGCGGCTCGCCGTCGCGCGCGCCCTCCTCACGGAGGCCGACGTCGTCCTGCTGGATGAACCCACCGCTCACCTGGATGCGGAGGCGGGGGAGCAGTTGATGGCCGACCTCACCGTCGGGCTGCGCGGCAAATCAGTGGTTGTCGTGACCCACAATCCGGCCGACGCCGCGTGGTGTGACCGGAGCCTGGCCCTGGGCGAACCCGTGTGCGCCGGATCACAGGCGTAGGAAGCGCCCGGGTCCGGTGTCTTAAGCTGGAAAAATGACTACCGCGCCTCCTGAAATTCCAGCTCCCACCACCGGCCTGCGCTGGCGGGCGATCACCGCAGACGACCTCGACGGCTGGCTGGAGCTGATTCGGCGCATTGCCGCGGTGGACAAGCCGGGCTACGTGGACCAGCGCGCCGACCTGGAACACACGCTGGCCTCGAGCGCCGACAACCCGGCGCGGGACACCCTGCTGGGACTGGACCGGGACGGGGTCCCGCGTGCCTACGGGTACCTGGTCCGGACCGAGGGGTCGGACAAGATCCACGGTGCCGGGGGAGTGGACCCGCAGTGGCGCAGGCGCGGGATCGGCACCGCCCTGCTGCGCTGGCAGCAGCAGCGGGCCCGCGAGCGGCTGCTGGAAACCGGGCACGAGGCCGGCCTGCTGCGGTTCATGGCGGAAGAGGACAACGCCTCGCACGTGGCGCTCTTCCATGCTGCCGGAGCACGGGTGGTGCGCTACTTCACCGAGATGACCCGGCCGCTGGAGGACGGGATTCCCGACGTTCCGCTGCCGCAGGGGCTGGAGTACGTCACCTTCAACGCCGGCATTTCCGAGGCCCTGCGCCAGGCGCACAACGAAGTGTTCCGGGACCATTGGGGCAGCGAGGAGCGCGACGTCGAACGCTGGCAGCACAACGTCGAACATCCGCATTTCCGGCCGGACTGGACCTTCGTGGTGATGGACACCGCGGCGGGGGAAATCGCCGGCTACAACATCGCCTCCTACGATCCCGAGGGCAAAAACCGGCACGGCTACACCGAGGGCTACACCGAACTGCTGGGCGTGCGCAGGAACTGGCGGGGACTGGGCCTCGCTCCGGCCATGCTCGGCGAGGCCATGCGCCGGTACAAGGCCTCGGGCATGGAGCGCGCCGGGCTGGGCGTCGATACTGAAAACCCCTCCGGTGCCCTGGGCCTCTACGAGCGTCTCGGCTACGTGCCGACCTACCGCGAGGTCTTTTTCGACCTGCAGTTGCTGCCGTAGGTTAGCGCGGTCCGGGTGCTTGGCCGGTCCGGAAAGCGGCAATGCCGGCGGCCCACCCCGGCGCCCTGCCGCCGTTGGGAGGATGGAGGGCGCCGGCGTCGATCCCGGCGCCCGTCAGCAGCCAGGAACACAGCGAGTTGGAATTCCACATGTCAGTGGAGCCGGACACCTCGCGTCCCCACGTGTGCGGCGGCACCGCCGCCACGCGGTCCAGCAAGGCGGACGCGGCGTCGGCCGTCAGGGTGAACTCGACCGGCTTGCCGGCTGCATGCCGGCGGTCGGGAAGGATTCCGTGCGGCCAGCAGCGGACCTCGTAGCGGAAAAGCCGGGAGCGGCCCAGGAACGGCAGGCCCACGGGTCCGGTGACCACCACGCCCCGCGAGGGGTCGTGCCGGCCCCAGACCGGAGACATTTCGATGACGAACTCCACCTCATCCAGCACCACGATAAGGGCGCTGTGAAACAGCGGCTGCGGCGGGCGGCGGTTCACCAGGGCATGGAAAAGTTCCCAGCATCTGCTGGTGTGGACCACGACGTGGCCGCCCGCCCCGACCGGAAGCCACCACAGCTGCAACCGGGCGGAATCCATCGCGGCTGCTATGCCTCGGCGGGGGAGGGCAGCACCCAGATGGATTGGGCGGCGGGGAGCCCCAGTTCGAACTGCTCTCCGTTGGCTGCCAGCGTCAGGGTGCCGGCGTAGGCCTGGCGCTGCAGCACCCGCACCCGCACGTCCAGATGCAGTCCGAGCCCGGCCAGATAACGCAGCAGCTCCGGGTCGATGTCCGACACCCGGGCAATCGTGGCCTCCGTGCCGGCGTCGCACGCGCTCAGCCGGACCGCGGCCAGCGGCGGAAAACTGCCGTCCCGGGACGGAATGGGATCACCGTGCGGATCCCGGACGGGATGGCCCAGCCGCCGGTCCAGGGCGTTCACCATCTTGTCGGAGACCGCGTGCTCCAGGTGTTCGGCTTCGTCGTGCACCTCGTCCCAGCCGTAGTCCAGATACTCCACCAAAAACGTCTCGATCAGCCGGTGCCGGCGCACCATGGCCACCGCCTCGCGGGTTCCGGCGTCGGTCAGCGTGATGGAACCGTAGCGCGCGTGGGTCAGCAGGCCCTGAGCCGTCAGTTTCTTCACGGCCTCGGAGACCGACGACGGCGAATTGCCCACATGCGCGGACAGCGCCGACACGGTGACCGGCTCGTCGGTCCATTCCTGGGCGGTCCAAATGACCTTGAGATAGTCCTCGGATGCGGCTGAAAGCTGATTGGTACCCACCCCTCCACCCTACGTGAACCCCCAGCGGGAACCGATCCCGGCGCACACCACAACGTCAATACCCCCAGGGGGTACTTGACGACATACCCCTTGGGGGTATATTTTGCTGGAGATCGAACAGCAAGGGAGCAGCCATGAGCGCAACAACCGAACATGCCCAGCCGGCGCGTGGCCATCAGGATGACGGCTCCGAAACGGTCTCCGCGGTTCAGGCACCCTCACCTGCGGACCCGCACGCGGGCACGCACGGGTACGCCAGCGACAAAGAGGCGTACCTCAAGCGGCTCCGCCGCATCGAGGGGCAGGTCCGCGGCATTGCCCGGATGGTCGAGGAAGACAAATACTGCATCGACGTCCTGACCCAGGTCGCAGCGATCAATAAGGCGCTGCACGCCGTCAGCCTGGGGCTCGTCCAGGACCACATCTCGCACTGCGTGGTCGACGCGGCCCGCGAGGCCGACGCCACCGGCAATCCGGGACTGGTGCAGGAAAAGGTCCAGGAGGCCACAGACGCCATCGGCCGGCTGCTGCGCTAGGACGCCAAGCAAAAGCCGCTCAGCCGCACACGAAACATCGGCCGCACATGAAAGATCAACGGCACGTCGAACCACCAGCAACCAGCGAACAGAGGAACACCATGGAAACCACACTGAACGTCTCCGGCATGACCTGCGGGCACTGCGCCTCATCCGTCACCGAGGAACTTACTGCCCTTGACGGCGTCGACAGCGTCAGCGTTGACCTGAATGCCGGAGGCATCTCGACCGTCGTCGTCACCTCGCACCGCGCCCTTGCACCCGAGGAGCTGGGTGAGGCCGTCGCGGAGGCCGGCTACCTCGTGGTGGAAGCTTCCGCCTAACCGCAGGGCCCGCCGTCCGGCCCCTCACCGCAATTCCCCTGGAAGGACAGTTGTCATGAGTACCGAAGAACTGCTTCAGCAGCCGCAGCCGCGGGTCATCGACCTCAAGATCGAGGGCATGACCTGCGCTTCCTGTGTTGCCCGGGTGGAACGCAAACTCGGCAAGCTCGACGGCGTTGAGGCCACTGTCAACCTTCCGCTGGAATCCGCGCGAGTGACGGTGCCGGAGGGCGTGACCGATGAGCAGATCGTGCAGACCGTCGACTCGGCCGGCTACAGGGCGCGCCTGGTCCGCCCGGCGGGCGCAACACGGGTGGCCGCCGGCCCGGCGAACCATGCGGCAGATCCGCACTCCGGGCCCGGTGCGGATGCGCACGAAGCGCACGAAGGCGCCCCCGCCGGCATGCACGACGGCGGGGCCGTGGACCATATGGCCCACGGCGGAACCGCCGCCAGCCTGCGTCCGCGGCTGATCCTGGCCGCCGCGCTCACCCTTCCGGTCTTCCTCGTATCGATGGTCCCCGCCCTGCAGTTCAGCAATTGGGGCTGGGTTGCCGCGGTCCTGTCGCTGCCGGTGGTCACCTGGTCCGCCTGGCCATTCCACCGGGCCGCGGCCATCAACGCCCGGCACTTCGCCTCGACAATGGACACCCTGGTGTCCCTGGGCGTCATAGCCTCCTACCTGTTCTCCCTGGCGACCCTCCTCGCGGACCCGGCCCTCACCGCGCACGCCGGCATGGCAGGCATGACAGGCATGGACGGTCTGCCTGAGCCCGCGCATGCCAACCTCTACTTTGAAGTGGCCGCCGTGGTGGTCACGTTCCTGCTGCTGGGCCGCTACCTGGAAGCCAATGCAAAGGCCCGTGCCGGTGACGCCCTGAAGGCGCTGCTCAGCCTGGGCGCCAAGGATGCCACGGTGCTGCGCAACGGTGCCGAAGTCCGGGTTCCCGCGGACCGTTTGCAGGTCGGAGACATCATCGTGGTCCGCCCGGGTGAGAAGATCGCTGCCGACGGCGTGGTCGCGGACGGCCGCTCCGCCGTCGATGCCTCCCTGATCACCGGCGAGTCAGTGCCGGTGGACGTGGGCCCGGGGGATTCCGTTACCGGTGCCACCGTGAACACCTCCGGCCGGCTGCTGGTGCGGGCCACCCGGGTCGGCAGCGAAACCACCCTGGCCCAGATGGGACGGATGGTCAGCGAAGCGCAGTCCGGGAAGGCTCCGATTGCCCGGCTGGCCGACCGGATCAGCGCCGTTTTTGTCCCCATCGTGCTGGGCGTCGCCGTGCTGGCCTTCGTCCTGTGGCTGCTCTTTACCGGCGATGTGCAGGCGGCGTTCACCGCCGCCGTCGCGGTGCTGGTGATCGCCTGCCCGTGTGCCCTGGGCCTGGCGACTCCGGTGGGCCTGCTGACCGGTACCGGACGCGGCGCCCAGCTGGGCATCCTGATCAAGGGCCCGCAGGTGCTTGAGGACACGCGGACCGTGGACACCATCGTGCTGGACAAGACCGGAACGGTCACCGACGGCCGGCTCTCAGTGGTGCGGACCCTGGCCTTCGCAACAGCCGGTGCCGGGATCTCGGTGCCGGCGGGCCCGGATGCCGCCGCCGCCGAGCTGCTGCGGCTCGCCGGAGCCGTGGAGGCGGCGGGGGAGCACCCCATCGCCGTCGCCATCGCCGGTGCGGCGCAAAAGGCGGCCGCCTCCGTCGGCCAGTCTTCCGCTCTGACCGGCCGGCTGCCTGCGGTGACCGGGTTTGATTCCGCACCGGGCGGCGGTGTGCGGGGCACCGTGGAGGGGCACGCCGTCGTGGCCGGCCGCCCCGGCTGGCTGGAGGAGAACGGCATTTCCCTGCCCGCGGACGCTGCGACTCTGCTCCGCGCGGAGCAGGACGCCGGCTCCACGGCGATCCTGGTGGCGGTGGACGGCCGCGCCGCCGGAATCATCAGCCTGCGGGACAACCTCAAGCCCGGATCGGCGGCCGCCATCGCGCGGCTGCGGGCCCTGGGCCTGCGGCCGGTGCTGCTGACCGGCGACAACGCCGTGGTGGCCGCCCGCGTGGCCGACGCCGTCGGCATTGCTCCCGAAGACGTCCTCGCCGACGTCCGTCCGGCGGGCAAGGTGGAGGCCATCAAGCGGTTCCAGGCGCAGGGGGCCACCGTGGCGATGGCCGGCGACGGCGTGAACGACGCCCCGGCCCTGGCGCAGGCGGACCTGGGCATTGCGATGGGCTCGGGCACCGACGTCGCCATCGACGCCGCGGACCTGACCGTGATGGGCAACGACCTGGGCCAGGTGGCCACCGCCATCGAACTGTCCCGGCGCACGCTGCGCACGATCAAGACCAACCTGTTCTGGGCCTTCTTCTACAACGCGGTCGGCATTCCCGTGGCGGCGCTGGGCCTGCTCAATCCGATGATCGCCGGCGCCGCGATGGCCGCCAGCTCCGTGCTCGTGGTCGGGAACTCGCTGCGGCTGCGCAGCTTCGGCCGGCAGCACCTTCCCGCGAACCAGCACCGGTAGCTGCGGGAACGGCAGGGGCCGGGCAGTCCGTTGCGGGCTGCCCGGCCTCTCTCGTGATGCACTCTCTGGGAATCCTTCGTGCAGATAATGCCCTCCCCGAGAGTCCTTCGTGCAGATAATGCATTCAAGGGCCGCATTTCGGGCATTTTGACGCCCTGATCTGCACGAGAGATTTCTGCAGACCGCATTATCTGCACGAGAGATTGCCCGGACACACCGAGTGGGCAGATCCGGTGGGTTTGCGTTCATCCAGTGTGCAGATCTGGCGGGCAAAAGTCGCGCTGAAGTCGCCATAGCTGCACTCTCGGCGCCTCGGCAGCGTCGAAAGTACACGTCTGGTGAGATACGGGCAGCGCCGGCCGTCGAGAGTGCACGTCTGGCGACTTGATCGGCGTTTTGGCCGCCACAGCTGCGCTCTCGGTGCCCCCGGCCTGCTCAAACCCGCCATAGCTGCACTTTCGGTGCCCCCGGCGTGCTCAAACCCGCCATAGCTGGTGACTTGAATCCGGGAGCGTCCGGACGGCCTTGCCCAGCCGCAGCCCCGGCCAGCCGCCGCTCCGGCAGCCGCCGGAACGTCAGCCGGCCGCCGGATCCTCGCCCGGCTCGACGGGTGTGTTGCTCGGCCCCACCTGGTCCACCGGGTTGGTCAGCGGAATGCCGGAGCCGTCCCGCCGCCCGTGCTCGGTGGGCAGCGCCCGGGCCACGCCGTTGGCGGCCGCGGCCTTCGCCGGACCGTGCCCGGCCCAGGCCACCACGAGCGCGTCCTCGCCCTTCAGGAACCGGTGCGCACGCACGCCGCCGGTGGCGCGCCCCTTCACCGGATACTCGGCAAATTCGGTCACCTTCACCGACCCGCCGGGCGTGCCCGGGATGGTCTCGCTGCCGGTGGAGACGGTGACGACGACGGCGGCCGGATCGTTCTGCGCCACCACACCGAAGAACAGCACCCGGTCATCGGCGCCGAGCTTAATGCCGGCCACCCCGCCGGCGGTGCGGCCCTGCGGCCGGACCTGCGCGGCGCTGAAGCGCAGCAGCTGGGCCTGCTCGGTGACAAACACCAGTTCATCGGTGTCCTGCGGCGCCACGCCCACACCCACCACCTCGTCCTTGGGCTTGAGCGTGATGGCTTCCCAATCGTCGCGGTTCAGCGGATAGTCGGGGTTGACCCGCTTCACGATGCCGTTGCGCGTGCCCAGGGCCACGATCTCGTTCAGCGGCACCAGCCCGATCAGCTTTTCGCCCTTGGTCAGGGTCATGAAGTCCTTGACCGGCACCCCGCCGGCCATGTTCGGCAGGCCCGACGTCGGCGGGAGGGCAGGCATGTCCAGCACCTGAACGCGGATCATCCGGCCCGACGACGTGAGCGCCCCGATCTCGCCGCGCGCGGTGGTCTTCACGACCGAGCGGAACACATCGTGCCGCACCCGCTGTCCCGCTTCGGTGAGCGGCTCCTGATTGGCGGTCCGGGCGAGCTGCCCCGAGGTGGTGAGGATGACCCAGCACGGATCATCGGCAATCTCCAGCGGCAGTGCGGCCTTGGCCCCCTTGCCGGTAACGGCGGGAGCAGCAGCGGCGCCCTTCAGGGGAGAGGAGGCCTCCGACTCCAGCAGCACCGTCCGGCGCGGAGTGGCGTACTTCGCGGCAACCTCGCCGAGCTCATCGGAGACCAGGGAGCGCAGCCGCGGCTCGGAGTCGAGGATCGCCTGCAGCTCCTTAATGGCCAGCAGCAGCTCGTCCTTTTCCTTCTCCAGTTCCAGGCGCGAGTACTTGGTGAGCTGGCGCAGCCGCAGCTCCAGGATGTGGTTGGCCTGGATCTCGGTCAGGTCATAGATGGCCATGAGGCGTTCGCGCGCCTGGGCCGTCTCGTCCGAGGAACGGATGATCTGGATGACCTCGTCAATGTCCACGATCGCAATGAGCAGGCCCTCGACCAGGTGCAGCCGGTCCTGCTTCTTGCGCAGCCGGTACGCCGTGCGCCGGCGGACGACACCGAGCCGGTGCGCCACATAGACCTGCAGCAGTTCCACCAGGCCCAGGGTCCGGGGCTGGCCGTCCACCAGGGTGACGTTGTTGATCCCGAAGGAATCTTCCATGGGGGTGTACTTGTACAGCTGGGCCAGCACCGCGTTGGGATTGAAGCCGTTCTTCAGCTCAATGACCAGGCGCAGGCCGTGGCTGCGGTCCGTGAGGTCCACGATGTCCGAGACGCCCTGCAGCTTCTTGGACGTCACCGCGTCCTTGATTTTCTCGATGACCTTTTCCGGGCCCACCATGTACGGCAGCTCGGTGACCACCAGGCCGGTGCGGCGGGCGGTCAGCTGTTCCACCTCCACCTTGGCCCGGGTCTTGAAGGAACCGCGGCCGGAGGCATAGGCGTCGCGGATGCCGTCCAGGCCCACGATCCGCCCGCCGCTGGGCAGGTCGGGGCCGGGGATGAAGCGCATCAGCTCGTCGAGCGTGGCGTCGGGGTTCGCGATCAGATGCTGCGTGGCGGCAATGACCTCGCCGAGGTTGTGCGGGGCCATGTTGGTGGCCATGCCCACGGCGATGCCCGCGGCGCCGTTGACCAGCAGGTTGGGGAACGCGGCGGGCAGCACTTCGGGCTGCATCAGCTGGTTGTCGTAGTTGGGAACGAAGTCCACCACGTCTTCGTCCAGATGATCCGTCAGCGTCAGTGCCGGCGCGGCGAGGCGCGCCTCCGTGTACCGCGCTGCGGCGGGGCCGTCGTCGAGCGAGCCGAAGTTGCCGTGCCCGTCGATCAGCGGCAGGCGCAGCGCCCAGCTCTGGGCCATGCGGACCATGGCGTCGTAGATGGCGGAGTCGCCGTGGGGATGGAGCTTGCCCATCACCTCGCCCACCACCCGGGCGGACTTCACATGGCCGCGGTCCGGGCGCAGGCCCATGTCCGCCATCATGTACAGGATGCGCCGCTGGACGGGCTTGAGGCCGTCCCGGGCATCGGGAAGGGCGCGCGAATAAATCACCGAGTACGCGTACTCGAGGAAGGAACCTTCCATCTCGGTGGTGACATCAATGTCGATGATGTTCTCGGCGATGATCTCGCCGGGTGCGGTTTTGGAGACGGTTTGGCGCCGGGCCATGCTGTTGTCGGGTCCTTGCATTGGTAGGGGATAACGGGTGTGCAGGATGCGGCGGCGCGGCGGCCGATGCGCCCTGCAGACAGCGGAGAAATTTTCCCACTACTCTGAGTCTATGGCGGAGCAGGGACATTACCCCGAATATTGGGAAGCTGACGTGGTGTTGCGGGACGGCGGCACCGGGCATTTGAGACCGGTGACACCGGCCGATGCGCCGGCCCTGCAGGAGTTCCACATGAAGCAGTCGCAGAGCTCGATCTATCTGCGGTTCTTCACCTACAAGGCCAAGCTCAGCAACAAGGAGCTGGCCCGGTTCACCAACGTGGACTACCGGGACCGCGTGGCGTTCGTCATCACCATCGGAGCCGAAATCATCGGGATCGGCCGCTACGACCGGCTCGACGACCCCACCGAAGCCGAAGTGGCGTTCAACATCTCGGACGGGCACCAGGGCCGCGGCCTGGGCTCGATCCTGCTGGAACACCTGGCGGCCGCGGCGCGGGAAAACGGCATCCGCCGGTTCTCCGCCGAGGTGCTCCCCGAGAACCGCAAGATGATCGGCGTCTTCGCCGACGCCGGCTACGAGGTCCGCCGGCACTTCGACGACGGCGTGATCGCGCTGGACTTCAACATCGACCCCACTGACAAGTCCCGGGCCGTCATGGAAGCGCGCGAACACCGCGCCGAGGCCCGCAGCGTCGCCGATCTGCTCTCCCCGTCCTCAGTGGCCGTCATCGGTGCCAGCCGCGAATGGGGCACCGTGGGCTACCAGCTGCTGGAACACATCATTGAAGGCGGATTCACCGGCTCCGTCTACGCCGTCAACCCGGAAGCCTTCGAACTGGCGGGCATGGTCTGCCACGCCCGGATCGCCGACGTGCCGGAACCGGTGCAGCTGGCCATCATTGCGGTGCCCTACGACCAGGTGCTCGGCGTCGCCGAGGAATGCGCCCGCGCCGGGGTCAAGGAACTGCTGGTTGCCACTGCAGGCTTCGCGAACGACGGCGAACGCGGCCTGGCCCGGCAGCGCCGCCTGGTGCGGCACGCCCGGGCCAACGGCATGCGCGTGGTCGGTCCGGCGTCGCTGGGCCTGATCAACACCCGCCCCGACGTCTCCCTGAACGCCTCCATGGCTCCGGCGATGCCGGCCAGGGGAGGGCTGGGCCTCTTCAGCCAGTCCGCGGGCATCGGGGTCCTGCTCTACGCCGCGGCACAGCGGCGCGGGCTGGGCCTGTCCTCGACCATCTCCGCCGGCAACCGCGCCGACGTCTCCGGCAACGATGCCATGCAGTACTGGGAGGACGACACCGACACCCGGGTGGTGGGCATGTACCTGGAGTCCGTGGGCAACCCGCGCAAGTTTTCCCGCATCGCCCGGCGGCTGGCCACCTCCAAACCCGTGATCGTCGCCAAATCCGACGTCACCGGGCTGCAGCTGCCGCCCGGGCACGCCGTGCGGACCACGCAGGCGCCGGCCGGGGCGCTGGACGCCATGCTGCGGCAGTCCGGAGTCATCCGCGTGAACACCAACGAACAGCTGATGGATGTCGTGCAGATCGCCGTCAGCCAGCCGCTGCCGGCGGGCCGCTCCCTGGCGGTGTTCAGCAACTCGGCAGCCCTGGGCCGGGTGGTCGCGGACGCGGCTCTCGGCCTGGACCTGGAGCTGGGCAGCCTGCAGACCGACCTCGTCCTGGACGCCGGCATGAGCGTGGCCCTGCCGCTGCTGCGTGCCACCGTCACCAAGACCCTCGCGGACGACGCCGTGCATGCCGCCGTCGTAACCCTGCTGCCCTCGCCGGGGCTGACGACGGAGAAGATCGCGCAGTGCCTGCAGGAGTGTGCCGCTGAAACCGGCAAGCCGGTTGTTGCCGCGTTCACTGGGATCATGGACCCGGGCGCCCACGTGGAGGGCATCCTGACTTCCGGCAGCTCCGGCAGCTCCGGGAGCACCGGGGAGGACGGGCGCCAGCCCGGCCTGCCCTGTTTCTCCAGCCCCGGTGCCGCCGTCGCTGCGCTCGCCTCCCTGGTCCGGTACACCGAATGGTCCGCCCGCGACCACGGTCACTTCATCGAGCCGGCCGGCGCCGATCCCGACGGCGCCCGCGCCTTCATCGACACGCTCCTGACCCGGGTGGCGGGGGACGGGCTGACCCGGCTGACCGCCGACGAAACCACCCGGCTGCTGCGCTTCTACGGGGTGGAACTGCTGCCGTCACTGCCCTTCACCAGCGGGGAGGAGGCGGTGGCGGCCGCCGACACGCTCGGCTGGCCGGTGGTCATCAAAACGATGGACGAGCACCTGCGGCACCGGCTGGACCTGGGCGGCGTGCGGCTGAACATTTCCACGCCGGAGGACCTGCTCACCAACATCGCGCAGATGAAGCAGGCGCTGGAACCCTACGGCAGCTTTGAACTCGAGGTGCAGTCCATGGCGCCGTCCGGGCAGGGCTGCATGGTCCGCGCGATTGAGGATCCGCTGCTGGGGCCGGTGCTGTCCTTCGGCCTGGCCGGGGATGCGGTGAACCTGCTGGACGACTGGGCGCACGGCATTCCGCCGCTGACGGACACCGACGTCGCGGACCTGGTGCGCGCACCCCGGGCCTCCGGAAAGCTGTTCGGCTATCAGGGGTTGCCCAAGGCCCATGTGGCTGCGCTGGAAGACCTGATCTCGCGGCTGGCGCTGCTCAAGGACGAGCACCCCGAGATTGCGCTGCTGGAAATCAACCCCGTGCTGGTGTCCACCACGGGTGTGACGGTCCTCAGCGCCGACGTCCGGCTCGGCAATCCGCAGCAGCGGACGGACAGCGCACGACGGGCGATGAGGGACTAGCCACACGGGCGGCACCAGGAGGAACCGGGAGATGCCGGACTAACTCGGATTGCTCCCGCGCGCCATTTAGGTACTGGGGCGCTCTCTGGGGGAAACTGGAAGCATGTCGCCGTTACTTTCCGCTGAACGCCGCAGCCTTGACGCTTCCATGGAGCGGGCAGGCTTTTACCCCACCCTTTTGGCCGACGTGGTCCACGATGCCCTGGACGGCCGTGAACCGCTCTCCCACATCATCCATCTGGAAACCCACTTCGAGCGCACCGAGGTGCACCGCCACATCACGGTGCTGGTGCTGACCGAGGACATGCTGGTGATCACCCATGTTGACGACCAGCAGCTGGACGACGCCGGTGAGCAGATGATGGCGCAGGTCTCCACCGAATCGGTGCCGGTCACCCAGATCCGCTCAGTGGTCCTGGGCTACATGTATGCCCAGCCGCAGGACTACAAGCCCTCGGACCAGGCCCGCGAGCTCACCCTGGCCATTGCCTGGTCCGGCGGCCAGCGCCTGGACATGGGACCGGCCGGCTGCGCCGATCCGCAGTGCGACGCCGACCACGGCTACACCGGCACCATCGCCCAGGAGGACATTGTGCTCCGGGTCAGTGCCGAGGCCGACGGCGCGCAGGCAGTGCAGAACGCCAAGGATTTCGCCCGCGCCCTGCGCAAGGTCAACACTGACACCGTCAATCTGCGGCCGGCGGAGCCCGGGGACTCCCGGCGCGTACCCGGCATCGGCAGCCGGTTCAACCGCACCCACCACCAGCGGTAAGGGCCCATGAACTTGCCCTCCGGAACAGGTCCCGGCGCCGTTGCCCCGTCCGGCACGGCCCCCGGCGAACCGCTGCCTCCCGCCCCGGGCTACGGCCGCAGCAGTGTTGCCGAGGTTCTCACCAGCTCGGCCGCCGTCCTCGGCGTCCCCGGCTTTGCCAATACCCTGAACCTGCCGGCCGCCAAGCGGGTCTGCGTGGTCATGGTGGACGGTTTGGGCTGGTCCCTGCTGAAGCAGCGCGGCGGCCACGCGCCGTTCCTGCGCAGCTTCCTGCCCGCCGGCCGCGTCCTTACTGCGGCTTTCCCCACCACCACGGCGGCCTCGCTCGCCTCGCTGGGCACCGGGCTGCCGCCCGGAGAACACGGCATGGTGGGCTATGACGTGCTGGATCCGGAGCAGGACAAGGTTGTCAATATGCTCGGGAACTGGGACTCCGGCGTTGATCCCCAGCGCTGGCAGCCGCATCCCACCGTTCTGGAACGGGTGGCGGAACACCTTCCGGTGGCCTCGGTCAGCCTGCCGCGGTTCGCCGATTCGGCGATGACCCGGGCCGCCCTGCGCGGCGGCACCTTCATCGGCGCCACCGGTGTCCATGCCCGGGTGGCAGCCGCTGCCGAAGCCCTGGCCGCATCCCCGCGCATGCTGATGTACCTGTACTGGAACGAATTGGACAAGGCCGGCCACAAGCACGGTGCCCAGTCCGCGCAGTGGGGCTTCCAGCTCGAGGAGCTGGACAGCGCCCTGAAGCTGCTGGCCGCCCGGCTGCCGGCCGACACGCTGCTGCTGCTGACGGCGGACCACGGCATGGTCGACATTGCTCCGGAGCACCGGTACGACTTTTCGGAAGACCCGGCGCTGATCGCCGGCGTGCGGCACACCGCGGGGGAGCCGCGGATGGTGCACCTGTACCTGGAACCCGACGCCGGCGCCCGGGAGCGGGAAACCCTGATGGCCGCCTGGCGCGCCGCCTACGGCAGCAAAATCTGGATCGCCACCCGGGAGGAAGCCGTCGCCGCCGGCTGGTTCGGGCCGGTCGTGAACGAGTCGGTGCTGCCGCGCATTGGCGACGTCCTTGTCCTGGCGCGCGAACCGATCGCCCTGTACGACCTTCGGCGCATGAAGGCCTCCTCCCTGGAAGTGGTGGGCCAGCACGGCTCCCTCACCCGGGCGGAGCGGGAAGTGCCGTTGCTGCAGCTGGCGGTGCCTGCTGCCCGGCGCAGTGCCGGAGCCCAGGGCCGGGGAAAGAAGTAACCGTGGCTGAGCTCGTCTTCTTTTCCGGAACCATGGACTGCGGCAAGTCAACGCTGGCGCTGCAGATGGATTACAACCACAGCGCCCGCGGCCGCGGCGGCATCCTGTTCAGCCGCAACGACCGCGCCGGGGACTCGGTGATTTCCTCCCGGCTCGGACTGCGCACTCCCGCGGTGGAGGTCACTGACAGCACTGACTTCTGGAACGAAGTAACGAACCGCCGCGGCGCCGGATTCGCCGTGGACTACCTCATCTGCGACGAGGCACAGTTCTACTCCGCCGAACAGGTGGAGCAGCTGGCCCGAGTGGTGGACGAACTGTGCGCGGATGTTTTTGCCTTCGGCATCACATCGGACTTCCGGACCCGGCTCTTCCCCGGATCCCAACGGCTGATTGAGCTGGCCGACCGGATGGAAGTGCTCCAGGTGCGCGCCCTGTGCTGGTGCGGCCGCAGAGCCACCCACAACGCCCGAACCGTGAACGGCATCATGGTGGTGGAGGGGGACCAGGTGGTGGTCGGAGACGTCGGAAAGCATGCTCCGGCGGCGGTGCCCGCGGAGTCCGCCCCCGTTGCGGAGGAGCCGTTGTTTGCCGCGGAGGCCGTACGGAGTGCGCCGGTGATCGGTTATGAAACCCTGTGCCGCCGGCACTACATGCGGCGGGTCACTGCACACAAAGCTGAATCGATTGCTGAGCTGGCACCCGGCTCCGCCACGGATCTCGACGTCTGCGCCGTGCCCCCGCGCGAAGCCTGAACCCCGGTTCCGGTCCTGCCGGGAGCCACTCCGCGGCAGGACGGCCGGTGTTCGGCTGGTGGGGACCGGGTGGAAGACTTGGCCAGACGTTGGAAGAGCTGGCTAGTCGCCCTTGGTGCCGAAGACGATGTCGTCCCAGCTGGGAACTGAGGAGCGCTTGGGCTTGATGCCCCGCCGGTCGGCGGAGTCTTCGCCCTTCGTTGCGTCGTCGGAGCCCGTGACATCGTTCTTCGGAGCGCCCGAACTCATCCGGTCCCAGGGGAAGTCGGTCCGGCCGCTCTTCCGTCCGGCGGGCTTGGCCTTGCCCCGGCCGGCCGGAGCGGCCCCGCTGTCGGGGGTTGCCTTAATGGACTCAGCCGCGGCAGGCGCCGCGGCCTTTTTGACCGCGGGGGCCTCGGGCGCCTCAGCACCGGCGGTCGCCTCAGTGCCGGTGCCGTCGTTGGCTTTGGCGATGTCGGCGGACGAAGAGGCCGGATCCATGCCGTTGCCGGAACCCTTGGCTGAATCCTTTCCGGAAGCAGCTGCTGTTTCGCCGCGGCGGCGGAACGGGCGGGCGAGGACACTGATTTCCCGGGTTCCCGGGTTGACGCCGTCCGACAAACGGAGCGAGTCCGGCGCATCGGGGGCCTCGATTGCCTCAGCGGCGGCCGGAGCCAGCGAAAGGCGTCCGGTGCGCGGGCGGCTGGAGCCGGCGTCGTCGAGCTCGGCGCGTCCGTCACGGGGATGGGCGGCCGGGATGACGCCCTTGGCCAGCAGGGTCGCCAGGGCATCGTCGCCGTCTTCATCAGCGCCGAGGCGCTGGCCGCGGCGGGACCGCAGGACCTCGAGCAGATTGTCGGTGTCCTCGTCGCCGTCCTCGGACGCGCCGTCGGTCTCCGCCGGTGGCACGGCCTCGAAATCAAAAACCCGGTCGGCGACGGCGGTGAGCCGGCGGGACGGCACGGGGGAGTCCAGCGGTTCCAGCTCGCTGAGCAGCTGGGCCCAACGGTTGGAGTTGGAGACGCTCTTGCGCAGCGGGCTGAATGTCCAGCGGGCCGGGGGTTCCTCGCCCACCGACACCTGGGAGTCGTTCCCCAAGTCGAAGCGCGCCACGACGTCCCAGGTGGAATCCGGACGCCGCCAGGCATCCCATTCCACGCTGTCAGGGTCCACGCCGAAGGCCTTGAGCCGGTGGTTGACCATGTCGCCCAGATTGACAGGGCTGTCACCGAAGGTGCTGCGGTAGCCGTCATGGGTCGCTGAGAGGGGGGCGGCAACTTCGACGCCCTGGGCCTGGCGGGCCACATAATCGCGTTCCGCGCGAACGGGACCCTCGTAGCGTCGGATGTGGGCAAGGTCCAGGCCCGAGATCTCCGCGACCTCTTCTGCGCTGGCGCCGGACCGGATGCGCGCCTGGATGTCACGCGGAGTCATGGCCGGGCCCTCGGGCCGTTCTGCCGCTGACGTGGAGCGGTGCACCGGTCGGGATACTGCCACCCTGAGCGCTTCGTCCATCCGAAGCCGGAATGTTTCCCCACCTTTACCGCTGAGCAGCAAATGCTCGCCACCCTCATGGACACCCACGAGACGTAGATCCTGCATGAACCAATCCTCCACCCGTTAGCAATACCTTCTTGAAACAATGCCATCCGGAAGGCCGAACGCCTACTGTTTGCAAGGGTGTGGCGCGGTTCGGCTGCTCACGGCGGCCTGTTCTGAAGCCTGGGCTGCGTCCCGGGTTTTCACGTTTGCCGGGTTCAGCGCCGGGGCAGGGCTCAACTGTGGCTATTTTCTCCACCCTCAGCAAAAATCTCTGGTTTACGGGCACAAAAGGGAACGCCATGGCGTTGATACCTCCGAGCCAAAGAAGCAAGCTGGTCTAGCTACCGGCTGCAGCTCATTCAACCCACAAGACTCGACCGGATGGTGAGAGTACGGATTATGGCGACTGACTACGATGCGCCGCGCAAGACAGACGAGGACATCAGCGAAGAATCCCTGGAGGAACTAAAGACCCGCCGGACCGCCGGCACGCAGTCGGCGGTCGTGGATGAAGACGAGGCCGAGGTCGCTGACAGCTTTGAGCTCCCCGGAGCGGACCTTTCCGGGGAGGAACTGCTGGTGCGGGTGCTGCCCGCGCAGGCTGACGAATTTACCTGTGCCTCCTGCTTCCTGGTGCGGCACCGGTCCCAGATCGCGGCGGAGAAGGACGGGCTGTACTACTGCATCGACTGCGAGGGGTGATGCCCGCACGGTTCAGGCAGCACCCGGACGGGTCCGGGGCTGCCTTCCCCCTTGCCGGTTCGGGATGCGAAGGCTAGCTGCTGAGCGCCTGAACCAGGTCTTCGGGGTGGCGGGTGGACGTCAGCCAGTACGGGGTGCGGTCAGCGGGATCAGTGATTTCGATTCGGACCACCGGCGAAATCCAGCCGCGGAAACACATGAAGGCAGTGCCGTTGAGCCCGCGGCCGCGCTGGAACGTCGCCTCGTCCCCGCGGAAGCCCTCCACCGTTCCGATGTAGCGCCGTTCGATTTCCGCCCGGCCCACCTGGAGGGTGTCGGCGGTAACCCGAATGACGGGCGTGCTGACCAGCAGCATGGTGGTAATGATGATCAACACGACAACGGCAGCGATGATCCCGGCCTCCAAGCTCACCGGCAGGAGGACGAGGATGCTTGCGCACGAGGCAAAGAGGACGAGCAGCCAGACGCCGAACGAGGGCAGGAGCCGCTCGGAGTACAGCACGGTGTCGGGGGACGTCTGGGCAGAGGGGGATGACATGACTCCAGCTTGGCACCTTTGGCCCGGCATTTCATCTTGGGGCCCGGCCGGGAGAAACGGGCCGCACGGCGTACGGAGAAGCGGCAGGAAAACGCGCTAAAGTGAGGTGCGGTATTCCCGGGCTACTTCCGGGGTGCGTGCGCGGCTCCCCGCGGGAAGCAACCCGCAGGAAGCAACCCGCAGGACCACACGAGGATCACACGAGGGAAGTCGGAGACACCGGTGCTTGAAACAGCCCCCACTATGACCGTGCAGCTGAAAATGCTCGACGACGGGCTGGAACCGCCGTCGTACGCGCATCCCGGCGACGCCGGCGCCGACCTTCGCACGCGCATTGATTTTGTGCTGGAGCCGGGTGAGCGGCTGCTCGTTCCCACCGGGGTGGCACTGGCGCTTCCCTTCGGTTACGCGGCGTTCATTCATCCGCGCTCCGGCCTGGCCACAAAGCACGGCCTGACGGTGGTCAACGCTCCCGGAACTGTCGACGCCGGTTACCGCGGCGAGATCAGCGTTACGCTGCTGAATACCGACAAGTCCCGGCCGATCAGTCTGAACCGGGGGGACAGGATTGCCCAGATGGTGATCCAGCGGGTGGAGACGGCTTCGTTTGAGCTGGTGGACGAGCTGTCCGACTCCGTTCGCGGCACCGGCGGATTCGGTTCCACCGGCGGTTTTACAGCACTGCCTGCCTAGAGCGGCTGTCCGGGGGGTCAGCAGTGTGCGGCCCTCCCTATGAGAGAGAGGAACCCGGTCATGGCATTTGGGCGACTGAAGAAGAACAAGCAGGACAAGCAGGAACAAGACACGCAGGACCAGGAAGGTCCGGAACAGAACAGGCAGGGGAACGACGGCGCCAAGTCGCCGTCCGCCGCCGCCTCCGGCGCGGCTGAAGCCGACGGCGGAACGCCCGCGACCGGCCCCTGGGATGCCGCGGACAAGCCGTCCGACGAGGGCTATGTTGACCTGGGTGCCCTGCGCATTGCCTCGGCCGATGGCCTTCAGCTGCGTCTTGAGGTGGAGGAGAAAACCCAGCGGGTGGTGGCAGTGACGCTGGACCTGGACGGATCGAGCCTGCAGCTGCAGGCCTTCGCTGCTCCGCGTTCCGAGACCCTGTGGGATGACATCCGCGGCCAGATCGGCACATCGGTGGGGTCGCAGGGAGGCACCGTAGATGAGCTCGACGGCGTTTTCGGCACCGAGCTGCTGGCCAAGGTTCCGGCTCAGGCCCAGGACGGGTCCAAGGGATACCGAGTGGCCCGCTTTGTGGGCGTTGACGGTCCGCGCTGGTTCCTCCGCGGCGTGTTCGGCGGCCCCGCGGCCCTCGACCCGCAGGCTGCCGGTCCGCTGGAAGAGGTCTTCCGGAACGTCGTCGTCGTCCGAGGCGAGCAGCCGCTGCCGCCGCGGGACCTGCTGCAGCTGCGACTGCCGCGCGATGCTTCGCCGCTGCCGCGGGCCGCCGACGGCAGCGCCCGTCCCGGTCCGCCGAAGCGCGGACCCGAGATTACGACCATCGGCTGACCTGGTGCCCTCGAACCGCCCGGCCTCGCCGGGAAGCCGGGATGAGCCGGTCCCCGTCAGCGCTGTTCCGCAGCGCGGCCGTGTCTACAGCGGCGGCTATGTGCAGTCCATTACCGTGGTTCCGGCAACGGATCCGCCGCGTTTCACCGCCATGGTGGAGGACGTGGACGCGGTATACCGCGACCCGATGTCCCGCAAGGTACAGCCGAAGGTCCGGCTGGTGTGGGTTGGCCAGCGCCGCGTTCCCGGAGTTGTTGCCGGCACCCGGCTCGCCTTCGAGGGCATGGTCAGCACGGTGGACAGCTACCCCACCATCTTTAATCCACGCTACGAAATTATCGGACGTCCGGAGAACGAGACATGACTGATCGAACCGGCAGCGAACTGCCCGACAGCCCGCAGGAGCCGTCCTTCGGCGACGTTGCCGGCGCCTACGCGGCCAAGGCCGGGGTGGAACGCGGCGATGACGGGCAAATCGATGTCCTCAAGTCGGTCGGCGGAGTCCGCGGCCTGGCCGAGGCCATCGTCCCCGGGCTCCTGTTCACGCTGATCTTTACGCTCACATCCGGGCTGTATGTCTCATTGGGGGCGGCCGTGGCCTCGGCTGCCGTGTTCTCAGTGGCCAACCTGGTCCAGAAGCGCCCGTTGATGCAGTCCCTCACCGGAGTGATCGGCGTCGTGATCTGTGCCGTTGTGGCGCTGCGCAGCGGAAGCGGGACCGAGTTCTTCCTTCCCGGCTTCTTCCTCAACGCCGGCTACATCCTGGCGTTCATCGTGTCCATCGCCGTCCGCTGGCCCGTGGCCGGACTCCTGTTCGGCTTCATCCGGGGCGAGAACCTGGAATGGCACGCCGACCGCAAGCGGATCCGCGCCTATGCACTGGCGACGTGGATCATCATTGCCGTGTTCGCGCTTCGGCTGGCCGTGCAGCTGCCGCTCTACCTGGCCGACAACGTGGCCGCGCTGGGCACGATGCGCCTGGCCATGGGCGTGCCGCTGTATGCGCTGGGCCTGTGGCTGGCGTGGATGGTTTCGCGCCCGCTGACGCCCCGGGACGTTTCGGAGCGCCAGCCCGGCTAACTCAGTGCGGCCAACTCAGGCCGGCCAACTCAGGTCCGGCTAGCCGGGCCCGTCGGGGAGCAGCACCGCACGCAGCTGGTCCTCGGCCGCAATCGTGCAGATGAAGAACAGCTCATCCCCGGCTTCGATCACGTCATCGTTGCTCGGAGTGATCGGGGCATCGTCGCGCAGAATCGCCGTGACCGTGGTGTCCATCGGCCAGTCGATCGAACCGAGCGTCTTGCCGGTAAGCGGTGAATCCGCCGGAACCGTGAACTCCACCATGGAAGCCACTCCGCTCTGCAGTGTCAGCAGCCGCACCAGGTCGCCCACTTCCACTGCCTCCTCCACCAGTGCGGTCATCAGGCGCGGAGTGTTCACGGCGACGTCGACGCCCCAGGAATCATCGAACATCCAGTCGTTCTTGGGGTTGTTCACCCGGCCCACCGTGCGGGCCACGCCGAATTCGCTCTTCGCCAGCAGCGACACCACCAGATTGACCTTGTCGTCACCGGTGGCGGAGACCATGACGTCGGCCTCGTCCAGATTGGCGTCCTTCAGAGTGGTCAGCTCGCACGCGTCACCGATGAGCCACTGGGCATCCACCAGCCCGCTTCGCGCCATCACCTCGGGCTTCTCATCGATGAGAAGGACCTGGTGGCGGTGCGAGAGGAGTTCCTTGGCAATCGAGGACCCGACGCTGCCGGCTCCGGCAATGACGACTTTCACTGGTTCTCCTTATAAGGCGGTACGGAGAGGATGCGGCTGATTTCGCTGGTGCGCTCCACGTTCATCATCGCGTGCAGCACGTCGCCCTGCTGGTAGCTGGTGTCGGGACGGGGGAGCGTTCCCTCGCCGAAGCGGGTGACATAGGCAATGCGGACCCCGGCTGCCTGTTCGATTCCGCTCAGCGTGGTGCCGAGCCAGCCCTCGTGCAGTGACAACTCGCCCAGGATCAGGCGGCCGGAGGACTCCCGGAAATCACCGTTGATGCTCTGCTCCGGCAGGATGCGCCGCAGCACCTGGTCCGCGCTCCACCGGACGGCGGCGACGGTGGGGATGCCAAGCCGCTGGTAGATCTCGGCGCGGCCGGGGTCGTAGATCCGGGCCACCACGTGCGGCACATGGAAGGTCTCGCGGGCGACGCGGGTGGCAAGAATGTTGGAATTATCACCCGAGGAAACGGCCGCAAAGGCGTACGCCTCCTTGATCCCCGCCTCAGTCAGGGTGGTGCGGTCAAAGCCGACGCCGGTGACCCTCCGGCCCGTGAAGGTGCTGCGCAGACGCCGGAAGGCCCTTTCATCCTGGTCAATGACGGCCACCGTGTGCCCGGCATTGTCCAGCGTGTGGGCCAGTGACACGCCAACGCGTCCACACCCCATGATGACGTAGTGGGCCACCTGCTACCTCGGTTCCTGATGATCGATAACGAAAAAAGCCAAAGCGCCAGCATAGACCCGCAGGCCCCGCGAATATGCACCGGCGCCGGGGCATGATGTGATGGTCTTTTAGGCTCCATCAGGAAGTATCCGGCACTATGACGACCGACACCACTCCATCCGAGATTGAACTCACCATCGGCGCCCCCGCCCACGGCGGCCATTTCGTGGCCCGCCACGAAGGACGCGTGGTCTTTGTCCGCCATGCCCTCCCCGGGGAGCGCGTCCGGGTCCGTCTGACCGACGCGGCCGACGGCGCCAGCTTCTGGCGTGCCGACGTCGTCGAGGTGCTCGAAGCAGCGCCCGGCCGGGTGGAGCACTTCTGGCCCGAGGCCGATGCGCTCCGCGCCGCCTCCCGCGGACGGCTGCCGGTGGGCGGCGCCGAATTCGGCCACATCGATCTGCCGACCCAGCGCGAACTCAAGGCGCAGATCTTCACCGAGCAGCTTCGCCGGCTGGCCAAGGACGACCGCGAGGTCACCGTGGAGCCGGCGCTCGAGGAACGCGCCGACGGACTGCACTGGCGCACCCGGGCAAGCTTCTCGGTGGCTCCCGGCGGACGGCTGGCCATGCACGCCCACCGTTCCGAGGAACTCATTCCGGTACAGCGCATGCCGCTGGCCGTGGAAGCCGTCAACAACCTGCAGCTCTGGGACATCGACTTCAGCGGGGTGTCCCGGGTCGAAGTGGCCATCCCGACCACCGGCGCGCCGCTGGTGCTGCTGATTCCGGCCGCCGGCGCCCACCCCAAGGCGCTGGGCCGCATCGCCTCCGCCCTGCCCGAAGGCACTTCCATCGCCTCCTGGGACCCCGAAACCTCCACCCTGAACCGCCTGCGCGGACGCACCTGGGTGCAGGAGAGCGTCGGCGGCCACGACTACCGGGTCACCGGTGCCGGGTTCTGGCAGATCCACCGCAGCGCACCGCAAACGCTGGTCGGCGCCGTCCTGGACGGCCTGCAGATCCAGCCGGGGGAGCAGGTCGCCGACCTCTACGCCGGAGCGGGCCTCTTCACCGCACCGCTGGCCGACGCCGCCGGAGAAACCGGGCGCGTGCTGTCCGTCGAGGGTTCCCCGGCCGCGAGCCGGGATGCCCGCAAGAACCTGTTCTCCGCACCGCAGGTGGAAATCCTGCAGGGGCGCGTGGACAAGTCCCTGGCCGCCTACGAGGGCCGGCTCGACGTCGTCCTGCTTGACCCGCCGCGCGTCGGAGCCGGCAAGGACGTGGTCGGCCAGATCGATGCCGCCGCTCCCCGCGCCGTCGGCTACGTCTCCTGCGACCCGGCGTCCTTCGCCCGCGACCTGGGCTACTTCCAGGACCTGGGCTGGCAGCTCGACTCGCTGCGGGTCTTCGACCTGTACCCGCACACCCACCACATGGAATCCTTCGCGGTACTGACCCGCGCGTAAGGCGCGCAAGGGCAGGGTCTTCTGCCCGGAAGGCATATTTGGGAGGCGCCCGGCACCATGTGCCCGGCGCCTCTCGGGCATGTTCGAAGGTCACAGGGGCGTGTAACGGATACTATAAGAGCAGTTGTGCAGATCCGCGCCGTGTTGGGGAGACTTCGCCTGCTTTTTTGCGGGAAAAGTTTTCAAACGGCAGGGGGTTTTCCGGCAGCGAAAATAGTCCACCATTTTCTCAGCCGTCCCTCGTGGTGTTCCGGTTAGGGAGTCCTAACTGGCACGCCGCGGACCGCTGGACAAAGATAATACGGTGGCGAGAGGAGTCCTATTATGACTAATGTGGACAGCTTCGGATCCAAAGGCGTACTAAACGTCGGCGGAAACGAATATGAAATTTTCCGGCTGAATTCCGTCGAAGGCGCAAAGAGCCTTCCGTTCAGCCTCAAGGTCCTGCTGGAGAACCTGCTGCGCACCGAAGATGGTGCCAACATCACCGCAGACCACGTACGCGCCCTGGCGCAGTGGGATGCCAACGCAGAGCCGAGCACCGAGATCCAGTTCACCCCCGCTCGGGTGATCATGCAGGACTTCACCGGCGTTCCCTGCATTGTGGACCTGGCAACCATGCGTGAAGCAGTGGCGGAACTGGGCGGAGACCCCAAGCGGGTCAACCCCCTCGCGCCGGCCGAAATGGTCATTGACCACTCCGTCCAGATCGATGCCTTCGGTAACTCCGGCGCCCTTGAGCGCAATATGGAAATCGAATACCAGCGCAACGGCGAGCGGTACCAGTTCCTTCGCTGGGGCCAGACGGCCTTTGACGACTTCAAGGTTGTTCCCCCGGGCATGGGCATTGTCCACCAGGTCAACATCGAGTACCTGGCGCGCACCGTTATGACCCGCGAGGTGGACGGCGTCCTGCGCGCCTACCCCGACACCTGCGTCGGCACCGATTCCCACACCACCATGGTCAACGGCCTGGGCGTACTCGGCTGGGGCGTCGGCGGCATCGAAGCCGAAGCCGCCATGCTGGGCCAGCCCGTCTCCATGCTGATCCCGCGCGTCGTCGGCTTCAAGCTGACCGGCGAGATCCCGGCCGGCGCCACCGCTACCGACGTCGTGCTGACCATCACCGAAATGCTGCGCAAGCACGGTGTTGTCGGCAAGTTCGTCGAGTTCTACGGCGAAGGCGTCGGAGCCGTTCCCCTGGCCAACCGCGCCACCATCGGCAACATGAGCCCGGAATTCGGTTCCACCGCCGCCATGTTCCCGATCGACGGCGTGACGCTGGATTACCTGCGCCTGACCGGCCGCTCCGACGAGAGCGTTGCCCTCGTCGAGGCGTACGCCAAGGAACAGGGCCTCTGGCACGACCCGTCCATCGAGATCCAGTACTCCGAGTACCTCGAGCTGGACCTGTCCACGGTGGTTTCCTCCATCGCCGGACCGAAGCGCCCGCAGGACCGCGTGGAGCTGACCAACGCCAAGGAACAGTTCCGCAAGGACCTGAAGAACTACGTCAACGAAACGGTCGAAGCCGAGAGCGGCACCGTCGACGAGGCACTGGAAGAGACCTTCCCCGCCTCCGACGCCCCTTCCTTCAACGCCAATGCCACGCAGATCGAGGACAAGGAACACGATCTGGTGGAGAAGGCCGACGCTCCGGCCGAACGCTCCACAAACTCGGTTCCGGTCACCATGGCCGATGGCCGCAGCTTCGAGCTGGACCACGGCGCCGTGTCGATCGCTTCGATCACGTCCTGCACCAACACGTCCAACCCGTCGGTGATGATGGCAGCAGCAGTGCTGGCACGCAACGCCGTCGACAAGGGCCTTGCAACCCAGCCGTGGGTCAAGACCTCGATCGCTCCGGGTTCCAAGGTAGTCACCGACTACTACGAGAAGTCCGGCCTGATCCCGTACCTGGAGAAGCTCGGCTTCTTCGTCGTCGGCTACGGCTGCGCCACCTGCATTGGCAACTCCGGTCCCCTGGAAGAGGAAATCTCCACGGCGATCCAGGAAGCCGACCTCGCAGTGACCGCTGTGCTCTCCGGTAACCGCAACTTCGAAGGCCGGATCAACCCGGACGTGAAGATGAACTACCTGGCCTCCCCGCCGCTGGTAGTCGCCTACGCCCTGGCCGGCACCATGGACTTCGACTTCGATGCTGACCCGCTGGGCCAGGACGAAGCCGGCAACGACATTTTCCTCAAGGACATCTGGCCGAACCCGGTCGAGGTCCAGGAAATCATCGACGCCTCCATCAACAAGGAGATGTTCAGCAACAGCTACGACACCATCTTCGAAGGCGACGACCGCTGGAAGTCCCTGCCCACCCCCGAAGGCGCAACCTTCGAGTGGGACCTGGAGTCCACCTACGTGCGGAAGCCCCCGTACTTCGACGGCATGAAGGCACAGCCGGAGCCCGTCACGGACATCGAGGGCGCCCGCGTCCTGCTGAAGCTCGGCGATTCGGTCACCACCGACCACATCTCCCCGGCCGGTTCCTTCAAGTCCGACACCCCGGCAGGCCGCTACCTGCTGGAGCACGGCGTCGAGCGCAAGGACTTCAACTCCTACGGCTCGCGCCGAGGCAACCACGAAGTCATGATCCGCGGCACGTTCGCGAACATCCGCATCAAGAACCAGCTGCTCGACGGCGTTGAAGGCGGCTTTACCCGCGACTTCAGCCAGGCCGAGGCACCCCAGGCTGCTGTTTACGATGCATCGGTCAACTACCAGGCCGCCGGCATTCCGCTGGTTGTCCTGGCGGGCAAGGAATACGGCTCCGGTTCCTCGCGTGACTGGGCTGCCAAGGGCACCGCACTGCTGGGCGTCAAGGCCGTCGTTGCCGAGAGCTACGAGCGGATCCACCGCTCCAACCTCATCGGCATGGGCGTTCTTCCGCTGCAGTACCCGGCCGGCGTCAACGCCGAGTCCCTGGGCCTGACCGGCACCGAAACCTTCGCGGTTTCCGGTGTGACCGAACTGAACAACGGCACCACGCCCAAGACCGTCACGGTCACGGCGACACCGGAAAACGGTGAAGCCATCACGTTCGAGGCCGTCCTGCGCATCGACACCCCGGGTGAAGCCGACTACTACCGCAACGGCGGCATCCTGCAGTACGTACTGCGCCAGATCACCGCTAAGTAGTAAGCAGCACCGCCGGAGTGCCGCTGCCGCGGCCTCCGGAGAAGAGAGCCCCGGCCGCCGAGTTTCGACTCAGCGGCCGGGGCTCTTTGCCTGTTGTGGAACCGGGTGCCGCCCCGCAAGCGTTAGAGTTAAACCGTTGTGACGGTGTGCAGTGCCGTTGCCTGAAGCAGGGAGGCGCCCGTTGGGACTTCTGGAAACCATCCGTGATCCACGGGACCTGAGCCGACTCTCCACGGAGCAGCTGGAACGCTTGTCCGGAGAAATCCGGTCGTTCCTCATCAGCAATGTCGCCCAAACCGGCGGCCATCTCGGGCCAAACCTGGGCGTCGTGGAGCTGACCGTGGGAATCCATCGGGTCTTCGATTCGCCCCGGGACAGCATCGTCTTTGACACCGGCCACCAGTCCTACGTCCACAAGATCCTCACCGGCCGGCAGGACTTCTCCACTCTGCGCCAGCAGGGCGGCATGTCCGGCTATCCCTCACGCGCCGAATCGGTGCACGACATCGTGGAATCCTCCCATGCCTCGTCCTCCCTGTCCTGGGCCGACGGCATCTCCCGCGCCCGCCAGCTCACCGGCGAAGGCGACCGCTACACAGTGGTCATGGTCGGCGACGGCGCCCTCACCGGGGGCATGGCCTGGGAAGCCCTCAACAACATTGCGGCAGACCAGCGCCGCCGCGTCGTCATCGTCGTCAACGACAACGGCCGCTCCTATGCGCCGACCATCGGCGGCCTCGCCGACTACCTCGCATCCCTGCGCCCCACCCTGGACGCCGTGCGCACCCACCGCGTCTACGAAAAAACGCTCGGCTGGTCGAAGCAGCGCCTCCAGCAGGGCGGACCCGTAGGTCGGTTCACGTACCACAGCCTGCACGCCGCCAAGCGCGGCATCAAGGACTGGTGGGCCCCGCAGGGCCTCTTCGAGGACCTCGGAATGAAGTACATCGGACCCATCGACGGCCATGACATGGCGGCCGTGGAACGCGCGCTGACCAAGGCCAAGAACTACAGCGGCCCCGTGCTCGTGCATGCCATGACCGAAAAGGGCCGCGGCTACGCTCCCGCCCGGGCCCATGAGGCGGACCAGTTCCACGCCGTCGGCATCATCGATCCGGAGACCGGCAAACCGGTGGAGCCGGGCGGCAAACAGTCCTGGACGTCCGTCTTCGCCACGGAGATCGCTGACATCGCCGACGAGCGCGAGGACATCGTCGGCATCACCGGCGCCATGCTCATTCCGGTGGGACTGCACCGGTTCGCGGAAAAGCATCCGGAGCGGGTGTTCGACGTCGGCATCGCCGAACAGCATGCCCTCACCTCCGCGGCCGGAATGGCATTCGGCGGGCTGCACCCCGTCGTCGCGCTCTATGCCACCTTCCTGAACCGCGCCTTCGACCAGCTGCTGATGGACGTGGCACTGCACAAGGCCGGCGTGACGATCGTGCTGGACCGCGCCGGCGTGACCGGGCCCGACGGCGCCAGCCACCACGGCATGTGGGACATGTCGATGCTGCAGATCGTTCCGGGACTGCACCTGTCCGCACCGCGCGACGCCACCCGGCTCAAGGAAGAACTGCGCGAGGCCGTGGCCATCAGCGACGCGCCCAGCGTGGTCCGGTTCTCCAAGGGAACCGTCGGTCCCGACGTCGAGGCGCTGGAACGCACTTCCGACGGCGTGGACGTCCTGGCCAGGCGGCCCACGGATGAGAAGTCCAACGACGTCCTGATTGTCAGCGTCGGAGCCATGGCCGAAATGGCACTGCAGGTCGCCAACCGCCTGGGCGCCCAGGGCATCAGCTCCACCGTGGTGGATCCTCGCTGGGTCCTGCCCGTGCCGCGGTCGATCATCAGCATGGCCGCTGAACACCGGATCGTGATTGTCATCGAAGATGGTGTGCGTGCCGGTGGAGTGGGCTCCCGGATCCGTCAGGAGATGCGTGCGGCCGGAGTGGATACCGCGCTCAACGAAGTCGGCCTGCCCGTCGAGTTCCTGGACCACGGCACCCGCGCCGAAGTCCTCGACCGCGTGGGTCTGACGGCACGCCAGGTCGCCAACGACGTCGTCGCCCAGGTCCTGGGCACCAAGGTTCCGTTCGCCCGGCCGCTGCCCGGCCAGGACATGCCCACCGGCCAGATCCCGAAAATCCAGTAAGCACCGCGCCGGCACAGGTTCCGCCGGCGGTGCGAAGCAGCAGGGAGGCAGCACCATGGCAGAGGACCAACCAGAGGTGGCGGTCACCGGCGCCACCGGTGCGCTGGGCGGGACCGTGGCCAGGCTCCTGGCCGAAGCCGGCATCCCGCAGCGGCTCCTGGCCCGTCACACGGCCAAGCTTCCGCACCTGCCTGGAACGCCGGTGTACGCTGCCTCCTACTCCGACCGGGAACACGCGGCGCGTGCCCTGAACGGTGTCCGGACCCTGTTCATGGTCTCTGCCCATGAGAGCCTCTACCGGCGCCGGGATCACCGCACGTTCGTGGACGCCGCCGTCGAAGCCGGGGTGCGGCACATTGTCTACACCTCCTTTATGGGAGCTGCGCCGGACGCGGTTTTCACGCTGGCCCGGGATCACTGGGACACCGAGGAGTACATCAAGTCCAAGGACCTGGATTACACCTTCCTCCGGGATTGCCTTTATCAGGACGTCCTGCCCTCCTTCGTGGGGCGCGACGGCGTGCTCCGCGGCCCGGCCGGCACCGGCAGGCTGGCGGCGGTGGCCCGGGCGGACGTGGCCAGGGCTGCGGCTCGGATTTTGACGGAGCCGGACGGGCATCTGGGCAAGGTGTATACCCTGACCGGGCCGCAGGCGCTGACCTTCGAAGAGATCAGCGCGATTCTGACCCGGGTGACCGGGTCCCAAGTGACGTACTACGACGAAACCGTCAACGAGGCCCTGGAATCGCGGAGCTTGAGCGGGGTCGCGCAGTGGCAGATCGAGGCCTGGGTCAGCACATACACCGCCGTCGCCGCCGGCCGGATGGCTGAGGTCAGCCCCGACGTCGAGCGGCTGACCGGAGCCCCGCCGCAGGGGTTGGAAGACTACCTGATGCAGCGCTGAGCCCCAAGTCAGAGCCCTCGTTTGGAAACAAATGCAGTCTTCTTCGCCCCGATGCGGGCCAAGCCTGCCTAGGCTGTAAGTATGTCTGAGTCCAACCTTGACCACGTCGGCTTGTTCCTTGCTGAATGCACCCTGCGCGGCCTCGACGACACCGAGGCTGTGCCGGCTGCTGACCTGTACGGCATGTACATGATCTGGTGCGAGAACGCCGGCAGGGATCCTGCCTCCGTTCAGCATTTTTATGGCGCTGTCCGCGGTGCCGGGGTGCCGGAGGCGCGGCGGCACTCGGAACGCGTGTATGAGGGGGTCCAGCCCACAGGGCCCATCCCGATCCAGTACATTTTGGAGACGGACAAGGCGCCCGGGCCCACCAGCAATCCGTTTCCCTTCCGCAGCGCCCCGTAATCTTCCGAGAGGGCGAGTGGGGCCGGCCACATCGGAAGCGCCGATTCGGTAGCGTAGGCACCATGACTTCATACAACAGACTCGGCACATCAGGCCTGACCGTTTCCGCAGTGGGGCTGGGCTGCAACAACCTCGGACGCCCCGGCACACGCACTGAAGAGCAGGCCGGAACCGACGCCGTCGTCAATGCCGCGATCGATGCCGGCATCACCCTCTTCGACGTGGCAGACACCTACGGCGCCGTTCCAGGGCTGAGCGAACAACGGCTGGGCAAGGCCCTGGGTGCCCGGCGCGACGACGTCGTGCTGGCCACCAAATTCGGCATGGACATGAAGGGCGTCAACGGGCGCGACTTTGATGCGCGCGGCTCGCGGCGCTATATCGTTCGCGCCGCCGAGGCGTCGCTGCGCCGGCTGGGCACCGACTGGATCGACCTGTACCAGTTCCACACCCCGGACCCGCTGACCCCGATAGAGGAGACACTGGCGGCGCTGGACGATCTGGTCACCAGCGGCAAGGTGCGGTACATCGGGCACTCCAACCGGGCGGGCTGGCAAATCGCCGAGGCCGAATTCACTGCCCGGCTCGGCGGCTACACGCCGTTCATTTCGGCCCAGAACCACTACAACCTGCTGGACCGCCGCGCCGAACTGGAAGTGGTTCCTGCCGCGGAGGCCTACGGTCTGGGTCTGCTGCCGTACTTCCCGCTGGCCAACGGCCTGCTGACCGGAAAGTACAGTTCCGGTTCCGCCCCGGAAGGCAGCCGCCTGACCCACTCCCGGCAGAACCTGCTGGAAAAGGCCGATTTCGATCAGCTGGCCGAATTCGGTGCCTTCGCCAAGGACCGCGGACTGACCGAAGTGCAGGTGGCCTTCTCCTGGCTTGCCGCCCAGCCTGCCGTCTCCTCCGTCATTGCCGGCGCCACCACCGTGGAGCAGGTGCAGCAGAACGCCGAGGCTGCGTCGTGGGAGCCGTCGGAGAAGGATCTCGAGGAACTGGACCGGATCTTCCCGCGGGTTCCGAAGGTTGCTTTGTTCTAGGTTTCGCTTACCCGTCTCCTGGGCGGGGCGGAGGGGCCGGAACGGCGGCAACGAAAATCCTTGCTCGCAGAGCTCGCAGGATTATTAAAGCCGCCTAACCCGGACCCTCCGGCCCGTTCGTGACCCGGGCTGGGTGCCGCGCTAGGTTCCGGCACCCTCCGGCAACCCTGGCGACACCGTTCACGTCGGGAATTCCGCACCCGTTCCCAGTCTGCGGGGCGCATGTTGCCTGATGGCGTCACACCTGCCCCACCAGGCAACAAAGAGTGGGAACCAGCGCGCGGAACCGGCGGGGGCCTCTGATGCAGAGTGCTTTTTGAGTAGGCTGGGGCCAGCGGATGGACAGGAGCCCGAAATGGCCGAGACGACGATGAAGAGTGCCACGCTGGCTGAGGTGATGGCCGAGCTGGCCGCGTTGGAAGATCCCAAGGCACGCGCCGTCAATGAGAAGCACGGCGACGATCACGGCGTGAATCTGGGCAGGCTGCGCGCGGTCGCGAAGCGGTTGAAGACGCAGCAGGAGCTTGCCCGCGAGCTCTGGGCAACGGGTGACACTGCGGCACGGCTGCTGTCGTTGCTCATATGCCGTCCGAAGGCTTTTGAGCGGGACGTCTTGGACTCCATGTTGCGCGAGGCGCGCATCCCCAAGGTGCATGCCTGGCTGGTGAACTACGTGGTGAAAAAGAGCCCGCATGCGGAAGACCTGCGCCTGGCCTGGTTCGCGGATCCGGACCCGGTGGTTGCCAGCGCCGGGTGGGCGCTCACCAGCGAACGCGTGGCGAAGAATCCCGAGGACCTGGACCTGCGTCGCTTGCTCGACATCATTGAGGAAGAGATGCGGGACGCTCCGGATCGCCTGCAATGGGCAATGAACACCTGCCTGGCCCAGATTGGAATCGAGCATCCGGAGTTTCGAACCCGGGCCATCAGCATTGGTGAGCGGCTGGAAGTGCTCAAGGACTACCCGACGCCGCCGGGCTGCACCTCGCCGTTCGCCCCCATCTGGATCACCGAGATCGTGCGCCGAAAGCAGGCCAGCTGACTGACTGCCCGCAGCCGAACCACACCGGCCCGCCAAATAAACTTCACATGATGTTTATTTGTGTTAGCCTGATCTCATGCTTACGACATTCGCTCAGGTCCCTCAGGGATTCACCGTCCGCTCGTCCGCCGTCGCCATGACCTTCCCCGCGGGGGAGGCGCACATCAAGGCGGATGCCGCAGCCGCGGAAACGCCCCTGTACCTCTACCTCACCGGCGCCGACGCCAACGAGTACATGAGCGCAGCGATGTGGATTGATTACGCCCACCAGGGCGGCCACAAGGTCTCCGCCCTCATTCCGTATCTGCCCGGTGCCCGCCAGGACCGCGGCAACCCGTTCGGCGCACAGGTCTACGCCAACCTGATCAACGCCTTGAAGGCTGACGAAGTTGTCTGCTTCGACCCGCACTCACCGGTCATGCCGGCCCTGGTTCACAATCTGCGCATCGTCAGCCCCGAAGCCGTCATCGGCCGGGCGGTCAAGAAGGCCCTGTCCGGATACGCAGGCGTGATGTGCCCGGATGAGGGAGCCAAGTCCCGCACCGCCATCACCGCCGAGGCGCTGGGCCTGCCCCTCTTCCATGCCGCCAAGCACCGCGACTTCGCCACCGGCAAACTCTCCGGGTTCACCTGCGACGAGCTGCCTTCCGAGGGACGCTTTCTGGTCGTGGATGACATCTGCGACGGCGGCGGCACCTTCATGGGCCTGGCCGCAGCCACCGGCCTCGGCCCGGACCGCCTGGACCTGTGGGTCAGCCACGGAGTCTTCTCGGGCAACGCCGCCCAGCTCACGCAGGCCTACGGCACCGTTTACACCACCGACTCCCACCCCGGCGCAGCCAATCCTGCCGTCGGCGCCACCATCACGCCCCTGATTTCCCACCTCATCTAAGGACCCCGCCATGACCACCGCCATCGCTTCCGCGACCACCACCGCCAGTGTCACCGCCGCCCTCTTTCAGACGGATGCGTACAAGCTGGGCCACATCCACATGTACCCCGAAGGCACCACCAAAGTCCTGAGCAACTTCACCAGCCGGGGATCCCGTCTCGACGGCGTGGACCACGTGGTGCACTTCGGCCTCCAGGCGTTCCTTCAAAAGTTCTGCATCGAAGCCTTCACCCCGTTCTTCGCCGCCGACGAAGACGAAGCCTGCGCCGAATACCAGGCCGGCCTCAACGACATCCTGGGCCCGAACACCATCGGCACCGACCACATCCGGTCGCTGCACCGCCGCGGCTACCTGCCCCTGATCTTCCGCTCCGTGCCCGAAGGCACCCGGGTGCCCCTGCTGGTTCCGTCCGTGACCGTCGAGTCGACGGAGCCGGAGTTCTTTTGGCTCGTGAACTACATCGAGACCGCCCTGAGCGCCTCCATCTGGCAGCCCTCCACCGCGGCAACCATCGCCGACAAGTACCGCGGCATCCTGGATGCCGCCGCTGAAACGACCGGTACCGACCGCGGATTCGTGGACTGGCAGCTGCACGACTTCTCCTTCCGCGGGATGTCCGGCGTCGACGCCGCCGCCACCTCCGGTGCAGGCCACCTGCTCTCCTTCAAGGGCTCGGATTCCCTGGGCGCCATGGACTTCGTCCGCCGCTACTACAACTCCGCCTTCGGCACGGAGAACGGCCAGGTCCTCGGCTCCATCCCCGCCACCGAGCACGCCGTGATGTGTGCCGGCGGGCGCGACGGCGAAGAGGGCACGTTCCGCCACGTCCTCAAGGTCAACCCGACCGGCAACGTTTCGCTGGTCTCGGACGGCTACGATCTGTGGAATGTGCTGCAGAAGATCCTGCCGGCGCTGAAAGCCGAGATCATGGGCCGGGACGGCAATGTCATCATCCGCCCGGATTCCGGGGATCCCGCCGACATTGTGTGCGGCACCTCGTCCCGGCCCGGCGCCGTCGATCCCTCCCAGGCACCCTCCATGACGGAGGATCCCGCGTTCTTCGGCGTGGTGGCCCTGCTGGACGCCGAGTTCGGCTCCACGCTCAACGATGCCGGCTACAAGATCCTGAACAAGGTCCGCGTCATGTACGGGGACTCCATCACCACCGAGCGCGCAGCGGACATCACCTCCCGCCTGGAGAAGATGGGCTACGCCTCCGAGAACATCGTCCTGGGTGCCGGCTCCTACACCTACCAGTACGTCACCCGCGACACCTTCTCGTCCGCCATCAAGGTCACCTACATCGAGGTCGACGGCGAAGCCCGCAACGTCTTCAAGGACCCGATCACCGCCAAGGGGTCCAAGCGTTCAGCCACCGGACGGCTGGCAGTGACGCGGAACGAGGCCGGCGAGCTGATGCTCATCGAAAAGGCCACTCCCGAGCAGGAGGAAGCCTCACTGCTGCGGCCGGTGTGGGCCGACGGTGCCTTCATCCGCCGGCAGTCCTTCGCCGACGTCCGCCGCGTGCTCGGTAACATCGCCTCATGACCCTTCCGCAGCAACCGCTCGTTTCCATCGACACCGTTCCCTTCGTGTTCCGGAACGGTGTCCTGGAGGTGGTCCTTGCCAAACGCATCTTTGAACCGTTCCTGGGCAAGGCGGCTTTGCCCGGTGTGCTGCTCTCCCCGAACGAACGACTGGCCGAGGCCGCCGTCCGCGCGCTGGAAACCAAGGCCGGCATCGGCCAGGAATCGATCCGGAGCATCACCGGCGCAGGAGTCTTCGACAACCCCGACCGCGACCCCCGCGGGCCCACCCTCTCCATCGTGCACGCCGTCATCCTGGATCCGGAAGCACCGGCAACCGGCGGGGGAGCGGTCCCGGTGCGTGCAGCCGAGGTCAAGGATCTGCCGTTCGACCACGTCGCCATCATCGCCCGGACCGCCGGGGCAGTCCTGGATGCCCTGTGGATCGACAGGGCTTTGACCAGGGCACTGCTGGGGGACCGCTTCACCACTGCGTCGGCAGCGCGTCTGGTCCGCGAGCTCGCAGCTGCGGCCAAGCGGCCCGAACCGGTGACCAACAACCTTGGCCGGGACCTGGCCAAGAGCTCCTGGTTCATCAAGACGACGCCGGCTGCTGCCCCGTCCGGCCGCGGCCGGCCGGCAGCCGAGTGGGGCTGGTCGTAAAGGTCCTCACCGGGACTGCAACACCGGTTCCCAGTCTCTGTGACGTATGACCCCTCCTGAGGCCCCACCAGCCCCACCGGGTAACAAAGAGTGGGAACCTGTGCGCGCGCGGTCGCGCGTTGGCGACGTGTCCGAGCGGACAGATCGCATCTGGTGGCTTAACGCGAAAGCGCCGGACGGACCGGGTTAGGCGGCTTTCGGTCAGGAGGGCTTGTTGTCTTTTCCGTCAAGCCACAGGACATCGGCTTCATCCCGGTGGGAGCCTGCCGTCCCCACGTGTTTCGCATCAATGTCGGGACCCTTTTGGATAACGTGCACCAGAGCCATGCCGTGACCGCGGCCGAGACCGTAATCCGTTTTGAGCCATTCGAGAATTTCGCCGGCTTTCACTTCCGGGGCGTCAAAACCTTTGTCTTTTGCGATCTGAAGAAGCTGACGAGGCGTAAGGCCGGTTTTGTCTTCAATGGCGTCGAGGTAGGCCTGGAATGACATGGCGTGTCCTTCGTTTCTGGTTCTCCTGGCAGGAAACGTTCCGGAGGGTTTCAGCCTGACGCTAGTGAGGCATACCGAGGGGGTCAAGGCTTGTCTGGGGTGTGGCAAGGCCCGGGGATGAGCCAACCGGCGCATGCGGGGACGGACACGCAAAAGCGCCGGACGGACCGGGTTAGGCGGCTTTAATAATCCCCGCGAGCTCTGCGAGCGAGGGATTTTCGTTGCCGCCGTTCCGGTCCGCCCGGCGCGGACAAAAGGAGGGCTCCCACCGAAACCGGCGGGAGCCCTCCTTCCAACAGCCTACGAAGCAGCCGGCACCGGCTCCTTCTCGGCGTGGAACTTCTTGCCGTTCACCCGCTCGGACGCGCCGACGCGGTCCAGGTACGGCGTGATCCCGCCCAGGTGCATCGGCCAGCCGGCACCGAGGATGACGCAGAGGTCGATGTCCTCGGGCCCGGCCACAACGCCTTCGTCCAGCATCCGGCCAATTTCGTCGGCGAGGGCATCCTGCGTGCGCCGCAGGACCTGCTCCGAGGTCGACGGCGTGTTCCCGAACGACAGCAGCGCCAGGGTTTCCTCCGGAACGTACGGCTTTCCGCTCTCGTCCTTCTGCCACAGCGACTTGATGCCGGCGTCGATGATCTTCTGCGAGTTCTCCGAGAGCCAGAACCTGTCGCCGAAGGCAGCATGCAGGGATTCCTGCACATGCTGGCCCACCGGCAGGCCCACCAGCGCCAGCAGCGTGAACGGCGACATCGGCAGGCCCATGGGGCGCAGCGCGTTGTCGGCGGTGGCGGCGTCGGTGCCCTCGTCGAACACGGCGGTGATTTCACCGAACATGCGGCCCAGGATCCGGTTGACCACAAACGCGGCGTCGTCCTTGACCAGAACAGCGGTCTTCTTCAGCGCCTTGGCCAGCACAAACGCGGTGGCCAGCACGGCGTCGTCGGTCTTGGGTGCACGCACGATCTCCAGCAGCGGCATCACGGCCACCGGGTTGAAGAAGTGGAAGCCCACCACCCGCTCGGGGTGCTGCAGGTCAGCGGCCATCTCGGTCACTGACAGTGAGGACGTGTTGGTCGCCAGGATGCACTCGGGGGAAACCACTGCCTCCACCTCGGCGAAGACCTGCTTCTTGACGGAGAGTTCCTCGAAGACTGCCTCAATGACGAAGTCAGCGTCGGAGAACGCCTCCTTGGACACCGATCCCGAGACCAGCGCCTTGGTGCGGTTGGCGGCGTCGGGGGAGATGCGTCCCTTGGCCAGCAGCTTGTCCACCTCGGCGTGCACGTAGCCCACGCCCTTGTCCACGCGGGCCTGGTCGATGTCCGTCATCACCACGGGCACCTTGAGCTGGCGGGCGAAGAGCAGGGCGAGCTGGCTGGCCATCAGGCCGGCGCCCACCACGCCCACCTTGGAGACGGGCCGTGCCAGTTTCCGGTCCGGTGCGCCGGCCGGACGCTTGCCGCGCTTCTGCACCAGGTCGAGGAACGCGTACACGGTGGCGTGGAACTGCGGGGTCTGCATCAGTTCGGCCAGCGCCTCGCACTCGGCGTCACGGGACTGCTCGGCGGTCCAGTTCTTGCCGGCCTCCAGCAGGTCCAGCACCTTCGCGGGCGCGGGGGCGGCGTTGGACGTGCGGGCCTCCACCACGGCACGGCCGCGGGCGACGGAGGCGTCCCAGGCTTCGGGGCTAACCGCGGGATCGGCGGCATTGGGCCGGGTAACGGTTTCCTCGCCGGTGATCACGCGGGCGGCCCAGGCCAGGGACTGCTCCACAAAGTCGGCCGGTTCGAACATTGCGTCGGCAATGCCCAGCTTGAAGGCAGCCGGACCCGAAAGTGTCCGGTTGTTGCTCAGCGGGTTCTCGATCATGACCTTCACCGCGTTTTCGGGGCCGATCAGGCGCGGCAGCAGGTAGACGCCGCCCCAGCCCGGAACCAGGCCGATGAAGGCCTCCGGCAGCGCCAGTGCGCCGGCGCCGGTCGAGACGGTGCGGTACTGGGACTGCAGGGCAATTTCCAGTCCGCCGCCCAGCGCCACGCCGTTGATGAACGCGAAACTGGGCACGCCCAGGGTGTTCAGCTTGCCGTACACCTCGTGGCCCAGGCGGGCCATGGCCAGCCCGTCCTCATAGGAGGCCAGCTTCTGGGTGGCGGACAGGTCGGCGCCGGCCACCAGATAGTGCGGCTTGCCGGTGACGCCGACGCCGACAATCTCCCCGGCCGCGGCCCGCGCCGCCAGGGCGTCAAGCACTTCGCCCAGCTCCAGCAGTGTGTTCGGACCCAGCGTGGTCGGGCGGGAGTGGTCGACGTCGTTGTCCAGGGTGATCAGCGCAAAGGTGCCGGCGCCGCCGGGCAGCGTGATGTCCGAGACGTAGGAGTGCGTGACGACCTCGGTGGGAAACAGGCTGGCCAGCCGCTGGTAATCGCTTGCAGTCATTACTTTGTGGCCTCCGTGGACTCGGTGTCGGTGGTGTAGTCGGGGTGGTTCGGGTTTTCCCAGATGATGGTGCCGCCCATGCCCAGGCCAATGCACATGGTGGTCATGCCGTAGCGCACCGTCGGGTCTTCTTCGAACTGGCGGGCAAGCTGGTTCATCAGGCGCACGCCCGAGGAGGCCAGCGGGTGCCCGACGGCGATCGCGCCGCCGTAGCGGTTGACCCGGGGGTCGTCGTCGGCGATGCCGTAGAAGTCCAGGAAGGAGAGCACCTGGACGGCGAAGGCCTCGTTGATTTCAAACAGCCCGATGTCCTCGATGGACAGGCCGGTCTGCTTCAGGGCCTTCTCGGTGGCCGGAACCGGGCCGTAGCCCATGACCTCCGGTTCGACACCGGCGAAGGCGTAGCCGACCAGACGCATCTTCACCGGCAGGCCGAGTTCCGCGGCGGCGTCGGCGGATGCGAGCAGCGCGGTGGTGGCGCCGTCGTTCAGGCCCGAGGCGTTGCCGGCGGTGACGCGGCCGTGGGCGCGGAACGGGGTGCGCAGCTCGGCGAGGTCCTCCACCGAGGTGCCGGGACGGGGTCCTTCATCCACGGAATTCAGGGTCCAGCCCTTGCCGGGCTTTTTGGAGGCAACCGGGACCAGATCCGGCTGGATCAGATTGTTGGCGTAAGCCTTGGCGAGCTTCTCCTGGCTGGCCGCGGCGTACGCGTCGGTGCGCTCCTTGGTGATGTCCGGGAAGCGGTCGTGCAGGTTCTCGGCGGTGTTGCCCATATTCAGCGCGGCCGGGTCCACAATGCGTTCGGTGACGAAGCGCGGGTTCGGATCGGCGTCCTTGCCCATCGGGTGGTTGCCCATGTGCTCCACGCCGCCGGCGATGACGACGTCGTACGCGCCGAAGCCGATGCCCGAGGCGGTGGTGGTGACGGCCGTCAGGGCTCCGGCACACATGCGGTCAATCGCGAAGCCGGGCACTGACTGCGGCAGTCCGGCCAGCAGGGCGGCGGTGCGGCCGATGGTCAGGCCCTGGTCACCGGTCTGGGTGGTGGCGGCAATGGCCACTTCGTCAATGCGTTCCGGGGGGAGGGAGGGGTTGCGCCGCATCAGTTCGCGGATGCACTTGACCACCAGGTCGTCGGCGCGCATGCCGGCATACATGCCCTTCTCGCCGGCCTTGCCGAAGGGAGTGCGGACTCCGTCAACGAAAACAACGTCCCTGATCTGCCGTGCTCGGCTTTGTGGGCTCACGCGTACAACTCCTCTTTGAGATATGAAACGGAACACTGTCCGGACCAGATGTTACTCGTCGGTAACATAGCCTGCAAGCGTCGCATCTTTCGTTGACCCTACCGAACCGGCCCCGCGCTGCGGAGCGCGGCGCAGACGGAGTGCTCATCTGAGAGCGAAAGCAAACGCTTCCAGCGATTTAGGAATCTTTTCACGTATTATCGTCTAACTATGGATGACCCCCCTTCACATAAACCCTTGCCCCTCCACGCTCTGACCGGACTCCCGGCCACAACCAGAGAGGGGCGCCCGAATGTATGAATTGATCATGCTCGCTGTTGGCCTTTTGCTCACGGTCGGCACCGGGCTTTTTGTTGCTTCCGAGTTTTCGCTGGTCAATCTGGACCGCAATGACCTCGAAGCCCGCCAGGCCGCCGGCGAGAAGCGCCTCGGCCCCACCATCAACGCCCTCAAGATCACCTCGACGCACCTCTCCAGCGCCCAGCTGGGCATTACGCTCACCACGCTGCTGACGGGTTACACCTTTGAACCGGCGATCAGCTCACTGCTGCGCCAACCCATGCTCGCCCTCGGTGTTCCCGAGGCCTTCGTCGGCGGCGCCGGCGCCGTCATCGGTATTTTCCTGGCCACCGTGTTCTCGATGATCATCGGTGAACTGGTGCCGAAGAACTTCGCCCTGGCCCTGCCGCTGGCGACCGCCAAGCTGGTCATTCCGTTCCAGACCCTGTTCACGACGGTGTTCAAGCCCGTCATCCTGCTGTTCAACAACACGGCAAATGCGATCATCCGTTCCTTCGGCATCGAGCCGAAGGAGGAGCTTTCCGGCGCGCGCAGCGCCGAGGAACTCAGTTCGCTGGTCCGCCGCTCCGCGCTGGAAGGCGTGCTGGACCTTGACCACGCGCAGCTGCTCAGCCGCACCCTGCGCTTCTCCGACCACACCGCCGACGACGTCATGACGCCTCGCGTCCGGATGCGCTCCGTTGCGGCCGCTGACACTGCCGAGCAGGTCATCGAACTGGCCGTGAACACCGGATACTCCCGTTTCCCGGTAATCGGCCGGGACTCCGATGACGTGCTGGGCGTGCTCCACGTCAAGCAGGCCTTCGCCGTTGCCCTCGCCGAACGCGGCAACGTGACCGCTGCAGAACTCATGGTCGAAGCCCTCCGCGTCCCCGAATCCATGGGCGTTGACTCTCTCCTGGGCCTGCTGCGCCAGCAGGGCCTGCAGGTGGCCGTCGTCTCCGACGAGCACGGCGGCACCGCCGGCATCGTGACCCTGGAGGACCTGGTGGAGGAAATCGTCGGCGAATTGGAAGACGAGCACGACCGCGCCCGGGTGGGTGTGGTCCGCAGCGGCCGTTCGCTCACCTTTGACGCCTCGCTGCGCCCCGACGAACTGCGCGAACGCACCGGCGTTGTGGTTCCCGACGGCGAAGAGTACGACACCCTGGCCGGATTCGTCACCGACCTGCTGGACCGCATTCCGGAACTGGGCGATGAAGTGCCCGTCAATAACGGTGTCCTGCGCGTGGAACGCGTCGTCGGCACGCATGTCGAACGGCTGCGCTACACCCCCGCGGTGGATGCGCCGCAGAGCGACCACGATCGAATTATTGACGAGCTCACGAAGGACCTGGCATGAGTGAATATCTTCCCGGAATCGTCTGGCTCGTCGTCCTGCTGGTCGTCAACGCCTTCTTCGTGGGTGCCGAGTTTGCAGTGATTTCGGCCCGCCGCTCCCAGATTGAACCCAAGGCCGAAGCCGGTTCCAAGGCCGCCAAGACCACCCTCTGGGCCATGGAGCACGCCACGCTGATGCTGGCCACCAGCCAGCTGGGCATCACCGTCTGCTCACTGGTCATCCTGAACGTCTCCGAGCCGGCGATCCACCATCTGCTGGAAATTCCGCTGGGCCTGACGTCGCTCTCCGCCGAGGCCATCGGCGTCGTCGCCTTTGTTGTTGCGCTGCTGCTGGTGACCTTCCTGCACGTGGTGATCGGCGAGATGGTGCCCAAGAACATCTCCTTCTCCGTTCCCACCCGTGCCGCCCTGCTGCTGGCTCCTCCGCTGGTGATGGTGGCCCGGATCTTCAAGCCGGTGATCTGGTCGCTGAACGGCATTGCCAATGCCGTGCTGCGCCTGTTCAAGGTGGAGCCCAAGGACGAAGCCACCAGTGCCTACACAATGGATGAGGTCGCCAACATCGTGGAGCAGTCCACCCGCGAGGGCGTGCTGGCCGATGCCAGCGGAACCCTGAGTGCGGCGTTCGAGTTCACGTCCAAGACCGTGGCCGATGTCGAGGTGCCGATCGAGCGGATGGTGCTGCTGCCGGAATCGGCCACGCCTGCGGACATCCAGGAAGCGGTGGGCCGCCACGGCTACTCCCGCTACATCCTCACTGACGACGACGCCGTGCCCAGCGGCTACCTGCACCTCAAGGACGTCATGGACCTGACCGCGCCGGAGAAGTTCGGCGCTCCCGTTCCGGCCAAGCGCATCCGCCGCCTGGCCTCGGCCTTCCGCGGCAGTGAGCTCGAGGACGCCCTGGCCACCATGCGCCGCACCGGCGCCCATGTGGCACGAGTGTTCGACGCCGCCGGCAACACCACCGGGGTGCTGTTCCTGGAGGACATCATCGAGGAACTCGTCGGCGAAGTGCAGGACGCCACCACCGTGTAGTCGTTTCGGCGGGCGGTTTCAGCTGCTCCGTGTCCTTCACTGCCGACGCCGGCCGCCCACTGGGCGGGCCGGCGTCGGCCGTTAACGCGTGTCGGCTGGTTTGGGGCCGGGTGTCGGCGGTTCGGGACCCCGAGTCTCCGGTTCGGGCGTCCCGCGCCGCACCGGTTCCCACTCTTTGTTCACGTCTGTGGCTAGTGGGGTCACGGCAGGCCACATCCGCCACACAGGATGGGAACCTGTGCGCGTGTAGGCGCGGTTGGCGGCTGCCCGGCAGGTAGGTTGAAGGCACGCAGTCGGGAAGCCGCAGGAAATCTGTGGCCGGGGGAGGAACCATGGAAAACCAGATGCATCAGGCGGCCGACTACGACACCAAGGCACCCACGCCCTTTGGATTGGGCCTGCACCACGTCCAGCTGTCCATGCCGGCCGGTACGGAGGACGACTGCCGGCGCTTCTACGTGGGTCTCCTCGGCTTCACCGAGGTGCAGAAGCCGCCGGTGCTTGCGGCGCGCGGCGGCCTCTGGGTGCGGGCGGACAGCCTTGAGATTCACCTCGGCGTCGAAGAGGATTTCCGGCCGGCGAAAAAGTCCCATCCGGGGATCCTGGTCGGTGATCTGGATGCCCTGGCCCGGCACGTCGAAGAACAGGGGCTGGAACCCGAATGGGACGATGCCTTCCCCGGCATGCGCCGGTTCTACCTGCGGGACAACAACGGCAACCGGCTCGAGTTCCTTTCGCCCGCCGGCTGACCACCCGCCGGGCTGACCATCCACTTTCCGGCGAGGACCGCGGCGTACCGCGCTACCCGTTGCGCCAGGACGGCGGCATCGTCAGGTCCGGGGGCAGCAGCGTTGAGGCGCTGCCTTTCGCGGAATTGAGCTGGGGCTGGGTCACGTACAGGGCTTGGGACAGGTCAGCGCCGTCAAGCCGGGCATCCCGGAGATCGGCGCCGAGCAGGTCCACACCGGATAAGTCACTGCCGCGCAGATCGGCGGCTATGAGCCAGGCGCCGCGGAGGTCCGCCCCGCACAACCGCCGGGATCTGAAATTGCTGCCCATCAGGTCTGCTCCCGGTGCCAGCTCGGACGCCAGATGGTCATCACCGGCAGCGCAGTAGGAGGCCCGCACTTCCTCGCTGACCTCCATCAGCAGTGTCCCGACCCGGGAGTGCAGCTCCTGTATGTCCCGGGAGAGCAGCTCCGGAAGCCGGCCGGCTGTGTGTTCGATCGTGGCACGCAGGCGTGCCGCTCGCAGTGACGCGTCGGGATCGAAGGTCCGGGCCTGGGCTTCGACCAGATACCAGAGCATTTCGTGCAGCTGCCGCGAGGCCTTGAACGCGGCGAACATGTCATCCTTGGTGCCGGGATTCTCGAGCCAGCTCTTTCCGCTGAACAGTCCGTGCGAGACGTTCTGGCCGGCGCCAAAACAGTCGAAAACCGTGCAGCCGCGAAACCCCCGGGGCAGCAGGCTGTCGTGGATCGTGCAGGTGAAGTCGGAAGCCAGGTTGCGGCACGGTGCGCCTGCGGGTTTGTCGAGGGCAAAATCCGCTGACCGGGTGAAACCGAAGGCCGTGCAGCACAGCGCAAAACAGTTGGCGCAGTCGGGGCGCAGCGATGACCGGGTGCGGGCAGGCGAGGCAGGTTCGGGGAAACGGGCTGACGTCGAGTGCATGTGATCTTCCAGGTGTGAGTTTTCTTTCGGGCGGGAGCGGGGGCGGGGAACCCCAACCGGAGTTCCCCTCGCAGGCGCACAAAATCAGCGCTCCACCGAGGAGCGTGCCGGAATCGCCGTTAAAGCGCTGAGTCACAGAGAAAAATGAATGATCACTGCCGACAGGCTAGCCGACCGGTGCCGCGCGCGGGAGACCTTTGCGGCAGGAGAACCGTTTTCGGTCCCGCGGCGCCGGTCCCTAGACTGGAGAGGTTCCCCCACCGCCTGCCAGAACCGCGGAGTCAGCATGTCCCTATGAAAACACCATCCGCCGCGGCCGAAACCGGCCAACAGCGAAGGCATGCTGATCGCCAACGACCTGAAGAAGGAGCGCGGGTGGACGGAAACGCAGATCAAGACCTTCCTGCCCGAACCGGACCAGACGGCGCGCAATCCGTTCTCCCGCAAGGCCGCTCCGATGAAGCTGTACGCGCTGGAACGGGTGGAGGCCATCGAAGCCACCCCCGAGTACCGGAAGGCGCGGGAAGCATCCCGCACCCGCCAGCTGGCCGCCCGGGGAAGGGCCCTGGCCAAAAAGAAGGAAGCGGTCGCCGCTGCGGAGGCCCTCGAGCTGCGCATCGAGCCGGAGCCGTGGCAGGACATGCAGGACAAGGCGATCGAACACTTCAACAGCAGGCTCCGGCGCAGCCAGTCTCCGGCAAGCCGAAAAACGTCCACCGCCCGGCTGGACCGGCTGACGGTGAACTACCTGCGGCACAAGCAGACCTCCTACGAGGAGGAACTGAAGGAATTCAAGGGTGTGGTGGGAGTGGGTGAAGCCTACCTGGTGGTGCGCAACCGGATCCTCGACCTCATCGCCGACACCTATCCGCAGCTGCGCGCGGAGTGTGAGCGGCAGAAGTTCGACGCTCCGGAACTGCCCGACGGCGTCACGCTCCAGGCTGTGCCCGCCGCAGCCGGCTAAATCCGGCCGCAGCCCACCCGCTTCGCCGCCAGTGCTTGCACAGTGCTGCCGCCGGCTAATACCGTCTCGACAGCGGTGATAATTCACAGGCGGGAGACATCTCATGCTGACGGAAGTCGCTGAAGGCGTTCTGGTTTCCGAAAGCGAGTTCATCTCGAGCAACTCCGTTGCCGTGCAGGGCCGCGACGGAGTGTTGCTCATCGACCCCGGCATCACGGGCGACGAAATGTCGGCCCTCGCCAACGACCTTCGGACGTTGGGCCAGCCCGTTGTGGCGGGCTTCTCGACGCATCCTGACTGGGACCATGTGCTCTGGCACGCGAACTTCGGGGACGTGCCCCGTTACGGTACCGCCCGGTGCGCGGCTTCCATCCACAACCTGCTCTCCAACGAGGATTGGCAGGACCGCGTCGCCGAGGGGCTTCCGCCGGAGTACGCCGGGGACATTCCGATGGAGCTGCTCGGTCTCATTACCGGTCTGCCCCCCGGTGCTGCGCAGCTTCCCTGGGACGGGCCCGACATCCGGATCATCGAGCATCAGGCGCATGCCCCGGGTCATGCGGCGCTGCTGATCGAGGAGCGCGGTGTGCTCGTCGCCGGCGACATGCTCTCTGACATCCTGATGCCGTTCCTGGATTTGGAGGCAGCGGATCCGATGGAGGACTACCTTGCCGCCTTGCGGCTGTTCGAGAGCCTGCCCGACGGCGTTATCGTCATTCCGGGTCACGGCTCCGTCGGGGGCGCCGGGCAGCTGCGGGCACGAATCGACCAGGACCGCGCCTACGTGCAGGATCTGCGGGACACCGGTGCCACCGATGACCCGAGGGTCGGTCCATCGGCTCCGTTGGACTGGCTGCCCGAGGTGCACAGATGGCAAGTCTCCCGGCTCACCCAAGAAGAACCGAACGATTCGCCCGGCTAAGACCCGTCCACCCACCGCCACCCGTCCATCCACGACGCCGGAGGCGGCCGCCGCCCGGACGCGCACATCACGCCCTCGGCGTAAGCATGCTTACCATTTAGGTGCTTCCAGACGATTTCGCTAGGCTTAAAGGGATGAGTATCCCTGAGCTGTCCCCGGAAACCGCCCGCAACGAGAGCACCGATCGAAGCACCAACGGCATGGTCCGCGTGCGCGGAGCGCAGGAGAACAACCTGCGCAACGTCGACGTCGACATCCCGCGCGACGCGATCGTTGCCTTCACCGGTGTCTCCGGCTCGGGGAAGTCCTCGCTGGCCTTCGGCACCATCTACGCGGAGGCCCAGCGCCGCTACTTCGAGTCGGTGGCGCCCTACGCGCGGCGCCTGCTCGCCCAGGGACACACGCCCAAGGTGGAGGAAATCACCGGGCTGCCTCCCGCCGTCGCACTCCAGCAGCGCCGCGGCACCCCCAGCTCCCGCTCGACCGTGGGGACGCTGACGACGCTCTCGAACTCCATGCGCATGCTGTTCTCCCGCGGCGGCACCTACCCGGCGGATGCCGAGCCGGGCAGCCTGGATTCGGACGCCTTCTCGCCCAACACCGCCGCCGGCGCCTGCCGGGAATGCTCCGGCCTGGGCATCGCGCACACGGTCACCGAGGATTCCCTGGTGCCGGATCCAAGCCTGTCCATCCGCGACGGCGCCATCGCCGCCTGGCCCGGCGCCTGGCAGGGCAAGAACCTGCGTGACATCCTCATCCAGCTCGGTTACGACGTGGACGTCCCGTGGAAGAAGATGCCCAAGAAGGACCGCGACTGGATCCTGTTCACCGAGGAACAGCCCGTGGTGATGATCACCCCGCAGCGTGACCGCGTGGCCAAACCGTACAAGGGCAAGTTCTGGAGCGCGAAGTCCTACGTGCTGCACACCCTGGCCGATTCCGGCAGCGAGCAGATGCGCAAGCGCGTGCTCGAGTACATGGTCTCCGGCCCCTGCCCGGTCTGCGGCGGTGCCGGACTGCGCCCCGAGGCGCTCGCCGTGACCTTCGCCGGCCGGAACATTGCCGAACTCAACGGCGCCACCCTGGGTGAACTGGCCGAGATCATCCGGCCGACGGCGGAGCTCAAGTCCGCGGGCACCGCCTCCCGGGCCGCGGCCTCCAACGAAGACACCGAAGTGGCCGTCACCGTCACCCGCGACCTGCTGTCCCGGCTGCAGGTGCTCATCGACCTGGGGCTGGGCTACCTGAGCCTGTCCCGGTCCACGCCCACGCTCTCACCGGGAGAGATGCAGCGGCTGCGGATCGCCACCCAGCTGCGCTCCGGCCTGTTCGGCGTCATCTACGTGCTGGACGAGCCCTCAGCGGGCCTGCATCCGGCCGACGCCGAACCGCTGCTGGCCGTGCTGCAGGAGCTGAAGGACGCCGGAAACTCGGTGTTCGTCGTCGAGCACAACATGGACGTGGTCCGCAGCGCGGAATGGATCGTTGACGTCGGTCCGCAGGCCGGCGACGGCGGCGGCACCGTGCTCTACAGCGGACCTGTCGCCGGGCTGGCGGAGGTCGCCGAGAGCGCCACCCGCCCGTTCCTGTTCGGCGAAGCGAAGGACATCACCCCCACCCGGCGGACGCCCGAGCGGTGGCTGAACCTCAAGGGCATCACCCGGCACAACCTGAAGGAGCTCGACGCCGAGATTCCGCTGGGCGTGCTCACCGCCGTCACCGGCGTCTCCGGCTCCGGCAAGTCCACGCTGGTGAGCCAGGTGCTGGCCGAAACCGTCGGGGAGCACGTCAACGGCGCCGCGCCCGCCGTCGAGGAGCCGGACACGGAGGCAGCGGACGACGTCGACCCCGGCGCCTCGGTGCGCGACATCGCCGGCCTGGAACACCTGGACCGTCTGGTTAAGGTGGACCAGCGTCCCATCGGCCGCACGCCGCGCTCGAACCTGGCCACCTACACCGGCCTGTTCGACGCCGTGCGCAAGCTCTACGCCGGCACCGACGAGTCCCGGGCCCGCGGCTACACCGCCGGCCGCTTCTCCTTCAACATGGCCGGCGGCCGCTGCGAAACCTGCCAGGGCGAGGGCTTCCTCGCCGTCGAGCTGCTCTTCCTGCCCGGCACCTACGGGCCCTGCCCGCAGTGCCACGGCGCCCGCTACAACGAGGAAACCCTCGAGGTCACCTACCGCGGCAAGACCATCGCCGATGTCCTCGCCATGCGCGTGGAAACCGCCGCGGAGTTCCTCGCCGATGTGCCGGGACCGGCGCGCAGCCTGCGCACCCTGCTCGACGTCGGCCTCGGCTACCTGCGCCTGGGCCAGCCCGCCACCGAACTCTCCGGCGGCGAGGCGCAGCGGATCAAGCTGGCCACCGAACTGCAGCGCGCCCGGCGCGGCCACACCCTGTACCTGCTCGACGAACCCACCACCGGGCTGCATCCCCAGGACGTGCGCCTGCTGCTGGCTCAGCTGAACCGGCTCGTGGACGCCGGCAACACAGTGGTGGTGGTCGAGCACTCGATGAACGTGGTGGCCGCGGCGGACTGGGTGATCGACATGGGCCCGTCCGGCGGCGACGCCGGTGGCCGGATCATCTGCGCCGGCACGCCCGCCGAGGTGGCGGACTGTTCAGCCAGCCGCACGTCGTCGTATTTGGCGGCGGCGCTGGGGAAATAGCGGGTAAATAGCTGGGCAAATAGCGGAGCCGGACCGGTAGGTTGGTTCCTGGCGCCGCGTGCCGGCGTCCACGAAGCCGCCGCACCGGAAAGAGCCCGCCATGACTGCTGACGACCTGACCACCGACCTGTCCGTTGATGACCGTCCCGAACCGCCGGACACCGGCACCGAACGGGAAATCCTCTGCGGGTTCCTCGATTACCTGCGTGCCTCCGCGGTGTTCAAGGCGCGGGGGCTGAGCGACACCGACGCCGCCCGCCGTCTGCTGCCCTCGCTGACCACGGTCTCGGGGCTGCTGCGGCACCTGGCCGACGTCGAGCGAACCTGGTTCCGCGGACAGATTGACGGCCAAGCCGGCGTTTCCACGCGGTGGTCCGACGAAGAGCCGGACGGCGAATTCCTGGTCAGTCCCGAGGACAGCTTGGCTGACATCATGAAGGACTACGAAGAGGCGTGCGCCGAATCCCGCGAGGTGCTGTCGCGCTACAACCTGGATGATCCCTGCAGCGCCGGTTCTTCCGGGCACAACGTGCGCTGGGTAGTGACCCACATGATTGAGGAAACCGGACGGCACTGCGGGCACCTGGACATCGTGCGGGAACTGCTGGACGGAACGACGGGGGAGTAGTCGGGGCAGTAGCGGCGGCCACCTGCGGATCTGCCGGGCCGTTGCCGTCAGCTGCGGGGCAGCGCGGATCCGCCGCCAGGCTCCCCGCCGGCAAGTTCGTCGCCGGCAGTGTCCGGTGCGCCGTCCGGCGACCTGCCCGGCGTACTGTCCGCTCCGGCGTCGTTTCCCGCACGGCGCGCCGCTGCCTCCCATGCGCGGAAGTGGCGCAGGGCGGACAGGGCCAGCAGGCCGCCAGCGGCAAAGAACGCTGCGGCGACGCCGAAGGGGATGCGCAGGCCGAGACTTGCCGCCAGGAGGCCACCCAGTGCAGCACCCAGGGCCAGGCCGGTCAAGCCCACCAGCCGGCCGACGGAGCCGACACGGCCCATCATGCGCGCCGGTATGACTCTCTGTCGGATTGTCGTGGCTGTGATGTTCCAAACCACGGCGTGGCCCATGTACACCGCCAGGGCAACAGCGACCACCCACACATTGGTGGTGCCGGCAATGACGGCAAGCGCCGTCATCCCGGTGATCAGCGCCGCCGTTATCGTCCAACCGTACCCAATGGCGCGGCGGAGCCGGCCGGCTGCCAGGCTGCCGAGCAGCCCGCCCAGTGCGGAGCCGGAAAGCAGCAGCCCGTAGCCGGTCGCATCGAGATGCAGCACGTCCCGCGCGTAGATCACCAGATACGAAAACGGGATCATGTAGCCAACACTGGCCAGCCCGCCGATAACGACCAGCGTCCGCACCATCGGATGGTGCATCGCCCAGGCCGCGCCCTCCCGGATCTGCCCGCCCACCCCTGCTGCCTGCTGATCCGCCGGACCGCTGCCGTCGGGAGTGCCGGCACCGCTTCCGCACCCGGACGCGGGCGAGTAATTCCGCCGCAGCCCCCAATAGGCAAGTCCCGCCGCAAGGAAGGCACCGACGGTCAGCAGGGACGGAGCGAAAGCTGCCGCGCCGAACAGGAAGCCGCCGAGCGGAGGACCGATGAACTCGTCAACGATCGTCTGGGTTCCGGCGATCCGGGCGTTGGCGCGGTCCAAATCTTCAGGTGGCACGGCCTGGGGAAGGACTGCAACTGCTGCGCTGTCGGAGATGGTCTCCACGACGCCCATGAAGGCGTACACCGCGTACAGGGCCGCCATGGGTGTTGCGTCGGCGAGAACCAAGGCCGTCAGAGCGGCGAAGATGACCGCTCGGGAAAAGTTGGCCAGATAGAGCAGCCGGCGCCGGTCAAAGCGGTGCACCAGGACACCGATGCCCAGGACCGACAACAGCCGTGGTGCGGTATAGAAAATCGACAGCGCGGCAATCACCAGCGGGTCCTTGGTGATCTCCACGGCCAGCAGCGGAAGCGCGACGAAAGTTACCCCGTCAGCCAGGTTTGAGGAGGCGTTGCCGATCCAGATCCGGCGATACTCCGACCCAAGGTTCATCCGCGCTCCCGCACACTGGCCGCCAAGGTCCTGCCGAGGCCCGGACTAGGAGGCTTGAGTGAGTTTCTCGTCTTCAATGATTTCGTGCGCCTCGATGACCATCGGGTTGAGGACCCGGTGCAGGGAAGGACTTGGTGCGGAAAGGCGGGTTCCGGGTCGTTTCCGTGGCGGCGCTGCCCCATAACGCTCAGATGCCGTCGACTTCTTCCAGCCAAACCTTGAACCGGGAGTAGATTTCCGGAATATCCCGCTCAGCAGCGTTCGCCGAGGAGCCCGTGAGGCCTGACAACCGGACGCTGAACTCGGATTCGGATTCGCTGGTGGGGGTGATCAGATACTCCAGCTCGCCTGCGGGTTCCTCTGCCACCCGTTGATCCCACCGGGCATCGAAGCTCATCACCAACCGGTACGGTGCCTCGGCATCCTGCACGGTTCCCACGATCACGTTCTCTCCGTCGGCTGACAGGGCGTAGTCGCCGTCGGGCTCTATCATTCCCCGCAGGGTTGAGTTCCACATCCAGCTCCGCGGCAGATTGGTGGCGGTCAGCGCCCGCCACACATCGTCGGGCGGACAGGTCAGGGCGGCGGAATAGATGATGTCGGTGGAGGCAGAGCTGGGCATGATGGAAACCTTTCCGTACAGCGCGGCGATAATATGCGCGGGCCGGAGGGATGGACATGAGACCGGACCGGAGGCCGAGAATAATCTAGCTGGCTGCAGTGCACCAGTGCATATTGCGTGGATCGTTACCGGGGCCCGGAAATACCCGACATCGTCACCCGTCGAAGCGGACAAATGCGCGCAGCGGCAGGCCGGCGTCGTCGTCCGCCGGGAGGTCTCCGCCCGCTTGCCGGTAACCCAGCGACTCGTAGAAAGCCTTCTGGCCCGGCTCGGTGTCCGTCAGCAGCACCTTCTGCCGCACGTGGGCAAACGGGGCGAGGATGAGTTCGACCAGGTTCCGGCCCAGCCCCGTGCGCTGATGGCGCGGATCCACCAGGACATCCTGCAGGTAACAGATCGTGTGTCCGTCGGAGATCACGCGGGCAAGGCCCACTAGCTCCCCGCGGTCCCAGGCCACGGCGATCCGCGTGGATCCGGCAAGTGCGGCGGCCAGCGTGTCCGGGGTTTCGGTGTACACGCTCCAGCCCACGGTGTCGTAGAGCCGGACGACGTCGGCAACGGGCAGATCGGTTCCGGCGGCATACGCGAGGGTGGGCATGGCGACAGCCTACCTGCCGGCGCGGGGCACCGAACCGCGGCCGCATCTTCACCGGCTACGGGGATATTCTCCGGCGGATTCCCGGCCACGACCCCGCCGAGGGAGCACATATGGTGACTCCGCGGCGATTACGCCCGCTGAGAGCGCATATGCGGCGGGTTTGAGACGGGGAAAGCCACCATATCTGCGACTTCGATGCAGTAACCGCATGCCAAGTCACCGGAGCTGCACACTCAGCAAAGGCTGCCCGCCAAGTCGGCTAGCGGGTGGTTGCGGCGTCCTTGTCCTTTTCCTTCTCCACCAGCGGATCCGGATCCAGGAACGCCACGGTGAGCACGGCGGCGGTCTGCTCGATCTGCCATTCCCGCGCGCCGAGGTCCCGTAGTGCGGCACTGATGCTGTCCAGGTTGATGTCGGCCGGCGGCCGCCAGGCAACTCGGCGCAGGTGATCCGGTGTCAGCAGGTTCTCGATCGGCAGGTTCAGCTTCTCGGCGACGGCGGCCACCCGCGGTTTTGCCGTCTGCAGCCGGGCGGCGGCTGCCGGGTCATTCTTGGCCCACACGCGCGGGGCCGGCGGTGCATGCGTGGGGATGTGCAGCGGCGGCAGCTCACTGTTGGACAGCGAGCGTGCCGCGGAGACACAGCGCATCCAGCGCGGAGCTTCCTTCTGGGCGGCACGGCCGTGGAAGCCCGGGGTGGAGAGCAGCTGGGGCACGGTGGTGGGCATGGCGCGGGCGGCAGCCACGATGGCCGAGTCCGGAATCAGCCGCCCCGGTGCCGTGTCGCGGTTTTCCGCCAGGTGTTCGCGTTCGGTCCACAGCTCACGGACGACGGCGAGCTGGCGGCGGTCGCGCAGCTGGTGCATGCCGTTGGTGCGGCGCCAGGGGTCAACCCGAGGGGGCGACGGCGGTGCCGTGCGGATGGCTTCGAACTCCTGCTCGGCGAAGGCGAGCTTGCCGGCGTCGTCGAGCACCTTGATCAGTTCGATCCGCAGTTCGGCCAGAACCTCAACGTCCAGTGCTGCGTAGCGCAGCCAGGGTTCGGGCAGCGGGCGGGTGGACCAGTCGGCCGCCGAGTGTTCCTTGGCCAGCGTGAAACCGAGGAGGTTCTCGATGACGGCGGCCAGGCCGACGCGGGGGAGTCCGGCCAACCGGGCGGCCAGTTCCGTGTCAAAGAGTTTGTCCGGCCACATGCCCAGTTCGGACAGGCAGGGGAGGTCCTGGCTGGCCGCGTGCAGGATCCATTCCACGCCCTGCAGCGCGTCGTTGATGATGTCCAGATTGTCGAACGGTTCCGGGTCGATCAGCCAGGTTCCGGAACCCTCACGGCGGATCTGGACCAGGAAGGCCCGCTGTCCGTAGCGGAAGCCGGAGGCGCGTTCGGCGTCGACGCCGGCCGGACCCGTGCCGGCAGCGAGAGCCTTGGCCGCGCGTTCCAGGCCCCGTTGGGTGTCGATGATCAGCGGCACCCCGTCTTTCGGTGCCTCCAGCAACGGGAGCTGCGGGGGCTCGGCGTTCGGGTCAGCGGATGTGGTCTGCGTGGCGGTGCCGGGTATTTGCGCGGTCATAAGAACTTCAGTCTATCGAGTCTGCCGGTGCTGCAGTGACACAGGCGGACGCGAGGCTGCGGAGGTGCCCGGGGTTGGGCGCACGGCTCAGTAGCGGCCGGCATTCGTCCCCGCTATGCGAGGATGTGGCAATCCGTGCGGCCTCCGCCGGCGCGCGGCTCCCGTCGCTCCGGGTTCGTCCGATGATCGAATGCTTGCCGAGCATCCCTCCGCTTTGTGGCAATCCCTCCGCGGCGCAGCGGAGGGATTGCCACAAAGCGGAGGGAATCTCACCAGGCCCGCCGGATGGCCCACGGCGAGCAGCCTCAAGGCTGCGGTCTCGTCGGGACGGCTGCCGGACAAGGCCTCCGCCGCTCAAGGGGTTCCGGAACTGACCCGGATCGAGGGTGCCTAATGTGGGGCGCTCAGTTACTGTGTGCAGCAGCATTCAGCTCCATGGGGGTCTGGCTCGTCTTCGAAATAACGGAGCATCCCTGGCCCGTGTCAGCTGCGGCGCACCCGCGGCAGGGGAGTGACGCCGTCGGGCAGGGGCGGCAGCCCGGCGAAGGTGCAGACCATGTCCGACCAGGCTTCCAGATGGGCCTGGACGTCTGCGGAGTCCGGAGTCCAGGAGGCGCGCAGTTCAATGTCAATGGCGCCGCCGCGGTCGGCGAGGGTGCCGTAGCTTTCGGAGAGGATCCGGGTGGCCGTGCCGCCGGCCGAGGTGTATCCGGCGTTGTGTTCCTGTAGGGCTTCCACCAGCCAGGTCCAGGCCACGGAACCCACCAGTTCGTCATTGCCCATGTCCGGTTCCAGTTCGGCGCGGATATAGGTGACGATCCGGAAGGTTCCGTTCCACACGGCTGAGCCCTCGGGGTCGTGCAGGAGGATGAAGCGGCCGGTGGCCAGTTCGGTTTGTTCCGGGATGACGAGTCCGGACGGTCCGTGGCCGAGCCCTTCGTCGCGGGCCAGCGGTCCGGAGGCCAGGACTTCTGCGCCTAGTGACACCGCGAAGGGTGCCAGCCGGGTGGGGGCCGGAATTTCGTTCAGGTGCAGCTCAGGTCGGCACCGTGCCCTGCGCAGCGAACCAAGGGCATTCAGGAAATCCGGGGGTACTTGTGATAAGTCACCAATTGCACTCACCCTCGCAGACTACGGGGCCGGCTCCGGGCGGACGTTGAGGCTCGCCGACGTGTCCCATTCGTTACCTGTCCAGCGTAGGAGAGGTTGGATGCGGTGGGAAGAACCGGTGCGGAATGTTCTACAGGGACTGCTGGCTGGCCCGGTGGCAGGCGAGGGTCGGACTCATTGGCCGACGGGGCAGTAATCATCTCAAGCACAGGAACACAAGTACTTTTGGGACGTGCCCTTCATGCTGCCGTCCTAGCATCCACCAGTCGGGCTATGCAGATGGAATAACGTGAGAGAATTTTTTCACTAAGTAGCACTATTTGCATCATGCACAATATGGGGGTTCCATAAATGAACTACAACAAGTCCGTACCATCCCTTGCCCTGGTAGTGGCACTCGGTCTCAGTCTCTCAGCGTGTGGGGGATCGCCTTCGGCCGCTGTTCCCTCACCCAATGTTGAGTCTCTGGCACCGTCTACCCCTACTCCCTCGGCTTCACCCGAGGGGAAGAAGTCGTCGCGCGGCAATATTGTGAAGGCATTTGCTGAGCCTGCAGTAATCACGGATCTCAGCTCGGACAAGCCAATCGTTACTTTCACAGTCAATTCGATAACGGCAGATGTTCCTTGTACTGGTCCGTATCCCTCAGCGGTTGAAAACGGAAACATCGTTGTCTTGGATGTGACGATAGAAACCTCGCCGGAGTTGGCTAGCGATGAAGCTGGCTATGACGTATTTGACATGAACCCAAGCATGTTCAAGTTCGTAGGTGCCAATGGCACTACGTTCAACGGTGACCTTGGTACTCAGGGGGCCTATTCGTGTCTGCCTGATGAACAGCAGGTTGGCGCCAATGGCGGCGGGGTGGGGCCCGGTGAGAAGGTAACTGGGAAAATCGCACTGGACTTGCCCGAAAAGACGGGTACTTTGGTTTTCAAGAGTTACCTAGTCTCTGGCAGTGGCGGCTGGGAATGGGCATTCTGATCACAAGTAACTTCGGTCGGCCTGGTCATAACAGCGCGTAGCGCCGAACGAGAGACAAGCTGATCGTTCCAATCTTCTCCGTGGACGTCTGTCCACCGGAGAACCGCACGACTGCTCTGGGGCATTCCCGTTCCGGCGATGCATATGAGCTCGGCGATGCAGGCACTAATCATCAGAATGACGAGTACATTCCACAGCGCAAAAGACCCATATCGTCCTGCTTCGATTAGCTGGTAAGGGGACACACTTTCCGCCACGAACCACGCGGTGGTCCAGGGGCCCGAAAACGGACACCCGGGACCACCGTGGAACCTGGCGCCTAGCTGATCGGCAGGGCATCCGGATCCTGTGGACCCTGTGGAGCCTGAGGGCCCGCGGCCACCTCGCGCGCAATGGCCTCGGCAAACGCATCGACATCGGCCTCAGACGTGTCGAACGTGCACATCCAGCGCACCTCGCCGGTGGCCTGGTCCCAGTCGTAGAACCGGATCGCGGACCGCAGCCGGTCGGCAACACCGGCGGGCAGCTTGGCGAACACGGCATTGGACTCGGTCGCCTGGGTCAGCTCGACGCCGTCGATCTTCTCCACCGCGGCACGCAGCCGCTGCGCCATGGCGTTGGCGTGCGAGGCCGAGCGCAGCCACAGGTCGCCCTCGTACAGGGTGATGAACTGGGCGGAAATAAACCGCATCTTCGAGGCCAGCTGCATGTTCATCTTGCGCAGGAAGTCCAGGCCGGGGGAGGCCGCCGGGTTCAGCGAGACAATGCATTCGCCGTACATCATGCCGTTCTTGGTGCCGCCCAGGGAGAGGATGTCGACGCCGGCCTCGGACGTCATCGCGCCAAGGGTCACGCCCAGCGCCGCGGCGGCATTGCCCAGCCGGGCGCCGTCCATGTGCAGCGTCATCCCGTGCTTGTGGCAGTGCTCGGCAATGGCGGTGATTTCCTCCACCGTGTAGAGGGTGCCCAGCTCGGTGGACTGCGTGATGGACACGGCCAGCGGCTGCGCACGGTGCTCGTCGCCCCAGCCCCATGCCTCCTGGTCGATCAGCTTGGGCGTCAGTTTGCCGTCCGGGGTGGGGATCTGCAGCAGCTTCATGCCGCCGATCCGCTCCGGCGCACCGTTTTCGTCCACATTGATGTGCGCGGTGGAGGCGCAGATGACCGCACCCCAGCGCGGCAGCAGCGACTGCAGCGCGGTCACATTGGCGCCGGTGCCGTTGAACACCGGGAAGGCGCGCATCTGCGACCCGAAGTGCGCGGTCAGGACCTCGCGCAGCTTGGCGGTGTACACGTCCTCGCCGTAGGCCACCTGGTGGCCCTGGTTGGCGGCGGTCAGGGCGTCCAGGATTTCGGGATGCACGCCGGAATAGTTGTCCGAGGCAAACGCGCGGATGGATATGTCATGCAGGGGGGAAATGTTGGTCACAGTGTCCAGTATCTCTTACGGTTCGATCGGTTTTCGCCGGCCCGGCCGGAGGGGGCTCAGGCGGCGGGTGGGTGCGCCCAAGGGCACGCGCAGGGCGCGCGGCTCAGGCGTTGGGCATCAAGGAAATGCGCTGTCCGTTCAGCTGCGCGGCGTCCTGGCTGAACAGCCCGACGACGGCGTCCGCCAGCACCTGCACGTCGGTGTAGGTGCTGAAATTCCGGTCCGGTTCGGCGGCGCGCATGGAATCGTCCACCAGCGCCTTGACCACGAGGACGACGGCGGCCGAGCGCTGGGGCTGCGGGTCCGCCTTGGCGCCGGACTGCGCGCGGCGGAAGCCCTGCGCGATGGCCTGCACCCAGGCCTCCGCCCCGGCCTTGGCTGCGGCATAGCCTGCACCGCCGGCGGTGGGGGAGTCCACCGCGGTGGAGGAGACGATGGCCAGCCGGCCGTCGTCGGACGCTGCGAGCTGGTCATAAAAGCTGCGGCTGGCGTTGCGCAGGGTGCGCAGAATGTTGGTTTCCAGGAAATCCCAGTCGTCGTCATTCTGACCGGTGATGCCGCCGCCGCCGCGCCAGCCCCCCACCAGATGGATCAGCCCGTCGATTCCGCCGTAGGTCTCCCGCATGTCCTGCGAGAGCGCATCGACGTCGCCGGGGTTTGAGAGGTCGCAGGTGCGCAGATCGGCGTCGAGCAGGTTCGCGAGAGTGGTTTCCAGCCGGGCCGCGTCGCGTCCCACCGCCACGACCTTCGCCCCGGCCGCCTCCAGCGCCCTGCAGACGGCGGCGCCGGACGCGGAGCCGGCCCCGGCCACCAGGACGGTGCGTCCGCGGACGGACAGGGGTGCTTCCGAGGACCGCGCGGCCGGCTCAGTGCTCATCTACTTCGAACTCCCTGTGATTCCCGACGTGGACTCGATGACCGGGCCCATCTTCTTGGACAGTGCCTCATAGAACATGGACAGCGGAAATTCGTCGTCCAGCACCTGGTCCGTCAGCCCGCGCGGCGGTCCGTCCAGCGGCAGCGCCTCCGGCCCCTTGGCCCAGACGGACGCCGGGTTCGGGGTCAGCGTGGCGGCCACCAGCTCATAGGCGGCAAACCAGTGGGCAGTCTTCGGCCGGTCAATGGAACGCCAGTACAGGTCCTCGATGTTGGCACCCAGGCGAACGACGACGTCGGCCGCGTCTTCCCAGTCGATGCTCAGCTTGCCGTCGGTCCAGTGCAGGACGTGGTTCTGATGCATCCAGGCGAACAGGAGCTGTCCGCCGAGGCCGTCGTAGTTGCGCACCCGGCTGCCGGTAATGGCGAACCGGAAGATCCGGTCAAAGATCACCGCGTACTGCACCAGCGTGGCATGTTTGCGGGCTTCGGGGGAAGCATCCTCGTCTTTTTCGATCTTCACGGCTTCCCGGAAGGCGGTGAGGTCGCAGCGCAGTTCCTCCAGGGAGTAGAGGAAGTACGGCATGCGCTGCTTGATCATGAACGGATCGAAGGGAAGGTCTCCGCGCATGTGGGTGCGGTCGTGGATCAGGTCCCACATGACAAAGGTGTCCTGGGTCAGCTTCTGGTCGTCCAGCAGTGCCGCGGCGTCCTCGGGCAGCTGCAGCGAGGTGATCTCGGCGGCGGCGCGCAGGACCCGGCGGAAACGGGCGGCCTCGCGGTCGGCGAAGATGGCGCCCCAGGTGAAGGTGGGTGTTTCGCGGACGGCAACCGATTCGGGGAAGAGCACCGCCGAGTTGGTGTCATAGCCGGGGGTGAAGTCCAGGAACCGGATCGGCACGAAGAGCTTGTTGGAGTACTCGCCGGCTTCCAGCTCGCCGATGAATTCCGGCCAGACAACTTCGATCAGCACGGCTTCCACATAGCGGTTCGTGGAGCCGTTCTGCGTGTACATGGGGAAGAGCACCAGGTGCCGCAGCCCGTCTGTGCGGTCCAGCTGCGGGGAAAACGCCAGCAGGGAGTCCAGGAAATCGGGTTCGCCCAGGCCGTCGGCTGCCCAGCGGTCAAAGTCCCGGACCACGAGGCGGAGGTATTCGGCGTCGTGCTCGAAGGAGGGGGCCAGGGCATCGACGGCGGCGGTCAGGGTGCCGATCAGCTCCTCAGCGGCGCTGCGGTTTTCCGCGTCGACTGAACCGTTCTGGTTCTGCAGCGCCTGCAGGTCGGTGGCGGCCTGTTTCAGTGCCTGCCAGGCTTCAGAATCCACAGGGTTGGTGCCCGCGGCAACCGGCGCAAAGCCGGTGCGGGACATCGAGGGGAGCGTGTGGGGAGACATGACTGCGACCTTCCAGGGAGGCCGCTCCGCGAAGGTCAGGGAGCGGCTGTGTTGTGATGCGATCGAGCCTACTAACGAAAAACTAACGCTTACTGTGAATCACACAAGTCATTAGCAAGTCTTATGCTCAATGAACCGGTCGCGGTGCCGACCGTAACGCCTGCTAGGTCCGCCCAGCAGATCGCTGACCTGCACAAACGGATCGGCGCCTGGATTCTGGGCGACTACCCCTGACGGTCTGCGTTTTGAACGACAACCAGTTCAGCGGCACGGCTCGCGCGGACTGCAGCAGCGATCACCGTGCCCAGAACGCCCAGCGATGCGCCGATGGTGATCCACGCACCCATTGCGTCGGAGGCATCCATGACCAGAAGCAGGATGCCGCATGCGGCGAAGATTCCCGCCGCCGTATGAGTGGGCCACCTGGCGGCCCGGTGCCCGGCAAGCCAAGCTTCGGGTGAATGCGTCACGTACCCCACCCGGATTCCCACAAAGGAGTTCATGCCGAGCTTGCCCCGGGCTGTCGCTTCGGCCGCCCACGAAACTGCCATCCCCGACGCTATTAGTAAGACACCCATAATCCCCATGCGTCTCAGCGTAGCGGTGCCCGTGGCCGCTGGCTTAGAACCAGAGGGTGCGCAGATGTGTCACGGCGAAGCCATGACGCTCAAGATTGCCGCTGCTGGCTGATCCCACAGTGGCAGTGGCGACGGTGAGGTCGCTGGTCTCCGACGCATCGGCCAAACGGCGGTGGATGAGCGCGGACTGGCAGCCGCGGCGTCGAAAGGCCGGCAGCGTGGCGGCGCCGACGAACAGGCTGAGGTTGCCGTGACTGAACAATGCGGCGGCAGCTGCGGGTTCGCCGTCGACGGTGGCAAGGTAGCGCCGCAGCCCCGGGGTGCTGTGCTCGATTCCGAAGACCCGGCGGGCCTCGGCGCTGGCCGATTCCATCGAATATCCACGGCTGAGGACGTCGAGGTAATTTTGGTCGTCCCGGTCGACCTCGGCGACCCGTACTCCTGGCGGCAGGCCGGGCGCCGTCCTGCACGGGCGGGCATGCAGGGTGACGGCGACGGCGGCGGGTGCCAGCCCGTTTCCGCTGAGGCAGGCCTGCAGCTCAGCACAATCATCCCCGGCCCACACTTCCAGGCGGGGGCGCTGGCCGGTCTCCGCGTAGAAGGCGGTGATGTCATCAAGCCGGCACCGATCATCAAGGCTCAGGCCGCGTGCTTTGTTGTACGGCGCGGCGTCCGGCAGGACCGGAAGCCGAGTGGCGGACACCTGCCCGAACCGGCGGAACGCGGCATCCGGAAACTCCCGTGCGGCGGTGCGAAAGTCGAGTTCGGCTTTGATGCTGAGAATAGATTCGGCCGCCGTTGCCAGTGGATTCGACACTCGATGGACCTTGGGTCCGGGTCAGTCCGGACGGACGGCGGTTAGGCAGAACGGGTGCCCCGCGGGGTCGAGCATGACGCGCCATCGTTCGGGCGCCGGCTGGTGTCCGGCAGGTTTCGCGCCGAGGGCGATTGCGGCATCAGCTGCTAAGTCCAGTTCCTCCACAGCAATATCCAGGTGAAGCTGCTGCTGCTGAGGGCCCTCCGGCCACGCTGGTGCAACGTACTGATTGACGCGCATCAGAGTGAGCATCGGACCGGCGCCTGCCAAGGCGACGACGCCGCGGTCCGGGGTTGCGAAGGCCTCTTTGAGTCCCAGAAGGCCGGAGTAGAAAACCGCCAGGAGGTCGGTGTCCGGGCAATCGAGGGAAATGGACGCGAGTTGTCCAACGGGCTTAGTCATGGTGCCAAATCTACAGCCGTACTGGAATTTCCCTGGCTGCGGGGTGGACAGGGAGCCTAGTACCCGCGGCTGTTGGGGGACTCGGTGCCAATCACGGTCAGCGACACCTCGGGGTGGTTTTTCTGCACCCGCTTGAGCGCCCAGATGTCGTTGAACAGTGCCAAATACGCGCCGTCGGTGCGCTGCAGGACCTCGGCGCCGTGCACGTTGGCCAGGATCTCAGCCGCGTCCGGCGTCGTCAGCCGGGCCAGCGAGTAGGAGAGCTGCTCATAGCGCATGGGGGCGTTGAAGTCCTGCGTCATGCGGTCCTCAACCACCTCGAACTGCATGGGGCCGACGGCGGCGAGCACCGGCGCCTGGTCTCCGCGCCGGTCCGAGCGCAGCACCTGGATGATGCCCTCGTGCTCGAGCTGGTCGATGCCGCGGCGGAACTGCTTGTAACGGCTGGGATCCTTGGACCGGGCGACGCGGAAGTGCTCCGGGCTGAAGAACGGAATCGGCGGAAACTCCACCGGCTGCTCCACGAAGAGGCTGTCGCCCACGCGCAGGGCCGAGGCGTTTACCAGTCCGACGACGTCGCCGGGCCAGGCCTGGTCGATGACCTCGCGTTCGCGGCCAAACAGGTGCTGGGCGTATTTGGTGGCAAAGGTCTTGCCGGTGTTCGAGTGGGTAACGACCATGCCGCGCTCGAAGATGCCGGAGCAGACGCGGATGAAGGCCACGTGGTCGCGGTGCGCCTTGTTCATGCCGGCCTGGACCTTGAACACGAATCCGGAGAACGGTGCGTCCACGGGACGCAGCTCGCCGTCCTTGTCTTCGCGCGGTCCGGCCGCCGGGGCCAGATCCACCAGGGCGTCCAGGATCTGCTTCACGCCGAAGTTCAGGGCTGCGGAGGAGAACAGGATCGGGGTGGCCTTGGCGTTGAGGAACGCGTCGCGGTCAAACTCGCGGCCGTCGATGACCAGCTCGGCCTCGCCGAGGGAGTCTTCCCAGACTTCACCTTCGGCGGCGAGGGCCTCCTCGGGCGTGAAATGGTCTTCCTTGGCCAGCGAGGCGCCGGAGTTCTGCCGTTCGAAGCGGACGTACTCGTCCTTCTTCAGGTCCCAGACGCCGCGGAAGTCTCCGGCGATGCCCACGGCCCAGGTCAGCGGCATGGGGGTCAGACCGGTGCGTTCGGTGATCTCATCCATCAGGGCCAGCGGGTCCAGGCCCGGGCGGTCCCACTTGTTGATCACGGTGATGATGGGCAGGTTCCGGGCGCGGCAGACCTCGAAGAGCTTCATGGTCTGGGTTTCCAGGCCCTTGGCGGCGTCCACGAGCATCACGGCGCAGTCGACGGCGGCGAGAACCCGGTAGGTGTCCTCGGAGAAGTCGGCGTGGCCCGGAGTGTCCAGCAGGTTGATGACAGTGTCCCGGTAGGCGAACTGCAGGGCTGTGGAGCTGATCGAGATGCCGCGGTCCTTTTCCATCTGCATCCAGTCGGAGACCGTCTCGCGGCGGTTTTCCTTGCCGTTCGTGGCACCGGCCGTGCCGATGACGCGGGCATGCAGGGCCAGGGCTTCGGTGAGCGTGGACTTACCGGCGTCGGGGTGTGAAATCACCGCAAAGGTGCGGCGGCGGGAGGACTCGCGGGCAATTGCCGCAGTCGCCTTGCCGGCCGGACTGTTGGTGGCGCTGACGGTGGGGGAAACCTGTAAGGACACTCCGCTGCTTTCACATGTGGTGGGATGCGGCCGCCGGGCTGGGCACTCGCGGCTGTGCTGTCAGCAATGACAGCCTTTCCATTCTAGCCGGTCGGCGCATGCTCTTCGGACGGTGCAATCACGTTCCCGGGCCTCGCACAACCGGCGGCTGCGCCGGCACCTCTGCGGCTTTCAGTCAGGGAAGGCCTGCCCCGCCAGTTGTCCTGCATGAGGGTGACCCACGACGGCGAAATGCGTTGAGTTATTAGCGCTCCTGTGTGCGATTAGCTCAACAGGCGCTTTACCTCGGCGATGAAGGTCACATCATCCAGCACTCCGCGATCATGAAGCCCTGCTACCTGGCGCAACTCCGCTAAAGGGCCTCCGGCCGTCGCGGCAGGGACAGATGTCAGCGGCATCTGTCCCGCATAATTTACGTGCTGAGTCCGCTGCTCTTGAGAGAACCGCAGCCGCGCCTGCTCGGCAACACGGTTGATGGTTTCTACACCGTCCCGAAAGTTCGGAATATCAACGATTTGGACTGTCTCCCGCGTCCCATCCTGACGCACCACATGTACTAGCAGCGACCCCACGCCACGTGCCTTCTGAGTCAGCGACTGACGCAAATCAACATCGACAATTTCTCGGGTAGGCACCTGCTGGGCTTCGGTTTTCAAGCCACCAGCCTCGCAGTACAGGTAATCCTCCGTCAGCCGATATCGGCCCCCACCAAAGCCTGTCACGGGCTTCCCCGTAGCGGCCCACAAGTCTCCCGGCTTCATGGGCAAGGAATCACCAAAGTTCGTTGTCATGAGCTCAGCCTAGGACGGAAGGATCCACCACGGCAGACCCGCGGCCCGGAAACCGGATCCCTGACGCCGACTCCAGGCGTCCAGCGACGCATACCGGCGGTCTGGTGCCGGCGTCGTCGTCATCGTTTAGTGTGGTTTTCGACACAATCAGAGCAGGAGTTCCCAGCGGCACGGTGGCCCCGGGCGCCCTGCTACGCCTTCCATCGACGAAAGGCCTGTTCCCATGGCTGAAGCATTCATCATTGACGCAGTGCGCACGCCCGTCGGGCGGCGCAACGGCGGACTGAGCAAGATCCATCCGGCCGACATGGCCGCGCACGTGATTGCGGAGACGGTCCGGCGCACCGGGATCGATTCCGCGGAATTCGACGAGGTCATTCTCGGCGCCATCGACCAGGTGGGACCGCAGGCCATGGACATTGCCCGCACCGCCTGGCTGGCCGCCGGACTCTCCGAGCGCGTGCCCGGGACCACCGTGGAACGCCAGTGCGGATCCGGCCAGCAGGCCGTGTCCTATGCGGCGCAGGCCGTCATGAGCGGCACCAGCGACCTGGTCCTGGCCGGCGGGGTGCAGAGCATGTCCTCCATTCCGATCAGTTTTGCGAACTCCGCTGCCCGGGAACTGGGCTTTCCCGATCCCTTCACCGGATCCACCGGGTGGGCGGAACGCTACGGAGACCAGAAAGTCTCCCAGTTCATCGGCGCCGAAATGATGGTGGACAAGTGGGGGCTGACCCGCGGCGAAATGGAGGACTTCGCCGTCGAATCCCACGTCCGGGCGCTCGCCGCCCAGGCCGACGGCCGCTTTGACCGCGAAATTCTTCCGCTGAACGGCATTAGCGCCGACGAAGGCCCCCGGGAACCGAACCGCGCCAAGATCGAGTCCCTGGCGCCGCTCTCCGAAGGCGGACGGCTCACTGCTGCCACGTCCTCGCAGATTTCGGACGCTGCCGCCGTGCTGCTGCTCGCCTCCGAGGACGCGGTGCGCCGCTACGGGCTCAAGCCCCGGGCGCGGATCCATTCCATCTCCGCCCGCGGCGACGATCCGATCATGATGCTCAGCGCTCCCATCGAAGCGACACGTCACGCCCTGGGCCGCGCCGGCATGAGCCTGGACCAGATCGACCTGCTGGAAATCAACGAAGCCTTCGCCTCCGTGGTGCTGGCGTGGCAGCGGGAGCTCGATGTCGACATGGACAAGGTGAACGTCAACGGCGGCGGCATTTCGCTCGGGCATCCCATTGGCGCCACCGGCGCCAGGATCATGACCACGCTGCTGCACGAGCTCGAGCGCACGGGCGGCCGCTACGGCCTGCAGACCATGTGCGAGGGCGGCGGCCAGGCCAACGTGACCATCATCGAGCGGCTCGACGAGGGGTTCCGGCTGTAGCGGTCCGGGGATCTGGCGGCCGGCGGTCCGGCCGCCAGACCGTCTGGCGGTGCGTGTGGCGGCGTGTGTGTGGCGGCGGCCGCCCGCCGTGACGCGGCGCGGCCGGCCGCAACGCCCTGCGGACCTGTCCCGGTTGACAAGTGACGGCAGTCACTCAACACTGGTGTCTGCCGTTACTTGTTTTCCAATAAGCATCATTTGTTTCTCCAAGGTGTGCCGAAAGGCTGTCGCGCGTTGAGAACAGAGATCTTGAGAACAGAGATACAGAGAGACTCCCATGAACCCCCAGCACCAGGCCGCCCCGCTGGCCGAGCACGAGGTAACCGCCGCCGTGCAGAACCTCGTCGGCGCCTTCGCCCGCACGGACACCGACGCCTACTTCGCAGCCTTCGCGCCGGAGGCGTCCTTCGTCTTCCACACCGAAGACCGGCGCCTGGAATCCCGGGCCGAGTACGAGGCTCTCTGGAAGAGCTGGCTGGCGGGGGACTGGTCCGTGACCGGCTGCGAAAGCACCGACGCGCGCGTCCAGCTGTTCGGCAGCAGTGCGGTCTTCAGCCACACCGTGCGCACCACCACGAGCACCGGAGGCGTCGAGGAGGTCACCAACGAGCGGGAGACCATCGTCTTCGCCCGCATTGACGGCCGGATCCTGGCAGTTCATGAGCACCTTTCGTCCAGCCCGGCTGCCGCCGGCACCGCCTAGAGTCCGGGGAAACACCATGACCTCAACTGCACCCGGCACCGGCCGGACCACCACGGCTGCCACCGGTACGGGCTCATCGGCGTGGTCCCGGCTGTCCCGCCGGCTCGATGGAAACGCTGAGGGCTACGGCCCCATCCGCGGAACCCTGGGCACGGGCCGGATCGGCATGATCTGGCTGGCCGCCAACCTGGTGGTCACCACCCTGCTGACCGGCACCCTGTTCGTTCCGGGCGTCACCTGGACCACCGCAGTGGGCATGATCGTGCTGGGAACCGTGATCGGCGGTGCCGTCCTGGTCCTGATCGGCAACATGGGCACCCGGACCGGCCTGCCCACCATGTCCCTGACCAAGGGTGCGTTCGGGCTGCGCGGGTCCTTTGTGGCCGTGGCCGCAAACGTTGTGATCCTGATGGGCTGGAGCTGGGTGCAGGCGATGCTTGCCGGCGTCACCGTGAACTTCCTGGTGGAGCGCGCCACCGGATTCTCCAACCCCGTGCTGTTTTCCGTTCTCTGCCAGCTGCTGGTCGTAGCCCTGGCCATCTTCGGCCACAAGGGCATTGCCCGGGTGGAGCCCCGGCTGGCACTGGTGATCCTGGCGATCATGGGATACATCTTCACCGTTTCCTTCACGACCTTCCCGGTGGCTGACTTCGCCGCCATCCCGGTGGATACCGCCGCCGGCTGGTCGGCAATCACGGTGCTCGACGTCGTCATTTCCACCGCCATTTCCTGGACGGTGCTCTCGGCCGAATTCAACCGGCTGGCCAGAACGCAGACCGCCGGCGTGGTGGGCTCGGCGACCGGGTACGTGCTTTCCACCGTCCTGGCAATGGTCCTGGGCGCCACCGCCATCGGCTACGTGGTGCTCGACGGCGGGGAGGCCGTGGGCTTCGAGCCGACCCTGATTGTCGGCATCTTTGGTGTTCCGCTGGCCATCGTCATTTTCCTCTCCGTCATGGCCACCAACACGATGGTCGTCTACGGCATGGTCTCGTCCGTGGTGAACATGGTTCCGTCGCGGAAAATCCGGTTCCTGCCCACGGCCCTGGTGCTGGGCGCCGTCTCGGTCCTCGGATCCACCTGGCTGGGGCTGCTGGACAGCTTTACCTCGTTCCTGACCGTGATCGGCTCCCTGTTCATCCCCGTCTTCGCCGTGATGATCGCCGACTACTACCTGGTCAACAAGCGCTCCTACGGCACCGATATCCTCCGGGCCCGGGGCGGCCGTTACTGGTTCCGCAGCGGCTTCAATCTTCCGGCCCTGACGACCTGGCTGCTGGGCGCAGCAATCTCGCTGCTGCTGACCTATGCCGTCACCAGCCCGGTCGGAGCCACCATTCCGACCTTCGTGATCAGTTTCGCCGTCTACTGGGGCTGGTCCGCGGCGGCGGGGCGGGTGGTTGCCGGTTCGCCGGTGTCCCGGCATCTGAGCGAGGCAGTGGACGCTTCCGGGACGGCCGAACATGCAGGCGGTTGACCTCAGCCATCCGGTTGTCTCCGGGATGCAGGTGTTCCCCGGGGATCCTGCCGTGCACATCCGGAACGCGGCATCCGTTGAGGCGGACGGCTTCCAAGTAGCTGAACTGCACCTGGGCAGCCACACCGGAACCCATCTGGATGCCCCGCTGCACACGGTTCCGGGCGGAGCAGCCGTGGACGAGCTTCCCCTGGAGAATCTGCTGGGCTCGGCCCGGATTGTCTCCGTCCCCGGCGCCGCCGAGCTGGGCAGGATCCGGTGGCAGGACGTGGCGGCCGGACTCGAGGGGCTGCTGCCCGGGACCATCGTGCTTTTTTCCACCGGCTGGTCCGAGCACTTCAACACGCACCGCTACCTCCGGCATCCCTCCTTCGACGCAGAGATCGCCGAACGCCTGGTCGACGCCGGCATCCGGTTGGTCGGGATGGACACGCTCAACCCGGATCCGACGCCGGCACCCGGGTCCGGCGGCGTTCCCAGCCTTCCGTTCCATGACGTGTTTCTGGGCGCCGGCGGCGGGATCATCGAGAACCTGACCAACCTGGCGGCTGTGACCTGGTCCGATCCGCTGTTCTCCGCCTTGCCGCTGCGCCTGGCCGGCGTGGACGGTTCCCCGATCCGCGCTGCCGCGTTTCAGCTCTGACGGCTCGGCTATCCCGGGTCCGGCTCACCGCGAGGTGGGGCTAGATCAGCCCGGCTGCCCAGCGCAGCCGCAGACTCTCTTCCAGTTCCTGTTCGGCGACCCTGCGTTCAATCTCCGCCAGCTGTTCCTGCAGCAGGGGAATCCACCGGTTCTCCACGGCGCGCTGCCGGGTACGGGTGGCAGCCAGCTCATCGGAAACCAGCAGCAGAGCCCGTTCAGCGCTCGCCGCAGCGACAGCCGCCTCCAGCGCGGCACGGTGCGAAACCGCCGTGTAGGCCAGCGCGGAGCTTCCGCCCACCGACGACGGATCGGGAAGCACGCACTCCGCCGCCTCGGGATAGGAGATGCCCATGGCACCGCCCCACCGCACCCGCACAGTGGCCGGACCGGCCGGCACGGCCTGCCCGATCCGGTCTTCCCCATCCAGGCCGGCGGACCGCCGCAGCCACAGCGCGGCCTCCGCTGCCTGCTCATCCCAGGCCCGCCGGGCGGCGTCTGCCTTCTCCCGCAGCCCCTCGATCGCACGCTGCAGGATGCGCTGCTTGCGGTCCAGCAGTTCCGCTCCGCGCGTGGCAGTAGCCAGCCGGCGCTCCACGTCGGCTTTGTCCGCACGGCTTCCGCCGCTCCGGAACGCGCTCATGCCCGGAACCTGCTCATCTCGGGAACCTGTTCATGACCGGAACCCGCTCACAGCCGCGCTCCACCGACGGGCCCGGGCAAATACCTGTCCAGGAACTCGCCGGAGAGCATGGTCAGTTCCCGGCGGGGCAGGAGCGACAGGGCCTGCCAGGCCAGATCCATGGTGTCGTCGAAGGTCCGCAGCTCATCACGTCCCTGGTTGAGCAGGTTCCGCTCCACGACGCTGCGGAACTCGATGTAGGCATTGTCGGTCTCGCTCAGTGCTGCCGCGCCGACCAGTTCGGCCAGTTCAGCGGCGGTGCGGGCGCGGGCCATCGCCGAGAGGATCTGCGCCGCGACATCCAGGTGGTCCTCGCGGGTGCGTCCCTTGCCGGCGCCGCTGCGCATCAGGCGTGACAGTGAGGAGAGCACGTCCACCGGCGGATAGATGTTCCGCGCGTCGACGTCCGGATCCAGGACCACCTGGCCTTCGGTGATGTAACCGGTCAGATCAGGAACCGGATGGGTAATGTCTCCGGCCGGCATGGTCAGCACCGGCACGATGGTCACCGATCCCTCCCGATCCCGAACCCGGCCGCACCGTTCATAGAGGCCGGCGAGGTCGCTGTAGAGGTAGCCGGGGTATCCGCGGCGGGCGGGAATCTCCCGGCGGGCCGCAGAAACCTCCCGCACGGCCTCGGCGTAGCTGGTCATGTCCGACATCACCACCAGAACATCGGAGCCCTCGTCGTAGGCCAGTGACTCGGCCACGGTCAGGGCTATGCGCGGGGTGAGGATGCGTTCGATCACCGGATCATCGGCGGCGTTGAGCAGCAGCACCAGTTCTCCGGCGGCTGAGCGTTCCTCCAACCGGTCGCGGATGTAGGCGATGTCCGCGTGGGTCATGCCCATCGCCGCAAACACCACCCGGAACGCCCGGCCCGCGGACGTGGTGGCCTGCGCGGCGATCTGCGTGGCCAGGGTGAGGTGCGGCAGGCCGGCAACCGAGAAGATCGGCAGTTTCTGCCCCCGCACCAGAGTGGTCAGCGCATCGATGGCTGAGATGCCGGTGATGACCGGATCCTGCGGCGGTTCCCGGTAGACGGGGTTAAGCGGCCAGCCGCCCACCGGCGCCGTCGTTCCGGCAGTGATGGGAGGGCCGCCGTCGAGCGGTTCGCCGCGCCCGTTGCAAACCCGCCCGAGCCAGTCCGGGCCGGTGGGAACAGCCAGCGGCCGGCCCTGGAACCGGACCTCGATCCCGCCGAGCGACATTCCGTCGGTGCCCTCGAGGACCTGCAGCGTGACTTCATCGCCGTCGACCTCCAGCACCAGTCCGTGCCGGTCCGGCTGGCCGGCCACGCCCACGGTGGCAAACTCGTCCCAGCCCACGCCGTCGGCGTCGCCGAGGACGAGCAGGGGCCCGCGCAGCTCGCGGACCGCACTGTGGCCCACCTTCGGCACGCCGACCGCGGGCACGCCCCCCGCGGGCACGGGACCGGGCACGCCCCCCGCGGGCCCGGGACCGGGCGGGGAGTCCTGGGGGTTCGTGCCGGGGGTGCTGTCGCTACTGGTCACCGTCGTTGCCTTCCGTAAGCCCGCCGCCGGCCACCTGCTGCAGCTGACGCAGGAATTCGCGTCCCCGCTCCAGGACGCCGTCGGCGTCGGTGGGACCGGTGTCCTCGCGCAGCCGCAGGACCGGCGTGAAATCGAAGCGTTCGACGTCGGCCGGCGGCACTCCGCGCGCCACCAGTGACTGGCAGACGTCCACCACGTCCAGGACGGTCTGCAGCAGCGCTGATCCCTTCTCCGCGGAGCTGTAGCCGTCATTGGGGCTGAGCGCGTTCTGCAGCAGGACGCCGTCGCGCACCAGCCGTCCGCCCAGCAGCACCATCCGTTCATGGCCGGGCAGGGAAGCGGCTCCGATGATCTCCGCCAGGGCAGTGAGCCGGTCCGCCTCGGACAGCAGCAGGGACGCCGACGCCCGGCGCTGCGCCCACAACGGATCGCCGTGCGCCGAGAACCAGCGGCCCAGCGATTCTGCATCGCGGGAGAAGGAGCCGCGCCAGCTGACGGCCGGATAATGCCGGGAATAGGCCAGATCCCGGTCCAGCACCCAGAGCGAGCGCACAAAGCGCTGGGTGTCGGTGGTGACCGGTTCGCTCATGTCGCCGCCGGGAGGGGAGACCGCGCCGATCACGGTGACCGACGCCGTTGCCCCGCCCAGGGTGCACACCCGCGCCGCGCGTTCGTAGAAGGCGGCCAGCTCACTGGCCAGGGAGGCGGGGTAGCCCTCCTCGGCGGGCAGGTCGCCGTTGCGGTTCGCGAATTCACGCAGGGCTTCGGCCCACCGGGAGGTCGAGTCGGCGATGACGACGGCGTCATACCCCATGTCGCGGAAGAACTCGGCCACTGTCACCCCGGTGGCAATGGATGCCTCGCGGGCCATCATCGGCATGTTGGAGGTGTTGGCGATGATCACGGTGCGGTCAATCAGCTTGCCTCCGGTGCGCGGATCATCCAGTCCGGACAGCCCGTCCAGGACATCGGCCATCTCGTTGCCGCGCTCGCCGCAGCCCACATAGACAATGACGTCGGCGTCGGACCACTTGGCGATCTGCTGCAGCGTCAGGGTCTTGCCGGTGCCAAACCCGCCGGGCACTGCCGCTGCCGAGCCGCGGGGGAGGGGGAAGAGCAGATCCAGGACCCGCTGGCCGGTCTGCAGCGGAACGGTGTCGGTCAGGCGCTCGCCGAAGGGGCGTGGCCGGTGCACCGGCCACTGCTGTGCCAGCGGAATCTCGAGGCCGCCCACCCGCGCCACCGGATCCAGGGGATGGACCGGGCCGGTCGCCAGCCACTGGACCTCACCGCCGATGTGCGGCGGCGCCAGGACCCGGAATTCCACCGTGCCGGCTTCCGGAACTGTGCCGAGGACCTGTCCCGGACGTACCGTGTCACCGACCGACACCGAGGGCGTGAACCCCCAGGACGTGCTCAGCACCGAAGGATCCTCGGCGGAGGACATCCGGTCCTGGGTCAGCCAGAGGGGAGCCGAGGACAGCGGCCGGAGCAGCCCGTCGAACACCGTGCCCAGCAGCCCTGGTCCCAGCAGTCCGGAGAGCTGGCGCCCGGTGCGCTCCACGGCGTCGCCGGTCTTCAGCCCGCCGGTGTACTCGTAGGCCTGCAGTGTGGCGTCGGTGCCGTTGATGGAGACGGCCTGCGCGGAGATCCGCTCCGGTCCCACGGCGACGACCTCCAGCATGGAGAGTCCGGACAGGCCGGTGACCTCCACCAGCGGGCCGCTCACCCGGGTAATGGTGCCGCTGTCCCGAGCGGAGCTGCCCCCGGCTGTATCGGACCGCTTTCCAGCACCAGGGCGGCCTCCCGGATCTACTCTGCGTCCCATAACCGGTGCACCTCCCCGGAGTGGCGTTCCAGGGCCTGTTCGGCCAGGGCGGGCAGGGAGAGGTCCAGATGCCGGGATCCGGCAGACCCTGTGACGCCGCCCTTGTAGCTTTCGGTCACGGAGGCCATCGGACCCAGCAGTGCATCCGCCCGCTCGGTCAGCCGCCGGAGCATCTGCGGATAGCGCGGATCGCTGCGCAGTTCCCGGGCCTGGTGCTGCACCTGCTGAACCAGGTCGGAGCGCAGGGCCTCCTGCTGCGCCAGCACGGTGCGGCGGGCCTCCCTGCGGATCCGCGCCGACCGGCCGACAGCTTCCGCATGGGCTGCTTCGCTGCCTTGCTGGGCTGCCGTGGCGCGGATCTGCTCCGCCTCGGACCGGGCCGCGGACAGGATTTCGTCGGCCTGCCGTCGGGCGTCGCCGGCCCGGCGGGCAGCCTCGGCCTCGGCTTGCCGGCGCAGCGCATAACGCACCGGCTCGAGGGCGGCATCAAAGCCGGAGGGCAGGCGACTCATCAGGGCCACCTCATCAGGGCAGCACCGCGGTCAGGGGAGGGGCGGAATCAGGCAGCACGGCGGTCAAGGGAGAGGCCGAATCGGCCAGTTCCGCGGCGAGGATAGCCGCGGCAGCCGGCGTCAGGACGACAGCCAGCACCGAATCCGGCAGGCTCGCCCACGCGGAGCGCACCTGCTCCGGTCCGGCGGCCGGATACAGGACCGCGCCGGCGAGCCGGAACCCCTGCAGCAGGGCCGGTTCGCCCAATGCCGCCACCGTGCCGGCGCCCGCTCGGCCCGCCACCGAGCCGGCAGCCTCCGGGCTGCTCATGCCTGTCCGATCAGGATGATCGAAATAATCAGCCCGTAAATGGCGATGCCCTCGGCCAGCCCCACCACCACCATGGCGCGGCCGAAAATTTCAGGTCTTTCGCTCATCGCCGCCAGCGCCGCGGACCCGGTGTAGGCCACGGCGATGGCTGCGCCAATGGAGGACCCCGCCACCGCAATCGCGGCACCGATCAGGGCCGCGCCGCTGCTGTCGCTTCCCTCGGTTGCCGCGGCAACAGCGGTGGCTGCGGCACCGCCGTCGCCCGCGCCCGCACTGGCGGGCGCGGCATTCAACGCAGCGGCAAAGAGGGCCAGCGCCCCGGCCATCAGCACGGCGTTGAGGCCGAGCAGCGCCTTGACGCCGGCGCGTCTGTTGCGCCGCAGCAGCACAACGGCGCCGAGCGTGAGCAGGACAGCGAGAAGGAGGACCAGCGGAAGGCCGGCAAGCCAGGGATTCATGGGAGGTGCCTTTCAGCTGGGGGAACGGATACTTGCCCGGAGCTCTGCCCGGCGTCCGGATCCGGGTCGGCGTCCGGATCCGGATTCCAGGGCCGGAACCGTCTGCCTTCGTCTTGGAAGACGCGGGAGAACAGCTCGTAGTACTCGAGCCGCAGGGCCTGGATTCCGGCGACCAGGCCCTCCAGGGCGAAGGTCAGGGCGTTGCCGATGATGAAGACGACGACGGCGGCCGCCGCCCGCCAGTCCGGCGCCCACAACGCGGTGGTGGCCTGCCAGACGACCATCATCAGCGCGGCGTGCGTGAGGCCGAAGGCGGCGAGCCGGGTGAAGGACACTAGGTTCGAGCCCAGCTGCACCACGCTGTCCACCAGCTCCACGGAGGCCTGCAGGCCTCCGGTCGGCCCGCCGCCGGACTCGGCAAACAGCCCGATGAACATCAGCACCAGCGCCAGCAGGGCCACCACGCCGGCGACCACCAGGATCACCGGAGCCGAGGCCAGCAGCCCCCAGGCAACCAGTCCGATGGCCGTAAACAGCAGGGCGCCGGCCAACCCGGATCTGGCGTACAGGGCGTAGCCCCATCCTCCCTCGCGGACCCGGTTAATGGTGCCCAGAACGTAGGAGCCGGCCAGCAGCACAGCACCCAGCACCAGCGCCGCGACCAGCAGCGGAATGGGCTCCTCCAACGGTTCCAGCCACAGCACCGGCAGCACGCCCGTGGGACCGAAGAACTCACCGTAGAGGATCCCGAAAAACACTGCGGCAAGTCCGGCGCCGGTGATGAACAGCCAGGTGCGGCGGAAGCGCTGCAGCCGGGGCAGGAACCGCAGCAGCAGGCCGGCAATTACAAGCAGTGCGCCCTGCCCGGCGTCGCCGAACATCATGCCGAACATCACCACATACGCCACACCTGCAATCCGCGCGGGGTCGAGATCGGCGTACGGAACCGTGGTGTAGGTGTCCACGAGCAGGCGGGAGAGGACCGGCACCTGCTTCCGGCGCGGTTCGTCACCGGTCAGAAGCGTGGGCGGCTGCACTCCGCGCGGACGCCGGAGCGGGACGGCGGAGGCCCCGTGCGGTTCCAGCGCCGCCTGCAGCTCGGTCAAGCGCTGCGTCGGTGACCATCCCACCAGCGCTGCCACCGAACCGTGCACGACGGTGGCGTCTGCCGCCCGGTCGATCTCTTCGGGTCCGGTGCCGGGCTCGTACGGCAGGTCGAGTTCGACGGCGGAGCTGCGGGCCACCTCGGCCAGCATCTCGTGCCGGGCCGCCAGTGGGGCGACCAGTGCTATGCGCTCCATCCGCACCGGGCTCAGCGCTTCACGCCACGGCATCCAGCACCTCGCTGGCTCCGGCGTTCACCGCTGCAGCGGCCAACGCCGCCCGGACCCGCCAGGCATCGGCCGCAAGTACTGTCATGGCACCGAGGACCACGTCCGGCCCGGGCAACCCGGCCCGAAGCAGGGAAAATCCGTCGGTTTCAATGCGCACAGCCAGCGCGGCCTCGGCCCGCCACAGATCGGCGCTTCGGTCGATGCCCGCCAGAGCCTGCGCTGCAGACGGGGGAAGCGTGCTGCGCAGGGTTTCCGGAGTCAGGGTTTCAGAATTGCGCGTTTCAGAGTTGCCAGGTTCAGACGTGTGGGGTTGGGAGGGACGCGTTTCCCGGACGCCGGTGCTGCTCCAAGCGGTGCCCAGGAGTGGGCGAAGCAGAGCGACCAGCCGGTCAGCCGGCGCGGTCCCGTCCACCAGGAGCAGCCGGGCGCAGATCAGTGCAGCCGCAGCTGCCGCCCAGGGCCGCACTGCCGCCGCTTCCGCGGTGAGCCGACGCAGCCAGACGGCGGTCAGCACATCGGGCAGCGCGGAGTCCGGTCCCGGATCGCCCCAGGGCGACGAGGCCAGCGCCGCCTGCAGCTCTTCGGATGTTGACGCGGTCCGAAGGCGCGGCCAGGCTGTTGCGAGCCCTCCGAGGTCAAAGTCCGCTGCGGCGTCGCCGTCGTTGGCTCCGGCCTCCTGGCGGCGGAGGACAAGGTCCAGGGCGAGGATGTTGTCGGCTTCAAAGGCTGCTGCCGCGGCGCGGATCAGGCGGGTTCCTCCGGCGGGAAGCCATCCGGCCAGTACCCGCAGTTGCCAGAGGACAGTTCTGCGGGTGGCGCGGTGTGCCTCGGTGAGCGTGCGGGCCCCGTTCAGCTCTTCTCCGTACACCGTGTCGGCCAGCCGGTCGAGGCCGGCCTGCAGTCCGGGAGCCGCGGCGATGCTGCGGCAGGTTCCGGCCCCGACCCGGCGCTGTGCCATGGAGCGCGCCCGCACCGATGCAGCTACCCAATCGGATCTCATGGGAAGGTGTTCCCGGAGCCGAGGAGATCCTGCACCAGATCCGCTACTATCACCGAAGCGAGTTCGGGCATCCGGGCTTCACCGCGCTCCTTCAGTTCTGCCGCTTCCTCAGTTGCCTGCCGGAGCATCTCCGTGTCGGCGGCTTCGGCCTCGCTGGACACCTTTTCCGCTGCGGCGGCACGTACGGCACCGCTGTCCATGCGCGCTTGTTCCACCAGGGCGGCTGCCTGAGCCCGTGCCCGGGCCACCGTGTCTGCTGCCCGCACTGAGGCGTCGTTGGTCAGGTCTTGCGCCTCGCGGATGGTCGGATCCAGGGCTTCGAACACCGGGACGAGTTCCGCTTCCGGCCCCTCGTCGTCGGTGGCGGGAACTCCGGCAGGGCCTGCCGGTCCCGGTGATCCAACGGGCCGGAACCTGTCCAGCAAACTGTTGCGTGCCATCGAAACACCTCCTGGTTAAGCAGTAGGGCTGAGTGCAGGGGAGCCGGCATAGCCGCCGGACGTGCGTGCCGGGAACCCGGCCTAGCTGCCGGAGGCATCGGGCTCGCCTTCGGTGGCTTCGGCCTCGGACGCCTCACCGTGCTGCACAATGTCGCCGTCGGTGAAGAGGATGCCGTGGGCGATCTCCCGCCACAGCGGAGTCCGGCGGAGCAAAAACTCCAGTTCCATGCTGAAGTGCTTGAACTCTTCGCCCAGGGAATCGTGCATGATCGCGCGGGACTGGGCATCGGGTTCCACAGCGATCCGCTGGACATACCAGCCAATGGCTTCTGCTTCTTCGCTCAGGCTGGCGCACATCCTGGCGAAGGTTCGGGTCTCTGCGGGAAGTTCGGATGGCGGCTCGTGATACTGCTCAGTGCCCATGGTGTCTCCTGGTGCGGCCGGTGGTTCAGGCCGATGTCCGGGCTGTCGAGGAGCCAGTGGAATTCTGCGGCTCCTGCGTTACGTCCCCTGTCATTCGAGGTTACGGTTGGCCCCGGACGGAAACAATGGTCGAGGCCCAGGCCCCGGCGGGGACCGGCAAAAACGCCGGTCCCGCCGGGCAGGGACAGAACGCTACCCGCTTACCCCAGCCGGGCATAGGCGGAGGCGAAGTGCACCAGCGGGTCCGCCTCGTCGTCGGGCGTGGCCCGCCGGCCCATCGCCACCACTTCGCCGACAACCAGTTGGTGGGTGGCCGCCGTCGTAACCTGAGTGGTGCGCACCTCGAACCAGGCGATGCACCCGTCGATGATGGCAGCATCGGTGACCGGCCCGCGGCCGTAGTCCACCTGGCTGAGCAGGCCTTCCAGCGGCGAACCGGGGCTTGCCAGCCAGTTTGCCGTGCCGCGCTGGCGGGCGGAGAGCAGGCTCAGCGCCCAGGTGCCGCTCTCCACCACGGCCTCGGCGATCCGTGCTTCGGCGAAGAGGCTCACCAGCAGCGTTGGCGGATCGTAGGACACGGAGAGGAAGCCGCTGACCGTGGCCGCGTAGTCCCGGCCGCGCAGCCGTGTGGACACCACGGCCACACCGGAGGCAATGTCGGCGCTCAGCAGGCGGTAGCTGTTGATCGCCTCGTCGGTCACCTCCGGCGAGGGAACCAGCTCGCCGGGGAAAACGCCGTGTTCCATGAACTCCTACTTGGCGGCGTCGTGCTGCGTGCCGTCGGCGGAACCCGTGTCGGAGCCTGCGGCTGCGGGAACCAGCTTCACGGAGACGGAGTTGATGCAGAATCGCTGGTCAGTGGGGGTGTCAAAACCCTCGCCCTCGAACAGATGGCCCATGTGCGAGTCGCAGTTGGCGCAACGGACCTCGACGCGGTCCATGCCCATGCTGCGGTCGTGGATGTAGCGGACCTTGCCCTCGGCCAGCGGTGCGAAGAAGGAGGGCCAGCCGCAGTGCGAATCAAACTTCTCACTCGAGGTGAACAGCTCGCTGCCGCAGGCCCGGCACTGGTACACGCCTGCGGTCTTGGTATCCCAGTATTCACCGGTGTAGGGGCGTTCGGTTCCGGCCTTGCGCAGAACCTGGAATTCCTCCGGGCTCAGTTCCTCGCGCCACTGGTCATCTGTCTTTTGTACCGGTACGGTTCCGGCGGTGTCTTCAGTCATAGTCGCGTCAACGCTTAAGAGTCGCCAATAAATCCCGAACCGGAATACAGGTGCAGCACCGGGACTCCCAGCCGGTCCTGCGCCTCATTCGCCCAGTCAGTGCGGAACGTGTCCTCCACGGCATGCGGAGTGGTGATGACCACAACCTGCTGCGCATCCGAGGCCTTCGCCGCGGCCACCACCGCCTGCACGGGATCCTCACCGGTAACCGAACCGGTGGCCTCCAAGCCCGACGCCTTCAGCAGCTGCAGCGATTCGGCGAGCTCCACCTCGGCTTCCTTCGTTTCCTGCTCCTTGGTCTGCTTGCCTCCGGTCAGCTCGCGGAAGGCAGCGGCGAATTCCAGCAGGCTCAGGTTGTCCAGCACATCCACCAGCAGATTTCGGCCGGTATCCGACGGGACCAGCACATCAAACCGGGCGGGATTGTCCTGCACCAGATACTGCAGGTTGGAAATGTCGACGTCGTTCAGGGACTCTTCGGTCAGCACCACGATTGTTGCAGTCATGCGGCCAGCTTACGTTACGGCGCGAATGACCGGATGAGTGCCGGAATTGAAGAGGAGCGTAAAGAAGCCAGTCCGGAAAAGCCTTGTTGTGGCAAATGGACGAAACGTATACTCAGTTTTTTGACGCCGTCGGAATGGCCCTCCCGAAGTGAAAGAGAGCAGGCATCTTGTCGATCAATGCAGCAGAAAAAGGCACGGTGGCCATGAGCGGGCCATCTGCACGCCAAGGTGAACTGAGCCCGGCTACGGTGCAGGCTTTCGACGAGGGGTTTGCCTCCGATCCCCGGCGTCTGCGTGCACAGAATGCAGTGACATCGGTCGCGATCAACGACATTGCCCTGAACCGTTCCCGTTTGCTCTCCGTGCCCGGAAGCATTTCACACAGACTCGATGACTGGGAAGCTGTTGATCAGAAAAAAAGCGGCCGGTGCTGGCTCTTTGCTGCGCTGAACCTGCTTCGGGCAGACGCCCGGAAGAAACTGTCGCTCAAAAACTTCGAATTCAGCCAGAACCACGCCATGTACTGGGACAAGCTGGAACGGGCCAACGCCTTCCTGGAAGATATGATCACGCTTTCCGGCCGAAGCGTCGATGACCGGCTTCTTTCCTTTCTGCTGGGCAACGTCATGAATGACGGCGGTCAGTGGAATATGGCCGTTAGCATCTTCACCAAGCACGGTGCGGTGCCGAAGGAGGTCATGCCCGAAACGGAGTCATCCTCGAATACCTCCGCAATGAACAAGTCCCTGAGCAGCCACCTGCGCAAGGAAGCCGGGGTCCTGCGGGAGGCAATCACTGCCGGTGCGCTGCCGGAGCAGGTGGCAGCACATAAGGAACGGATACTCAGGGATTTCCACGCGATCCTGACCATCCATCTGGGAACACCGCCGAAGGATTTCGAATGGGCCTGGAATGATGACAACAAGAAATACTGCAACGCCGGCACCTTCACCCCGCAGGAGTTTCTGCGGAAATTCACCGACATGAATTTGGATGACTACGTATGCCTCGTTGACGATCCGCGTCTGGAGCACCCTAAAAACACACCGCTGACGGTGGATCATCTGGGAAATGTCGTTGGCGGAAATCCGGTGCTTTACCTCAATGCCGATATTGAAGTCATGCGGGAGCTTGCGGCAGCAGCAATTGTGGATGGTGAACCGGTGTGGTTCGGATGCGATGTTTCCCCGCAGATGTCTGAGAAGGACGGAGTATGGGCCGGTGACCTGTTCGACTATTCGGGCGTCTACGGGGTCGACTTGGTGTCCACGAAGGAAGACCGGGTGCGTTACCGGGATTCTGAAATGACCCATGCCATGCTCTTCACTGGTGTCGACCTCGTTAATGGGCGGCCTCGGCGCTGGCGCGTCGAAAACAGCTGGGGCAGCGAAAAGTTCGACAAGGGATTCTGCACCATGGACGACTCATGGTTCGACGAGTACGTTTTTGAAGTCGTGGTGAATAAGTCACGTCTTACCGGGCCTTTAAAAGATGCCCTGTCCAGGGAGCCGCTGGTCCTTCCGGCATGGGATCCGATGGGTGCACTTGCCTGAGCCCGGCCCGTTGAAAGTCCTCAGCCCACTCGATGAGCCTGGTTTTCCCAGACATGGACGGCAAACGCGGAGGCCATGGCGGCGCAGCGGCCGGCGCTGTCGGTGTCGTGGGTAAGAGCTGCCTCGACGAGTTGACCGAGGCTCAGCCCCTGCTCGGCCAGAGCAGCGTCGTCCCAGTTCCTGAGTTCTTCCGCCTGTACCTCCGGGTGAAACTGCAACCCCCAAACGCGTTCGCCCAACCGGAATGCCTGATTGGTGCAGTCCGAGCTGGACGCGAGGAGGACGGCGCCTGCCGGCAGAGCAGTGATCCGGTCCTGGTGGTTTTCAATGAGGAAAGCCTCCGGGGCAAAGGCGGATATGACCGTATCCAAGGCTCCCTCGTCCGTCACCCGAATACGTACGGCGCCCCGTTCCGGCGTTCCGTCATTCCGTTTCACCTCTCCTCGGGCAACGTCGGCCAGTAACTGCCCGCCCAAGCAGATCCCCAGCGTCGGAATGTCCCCGGCAATGGCCTGCTGCGCCAACCTGCGTTCCCGAGGGAGCCAGGGAGCTTGTTCGTAGTCATCGGGCATCAGCCCGCCGCCGAGCATTACCAGGCCGTCGAAAGCCGCCAGGGTTTCGGGCAGCCCGTCGCCGCCGAACCTGATGTCCAGGTCAAGTCCGGCATCGCGGAACCAAGGTTCCAGGCGGCGCAACCCGCTCTGGCGGGAGTTAGCCACCACGAGCACTTTCGGCGGGTCGGACGGATTTTCATTTTCCATGATTGCTCCCACTCAGTTGGTTCCGGCCCGCACGAAAGAGCGGTAGTCGTCATCTGCACCCGCGAGCACCCGTAGGACGTTTCCGGAAGCAAGTTTGCGAAGGTCATCGTTGTCCCACCCGCGGTGCGACAGTTCAGCGAAGAGGTTCGGATAGCCGGCAACCGTGTCCAGCCCCTCCGGCATCGCGTCAGTACCGTCGAAGTCACCGCCCAGGCCAACTCCGTTGATGCCGGCGACGGACCGCACATGGTCAATATGGTCTGCTACGGTGCGGACATCCACCGGCGGCATCGGGCCCTTTTGACCGGCTACCACCCATGCGCGGCGCTCCGGACACATGAATGAGGGTACGAAAGTCACCATGTGGACACCTCCGGCCGCGGCCACACGTCGGATCACGTCATCGGGGACATTGCGCGGATGGGGGTTGACCGCATAGGCGCCGGAATGGCTGTTGATCACGGGCATGGTGGATGCATCCAAGGCATCGTGCATGGTTTTGATGGAGGCGTGGGCCAAATCCACCAGCATTCCGATGCGGTTCATTTCGGCGATGACTTCCCGGCCGAATGCGGTGAGGCCGTTATTGACCGCGGCGTCGGTGGCGGAATCGGCCCAGCTGCTGCTGGAGGTCCACGTCAGGGTCAGGTAGCGGGCACCCAAACGTGCATAACTGCGCAGCACGGCCAGCGAACCGTTGATCTGGCTGCCCCCTTCGACTCCGATCAGCGAGGCAACGCGGCCATCCTGCATGCTCCGGCGGACATCGTCTGCGGTGGACGCTAGCCGGAACGTGTCGGGGTACCGGGCAGCCATCCGGTGCACGAAGTCGATCTGTTCCAGCGTTGCTTGGACCGCGTCTGCGCCGCCGATGTCGCTGTGGACCCACACCGACCAGAACTGTCCTGCAACACCGCCTTTCCGGAGCGCCGGAATATCGGTGTGCAGACTGAGCTTGTCGTCCTCCATTCCCTCGACGGAGTATCCGCGCGTGGTGCGTGCCGTCCAGGGGAAATCATTGTGCCCGTCAATGACGGGGATTTGTGGCAAGTGGCTAGTACTCATCTGCGGTTCCCTGCTGCCGGCCGGACTGGTCTGCAGGCACTTCGGAATCGAAATACCGCAGTTGGTTGTGCGCTATCCAGGCATGGTCGATTGCGAACCCGATGCCCGGACCGGTGGGAACATCGACAGCGCCGTCGCGGGCAGTAATAGCCGGGGTGATGACATCCCGGGCGTAGTACTTGTCCGAACCTGAAACATCCGAGGGCAAGGTGAAATTGGGGAGGGAGGAAAGCGCCACGTTACCCGCCCGGCCTATTCCAAATTCATGCATGCCGCCGCACCAAACAGGGATCCCCTCGTTCCACGCCAGGTCATGGGCGGCTTTGGCCACGGTCAGCCCGGCCATGCGGGACACCTTAATGTTCAGGACCCGGCCGGCCTTCATCGCGATCATGGTCCGCAGATCGTCGAGTTGAACCACGGCCTCGTCGAGGCACACTGCGGTGGCGATGCGTTCCTGCAGCCGGGCGTGGGCGGGAAAGTCGCGGGGGGCAAACGGCTGTTCGATCATGGTCAGGCGGTACGCATCCAGTTGGGCGAGCCGGTCCATGGAGGAGGTGTCTGAGCCGTAAGCACCGTTGGCGTCCACATGCAGGTCGAGTGCGGGGTAAGCCTGGCGCACGGCCTGAACCGGCAGGACGTCCCAGCCCGGTGCAATCTTCAGCTTGACCCGTCCGTAACCGGCTGAAACCTGCTTGTCGACTTGGTCCAGAAGGATATCGATGGTCGGCTCTATGCCCAGCGAGACTCCTGACCGGACCACCGAACGGGTGCCGCCCAGCCCTGCGGCCAGCGACTGGCTGTTCGCCTTGGCCCACAGGTCCCAGGCGGCACCGGCGAACCCCGCCTTGGCGAATTCGTGGCCGCGGATTTTGGCCCAGCAGCCGTCAACGTCGCCGGGGTGCTCCCACTCGACTCCGAGCACGGACTGAACCAGGTATCCGGTAGCCATCAGCCAAGCGGTGTCAGTGGTTTCAGAAGTGAAATATGGATGGGTGGAGGAAGCGACTTCGCCCCAGCCGGTGGAATCATGCTCGTCGGTCAGCTCCACCAGGATGTGCGTGAGGCTGGACTTCTTATGCGAGCTGGTTTGGAAGCTGTGGACGAGCGGCAACTCCACCTCGAACAGGCGGACACGGGTGATCTTCATGAAAAACCCTTTTCATTTTCATCGGTCGGATCGAAGTAGAGGCCCATGGATTTTCCTATGGCGCCGCGGGTGCCGAGCCGGCGACGGGCACCTTTTGCGCTGGCCGCCGTCAGCGTGCTCAACAAATGACACACCGCCGCTATGGAGGTGGGCGAATCGGCGTAGGAGGCAGAACCGGTATTGAGCGCGATCAGCGCGGCGGCGTCCCGGGCCAGGGGTGAGTCCTCGCTGTCGGTGATCACCACCAGGCGTCCGCCGGCCTGTTGGAAGAGCCTGCCCAGCATCACTGTTTCCTTCCGGTACCGGCGCAACGAAAACAAGATCAGGACATCCGAGCTGCGCACATCGCTGAGGACATCCAGCGGGTTCAGGGAGTGTCCGTCGATCAGGAACACGTTGGACAGCGTTGAGGCCAAATCGGCATTCAAGAGGGCGGCGTAGGCAGAGGACTTGCCCTCTCCGGCAATGTATTTCCGCCGGGCGCCAAGAATGATGGCCGCGGATTGCGGCACGGCCCCGCTGTAGCGCAAATGGGTGAAGGAATTGGCCAGGGATGCAGTCTCGGTTTCCATGAGCCTTTCTTGGAGTCCCTCCGCTGAAAAATTCTTCCTCAGCCGCACGCCGAAACGGTCCTCCGGCGACTCAAGCGAACGATTCAGCTCATAATCCTGGTCAAGAGGTTTCCCTGGATCCGCGGTGCCTGGTTGCTCCTGCATCATTTTCCTTCCGGACGGTCCCTGCTGGCCAGGTAAGCGGAAGTCAGCTGCCCTGCAGGCAGGCAACTGACGAGAGTAAAGCCGGCGTCGAAGATGTCCTTCAGGCTCGATGCCAACCGTCCGCGGGTCCGGGCCTGGCTGCCGTAGGGGTCGCCGTCTGCCGGGAGCCCGGCCGGCACCGGTATCCAGTAGGCCTCCCCGTCGGGGATCAGCGCACCGAATTCCTCGTTCTGCAGGCCTTCGGGAGGAACGGGCATCTGTTTGGGTTCGGAATGTTCGGAACCGGGCCCAAACTTCCATTCGACGAGGATCCGGTCTGTGTACTCCCGCCCGTAATAGTTCTCGATGAAGTCGATTCCACGGGCGCCCAGCGAGTTCAGGTTGAAGTGCGCGTTTCGAGCGAGCATCGGATCGAAGGTCCACCGCATGGCCCGGACTCCCTGGCGCAGCGTGAGATCGCGCTGGCAGTTTTTCAGGATCCGGCCGCACCCCTGGCCCTGGTAACGCGGGTCAATCACGGTGGCCTGCGAGTAGTGGTAGGGCATACCGCCGTCGAAGCCGGTGAACCCGTAGGCGAAACCGATCAAACTCGACTCCTCGTTGCAGATGCCGACCGCTGAGCCGCCGTTGCGCACCAGGGCGCTCAACAAGTTCACGTTTAGGCCATACCCCTTTGCTTCGTAGCCAAAGACTCTGCTGTAGAGGTCGTTGGCTTCTTGGAACGCGTCGTGGCTCGTGAGCAGTCCGCTGAAGCACTTCTGGCCCGTTGGTAAGGACCAGCTCCGCAGTTCATTCATTCTGGTCATAATGTGATCCGTAAACTCCGAGGGCGGGTTAGCTGCATGCTATGTTTCAGCATGTTTGTCAGTTACTTTCTGCAATATACGTTTCTTATCCTGAGGGGTCATTTTGACGCCAGATGAAATGCGAGCTGCTGTTGCCCGTCGTGAAAACCTGATTCTGGAGCGGGTCAGGCACTTGGTGGAGATCGAGTCGCCCTCGGGGGACCGGGAGGCGAGCACCCGGATCACGGACGTGCTGATCGAATGGTTCGGCGCCCTCGACGTGCAGATCGAAACCGTCCGCGCCGAGGCAGGAACCCACTTGCTGATCGAAGCCCCGGGAACCACGGAGGAAGCCCCGCTGCTGCTCATCGGACATTCCGACACCGTATGGCCCAGCGGAACCCTGGACACGAGCCTGCCCTGGTCGGTGCAGGACGGGGTGGTCCGAGGGCCGGGAGCGTTCGACATGAAAAGCGGGCTGGTCATGATCCTCTCGGCACTGGAACTCCTGAAAGGCCGTCCCCGCCGCAGTGTGCGCATCCTGATTAACGCGGACGAGGAAATCGGTTCCCCGACCTCCCAGGACCTTGTGCGCCGGGCCGTGGCAGGAGCGGCCGGGGCCATCGGCTTCGAATCCCCGCATCCGGATGGTGCCTTCAAAGTCGGCCGCCGCGGATCCACCCGGATCCACGTGGAAGTCACTGGCCATGAAGCGCATGCCGCGCTTGACCCCGACAAGGGTGTCTCGGCGATCGACGAACTCGTCGACCAGCTCCTCGTTCTCCGCGGAATTGTCGAGGAAGCCTCGCTCTCGGCTCCGGTCCTGTTCAATGTCGGGACTGTTTCCGGAGGGACCCGGGCCAATGTGGTGCCCGGCCAGGCCAGTGCTGAAATTGGGCTCCGATTCCTGGATGCCGTGACGGAGCGTGCGGTCCTGGAGCGGTTTGCGGATTTGGCGCCCGTACGGAGGGGTGCCGTGGTGACTACCAAGGTGCTCAGCAGCCGCCCCGCTTGGAAAGCCACCAGCGCCGACGCGGCGCTGCTCCGGGAAGTGTCGCTCCTGGCCGAAGGTTTTGGCTGGGACGCCACCGGACGACCGGCAGCCGGAGCCGGGGACACCAACCTCGTGGGAGCCCTGGGGGTTCCCACGATCGACGGCTTCGGGCCGGCCGGTGCAGGGTCTCACGCAGCGGATGAACACTTTTTGCTCCCGGACCTTTACCGCCGCACCGCGCTGCTGGCCGCGCTTCTGCAGCGTTAGGCGCCGGAGCGCTACCGGGGGCAGTACGGGGGTTACCAATTGGGCTCCCCGGGTGACGGGGGCAACGGCACGCCGGGAGGGTGAAAGACATAGGTGATGCCTCCGCTTCCCTTCAACCAGGCGCTCTCGAAGGGTGCCCGGTCCAGCTCGCGCCGCACCTCGCCGCTCGAGGCGGCGCCGGGATCATTGACGATGACGTTTCCCTCCCCGGTGAACCCCGAGATCACCAACAGGTGCCCGTCCGTGTCATAACCGGCCTGCGGGAGTTCCTCCCTGGTGAATGAAACCGAAACGACCAGCGGAATTCCGAGGGCAATGAAAGCTTCGGCTTCGGCGAGGGAACGCAAACGCGTGACAAAGGCCCGAAGCCCGAACCCGGCGGCATAAGCAGCATTGAACGCCCAGTTCCCGGTCCCCTCGTAGCCATGGTCATAGACGCCCTGCGCCGCCCAAATGATGTGCGGGTCGCCCTGGGGCGCCTCGATGGATTCGAGCAACTCGGCCCCGACCTCCCGGCCCCAGTAATACAGCACCATGCTGGTGGCGGTGGGGGAGCACCAGGCAGCACCCCCGCCGGCGAACGCCGGGTAGCAGCCGGCATGGATCATCTGCGGGAAGCGCGGGACATCTAGTGCGAGTCCCTTGTCCAGTGTGAAGGCACTGGTCGGTTTCAGATCGTCCGACGGCGGTGCGCTGACCATGGCATACAGGGCCGCCAGCTGCACCGGGGCAGTCGAGCCGGCGGGCCGCACCAGCGTTGCCCGGACCTGGAAAGCATGGAAGGGGCGGTCCTGCGCAGCACGGAACGTGTCGTTCAGCACCCGGCCGGCAGCGTCAGACTGTCCGTCGATGGTGGTTCGCCGGATATCGCCCGATGCGAAGTCGTCGCCGCCCGCCCAGTGGCCCAGAACGAACCATCTGCTCCAGCACCCGTCCGCCCCCCGGACCCGTAAGGCGGCTTCCAGCCAGGTTGCGGTGGGTGTAACGGCATGCCACGAGAGAACAGCCTCGCCGGCCGGGAAGCCGGTTTCAATAACAGGAGAGGTCGACACACCGCGCTGGTCGCCGCTCTCCGGGGGGATGGGCCGGGGACTCGCCGGGCCGGTCGCGCCCGCCGTTGTGTCGTCGATGCGCAGCGCTCCGTTGTCCCCGGACACGAGACCCGCAAGAGTTCCGGCAGCGAAACCGGGGTCCCTGCCCAGATCATGAAAGCGTATCCGGGGAGCCGGGCCGGTCATGCGCTGCCCTGAACATGCCCGCGAAGCAGCACACCGACGTCGCGCATTGCGTCCATGGCCGCATCACGGTGGTCGCTGCCCCGTTCCCAGTTCGCTAGCACCGCATAGGCCACCCGGCTTTCGGACGTCGACAGCACGCCAATGTCGGCGCGCACGCTGCTGGTCGTTCCCGTCTTGTTCCACAGCCACAGTCCGCGGTCATAGTAGTCATGGGCCAGCGGATCGAAGTTGAAGGTGGAAGCCACCATGGAGCAATCCACGCCGGCACCCAGCCACCGCCGCAGTGTGTCGCATCCGGCTGCGTCGAGCAGTTCGTTGCGGGCCAGACGGGAGACGAAACCGCTGAGCTCCGTGGCGCAGCCGGTGGAAAGGCTAGTCGGAAACCCGGCCGGAACCGGCCACCGCACGATGTCATTCAGGGACGAGGAACGTATTCCCAGCTCCCTGGTGTGTGCGTGGATGACGTCCAGGCCGACCCTCCGGCACATGGTGTTGGTGGCTGCATTGTCGCTGACCGCACCAATCAGTGTGCAGATGTCATAGATGCTCAGGGTCCCGGCCTGCAGCTGGTGCCACAGCCCGGAGTTGTCCATCCACTCGTTCGGTCGGCGGGTGACCTGCTCATCGAGGTTGAGGCGGCCCTCTGCTTCGAGCCTGAGGACCGAATGCAGCAGGAAGACCTTGCCGACGCTGGCGGTATCCAGCGCCCGGTCCGGCTCATATGAGAGGACCTCGGCACCGGAATCAATGTCGAAGGCGCTCACGGACCACGCGATGCCGGGGCTATCCAAGCGGTCGAGAATCTGTTGGCGCTCCATGCTCTTATGCCTCCATCGGCAGGTGTCGCCGGGTCATGGCAGACCGGTGACGAGCACCCGGATGGAATCACCGATCCGGTGCATGGCCCCGAGCACCAGTGCCCGCAAGTCTCCGGATTCATCGCTCCAATTCGCAGCAACCGCATAGGCCACACTGCGCGCCGGACCGTTGAGAATTCCGATGTCAGCGCGCGCGAAGCTCGTACTGCCGGTCTTATGCCGCAGCTCCATGCCCTGGTACTCGGGCTCATCATGGGCTAGCGGATCGAGAAGGAACCCGGCAGCGACCATCGAGGTGTCAGTGTCCGCGGCCAACCATCGGCTCACCAGCCCGCAGACTGATTTGTTCAGGATTTCATCCCGATTGAGCCGAATCATCAGGTCGCTGAGCTCAGCCGCTGTCCCGTAGGACGGGGTCCAGGGCAGGCCGGGACCACGTTCGTTGCGGATGTAGTCCAGGAGCGCGGTGTCCTTGTATCCGAGTTCCGCAGCCACGGCGTGGACGGAGTCGAGCCCGCAGAGGTGGATGAGGGCGTTGGTAGCCAGATTGTCGCTGACAGCGCCGACCAGCAGAGCAGCGTCGTAGGCCGTGATGCGCTGTTCGAACATGCGGTAGAGCAAGCCGGAATCCTCGACGACGTGCTCTTCGGGGATCTCGATCAACCGGTGCGGGTCCAGCCGCCCGTCGACTATGCGGCGGGCGACGTCGATGAGCAGGAACACCTTCCCAATGCTGGCGGTCCGGCACACGGTGTCGGAGTGGTGGGTCGCCGCCACCTGTCGGGTATCGGCGTCCAGAATATGTATGGACCAGGTGACCCGGTCATCGAGTTCGGGCAGCGTAAAGGTCATGAGGTGCTGCCGCCTTCCGCGGTTCGGACGGGGGCACCGGATTCGAGGTCCCGGTGGATCATCGGGGCGGCGGCGAGCAGCCGCTTCGTGTACTCGTGTTTCGGATCCAGGAGCACCTGTTCGGCAGGTCCTCTCTCGACAATTTCGCCGTCCACCATGACGGCCACGGTATCGGCAATATTCCAGGCCAGGCCCAGGTCGTGGGTGATGACCAGAGCCGAGAGGCCCAGGCTGCGCTTGAGGTTCAGCAGCAGGGCCAGGACCTCGCCGCGTGCTGAGGCATCGAGGGAAGCGACGGGCTCATCCGCGATGAGCATCTGCGGGTCCATGGCCAAGGCACCGGCAATCACTACGCGCTGGCGCTGTCCGCCGGAGAGCTCCTGCGGAATGGCACCGAAGTAGTCCTCGCCGGGGATCAGCTCCGCGTTCTCCAGGCTGCGGATCACCTGTTCGCGTTCATCGCCCGGGTACTTCTGGATCCGCAGGCCCTCGGCCACTGATTCGTAGACCGAAAGCTTTGGGTTCAGCGACGCGCTGGGGTCCTGGAGGATCAGCTGGACCTCCTTGCGGAATGCGCGCAGCTGCCGGGTGGTGCGGCCCAGCTGTTTGCCGCCGTACAGGATTTCACCTCCTGAATCCGGCAGCTCCAGACCGAGCAGGGTGCGGGCAAGGGTCGACTTGCCGGAACCGGACTGGCCCACCAGGGCCAGGATCTCACCGCGGTGGATTTGCAGGTCCACGTTCCGTACTGCCCGAACCGTTCTTCCACCGGTGTGGAAGGTGACGTTCAGGTTCTTGGCTTCGAGGAGAACCTCGCCGCTTACTGCCGACGGTGTTGCTGCGGGTTTGGCGTAGTCCCGGCGGGTCACTGGGTTGAGCCGGGATTCGGGGTCGCCTATCTCAGGGAACGCATCGGCCAGCTGTTTGGTGTATGCGGCCTGGGGGTTCGTGCAGATCTGCCGGGAGTCGCCGACCTCAATCACTTCCCCTCCCCGCATTACGGCTATCCGCTCGCAGGCGGCCGCCAGGACGGAAAGGTCGTGGCTGATCATCAGCAGCGAGATGCCGCGGCCGGTGACCAGTTCCTTCAGTACCTGCAGTACCTGGGCCTGAACGATGACGTCCAGGGCAGTGGTCGGTTCATCGGCGATGATAATGTCCGGCTCGCAGGCCAGTGCCATGGCGATCATGACGCGCTGCTTCTGTCCGCCCGAGAGCTGGTGCGGGTAGGACTTGGCTTTCGCCGGGTCGACGTCGACCTGCCGCAGCAAATCGCCCAGGCGCTGCCGGCGGGAAGCCTCGGTAGTCCAGCTGCCTTTCACATGCAGTTCCAGGGCCTCAATGATCTGTACTCCGACCATCTGCACCGGGTTTAGCGAGTGCATAGCGCCCTGGAACACGATGGAGGCCTCGGACCATCGGACGGCGCGCAGTTGCCCGAAGGTCAGGTCGGCGATGTTCTTGTCGCCGACCAGCACGTTGCCGTCGACGCGGGCATTGGAGGGAAGCAGCCGGAGGACGCTCATGGCGAGCGTCGACTTCCCGGATCCCGATTCGCCGGCTACGCCCAGTGTTTCGCCTGCCGGAAGGGCCAGGCTTACGTTCTTGACGGCTTGGATCACCCCGCGGCCGCTGCCGGTGGTGGAGTAGCTGATGGAGACGTTGTCGAAGACGAGATCTGGCATGTCTACCGGCTCCTCATGGTGGGGTTGGTGATTGATTCAAAGGCACGGCCCACCAGGGTGAATGCCAGCACCACCAGCAGGATGGCCAGGCCCGGGATGATGACATACCACCAGTAGCCGCTGGTTGCCGCCGAGACGTCCATGGCGTTCTTTAGGATGGTTCCCCAGGATTGCTGGGTCGTGTCGCCCAGCCCGAGGAACGCCAGAGTCGATTCGGCGATGATTGCCGAGCCCACAGTCAGCGTCGTGTTGGCCATGACCAGGGGAAGCACCGCCGGGAAGAGGTGTTTCATAATGATGTGCAGGTGCCCGGCTCCGAGCGCCCTCGACCGTTCAATGTAGGGCCGGGACTCGACAGAGAGTGTTTGTGCGCGGACCACACGTGCTGTGCCCGCCCATGACGTCACCCCGATGGCGATGACGATTGTCAGGACGCCGCGGGAGAGCACCGAGGACAGGACAATCGCCAGGATGAGGGAAGGCAGCACCAGGAAGAAGTCAACGAAACGCATGATGACCCCTGCGGTCAGCCCGGTGAAGTGCCCGGCTGCCATGCCAACCAGTGTGCCGATGAACATCGACATGGCGGTGGCGGCGATGCCGACGATCAGCGACACGCGGGCTCCCCAGAGCATCCGGACCCAAAGTTCCCGGCCCTGGTGGTCGGTCCCCAGCGGGTGCTCCCAGGAGGGGGGAGCGAAGCGCGGCTGGTCCATCAACAGGGTGACGTCCAGCATGGATCGGGGGGCGAGCACAGGGGCGAAAATGGCAGCCAGGATTACCACTGACAGGAATACTGCCCCCAGCAGGCCGGTCTTGCTCCGGCAGAACTGCTTCCGGACGTTGGCGGCCGCTGCCAGGCGGCGCCGGCGGACAATTTGGCGGCGTGAAAGTTGGGCCTGCGGCTTGCGGTTCCGTGCGGTTTCGGTGCTCATGACCGCCTCACTCTCGGGTCAAGCTGGCGGTAGACCAGGTCGGCAACCAGGTTCATGATGATGATGATGGTCGAAAAGACCACGAAGGTACCTTGCAGCAGCGGCATGTCCGGTCCGCTGATGGCCTCGTAGGTCAGCTTGCCGAGACCCGGCCAGGAGAAAACTGTTTCGACGGTGACAGCACCCGCAATGAGTCCACCGATGTGCATGAAAACGAGGGTGACGGTTGGGAGCATTGCATTTGGCACGGCATGCCGTCGGCGGACCAGATCGTCCCGGAGGCCCTTTGCCCGGGCCGTGGTCAGGTAGTCGGAGGACATTTCTTCAATGAGCGATGCCCGCATCACCAGCAGGTATTGCGCATATACGACCGCCACCATGCTCGCCACCGGCAGGGCCATGTGCCGGGCAACGTCGATCACGTATTCGATGCCGCTGGCCTCCAGCCCGGGCGTCACCATCCCCCCGGTTGGAAACCAGCGAAGGGTTCCGCCGAAGATCATCAACAGGATGAGTCCCAGCCAGAAGGTGGGTACGGACCAGAACACCAGGGAAATCCCCGTGGCCGCCCGGTCAAACCAGGAGCCGCGTTTCCAAGCGGCGTGCTGGCCCAGCCACAGCCCGAGGACGATGGCCACTAGGGCAGCGGTGGCCGTCAGCACCAGAGTGGGGCCGATGTACTCAGCGATGAGCGAACTGACCGCCTTGCGGTAAACATAACTCTCACCCAGGTTGCCGCTGAAGATATTGACTATGTAATCCCAGAACTGGGCAGGGAGCGGTTTATCCAGCCCATACTGGCTGCGCAACTCGGCAATTTGTTCAGGACTCATCGGTCGTTCCTGGGCGATTCGGCGGACCGGGTCGCCGGGCAGGATACGGAAGGCGAAGAACCCGAGCAGAATGACCATGGCGAAGCTAATCAGTGCACCGCCCGCCTTGGACGCCGCGTAGCGGATAAAGGAGGAATCGACCTGGTCAGGTGATTCCTGTTCTGCCTTCACCGCCCCAATGGGTGCTGTTGCAGCGGACATATCAGCGCTCTCTTCTTCTTTCAGGAGTCAGACTGGTCCGAACTGACGGCAGGGCCGGCGCACTTTGTTGCACTACGCCGACCCTGCCATCGAACGGGAGAGCTACTCGCGGTCACCCGCGGATTTGCGGCGGTTCAGGGCGAAGGCGACGCCGCCGATAACGACGACAGCCAGGGCTCCGAGCCCGACCCAGAGGCCGGTGTTTCCGTCGGAGCTTTCAACCTGGGCGGACTGGACACTGTCGACGGTCAGGAAGCCCCAGTAACCGGCCTGATTGGCGATGATGCCGTTCTGTTCCGGCTGAAGCGTGAAGCCGGTGAAACGGTCGGAACGGTAAGCCTCGAGGGAGCGCGGATACCAAAGGGTGATCTGAGCCGCGTCCGTGTAATGCATCCGGAGCATGTCATGAACAATGGAGGCACGTTTTTCGGCATCGAGTTCTGAGTGCTGTTCCGCGAACATCCGGTCAAATTCCGGGTTGCAGTAGCCATCCTGGCTGGTTGCCCCGTTGCCTTCGGCGTCCGGACGCGAAGCGCAGGTGTTTATACCCAACTGGTAGTCGGGATCCGGATTCACACTCCACCCCGTGAAGTACAGATCGTAGTCACCCTTGGCGGTCTTGTCCGAGATGGTATCGGAGTCGGTCGACTCCACAACAAGCGCGATGCCGATGTCTTTCATCCAGGGAACGAGGTATTCGGACATTGACTGCTCGTTGGAGCTGGCCGCGTCCACGAGCAGCCGCAGTTCGAGCGTTTCGCCGTTCTTGGAACGTATTCCGTTGCTGTCCGCAACCCAACCGGCATCGTCGAGAGTTTTCTTGGCAACCTCTGGATCGAACCCCACAATGGCGCTGTCATCGTTCGGCAGGTGCCACTGGGCGAAGGCGGAGGGGATGAAGCTGGTTGCAGGGGTGCCGTAGTCGCCGAGCACCTGTGTCAGCAGGGATTCGGTGTCGATGCCCAAACGCATGGCCTCGCGCACCGCCTTGTCCTGCAGGCCGGTGTGGCCGGTTCCGTAGGCGACACCTTCCGGGGTTTCGGAGCCGGAATTGATCCCGATGCCGGTGAAGCGGCGGCCTTCCCCGGCCTGGGTGGTGATGTTTGCTTCATTTTCCAAGGCCTTGAACTGCGTGGGCGTTAGGCCTGTGACGAAATCGACCTCTCCTGCGCGCAGGGCCTGCAGCTGGGCGTCCGAGTTCGTGTAGTAGACGTACTGGATTGCACCAATATTCGGCGCCCCCCGCCAGAAATTGGGGTTCGCCTTCAGATCGATCGACTGGTTCGCCTGGTAGCTTTCCAGCAAGTAGGGTCCGGAGCCGACTACGTCCTTGTCGTTCGGATAGGTGGTGGGATCGGAGATTTCCGACCAGACATGTTCCGGGACAACGGGGATCTCGGTTCCCGGGTTCGGGGCCTGGGGGGTCTTGAGGTTGATCACGACGGTCTTGTCATCGGGCGTGTCAATGGATTCAAAGTTCGAAACCAGGTTGCCGTTAGCAGTGCCCATGGCAGGAATGGTCATCATCTGCTCGTATGTCCATTTAACGTCCTCGGAGGTGATTGGTTCCCCGTCGGACCACTTCAGCCCGTCATTCAGCGTGAAGGTCCATTGCATTCCGTCCGGGGTGGATTCCCAGTCCTGTGCGAGGCCAGCCGTTGGAGAGCCGTCCTTGGCATCATTCTGGACGAGGCTTTCGTACATGTAACGGATGGAATTAGTCGGCAATAAGTAGATCGACGTAAATGGGTTGAACGAGTCCACGAACCCCGCGGTGGCAATCCGGAAGGTTTCGTTACCCTCGGCAGCGGGTGCCGTTTCAGCTGCCAGCGCCGGTGTGGCAGCGCCGCCCATGCTTCCCGCCACCAGAGCCAGTGACGCCGTGGCCATTTGGAATGAACGAACCCATTTGGGTCGGCTTTTTGCGGAAGATCCCATATGTATCGTATTCCTTCGTTTTTGTCTGGCGCCCTACGCCGTGCGCTGGTCCCGTCTCTGGAGAATATAGGAGGGGGTGGTGAAGTCAATAGAACGCGTCCAGTTAAGCAGAACCGCCAATTTGCGGTAGAAAAGCCAGCATTCTGACAAATGATGTAGATGTCGAGAAAACATTTTGATAACTCACAAGCTCACCCTCAGCTGATTTCGGCGCCTTCGGCAGTGCCTGCGGCGTCGGATTTCATTCCTCAATGAAGCATTGATGCGGAATTGTTACTGGGAACTTACGGAACCTATCCAGACTCCAAGGCATGAAAACGCCCGCTGGGCGCCTGATTCTTCCAGGCAGCTGAGCCCGTACCCGCAAGCCGCCCGGGGCACTTGCGGGCCCGGTTAGACAGCAGTGGAAACGGTTTCCTCGCACTGCCGGCGGGGAAGGGCGGGTGTATTGCCAGTGACACTTGGCCCACCGGCGGCATGGGCGCGCTGCGGCACGATGAACTATCAGTCAGAATGGACTCATGGCTATCTCCATTCCCGCGCTTCCGTTCCAGGCCCTTCCCGCCGAACCCGCACCGCCAACCGGCCTCTCGGCCCCGTGGATCAAATGGACGGCATTCGGGGCCGGAATGGGGGCGGCGGCAACCGCTGCGCTGTTCGCTGCAACGTCCGGTCTGGGAGTGTATTTCGCCCGCCAAGTAGTCACCCCGCGCCGGACCCGGGATGCGAACCTGCAAATCCTGGCCGTCATCGATTCCGAACACGGCAAGCAGGTCATTCTGCCCGCCAACGAAGACACCACCGTTGACGGCACCTACAGCCTGTTTTTCGACGGCGGTGCCGGCCACGCCCGGATCGGCGCCATCCGCTCCTACGAGCCGCGGGAAGGCACGGTGCAGCGGGATGTCGAAGAAATCTACAGCGGCGACCTGCTCAAAGCCGTGCGCGGCTGGTGGAGCGGCGCCATCTACGAATCGCCCACCTCCGTCGGGCTGGCCGAAGAGGAAGTGAACATTGCCGTGGACGGCGGGCTGGCGCCGGCCTGGCTGGTGCGGGCCGACGCCGACGCCGCCACCTGGGCGATCATGGTCCACGGCCGGGGGGCCCAGCGCACGGAGGGCCTGCGTGCCGTCCGCACCGCGCGTGAGGCGGGAATGACGAGCCTGCTCATTTCCTACCGGAACGACGGCGACGCCCCCTATGCCTCCGACGGCCGGTACGGGCTGGGCCTCACGGAGTGGCACGACGTCGAATGCGCCATCCGCTACGCGCTGGCGCACGGGGCCAAGGACGTTGTGCTTTTCGGCTGGTCCATGGGCGGTGCCGTCAGCCTGCAGGCGGCCGACCGGTCACCGCTGCGCCGTCACATCCGCGCGCTGGTGCTCGACGGACCGGTGATCAACTGGCTCGATGTGCTCAGCCACCACGCCCGGCTGAACCGGATTCCGGTGCAGTCCGGCCGTCTGGGACAGTGGCTGATCTCCAATCCGGCAGGCCGCGCGCTGACCGGTCTGGCTGCGCCGCTGGACCTCAAGAGCATGGACTGGGTGTCTCGAGCCGAGGAAATCCGGATCCCCACCCTGATTCTGCACAGCGAGGACGACGAATTCGTGCCGTTTGGCCCCTCGGCTGAGCTGGCGGAGAAAAACCCGGGCGTGGTGACGTTCGAGCGGTTCTCCAAGGCCGGTCACACCAAGGAATACAACGTTGACCCGGAGCGGTGGGAGACCACGGTCCTGGTCTGGCTGAACAACGTTCTGGGCCGCACCCGGCATCCCGCAGAGCGCCGGGCGGACACGCCGAAGGGCTAAGAGCTGCTCAGCTCTTGGGTCCCGCGATAGGGGCCGAGAGTGCGGAGGTCAGCCGGATCAGGTCAAACGGTGACAGTCCGATTTGGAAGCCCCGCCGGCCGCCGGAGACGTAGATGGTGTCCAGCAGCTCGGCGGAGGAATCGATTCCGGCGGCGCTGGGATGGCGCTGCCCCAGCGGTGAAATGCCGCCCACAACGTAGCCGGTGCGCCGTTCGGCCTCTGCCCGGTGCGCCATGCTGGCCTTCCGGGCGCCCATCAGTGCGGCGAACTTCTTCAGGTCCAGGTTGTACGCCACCGGAACCATGGCCACCGCCAGCCGTCCGCCGAGGTCCACCATGAGTGTCTTGTACACGGATTCCGGCGGCAGCCCAAGTTTGTCCGCGGCCTCCAGACCGTACGACGGCGCATCGTGGTCGTGCGTGTAGCTCAGTGTCTCGTACGGAACTTTTGCGGCGTCGAGGACCCGGGTTGCCGGCGTCGCACTTCCTGATGTCTTTCCTCGACCCGCCATGGTTATGCCTGCTTTCCGCTGTCCGCAGCGTCCCTGGATGCTGCATCCTGCTCGAGCCGGCGCTTGATGCGTCCGAGCATTGCTGACATTCCGCGCATCCGCAGGGGAGTGATGGCCCGGGTGAGCCCGAGCCGGTCCGGAACATCCGCCGGCACCGCGAGAATCTCAGCGGCCGGCAGTCCGTTCAGCCCCTCGTGGAGGACGCTGGCGAAACCGCGGGTGGTGGGAGCCTCCCGCGGTGCCGAAAAGAACAGCTGGACCCGGCGCTCGGGGGAGTCATCCACCTCGATGGTCAGGAACAGCGGCGACTGGCACTCAACGACCTGTTCGAGCAGTTCCGGGTGCTCGGCCAGCCGATCCGGCAGGGGAGGAAGGGTCCGCGAAAACTCCAGGAGCAGTTCCAGCCGCTCCACTTCTTCGAGGGCCTGGAAGTCCTCGATGATTTCGGCAAGCTGTGCCGGTACGGTCGGTAGTGCTGACGTGGTCATATGCTTCGTCTCTCCGCTGTGGTGCTGGTGCTTGGTGTGTTGTGCCGGTGCTGAGGTGCTGTGCTGCCGCGGCCTAGCGTGCTGCCGGAGCTTCTCCGGGTGCCTCGCCCTTAGCGATCGGAACCCGCACGGCGTTGCCCCATTCGGTCCAGGACCCGTCGTAGTTGCGGACCGAGTCGAAACCCAGCAGGTGCTTCAGTACAAACCAAGTATGGCTGGAACGTTCGCCGATCCGACAGTAGGCGACGACGTCGTCGCCCTCCCGGAGTCCGGCCTGGTCCTTGTACAGCGCCTCCAGCTCGGGCCGTGTGCGGAAGGTTCCGTCGTCAGCGGCAGCCTTGCTCCACGGCACCGATGCGGCGGTCGGGATGTGGCCGCCCTTCATGGCGCCCTCATCCATGTAGTCCGGCATGTGGGTGCGGTCGCCGGTGTATTCGGCGGGAGAGCGGACATCGATCAGCGGGCCCTTGCCCAGGTGCGCAAGGACGTCGGGCAGGTAGGCGCGGATCGGCGCATCGTTGCGTTCGACGACGGGATAATCAGTGGCCGCGACCTGCGGCTTGTCCGTGGTCAGCTCCCGGCCTTCCGCAATCCACTTGTCCCGTCCGCCGTCGAGCAGGCGAACGTCCTCGTGGCCGAAGAGGGTGAAGACCCACAGTGCGTAGGCTGCCCACCAGTTGCTCTTGTCGCCGTAAATGACGACTGTCGAATCGCGGGTAATGCCCTTGCGGGACATAAGCGACGCGAAAGACTCTCCGTCCACGAAATCTCGGGTATCGGTGTCATTGAGATCCGTATGCCAGTCGATTTTCCGTGCACCTGGAATGTGGCCCGTCTCGTAGAGCAGGATGTCTTCGTTTGATTCCAGGACCACCAGCCCGTCAGTTTCCAAGTTGTCGGCGAGCCACTGTGTGGAGACGAGCCGCTCGGGATGGGCATAGTCGGCAAACTTGGATGCGGTGTCCGGGGCAATCGACATGTATGTGGCCTCTTTCGGTTTCGGATCGGCCGCCGCGAAGGCGGCTGGCACGGGCTTACCTCTAGCCTAACGACGCGTGCGGACGAAAACTTCCGATGGTCTGCTGATGTCTCCGAACTTTGTGCCCGAACTTTTGTGCCCTGACTTTGTGCCGGGCTATTTGTGCCGGGCCATTTGCGCCGATGGCCGGACGGGCCCGCGCTCGCAGCTGAGCGCTTGTCCGGAATTCAATCTCAACGGGGACGTCCCGGAAATCCGGTGGCTGGGCCCTCTTGGCGTATCGTTGCAACGGCGGCAATTTTGCCGGCGGCAGATCTGGTACCACTGGCAGCACTACCGTGGGAACCTTTGACACCTATCAACATCGGATGGACGGATTGCGCACAGTGGCACAAGTGGAGCACCTTGCAGAGCGGACTCCCCAGGTCTCGACAGATGACCTGTTGAAGGGGTTCTTCCCTTCTCCGCGGTTCGGCTCAGTTTCCTTCGACAGCTACCGTCCGGATCCATCGCAGCCCTCCCAGGCGCATGCGGTGAGCTCGATGCGGAACTTTGCTGCCGCCGTCGACATTCCCGAGCCGACCGGTTTGCGCAGGCTCTTCGGCGCCAAAAAGCCCGATTCCAAGGCCGGGTTCTATTTGGACGGTGGGTTCGGCGTCGGCAAGACGCACCTGCTTGCCTCGCTGTGGCACTCGGTTGAGGGCCCCAAGGCCTTCGGAACGTTTGTCGAGTACACGAACCTGGTTGGTGCACTGTCCTTCCGCAAGACCGTGGATGCCCTGAGCACCTACAAATTGGTGTGCATCGATGAATTCGAGCTCGATGATCCGGGCGACACCGTTCTGATGTCCCGTTTGATGCGGGAGCTCGCTGATGCCGGCGTCAAGCTTGCTGCCACGTCCAATACCCTGCCCGGTTCCCTGGGCGAGGGGCGTTTTGCCGCCGTCGACTTCCAGCGGGAAATCCAGGTTCTGGCCGACCAGTTCGACGTCGTGCGCATTGACGGTGAGGACTACCGGCACCGCGGTCTGCCGCAGTCTCCCGATCCCGTTGCCGAAGACGAGCTCGAAAGCCGGGTTACCGCGGAGTTCAGCGGAAAGGTGGTGGCCGAGGACGATTTCACTGCCCTGATCAACCATCTCTCCACCGTGCACCCCAGCCGCTACCGTCAGCTCATTAGCGGTATCGACGCCGTCGCGTGGCACAACGTCGGCACCATCACCGAGCAGTCGGTTGCCCTGCGCTTTGTGGTCCTCGCGGACCGGCTGTACGACAAGGATGTTCCGATTCTCGCCAGTGGTGTTCCGTTCGATCAGCTCTTCACTGAGGAAATGATGAACGGTGGGTACATGAAGAAGTACTTCCGTGCTGTGTCCAGGCTTACCGCCCTGGCTCGCGAGGGTCAGACCGGGGAAGCGGCCTAGTCTCGGTTGGCGGTGCCGGGGCTGCTTTGAATAACTGATGGCAAAGATGGGGGTCTTGTGCGCAGAGCAGTTATCTTGGGTGGCAGCGGACTGATTGGCCGTGCCGTTGCCCGGCGGCTTTTGTCGTCCGGCTGGAATGTCGATATCACGGGCAGGAACCCATCCAACGTTCCTGCCGATCTCACCGCCTCGGGTGCGGCATTTCATGCGGCCGACCGCAGCGATACCGGGGCTCTGCGGCATCTTGTGGGCTCTGGTGCGGATTTGCTGGTGGATTGCCTGTGCTTCACTGCAGCTGATGCCCTGCATCTTCTTCCGTTTGTGGGTGATGTGGGATCGTCTGTGATGCTCTCCAGCAAAGCCGTTTATGTCGATTCGTTTGGGCGGCACGTGAATTCGCCCGACCGTCCTGTCTTTTCCGGCCCAGTTTCTGAAGACCAGCCCACTGTCGCTCCGGGCAACGGCTATTTCGACTCGCCCGAAGGGTATGGACGCAACAAGGTAGCTGCTGAACACGTGCTGCTGGACAGTGGGCATCCGGTCACTGTCCTCCGTGCGTCAAAGGTACATGGGGAGGGTGCCTCTCCTGCCCGTGAATGGGTCTTTGTCCGTCGTGTCCTGGATGCCCGAAAAGCCGTGTTTCTGACTTCCTCCGGTTCCGGTGTAGACCATACGACTGCAGCTGTGAACGTCGCTGCGCTGGTGGAGCGTATTGCGGCGAACCCCGGTAGCCGGATCCTCAACAGCGCAAATCCTGATGCTCCGAGTGCTCTCGAGATTTCACGTGTTGTCGCGGCCTATTTCGGACACCGGTGGGAGGAGATACTGCTTGCCGGTGGAAGTGGGTCTGGCGGCCGTGCTGGCAGCGCTGGCAGTGGTGCCAGTGCGGGGAGTGGTGGCGGTCGTGGTTCAGGGGGAGCAGCGCCGGGTGAGCGTGGCAGTGCCCAGCTGGGTACGCATCCCTGGGAGAGTGCTGCGCCCATTATTCTGGACACCCGTGCCTCTCTGGAGCTCGGTTACGTTCCTGTGGGTGATTACGCAGCCACGGTCCAAACTGAGCTGGACTGGCTTTCCAGGAGTGTCGACGATCCTGCCTCTGCAGCCGGGCGTCTGGAATTCTTCAACCGATACGTTGACTACGCTGCGGAAGATCGATTTATGTCGGAACGTCGGTAGCACTCTGTCGAATACTGACGCTGGTTTTGCCGGCCATCCTGCGGCACACCAGCCAGAAGCACCGCTAGCAACCGAAACCCATTGGATTTTTGGAGGCGATTATCCGCGACACTGCGAGATTCCGCCTTCCAAACGCTAATCGTTTGTGGTGCGCTGGGGTGGTCCTGCTAACCGGGGGTCTTCGCAGGGATAGACGACTTAAATGACGAAGGTCCTGGTGCCGCCACTCGGCGGAACCAGGACCCTTGTCGTGCTCTGAAGCTTATACGGCCGGAGGAGTCGGTCCGGAATCAGTTCCGGAGTCGGGACCCTGCTTGCGGTCGACCTTGTCTACCGCCTCTGAGGCCTTGCTCTGGAAGCCATCGATCTTGTCGGAGTACTTTCCGCCAGTCTTCTGATCGACGAAGTTTCCTGCGTGATCGATGCCGCCCTTGATCTTGTCAGCGTTTCCGCCCACAAACTCGGTTGCCTTGTCCTTCAGCTCTCCGGCCTTGCCCTTGAGCCCGTCAAATACAGACACGGACACCTCCTTTCGCAGGGGAAACCAAACGTTTCCCGTTCATTTCAATCGTAAGGCAACTGAGTTGATGGACCAACAGCTGCAACTGGGCCTTTGGGCAGGGTGCTGGCGCGATGACGGGCTGAACGCGCGGGAAGGACCGCTGCCAAGCTTGAAGAAGTGGCGCCTCTCCTGTCCGGCCACCCTAATTGCCGGAGCGCGGGTCCCGATCTGCCCGCAGTCCTCGGATGAGCTTGTGGGCAGTCCCGAACCGGGATATGGCGCCCGCACCTCACACCGTTTGTCGGTCTCGGCGCAGTGGATGGAAATACGTGTTGCGCAGCGGTGCTTGGAAGGGATCCACGTAGGTGGGCGGGATGAACCACGGGACACCGTTCCTGACGCGGATGCGCCATTTCTCCCGGTGTATCAAATGATGGTGGAACCCGCAGAGCAGGACACCGTTGTCGGTACTGGTAGCGCCGCCACGGGAGTAATACTCAATGTGGTGGGCCTCGCACCACGGCGCCGGTGAGGTGCAACCGGGGAAAGCACATCCGCCGTCTCTGGCGGTTAGTGCTTTTCTAAGATGCGGCGGGAAGTAGCGGGAAGCACTTCCCACATCCAATATGCGGCCCTCACCGCTCAGGACAACCGGAATGATGTCCGCCTCGCAGGCGATGCGGCGGATTTGGTGGGGTGGGACGGGGCCAGCAAAGGCCAGCATGCCGCTTTCCGTTTTTCTCCCTACTCGTTCCTGGAGCTGCTCATAAGGAACGATAGCCAGGACCTGCGGCTTGGACCCTCCGTTGGCGGGGAGCTGCCCAGACGACAGGGCGATCCTGCAGGATGACACGAGGCCGTCCAGGCACTTTTGCGGATAGCTCCGCCGGTCGGCGGGGACTGCACGTTCGTTTCCTTCCAGATCCACGCAGGCTCCATCCGCAGGTTGCCCCGCGTCGTTCCGGGGGCTGGTTTCCGGAGACAACGCCGTCATGAGGGTTTCGAATTGATCCTCCGTCGCGAAAATATCCAGGCGGTGCATCCCGCGGTACTTCCGGCGGATAAACAGGCCCTGCAGTTCGGCCTTTTGCTGCTCAGACGGTTCAGTTCCATCAGGGTCCAACTGGTTCACCCAGGCGCTGGCCACCACAGTGAGGGCATCCAGGTCCTGGCTGACAGCCACTTCCGTCAGTGCCTCCTCCATGGAGGCCCTGTCCTCCGGGCTGCCGCAGCCTTGCACGTGTTTCATGGCCACACTGACCGTCTGGGCGGCTTGCCCGGACACCAGCCCCTGAGCCACCCGAGCGGACAGTGCTGCGAGCTCAGGTTCGATTCTCTGACCAGTCAGGCTAGTTGCCGGCATAAGAGCCGATCCAAGGCAGATTCGCCTCCACGCCTCGCGACGGCTAATCCGAAGCCGCTGCCGCATGTAGTCCGCTGTGCTCTTAAACTCCTGCTGGGCTTTCCCGGCCGCGGTAGTCCACGATCCTGACATCTCAGCACAAACCCGTCCTCGGTCCATCGCGGCTGCGGTGCCGACCTGCAGATAGTCCACAAACCGGGAAAGTTCCTCGACAGTGGATGCAAGAGATGCAAGTTCGGCACAGTTGAGGCGGGGGAGCCATTCGTTAACATCAGAGGCGGCGTTACGGACGGAGTAAAGGGCATGGAGTAGCCCTGTAGGACTTATGTGCTCAGTCTCACCAGTCAGAGTTTCGGGCTGTCCGGTCTGTATGGTCCGCGGCGGGTTACCGGTGGGGCCGGCAGTTCCGGTCATCCACGTTGTCCTCGGGGCAGCGATCTCTTCGTCCATGGCATCCAGCCTCTCAAGATGAAGGCCCGGCGTCGAACACATGTTCGAAGTTGGGGAAAAGGCTGCGTCAGTCCGCAAAATTCCGCATTTGTGGAGGAGAAGTCGGGAGGCCAGCACTTCCACGGAGAAACGCCGGAAGGTTAGCGCACGAGACGAATCCCTGAAGCCACGTTGGACAAAGCCGCGTTAAACACAGAAGGAGCAGGCCGTTTGGCCTGCTCCTTCTGTGTGTCGCCCCGAAACATCCCCGGAAAGCAACTATGTGAGCGGACGACGGGATTCGAACCCGCGACATCCACCTTGGCAAGGTGGTGCTCTAGCCAGCTGAGCTACGTCCGCAAAAAAGACAACCTGGGTTGTCCGTGCGCGATACTGGGATCGAACCAGTGACCTCTTCCGTGTCAGGGAAGCGCGCTACCGCTGCGCCAATCGCGCTTGATGCATCAAGTCTCCCAAAGGAGGCCCCGATGCAGTCAAGAGAGCGGACGACGGGATTCGAACCCGCGACATCCACCTTGGCAAGGTGGTGCTCTAGCCAGCTGAGCTACGTCCGCAAAAACACAGTTGTGCGTCAAAACGCCTAACTGTAGTGCGCGATACTGGGATCGAACCAGTGACCTCTTCCGTGTCAGGGAAGCGCGCTACCGCTGCGCCAATCGCGCCCATAAGGGCTTGCAAGTCCACCGTGGAGGTGGGGACGGGATTCGAACCCGCGTATACGGCTTTGCAGGCCGCTGCCTCGCCTCTCGGCCACCCCACCGTGACCACTGCATAAGCATAGGCCGACCGGTCAACATCAACCGGTTTTACAGTGACTTGCGAGCGGACGACGGGATTCGAACCCGCGACATCCACCTTGGCAAGGTGGTGCTCTAGCCAGCTGAGCTACGTCCGCATGCTGAAGAAGTTAGTGTAATCGTCCTCGAATCGCTTTCGCGTTTCGCGGCGAACTCCCGCTTTCCAACGAAGAAAAACTCTACTGGACGATTCGAAGTTCGTCCAATCGGGACTAATTTGCGCCACGCCGGAAGCAGTCGTCCTCACCTGTATGTCTTCGCAGGTGGGGGTGGTGAAGCGGCTTGAGGCGGGCTCCTGGGGAGTAGCAAACAGAGCAAGCGGACAAGGTGTGGCCGGCCGTGCGGGAGTAACGGTGCGGAAATGGGCAACGGAAGGGGGTAGCCGCCTGTGCGCGATGACGCCGGGCTGAGCCGCGCACGACGACGGCGGGCTGGGCCGCGCACGACGGGTGCCCTGCGGACGACGACGGCGGCAGGCTGAGCCGCGCACGACGGCGGACCGGGTGCTCCGTGCCGCGCAACCCGTCGCGGAGATCAGCAGGCGCTCCGGCCCCGCCCGCTGTGTTCTGCTGCGACTGGCGTCTTCTCCGACGGCTTGCCCCGACGCGGATCGTGCATCGGTTTGGAGCCAGCTCCAATCTGGGCTAGCATCTTTAGACGTTGCGGTTGTGAAAACAATTTGCAGCAAGGGGGCGATTGGCGCAGTGGTAGCGCGCTTCGTTCACACCGAAGAGGTCACTGGTTCGAACCCAGTATCGCCCACCAAAAGCTGTTGAAGAATTGTCGCTAAGAGGTCCCCCAGGGGGCCTCTTTTCGTATCTCAGGGCAGAAACCCCTGCGCTAGTTTTGCGCGTTGTTCCGATGCGAATACCAACGCTGCCAGGCCTGCAGCCAGCGGGCCTCGGCTGCTGGGTCGGCGATCCCGCAGCACCATAGATCCTGGGCAGCCCGACTGGGTACGTCACTCGCGAAGACGGCATGGCGGATGCTCTCGGCCACCGCCTCGGTGCCAGCCTCTTGCCACCACGGCACGGCAGACGACAGAGCTTTCATTTGATCCAGCAGAGCCATCAACGCCTGGGCAGCTGCCGGAGCATCCTGCCCGGTGAAGTGCATCTGGCTCCGGTGGGCTTCCGTCCACCGGGTGCGCAGCTCCATCATCCACCGGCGCACCTCGGCATACCCGGCAGGATCGGGATTCTCCAGGCTCGTGAGGATAAGTCGCTCGATGGCACCGAATCGGATGCTTGCGCAAGCCTGCGCAAATCCGGGCGGAGCGTCCTCTTGTTCCGCGTGCTCGAGCGTCAATGCGGCGAATGAGCTCAGGTCGGAAACGACGGTAAGGCGAATCTCGGACAACTCGACTCCGCGGGCAACGATCGTGGCAAAAGTGCCGGGGAACCCCGGTCCGGGCGGCAGGACTTCGGCGGATAGATATACGTGGGCGGCGAAAGCATCACCCTGACGGCGGACCACACAGGCCGCACGGGTCTCCTCTACGAGGATCGTTGCATGTTCCAGAGGTGAAAGGCCGGCTTCGTGGGGATCGGCACCAGGGGTTGACGACTCACTGAGACGGGCGGCAAAAGACAGCAGGGCTGCCTCCAGCAGGACTCCCCGGACAGGTGTCCGACGGCGGTCAGCCGGGCGCGACGTCACCGAAAGGAACGGACCGGCAGGGTTGCGCGGGTCGCCAAAATCGAGCACAACATAGTGGGAATGGACGTTCCCGAGCACCTGACGAACGCGCCCGGGGAGCTTCGGGACAGCCAGCCCCAGCACCGGAGGAACGGCCAGCGGGTCCTCCCAGAGAGGCTCCCGGGGCATGGCGAACGGACTGCCGGAGCTGGCATCGGGAGGCGTTCGGTCCGCTCGGTCAGGCCATGCGTCCATGCAGGCGATGGTCGCATGGGGTGGTTGACCGGGTCTAGGGGGCGCGGCAGAATGCAGACTCACGTGTAACCAATGACACATGGAAACAAACAGACAACACAGGTAAGCAAACGATGAGGAGTGCATGATGCGGAAGCTCTGGACCAAAAACGGTCGCCCCCTGCTCAATGACGGCAATACGGTGCTGGTGCCTTCGGGTGCGGTGGTGGGAAAAATCAGCGGTGACCGGGTGTTTGCAGGAGAGGATCTCGCCTACGTTGGCACGCTGGTGGGGGATCGGCTGGTGTTCCGCAGCTACGACATCGATGGCCCGGACCGTCACTACACGCGTCCCGTAAGCGTTGCGGACGTTGAAGAGGTACCGCCGGCACGCATGTGGGGCGATGAGCCCGTGATCCCTGACTGACCATGTGGTGCCGGTCTTTATTTGGCCGGCAAGCTTTTTATTTGACCAGGAAACGGAACAAATATTTGGCCCGCACCTATTCCCTGTGATGCAAATCACAAGTATGGTTCGGGGGAACGGCTCCGATTCGAGCCGATCAGCCCCTTCGAGGCCACGCGCCAAGGCGGGAGCGGCGAAGTCAGCAGCAGACCAGGACAAGAACCGGCACAGGGTTGTGCCGGGATGGAAGCAGGGAGATGCAGCTATGACCAGTGTTCAAAACGACCCGACTGTCGTTGAAGCGATCGACACGTCGAAGGTGCCGTACCGGGTGGAAAATGAGCTCTTGGTTCCGACGGCCCGGTACCACGACAAGGAGTTCTTCGAGGTGGAGAAGAACCTTTGGAAGCACGCGTGGCAGCTGGCCTGCCACGGCACGGAAATCCCCAAGCCCGGAGACTTCACGGAATACACCATCCTTGACCAGTCCATCATGCTCATCCGCCAGAAGGACGGCAGCGTCAAGGCGTTCCACAATGCCTGCCGGCACCGCGGCACGGCGATTGCCTGCGGCTCCGGCACTTTCCGGGCCGACCAGGTCGTTTGCCCCTTCCACGGTTGGCGCTGGAATCTTGAGGGCAAGAACACCTACATCTACGCCAAGGATGCCTTCCGCGAGGAAACCGTTCAGCAGGCGGATGTCGACCTCGCCGAAGTGCAGGTGTCGGAGCGCTGGGGATTCGTTTGGATCAACATGGATCCCAAAGCCGTCTCCTTCGAGGAATGGCTTGGAGGGATCAAGGGTCCGCTCGACGGCAACGGATTCGAAAAGGCACACATTACGTGGTGGCACCAGATCGAATTCGAGGCGAACTGGAAGATCGCTCAGGAGGCCTTCTTTGAGGCCTATCATGTGATGCAGGCACACCCCGAGATGGCCGGATTCCTGCGCGATGAAGACTTTAACGCCCTCGCCTTCGCGCACTACAGCACGGATCCGCAGGGGCACGGGTGGACCGATTCCAGAGCGCCGAGAATCCTGCAGCTGCCGGGTCAGGAAGACCGGCTTTTTGCAGACCCGGAGAAGATGACACCTGCGGTGAAGTTCTATATGAGTGCGAAGGTCATGTGGGAAGGATCGCAGTCGCAGACGAATGCTCACTACATCGCGATTCTGGAAGATTTGTTGGAGATAACCGATGCCAACGAATTCTTCGGTGAGTTCTTCAAGCGGGCCTACATCGATGCCGCGATGCGCGGAGTCGAGCTGACACCCATGCATCCGGACACCACCGGGCACTGGACAATGTTTCCGAACTTCACCGGTGTGGCGATGCTGGGCTGCGGCCTGGTCTACCGTGCGCGTCCCCACCCCACGGACCCCAACAAATGCATCTACGACTTCTTCGCCCTGGAAATCCCTCCCACGGGCACCCCGGTCAAGAAGCCCAAGATCGGAGCAGACGACGCGCCCACATGGGATGAACTGTGGTTCGTCCAGCAGGACGCGAGCAACATTGAGCGAATGCAAACGGGTATCCGCTCGTCGGACCTGGAGCATGTCCGTCTCGGTGTCGACGTCGAGCGCCTGATCGTCAACTGGCATCAGGCACTGGACCGAGAACTCGCCAAGTACCTGTAGCCGGAAATGTCTGCGGAGCCGGTATCCATCCCGTTCCCGAAGGTGCGCGTTGAGCCTGCCGGGGTGGTGATCGAGGTAATGGACGGGGAAACCCTCTTCGACGCGGCCTATCGGGAAGGGTATGACTGGCCGACTGTCTGCGCCGGACAGGGCACCTGCTCCCGGTGTCACGTGAGGATCCTGCAGGGTGCTGACCAGGTGGCGCCAGTCGCCCCCTCAGAGCCCGAACAGCGCGTGATCAAAAGGGTGGCGCAGCGCAACTACGAGAACAAAACCGAAGGAATCCGCCTGGCCTGCCAGATCGAGTTCGCGGCCGACGTGACCGTGGAGCAGCTGGTTTTCCGCGGGGAACGGCTGCCCGGCACTTAGCCGGGCGGCCCTGTCGGCGCCCTAATCGACGATCGAGGAAACAGATGGCGGCATCCGAAACGTGGGTTGGGCAGGTCGGGTGGCAGGACAAAACCGGTCGGGCGGCAGAGGGCCGGCGGCCAAGAAGAAGGAGGTATGCGGACATGGCAGTGGTGACAGTGACAACCGATGAGGACAGCGAGGGCTTCCAGCTGGAGGTCGAGCCGATCGTAACCGGAGGGTGGCTTTCCGCCGAACCCGGTTTCAACGGCTTCGGTCCAGGTCAGGTCAAGAAGGTCTACGTTGACGGTGCCGCCCATTGGGCACAGCGTCGGTGGACGCACCTGGCGTTGATTCCGGACAGCTGATCCCGGACACACAAGGACCTGGGCGGGACCGCCAAAGGTCAACATAACGGGACGGCCGGCAGGGATACCAGCCGGCCGTCCTGCTGTCCTTCAGGCGAAAAGGACCCTTGCCGTTCCGGGCGCCAGGTCAGCGCCGGCGGCATCCCGAAGCCAGAGTTCGAGCAGGACCTCAGTGCCGGCGTCGGTCCCGGTGACCTCGATGATGGTGCCGCCGGCGGTGATGCTCCCCTTGGTGTTCGGTTTGCGGAACTGGGCGGAGACTTCCAGGATCCGGCCGCTTTCTCCCATCCAGTTCCGCACTGCGGCATGAAGATAGGAAACGAGGAGATTGCCCTGGCCGAAGGCGCCGGGCATGCCCGCAGCCCGACCGGCGTCGGCATCCATGTGAATCGGGACGAACTCGTCGTTGACGGCAGCAAAGCGGTTCCAGGTGTCCAGGCCTGTCTCGCGGGTCCAGTCGCCAATGGAGGCGCCGGGGACAAGCTCGGGCGTATTGGCGGGTGTTCGAAGGGGTGCGGTGGTCATGATTCCTCGCTCGGGTCTGGGTCGGATCTGGGGTGGGCCTGTGGTCTGGCCGGCGGTAACAGAGGAGGTCAGTAACGGATCAGGGTGAGTTCGGTGCGCTTGACCGTTTGGTTTTCCTGGTTGGTCCAGGTGTCGGTCATGGTCGTGAAGAGCATCCGGCCCAGTCGGCCCTCTCGCTCCGTGTAGCCGGCGAGGATGCGCTCGGACGAAATGGTGTCGCCAACCCTCATGGGGACGCCGTATTCGATCTTCAGGCCGCCGTTGAGCTGCTTGGTGAGCCCTGGACCCTCGATGCCGATGCTCTTCTCCGTGCGGTCCGGATCGTGGCCTGGAACGTCACTGGGATGAGGGGGAGTGTCGGAGGACAGCACGGCCCAGGCGAAGGGGTTCATGTCCTCCGGTGCCGTGAGCCAGGCTTCCTCTGCGCTGAGGTATTTTTCGGGCGGGGGTTCGGGCCAGTAGATCGCCGTCGCCCATCGCCGAATGTCCGAGGCAGAGACGGGGTACGAGAGCTGATGACCCAACCGGGTCCCGAGCGCCGCCTGCATCTGGGCGGTAATGAGTGAGCTCATAAGTTTGATTCCTTGACTGGTGGGGCGAAGTGCTGAAGCGGTGGGAGGTGCTTGACAACTGTCTCCGATCAAGGCAGGTTTCATCAATAGCGGAACGAATATTTGTTTCGCGGGCTTTCCCGGTTTAGTTGGCTTTCCGGCCGGCCGGCATTCATATCGAAAGCTCAGCACCGTTACTTCGTGTCCGTCAGAGAGGGGATGGCTCCATGGCCATCGGCCAGATCTTCCACATCATTCACATGACCGACGACCTCCCCGCACTGGAGGCCTGGTACGACGACGTCTTCAGCGTGCGCAGGGGGTTCCTGGACCACAACTACATGCCCGGGGAGAAGCGTGACGCCTCCCTGGTGCTGCTGGGGGACACCGTGATCGAGCCGCTGGCACCGGCCTTTCGGGTTGAGGGCTGGGACGCGATGCCCCTGGGCCGCTTTTTCAACCGCTTCGGGCGGCACTGGCATTCGATTGCCTGGTACACCGATGACGCCGGAGAAATGTGGCAGCGCTGCACCGACGCAGGAATCCGAGTCTTCGTCGAAGGCGGCCGGATGACCACTGAGCGCCCCGGACCCAACTCGGCCATCATGACCCACCCCAAGGACACGATCACGCAGCTCGAGTTCTTCAATCCCGAGGGCAGCCAGGTCGGGACGATGGATCCCCGGTCCAACGACAGCGGTTTCGACCCGGAGTGGTGGATTTCCAACCACCCGGTGAAGACCCCGGGGCTGGCCTACACGACCATCCTCACCAAGGACCTGAACCGGGCCACGGGCATTTTCGCCGGCGTCCTGGGCGGGGAGCTCCTGCACAAGGGATCCTCCGCGCTGACCGGCACCGACGACGCCTACGTGCAGATCGGCGACACCGTCGTCCAGCTTTCGACGCCGAACACCGGGAACACCCTGGCGGCAGCCGACCTGGACGCCAACGGCGAAATTCACCACGCAGCAGCCTTCCGGGTGCAGGACCTCGACGCGGTGCAGGCCTACTTCGAGACCAAAGGCATCACCACCCTGGGCCGGGACGAGCACACCCTGATCACCGATCCGGCCACCACTCACGGCGCCCTGTTCCGCTGGACCACCTGGGACGTCCCCGGCGGACCGCGCGACGCAGCGCGCGGAGGAACGGCGTGAGCGGCGGTCAGTCCGAGGCGCTGCGGCGGCTGCTCAACCCGCGCACCGTGGCCGTGGTGGGGCTGCGGGACGGCGCACCGTTCGTGAAGTCCTTCTCGCCCACGCTGAAAAGCGACGCCACCATCTACTACGTCAACCCGAAGCATTCCGCCGTCATGGGCCAGACGACGGTCCCGACCCTCTCGGACATTCAGGGACCGATCGACGCCGTTTATTGCGTCACCAGCGCCGCGACGGCAGTCACCGTCGTTGAGGAGGCTGCCGCGCTGGACGTCGGGGGCGTCGTTCTGGTGTCCAGCGGCTATGCCGAGATGGGGGATGTGGCCGGGGCCGCGTTGCAGGAGAGGATCGCGGCGGCAGCACTGGCGTCAGGCATGGCCGTCGTCGGGCCGAACGGGCTGGGTTACTCGAACGTGCCGCGGAACATCGGCCTCACCATTGCGGCAGACCACAAGCGCCGTGCAGGCGGTCTCTCCATCGTGTCCCAGAGCGGCGCCCTGCTCAGCGGGGTAGTGATGGCGGCCTGGGACCGGCCCCAGGTCGGCCTCAACGTTGTCATCTCCGCCGGTAACGAAGCCGTCACCGATCTGGCCGATTACCTGGAGTATCTGGCCCACGACCCCGCCACCACTGCGATTGGCCTGGTGATCGAGAAGATTCGCCGGCCCGAGGCCTTTTTCGAGGCGGCCCGGGGTGCGATCCGGGCCGGAAAGCCGATAGTCGCCCTCAAGCTGGCCCGCAACTCGCGGACACAGGAGATGGCGGCCTCCCACACCGGCGCGCTCACCGGCGATGCGTGGGTGTACGACGTCGCGTTCCGCCAGTTGGGGATCGGCGTCGCCCGGGACCCGGAGGAACTCATCGACCGGCTGGCGGTCATCGACCAGCTCGGCGAGGAATACCGCACCAGCGGCAACGGGCTCGCGGTCATCACCTCCACCGGGGGTTACGCCTCGATGGCCATGGATCTCGCGCTCGACGAGCAGATCGCGGTCCCGGCCCTGGAGCACCTGCGCGGCTGGATCGAGGACCTCATCCCGGGCGTCCATGTGCCCAACCCCTTGGACACCACGCCGATGGGCATGCCGCACCTGGAACAGATCCTGGACCGCTACACGGCCGCCCCCGACGTCGACGCCGTGCTGAACGTCCATCCGCTCACGGATGAGGACGAGAGTCCGTACTCCGGGGCGTTCCTCCAGGCCTTTGTGGCCGCGGCGGAGAAGACCGGCAAGCCCTTCCTGGTCTCGAACTGCGGAGGAGCGCTGGGGGACTGGGCACGGAAGATCGTGGACGCATCCCCCGCCGCGGCCGGCGGTCACGGAATACGGGCCACATTGCGCGGACTGCAGACACTGGGAGACTTCTCGCGCCGGCGCCCGATGATGGCCGGCCCCCGGGCGGAGGCAGCACCGGTTGCCCGACCGGAACAGCCAACGGTCGCCACCCCGGAAGGATCGATGCTCCCGTTCGCTGCGGCCATGGAGCTGCTGCGGTCGCAGGGAATCCCGGTCGCTCCTTACCACCTGGTGGCGCCGGACGCCGAAGCCGGCCCCCCGGATTTTGCCGGTCCGTACGTCGTCAAGCTCGCCGACGTCGGTCATCGGACCGAACACGGGGCCGGTTGAAGTCGGAGTCCCCGCGGATGAACTCCGTGCCGCTGTAACCCGGATGCGGAGCATAGCGCGGCGCGACGCGCTGCCCGCGCTCGTCGTCGTCCAGCCGATGCTGGCGGTGCGCGCCGAGGCGTTCATCGGCATCCAGTCCACCGAGCTCGGCCCCATGGTGGTCTTCGGGCTCGGCGGCGTGATGGTCGAGGTCATCAACCGCATCGGCGGCCGAATGGCGCCCTTCCCCCGCTCCGAGGCCGAGGACTTGATTGCCGAGTTCGAAGATGCCCGGCTGATGCACGGGTTCCGCGGCCAGCCGGCCTGGGACCTTAATGCGCTCGCAGACCTCCTGGTGCGCGTCGGCGACTTCGCGGCCGGCAGCTCCGAATGGCTCGGGTCCCTCGACATCAACCCCCTGGTGGTCACCGACGACGGGTTCGCCGCCGTCGACGCGCTCTGCCTGCTCCAGGCACCGCCGGCACCGGCACCGGAACCTTCCCCCGTTTCTGAAAGCTCTGTCCCTGAAAGGACCTTCATCTGATGACAGCGAACACTGCCACCACAATCCTGATCGGCGGCGAGTGGCGCGAAGCGCTCAGCCGCTCCACCTTTCCGGTAACCAACCCGGCCACCGCAGCGGTGATCGGGTGGGCGTCCGACGGCGGAGCCGACGACACCGCGGCCGCCATCGCTGCCGCCGATGCCGCCTTTGACGCCTGGGCCGGAACCACGGCACACCAGCGCTCGGGGATCCTGGCTCAGGCGAACCTGATCATGCGCGGCAGGCAAAAGGAACTGGCCGCCCTGATGACCAGCGAGCAGGGCAAACCGCTCAAGGCTTCCCTGAACGAGGTCGGCTACGCCGCGGACTTCCTGGCCTGGTTCGCTGAGGAGGCCAAGCGGATCGGCGGCGTCACGATTCCCTCAGCCCGCGCCGACCAGCGCTTCATTACGATGCGCCAGCCAGTGGGCGTGGTTGCTGCCATTACGCCGTGGAACTATCCCATTTCGATGCTCACCCGCAAGCTCGCTCCGGCGCTGGCGGCAGGCTGCACCTCGGTGCTCAAGCCCGCGGCACTCACGCCGCTGTGCGCGGTGGCCACCCTGGAGGTCCTCCTGGAAGCCGGAGTGCCGGCAGGTGTGCTGAACATGGTCACCACCAGCCGCGCGGCTGCCGTGGGGGACACCCTGGTTGAATCGCCGGTGGTGCGGAAACTGACGTTCACCGGCTCCACCGCCGTTGGCAAGAAACTTGCCGCCAAGGCAACCGAGAGTCTCAAGCGCGTCTCCGTGGAGCTGGGCGGCCATGCGCCGTTCATCGTGTTCCCGGATGCCGATCCAGTGCGGGCCGCCAAGGGGGCTGCGCTGGTGAAGTTCCTCAACACCGGCCAGGCCTGCATCAGTCCCAACCGGATCTACGTGCACCGCTCGCACTACGACACGTTCGTCACCACGCTCACCGAGCGGGTCAAGGCACTCAAGGTGGGCGCGGGTGAAACTCCGGGCGTCTCGATCGGCCCGCTTATCGACGAGCGCGCGGTCACCAAGATGGAGTCGCAGGTCCTGGATGCGCTGGAGAAGGGTGCCCGCGTGACGGTGGGCGGCGAACGGGTCGAGGTCGAGGGGTTGGAGGGGAAGACCTTCTTCGCGCCCACGGTCCTGGCCGATGTGACGCCGGAAATGCAGATCTACTACGAGGAGACGTTCGGACCGATCGCGGCGGTGATGCCGTACGACGACGAAGAGGAGGTGATCGCCAAGGCCAACGACAGCGAATACGGACTGGCGGCCTACGTCTACACCAATGATCTGTCCACGGCCATCCGGGTCACTGAGAAGCTCCGGTACGGGATGGTGGGCGTGAACGACATCAACCCGACCTCGGCCTCGGCACCGTTCGGCGGCGTCAAGGCCAGCGGACTGGGCCGTGAGGGCGGATATGAGGGGATCGACGAGTATCTCGACACCAAGCTCGTCGGGATCGCCGTGTGAGCCCTTCCGGCGCCCTTCCGGCGCCCTTCCGCACGCCCGGCACAGCGCCGGTCACGGCGCCCCTCCCATCGCACGGCCAAGTGTGATGCTTGACACACCCAAGGCTCTCGACTAGGTTCCAATAACCAAATAATTGTTCCGCAGGAGGCAGGGGGCGGCCGGCATCGACGCCGGTGTCGCGTCCGGCCGTCCGGCAGGCGGATAGCTCTCCAGGTCCACAGGCGCCCCGGCGCCGCAGCTTAATTTCGACAGGAGTACGCACACCATGACCGCAACGCTCGAGGTGGATCCGACCACCGACATCGATCCCCAGATTCTCCTGGGGATCTACACGATCGCCGCCAAGATCAAGATGTACGACGACACTTACATCTCCATGCTCCAGACCGGTAAGGCAACGGGCATGTACTACTCGCCCCGCGGCCAGGAGATCATCCCCTCCGCGATCGCGCAGGTGCTCACCAAGGAGGACTACGTCCTCACCATCTACCGCGGCATCCACGACCAGATCGCCAAGGGTGTTCCCCTGCGGGAACTGACAGCTGAGTTCTTTGGCCGGGTCGGCGGCACCTGCAAGGGCAAGGGCGGTCCGATGCACGTCACCCACCCGGAGTCCGGCCTGATCGTCACCACCGGCGTCGTGGGCTCCGGCCTGCCGATCGCCAACGGCGTCGCCCTCTCGGCCCAGATGCGCGGCACTGACCAGGTGACTGTCGTGAACTTCGGCGACGGCGCCACTAACATCGGTGCCTTCCACGAAGCGATGAACCTGGCTTCGGTGTGGAACCTGCCGGTGGTCTTTGTCTGCCAGAACAACCAGTACGCCGAATACACCGCCTTTGCGCAGGGCACCTCGGCGGCGCAGATCACGGATCGGGCCATCGGCTACTCGATGCGCGCCTTCCATGTGAACGGCAACAACCCCGTGGAAATGTACGAGGCAGCCCGCCAGGCCGTTGATGCGGCCCGTACGGGTGGCGGACCCACCCTGATCGAAGCCGACACCTACCGGTTCCGCGGCCACACCCCGCAGGATCCGATGGAGTACATGCCCAAGGAGGAACGCGCCGCCGCTGAGGCTGCGGACCCGGTGCCGGCCCTGCGCCGGCGCCTCCTCGAGGAGGGCATTGCCACCGAGGAGCAGCTCAAGGACATCGAGGATGCGCACCGCGCCGAAATCGACGACGCCTTCGCCTTCGCCGAAGCGAGCCCACAGCCCGACCTGTCCGAGCTCCACACCGACCTCGTCTGAAAGAGCGGAAATGACTACGCAAGCACAGGCCCCCGAAAGCACCGACGACACGCCGCAGGAACGAATCCTGAGCATGGTCCAGGCGATCAACGAAGCCCTCGATGTGGGAATGACGATCGACGAGACCGTCTTCGAACTCGGTGAGGACATCCAGGACCCCGCCGGCGGCGGATTCAAGATCCACAAGGGTCTCTCCACCAAGTTTGGACTGGAACGGGTCCGTCCCACGCCGATTTCAGAGCAGGCCATCATGGGCGCCGCCGTCGGCGCCGCAATCGCCGGGATGCGCCCGGTGGCCGAGATCATGCTGATGAACTTCCTGGCCGTAGCCTCGGACCAGCTCATCAACCACGCGGCGAAACTTCGCTACATGTCCGGCGGCCAGACCAAGGTTCCGCTGGTGGTGCGGACCACGACCGGCGCAGGCGGCGGGTTCGGGGCCCAGCACTCCGACATGCTGGAGGCGCAGCTGACGCACACCCCCGGGCTGAAGGTGGTTGTGCCCTCGACGCCGGCGGATGCCAAGGGGCTGCTGCTGTCTTCCATCTTCGACGACGACCCGGTCGTTTTCGTGGAAATGTTCATGCTCTACTTCACGCAGAAGGGCCACGTTCCGCCGGGTGACTACCGGGTGCCGCTGGGCAAGCTGCGGACCGCCCGTGAGGGCTCCGACGTGACGCTGGTCAGCTGGGGCCGCCAGGTGCACGACTGCATCGGTGTCGCGGAAAAGCTGGCAGGCGACGGCATCAATGCCGAGGTCATCGACCTGCGCACCCTGGTCCCGCTTGACAGGGAAGGGCTGCTCAACGCAGTGGCCGGAACCAAGCGGGCCGTCATCGTGCACGAAGCAGTGCGCCGCGGCGGTTACGGTGCCGAACTTGCAGCCACCATCTCCGAAGAGCTTTTCGGCGAGCTGGCCGGTCCCGTGCGCCGCGTCGGCGGTGCGGAAACCCCGGTCCCGTATGCCCGGAACCTCGAGGCGGAGTACCTGCCGCACGCCGGTCGGATCGAGCAGGCGGTTCGGTCCCTGTTCTAGCCCGCCCAGTTCTGAGTTGCTATGGATACCGCAGCTCAGCAGTTTTGACCGCAGCTTCGCTTTCACACCGAAAGGCAGCAAATGACTGTTCAACTTCCAGACCCGGTGCTCGACAAAGCGCCGAGCAACGAGGACATGCTTCAGGCCTATCTGGACGGGGCCGCCCGGCTGATCGCCGTGGCTCGACGGGCAGGGGAGGAACGCGCCGACACCGTTGTTCCGGCTAGCCCGGCGTGGACCGTGCGCAATGTGGTGGCCCATCTCACCAGCGTCGCCTCCATCTCCGTGAACCAGCTGGGCTGGGGAGACGATGTGCAGGCCACCATTGAGCGGGAGGTCGAGGCACGCGCAAACCATACCGTGGATTCGATCACCAAGGAGTGGGAAGCACTGCTCGGCCCGCTCGCCGCCATGTTCGCCGGGCATCCCTCGGGTCCGCTCGTCGTCGACGTCGTTACGCACGAACACGATGTGCGGGCGGCGCTGGGCCCCGAGTACCAGGACCACAGCGCCGGACTTGAGGAGGCTCTCTCGGCCATGGTCGGCTGGGTGCGCTACCTCGGACTCGTGGGGGAGTCGGGGCTGCTGTTGAAGACCCCGACCTCGCAGGCGCTCTTCGGCGGCCCGGACATCGGCTGCGAGGTGGAGCTGCCGAGTGACTGGGAGCTCTTCCGGCTGCTGGGCGTTCGGCGCTCCGAGGAACAGCTGATGGCCTATCCAGCCACCGGGAACAAGGCGCTGCTCCTGGCGGTCACCAGCCGCTACCCGTTGCCGGTCGCCCCGCTTATTGACTGACTGCTCCACCCCCCCCGGGCGGCGGCTCCCGGGAGCCGCCGCCCGTCCAACGAAGCAACCCCCTCCATATGACGCACGAAGGAGACAGATGGCAACCGAGGTTAAGATTCCGCAGCTGGGGGTCACCATGCAGGAGGGCGAGATCGCCGAGTGGTTTGTGGCGGAAGGTGCCGAGGTGAAGGCCGGGGATCCGATCTACCTGCTCGAAAGCGACAAATCCTCGACCGACGTCGAATCCCCGATCGACGGGATCCTGCGGATCAAGGTGCCTGAAGGGGCAACCTATCCGGTGGGCACGGTCGTAGCGGAAATCGAGTAACCGATGACGGCAGAGACCGACGCTGCCGGCTCCCGGCCCCGGGCCTCGCAAGGGTCGGAAGGGCCGGAAGGGCCGGAAGCCGGGACTACCGCCCGGCTTCCACGGATGCGCAGGATCATTGCCTCGCGGATGACCGAGTCGTTGCGTGTTGCAGCTCAGCTGACGGCCGTCCAGGAGGTTGACGTCACCGCCGTTGCGGAACTGCGGAGCCGGGTCAAGGGGAGCTTCCTGGAGGTCGAAGGGGTGCCGCTGTCCTACCTTCCCTTCTTCATCCGCGCCCTGGTCGAGGCCGGCCAGGATTTCCCCCGGTTCAACGCCTCCATCGATGAGACCGGAACCCAGATCACCTACCACGCCGGTGTCCACGTCGGGATTGCCGTCGACACGCCCCGCGGGCTGGTGGTCCCGGTGCTCCGGGATGCACAGGCAATGTCGATCCCCGAGATCGCCCGCGGAGTAGCGGCGCTCGCGGGCAGGGTCCGGGAAGGCCTGGCCGGCCCGGACGAACTCACCGGAAGCACCATCACGCTGTCGAACATCGGCGGTGCGGGGACGCTGACTGACACGCCGATCATCAACTATCCGGAGGTGGCCATCCTGGGCACCGGTGCGGTGGTCCGCCGGCCGCGGGTCGTCGCAGCCGGCGACGGCACCGAGTCCATCCTCATCCGTTCCGTCTGCTCACTGCCGCTGACCTACGACCACCGGCTGATTGACGGCGCTGACGCCGGGCGCTTCCTCGCCGCGATCCGCAGGCGCCTGGAGGCCGCTGACTTCACTGCCGACTTGGCGGCCTACGGCGCCTGACGACCACGCCGCCGGCGCCTGAGGACCACACCGCGGGGGCTGAATGCCTCACCGAGGTACCTGAAGACCGAGGCTGGAGCGGCCCCGGCACCGGGGGAGTCCTTACCGCGGGGTAAGGGCGCCTCTGAGCAGGTGTTCGCGCAGGAATGCCTGAATCCGCCGCTGGCTGGTTCGCTCATGGCGCCCCGAAGCGCTCCACAGCACGCTGCGCACATAGCTGGCCAGGATGTCCGGCGCCGCATACCTCTGGATCCGCCCTTCATCCTGGCCCTGCCCGAGCAGACCGGCGAGCAGCTCCTGCCGTTCTTTCGTGTGCCTGACATAGCGGTTCACCGGGGCCTGGGATTCTTGCTGGCGGTTCCAAATCAGCGACATCATGTGGGCCTCGTCCGTGAACCGGCGCGCCGCGTAAGCTACGCCGAATGCCAGTGCGTCCAGGGATTCGGCCTCCGATTCGGCTTCCGTGGTCAGGGCAACCCGGAGCAGTGCGTCGAGCTGCTCGTCGTAGTTGTCGACAATCTCAGCAAAAAGCGCCTGCTTGGACTCGATCCGCCGGTAGAGCGTGCCCATCCGGACTTCGGCAGCCTCGGCAATGTCGCGGATGGTCGTGGCATCGAAACCCCGGCGGGCAAACTCGCGCCGCGCGGCGGTGACAATCTGGGCGCGGGTCTCGTCTCCGGCGTCGGGCTGGACCTGGTGGGCGATCACATCCTTGACGGCTGCCATCGGGGCGGAAGCATCGAGCGAGGCATTGTCGGGGCCGTCCAGCACGACGCCGTGGAGCAGCAGATCGCACAGCAGGCGGGAGGATTCGTCCACGCCCCGGGGATCGCCGGCGCTTACGCCCGGGCTGACCGCGAGGCCCTGCAGGGCGTAGGTCAGCATGTCCTGGTCCATCACGCCCGGCGGTGCCAGCGGTGCCAGGTCTGCAATCACAGAGCGCCATACCCGCTGCAGGGCGGCCGGGCGGTGGTTGACCGCTGCGGAGAAACGCTTGCTGGCGACCGTCGGCGCTTCGAAGATGCGCAGGCCCAGCGCAGGCGCATGCTGCTTGCCGACGACGGAGACGTCGGCGACGAGCCGGCGGAGGCGGTCTTCCGGGGGCAGCGCCGTGTGCTCGGGTGTGCGGAAATCGACCGCAACCTTGTAGAGCGCAGCGTGGAAGGCATCCGAGAGTTCAATCGCGATTGTCTCTTTGGCCGCGAAGTGGTGGTAGAGGCTGCCGGGAAGAATACCGACAGCCTGGGCAATGTCGTTCATGGTGGTTGCCGCGTAGCCCTTGGAAGCAAAGAGTGCCCCAGCAGCCGCGCGGATCTCGTCGGTGCGGGCGCCCCCCGACTGCGGCACATCGATGGTTGCAGCTTCGCTTGGCATGGGCGTCCCTCTATAGGCGGGTCGCAACCCGCGGTGGCGGATCGCAGACCTTAATCGGTGTCCGGCGGGAGGAATGCCCCCGGAGCAAATATTAGCGCAGGCACCCCGAGTTTTCGGGGCCTGAGACGGTTCCCGGGGCCGTTTGGCCTCGGAAACATGTGTCAGGCGCCGCCCCGCTTGACGTCCTTGAAGGCGACGCCGCGGTCGGCAGCTGCCTCCCGGGGCATGCCAAGGACGCGTTCGCTGATGATGTTGCGGGCGATTTCAGTGCTGCCGCCGCCGAGGCTTCCGGCCTGGCGGGAGAGGTAGCGCAGGCCTGCTTGTCCGTGGCCCGGGTCCTGAAGGCTTGGCCCCGCGACGGCGTTTGCGCCGGCGATCCGGAAGGCGGCGTCGTACTCGGTCCAGGTGCGCTCGGCCTCGAACAGCCGGAGGATCGAGCTTGCCTGGGGAGTGAGTTCGCCCGTGGCGATGGCGCTGCCGATGCGGCGCACCAGCTGTTTGGACACCACCTGCATGATGCGAACATCGGCGAGCTGGTCGCGGACGGAGGTGTCGCCAAGCTGGCCCGTTTCGCGGGCCAGTTCGAGCAGGTTGGGGCCGTGCGCCGCCTTGCTGAACCGGGGACCGCTGACATACGGCGATCCGCCGCCCATCGCGTTGCGCTCGTGGAAGAGCTGCTGCGAGGCGGTTGCCCACCCGTCGTCGACCGCGCCGACGACGTTTCCGGCCGGCAGGCGCACGTCGTCAAAAAAGACCTGGCAGAACTCGTTGGCGCCGTTGACCAGTTTGATGCGGTGGACCGTGACGCCCGGTGCTTTCAGCGGCAGGATGAACATTGTCAGTCCGCTGTGTTTGGGAACGTCCCAGTTGGAGCGGGTCAGGCAGAGCCCGTAGTCCGCGGCGTAGGCAGCCGAGCTCCAGACCTTGGAACCGTTTATCGTCCAATCCTCGCCGTTCCGCTCCGACTTGGTGATGACACCGGCCAGATCGGAGCCGCCGCCCGGCTCCGAAAGCAGCTGGCACCAGACATCCCGTCCGCTGATGATGCCCGGCAGGTACTGCTTTTTTTGCTCCTCAGTGCCCAGGTCCAGGATCGTTGCCGCGCAGATCGCCACGGACGGCACGTTCAGGACGATCGGCAGTTCGTAGCCTGCCGCCTCCTCGTTGAAAGCATGCTGATGGTCGGGGCCGAGTCCCAGGCCGCCGTACTCCTTGGGAAAGCAGATGCCGGCGAATCCGCCGGCATGGATTCGGCCCTGCAGAACCCGCGCCCGCAGCCAGACGTCGTCGTCGATGTTGCCGGCGGGAGTGTCCGCAGCCGGCGGCAGGTTCTCCGCCAGCCAGGCGCGGGCGCGCAGCCGGAACTCTTCCACGGGCTCGGTGCCGGTCGCGTCGGCGGTTCCGGTGCTGGTGGCGGTGCTCATGCTGCGTTCCCTTCGAGAGTGGCGGCGATCCGCCGGCGGTGTTCATCGGGGGTGCCGTACAACGCACGGTCGCAGGCAGTGCGGCGCAGGTACAGGTGAAGGTCATGCTCCCAGGTGACACCGAGCCCGCCGTGCAACTGGACGAAGTCCTGCAGGATGGCCGGCACCTTGTCGCCTACGTAGGCCTTGGCGATGCTCACCATTTCGTGCGCATCCGGAGCACCCGAGTCCAGCGCGCCGGCGGCACCGGCTGTGGTGGCCAGGCACGCCTCCATGGCCGTCTTGTTGTCAGCCATTCGGTGTTTGAGCGCCTGATAGGAGGCCAGGGGGCGTCCGAACGTGTAGCGGTCAAACATCCATTGGACAGTCACATCGAACATGGCCTGGAGGGCGCCGGTCATCTCGGCAGCGGCGAGCAGGGCGGTGTTGTGCAGCTGCGTTTCGACGGCTTCCCGGGCTGCCTCTCCGCGCTGCACCACCGCCCCCGGCGGGACCACTGCACCTGCAAAGGAGAGAGTGGCGAAGCGGCGGGTGGCATCCAGCGACCACGACGGCGTGACCGAGAGCCCCGGGGTGTCGCGGGGGACAAGGACCTGGACCGGGCCCCCGGGGCTGTGGGCGGTCACCAGGAAAAGGTCGGCGGATTCGCCGGCTTCGACCCGGTCCTTGGTTCCCGACAGTGTGAAGCCGCCACCGGGCAGGGGATCGGCCGCCGTTCCGGGGGTCGACGAGTCCCAGCCGCGCGAAGGTTCGTAAAACGCCCAGCTCGCAAGGCTGTCGCCGGTCATAATCGCCTCGATCGCCTCAGCGTGGGCTTCACCGGCAGCGGCCAGCCCGGTCAGGACGGCGCTTGTGGTCAGTAACGGTCCGGGAGCGCAGGTGCGGCCAAACTCCCGGGCCACCAGGCACAGGTCCCGCAGCGGTTCTCCGGAAACCGTTCCTCCGCCAAGGTCTTCCGGAACGAGCATGGCCGTCCACCCAAGCTCGGCACCCTGCGACCACCACGTCCGGTCGGTGCCCGCACCGGAGTCGGCCAGAGCGCGGATCTGTGGGCTGCTGCTCGTCTTGTTGAGGAAGTTCCGCGTGGTGTCGCGGAAGGTTTTCTGGTCGGGAGTGAGGTCGGAGTCCATGACTGGTACCTGGCGGCTCTCTGATGAGGGGAACAACGTTTCCCTCATGGAATCACGGAACAAAAATTTGGTCCAGCCCCCCTTGTGTCCGGGTCGACTCTCAGCTAGTTTTGGCGACGAGCGGGCATTCCCGAGCCACGTGACAGCACAAGGAGCTAAACGATGGAACTGACCGAAGCGGTTGCCCGGCTCGAAATCCAACAACAACTGGCGAACTACGCCACCGGCGTGGATGAACAGGACTGGGAGCTTTACAAGTCCGTTTTCACGGAGAACGCGGACGTGGATTACTCCAACTCCCTGCCGCTGCGCGGCACTCCCGAAGAGATCGTGGCCTTCTTTGAGCCGATCTTTGGTGCGATGTCCTGGACGCAGCATTACATCACCAATTTCAGCTACCGCTTTGAGGGCAGCGAATGCCAGGTGCGCGCCTTCTTCTACAACCCGTGCGTGCTGCCGGGAGAAAAAACCACCTCGCATCACTACGGTTACTACGACCACCGGTTCGTGCAGACCGACGCAGGATGGAAGAGCGCCCACATGGTCGAGACCATGCTGCACCGCGAGGCCAGCGCGCCGGCTGCGACCCGGGACACCGCGAGCCTCTCCTGACGACCCTCGTCGGACAGCCCTTCGTGACCAGCCGCGGTGCGGAAAGCTGGGCGGGTACCCGTTTTGCATAAACGTCGGTGCCGGGTGACAAACTGAAGACATGACTGATCCAGCTCTGGCACATGCAACAGAATTCGGGCGGATGTACTCCCGCTCCCTCTCGGAACCTCCCACGGTGCCGTCCATCACCACGGTCATTTCCCAGGGGTCCATGACCTCGTTGGACGGATGGCACGGGCACATGGCAGCCACTGCCGTCGTCAAGGATCCGAAGCTTGCTGCCAGCCTGGGCAACCCGGGAGCCCTGCGCAGCGTGGTCAAGGAAGCGTCGCGCGCCTCGGAACGGTATCGGAATTCCGCAGCCGAACGAGGCACCCGGGTGCATTTTTACTGCGAGCAGGTATCGCTGCGTGCCCTGGATCTTCCGCATGAACTGGAAGCAGCACGCACAGCGCTCCTGGAACACGGCGAGCACCAGTTCGCAGACCGCTTCGACGAATGGTGGGACCTCTACCAGGTGGAGCCCCTGGCGCCGGAGATCACCGTGTGGAATGACGAAGTGGGTTACGCCGGAACCCTGGACCTGGTGGCCCGTATCAACGGCCGGCTCTGCCTGATCGACTACAAGACCAAAAACACTGACCGCGACGGGCAGGTCAAGCCGCTGGATGACAAGGTGGTTATGCAGCTGGTCGCCGGAATGAAGGCTAAAGAATCGCTCGTCGACGCTGGTAAGGGCATCTGGGAGCCCTGGGCCTACGGAGAGGATCCGTTGCTGCTCGGCGTTGCGGTCGGGCAGACCGAGGTCCGGCCGATGCGCGCCAACCCGGCGGTTCTGCCGCAGCACTGGTTCAAGTTCTGCGCTCTCCGCCGGCTCTGGCAAACCTCGTACGACGTCGCGGGCGCCGGGCCGGCCCTGCTGCCCATTTCGCCGCCTCCGGTCGGAGCCCACGCGGTTTCCGCTGCGCAGCCCTCCGCCACGTAAGCCGTCCCGCAAGCTCCACCCCCGGGCCCGCGAAGTGCCCGAGGCGATGCATCATGTCCGGCCCAACTAGACTGGTACTTGGACAGATCTGCGTCCTAAGATTTCGCACCACCCTGCATCACCGTGCACCAGTCAGCAGCAACAGTAAGGAACGAACCCCAGATGGCAATCCTGAACATCCGGATTATCGGCGACCCAGTCCTGCGGACCCCCGCCGAGGAAGTTACGGACTTCGGGCCTGAACTGGCCAAGCTCGTTGCCGACATGGAAGAAACCATGGAGGACGTTGACGGTGCCGGCCTCGCCGCGCCGCAGGTCGGCGTCAGTCTCCGGGTCTTTACCTACCGGATCGACGGCCAGGCCGGACACGTCGTCAACCCCGTCCTGGAACTGAGCGAAGACCGGCAGGAAGACCAGATGGAGGGCTGCCTCTCGATCCCCGGCCTGGGCTACCCGGTGCCGCGGTACCGCTGGACCCGAGTCACCGGCGTGGATAAGAACGGCAACCCCGTCAGCGTCGAGGGTGAAGGAATGCTGGCCCGCGCCTTCCAGCACGAAACCGACCATCTGGACGGTGTGCTGTACATCGACCGGCTGGAAGGTGAAAACCGCAAGAAGGCCCTGCGCGCCATCCGCCAGGCGGACTACGACGCCATTGCCGGACGCACGACGGCGGAGCGCGCCCAGACGGTGGGCTCGGCCTTCGGAGCCGGAGCGTCCTTCGGCGGCGGATCCTTCGGTTCCGGCATCCGCGGACAGGCCTAGCGGCCCGTGGCCATGCGCGTACTTTTCGCCGGCACCCCGTCCGTCGCCGTCCCCTCACTGAACGCCCTGCTGGAAGCCGGCTTCGACGTCGTCGCGGTACTCACCCGCCCCGACGCGCCGCTGGGCCGCAAACGCACGCTCACGCCGTCGCCCGTTGCCGCCCGCGCTGAGGAACTCGGCCTGCCCGTGATCCGCGCCGCCAAGATCGACGACGACGCCGTCGCCGCCATCCGTGCCGCCAACCCCGACGTCGCGGCGATCGTGGCCTACGGCGGACTGATTCCGGAACGGGCCCTGAGCATCCCCGCGCACGGCTGGATCAACCTGCACTTTTCCCTGCTGCCGGCCTGGCGCGGCGCGGCACCGGTGCAGCACGCGGTGATCAACGGCGACGACGTCACCGGAGCCTCCACCTTCCTGCTCGAAAAGGGCCTGGACACCGGACCGGTATACGGGCAGCTGACGGAAACCGTTTCCCCGGAGGACACCAGCGGCGCGCTCCTGGAACGGCTTTCGCACAGCGGTGCCGTGCTGCTCGCCCAAACCCTCTCGGCGATCCACGCCGGCGCAGCACACGCGGTGCCGCAGTCCGGCGACGTGACGCTGGCACCCAAACTGACCATTGACGACGCGCGGGTGGATTGGCACCAGCCGGCGCTGGCCATCCGCCGGCGGATCAACGGCGTGACACCCGAACCGGGAGCCTGGACCACCTGGGACGGCGCCCGGTTCAAGATCGGCTCGGCAGCGCTGCGCCCGGACATCACCGATCTGGCTCCCGGCCAGGTCCGCTTCACCGGAGGCACACAGGCATCCGCCGTGGTGGGCACCGGATCCGTCGGCCTGGAACTGGTGCAGGTACAGCCCGCCGGCAAGAAAATGATGCCGGGGGCCGACTGGGCCCGCGGCCTGGCCAACCGTGAGGACGTGGTCTTCGAATGACCCCGCAGAACAGCACTCCCCAGAACCAAAACTCCTCGGCCAAAGCGTCCCAGGGCTCTTCGGGAAGCAACAAGGAACGGAACGAGAAGGGCCGCGAACGCAGCCGTCCCGCCGTCCGCAGCCGCACCGCCCAGGCGCCGGGACAGCGCACCCGCGCCGCTGACCCGGCCCGGCTGGTGGCCTTCGAGGTACTGCGCGCCGTCTCCGAGGACGACGCCTACGCCAACCTGGTGCTGCCCAAGAGCATCCGCAAGCACCAGCTCGACAAGCGCGATGCCGGCTTCGCCACCGAACTTGCCTACGGTGCCCTCCGCGGGCAGGGCACGTACGACGCCGTCCTGGCCAAGTGCGTGGACCGCCCGCTGGATAAGCTCGACCCCGCCGTTCTGGACGCCCTGCGCATCGGCGCTCATCAGCTGCTGGCCATGCGGGTTCCGCCCCATGCGGCCCTGGACCAGACCGTCGGCCTGGCCCGCGCCGTCATCGGCGCCGGGCCCTCAGCGCTGATCAATGCCGTGCTGCGCAAGGTGGCCGCCCGTGACCTGGACACCTGGGTCGCGGAGCTGACCCGGGACGAAACCGACGCCACCCGCCGCGCAGCCATCGAACACAGCCATCCGGAATGGATCGTCCGCGCCCTGCGCCAGTCCCTCGTGGCCCACGGCCGCAGCGTCGACGAAATCACCGAACTGCTCAAGGCCGACAACGACGCCCCGGTCGTGAACCTGGTGGCCCTGCCCGGCCTGGGAAACCTGGACGAGGCCCGCGCCGCCGGAGCCGTTGACGGCGAACTCGTGGTGGACTCGGCACTGTACTCGGCCGGCGACGTCGGCCGCCTGGACTCGGTGCGGGCCGGCACCACCCGCGTGCAGGACGCCGGCTCGCAGCTGGTCGCCCGCGCCCTCGCCGGCCTGGACCTGGGTGACCGCACCGCTGACGGAAGCCGCGACGGCGAACAGTGGCTGGATCTGTGCGCCGGACCCGGCGGCAAGGCGGCGCTGCTTGCCGCCCTGGCCAACGAACAGGGCGCCGTCCTGCTGGCCAACGAACCGGCGGCACACCGCGCCAAACTGGTCCGCCAGGCGTTGGAGGCCGTTCCGGGCGAGGTCTGGGATGTGCGCACCGGCGACGGACGCAGCATCGCCGAGCAGTATCCGGACACCTTCGACCGCATCCTGGTGGACGCCCCGTGCACCGGCCTCGGCGCCCTGCGCCGCCGGCCGGAATCACGTTGGCGCCGCAAGCCCTCCGACGTGGGGGAGCTGGGTGCACTGCAGCGGGACCTGCTCACCGCCGCCGTCGACGCCGTGAAGGCCGGCGGCGTGGTGGCCTACGTGACGTGCTCGCCGCATCCGGCCGAGACCACCGCCGTCGTCACCGACGTGCTGCGCCTGCGCAACGACCTGGAGTTGCTCGATGCCGGCGCCGCACTGGACTCCGTCAGCCTGACTGGAAACCTGGGCGCCGGACATGAGTCGACCGCGCAGCTGTGGCCGCACATCCATGCCACCGATGCCATGTTCCTGGCCCTGATCCGCCGCAAGCCCTGATTTCAGCAAGTCCACAAGGAGAACCATGAGCAAGTGCTGCATCAACCCGAGCATCCTCTCGGCCGACTTCGTCAACCTGCAGGCCGAGCTGGAACGGATCAGCACCGCCGATGCCGTCCACGTGGACGTAATGGACAACCACTTCGTGCCGAACCTGACCCTGGGTTTGCCCGTAGTGCAGCGGATCCAGGAGGTCAGCACGCTGCCGCTGGACGCGCACCTGATGATTTCCGACGCCGACCGCTGGGCTCCGGCCTACGCGGAGCTGGGACTGGCATCGGTGACCTTCCATGTGGAAGCGGCCGCCGCGCCGATCAAACTGGCCCGGGACATCCGCGACCGCGGAGCCAAGGCCGGCATGGCGCTGCGTCCGGCCACCCCGGTTGAGCCGTACCTGGACATGCTCTCCGAGCTGGACATGCTGCTGATCATGACCGTGGAGCCGGGCTTCGGCGGGCAGAAATTCCTGGACATCACGCTGCCGAAGATCCGCCGGGCCGCCGAGGCCATCCGCGGCTCCGGCCTGCCGCTGGCACTGCAGGTGGACGGCGGCATTTCCGCCGACACGATTGAACGCGCGGCCGAGGCCGGAGCCAACGTGTTTGTGGCCGGATCGGCCGTGTACGGCAGCGGGGATCCCAACGAGGCGATCCGTAAGCTCCGCGATGCCGCGCAGGCCGTCTCCGCCGGCTGAGGGCAGATTCGACTGTTTCGGGAAATCCCTGCCCTTGCCGGCAGGGATTTCCCGAAATGGCAGCAGAATCCCGGAGAACCCGAGGCGGGCAACCGGGATCCGCCTGAACGCTGTGCCGAATCCGTTAGGACGGTTCGGGCAGCAGCAGTTCAGGCGCCGCTTCCTTCTGAGCCTGATGATTCCTTTCAATGGCAGTGTCCATCGCGTGACGTGCGGCGATGTAGCCGAAGACCATCGAGTATGCGATGCTCGCTCCGGCCCCTGGATAGTGGCGTCCCATTACGGTCGCCGTGGAGTTGCCGGTTGCATACAGCCCGGGAATCGGGCCTTCTGCGGACAGAACGCGCCCGGACTCGTCGGTAAGGAACCCGCCGGATGTACCGACGTCGGCCGGCACGATTTCGAACGCGTAGTAAGGCCCGGTATCCAGCGGCCCGACCGCAGGATTCACCACGAAGGGGTTGGGATCACCCAGACAGTGGTTGTAGGCGGAACTTCCCCGACCGAACTCCGGATCGCGCCCCTGCACAGCGTGCCGATTGAATTTCGCCACTTGGTCGGCGAGACCCTCCGGATCGATCCCGCACTGCACGGCCAGCTCAGCCAGCGTGTCCGCACGCTTCAGGAGCCCGGAATCCAGCCACTCCTTCGGCAGCTGCCCAAACCGAAGGCTGGCCTTGTGCGCATACGTCCGGCGATAGCGGTCATCGAAGATGAGCCAGGAGGGAACGGCGCCGGTGACCTTCTGCCGGGCAAACATCGCCTTGCCAATCTCAACGTACGAGTTGGATTCGTTGACGAACCGCCGCCCGTCCGCGCCCACCATTATGGTGCGGGGGCGGTTTCTCGCCGCCGACAGCGTGCCGGCGGCCAGCTCCCGGCGAGGGCTCGGAAGCCACCAGGCTTCGTCCATCAGATCGGTCAACGCCCCCAGCTCGAGGGTCGCGGCTATGGTGTCACCGGTATCTCCCGGATTGGCCATTGTCCACGACGGATCGGGGCATTGGTCGCCGCCATACTCCTGCCGCAGGTCGGCATTGCGGGCGAAGCCTCCTGCGGCCATGACGACACCGTGCCGGGCACGGACCGCGACCGGCTTGCCGTCCCGTTCAAGACGCACACCCGTCACGACGCCCTCTTCGACGACGTATCCGCGGAACGACGTGTCCAGCCAGAGATCCACGCCACTGTCCACGCACATTTTGACCAGTTCAGCCACGAGCGCCGTCCCGTTCGTCAGGACGGGACGCTTGGTGACGCCGGCGGTCCATGTCCGCAACTGCACCCGCGCCGCCGTGACCAGCGACCGCGGCGACCGGTTGAAGTACTGCACGTCGCGCAGTTCGTTGGTCATGACAGCCATGCCAAGGCCGGAGGCCATGCCCGGCTGGATCTTGGACAGCCACTTGCCGAGCCGCCGCCCGGCGAAGGGCAGAGGCTCGATCGAACGCCCGGTTGCGTGGCCGCCCTCGTGGTTCGAGTAATAGTCGCTGTAGTTCACGCACCGCGTGAAGCGTGCGCCTTTTCGCTCCAGCAGGCGAATCATGGCCTGGCCCTCGTGGATGAACGCCCGACGGCGCGCAACGGTCGATGCCGCCCCGACGTCGCCGACTGTGGAAGCGAAATACTGCATTCCCAGCTCGTCGGAGTCTTCGATCCCGTCCTTCTGCATCAGCGGGTTGTTCGGAAGCCACATAACTCCGCCGGACATCGCAGTGGACCCGCCGAAGAGGTCGCGCTTCTCCACGACGAGCGCACGGCCTCCTGCCTCACGTGCAGCGATGCCGGCGAGCAGGCCGCCTCCACCGCTGCCGATCGCGACGACGTCGAATTCCTCGTCCCACACGACGGCGTTCATGCTGCACGCTCGATCCGGCCGATTTCAGTGCCGACGGCGTACGTCTCTTCCCCGACGGCAGTGCCGTGCCGGAGCACGCCGCTTGTGGCCGCTTCGACCTCCGTTCCCACTTTGTCCGTCTCGACGCTGTAGATAACGTCGCCCTCGCCGATGGGTACACCATCCTCAACCAGCCATTCCACGAAAAGAACCTCCTCTGCCGACATCGAAATTTTCGGAATTTTCACAGCTACATAGTCAGACACGCATGGCTCCCATGGTTGTTCGTGCGGCGTCGACGATGCCATCGACACTGAGCGTTACGGCGGACTCCGAAGCCCGGGCCGGGATCGGAGTGAAGCGTGCGCCAACCCGTTGGACAGGCCCGTCGAGGATGCCGAACAGCTTGGCCGAAATCTGGGCCGCGATCTCCGCACCCGGACCTGCAACGGTGGTGGCGGTGTGTGCGATGACCGCGCGGCGCGTACGGCCCACGGATTCCAGGACCGTGTCCATGTCGAGCGGCAGCAGGGTGCGCAGGTCGATCACTTCGGCATCCACACCCTCTTCGCCGAGCCGCTCTGCCGCTTGCAGCGCCAGAGCGGTGGCCTGACCGTAGGTGACGATCGTGAGGTCTTTTCCTGGCTTGGCGACGACGGCCTTGCCGATGGGGACCCGGTGGCCGTCCCCGACCGGCACCTCGCCCTTGACCCCGTAGAGGCGCGACGCTTCGATGACCAGGACCGGGTCGGGATCGAAGATCGCCGAGAGCAGCAGACCTTTGGCATCGGCCGGATTGCTCGGGTAGACCACCTTCATGCCGGGCACGTGCATGAACCAGGCTTCGAGCGACTGGGAGTGCGTGCCGCCGGAGCCAGTGCCTGCGAATACCGCTGTGCGGACCGTGATCGGGCTCGTCGTCCTGCCGCCTGACATGTAGCGCACCTTCGCGGCGTGGTTGACGATCTGATCCATGGCGATCCCGATGAAATCCATGATCATGATTTCGGCAACGGGCTTGTATCCCTCGATCGCGGCACCGACGGCGGCACCAATGATCGCTGCCTCAGAGATCGGAGTGTTCATGACCCGGTCTGCGCCGTACTTTGTCGCAAGCCCTCGGGTCACCGCGTTGACGCCGGCGGCCGGATCGGCCAGGTCCTCGCCCAGGAGGAAGACAGTCGGATCCGTCCGCAGCGCCTCGTCGAGCGCCTCGTTGAGCGCCTCTCGAATCGAAATAACACGGGTTTCAGTCATGGGTGACCACCAATCCATCGGCGTAGACATCGGACCGGATCTCTTCCATGTCCGGTAGGGGTGCTGCTAGGACCGTCTTGAGGGCTTCCTCGACCGCCTCGACGGATTCGGCGCTGATCTCATCGAGCTCCACCTGGGTAAATCCATGTGCCAGGAGATAGCGGGGGAACGTGATTATGGGATCAAGTTCACGCTGATGCGCCAGCTGTTGAGCGGGGATGTACGGGGCCGAGTCGCCGGCATAGTGACCTTCGAACCGGAACGTGACCGCCTCAATCAGTGTCGGCCCGCCGCCGGACCGTGCCCTGTCGACCGCCTCCGTCAATGCGAGAACCATGGCGACCGGGTCATTGCCGTCGACCGTGACTCCAGGCATGCCCACGCCCTTGGCCCGGTCGGCAACGTGCTCGATCGCCATGGTGTCCTCGACCGGCGTCATCTCGGCATAGAGGTTGTTCTGGCAGATGAAGACGACGGGGAGCTGCCAGGTGGCAGCCAGGTTGACGCCTTCATGGAATGAACCGGTGTTCGTCGCACCATCACCGAAAGTTACGGCCGTGACCCGGTCCGATCCGGACTTCACGGCTGCGAGTGCGACGCCCACTGCAATGGGCACACCCGAGCCGACAATCCCGGTCGTCAGCAGCACCCCGTGGTCCGGATCGGCGATATGCATCGTCCCGCCCTTACCCCGTGAGGCACCGACGGCAGTGCCCATGACCTCACCGATAATCTCGGTGAGGGGCACCCCCTTCGCCACATGATCGTGCAGTCCGCGGTAAGTGGTGATCAGCCGGTCGTCCGGGCGCAGCACCTGGCCGATCGCCGCCGATACCGCCTCCTGGCCGCGGGAGGGCCAGATGACAGTTGCAAGTTCACCGCGCTTGATGCCCTTGAGGATGCGCGTGTCCAGAGCTTCCTCACGCGTCATCGACCGCCAAAGCTCGCGGAGCACATCTGTGCCCAACTCCGGGGTCTTCCCGGACGTGCTGTCCTCGGATGCGCTCATGTCGCGCTCCTCTCCACTGGTTCCATGTTGTTGTCTTCGGACTCGGCCGGCCGAAAGCCCCTCTTCTCCACCACGAGCGACGAGCCCGTGCAGCGCAGTTGGCAGGCCAGCCGGATGAGACTGTCATTCCGCATTCGACCGGTCATCTTGAGTCGAATGGCATCGCGTTCCACCTCGTCGGCAGGGACGGCATCGCGCTCCCCGTCGACGATTTTGGTGAAGCAGGTCATGCAGTCGGCCTGGCCCCAGCATTGCGTTGGCCAGACGAATCCCTGGCGCCATGCCGCCTCGGCCACGGCCTCCCCGGGGTTGACCTCGAGGGTGACGCCGGCCGGCAGGATTTTTACGTGGGGCATACGCCACCCCCTGTTTTTGGACGCATCATTCGCCTCGCCGGACTTCATCAGGAGTTGGACCAGCCAACTCGGCTTCGAGCTTCGCCCGCCACAGTGCCCGGGCTTCGGGCCCCTCCAGGGCGCTGATCCGCGCCTCGAGATCTCCTACGATTTCCAGCAGTCCGAAGACAGCCTTTCGGAGCACCAGTTCGTCCGACCCGTTGATCCGGTTCCGGTCGATGTCGATGAGCTTGGCGCCCAGGGCGCGCGTAAACGGTGCGTCCTGGGCGAGACTGAGATCCTGTGCGGTGTTCTCCGTGAACATGACTCCTCAGAGCTCCGCTGCCAGCCGGCGGTCAAGCTCTTGATGCATGTTCGCGATCGTGTTCTCCCAAAGCTCGGACAAGGTCGTCTGGGTCATGGTCTGGTTCTTGATTCCACGCTGCATGCGTTCCAAATTGGCGAAGTCCTGCCGGGGAATCAGCCCCCAGTGATCGGCGTCGTCCTTGTCGTACCTGCCGGCGAGGGTCAGCCGCCCGTCCTCGTGGCCGTCGGGGTAGGTCGTCAGCGACCACACCTCAAACCGGCACCAGTCAGGGTCATCGTTGTACGGACGGATCCGGTACGCGAGGCAGTTCGTGTACATGGGCAGCATCAGGTAGTTCGGAAAGAGGTGGATGTCACCGCCCCACATCTTCATGACCTCGGGAGTGAGTTCGGGCGCCTTGATGCCGGCCCCGGCCCAGAACTGGAACAACGCGGTGAGTGCTTTCTGCGTGTATTCCGGCGTGCTGGTGTCCATGCCCCCGGCAACCGATTCGAAGACGGTGAGGTCGCGTTCCAGCGTCATCGCGTCCTGACCCTTTTGCAAGTTGCGCGCCGACTCGAGGAAGTCGGCCTTTCCGCCGTATGACTGGCGCGCATCGCCGCTCTGGAAACGGCCGTGACCGTTGAGGAACGCCGTGTATGCGACGTTCTGCTTGTTGACTTCACTGTCCATATCGCCGGCGTAGGTGTAGAGCTGCGGGTGGGTCTGCTTCACGTGCCAACCCTCGAAGAACGCTTCCTGAGCGAGCTTCCAGTTGCAGTTGATGATGGCTTCCTTCCACCACTTCGCCCGCATGTTCGGCACGCCCATCCGCTCCAGGATGTTTGCGGCCGGAAACAGCCCTTCCAGCAGCGGAGGGGCATTCAGATCCAGATTGACCCAGACATGGCCGCCCCACGTATCGCACTGTGCTTCCCGCAGATTGATGTTGTCCGGGTTCAGGCTTTCCGTATCAAAGCCCTCCCGGCCGAAGACGTGGCTGATCGAACCGTCGGTCTTCCAGCGCCACCCGTGGAACGGACAGACGATCTGGTCTCCTGCGAATCGGCCGCAGCCTTTGCCGAGCTCGGTGGCCCGGTGCCGGCACGCGTTGTGCAGTGCCTTCACACTCATGTCGGGCTGACGCACGATGAGCAGGGATTGACCGACGACCTCGTACTCCACGAAGTCGCCGGGCTGGGGGATCTCCTCCTCGCGAGCAGCCATCTGCCACACATGGGGCCAGAGGTGCTTCTTCTCGAGCTCGAAGAACTCCCGCGAGTAATAGCGTTCCGCCGGAACATGCAACGAGTCGCCCATGTGGTGGGGGACCTTCGCATTGACATCGTCACCGTTCGGGCCCAAAGCGATCGCAGACTCGATGTTGTCGGCGGGGAGATGATTGGTTGTGGTGGTCATCATTAACCTCACTGTTAATAGTTCCAATCTCAACGAAGCAGCCTCCGAAGAGAACCAGATGTTTGCTCAGATTCGTTTGTGGAATGGCGTCGACCGGCAAGTGTTCATCGTTGCTTTAAGCGCTCCTTCAGTGGCCATTTCGCGTCCGGGCGCCCGGACCTCGAAACGCCCGGGTCTCCGCCCAGACGCTCCGGGTGCATGTCCGCGAGATCGAGGATCGCGTGTGCCGGACAATCCAGGATCGCCCGGCGCACGCCAGCCTCCTGCTCCGGCGGAATCTCACCGTCCCTCATGAGTGACGGGTAACCCCAGTCGTCGAGGGAAAAGATCTCCGGCGCGTGCAACGCGCACGCACCGAAGCCGTCACAGACCGTCCTATCGAGTTTGATGCGCAAAATTGCCTCCTCAATATCCATGGACCGCGAACGGTGCGGGTAAATGCTCACCTTTGGTAATGCAGGACGAGCATTCGTCGATCAGGTGGGATTGGACGGCATCCGGGAACTCCCGCAGGAGAGTTGCAGCAGCATTGGTTGCGCCGTCCAAGGTGCCGCACGCCCCACGGCCCCGGAGGCCGGCCGCCCATTGGCGCAGCCGGTCGATATCGGGTTCCCGGGCTCGGCCAAGCCGCAAGCCGGTGACAACGGCGGCCATGGCGGCTGTTCCGTTGAAGCACGAACCGCATTGACCGGCGTTGTTGGCCGCGAAGTACTGGAGAACTCCGCCGGCGACGGTCACTGGACAGGTGTGCTCGTCAAGGACGCCGACCGCTCCGCACCCCAGGCCGCTGCCCGCGGCAGCAACCGCGACGTACTCAAGAGGAAGATCCAATACGCGGGAGGAAAGGAGCCCCGCGAAGTAGCCTCCCATCAGCGCACCCGTGACCGGGGCATCGTGCCCGCGCCACGTCAGCACCTCTCGAAGCGTGACACCGAACGGCACCTCCGCCAGGACGGTGCCGCCCGACGTCGAAAGCGTCATCAGGTAGGTCCCGGTTGAATCGTCGGTTCCCACCGAGCGGTACCAGGCGCTGCCCCTGGCATGGATCAGCGGCAGATTACTGAGCGTCTCCACGTTGCTCACCTGAGTGGGCCGGTCGTCAACGCCGCGCTCGAACGGACGCGGCGGCTTATCGGAGGGCAGTGCCGGGCCGCCGTTGAGGGAACGCACGGCAGCCGTTTCCTCTCCCGCCACGTACGCGGGGGATACCCGGTGGACGGTTATGTCGGGTCCGTTCCTTGCCCGACCGGGATACTCCAAGAGCGCGCGTTCAATGCTGTCGGCAGCCAAGGGGTCCGAGAGGTATACGTACGCTCGCTCCGCACCCGCCATAACGGCAGCGAGCCGCAAACCGTCAAGGACCAGGTGCGGACGGTTGCGCAGCAGCCACTTGTCCTTGACGGACGACGGCTCGCCCTCCTCGCCGTTGGCAATCACAACCGGTGCAACACTGCCGCCCCGCACAGTGGTTATCTTTCGGGCAAGAGGGAACGCTGCTCCGCCGCGTCCCCGCAGACCCGCGGCAGTGACCTGGTCGAGCAGTGCGTCAGGGTCGAGCAGAGGCGCGTACCCGCCGCCGTCCAGGTACGCGTTCACGTCCTCGGCACCGTCGAGGCGAAGGAGGCGTGGCTCGATCGCCGGATAGACGGCAACCGGAACACCCACAGTGGTACCCGCCGGGGCGCTCACGCGGTGATCACCACTTGGTCGCCGTCGATGCGGACCGGGTAGGTGCGAATGCTCCACTCGGGCTTGACGGTGGTTGTTCCGGTGGCCAGCTCGAAACCCCATTGATGCCAGGGGCAGTAGATGAACTCGCCCTCACGGCTTTGCCGTGCTCCGCCGGGACGCTCCTGGTCGACGACGTTCGTTCCGCGGGTGCGGCCAACGCACAGCGGGCCGCCCTCGTGCGGGCAGTAGTTGGCAATGGCATAGAAAACTCCGCGCACGTTGTAGACGCCGACTCCATAACGCCCTATCGGGACGACCTTGTGCTCACCCGGGGGGATCTCGTCAACGGTCGCGACGACATGCTCGCGGCCCCGGGGGAGTTCAGTGCGTGCCATCAGAACGCCCTCACCTGTCCTGCGAGAGCCCCCACGCGGCTCGGCAGCCCGAACAGATCGATCGCGTTCTGATGCATTACCGCGTTCCGCATGCGCTCCGGTATGTGTTTGGCCAACCAGCGGGGCTCGTCGAAGGTCCAGTGCGGATAGTCGGAAGAGAACAGCATGATCTTGTCGGCCTCCATCCATTCAAGCGACCTGGTCAGCTCAAGCTTGTCCTCGGGGTAGTCGAGCGGTTGTGTGGTGAACCAGATGTTCTCCAACACATATTGGGAAGGCTTTTTGCTCAGGCCCGTCTCCTTGCCGCGAGCCGCGTGAATGGCGTCCATCCGCCACATCAGTGGCAATATCCACGAGAAGGCGTGCTCGATGAAGACGATCTTCAGAGTCGGAAACCGTTCAAAGACGCCGTCGAAGATGAGGCTCATGACCTGATTGGCCGCGAGCATCGAGTACGTGACCATGAAGTCGTGGTTGTAGGTCATGAACCCGACCGGGCTCATCGGCAGAAGGTTGTGCAGCCCCCGGCTGAGATGGCACGCCACCGGAATGCCGTGCTTGACAGCGGCCTCCCAGACCGGGTCGTACTTGGGGTTTCCCCAGGAAGGTCGCGGCTCAGCATAAATCAGGACCTGTTTGAAGCGCTCATGGCCGGCCCAGCGCTCAATCTCCCGCGCTGCCCGCCCGGGTTCGGTGATGTTGGCGCAAATGGACCCGTAGAACCGGCCGTGCCAGTTATTCACCGGGTCAAGCCACTGCGCCTCCTGCCAGAGGTTGGTGGCCGCAGCCATCGCAGTCACCTCTTCCTCTGTGTCACCCATTCCACCCGTCGTGGGACCGAGCATCACCACGTCGGATCCGGAGTCGAGCACCAGCTGACGAAAGGCCAGATCCGGGTCCGAGCACGCGAACTCCCCATCGTCCGGGAACGAATCGACCCGCATGGCCTTCGAGTGGTGGAAATCCGGCGGATCGTAGACCAGTCCGTTGTTGGCCCCCTCCGCCTTGAGCGCCTGTTCGCGCGCGATCCTCGTATCGAGGTATTCCGCCAAGGCGCCCCGCCGCGGCGTTGGATGGACATCGCAGTCCACGACCCTAACGGGCACGGTCTGCGTCTCCGCTGTCTGGGGGATCTCTGTCTGTGTCATCTCAGCCTCCTTCGGCATCACACGGTGGCGGGAACATGGATCCCATAGAGTTCGGCGGCGTTGCGCCAGAGCACTTTCTCGCGTTGCCGCCGCGTCCATCCGGACGGCAGCGAATCCACGGTCGAGCACTGCCAGTCGGGGTAGCTCGATCCGAACATGAGCATGTCCTCCTTGCCCGTCATCCGAAGCCATTCCGACGCGTACTCGACGTCACCCGGCCCGTCGAGCGCGCCGTTGACGAACCAGACATGCCCGGGAAGATAGTCACTTGGCATCCGGGGCGACCAGGGCGTCTGCTCCAGGTGCGGCCGGCCGAAGGTGTCCATGCGCCACATCATGGGCGTCAGCATGTCTGCAGCGCCGTCGGCGAACACGATCTTCAAGTCGGGGAACTCCTCGAAGACCCCTTCGGCAATCATGTTCATGAGGTGGTAGACGAAGTTCAGCGGCTGGAACCCCACGAGCTGCGGGTAGGTCCGCGCTGTTCCGTTGGGCGTGGGCGGGTGCGTGATCCCTTGCCCCATCTCCCAATGGACCGCGACCGGCAGTCCGCTTTCGACTGCCGCACGCCACAGCGGCTTGTAGTGCGGCCGGCCGTACGGCGCCTGAGTCTGCATCGGCAGGGCGATCTGCACGATCTTGGGATGGGCGGCCCACCGATGAATCTCCTTCACGGCGGACTCGATGTCGTTGGGATTGACCCGGATTGTCCCGAGGTATCGGTCGGCATACGTTCCCGAGTCGAGCCAGCGTTCCACCAGCATCCGGTTGGTCGCCTCGTGGATCGCCGACTCCAGATGCCAGTCCGGCAGTACGCCGACGGTCATCGGATGCAGGATGGCCAGGTCGAAGCCGCGCTCGTCGAAGATCGCCCTGCCCACCAGATCGGGGTCGGAGCCGGCGTGTGCCGCCGGATCCGGTTGTGAGCCGCTGACGTACCGCCCTCCGAGAGGCGCCGTCAAGGTTGTGTCCGGTGTCGGAAAACCGCGGCTCGCCCAAGGCTCACCGAGATAGTTCCGCAGCTCCTGGTCGGAGGCGAAGAATGTGTGCACGCTCGCGTCGATGCGAGGGCAGCCCGTGACGCTCGGCTGCGTTCCATCAGATTCCATGTGGACCAAAGTATTGCTCCGAAAGGGTTTGCACAAGACCCTGTCCTACTCGCTCCGGATTCCCGTCGATGAAGTCAAGAAAGCTCGGCACGGCATCCATCCAGGGATCGAAGATGCTGCCCTGCCCCGCGTCCCTGGCTTCCTGGGCCCGCTCCCATGCGTCCTCGGGCCACGGGGGATCAATCAGTCGGGAACCGCCAATCAGGGAGTGCACCTCGAGGGATGTCCGTTTGGGGTGATCGATGTCGGCCTCCCCGCCGCGCACGATCAGCGTCGGAACGGAGATGGACTTCATCTGATGGTCGGGCACTCCGGGAATGGCCTCCGTGGCCTTGGGCACATACGCTTCGAGCCACCGCCACATGACGCGCTCGAAATCCTCAGCCCCGATATCGATCAGGCGCTGACGGTTGCGCGGATTGTCGGCAACGAGGTCCGCCCAGCTGCCCGCCAGCCCCCGCTGGGTCAGCACGCCGGGGATGCCGCTGCGTCGAACGGTGCGAATCTCACTCATGATGTACACGTTGGCCAGGCTCATCGATGCGAACGCCCCGCCGACGATGGACCAGACGATGAGCTTGCGCACGAGTTCCGGATGCTCGATGGTGAAGACGATCGAGTCGCGTGCGCCGCCTGATCCGCCGAGGGCGATGACGGGCCCGAGGTTCAGTTCGCGGACCATTCCCGCCAGGGTCTCGGACCGCATGTGGGATTCCGATGCGCCGAACAGTTGCACGTCGGAGCGCCCCGTGTTGGGCCGGTCCCAGATGAGTACGCGCTTCCCGGCCGCCGCCAGGGCCTCGGCGAACGGGCGCACGCCCGGGTAATCCTTGCTGAACCTGCCGCCGGGCGTCACCGTCAGCACATCACCGCCCTCCGGCCCGAGCAGCTCGTACTCGACGATTCCTCCGTTGATCTCGATTTGCGCCACGATGCCAGCTCCTCTCATTGGGCGCACGTGCGCCACGTGCCCGAACCTAATTGTTGCTCCGCCTTGAGGGCAAGTACTTTGGGGAAACGGGTTTGGCAGGGCCGGCCCGTGCGCCAGGATGCGGGGTGCGGGATAATGGCCGGATGGACGGATCACGGGGAAGCAGCACTGCGGGGGATACGGCGGTTGGCCGAACTGAGGAGATCCGACAGGTCGCTACCAAGCTCTTCGAGCAATCGGGGTATTCATCGACCACGATGACTGACATCGCAACGGCTGTCGGAGTGCTCCAGGGCAGTCTCTACCACCACTTCGACTCCAAAGAGGACATCGCGCTCGATATCCTGCAGGACTTTCAACGTGAGCTCACTGCACTGGCCGATGATCTGTCGAGCAGGCTCCGCACCGGAATTGCCGACCCGCGGGATCAGCTGGTCGAGGTGGCCACCGCGGTCACGGATCTGTCGCTGCGCAGCAAGGCCGCGCTCCGGCTCATCGCTTACACGGCACCCAGCGCCTCCTCGGAGCGCTTCCGTGCAGCACGGGAATGGCAGACGCCTGGGCTGGAACGTGTCTGGAAGCGAGCCGTTCAACAGCTCGTGCCCGATCCCGATCCCCGGACTCAGGATGCGGGCCTGCTCCGATTCGCCCTGGACAGTCTCACCCTGCATTCGGCGGTCAACCCTCCGGGAATCGAGGAGGCGGGCCGCATCGCGAATCTCCAGACCGCGATGCTCCTCGATGGCCTGACTTCCGATGTCCCACCGGATGAAGAACTGAACCGATCCGAAGCGCTGCAAGCCGCGAGGCAGGCGATCACGACGTGGAAGGAGCCCGGCACCCCTTCGGAGCCGGCAAGCCGGGACCACATCGTGGCTGCGGCACGCGTGGAGTTCGCACGGCGGGGATTCGATGCCACGACGGTCCGGGACATTGCCGATGCAGCGGGAGTTCGCATGGGGACTCTGTATCGGCGGGTCGGGTCCAAAGAAGAACTCCTGGCGGAGATCCTCACCGCCTATGAACGGCACATGGACGGTGCGGTGCGCAGTGCACTGACGACCGGCACCTCCGAGGCGGCCTCCTTGGACGCACTGGCCCTCGTGATGGTGAGTGCCAAGCGCCGCTTCCGGCTGGAAACCGAGATCGTCAAGCTCACCGATCCCTGGAGCAAGCCGGGCAACCAGGCGATGCAGGCCTACCACGCCAGCACCCGCGCGCGGCTCCGGCTTTTGGAAGGGGTTCTCGAGCGGGGAGCTGCGACGGGGGCCATCCGTTCGCTTGGCGCCCCGGCCGCCGTCGGTCCGCAGATTCGTTACATCAGCTGGGTACCGTATCAGGATTTCGCCCGGGCGAGCCCGGCACGGGCCCACCGTTTTCTGCGAAACTCCCTGTTGCGGGGTTTCCTGCAGGAGAAATAGCGTCGACGAGTTCGATTCTCACCGTTTCGTTGAGGGCGGCCTCGAGCGCTGTGTGCACCCGGCTCTCCGGCACCCGGCGCATGTCCGCGCGCGCCAGGGTCACAGTGACGTCCCCGCTGCCGTCGGCTTCATCGCGGCTGACCGCCCCGGAGAGGCCGAAGCGCTCCAGAACGGCCCGCGCGTCGTCGTCCGTTCCGCGGCTCACATAGGTCACGACGCCGAGCCGAACCGGAACGCCAAAGGCGGTCGCGCAGAGCGACAGGAGTTCGCGGTCGCCCCAATCGGCGAATTCGCCCTCACGGAGCAGCGCAAGTTCGGTTGAACCCTGCTCAGCGTGCGCGGCCGTGTGCTCAACCAAGGCGGCACCCCGTTGGCGCAGATAGGCGACGCCAGCGGCAAATTGCGCAGTTTCCAGAGTCGAGTCGAGGATGATCCTTACCACAGCAATGGGCATCGTTTCATCGTAGCGGCCGCCTACTCTGGAGCAAACAGTTGATTCACGCTACTCTTCGAAAAATTGTGGGACATCCGTCGCACACGAATCCGCAAGGGAGCAATGGTGGACAACAACAACAGCGGTGTCCTGATGGTGACGACGACGCCCCGTCCGGGCATCTCGGATGAACACTTCAACAAGTGGTACGACGAGGTTCACATTCCCGAGATCCTCGAGCGCGTTCCGGGGGTCGGTTCCGTCGAACGCTTCCGCTGCCCGCAGGGTGAACCGGAGGTTCGGTTCCTTGCGATTTACCGCACAACACGGCCGGCGGCCGAGGTGCTTGAGGCCCTGCGCGGTGCTGCGCTGTCGAGTTCGGCCGAGATGCTCGACATGGAAACGCATCCTCCGGTGGTGGCCCCGTTCGATGCGTTGGGCTGAGGAAACCGGAACCTGACGAGGAAACAGGCCAATGTGACGCAGGTTACTTGAGTGTTCAAGGGAATTGGCACTCAGCCGGTCTGACTGTGCAAGAATAAAAGCAACAATCGTGCTCCGGGGTCGGTGTAATTCCGAACCGGCGGTTATAGTCCGCGACCCGCACTGCAGCTCCCGAACCCCGGGAAAAGCGGTGCGGTTGAACTGGTGAAATTCCAGTACCGACAGTTAAAGTCTGGATGGGAGAAGCACGTGCAGTTTGTTGAACCGACGGTTAAACGTCCCCGCCCGCGCGGACGTTTCTGTCGATGCACCGTACTGTCGTACCCCGGAGCTGCCGCTTAGGGATAGGAACGACATGGATTTTTTGCGGTGGCTCTTTGACGCTCAGGTACCGGTGGGGTCTTCGTCCCTCCTGGTGCGTGAAGTTGTCGGCAACATATTCGGGCTCCTCAGTGCCTTCGGCGGCATGCGCCGTAAAATCTGGGCCTGGCCGGTGGGCATCATCGGCAACGCCCTGCTCCTGACCGTGTTCCTCGGCTCCCTCTTTGGCACCAGCGATTCCGCTACGCTGCTGGGCCAGGCCGGACGCCAGGTCATGTTCATCGCCGTCGCAATCTACGGCTGGCGGCGCTGGAAACAGAGCCAGGACGACGGCGGCGAGGCCGTCACGCCGCAGTGGGCCTCCGGCCGGGAACGGATCGGACTGGTCACCGTTCTGCTGCTCGGCACCGTAGCCCTCACCCCGGTCTTCGCGCGTCTGGGGTCCTACGAACCGGTCTGGGCGGATGCCTGGACCTTCGTGGGTTCCCTGCTGGCCACGTACGGCATGGCCAAGGGCTGGGTTGAGTTTTGGCTGATCTGGGTGGCCGTCGACGTCGTCGGCGTACCGCTGCTCTTTAGTACCGGCTACTACGCCACGGCGTTCATGTACCTGTTCTACGGTGTCTTCACACTGATCGGTTTCTTTGTCTGGTGGAAAGCCAAGAACAATGAAAAGCCGAAGGTGGACGTCCTCATGCCTGACCCGAGGGTCCGCTAGATGGGGCCGGAAACACCGGACGGCCGGAGACGGAACCCGCCGGCAGGCGCCGGTGGGGCGGCCGCGGCGGAAACCGGAGCCATGATTCGGGCGCTGGAGCTGGCACGCCGCGGGATCCGCGGCGCCAACCCGCTGGTCGGAGCGCTGATCCTGGATCCGGCGGGCCAGGTCCTGAGCAGCGGCTTCCACCGCGGTGCAGGCTCGCCGCATGCAGAAGCTGCCGCGCTGGCCGCCGCCGAAGCCGCAGGCATCGACGTCATCGGCGCCACCATGGTGGTGACGCTGGAACCGTGCAATCACACGGGCCGGACCGGCCCCTGCTCGCAGGCCATAGAAAAGGCCGGCATTGCCCGGGTGGTGTATGCCGCCGCGGATTCCACCGCTGAGGCAGGCGGCGGAGCCGCAGCGCTGTCCGCAGCCGGTGTGGAGGCGGAGGGCGGCCTGATGGCTGCCGAAGCCGTTGAGCTGAACCACCGCTGGATCCGGGCAATGGGGGAGAGACGGCCTTTCGTGACCGTTAAAACGGCACAAACCCTCGACGGCATGACCGCAGCCGAGGACGGCACCAGCCAGTGGATCACCGGCAGCGCCGCCCGCGCCGACGGGCACGGGATCCGGTCTCGGGCTGACGCCGTCGTCGTTGGCACCGGAACCGTGCTGGCCGACGATCCGCAGCTGACGGCGCGCGACGCCGAGGGGCGGACGGCCGAGCGGCAGCCGCTGCGCGTCGTCGTCGGCTCCCGGGCGGTGCCCGACGACGCCGCCATCCGCGGCAGCGACGGCCGCTTCCTGCAGCTGGCTGAACACGACCCGGCGGCGATCTGCCGGAAGCTGTATGCCCGCGGGGTCCGGCACCTCATGGTCGAGGGCGGCGCCACCGTCACGAGTGCTTTCCTGCGCGCCGGACTGGCCGATGAGCTGGTCGCCTACGTGGCGCCGCTCCTGCTCGGCACGGGCACATCGGCGGTGAGCGGCCTCGGCGTGCACACCCTCGCGGACGCCTCCCGCTGGCGCTGGGACGAGACCGGCGCCGGCCCCGCCCGGCTCGTGGGTTCCGACCTGCGGCTCCGACTCGAACCGGTGCCTGAACCACCAAGCAACGAACGACTTCCCAGCGGCAAACGAACGTAAGGATGACACGTGTTTACCGGAATTGTGGCTGAACAGGGCAGCGTTGAATCCCTGAACCCGAATACCTCCGGCGACTCGGCGGTGCTGGTCATCAGCGCCCCGCAAACGGGAGCCGGGCTGGAACTGGGCGGTTCCATCGCCGTGAACGGTGTCTGCCTCACGGCCACGGCTGTCGACGGCGACCGGATTTCCCTGGACGTCATCGGCGAGACACTGAATCGCACCACCACCGGCAGGCTGCGCCCCGGCATGCCCGTGAACCTGGAACGCTGTGTTCCGGCCGGCGGGCGGCTGGACGGCCACGTCGTCCAGGGACATGTCGACGGCGTCGGCGAGCTGCTGGAGCGTGAAAACCTCGGCAGCTGGGAGCGGCTGCGCTTCGCCGTGCCGCACCGCCTGGCCCGCTACATCGCCGAAAAGGGCTCCATCGCGGTCGACGGCGTGTCGCTCACCGTGACCGAGGTCAGCGACGCCGGCGAGCCGGAGCAGTGGTTTGAGGTCGGCCTGATTCCGACCACCCTGGCCGAGACCGGGCTGGGCGCCCTTCAGCCCGGGGGAGGGGTCAACCTGGAAGTGGATGTGCTGGCCAAATACGCCGAACGGCTGCTCGCCTTCACCAATCCCAAGAAGCCGGCCCACGAGGTTGGCGGCGCTTCGAATGGAGGCGCCGCATGAGCATCCGGCTCGACAGCATCGCGGCAGCCGTTGAGGCGATCGCCGCGGGCCGGCCCGTCGTCGTCGTGGATGATGAAGACCGTGAAAACGAAGGCGACATCATCTTCGCCGCGCAGCACGCCACGCCCGAGCTGATGGGCTGGACGGTCCGTTACAGCTCGGGGGTGATCTGCGTGCCGCTGCCGGCCGCCTACGCCGACCGGCTGAACCTGCCGCCCATGACGGCAGTAAACGAGGACGCCAAGGGCACCGCCTACACGGTCTCCTGCGACGCGGCCGAGGGCATCACCACCGGCATCAGCGCCGCGGACCGCGCGGCGACCTCCCGCATCCTGGCCGATCCGGCGGCCGCCGCCGCCGAGCTGACCCGGCCCGGACACATTTTCCCGCTCCGGGCGCACGACGACGGCGTCCGCGGCCGCCGCGGCCACACCGAGGCGGCGGTGGAGCTGGCCCGGCTGGCCGGCTGCACCCCGGTGGGAGTCATCGCCGAACTCGTTCATGACGAGGGAGCCATGATGCGGCTGCCCGCCCTGCGCGAGTTCGCCGACACGCACGGCATCCCGCTGGTCTCCATCGAGGACCTGGCGGCGCACTTGGACACGATGGATCGGGCGGGGACCCCCGTGACGTCCGCCGCCGTCGTGCCCGGGCCGGAAGTCCAGCTGCCCACCGCCTACGGCGACTTCACCGCCCGGGCCTGGACGGACCCCCGCACCGGCGCCGAGCACATGAGCGTCTCCGCGCCGGGAACCGGGCTGCAGCCGGATGCCGCCGGAGCCGGGAGCATCGGTAACGGCACCGGTGCGCCGCTGGTGCGGCTGCACTCGGAGTGCCTCACCGGCGACGTTTTCGGCTCGTACCGCTGCGACTGCGGCGAGCAGCTGGAGCAGGCCCTGGAACTCATTCACCTGCACGGAGGCACCGTGATTTACCTGCGCGGGCATGAGGGGCGGGGGATCGGGCTGGCGAACAAGCTGCGGGCCTATGCGCTGCAGGAAGCCGGCGCCGACACCGTGGAGGCGAATGAGCAGCTGGGCCTGCCGGTGGATTCCCGCGACTATGAGGCCGCCGCGGACATCCTGCACGTCCTGGGGCTGAACCGGATCCGGCTGCTGAGCAACAACCCGGCCAAGCGGGACCGGCTGCAGCACTTCGGGATCACGGTGGAGGCCATGGTGCCCTCGGAGGTGCCCATCCGCGCCGAAAACGAGCGCTATCTGCAGACCAAGCGGGACCGCATGGACCACCATCTGACGCTGCTGCGGACCCAGCCGGTGCGGCAGAGCTAGCTGCGGCCTTCTCCTTCTCCAACCACCTTCCCTACCAGCCACCTTCACTACCAAGGAGCAGAACCCATGAGCGGACACGGCGCACCCGATAATGACGTCAGCAGCATCAAGGCACAGGCACTGGAGATTCGTGTGGCCATCGTGGCCGCCAGCTGGCACACCGAGATCATGGACGGCCTGATTAACGGCGCCCTGCGCGCCGTGGACGACGCCGGGCTGACACCGAAGCTGATCCGGGTTCCCGGCAGCTTCGAACTCCCGGTGGCCGCCGCCCGGTTGGCACCGCACTATGACGCGGTGGTGGCGCTCGGCGTCGTCATCCGCGGCGGCACCCCGCACTTTGACTACGTGTGCTCGGCCGCGACCACCGGCCTGACCGATGTCAGTGTCCGCACCGGCACGCCGATCGGCTTCGGCGTGCTCACCTGCGACACCGAGCAGCAGGGCCTGGACCGTGCCGGCCTGCCCGGGTCGTCCGAGGACAAGGGCTACGAAGCGGTCGCTGCCGCGGTGAACACTGTGGCTGCGCTGCGCGGCGCCGGGGTCTAAGAAGGAGTGTCCCGGCGGCTCATCTCCGCTCCGACGGAAAGCCCGCCGTTCATCTGCCGAGGATGACCACTCCCGGGAAGAAAGCTTGGCAGTTGAAACACCATGCAGCCCCCGGCTATTGACTCGGTTTAGGGTGCTGAGGATCCTCAATTCTTACCTTCTCGAATGGCGGGGAGGCAGTTGGGGAACTTTCCGAGGACGGTGCCGCATGGGCCAGCCTGACGATGACTCACGAGACGAACAGGCAAGGGTGGACGCCCGCCTTTTGCGGACAGAGGACCTCATCAACCTGCGGTTGGAGGCGTTGGACTGCACTCTCGAACCAACTGAAGCCGGCAGCGAACTGGTGGCCGGTCCCGATGCCTCCCTTGTCTTGACTTTCCCGCCCCAGCATTTGGGTGAGGAAGCTTGGCCGGTGCATCCGGATCCGCCCGAGAAGCCCACGTTTCCCTCCCGCCATATCGCGGCTGGCCCTTCAAGGCTTGTTTATGCTGTCCCCGAGGGCACACGCATCCCCTTCACGCTTGCTCAGCTGCTCGAAGCGCTGCATGGACTGCACCTGCGCGTTTCACCCAACGCAACGCCTGCCGGACAGGCCGGCGACGGCGGACTACGGCCGCCGGCAGAGCTGGAGACGGCCATCGAAGCCCCCTACCACCTCATTGTGTCGCCGAGCGAGCGCGGGACTTTCCGACACCCCAGTCTTCCGCAGGGCCCGCCGGGTTCAGCAGAAATCTGGCGTACCCACCTTTCGGTGCGGCCGGACGCTGGGACAACCGATAACGCTGAACAGCACATTGTTCGCGCCTTATGGAACCGCGACGAAGACGCTCCGCCCCCGGGTTTCAGGCAGCCGCTGTCGCGGGAGGATCGTGATGCCCTGGTTGCCCAAACCAACGGCGGCGAGCCCGCCAATGCCCGGACTCCGCTGCAGGTCAGCCATCTGTCACTGTCAAGTCTGGGCGCGTGGTTCGACTGGAAACAGTCCTGGGAGTTCCCGGCAACCATCGTCGACTACCGCCATCAGGCTTATATGGGCCGGGACGGATATGTGCGGGTGGTGTATCCGGGATTCCTGTTCCCCTTCGGCCACCGGTGCGTGCTGGTGGAAGTTACCGAGCGTGAGGTCAAACACCGCGATAACCCAGTGGCCTACCTATGGACGCGCTGGTTCATCATGGTGCGCCAGCCAACCCGGTCCTATCCCGAGGCGGACCGGGACAATCCGTTCGGACTCGTCACCATCAGTCCGCTTGTCACGCCTGACCTGGATCCGCCGTCCGGGGACCAAGAACCGTTCATACCCACACGCGGCGGAGTTCCGTTCGCCTTTACGCTCAACACCGCGGACCGTGGAGGAATGGTGTCGTCCTGGGCCGCGCCGCTGGTTTTTGTGCGAGCGGGCATGGACGAGGGCCAGGTTTTCCTGACAAATCCCGAAAAGGCGTCGTCGACATATTTCCAGGTGAGACGGATCCAGGGGCGCGGGCAAGGCCTCGCCGCAGCAAAACCGGTCAAGGCCGGAGATACTTCCGTTGAGGTCGTGCACCTGATCTTCGACGGGGAGATCGACGTCGACAATGTGACCAGCAGGCCGTTCCTCACCGAGGCGAGAGCCATCCTCCCATCAATGCGGCACCTGGCGCCGCAGGCGCCCGCCGTCGACGTTGAGTTCGCTAAACCGTACCTCGATCACGGACTACCACCCCGGGAGCTCGACGGAAAACCGGTGCCCGGTACGCCCAATGCCGGCGAACTCATCCTCAGGCTCAAGGACAAACCGGCCGCAATAGATTTCAGCAGCGGATCGGACCGGTCCGGGGGATTCGTTGCACCCAATGTCTTGGTGAAAGGCATCTCACGTGCGTTTGGAGCCGTTGGCGAGAGCGGCGACGTCCCCTCCGCGTTCGACTCCGGCACCTTTGACCCCAAGTCTTTCCTGTCAGGGGCGGCGCCCAAGCTGTTCGGTCTGTTCAGCTTGCTCGACCTGCTCAAGACGGCGGGTTTCGATGAGACCCCGGCCTTTGTATCCGACGCAATCGATGCCGTCACCAAGCTGCTCACCGAAGCCCAACGCCTTCGAAAAGCACTCGACGGGGCGCAGGCACGCCTTGCAGACGAGGTGGCCCAAGCCGCCCACAGCGGTGCGCAGGCCGTCGCAGAGCATGCCAAGGAACAATTGGAGGCAAGGGCCGGATCACTGAAAAATGACCTCGACGAGCTCATCGGAGCCGTTGCCGGGCTGCTCGAAACCCCGGGGGCGGACAACGCTGTCGCCGTGAGAGAAGGTGCCAGTGCAGTTGCCGCGCACCTGCAGACTTTCCTCACCGATGTCAACGTGCCCGGCATTCCCGTGGCAGTCCGCACGGCGCTGGAGAAGCCGGCCCGCACGCTGGAAACTCTCACAGGCATGGCCCGGGATGCTGAAGGACTCGCACAGTTGCTGCAGGGCCTGGCCGGGGGGCAGATCACCACACGGCTTCACTGGGAACCGGCCATTCAAGCCTGGCGAACGCCCGGCTCGTCGGGGGTGCCCAACGTCTTCAAGCCCAAAAACGAACAACACGCATTGCGCATCGATGTTGAGGTCCGGTCCTCGGCGAGTGGGCCGCCGGGGGTGGACATCGCCGCAGAAATCGTTGACTTCGACCTCAACCTGATCGGTGACGGACCCACAGGGCTGATGAAGCTAATGTTTCGGCGTCTTGGGTTCCACGCGGGCTCGGACGGCAAGACGGAAGTCGACATTGTTTTTGGCGGCATCAGCTTCCTCGGGCCGTTGTCCTTTATGGACCGGCTGCGCGAGCTCATCCCGTTTGATGGGTTCTCGGACCCGCCCTACGTGGATGTCGCACCGGCAGGGGTGACGGCCGGATTCGACCTCACGCTGCCGAACGTAGCCATCGGTGTATTCAGCTTGGAGAACATCTCGCTGGGCGCCGATGCCCGTGTCCCGTTCCTCGGGGATGCACTGACGGTGGGGTTCTATTTCTGCACCAAGGACGCCCCGTTCCGACTCACTGTCATGGCCATTGGCGGCGGCGGATGGCTGGCGCTGCGCGCCTCACCCAAAGGCCTGGTGCTGTTGGAGTTGGGCCTGGAGGCTGCAGCGTCCCTTTCGGTGGACCTCGGCGTGGCATCGGGGTCGGTTTCCATCGCAGTTGGCGTCTACCTCCGGCTGGAGGCTGACAACGGCATGTTGGCCGCGTACTTCCGCATCCGGGGCGAGGTGGAGGTGCTCGGCCTCGTCAGTGCATCCATCACGCTGGAGCTCTCACTCACCTACCACTACGAGACCGGCAAGCTGATCGGCAGGGCCTCACTGGTGGTCGAGGTCGAGGTGTTGTTCTTTTCGGCTTCCGTGGAGATCACGGTGGAACGCAAACTGGCGGGCTCGAAAGGGGACCCGACGATGTACCAGATCATGCCGCCCGATGAAGACGGCATGAATGCCGACTGGGCACGATACTGCGACGCATTCGCACCGGCCTAACCGCTTGCACCGGCCCACTTGAGGAGAGCCAATGCCCACCACCGTCCTGGCGACCGCGCTGCCGCATTCTCTGGCCGACGACGTGCCGTTTCAGCTCACTGTTTTCTTTACCCACAAACTCACCGGCGGGGGCACAGCACTGTCCGACTTTCCCGCAGCGGCAGACTGGGTCGGATCCCTCGCCGGATGCACCTTATCCCTCAATACCTCACTTGACCCGGACGTCAGCCTGCCGCTGCGGATCGTCTCCACCCCCGACGCCGCTGCTTGGTCCGCCGTGCTGCCGCCGGAGACCCCGGTCGCTGCCTTCCCGGTACCATCGCTGTCCGGCGAACCCTGGCGCAGCAACCCCGCGAGCCGCACGAGCGACCACGCGGTAGACCTGCATCTTGCCGCCATCAGTGCGTCGCCGACGCTCCGCCCCGGCGTGGCCGGTGACCCGATTTCCCTCGGACTGCTGGAGACCCTCGCCAACCTGGACCAGGGCGGTCCGCTGAGCCGGCTGCTCGCCGAGGCCCCCGCCCGAGCCCGGTACCGCATGCTAGGCGCGGGGCGGCAGTTGGCGGATGCACTCACCACCATTGGCCCGCTGACCGAACCGGACGAACTCGACCCACGGCAGTGGCGAGAAGGCGAGGTGCCCCCACCGCCGGATTACAAGTCAACAATTGAGGAACAATTCTCGCCGGTCCAGATCCTGCTGGACGACCCCGACGCCGACCTGCGGGTCACCGCGCAGCTGGACGCGCTCGTCGGGCAGGATCTCTCAGGCGACCCGCAGCTCCGGCTGATTGTTGATGCGCACGCGATGCGCCGATACTACGAACGACCCGAACAACCGCAACAGCAACCCCGCGCCGTGCCCGACCCCGGGGCGCCGCCGACGCCACGGCCTGAGCTCCCCGAGCGGGATTTCCACGCCAGGGCCGCATCCTTCGGATCCACGCCGGCACTGTTACGCCGGCTCGGCCTCGCGGTTGACGTCGTTCTGGACGGCCTCGACGCAACAGCGGCCAGGGCAGCGCTGGCCGGGGCGACGTGGGTAAGCGTGAGCGTCGCTTCCCAGGTTCCCGACCTTGACGTGCTCCCACCACGGCGTACGGCAGTCACCGTGGACGGTGCCGTGTTCGCGGCAAGATCCAGCGATGCCTGGGTTGGCGGGGCGCTGCCGCTGGGAGATGACGAATGGGTTGTCCTCGATACTGACCCCGACGCCTCCGGGCTCAAACTCGACCAGCATGCACGCAACCTCGCACGCCAGTACGTGAGCGAGGCGAACGGTGATCCTGCCACGTCGGCTCCCGGAACCCTGCGTGCCACGGGCTTCGCCCTGGCCCAACGCGACCGGGCCGCCGCCCTGCGTGAACGCGTGCGGGTAGCCGAGGAGCTGGCCGCCGACGACGGTACCAGGGAACTGCTGCTGGATGACCTGGTGCGCGGGATCCGGCTCGAGGTGTGGGATGACAGGTCCGGCCAGTGGCACAGCCTGCACCGGCGCCGGGTAACCGTGACCGGCGAACCCGCCGGCGTGCGCATCCTCGATGACACGCCCGACGTCGGTTTCCTCCAGCTCTCGGCGCTCAACCGGGCGCCCGGTGACACATCAAACGGGTACTATCTGCACGAAGTTCTGGCCGGCTGGGACGGCTGGAGCCTGTCCGCTCCACGGCCCGGACTGACCATCGTCCACGTGGAACCTCCAGGCCCCGGCGGGGCCACCGAAGTCGTGGTCGACACCCCGCCGGACCCGCCGCTGGACGGCGCGCAGATCACGGCACGGACAGAGCCGAAATCACTGCCAAGATTGCGGTACGGGACTTCTTACAGCTTCCGCGTTCTCGCAGTTGACCTTGCGGGCAATTCCGTTCCCCAGATTCCGGCTGGGAGCCGTTCCGAGCAGCCGGTACCCGAAGAGGCCGCGGTCAGGCAGGCGCGCACACATCTGGACCGGTTGCGGGAGAGCTATGCCAAGCGCGACCGGACCAGCCTGGCAGCTGTGCGCCGTAACGCAACCGTTGACTATCTGCGCACCCTCGAGCAGCCGTCCAGCATTTTCCCGCTGGCCACTGAGTTGCTGTCCGGAAACCCCCGAATCGACTCGAGGCTGCAGGACCTGGTCTCGGCCGCCACCGGTGAGGAGACCGGTGCGTCCACCGTCCAACGCCAGTTCGAGGCCGCGGCGTCTGCCGCTCGCATCCTCGCTGAATCGCGCGACATACCCCGGGTCCGTCCGCAATTGCGGATTGACCCTGCGGAATTCGCGAAGCTCGCCCGCCATGACGACCTCGTGCTGCCCGAACACCTGCGCCTTCCCACGCGGTACACCGTCACCACCCCGCGACCATACCTGCGCTGGGAACCTGTCCCCGCGCCGGTCCTCGTCCCGCGCCGCAAACTTGGCACGGGAGAACAAACGGGCCACCTGGTCGTGCGCAGCGGTACCCCGGGGGCATCCGGCCCCGATGCCCAGTCCTCGGCCGAGCGGCACATCGCGCCGCCCAAGGCAACACAGCTCGAAGCCGAGGCCGCCGGCCGCTTTGACGCTGCGATCGGCACCGGTGATGCCGCAGCGATCCGGCGCCTCTACGCGGTGGCGCTGGCGGAACGCGGGACTCTGCTGGACCAGTTTGTGCCCAGCACCCAGGATCCGCGGTTGGAGGAGGAACAATCGGGAATCACCCTGGTGGACCGTCCGGGTGCGGATACGGCGTCGGCGCAGCGTGCGACTCTCGCGGACATCACTGCCGACCGGGGCATCCCCATCGGAGAGGGGCAGTACGTTGTGCACGACACGGACGCTTTGCGCCTGCCGTATCTGCCGGACCCGCATGCCACCGGTGTGTCGCTGGTGTTCTACGAGGCGGGCTCGCCCCACCTGATGCCGGAACCTCGCGTTCTGCAGTCCGTCACCGTACCGTACCCGGGAGAATGGCCATCCCTGCGGCCGCTGCGGCTTGTCGTGCAGCCGGGTGAGGTGCTGGGTGCGCAGGTGGAGGGACACGAGGTCCGGGTGACGCTGCCGCCGGGCGAACAGGTCCGGGTCGCCGTTTCAAGCACGCTCGGTGAAGGAGACCTGGAGCAATTTGGGTTGTGGCGTTCTCACTTGGCCAGCGTCGTAGATCCCGCTGACGGCTACACCCCTGACGAACTCGTGGCTTCCGTGGCTTTGGCACGTGCAGCAGCATCGGGCTGGACCTGGTGGCTCACCCCGTCGACAGGGATCCGCCTCGTACATGCCGTCCCGGCCCCCGTACGGCCGCCGGCGCTGCGTGACCTGAGCGTGCTCCTGCGTCCACCGGGACGGGCAGTTGCCGCGTTCAGCGGGCTGGTTGACGTGCACGGGTCCAGTACGGACACGCTGGTCATCCGCGCCGGCTGGACCGAAATGGTCGATGACGTGGCTGCCGACGGACCGCAGGAGGTAACGAAGTCCGACGTCGTGGTCCGCTCCCAGGCCGGAGAGAAGGAACGGACCGGGGTGCTGTTCCTGTACGACTTCCTGCCATCCGGTCCGCTTTTCCGAGCGATCGAGAGTGTCGGGTTCCACAAGATGCTGCAGACGTTCCCGGACACCCACTACCGCCGGGTGACCTACCTGCCGAGCGGGGTGTCCCGCTTCGCAGAGTTCTTTGAACCGTCAGAGCTGCCTTCGGATCCGGTCGTGGGCGAAGCCGTGGTGCTGGACATTCCCTCCTCCGCCCGCCCCGCCGCCCCGGTAGTGCTGGAAACAGTGCCGCTGCTGCGCTGGCAGGAACAGGCGGAGCCGGGCCAGCCCATGGCATGGCGGAAGGTGCGGCAATCAGGGGTGCGTGTCTGGCTGGCACGCCCATGGTTCTCCTCCGGTGACGGAGAGTTGCTCGGGGTGCTCGTATTCGATCCGCACGAATGGGTGCGGAAGGACGGTTCGTGGACACAAGTCCTCAAGGAGGATCAGGCGCCTGATGGGGCCACGAGCCTCTGGGCTGCGGATCCCATCATCCAGCATGGCGGCACCGTAAAGGATCCGACCGTTCCGCCGCTTCTCACCTTCGAGCAGTTGGTTCTCGACGTCGTCGAAGCCGAGGCCGAGAAAAGCGACCTCCGGCCCCCGCTGGGTGGCCGAGTTCCCGGGGGACGTGACCGCGGCTGGCCTGACGGCCCCGGCCATCCCGTCGCCGTTGCCGACTCCGTGCCCCTGATGGACGTTCGGAAGCACCCGGCCGTACGGGTGCTGGGATACCGGCCGGAATATGACCATGCGTCCAAACGCTGGTTCGTTGATATCGCATTTCAGGAGACACCGGCGCTCTGGCCGTTTGTTCAGCTTGCTCTGGCCCGGTACCAGCCGCACGCCATTGAAGGCCGCACCCTCTCACCCGTTGCGTTGACCGGCTGGGTGCAGCCGCTGCCAGCCCGAACGCTCACCGTGAGCCGACCGGATCGCAGGCATGCGCACGTGACGCTTACCGGGATCGTGAATTGGTTGCGGTGGGATCCGGAGTCCACCTCCACCCTTGCCGGGGAGCAGCTAAGTGCCGACAGCCCGACCGGCGACGCCGCCCTCCGGGCGGCCCGCCTGCAGCAAAGCAGGACCGTTCACGCCACGGTGCAGAGTCTTCCCCAAGGATCCGGAGACCTTGAATGGGAAAGCCGCGGGTCGGTAACTCTGGCTGCGGTATATCTGGAGGAGTCCGGCGGCTACCGGGCGACCTGGTCGGGGTCGATCCTGCTGCCCGGCAACGCGGTGACGCCGGAAACGGATGCGGGTTCCCCGCCGTTGCGCCGGCCCGGCATGGTGGAATCTTCGTGGCGGCTCCTTGTCGAAGAGCATGAGCTGCTTAACGCCGATTCGGAAATTCCAGGGCAAGATGCCGTCGTCCCGAGGCTTGTCTACGCCGACGTTGTTCCGCTCTAGGCGCCTCGGCGGCTGAATGTCTCCGGCGGTTCGGTCGGGTGTGCCGCGGGACGCAGGTTCAGGTGGTCTCTGGCGGAGCAGGGGCGGACGGTTGAAACTCTAAACCAAAGGCCAATTCCGCGGCCGGCCATCAGCGACGGCAGGATGATCCCATGGGTGAGCAAGAGTCCGAACAGAAGGTCTGGTTCATTACCGGCGCCAGCCGCGGCATGGGGACCAGCATCGCCCGGGCAGCGCTGGCCGCCGGACACGCAGTGGTCGCCACGGGCCGCAACCCGGAGAAGGTGGTCCAAGCGGTGGGCAGCGGTGAGGACCTGTTGGCAGTGAGGCTTGACGTAGCTGACCCCGAGGAAGCCGGGACGGCCGTTCAAGCCGCCGTTGAACGGTTCGGCCGAATCGACGTCCTGGTGAACAACGCCGGGAACTTCAATGCAGGTTTCTTCGAGGAGATGACGCCGGAGGACTTCCGGGCCCAGATTGAAACCACGTTCTTCGGCCCGGTACACGTGACGCGTGCCGCGCTGCCGGTCATGCGGGCCCAACGCTCGGGCCTGGTTGTCATCATTTCCTCGACCGCGGGAATCGCCGGCGGGGAGTTCCAGACCGCCTATGCGGCGTCGAAGTTCGCTGTGGAGGGGTGGGCCGAGTCGCTGGCCCCCGAGGTGGCCCCGTTCGGCATCCGCACCATGCTCGTGGAGCCGGGGTTCTTCCGCACAGAATTGCTCACCCCGGAATCCACGCACTACGCGGCGTCCACCATCGAGGACTACGCCGAGCGCACCAAACAGACCGTGGCCGCGTGGCGCAGCATGAACGGGCGGCAGGGCGGGAACCCGGACAAACTCGCCGCCGCACTCCTCCGCCTGGCCGAGCTGGACGTACCGCCGCTGCGGTTCCCGGCCGGCGCGGACGCCGTCGGCGTCTTTGAAACCCGGGCGAAGGATCTCCAAGGCCAGGCTGCGGCGCACCGCGACCTCTCCAGTCATCTGGGCTACGACGACGCCTGACCGGGGCTGCAGGGATGAGCTGTAAACAACCCAACGAGGAGGCGCATCATGGAACCGACCACAGGCAGCGTTAACGACTTCCTAAACGGGGTCGCGTCGCCCGTGCGGCGGCGCGACGCCCACACGCTCGTCGAGCTGATGAGCCGGATCACCGGTGAGCAACCCGCCATGTGGGGTCCGAGCATCGTTGGTTTCGGCAGCTACCACTACAAGTACGCCAGCGGGCGGGAGGGCGACGCCGGTGCAGCGGGATTCTCGCCGCGCAAGGCCGCGACCACTGTCTACCTGCCCGACGGCGTCGGCGCCCACACCGAGCAGCTGGCCCGGCTCGGGGAGCACACGACGGGGGAGGGCTGTCTTTACCTGAAGGACCTGAGCAAAATTGACCTTGGGGTGCTTGAAGACATCATCACCGAGTCCTATCAGCGTGTGACCGCCGGAACGTTCGGTCAGCGCGCGGCTGATTCGGATCACTCCAAAGGATGATCCATGGGCGAGCTGAAACCTGAACAGCCGGGGAGGTGGCTGGGCGGGGCTTACCCGATGATGCGGTAGGCGAGAATTAGGTAGCCGTTCGGTGAGATCACGTTGCGGAGCGGAGCGAGGCGGATCGGCGGCAACCCGTCAAGGAGCTCGGCCCGTGCCGGCGATCGCAGGCGCGATCACCAACCTGAGCTCGTCGGCCACGCCTGCGGTCAACAGTGCCTGCGCCACCGAGATGCTGGCGTGGACGCCGATTTCGCCGCCGGGGCGATCTTTCAGATCTCGCACGAAGTCGACCAGCCCTCCGTCGATCGCACTCGCTTTGGCCCACTCGGAGCCGAGCGGCGTGGATGTCGCCACGTACTTTGGGACTGAGTTGATGAATGACGCGAAAGGCTCAATCTCGCTATCCGGCCAGAACCCAACCCATTCGTCGTAGCTGCGCCGGCCCAGAATGACAGCGTCTTGAGCGGCGATCCAATCGGCGTTGGCGGCATCCACTGCGTCGTCCCATTCTGTGAAGAAAGAAGGGGGATTTTCGGCGACACCGTCGAGAGACAGCAACTCGCACACGACTACTTTCCTCGAACTCATGACATTTCACGGCCCTTCGGCTGATATGGGTTGCGCCGCGGACTTCTCGACCAGGGCAGTGGCGCCGACGCCCGCTAAGGCCATGCTGAGGGAAGCGATAACCAGGGCACAACCGAAGCCTGCAAGTTCGGCCTCGCCAGGGGATGTTCCGGCCGCTCCGACGTCGGACGCGTACTGTACGGCGATACTCACGAATATCGCGAGGCCGAGTGCCGCACCGGCGTGCGTCATCGTGGCTTGGATCCCCGACCCGAGTCCCGCGTCCTGCTCGCTGACGCCGGACAGCGCCGCCGTCGTCATCGTGGGCATAAGGATGCCTTGGCCGAGACCGACGACAGCCATGCTGGGGACAACCTGCGACCAGTAGCTGGCGTCCGGCGCCAGGAGCACAGCGGTCAGTCCCAGGCCGACGGCGGTGACGGCGCAGCCTGCAGTCAGGATCGTCCGCAGGCCCAGGCGGGGAATCAGAACCGAGCCGAAGGCGAGACCCGCACCGATTGCGATACCGATCGGCAGGTAAGCGAGCCCGGCGGTCAGCGGTGTGTAGTGAAGAGTGCCCTGCAGATACAGGCTCAGGATGAACAGGAAGGATCCGAAGGCGGCCGCGTTTACCAGTGTCACGGCGTTGGCAGTGAGCCGGGTCCGGTGGGCGAAGAAGGCCAGCGGGATCAGCGGGCGGCGGCTGCGGGCCTCGACGAGGAACATCAGCACAAGCAGCAGTGCGCCGACGGCGAGCGGGACCGCGACCTCCGGCGTCGCCCAGCCGTCCTCGGATGCCTTCAGCAATGCATAAATGACGGCGGCAAGCCCGATGGTTCCCGCGAGCACGCCGGAGAACTCCGGCCGCGTGGCCTGCGTCATCCGGCTCTCGCTCAACAGGCGGGGTCCGAGCAGAACCACCAGGAGGGCAACCGGGACGGCGAGGAGGAACACGTAACGCCAGTTCAACACGTCGGTGAGCACCCCCGAGATGACGGTTCCGGTCACGCCGCCGATCCCGGCGAGTACGCCCCAGATGCCGAATGCTTTTGCGCGTTCCGTTGTCTCCGGGAAGAGCACGACGATGAGTGCGAGTGCTGCGGGTGCGGCGATCGCATCTCCCATCCCCTGGATCACCCGGCCGGTGACGAGGACCCATCCCGCCGGCGCGAGACCGGCGACCATGGAGCCCGCGGCGAAGACGATGACCCCTGTGAAGAACATTCGCCGCCGGCCGACGAGATCGGCGATCCGTCCGCCCAGGAGCAGCAGACCTCCTGCGGTCAGTGCGTAAGCGTCCACGACCCAGACCAGATGTGCCGGGCCGAGGTCGAGGTCAGTGCCGATGCGGGGAAGGGCGATGTTCACAACGGTGAGGTCGAGGACAAGCAGGAACTGCATGGCCGCCAAAACGCCGAGGGCCTTCCATCGGTGTGGATCGGCCGGCGCCGCGGGGACACCGTTCAGTGCGGGACGCTGTTCAGGTTTCATCGCTGCTTCCCCGTCCGGGATCCTCCCGCAGGGTCCGCCCGGTCTCGAGAAGACTCTTCAAATCGCGCAGCATGTACGGATGGCCTCCGCCCGCACCCAGGGGTTCGAAGCGTCCGCTCACCACTGCGGCCATGTGCGGAGCTCCGAGGAGATCGTGCGTTACGGTCAAGCGGGAGCGGCCATCCAACAGGCGTTCGATCTCATATCGCACCTCGGTGGGAGGCTCATCGGCGGAGTCCGGATCAATCAGGAAGCGCATTTTCGTCGCCAGCAATGAGGGCGGATCGTAGGCGGTGACGACACCCTCGATGATGATGTCGGGCGCGGGAACCGTGCCGTCTCCGGCAACAACGCGAAGGTGCGGCGGCTTTTCGACAAAGTAGCGGCCTCCCACCCGTGCCTCGGCCACAGCACGTCCGCCGTAGCCATAGCGTGCTGTCCAATCGGGATCGGTGATGGCCTCCCAAATGCGCTCGGGGGAGGCTGCGATCTCGATTCTGTATATCTGGGTCGTACCGTGGCGGCGTGATGCGGCCAGATCTTCGTCGCGCAATGCCGGCACAACAGGAGCGTCGTCATTCATGGTTGATCCTCCAATGCCTCTTCCAGCTCGGTCAGCGCCCCCACGCGCCCGGCCGTGTACTTGTCGATCCAGCGATCGTGGATGAGGCGGATGGGCACGGGGTTCAGGTAGTGCAGCTTCCACCGCCCGGATTTTTGAGTCGTGATGAGTCCGGCCTGCTCCAGTACACCGAGATGTCGCATCACGCCGAACCTGGTGAGGTCGATGTCGCGCATCAGTTCCGCGAGGCTCTGCCCGTCGCGGACAAACAGCCGATCCAGCAGCAGCCGTCTCGTGGAGTCGGCCAGTGCTTTGAAGACCAGTTCGTCGTCGTCGATCATGCGACTACCGTAGGTGTCGGTTTTGTCACGTGTCTATAGAGTCACCTATAAAGTTTTTCGGAAAGGAAAAGGCGGCGCGCGCCGATCGACGCGCGCCGCCGTTACAGTCGAGGCCGATGGCGCCCAGTGTTGCGCTCCGGCTTACGTCCGTTGCCGCAACTGAACGGTCAAACCCACGAGCGCAGAGTCTCGAGCAGCGGTTCGGTCGGACGGCCAATCAGTTTGGACAGCTCGCCCGGGGTTGATGCCATGGCGCCGTCGCGCAGGTTGGCGTTGAGCATCCCCAGGAATCCTGCGGTTCCCTCATCCAAGCCGAAGGCGAGCAGCTGCTCGCGCTCCTGTTCCGGCGTCAGGGCTTGGTATCGGACCGGGGTGCCGAGCGCCTCCTGTGCAGGTGTGGCGAAGTCCGTGTAGTCCCAGGCGGCATCGCCGGAGAGTTCGTAGGCCTTGGCCTCATGGCCGGGCGTGCTGAGCACCACGGCGGCGGCTTCGGCGAAGTCCCGGCGCGGTGCGGTGGCAATCCGGCCGGCTCCGACGCTGTTGGCGATGACGCCGTTCTGTCGCGCGCTCTCGAATTCCTGCCGGTGGTTGTCGGTGTACCAGCCGTTGCGCAGGATCGTGGTCGGCGCTTCGATGGCCGAGGTGTAGATCAAATGCCGCACACCGGCGGTCTTCGCGGCGTTGATGGCGTTGGCGTGCTGTCGAAGCCGCCGTCCGGGCTCGCTCATGGAGATGAGCAGGACCTTTTCGACGCCGGCCAGCACGGCCGCCGTGGTCGACGCCGGCCAGCACGGCCGCCGTGCCGTCAGGGTCGGCCAGATCAAGGTCGACATGCGCGGTGCGCAGGCCGGAGTGGTGCTGTGGTGCTGCAGCCTAGTTGCTGATGGCGGGGGCGGCGTTCAGGTAGGTCTTGTCATCGACCTGTGCGGCGGTGAACGCGACCTGCATGCCCTGGCGGGTCCGAGCAGCAGGACAAAGGCCCCGCAGGCAGAACACGATGACATGAGCCATGTGACCCCACAACGGCAAAGGCCCCACTTCGCTGCAAATTGACAGAGAAATGGGGCCTTCTTGGGATTGGAAGTGAACCAATCGTTGACGCTCAGTCCTTAGGGCTGGTTGTAACGCGTCCGCACGAAGAACAGTCCCACCAGAGAAATCACGGAGATGGCCATATAGTACAAACCCGGTGCGCTCAGCGACCCGGTGATATTCAACAGCCAGGTCAGCACCAGCGGCGCAATACCACCCAGCAGCGTCACCCCAACGTTATAGGTGATTGCCAGCCCGGTTCCTCGAATCGCTGCCGGGAACAGCGAGGAGAGCAAAGCAGGAAGCGGTCCAAAGTAGAACGCCATAATCACGCCAAGTAAGCCGATGACGAGCACAAGTGTTGGAACCGTTGGCGTGGTGACCAAGAGTTGGAACAGTGGCCAAGCAAGGAGCAGGGCGCCGATTGCCGCAAAGGTCATCACCTTTGCGGGCCCGACACGGTCCGCTAGATGACCAACAAACGGCACGCCCACGAGGGTGACAAGACCGGCGACCATGCCGCCAAGGAATGCCGCGGTTGCGGGGATCTCCAAGTTCGTCACGGCAAACGTCGGCATGTAGAGAATCATGTAAACGGAGATTGTTGCAACACCAATGACAGCCGAACCGGCAAGAAGGCGCCCATAATGATTCACGATCAATGTCTTGACCGGAGAGGATACCTTTTCGCTTTGAATGAAATCCTCGGTTTCCGAGAGCCTGGCGCGTATGTAGAGTCCCACCGGGCCAATGAGCAGGCCGACGAAGAACGGCACACGCCAGCCCCAGCTATTCAGCGCCTCTTCGGAGAGCCCTTCGGTCAGCGCGAAGCCAAAGCCTGAGGCCATCACCATTGCGGCGCCTTGGCTTGCCACCTGCCAGGAGGAATAAAACGCTTTCTTATGTGGTGCCGTCTCAATCAGAAATGCAGTTGCAGTGCCAAATTCGCCACCCGCGGAGAAGCCCTGGATGAGGCGTGAGAGCAGGATAATGACCCCGCCCCACATGCCAACCATTGCGTAGGTGGGTGCCAGCGCCATGATCAGCGTGCCGACCATCATCAGCATAAGGGTCAGTGTTAGGGCATTCTTGCGTCCCTTGCGGTCCGCGTAACTACCCAGCACCATGCCGCCCAGTGGGCGGATGAGGTAGGAAATCGCAAAAGTGGCAAAGGTTAGGATCAGTGCGAATACCGGGTCCGAATCCGGGTAGAAGTTCTTAGCAATGACGGTTGCGAAGGTTGCGTAGACGATGATGTCGAACCACTCAAGGGCGGCACCAATCGAACTACTAATCACCGCCTTCTTAGCGTCTTGAAGTTGCTTCGGGGTTATCGTCGGTGGTGCGCTCATGAGGTGCTCCTGGTGGGCGTAAGGGTTGGCAGACTAGGCGGTGAGTGCTTCCACCAGGTTGTCGATGAATGATTCGCACACGGCGATCTGTTCCAGGGTGATAAATTCATCAGGTGCATGCGCCTGGGCAATGTCACCGGGGCCGCATACAACCGTGGGAATGCCCGCGTTGAAGAACAATCCCGCCTCGGTGCCGTAGGTTGCCTTATCCGGGCTTGGCGTTCCACCGAGTTCGGCCGCCAAGGAGACTATCGAGGCCTCGGCGGGGGTATTTAGCCCGGGAGTCTGGGCCAGCACTGCGAATTGGACGCGTGCTTCGGGGCTCTGGGCCTTCATGATCCCTTCAATGCGTAGTGCTTCGGCACGGAAGATTTCAATGAGCGCTACCGGGTCATCGGCGCCGATGGAGCGGAATTCAAAGTGTAGTGTGCATAATGCTGGGATAGTGTTTACCGCGATACCGCCCTGAATTTGGTTTACGGTGGTGGTGGTGTAGGGGACGATGAAGGCTTCATCGGAGGCGCCGGCACTGGCGAATTCCTTGGCCTTGGCATCAACAAATGCCGCAAAGTCTGCGGCCGCGGAAATCGCATTGACTCCAAGAGTGGTCAGTGAGGAATGTGCTGCAATACCGTGAAAATCTACCTTGATGACGTTGACCGATTTGTGCCCCCGCACCACGCGCATGGATGTGGGCTCGCCCACGATGGCGCCGCGCGGCTTCAGGCCATCGGCGGTGATAGCCGCTACCAAGTCAACCGCTCCAATGCAGCCAACTTCCTCATCGTAGGAGAAGGCCAGATGGATGGGTTCACTGAGTTTGGCCGCGACCATTGAGTCGAGTTTGGCCATCACCACGCCAATAAAGGATTTCATGTCACAGGCGCCCCGGGCATAAAGCTTGCCGTCGCGTATCTGAGGGGTGAACGGATCGGAGCTCCAGTCCTGTCCGTCAACCGGAACAACATCGGTGTGCCCGGAGAGCAAAATGCCGCCGGTCCGCGTGCCATCGCCTGCGGGAATGGTTGCCAGCAGATTTGCCTTCTGCCCGGTTGCATCGTGGATGAGCTTTGATTCGATGCCTAGAGCATTGAGGCGTTCACCCACGTAGTCGATAAGCGGGAGATTGCTGTCGCGGCTGACTGTTTCAAAATTAATCAGTTTGGTGATTTCTTCAAGCGTTGCATCGCTCGGTGTAGGTGGCATGTTTGTACTCCTGGTGTTCATCGAGGCAACCGCTCAGATTTCCGCATTTTCCGCGAACGGCTAGCCGAGAGTCTGTCATTATGGGCCATCCTTGTCACACTGTTCCGAATTCATGACGTCATACTGTCCTTGAACACCACGGACTTTTTCATACACTGCACACCAGTTCACACGTTGAGGTTTTTGGGCCGACAGTCGGCATTTCCATGATGCCGGTTTCAAGAATCCGCTGCCGCGCCTAGCGAATATTCGATTCCAGGAGCTTTGGGAGGTCCGGGTGCTTTCCGGGTCGAGTGCCAGACCTCAAGCAGTCACATCCCAGCCGGAGCTGTTCAACCATTTTCGAAGTATTGACGCCCACACGGATTCCCGGGGAACTTCCTCATTGAGAATCCTTTCGTGCACTATTGTCCGGCTCAGGCCGGCGAGAGGTGCCCGTTGAAGAAGGTCCTGTTTAGGAACCCAAGCCGCCGGCCTTGGGCTACTCTGCGAAGATGCAAATGTGAAAAGAGCCGGAAGCCGCGCCGTCCAGACGGCACATCAGTCGAGCTCGTCGGTGGTCCTGAGAAGTATGAGCTGGGGCTCTGCAGCCACGACGACAAATGGGCAGACACTTATTTCGATCATCGACGACGGATTAGTGATGCTTTGGGAGGTGAGTACTTCGAGATCGAACATATCGGTTCCACCTCTGTCCCGGGATTGGCAGCCAAGCCAATCATCGACATCGTGGTCGCAGTGGACGACATCACGGCCGAGGAGGACTACCTCGACCCGCTTCTGGCAGCCAGGTACGAACTGCGGGTCCGAGAACCACGGCACCGGTTAGTACGTACACAGGAACGTGATGTTCACGTTCCTGTATACGAACGGGATGATCCTGCAATCGGCGAGTATCTACTTCTTCGCGATCATTTGCGTCGCAACGTAGAGGACCGTGTCCTCTACGAGAGAACCAAGAGAACTCTGCTCGAGAAGCAGTGGGACGATATGAATGACTATGCCGAGTCCAAGACCGAAGTCATCCTGGCGATCAACGGTGCGGTCCGGGACTTCGACCACACCGATCTGCACATGCTGCTGTATGCCAACGGCGGTCTCGTTGGCGATGCCCAGTCGGAGGCGCCGCTGGCATGGAGGCGCTTCGGCGAATACATACTGTAGGCCTTCCGGGAACCGGGCAGCGAGCCGCTGACCCCGCCGCCGGCACGCTGGACCCGGGAGCTGGCTCAGGGGGGAGTAGCTCCAGGGCCTGGTTTGGTCCGTTCCGCCCTCGCCGCGCACAGGTTCCCACTGTTTGTTCACTGCTGGGGCGGGTGGGGTCGCAACAGTCACACCAGTCACGAAGGCTGGGAACATGTGCGGTCGGCTAATCTTCAGCCGGAATCTGGGGCGTCCGGATCCCGACGGCGGCGATCAGGCCGGCCGCGACAAGCAGCGCCGCCGTCGCCAAGGCGGTCCGCTGGAAACCCGGGTAATCCAGGGCGCCGCCGGAAATGGTTCCGGCCAGCGCAATGGCCACCAGCCCGGCAACCCGCGCAACGGCATTGTTGACCGCCGAGCCGATGCCGGCCTCCTCTTCGCGGAGCGCCCCGAGGACCGCAGAGGTCAGCGGGGCCACCATGACCGACAGCCCGAGGCTGAAGAGCAGCAGCCCGGGCAGCAGCTGGGTGGGGAAATCCAGCGGCGGACTCACCGTCAGCATCAGCAGGAAACCGGCGCCGCACAGGAGCGGCCCCACCGTCATGAACAGCCGCGGGCCGTAACGGCCGGCGAGTTTGCCGAACTGCGTGGAGAGCAGCAGCATGGCCACCGGCACGGGGAGGGAGGCGAAGCCCGCCTCGATCGCTGAGTAGCCGCCGGCCTCCTGGATGAAGACGGTCACGGCGAACGAGCCCAGCGAAATGGCGGCATAGGCGGCAGCGGTCACCAGGTTCCCGTACCGGAAGTTCCGGGCGCGGAACAGGGACAGCGGCATCATCGGCACCGGTGTGCGGGCTTCGCGCAGGACAAAGAGTCCCAGCGCGAACACGCCAGCGGCCAAGGGGACGACGACGGCGGGATGCGCCCAGCCGAGCCGCTCCTGTTCAATCAGCGCATAGACCGGACCGGCGAGCCCGGCAACGGCCAGCAGCGCGCCGGGAACGTCCAGGGCGGTGCGCCGCCGGACGGCGTTTTCCGGCAGCCCGGCCATGAGGAGAAGGGTGGCCGCGACCGGCAGCACGTTGACCGCGAAAATCAGCCGCCAGCTGACCCAGTCCACCAACACTCCGCCCGCCAGAGGACCGACGATCACAGCCGTCCCGGTCCAGGCCGTCCACCGGCCAATGGCGCGGGACCGCTCGGGCTCCTGATACGCCGTCGTAATCAGTGCCAGCGAGCCCGGCACCAGCAGCGCCGCGGCCATCCCCTGCAGCGCCCGGGCCAGGATGAGGATGCCCGGGCTCCAGGCCAGCGCGCAGGCCACCGATGCCGCGCCGAAACCGATCAGGCCGAGGCGCAGGATCCGCAGCCGGCCGTAGGAATCCGAGAGCGAGCCGGCGAGCAGAATCAGCGCGCCGAGGGTGAGCAGGTAGGCGTTCACCGCCCACTGCTGGGTGGGCAGGCCGCCACCGAGCTCGGCACTGATTGCGGGCAGGGCGACGGTGACGATGGAGCCGTCCAGGAAGGCGATGAAGGTGGCCAGGACGGCCACGAGCAGCAGTCGTCCGCGGCCTGCGGGGCTGCCGGCGGTGCCTGCCATCGCGTGGGGTCCTCCCTGCCGCCTCAGTTCAGAGAATCAAGGAACGCTGTCGTGTCCGCTGCGACCTGATCCGGGACCTCCCACAAGACCAGGTGCGCCACATCGGGGTAAACCTTCAACAGGCCCGCTGTGCGAGCCGCCAGATGTTCCTGGTCCCTGCGTGGGAGCAAGTCGTCCTCGCCGCCCCACAGGATCAGCGTGGGGGCGGAAATAGTCCCGGTCTCGGTCGGCGGCGCGGCCGTGCACAAGCCGTTCAGGATGGACTTCCATGCGTGCGCGGGCATTCTGACGCCGTCGCGCACCCGGTCCTCAAGAAACTCGGCGGGAACCTCGTGCCGCAGGGGAAACCAGGACAGCGAATTGCGCACCCAGTCCTCAGGGACGGGATCCGACAGGCCGTCGACGTCGTCGGCGAACGCGGGCCGGCCCCTGAGGGTCAAGGGCGAGCCCACCAGCACCAGCGCCGCCACCCGGCCGGGGTGATCTGCGGCCAGCTGCTGGGCCACGTAACCGCCGCTGGAGGAGCCGACGACGAACGCCCGCGGCACCCGGAGGGCCTGCAGAATCGCTGCGGCGTCCTCGGCCTGCTCTGCCAGAGAATAGCCGTCCACCGGTTTCTCCGCATCGCCCTGCCCGCGGAGGTCGGGGGCATAAACCCTGAAGCCGGTCAGCCGGGGGACAAGACGGTCGAAACTCCGGCGCGATTCGCCCCAGGCGTGCAGCAGCAGCACCGGCCGGGCTCCGGTCTCGCCTTGGACGAGGCACGGCACCGTGATGCCCGTGCGGAGCCTCAGATTCCGGACTTCGGCTTCCATAACCTCAGGGTACGCAGGGCAAGGCGGATTGCTACCCTGTCGTCATGGAACCTCCCGAGGTCTTGGAAGATGCCGGGGCGGACGCCGCCGGGCCGGACTTCGACGCCGTGCGGGCAGGTCGGCGGGCAGGTGCTCTTCTGCTGCTCCGCCTCGGGCTGGTCGCGGTGGCAACGGTCACCGTGTGGCTCCTTGTGCGCGCCGTCGAGGGTACGGCGTCGTTCCCGCCCACGCCGATGCTGGCGTCACTCAGCCTCCTTCCGGTGAACATCGTCTCGTTGCTGCTGGTGTCCCGTCTGCTCCAGAGTGAGGGTCGGACCCTGCGGTCGCTCTTCGCACCGCGCCGGTCGGTGCCGCGAGACGCGGCGTGGGGGCTGCTGTGGATTGCCGTCCTCTTCGTGCCGTTCGTGCTCGCCGTTATGGGAACGATGTGGTTGCTGCACGGACCTGGGATGTTCGAGGCCTTCGAGACCGTGTTCTACGATCCTGACGCCGCTACGATTGCATCGCCCCTGTGGGCGCTGGCCCTCGGCGCTCTGGCGGTTGCAACGTTTGCGCCACTGAATGCGCCTGCCGAGGAGGCTGTCTACCGCGGTTATGCCCAGTCCCGGCTGTCGGCGGCATGGTCGCCGTGGCCGGCGATGTTGGTCTGTGCCCTGGCTTTCGGAGCGCAGCATGCGTTCTTCGCGCCGACCACCGACGCGATGATCGTGTACGTCTCCGCATTTACCGTCTGGGGGCTCGGTTCGGCGCTCATCGTCCGCGCCCAACGACGCCTGCTGCCGGTCACCATCGCTCATCTGCTCGTGAACCTCATGACGAGTTCCCCCGCTCTGGTGTTCCCCATTCTGCAGCTGACCGGCGTCGTTCCCTCCTGACGCGCCGCTGGATATGGGTCAGGACCGGGCTTGCCTCGTGCGCCGCGCGCTCTGCAGAGAGGCCCGCAGCTCCGAATCGGCGGCGGCATCGGCAGCGGTCCACGCCAGCGCCAGTGCCGCATCCATTACCGCGGCGTCGGCTGCCGGACCGGAAGTTTCGTCCGCGAAGGCTGCGGTGTGCGGCATTCCGCGGGCACCGAGAACGGCGATGACCGGATGGATGGCCGGCATCGCCTGCGACACGTTCCCCATGTCGGTTGACCCGCCCCCGCCGCCGGCTGCCGGCGGGGCCACGAGGGTGCGGCCGGTCGCCGTGAGGTTCCGGTTCCAGAGGCGGAGAAGCGCTTCATGCTGGAGGACCGGCAGATACGCGGGGGAGGGCTGCTCCACGGACCAGGTGCAGCCGGTGGCCAGTGCGGCTCCTTCGCAGGCGAGCAGCACCTTGTGCGTGGTGTCGTTCTGCACGTCCACATCAAGGGCCCGGACTTCGAGCGCGAGCTCCGAATAGTCCGGAATCACATTGATGGCCGAGCCGCCGGCAGTCACCAGTGCGTTGATGCGGACGCCGTCGGGCAGCTGCTGCCGCAACAGGCCAATGGCGACCTGGGCCACCGTCGCCGCATTCAGTGCGTTGACGCCGTCTGCGGGCGCCGCGGCCGCGTGCGAGGCCTTGCCCCGGAACATCACCCGGAACCGGTCGCAGCCCTGCGACGACGTTCCGGTGCAGTCAATGTCTCCACCGGGCGTGGGATGGGCCATCAGCGCGATGTCGGCCTGCGCGAAGGCGCCGGCGTCCAGCAGCAGAACCTTGCCGCCGCCCTCTTCCTCCGCCGGGGTGCCCAGCAAAACCACTGTCAGGTCCAGCTCGTCAGCCACTGCTGCCAGCGAGACCGCCGCGCCTACCGCCGCCGCCGCGATGATGTTGTGACCGCAGGCGTGTCCGATCTCGGGCAGCGCATCGTATTCGGCGCAGATCACCACCCGGAAAGACCCCGTGCCGTAGACCGCTTCGATGGCGGTCGGCAAGCCGTAACAGCCCACCGTGGTCGCAAACCCGGCGTCCCACAGCTGTGCGGCCACGCGTCCCGCGGAGCGGTGTTCGTTGAACGCCACCTCCGGATCGGCGTGCAGCTCCGCGGACAGGGCCAGAAGTCCGGGCCGGTGCTGGCCGAGGCGCTCCCGGATGGCGGCCTTGGCGGCGGTCACCTGGGCGGCCGTTGTCGTCGTCGTAGTCATACGGTGCGGTCCCCCTGGGCGGGGGCGGGCGGAGCTGTTTCTGCGCCGACGGCTTGCGGTGCCGCGGCTGCTTCGCCGTCGCCCCGGAACCGCAGGGCCACCAGCGCCAGAGCCAGTGACAGCGCCGCGCAGATGCCCCACACCATGAGGTAGGACGCGTTGGCGGAGGCGGTGGTGCTTTCGCCGTCGATCTGGAGCGTGACGAGGAAGGCCGACATGACCAGGGCGAACACGGCGCCGCCCACGGAGCCGGCGGCGGTTCGCGACGTGTTGTAGAGCGCGGAGGCGACGGCGACGGAGTCCTCGGGCGACTTTCTCACCACGATCGCGGGCAGGACCCCGAGGATCAGGCCGTTGCCGAAGGCGCCGATCAGCATGGCAGCCAGGAAGGGCATCGTGCTGGTGGAGAGGCCGATCATCGCCACGTACGATCCGACGCCCAGCAGCGACCCCAAAACCACTGTGGACTTGGCGGTGATGCGGGCCGCGATCCGGTCGCCGAGGGTGGCTCCGGCGAAGGTGGCCAGCGCCAGGATCAGGAACAGGAGGCCGACGCTTCCCGGCGACAGGCCCAGGCCAAAGCCGTGCGTGTCCGGATCCGTGAGAATGAACAGTGAGCCCGCGGTCTGCGATCCGAACATCTGCGCGCCGAACAGGGCGGCAGCGAGGATGGGCAGGCCGATGCCCGACGTCGTGAGCACCTTGAGGTCGACGAGCGGGTACTTGACCTTGCGCTCAACCTGCAGCCAAAGGGCCAGCAGCGCCAGTCCGAGAACGATGGAGCCGATCGTCAGACCCGAGCCCCAGCCCCAGTTGCTCGCGTTGGCGATGCCCAGCAGGGTCAGCAGCAGGCCGATGGTGAGCAGGGCGGCGCCGGGCCAGTCGACCGTGCCGGCGCTGCGCGCGGTGGTTTCCGGCACCAGCCAGGCCACGACGGGGATGCACAGGAACATGAAGACCGCCGGCACCAAGAGAACCACGGTCAGGTTGTCGATCATGGCCAGGAGGATGCCCGAGACCATGGCGCCGACGGCTCCGCCCACGGTGAGCGCGCCGACCAGCTTGGCGATGCTCCGGCTGGCGGTTTCAGCGTTCCGGCTCCGGACGATGGCGAATTCCAGCGGCAGGAAGGCACCCAGTGGTGCCTGCAGGGCGCGGCCCAGCAGCAGGACGCCGAAGCTGGGGGCAAAGGCCACGACCAGCGAACCCACTGCCACCATGCTCACCGTGACCAGCAGCATCCGTTTGTGGCCGTAGAGGTCACCCAGCTTGCCGATGATCGGCACAAAGGCGACGGTCATGAGCAGATACACCACACTGACCCAGTTCAGGGCCGCGTCATCGACCGAGAAATCATCGCCGATGCGGGCCAGCAGGGGCGGAAACCAGCCCTGGAGCAGCCCGGAGCCGAGCTCCATGACGATAAGGAAGCCGACGGCGCCGCCGGCGGCTTTGGTGCCGTTGGCCAGGGTGCCGCTGGTGCTGGGGGAGGACTTCATACTCATCCGTTCTCGATCGGTAACGCGCGATGGTATCGTCCTCAAAATACAGACCAGGTCCGTTCCAACGAATAATCTGCAGGATTTGTCATCAAAACGAGGGTGGTATGCCGGATAGTTCCCTGAATGCGCTGGATCTTCGCATTATCAACGCCCTGCAGATAGCTCCCCGGGCGCCGTGGGCCCAGCTGGCGCCGATCATCGGTGCCGACGCGGCCACGCTGAACCGCCGCTGGCGGGACCTGCACGCCAGCGGAACGGCGTGGATCAGCACCTTTGATCCGGACAGCTGGGAGGCGGGAGCCCTTGTTGAGGTCAACTGCCACTCGGGGGCGAACCTGCGGGTGGCGGATGCCCTGGCCGAGACCCCGGAAGCCATCGGCGTGGACCTTACCGCGGGTGGCCGGGACATTGTGGCCACCATTGCCACGCCCACCGATGCCGCGCTGTGGACCTACCTGCTGGAGGAACTGCCGCGCATCGACGGCATTGAATCCACGCACAGCCATCCGATTGCGCGCAATGTGTACGACGGCAGCGCATGGCGGGTCCGGGCGCTGGATGCGCTGGAGACGCAGCAGGTTCAGGCCCTGGCTCCTGCCGGGAACCGCCGGGCGGCCGGTAAGAATATCGAGCTGGAGCGGCACATTACCGCCGTGCTGAATTCCGACGGCCGGGCGACCGCGACGGCGATCGGATCGGCTTTGGACGAGAGTCCGCGCCACATCCGCGACACCATGGCACAGATGAGCGCTTCCGGACGGCTGCAGCAGCGGACCGATCTGGTGCGGGGCGTTTCGGCCTGGCCGGTGAGTGCCTGGTATTTCCTGCGGGTTCCGGCTTCCAAGCTCGACGGCGTTGCCACCCGGCTGCAGAACCTGGACGAGCTCCGGCTGGTGTCGCACACCGTGGGACCGTACGACGTAATCATGGGTGTCTGGCTGAAGAGCCTGGCCGAAGTCCAGCGCCTGGAACAGCATCTGGAGGTGAAGCTCCCCGGTGTTTCGACGGCGGACCGTTCCGTTGTCCTGCGCAGTGTCAAGCAGTTCGGCCAGATCCTGGACCACCGCGGCCACGCCACCGGGCGGAGCAATCTGGTCACTGCGGAGGAGTAACAAGGGGCGCTCCCGGCGCGTGCCGCCCTTGCCCACCTGGGCCGGCCGCCGTCGTCGGGCGCCGTGCCGCGCGAAGGACACGGCGCCCCTATGCACCCCCGCGACGACGGCGTAGCGTAAACGAGGTGACTGAAGTTTCAGCGCCGCAACGACTGGCCCGGGCCGTGGCCGGGAGTTCCGTCTCGGAACGGCTGGCCGACGTCCAGGAACGCCTGTACCGGCCGGTTCTCGACTGGGTCAAGAACAGCGCGTTTCACACCGATATCCTGGGCCACTCGATCCATCCGCCACTCACCGATCTGACTCTGGGCTGCTGGTTCAGTGCGTCCCTTCTCGATTTGGCCGGCGGAGTTGAGGCACGCCGCAGCGCCGCACTCCTGGTGGCAGCGGGATCGGCGGCGGCAGTGCCGACAGCCTTTGCCGGCGCCAGCGACTGGTCGTGGATGGCCGGGGAAGAGCGGCGGATCGGCGCGGTTCATGCCCTTGGCACCGATGCCGCCACCTTCCTTCAGATCGGTTCCCTGATCGCCAGGCTGCGCGGCCGCCACGGTTTGGGCGTCGCGCTGAGCCTCGCTGGAAACGGAATCATGATGGGAGCCGGATTCCTGGGCGGACATCTGGCGCTCAACCGCGGAACCGCCCGCCGGACGGCTGCTGCCTCCGGATAGGAGCGGCCCCGGTTCCACGGTCGTAGTGACCGAGCTGTGAGGGCCCTTTGGCGTCGGCGACCTGTGAAAGCCGGCGCCGTTGCTGCTGCAGGGCGGGAAAAGTTTCGCGAAGATGTCCATCGGAGGAATCCGGCAGCCGCAAGCTACCTTCGCGCCCGGTCTCAGTAGAAAGGGCGGGCCGGGGTCAGCACTTCGGAAAGGCCTGACCGCTGAAGCTCCCCCGATGGCTTAAGCCATTGTGCTGATTGAGGAAAGACTTTAAGATACTCGCGGGGAACGGCCTCAGTCTTGGATGAACTCTTTAAGGGGCGATCCAAATGGCTGACTTTTTTACGGCCGAGCCGGGCGAGGCCCCGGCCCCATTGCCGCCGGGGCCCATCCTCTGTACCGGGACGGTCGGAATGCGGCGCGTTCACCGTTTTTTCCTTTGGGCCTACGATGAGGCACCCGGCCTGGTGCGGTCCAGCCCTATTGGAGATACGCATCGCGCCGCATACGTTGGGGAAGTGCTCGGAAACTTCGACGGCGTGCTGCACATCCACCACGAGGGTGAAGACCTGCTGATGTACCCTCGACTGGCTGGCCGGGCACCGGGGTGCGCCCTGCATGTAGCGCAGATGCTGGAACAACATCGGCAGGTGGGGCAGGGGCTTGAACACATCGAACCGGTCCGGCGACGCTGGATGGAGACGGCAAACGCGGCGGCCGGCGAGGAACTCGCTGAACGCTATGAGGACCTCTCCGCTCTGCTTAAAGTGCACCTGCGCCGCGAAGTCACTGAGGTGATGCCCGTGGTGGACAGGGTGTTGAGCGAAAAGGAAATGGACGCGGTCGGTCAGCACGGGATCGAACAGTTCGACAAGAAGTTTTTGGTGGGCTACCTCGGGATGATGATGGCCACGAACCCTCCGGACGACCGAAAGGCTTTCTTCAAGGAAATCCCTGCGCCGGTCCGACTTGCCTACCGCCTCGTGGGGCGCCGAATGTATCGGCGACAATATTCGACGCTGTTTCCCGGGCGCAAAATCCCGGAAACACTTTAGTCTGTTCGTGGGCATCTGCACGGCTCCCCTTCCGGTGGCCGCGGCCTTCAACCGATGCGCCGGGCGAGCTGCAGGTTGCGGATGAGTTCCTCGCGGCTCTGACCGTCCACATGGTGGCGCCACATCGGTGTTCCGGGAGCGCTGCGCCACGATTCGCTCAGGGGACTGTTGTCAACGGCGTCAAATCCGAGATCGCCGTAGAAGCGGCTGACCACTTCGACGGCGTCCGGATAGTCGCTCGAGACAACCAGCGCCTTCCGGTCAGGAGCACCGGCCGGCCTTGCCAGCCGGATCACCGCCGGCAGCGCATCGCCGGGGACTCGGATCTCGGAGCGCCCGTGGAACTGGACGTGGCTGAACGCCTTAACGAGCTTCGAGGCGGGCAGCTGTTCCTGGCGCAGCTCATGAATGGTCTGGCGGCCGGAGTCGACCTCCGGATAGTTTCCGTCGCGCCAGACCATGTAGTTGTTGTTATCGATCACGACCTTTCCCTCGAGTTCATCGACCGGCAGTGTGCTGTCGGGGGAGTAGGGGAAGGCTAGGACAGCGAAGTCAGCTGCGGCTGCGGCGTCGGCGGTGTAGGCAGCCCGGGCCCGCGGACCCAGCTCACTGATCAGGCTCTCCAGGGTCTCGGGACCGCGCGAATTGGCGATGACGACGTCGTAACCTGCGGCGATGGCCGCACGGGCCAGGGTGCTTCCGGCTTGGCCGGCGCCAAGTATGCCGATGGTGGTCATGAGCGTTTCTCCTCAGTTGTCCCGTTCACGGCGTCAGCCTACGTGTTTCGGCGCAGGCGTGGTCCGGCGGGCCCTGGACCCTCCCGCAACCGAGGCAGGGGCGGAAGACTGGTTGGCGGCACGCGTTTTGAGGCCGATCATGTCAACCGTGGTGACGAGAAGGCGGGGGAGCATCGTGGCACGCGTCCTTGTCACCGGGTCAACTGACGGCATTGGGCGGTCGACTGCCATGAGGCTCCTCGAGCAGGGGCACGACGTCGTCGTCCACGCGCGGACACCGGCTCGGCTGAGCGCCGTTCAGGATCTCATTGAGCGAGGTGCCGGGGAGGTTGTCGGTGACCTGAGTCGTTTGCCCGAAGTCCGTGAGTTTGTGGCGCAGGCGAACGGGCTGGGACGGTTCGATGCCGTCATCCACAACGCCGGGACTATGAACGGCTCGTCGGTCCTGCCCGTCAATGTGGTGGCCCCGTATGTACTCACTGCGGAAATGGAACGCCCGGGGCGCCTGATCTATCTCAGCAGCGGCATGCACCATGGCGGGCCTCCCGACCTTGCCGGCATCGACTGGAGCGGCAGCCGCGCGACGCGCTCCTACTCCAACTCGAAGCTGTTCGTCACCACGCTCATGGCTGCGGTGGCACGATTGTGGCCGGACGTGCTGGCACACGCCCTCGACCCGGGGTGGGCGCCGACAAGGATGGGCGGGCCCAGCGCGCCCGACGATCTGAGCCTGGCCGACGTCACCCAGGTCTGGCTTGCGACAACGGAGGACCCCGCTGCCATGGTGAGCGGCCGGTACTGGTTCCACCAGGAGCCCCGGGCTCCGCATCCCGCGGTGCCTGATGAGGGTTTTCAGAATGATCTGTTGGCTTCCCTCGCCGCGTATACCGGCGTCGCGCTCGCGGGCCCATGATCCGAGGCGGGCTATTCACCGTGAACTGCGATACTTGCCCGCGTCCGGGCCTGGCCTCTCGTGCTTCCGCACTATGGGCCTGAGGATTTCGGCTGCAGCCCCCTCAACAGCTGGGTGGTCCAGGGTGAGGATCTCGGGATCGTCGTCCACGGTCAGCGAGGACCAGTCCCACAGGCCGACCGAAGCCCGCTGGGACCCGTAGAAGGACCACCACGAGACGCCGTCGTGCTGATTCGATTCGTAAATGCTGCGCGCCCACTCTCTGGTCACTGCGTATTCGCGAGTGATGACCTGGCTGGGGCGAAGCCCCAAGTCCAAAAGCACGCGCGGATCGTCCAGATCAAGCACCCGCGGCGTGCCCGTGTATTTCACCAGGGCTTTCCGGCTGCCGGCAGGCGCCGCCCGAGGAACGTCCAGGACCCCCTGCGCCCACGTCGGGAACCGCCCCGGGGCTTCTGCGACTGCCGCCTCGGGATGCGATCCGACGTACAGCACCCGGTACTCCGCCGCCGGATCATCCACCCTGCCGTTTCCCTGATCCGGCCACACGAACAGGGGATGGCCGTTCTCGGTCGCGTCTGTGGCCGCGGGATCCCAGTTCAGGACACGGTAGAACTCCATCTAGGCGAACGCGCCCTGCGCATACGCCTTCATGGCCTCGATGAGCCGGCCGGGCCCTTCCTGCGCAAAAACATCGATCGGCCGCGCCCGCAGAAAAGGATCCTGACCCTCAAGCCACAGTGCGGCCTGTTCCGGTGTGAAGGTTGCCAGCAGGTGTCCGACGAGCGTGTCCAGGTCCGCGAGCTTGGCCCGGTTGGTCTCCGAAGGGCGGTCGACGCCGGTTGCCCACCGGCCCGGCCCGTCCTGTGAAACCCCGAGAAGCTTGGCGGTGACGTTGTTGCCCAGTGCGTCGACGACCCTGCGCGCGACTGCTTCAGGACCATAGGCGCCGGCATCCTTGATTGATTTCACCTGGACGCTCCCGGCTGCTGGCTTACGCCCGCGCTTGGTTCTGCCCGGAGTAGCGACGGCGGTTCCCTTGGGCAAGACGCCGTGGCCCTTGATGATCTGGACGTCCACGCCGCCGATACGGACCGTGCCGCTGAATTCCTCGGCTGCGCTCATGGCCACAGTAAGTGTTTGGGAGCGAGCGCGGCAAGAGGGCCGCACCGCCCATCGAGGTGGGTTCCTAGCTTTAGTCGGCAGGCATCTGATCTGTCGAGACGTAGCGCCGGGGATCGTCCGAAAGGGCATCTCGCGGGAACTCAATCCAATCAGGCTCTGTAGCCCCGTCACCGACGCTGAATACCCGCCAGCCGACTCCTGGGATCGAGGCTCTGGTACATGCCGTCAGGAGAGACGTCCCCAGGCAGCCGTCACAACCCTCGCTACCTACACGGGGTGAGACGCTATAGGCCGTCCCCGTCACACCCCGACCCCCAATTGAGCCCCAACCCGCGGCACAGCGTAGCCTTGACCTGTGAAAACCTTCGAAGACCTCTTTGCAGAGCTGAGCGAGAAAGCGCAGAACCGCCCCGCCGGTTCGCGCACGGTGACCGAACTCGAGTCGGGCGTTCACGGCATCGGAAAGAAGATTGTCGAGGAAGCCGCCGAAGTCTGGATGGCCGCCGAGTACGAATCCGAAGCCGAATGCGCCGAAGAAATCTCCCAGCTGCTCTACCACCTGCAGGTACTCATGCTCGCCAAAGGCATGACCCTCGAGGACGTCTACAAGCATCTCTAGCCGCGCGCTGAACCAGCGCGTGGCCCCGCCGGCAACCTCACCCCAACCTCAGTGACTTCCAGCGAAAGATGCCTCCCATGCTCCGTGTAGCCGTCCCCAACAAGGGATCCCTCTCCGAATCCGCCTCCGCCATGCTCTCCGAAGCGGGCTACCGCCAGCGCCGCGACAGCCGCGAACTGGTCCTGGTGGATCCGGACAACGACATTGAATTCTTCTTCCTCCGCCCCCGCGACATCGCCGTCTACGTCGGCGCCGGAACGCTCGACGTCGGCATCACCGGCCGCGACCTGTTCCTGGACGCCGAGGTGGACGCGGAGGAGCTGATGAACCTGGGCTTCGCCAAGTCCACCTTCCGCTTCGCCGGACCGGCAGGCGACTTTACCGCCATCGAGGAGCTCGAGGGCAAGCGCCTGGCCACCAGCTACGACGCACTGCTGCGCAACTACCTGACGGACCGCGGCATCAACGCCTCGGTGGTACGGCTTGACGGCGCCGTGGAGTCTTCGGTGCGCCTCGGCGTCGCCGACGCGATCGCCGACGTCGTCGAAACCGGAACCACGCTGCGCGCCGCCGGCATGGAAATCTTCGGCGAGCCGATCCTGAAGTCCGAGGCCATCCTGATCGGCCGCCGCGGGGAAAACCCCGCCGGCGTCGACGTCCTGATCCGCCGCCTGCGCGGCGTCCAGGTGGCGCACCAGTACGTAATGATGGACTACGACGTGCGCCGCGAACTCGTCGACCAGGCGGCAGCCCTGACACCGGGCCTGGAATCGCCCACCGTCTCACCCCTGCAGGACAGCGGCTGGGTGGCCGTGCGCTCCATGATCAGAAAATCCGACACGAACCGGATCATGGACGAGCTCTACGACCTGGGCGCCCGCGCCATCCTCGTGAGCACCATCCACGCCTGCCGGATCTAGGGGAGGACCACCATGAGTGTTGCGATCCGCGTCATTCCTTGCCTGGACGTCGACGCCGGCCGCGTGGTCAAGGGCATCAATTTCGAGGGCCTGCGCGACGCCGGAGACCCCGTGGAGCTGGCGCACCGCTATGACCGCGCCGGAGCCGACGAGCTGACCTTCCTGGACGTCACGGCATCCTCGGGCAACCGCGACAACGTGTTCGACGTCGTCTCCCGGACCGCCGAGGAAGTCTTCATTCCGCTGACCGTGGGCGGGGGAGTGCGCGGCATCGCCGACGTCGACCGGCTGCTGCGCTCCGGCGCGGACAAGGCCTCGATCAACTCGGCCGCCGTCGCCCGCCCGGACGTCATCGACGAGATCACCCGCCACTTCGGTTCGCAGGTGCTGGTGCTCTCCGTGGACGCACGGCGAACGCACGACGGCGCCACGCCGTCGGGTTTCGAAATCACCACGCACGGCGGCCGCCGGGGCACAGGGATCGACGCCGTCGCCTGGGCCCGCGAGGCAGCGGACCGGGGCGTGGGGGAGATCCTGCTGAACTCCATCGACGCCGACGGCACCCGCGAGGGCTTCGACCTGGAAATGATTCGGGCCGTCCGCGCGGCAGTAAAGGTGCCGCTGATCGCCTCCGGCGGTGCCGGCGTGCCCGAGCACTTCCCGGCCGCCGTGATCGCCGGGGCCGACGCCGTCCTGGCCGCCTCGGTCTTCCACTTCGGGCCCGACGATGCCATCGCCAAGGTCAAGCAGGCCATCCGCGACGCCGGGTTCGCTGTCCGCTGACGTTTGCCGGAAACGTTCCGACGAACGCGAGTACAGCGATGGGGGGAGCAGCTAGGCCCTTGAGGCCACGAAAATCTGGGCCGGCCCCGTGAACGTGGCTGTTACGGGGTCCCCGGCGTACAAGATCTTCGCTCCGGGCTCCAGATCCGTTGTGACCTCATCTACGGTGATGGCGGCGGGTTCCATCGCGGCGAGCACTACGCTGAACGGTCCCAGCCGGGCGGGCTTCGGATCATCCCCTACGACCACCCGCCGCAGGTCCAGATCGTCGCTCCAGAGCGGAATGCGCTGCTCGCCGTCGTCGACGTCGGCAACAGGCAGGGGAGAAGGCTGCGGCTGTCCGTCGCCCGTCAGGACCTGGAGCTCGCAGAGGTCCACGCGCTCCTTGGTCAAGCCTGCCTGCAGCGCATTATCGGAGTGGCCCATCACCACTGCTGCTTGGCCGGACAGATAGGTATGCAGGCACCCGGGGGGTATCACGGCTACCTGCCCGGGATCCAGCTGGATCAGCTGCATGCAGACGGCCAGCAGGACGCCCCGGTCGTCTGGGAAAATCGGCTGCAGCCGGCGTACTACGGCGGCCGCCTCGGCGGCCGGTCCCTCAACGTCCCGGATCCGGTGCACCGCGTCGGCTGTTTCCCGCAGTGCGGCGGCCTTTTCATGAGAGCTCATGCGCAACACTGAGTGGATGGCGGTCTCATGGCGGAAGGAGAGATAGGAACGCAGCCAGGGCAGTTCCAGGCCGGAAGCGATGGCCTGAAGCTCTTCCGTGCTCCTTTCCCCGGCAAGCACGCGCAGGGGCGTGAGGGCCACGGCTACCTCACACTTCGGGTTGCGGTCCTTGTAGTTCCGGTTTCCGGCGCCCAGCGGCACGCCCCGGGCCTGTTCCCGGACGAAACCCGCCAGCGCCTGCTCCCAACGCGGGTGCAGCATGATCGGCGGCGGAACATCGGCGTCCAAGATCTGAAGGCGGAAGGGAAACGGAGAGCCGGTTCCGGCGTCCGCATGGGGGACTGCGACAGGTTGGTCCCCGGCAAACCGCTCCAGTGTTTGCCGGAAGGTCGCGGGATCCCAATCAATGAGCAGGCCGCGCGAGGCCGAGGGTGAAGAACGGCGAGCGGCTGCTCCGGAACTGGAGCGGACAGAATCGGCACGGACAAAAGTCACTTACATCACCAATACGGGGCACATACGAAGCTATTAGGGACCGCAGGGTCCCACATGCGGAAAACGCGTTCTTAATTATAGGCATTACCGTCCGGACAGGAACTGGTTGCTGATCCCCCTTGTCAGGCAGGTGCTGCCGGCCGGACCGGAGCGCCGCTGTTGCTCCGGGTCGGCGTCCGGGCTCGAAGCGGGCCGGATCCGCCGTCGTCGCCCCCTGCGGAAATAAATAGCGCAGGATCGGACTTGTGCCTTAGGTGCCCTATGGCACTGTTACCCCACAGCTTGGAGAAATATGACTACCGCACGCGCTTACGCAGCCCCCTCCGCCACCGATCCGCTGGTTCCCACCACGATCGAACGCCGCGAGGTCGGCCCGCATGACGTCCTCATCGACATTGCCTATGCCGGTGTCTGCCACTCGGACATCCACACCGTCCGCGGCGAATGGGGACCCATCGCGTACCCGCAGGTTGTCGGCCACGAAATCGTGGGCACCGTGGCCGAGGTTGGTGCGGATGTCACCGCGCACAAGGTCGGCGACCGTGTGGGCGTTGGCTGCATGGTCAACTCGTGCCGGGAATGTGAAAACTGCCTCGCCGGCATGGAGAACTACTGCCTGAACGGAAATACCGGCACCTACACTGCCGTGGACCGCGACGGCAGCATCACGCAGGGCGGGTATTCCACCGCCATCGTGGTGGTCGAGGACTTCGTCCTGAGCGTGCCCGAGAGCATCCCGTACGAAGCCGCGGCTCCGCTGCTCTGCGCCGGCATCACCACCTACTCGCCCCTCGCCCACTGGAACGCGGGACCGGGCAAGAAGGTCGCCGTCGTCGGCATGGGCGGACTCGGACACATGGGTGTCAAGATCGCCGCTGCCATGGGCGCCGAAGTGACGGTCCTGTCCCAGTCGTTGAACAAGCAGGAAGACGGCCTCCGTTTCGGTGCCGAGCACTACTACGCCACCAGCGACGCGGGCACGTTCGAGAAGCTCGCGAACACCTTCGACCTGATCATCAACACTGTCAGCGCCCCCGTGGACATGCAGCAGTACCTGTCCCTGCTCCGCCTGGACGGAACGATCGTGAACGTCGGCGCCCCGCCCGAGCCGCTGCCGGTCTCGGTCTTCGCCCTCATGGGCAACCGCCGCTCGTTCGCATCTTCGGGCATCGGCAGCATCGCCGAGACCCAGGAAATGCTGAACTTCTGCGCGGAGCACAACATCGCCCCCGAGATCGAGCTCATCAAGGCCGAGGACATCAACACCGCCTACGAGCGTGTGCTGAAATCCGACGTCCGCTACCGGTTCGTCATTGACGCGGTGACCATCTAATTTCTTAGAGTTAAAGGCACCCTGTCGGTTGGCGGGGTGCCTTTTGCGTTCAACCCGGAATAGATGGTCCGACGACGCCTGCGCCCTTTGCAGACCCGCACGTGATCTGGTGTGGCCTCACACCGGAACACGACATGGGTGGTGCTGCGCGGTGCCGCTTCCGGGAACGGTGCGCCGGACCGCCATGTAGAGCGAGAGTACGCCGGCTGCGGTCGTAGATGTTCCTGGAGTGGCGTTCTAGCCGTTGGTTGTTTCCTGTTGGCTTTATCCGCTCGGATTGATAGTTTGTCCTTCCACCAACGGGAATGGCAGGTTATGGAAACTGACTTTGAGAAAGCCGCTACCGATGAGGGTGCAGCAACTGGTTTTGTTTTTGCTACCTTTGTTGGTAACGGCCCAGCGGGGGAAACCCTGAACCTGTTTTATTCACCGGACGGGAAAACGCTGTTCGGCGGGGACAATAACCCGGTATATGTTCCGGCCGATGGTGGCGGACTCCGGGACCCGTCAATCCTGTATTGGAATGATCGTTGGTATGTGGCTTACACCACTACGGACGGCCGGAATAAAAACTTCGCCATTGCATCGAGCTCCACAGGACACCCCGGGTCGTGGAGTCTACTGACCAAGGTTTCCGTTGCCGCCGCGCCCGGACTCGTCAAAGCGTGGGCGCCGGAACTGGTGGTGGACGGCAATGACGTTTACGTGTTCTTCAGCCGGATTACGTCCGCAAACGTGGGCGATATGTACTATGTCAAGGCGGCCAATGCCGCCTTGACCGCCTGGAGCACTCCCGTTGCCGTTACCTTTGCGAACGAGCCCGCGAGTTACATTGACGGTGTACCGATCAGGGGAACCGACGGGCAATGGTATCTGTTCTATTCCACAGGCAACAGCATTGACCGGGCCGCGGGCGAGACCATCACGGGCCCCTGGAGAACCGATCGTTCAGGCAACTGGGCCGGGTGGGGAAGCGGTATCGAGGGACCTGCCATTTTGAAGGATGGGGACACATACCGGATGTATTTTGACCGGTACGTAAACAATCTGGGGCTGCACTGGAGCGAAGCCGCCAGCCTCAACGGACCGTGGTCCCCAGCAACCAAGGTGGTGACCGCTCCCTATGTCCTCCAGAGGGGCCAGACCATCCGGCATGGAAGCGTCTATGCGCTTTCCTCACCCATGGCCCGGAACAAGATGATTGCGGCTCTTGCCATGCCGGTTACCGGCGGCAATCATTCGGAGTGGCAGAATCCCCCAGGGGTACCGATCCCAAAGGGCAGGCCTACCGTTATGAGCTGGGTGGTTCCCGACGAATCCGAAAGCGTGAACCCGAACTTGGTTGCCTTTGAGGACGGCGGAACGTTCACCTTGAATGAGTACTGCAATTACGCGATTGTCATGACCGCCGCAGCCATCGGAGTTACGGGCGTAACACGTTCGTTCATTGAGATGATCAGTGAAGATGGTAGAACCATTCATATGCGGCAGGCTGGGGGCGCGGAGGACGTTTTCTCGTTCAGCATGGCGACGTTCAAGCCGCGCGCCGCCGGTGAAAGAGTCCGGTTCCGGATTTATTTGAACTGGACCGGCTCGCAAACCACTGCAGCCGTCCCGGTCCGGGTTCGGTTTACCAAAATCGCAAGAATCTAAAGGCGAAGGAAGGTAGCCCTAGGCGCCAGCTCGGGTAGTCCAATAGCTGATGCTGCCCAGGAAGCCTGGCTCTCCGTTGTCCAGTACGAGCTAGAAGGGATATAGCCACTAGCGCGAATTTCTTTTCAGACCGGCCGGTGGCCGTGATTTCCGGATAGCGTCGCGAAACCGACTAGCGGCTTGGTCGGGGTAAACGAAGACCCAGTGCGCAAGAATAAGGATTACGTGAAAATCGCGGTCCTCATCCGAGGCATTCTTTATGCCGAACCCCTGTTGTTATGGAGAGTGGAGTAGCCGTGGCGAAGTACATCGACGATGCGGTACGAAGTATGTCCCGATTCGCAGAATTGCTCTCGCTGGTAGGTCTCCCGGAGTTGGGTCACGGCTATAAAAATGAGGCACAAAAAATCGAGTGTGACGGATCAGAACCAGCCGTGGCTGAAACACGAGAGTGGATTAGGGAAACCTTCAGATACCAAGGAAGCGGCAGCATTCCCGATCGATATGTTGCCAAACAGGACGGTTCGGCAGATCTTCCCCTGACCTCCGAATATCACGAGTTGATAAAGGCTCTCGGAACCTTCGTGGAGGGACGTTAGGCGAGCAGTCATCGTGCGATTCGTGCCGTTCAAACCGGTGTGCTGTGGGGTGTCATTGGTTCAGCAGCAGCAAGGCAATTTAGAGAGTGAAGGCAACTGGCAGTCCCGATGGAGTAATCAGTGAGCCGGACTTCCAAATCGGGGTCATCGTCGATTTGATCGAGTGGTGGGGCATCGGGCCCGCTCATCGGGGGGAACGTAGAAATAAGCTCCTTGTAAAACTCCCGAAAGCCCGGGGTGGTTACAGGGACGTCGTCATAGGAGTGGCTCTCGGACCAGCTCGCTCATCCCACCAGGCGGAAAAATCCGCATCCGTCACACTGTCCGGGTCAAACGCCAAGATCTCGTAGGTCAGGGCAGTGGAGACTACAGCACGAGCCAGGAACGCCTTGGCGCCGGTACGGGCCGCCTGGTCCCTGTACTAAGGGGGCTTTCCAGTCGACCTATAATTGCACCATGGCATATCTGCGTCCCGAAGGCGCCCTCTACGCGCAACCGCCCGTCCCGCATCAGCAAGGAGCCGCACTGTGAGCGGGGGACTGGTCGCCCTGCTGGACGACGTCGCTGCCCTGGCCCGCATCGCCGCCGCATCGGTCGATGACATCGCTGCCGGAGCTGCGAAAGCAGGGGCCAAGGCCGCCGGCGTCGTCATTGACGATGCCGCCGTGACCCCCCAGTACGTATCCGGTGCCGACCCGTCCCGTGAACTCCCGATGATCAAGAAGATCTTCTGGGGCTCGCTGCGGAACAAGCTGCTGATCATCCTGCCGGCACTGTTGCTGATCAGCGCCTTCATTCCCGTTGTGATCCCGTTCATTCTCATGCTCGGCGGCACGTACCTCTGCTACGAGGGCGCGGAGAAGGTCTGGCACAAGTTCTTTGGCCATCATGAGGACAAGGCGGCGCCGGCGGTGGAGCGGGGTCCCGACGCCGAGTCCAAAGTGGTCAAGGGAGCCATCACCACCGACTTCATCCTGTCCTGCGAGATCATGGTCATCTCCATGAACGAGGTGGGCGACGCGTCCATCTGGGTCCGCGCGATCATCCTCGTGGTGGTGGCTATTGCGATCACGATTCTGGTCTATGGGGCCGTTGGGCTGATCGTCAAGATGGATGACATTGGCCTGCATCTGGCGAAAAAGGAGTCAGCAGGCTCCCAGCGCCTCGGCGGACTCCTGGTGAAGGGAATGCCCGCCGTGCTGGCGGCCATCACCTTGGTGGGAACCGTCGCCATGCTCTGGGTGGGCGGCCACATCATGCTGGTAGGCGCGTCCGACCTCGGCTGGCACGCGCCGTACGACCTGGTCCACGCACTGGAGCACCCGGTGGCAGGACTCGCTGTTGTGGGCGGGTTCCTGGGCTGGCTCGTGAACACGCTTTGCTCGGCCATCGTCGGACTGGCCTGGGGCCTGGTTGTCATGGCGATCCTGCACCCGCTGATGAAGGTTCTGCCGTTCGGCAAGAAGGACGGGAAGGAAGACGGTGACGCCAGGGCGGCAGCCGCCGGGCACCGTCAGAAGAAATCCGACACCGATCCGGCCGGCTAAACTTTGCGGTCCGCCCGGACACCCGGATAAAGCAATAAGGCCCCGCTTCCCTTTGTCTTCAAGGGAGGCGGGGTCTTTCCATTGGTGACGGGGATGTGAGCCGTTTCGATACCCGCACCAAGCCGATCAGAGATCAGCCGCGTGCTGTCCCACGCGTTGCGCCATGCTCCGGAGGAATACGGACTGGAGCTGGAGACGGAAGGCTGGGCGCCCGTCGGGGATGTCATTCCTGCTCTGCGGCTGATGGGTCCTGAGTGGGCCGTTGACGGGAAGGTGCTCCATCCCTCCCTCGGCTTTATCGGTTCCGGCAGGCACCGAAGAATAAGAGGCTGGAAGGTCAGGTCCAACCCGCCGCAATGTTGTCCTGCACGCCGATAACTTTAGGCGCGGGTATTCTGCGGGACATGGCTTACGACATCTTGGCATTTGATCCCGGCAGCGTGACAGATGCGGACTTCCCGGTGTGGTGGGATAAACAATTGGAGTGGTTGGAAGGTCATTCTTACGACGACGCATCCGTGACAACTCCAGCATTGAAGGAGTTTTACAAAGGGCTTATTCAGACGTTTCCTCCGATGAACGGACCCCATTCCCCGACGAATGAGGAAATCGGCGCAAATGCGGATCTGGAAGATCGGCTGACTGATTACTCGATCGGAACAACCGTGGTTTATGGTGCATTTGCCTGGAGCCAAGATGCGATGGCGAGGCTTCTTTTTACTTCGCTGGCTGCAAAGCATGGTGTTGCCGTCGCTTTGGTCAGCGGTCCGGTGGCTCGAAGTCTTTCCTCCTCAGCCGCCGCTTCCTCAAACTCCTCCGCGAAGAAGCGCGCCGTGGCTGGGTTGGTGGCAGGGTCGCCGCTGCGGGCGACGTAGTGCTCTTCACGTCCTGATTCAAAAGAAAACCGCAAAAGAATGTCCCAATTGCGCGGCCAGCCGTTCGGCCAGGTCCTTTCCGTCAGCGAAGTATTGCCGTTCCCCGAGCAGGTACATGGTCATGGGAAGAAACCACACTGCAGCCGTCAGGTTAAAGGTGATGAGCGCGCTTCGTATCTGTTCCTTCCACGCACCCGCCGAGATGGCAGAAAGTGCTCGTCTCAGCGCTGAGAAGGGCACTTTCTGCCATCTCGCTTGGGGGAGAGGAGAGGAGGGGGAGCAAAACCCTAAAGCCCGATATCGGCACTCTCCAGCAGAGCGACGGCGTCGGGCTGGCCCTCGAACATCACCAGGGCCTGCTTGGTGCGGCCGTGGGCGTGCATCAGCAGCTCACCCGGCTCGCCGATAATCGCCACTGAGACCGGAGCGCGTTTGGCCACATGCCGGGGACCGTCGGGCCGGACCAGGACAATGCCCAGATCCACACCCCGGTACAGGAGCGCGGCGCGCTTGATCAGGTCCGCCCACAGGGCATCGGAATAATCGGCGTCCAGGGCGCGCGGAGCCCAGCGGTCACCGGCGCGGCGCACGTCTTCGGTGTGGACGAAGTACTCAACCAGGTTGGCGCTGTTGTCCAGGGCCTTCATGTGCATGGGGGACAGGCGCGGCGGACCGGAACGGAAGGCCCGAACCAGCTTGGCATAACCCTCAACGGTGGACGCCTTGGCGGCGGTCTCCTCCATGGCCTTGTCCGTCTTGGCGGCGAAGGGCTTCAGGAAGAAACCCAGGGCGGCGGCCGGGCGGTGCTCCCGCAAATAGAGGTGGGCTGCCAGGTCTTTGGTCAGCCAACCTTCGCACAAAGTGGGTGCTTGAGGACCGGCCGCAAGCAACGTTTCGGCCAGGACTTCACGGGAGGGTTGTACAAATCGCATCACTGCTGAAACTAGCACGTTAAGCGTCTTTTGGCGCGGGTGACGGGCACAGGGAATGCCCCACAGCCAAACGCACTAGAATCGATGGGATGGCTTCCCTAATCTCTCCCCCCGAATTCCCGCAGGCACCCGGCCTGGATCCCGCGATTTCCGCCGCCCTGAAGCGCGACGACGCCGGGCTGGTGGCCGCCGTCGTCCAGCAGCACGACACCGGCGAGGTGCTGATGCTCGGCTGGATGGACGACGAAGCGCTGCACCGGACCCTGACGACGGGACGGGTGACTTTCTGGTCCCGTTCCCGGCAGGAATACTGGCGCAAGGGGGACACCTCCGGCCACGTCCAGTGGGTCAAGTCGGTGGCGCTGGACTGCGACGGCGATGCCCTGCTGGTCCGCGTGGACCAGGTCGGCGCAGCCTGCCACACCGGAACCCGCACCTGCTTTGAGGGCCGCGACCTTCCGGTCCTGGCCCCCACTGAATCCCAGAGCACGGAATCCCAGAGCACCGACGCTGGAATTCGCCAAGGCACCACGGACCCGGAGAACTAGCCCGGAATTCCGCGCCGCCATCCACACGTAGCCAGCCCCGCGCTGGAGCGCTGACCGGAAAGAAACCAGACACATGCAGGATCTTGGAGTTATCCGTCCCGGCCTCGAGGAATTCCGGGCACTGGCAGCCGAACACCGGGTGGTGCCTGTGCACGTGAGCGTGCTGGCCGACGCCCACACGCCGATCGGCATTTACCGCAAGCTCACCGCGGGCGCCCCGGGAACCTTCCTGATGGAATCCGCGGCCGCCGGCGGCGTCTGGTCCCGGTACTCCTTCATCGGCGCCTCCTCCCGGGCCACCCTGACCACGCACGACGGCGAGACCCACTGGCTGGGCGAACCGCCGGCCGGAGTGCCGCTGGACGGAAACCCCGTTGAGGCGATGGCCCGCACCATCGAACTGCTGCAGACCGAGCGGCTGGACGGCGTACCGCCGTTCACCTCCGGGCTGGTGGGCTTTGTCGGCTGGGAAACCGTGCGCCGCTGGGAGAAACTGCCCAACCCGCCCGTGGATGACCTGGACCTGCCGGAACTGGCCATGAACCTGGTCTCGGACATGGCGGTCCATGACAATTCCAACGGCACGGTGATGCTGGTGGCCAACGCCATCAACTTCGACGGCTCCAATGAGCGCGTGGACGAGGCCTGGCACGACGCCGTGGCCCGCGTGAACTCAATGCTGCAGCGTCTGGCCGAACCCACGCCGCAGCCGGTCTCGGTGCTGCGCGGCGGCACCGTTGACCTGTCCACGCTGACCGGCGGCGTCAAGGAATCCTGGCCCAAGCCGGAGTACACGAAGGCCGTGCAGCGCGGCAAGGAAGCCATCGTGGACGGCGAGGTCTTCCAGGTGGTCATCTCTCGCCGGTTCGAAATGGACTGCGGCGCCTCGCCGCTGGACGTCTACCGGGTCCTGCGCAACACCAACCCGAGCCCGTACATGTACCTGTTCAACTTCGAGGACTCCCGCGGCAACCCGTTCGCCGTCGTCGGCTCCTCGCCGGAAGCGCTGGTGACCGTTACCGGCAGCGAAGTGATCACGCATCCGATCGCCGGATCCCGGCCGCGCGGCAAGGGCGCCGAAGCGGACCGCGCGCTGGCCGAGGAGCTGCTCGCGGACGAGAAGGAGCGCGCCGAGCACCTGATGCTGGTGGACCTGGCCCGCAACGACCTCTCCAAGGTCTGCCGCCCCGGCAGCGTTGACGTCACCCAGTTCATGGAAGTGGAGCGGTTCAGCCACATCATGCACCTGGTCTCCACGGTGGTGGGTGAACTCTCGCCGCAGCGCAGCGCCTACGACGTCCTGGCCGCCACGTTCCCGGCCGGAACCCTTTCCGGCGCCCCCAAGCCGCGCGCCCTGCGCCTGCTGGACGAGCTGGAGCCGCACCGCCGGGGCATCTACGGCGGAGTTGTCGGCTATCTCGACTTCGCCGGAGACATGGACATGGCGATCGCCATCCGGTCGGCGCTGCTGCGGGACGGCAAGGCCTTTGTGCAGGCAGGCGGCGGGATCGTCGCGGATTCGGACCTCGAAGCCGAAGCCCAGGAAACGGTCAACAAGGCGGCGGCACCGCTGCGCGCAGCCCTGATCGCCGGCAGCCTGGACACCGTCGCCGGCGAGCCGCCCGCCACTTCCTTCTCACGGCAGCCCCAGTCTTCAACCCAGCCCCAGTCTTCAACCCAGCCCAATCGCTAATGCAGCCCAATCGCTAATGCAGCACCAACACCCAGAGCAGGAAGTACAGCAGTGAGCACACCCATGAAGAGGTGGCAGCGCAAGGGAACCGTCATCATGGCGGCGGTGCTCTTCGGCATCGCAGCCTTTGCCACCACCACGCGCACCTGGCTGAACGTGCAGTTGCCGCGGACGGCCGTCCAGACCCCGGACCTGGCCGTTTCCGGTTCTGACGCCGCCACCGCCGTGACGGCGTTCGCCGTCGTGGCGATCACGGCCGGGCTGGCCGCCTCCATCGCCGGTCCCATCGCCCGCTGGATCGTCAGCGTCATCCTGCTGGTCTCCGGCGTGGGCGTGGCCGTCGCCAGCTACACAGTGATCAGCGATCCCGAACAGGGCGCCGCCGGCGCCATCGGCCAGGCGATCGGCGTCAGCGGCGGCGACGGCACCGTTGTCACGCTGACCGCGCTGCCCTGGGCCGCACTGGTCTGCGGAATCCTGATCGCCCTCACCGGCATCTGGCTCGCCATCGCCAGCCGCGGCTGGAAGTCCTCCCGCCGCTATGCGCCCGCTCCGGCGCCGGCGGCGGACGAGGCCTCGGCAGCCAACTTGCCCGGCACGACGACGGCTGGAGCCGCCACTCCGTCCGGCGGCTCCAGCCCCGCCAACCCTTCGAACCCCTCCGGCGCCGCGGCGGGGCAGGAACCGGTTGACGAGATCGACAGCTGGGACCGGCTGACCCGCGGGGACGACCCCACCAACTACCGCTGACCCCGGGCCGGGCCGGCGGATCCCGGAACCGGCCGACCCGGGCGCAATGTGAAAGAGTTTCCGCCAGTCAATGGCAGAATGGAAACAGATTCGTTTAGAGGAGAATTATCATGGGCGCAAACGCCACTGACAGCAACGTTGACATCAAGCCGGAAAACTCGGCCCAGAGCCACGCCAGCATCCACGATGAGACCATCGGCCACGGCAATACCCCTGCCGCCTGGACCTGCGTCCTGATCATGATCGTCGGCGCCGGAATCTCCAGCTTCGGCTACATCATTGCCAGCGTGCTGTGGTTCTGCATCGGCCTGGGCGTCATCGCCGTTGGCCTGCTCGTCGGCTTCATCATGCGGAAGGCCGGCTACGGCGTAGGCGGCTCGAAGCTCTCCAACAACGGTCACTAAGTGAGCGTTCTGGACGACATCGTCGCCGGCGTTGCCGAGGATCTCGAGGCACGCCGGCGCACGGTTCCGCTGGAGCAGATGCAGGAGCGCGCCCGTGCGGCAGCTCCCGCCCTGGACGCATTCGCCGCGCTGGGCGGGAACGACTCTGCGCGCAGCGAACTGCACGTCATCGCCGAGGTCAAGCGCAGCAGCCCCTCCAAGGGCGCGCTGGCCGCGATCACTGATCCGGCCTCGCTGGCCGCCAGCTACGAAGCCGGCGGGGCAGCGGTGATCAGCGTGCTCACCGAGCAGCGCCGCTTCGGCGGTTCCCTCGCAGACTTCGACGCCGTCCGGTCGGCCGTGAACATTCCGCTGCTGCGCAAGGACTTCACGGTTGATGAATACCAGATCTGGGAGGCGCGGGCGCACGGCGCCGACCTGGTGCTGCTGATCGTCGCCGCCCTGGACGATGCCCGGCTGAAGACTTTCCTGGCGCTCACCCATGACCTGGGCATGAACGCCCTCGTGGAAACGCACACGGCCGAGGAAATCGAGCGTGCCGTGGCCGTTGGCGCCAAAATCATCGGCGTGAACGTGCGCAACCTGAAAACCCTTGACGTTGACCGTTCGGTCTTCGCGGCGCTGGCGGGCAGCATCCCCGCCGCCGCCGTCGTCGTCGCCGAATCGGGTGTGCGGGACGCGGCCGACGTCGTGCACTACGCCTCGGAGGGCGCCAACGCCGTCCTCGTGGGCGAAGCCCTCGTGCGGCACAACAATCCCGCCGCCACCATCGCCGAGTTCACCCGGACCGGCCGGGACGCGCTGGCCGCCCGCGTGCACGGCAAAGGCTGACAAGAACGCAACAATTCCCTGTCCGGACGGCCCGCCGCCCGGACCAAAGCAGGACAGGAACCAGCCCCATGACCGGGAATCCGGAACAGACGGGTGCGGCTCAGCCCGCACCCGAGTCCACAGACACCTCCACCGCGCCGTCGGACGCCGCCCGGCAGGAAGCCGCCGGAGCCGTCACTGAGGAGGTGGCCGACGCGTTCCTGAACACCCACGGTTCGCTGCGCCACGCCCCCGGACCCTACTTCGGCGAGTACGGCGGACGCTGGATGCCCGAGTCCCTGATTGCGGCGCTGGACGAGCTGGAAGACACCTTCGAAAAGGCCAAGGCCGATCCGGAGTTCACCGCCCAGGTGGCTGACCTGAACAAGAACTACTCCGGCCGCCCCTCCCTGCTGACCGAGGCCAAGCGCTTCGCCGAGCACGCCGGCGGCGTGCGGATCTTCCTCAAGCGCGAAGACCTGAACCACACCGGCTCGCACAAGATCAACAACGTGCTCGGCCAGGCACTGCTGGCCAAGCGCATGGGAAAGACCCGCGTGATCGCCGAAACCGGCGCCGGCCAGCACGGCGTGGCCAGCGCCACCGCCGCCGCCCTGCTGGGCCTGGAATGCGTGGTCTACATGGGAGCCGAGGACTGCCGCCGGCAGGCCCTGAACGTGGCCCGCATGGAGCTGCTCGGCGCCACCGTCATTCCGGTGACCCACGGTTCGCAGACGCTCAAGGACGCCATCAACGAGGCGCTGCGCGACTGGGTGGCCAACGTCGATGACACCCACTACCTGCTCGGCACCGCCGCCGGAGCGCATCCGTTCCCGGCCATGGTCCGCTTCTTCCACGAAGTCATCGGCGAGGAGGCCCGCGCCCAGATGCTGGAGCAGGCCGGCCGGCTGCCCGACGCCGTGTGTGCCTGCATCGGCGGCGGGTCCAACGCGATCGGCATCTTCCACGGATTCCTCGACGACCCCGAGGTGAAAATCTTCGGCTTCGAGGCCGGCGGCGACGGCGTCGAAACCGGCCGCCATGCGGCCACCATCACGCTGGGACGGCCCGGCGTGCTGCACGGCGCGCGTTCCTACCTGATGCAGGACGAAGACGGCCAGACGGTGGAATCGCACTCGATTTCCGCCGGCCTGGACTACCCCGGCGTGGGCCCGGAGCACTCCTACCTCTCCGACATCGGCCGGGTCTCCTACGAGCCCATCACCGACACCGAGGCAATGGATGCCTTCCAGCTGCTCTGCCGCACCGAAGGCATCATCCCGGCCATTGAATCCGCTCACGCGCTGGCCGGCGCCATCAAGGTGGGCCGGCGGCTCGCCGAGGAGGCGAACGCGGAAGGTCCCGGCGCCTCGGACAAGATCGTGCTGGTGAACCTCTCCGGGCGGGGCGACAAGGACGTGGCGACCGCCGCGGAATGGTTCAACCTGCTGGACGAGAAGTCAGCCGAAGCCAAAATCGCCAAAGAGGGGGAACAGCTGTGAGCACCGGTGTCCGCAACACGTCCGGATCGGGCAGAAACGCCGCCAGCAAGTCCGCGGCAGCCATTGACCGGGCCGCCGCAGACGGCCGCGCCGCGCTGATCGGCTACCTGCCGGCCGGCTTCCCGTCGGTGCAGGAAACCATCGACGCCGGCATCGCCCTGGCCCGAAACGGCGCGGACCTGATTGAGGTCGGCATCCCGTACTCGGACCCGGTGATGGACGGCCACGTCATCCAGGCAGCCACCACCGAGGCGCTGGGTAACGGTTTCCGCGTCGCCGAGGTGTTCGACGTCGTCGCCGGCATCACTGCCGCCACGGACGCCGCCGTGCTGGTGATGACCTACTGGAATCCAGTGGTGCGGATGGGCGTGGACGAGTTCTCCCGCCGCCTGGCCGAAGCCGGGGGAGCGGGCCTGATTACACCGGACCTGATCCCCGATGAAGCCTCCGAATGGATGGCGGCCTCGGACAAGTACGGCCTGGACCGGGTGTTCCTGGTGGCGCCGTCCTCCACGCCGGACCGCATGAAGAGCACCGTCGCGGCCAGCCGGGGATTTGTCTACGCGGTGTCCATCATGGGCGTCACCGGTGCCCGCAGCTCGGTGAGCAGCGCGGCCAGGGACGTTGTATCGGCGGCCCGCGCCGCCGGTGCGCAGCGCGTCTGCGTTGGCCTGGGCGTCTCGAACTCCGGCCATGTCCGGGAAATCGGCGCCTACGCCGACGGCGTGATCGTGGGCACCGCCCTGGTGGCGGCCCTGCGCGACGGCGGCGTTCCCGCGGTCGCCGACCTCACCCGTGAACTGAGCACCGGAACCCGAAAGAGCAACTAATGAACCTGATGTCCGTGTTGGTCCCGGCCAGCATTCCCAGCCCGCCCGCGGACTTCAGCAGCTTCTCGCTGGGGCCGCTGACCATCCACGCGTATGCGCTGTGCATCCTGGCCGGCATCGTCCTGGCCCTGTGGATGACCTCGGTCCGCTGGCGGCGCCGCGGCCTGCCCGAAGAAGCGGTGTGGGACATCGCCATCTGGGCCATTCCGTTCGGCATCATCGGCGGCCGCCTCTATCACGTCATCTCCTCGCCGGACGCCTACTTCGGCGTCAACGGCGACCTCTCGCTGATTCCGCAGATCTGGCGCGGCGGACTGGGCATCTGGGGAGCCGTGGCGCTGGGCGCCGTCGGCGCATGGATCGGCTGCCGGCGCGCCGGCATCAAACTCTCCACGTTCGCCGACGTCGGCGCTCCCGGCCTGCTGCTCGCGCAGGCCGTGGGCCGCTGGGGCAACTGGTTCAACCAGGAGCTCTTCGGCGCTCCCACCGAGGTGGCCTGGGGGCTGGAAATCGACGCCAACAACCCCAACTTCCCGGACGGAACAGCGCCCGGCACCCTCTTCCACCCCACCTTCCTGTACGAGTCGCTCTGGTGCCTGGCCGGCGTCGCCCTGCTGCTGGCACTGGACAAGCGGTTCCGGCTGCGCGGCGGACGCCTGTTCTGGCTCTACGCCGCCTACTACACGCTGGGCCGGCTCTGGATCGAGATCCTGCGCATCGACGACGCTGAAATGATTACGCTTTTTGGCGTCACACAACGGCTGAATGTGTGGACCAGCATCGGCATCTTCGTGTTCTCCGTGGCCATGTTCATTTACCTGACTTTCCGCGCCCGTAAAGGCCCGGAGGCCTCGTTCTACCTGCCCGGCCGGGAGCCGGCAGCCGAGGTCGGCGCGGCACCGGCAGGTAACAAGAATGAAACGGTGAAGCAAGATCCGGATTCCGGCTCATCAACGGGTTCTCTGCGTGCTAATCTCGCAGAGACAAAAAGCGAGGAGGATAATTCTCGCAAGCCCGGGACACCGGGTACTGCCAAGTAGCACCTGTCGGGTCACCCTCCCGGCGGTGCTTCTGCCACGTAGTTGTGGCCGTCCGGAAGGGACCACGGGAACAACCCCGGACGCCCTTCCGTGTCACTGAACACCGCGGAATATTTGCGCCTTCCGCCGTGGGGCCAGCGTTGTCCCCTCCCACAAGCTCCATCAGGGGGAAGGACTTACCTCATGACTGATCTGTTTCCGCCCGGCGGATCTTCCGCCGTTTCGCCGTTCACCCGCTTCGCCGCTTTTCCGGCGGACACCGGGCTGTACCGCGCCGAGAACGAAAAAGACGCCTGCGGGCTGGCCGTTATCGCCACCCTGCGCGGGGAACCCGGGCACGACATTGTCGACGCCGCCCTTACCGCCCTGCGCAACCTGGAGCACCGCGGTGCCGTGGGCGCAGACGAGGGAACCGGCGACGGGGCCGGGCTGCTGACCCAGGTGCCCGACGAATTCTTCCGTGCCGTCACCGCCTTCGACCTGCCCGCCGCCGGCACCTACGCCGTCGGCACCGCGTTCCTGCCCACCGAGGGCCGGGAGCAGGACACCGCCCGCGCCGGCGTGGAAGCGATCGCCGAGTCCGAGGGCCTCACCGTCCTGGGCTGGCGTGACGTGCCGATCGTCGCTGACCTGGTGGGCGCCATGTCCCGGGCCTGCATGCCGCATTTTGTCCAGGTGTTCCTGGCACCGGCCGACGGCGATGCCTCCGACCTGGACGCCCGCGCCTTCCGCGTCCGGAAACGGTCGCAGAACAAGTTCGGCGTGTACTTCCCCTCGCTGTCCTCCAAGACCATGGTCTACAAGGGCATGCTCACCACCGCGCAGCTGGAGCCGTTCTATCCGGACCTCTCCGATCCGCGCTTCAAGACCCGGCTGGGCATTGTCCACTCCCGGTTCTCCACCAACACCTTTCCGTCCTGGCCGCTGGCCCAGCCGTTCCGCGCCATTGCGCACAACGGCGAAATCAACACGGTCAAGGGCAACCGCAACTGGATGCGCGCCCGCCAGTCCCAGCTGAAGAACCCGCTGCTGGGCGAGACCCCGGAAGAGCTCTACCCGATCTGCACCCCGGGAGCCTCCGACTCGGCGTCCTTCGACGAGGTCGCCGAACTGCTGATGCTGTCCGGCCGACCGATCACTCACGCCATCATGATGATGATTCCCGAGGCCTGGGAAAACCACGCCACGATGGATCCGGCCCGCCGCGCCTTTTACCAGTACCACTCCATGCTGATGGAGCCATGGGACGGCCCCGCCGCCGTGTCCTTCACCGACGGCACGCAGGTCGGAGCGGTCCTGGACCGCAACGGCCTGCGCCCGGCCCGCTACTGGGTGATGGAGGACGGCCTCGTGGTCCTCGCCTCCGAGGTGGGCGTGGTGGACATTGATCCGGCGAAGGTGGTCCGCAAGGGCCGCGTCTCCCCGGGGAAGATGTTCCTGGTCGACACTGAAGCCGGACGCCTGATCGAGGATTCCGAAATCAAGGCCGAGATGGCTGCCGCGAATCCGTGGGCGGACTGGGTCCGGGAAAACCAGGTCTCCCTGGAGGAACTGCCCGAGCGCGAACACGTGCTGCACACCAAGGCCTCGATCAACCGCCGGCAGCGCACCTTCGGCTACACCCAGGAGGAACTGCGCATCCTGTTGGGCCCGATGGCCCGCACCGGCGCGGAACCGCTGGGCGCCATGGGCTCGGACACGCCGATCGCGGTGCTTTCCCAGCGTCCCCGGCTGCTCTTTGACTACTTCGTGCAGTCCTTCGCGCAGGTCACCAACCCGCCGCTGGACGCCATCCGCGAGGAACTGGTCACCTCCATGCGCGCCTCGATCGGCCCGGTCGGGAACCTGCTGGCCGCCGGCCAGGTCCGCAACCATCAGATTGCCCTGAACTTCCCGGTCATCAACAATGACCAGCTGGCCAAGATCACCAACGTCACCAACAACGACGGCGAGAAGGTCTCGCTGAAGGTGCGCGGCCTGTACCGCCCGCAGGGCGGCGAGGCCGAGCTGCGCGCCCGGATCTCCGAGATCTGCGAAAAAGTCTCCGGCGCCGTGAACCGCGGCATCGAGTACATCGTCCTCTCGGACCGTGACTCCAGCGCGCAGTGGGCACCGATCCCGTCGCTGCTGCTGCTCTCCGCCGTGCACCATCACCTGCTCAAGAGCGCCAACCGCACCAAGATCTCCCTGCTGGTGGAGGCCGGCGACGTCCGCGAGGTCCACCACGTGGCGGTGCTCATGGGCTACGGCGCCTCGGCGGTCAACCCGTACCTGGCGATGGAAAGCTGCGAGGAACTGGTCCGCAACGGCGACATCACCGGCGTGACCCGCGAAGAGGCAGTCTCCAACCTGATCAAGGGCCTCGGCAAGGGCGTCCTGAAGATCATGTCCAAGATGGGCATCTCCACGGTGGCCTCCTACTGCGGCGCGCAGACCTTCGAGGCCCTGGGCCTGGGCCAGGAACTGGTCGACGAGTTCTTCCACGGCACCCAGTCCCAGCTCGGCGGCGTCGGCCTGGACGTCATCGCCGCCGAAGCCGCCGCCCGGCACGCCAGCGCCTACCCGGACGACGAAATCGAGGATCCGCACCGGCCCCTGGAGAACGGCGGGGAATACCAGTGGCGCCGCGAAGGCCCGCCGCACCTGTTCAACCCCGAAACCGTCTTCCGGCTGCAGCACGCCACCCGTGAACGACGCTACGACGTGTTCAAGGCCTACACCAACGGCGTGGACGACCAGTCCAAGTCATTGATGACCCTGCGCGGCCTGCTCGAATTCCGCACCGCCGAACGCTCAGCGGTGCCGATCGATGAGGTGGAGCCCGTCTCCAGCATCGTGAAGCGCTTCTCCACCGGCGCGATGAGCTACGGCTCCATCTCGCAGGAGGCTCACGAAACGCTGGCCATCGCCATGAACCGCCTCGGCGCCAAGTCCAACACCGGCGAGGGCGGCGAGGACGTGGAACGCCTGCTCGATCCGGAGCGCCGCTCCGCGATCAAACAGGTGGCCTCCGGGCGCTTCGGCGTCACCAGCCTGTACCTGACCAACGCCGATGACATCCAGATCAAGATGGCCCAGGGCGCCAAGCCCGGCGAGGGCGGCCAGCTCATGGCGCAGAAGGTCTACCCCTGGGTTGCCCGCACCCGGCACTCCACCCCCGGCGTCGGCCTGATTTCCCCGCCGCCGCACCACGACATCTACTCCATCGAGGACCTCGCCCAGCTGATCTACGACCTCAAGCGCTCCAATCCGAGCGCCCGGGTCCACGTCAAGCTGGTGTCGGAGGCCGGCATCGGCACCGTGGCGGCGGGCGTGACCAAGGCCAAGGCCGACGTCGTTCTCGTTTCCGGGCACGACGGCGGCACCGGCGCCTCGCCGCTGAACTCGCTCAAGCACGCCGGCGCCCCCTGGGAGCTGGGACTGGCCGAGACCCAGCAGACGCTGATGCTCAACGGCCTCCGCGACCGCGTGGTGGTGCAGGTGGACGGCCAGCTCAAGACCGGACGCGACGTCGTGATTGCCGCGCTGCTCGGCGGCGAGGAGTTCGGTTTCGCGACCGCTCCGCTGGTGGTCTCCGGCTGCGTCATGATGCGCGTCTGCCACCTGGACACCTGCCCGGTGGGCGTGGCGACGCAGAATCCTGAACTCCGGTCCCGCTTCACCGGCAAGCCCGAATTCATCGTGAATTTCTTCGAGTTCCTGGCTGAGGAAGTGCGCGAAATCCTCGCCGAACTGGGGTTCCGCTCCCTCGAGGAGGCAATCGGGCACACCGAGCTGCTGGACACCAAGGCAGCCGTGGACCACTGGAAGGCCGACGGACTGGACCTGGAGCCGATCCTGCGCGGAGCCGACGTCGTCGAACCCGGCGCGCCCATGCGCAACATGGTGCCGCAGAACCACGACCTGGACTCGCACTTCGACAACAAGCTGATCGAAATGAGCGCCGACGCCCTGGCGAACCGCAGCCCGGTGCGCATCACCCTGGACGTGGTGAACACCGACCGCTCGGTGGGCACCATGCTCGGGCATACGGTGACCAAGACGTTCGGCACCGACACCCTGGCTCCCGACACCATCGACGTGACCCTCACCGGCCAGGCCGGTCAGTCACTCGGCGCATTCCTGCCGGCCGGCGTTACGCTGCGCCTGCTGGGGGACTCCAACGACTACGTCGGCAAGGGCCTCTCCGGCGGACGGATAATCGTCCGCCCGGACCGCGCCAACGTCTTCGACGCGGCACGGAACGTCATTGCCGGAAACGTGATCGGCTACGGCGCCACCAGCGGCGAGATGTTCCTGCGCGGCCAGGTGGGCGAACGCTTCCTGGTCCGCAACTCCGGAGCCACCGCCGTCGTCGAGGGAATCGGCGACCACGGCTGTGAATACATGACCGGGGGACAGGCACTGATCCTGGGCCCGACGGGACGCAACTTCGGCGCCGGCATGTCCGGCGGCACGGCGTACCTGCTGGATTTGCGGACCGAACGGATCAACAAGGACGCGCTGGAGAAGGGCGAGCTGCGCCTGGAACCGCTGGACGCCGAGGACGCCGACATTGTCCGCGGCCTGCTGATCCGGCACGTCGAGGAAACCGAATCCGTCCTGGCGGCGTCCCTGCTCGAGGACTTCGCCGCCACTGCCCGCCGCATGACCAAGGTGCTGCCGCGTGACTACGCCGCAGTGCTTGACGCCCGTGCCTCAGCTGCCGAAGCCGGGCTTGACCCCGACGGCGCCGAAGCATGGACCCGAATTCTGGAGGTAACCGGTGGCTGACCCACGCGGATTCTTGAAAGTACGTGAACGCCAGACCCAGCCGCGCCGGCCCGTACCGGTGCGCATCATGGACTGGAAAGAGGTCTACGAAGCCCAGCAGAAGGGCGTCCTGAAGGAACAGGCGGGCCGCTGCATGGACTGCGGCATCCCGTTCTGCCACCAGGGCTGCCCGCTGGGCAACCTCATCCCCGAGTGGAATGACCTGATGTACCGGGACAAGGGCCGCGAGGCCATTGAACGGCTGCACGCCACGAACAACTTCCCGGAGTTCACCGGGCGGCTGTGCCCGGCGCCGTGCGAGTCCTCCTGCGTGCTGGGTATCAACCAGCCGGCGGTCACCATCAAGCAGGTCGAGGTCTCGATCATCGACCAGGCCTTCGACGAAAACTGGGTGACCCCGCACGCGCCGGAGCGGCTCACCGACAAGACAATCGCCGTCGTCGGCTCCGGTCCCGCGGGCCTGGCCGTCGCGCAGCAGCTCACCCGCGCCGGCCACACCGTGGCAGTGTACGAGCGCGACGACAAGATCGGCGGGCTGCTGCGCTACGGCATCCCCGACTTCAAGATGGAAAAGCTGCAGGTGGACCGCCGCCTGGACCAGATGCGCGCCGAGGGAACCCGGTTCCGCACCGGCGTCGAAGTGGGCCGGGACATCAGCTGGGAGCAGCTGCGCCGGCGCTACGACGCCGTCGTGGTGGCCACCGGCAGCACCGTGCCGCGGGACCTTCCGATTCCCGGACGCGAGCTGAACGGCGTGCATTTCGCCATGGAGTACCTGGTGCAGGCCAACCGCGCCGTCGCGGGGGAGCAGGTCCGGAACTCCATTTCAGCCGAGGGCAAGCACGTGATCATCCTCGGCGGAGGCGACACCGGCGCCGACTGCCTGGGTACGGCGCACCGCCAGCAGGCCGCCTCGGTGACCACGCTGGCCATCGGAGCGCAGCCGCCGGCCGAACGCGCCGCACATCAGCCGTGGCCGATGTTTCCGACGCTGTTTGAAACCGCCAGCGCCCACGAGGAAGGCGGGGAGCGCACCTACCTGGCCTCCACCGTGGAGTTCGTGGGGGAGCGCGGGCAGCTGACCGGAGTGAAAATCGCCGAGACGGAGTTCGTGGACGGGCGGCGCGTGCCCAAGGCCGGCACCGAGCGGGTGCTGCCGGCGGACCTGGTGTTCCTCTCGCTCGGCTTCACCGGTCCGGAGCCCGCCGGGCTCGCCGAGCAGGTGCACACGGAGTTCGACGAACGCTCCAACGTAGTGCGGGACGGCTATTACATGACCAAAACGCCGGGCGTGTTTGCCGCCGGTGACGCCGGCCGCGGCCAGTCACTGATCGTGTGGGCGATTGCCGAAGGCCGTGCCTGCGCCGCCGCCGTGGACCAGTGGCTGATGGGTTCCACCCGTCTGCCGGCGCCCGTGGCGCCCACGGACCGGGCGATCTCGCCTCTCTGACCTCCTGCGTAGCCGGCTGAGGGCCAGCGGGGCCGGGTGAGGCCCAGCCTGGGCCGGGTGAGAGAAAAAACACGGGCCGCAGTTCCCGTCACAGGCGGCTCCTGCGGCCCGTCTCCATGCGTAATCGGCGCCGGGCGACTACGCTGGAAGACATGAGACGCGCAAAAATTGTGGCCACTTTTGGCCCCGCAATCAACAGCTACGAAAACACCCTCGCGGTTCTGCGCGCAGGAGTGGACGTGGCTCGGATGAACATGAGCCACGGCGACCACGACGTACATAAGTCCGTGTACGACAACGTGCGCCGCGCTTCCGAGGAACTGGGCAAGCCCGTCGGCATCTTCGCCGACCTGCAGGGCCCCAAGATCCGCCTGGGCCGTTTCATGGACGGTCCGCACTTCCTGAACAAGGGTGATGTTTTCACAATCACCATCGAGGACGTGCCTGGCACCAAGGAGATTGTCTCCACCACGCACACCGGCCTGCCGAACGACGTCAACGTGGGGGACACCCTGCTGATCGACGACGGCAAGGTTGCGGTGCGCTGCACCGCTGTGGACGACGTCAAGGTTGTCACCGAAGTAACCGTTCCCGGCGCCGTATCGAACAACAAGGGCCTGAACCTGCCCGGCGTTGCCGTCAGCGTTCCGGCCATGAGCGACAAGGATGAGGCCGACCTGCGTTGGGCCATCCGCACCGGCGTGGACATGGTTGCCCTGTCCTTCGTCCGGAACGCCGTCGACGTCCGCCGCGTCCACGAGATCATGGACGAGGAAGGCCGCCGCGTGCCGGTCATCGCCAAGATCGAGAAGCCGCAGGCCGTTGCCGCCATCGAGGAAATCATCGATGCGTTCGACGCCATCATGGTTGCCCGCGGCGATCTCGGCGTCGAGCTTCCCCTGGAAGACGTTCCCCTGGTGCAGAAGAACGCCATCGAGCTGGCCCGCCGCTGGGCGAAGCCGGTCATCGTGGCCACCCAGGTCCTGGAATCAATGATCGAGAGCCCGCGCCCCACCCGCGCGGAAGCCTCCGACTGCGCCAACGCCGTCCTTGACGGTGCGGACGCCGTGATGCTCTCGGGCGAAACCTCTGTGGGCAAGTACCCGATCGAAACCGTGACCACCATGGCCCGGATCATCGAGTCCACTGAAGAGCACGGCCTGAACCGCGTGCCCGCCCTGGGCTCCAAGCCGCGCACCCGCGGCGGCGCCATCACCCGTGCCGCCGTCGAGATCGCCGATCAGCTGGACGCAAAGTTCGTCTGTACCTTCACCCAGTCCGGTGACTCGGCCCGCCGGCTCTCCCGCCTGCGCCCCAAGAAGCCGGTCCTGGCCTTCACCCCGGTGGAGCAGACGTACCGCTACATGAGCCTCTTCTGGGGCATCCAGCCGATGCTGGTCGAGTTCGCCGAGAACACCGATCAGATGACCGCCCAGGTGGACCGCACGCTGTTTGAGAACGAGCTGGTCGAGCTTGACGACCTGGTGGTCATCGCCGCCGGTTCGCCTCCCGGACAGGCCGGTTCCACGAACTCCATCAAGGTGCACAAGGTGGGGGACATCGCCGACGCCGGTCAGCGCCTCGACGGGCAGATGCGGGTCAAGGAGAAGGTCGGCCCGTGGCCGATCAAGAGCAGCAACAAGGGCAAGGCCAAGTCCATCTAGGTTCGATTGATGTGCTGAGCTGAGCTACTGAAGCTGGGCTGTACGAAAGCTGCCCGACCGGATTTCTCCGGTCGGGCAGCTTTTTATCTTTTCGGTATCCATTTCCATCCATAGATATCCACTTTCTCGGATATAGCCGATTGTCACGCGCCGCCTCCGTGGGGAGGAGCCCGTTGTCGTCGTCTCACCCTCTGCTCGCCCCAAGTACAGCCAGGACAGGAGGGTGCCTTCGAGGCGAGGCGGCCGGGAAGGCGCTTTGGGGATCTCACCTCTTTTGGGTGAGGTGGACGGGTGCCGGCGAGGTTCATAGTTATGGTGTGCGTGCTCGGCCCGCCGGCGTGCATCGGAGGCCGCAGGGCTGGGAGACGGGTCTCAACACACCGGGTGAGGATGCACTCATACCCGTCCACACCTTTGAAAGCAGGGCAGCCGATATGGAATTCTGGGACGACTTTTGGGGTGTCATCGGATGGATTTTCTGGGCCACGGTCTTCTTCGCGTACCTGATGGCGCTGTTTGCCGTGATCAGTGACCTCTTCCGGGATCGAACGCTGCGGTCTCGGCCCGGGTGAACGCCAGATGAGCGGTGCGGTACTCCACGGACACCTTTTCGGAGCCGGCACCGAAGCGGGGGAGATGGTGCGCCGGATAGTTCGGCGGATGGCGTCCCGCGAGGACAATTCGCATGCCCCGTGGCCGCGATTCAATCAGCTGAGCCAGCCATTGAGCCTCCGTAGGGTCGTGCAGGTGATGGACATCGTCGAACAGCAGGTTCACCCGGCTGCCGGGCCCGTCTCGGAGGCTTTCCGGCGGGGCATTCACCGCGAGGGAACCGCGCATGAGTGCCGGCAACCGGGGCCGGCTGCTTCCTGCGGCCGGGATGCTGATCCACGCCGCGGTTTCTCCGTCCGCTCTGACCTCAGCGGCCCACTGCGCCAGGAGCGTCGTCTTGCCCGTTCCTGCTGAAGCCCAGATTTCCGTGGTGCCGAGGCCCTGAGCGATTGCCAGCCGCGGCCGGGGCTGCGCCAGATTCGTGAGGTGCGGCGCCTCAAACAGATGCGGAGAGGACACGGCCATGGTTTCTCCCGGGAGCTTCAGTCGAGGCCGGGCCCAGTACCCAGCCGTGGAAGCCCTGCAGCTCCAATAGCGTCTCACCAATATAGGGCCGGCCTTCCCCGGCCGGATAGGCTCCGCCGGGACCGGCTGCTCCGCAGGTGCCGGAGTCGACCGGGGACGGGACTTGGTGAGGGCGGCAAAAAGCCCCGCCCGACGTCGTCGGGCAGGGCCGTTGCTTGGTGCTCTTGGTGCTCCGGTGTGCGGGGCGCGGAAGCCTAGTTGACCTGGTTGATGATGGTCTCGGCGACTTCGCGCATGCTCAGCCGGCGATCCATGGAGGTCTTCTGGATCCAGCGGAAGGCCTCGGGCTCGGTCAGGCCCATCTTGGTGGTCAGCAGCGACTTGGCGCGCTCCACCAGCTTGCGGGTGGCGAACTGCTCCTTGAGGTCGCTGACCTCGTCTTCGAGGGCCTTGATTTCCTCGTGCCGGGACAAGGCGATCTCGATGGCCGGAATCAGGTCCGCGGGGGTGAACGGCTTGACCACGTAGGCCATGGCACCGGCTTCACGGGCACGCTCCACGAGTTCCTTCTGGCTGAAGGCGGTCAGCAGGACCACGGGGGCAATGCGGGCCTTGACGATCTGCTCGGCGGCCGTGATGCCGTCCATGACGGGCATCTTGACGTCCATCAGGACCAGGTCCGGCTTGAGTTCGGTGGCCAGTGCTACGGCCTTCTCGCCGTTGTCGGCTTCGCCAACGACGTCGTATCCCTCGCCGGTGAGGATTTCCACGATGTCGAGGCGGATCAGCGTCTCATCCTCGGCGACGATGACGCGCCGCGCCGGTGTGTTGGACGGTGCGGGCTCAGTTGACTCAGACACAGGTGCTCCTCAGAATGCGGTTGGACTGCCGTGTGCGAACTGACAGTTCACAGAAATAGCCTATCCGCATGTAGAGTAGATTCGCGCCCAACACGGATTGTGAACTTGTGATTCACGCCGCAGGGCTGGCCCGAATGGCGGAATTGGCAGACGCGCTGCACTCAAAATGCAGTATCGAGAGGTGTGTGGGTTCGAGTCCCACTTCGGGCACCGTTGGAATGAGTCGAGATCGTTTCCGGATGAGTCGCGACATAGGTAGCACCCCGGTCTTCGGACCGGGGTGTTTTCTTTTGCCTGGCTTGGTAGCCCCGGGGGTGGTCCAAGGTCAGTTCGCGCAGGATCTCTCCGGCGGCTGTTTCCGTGATGACGATGTCCGTTTCGTAGATGAGCATGAGGATGTTTTGCCCGGTGGCATCTAACCGGTCCACGCGTACCCGCCAATGACCTCCCTGCCTGGCTGTCAGCGGAACCGCTTTGACGGTGGCGTTGTAGGTCTGTGCGGGAGTTTGCCGGTCCAGCGCCCGGTGCGGGCGCTCATGGTTATAGATGTGGCGGAACTTCTACAGTTGGGGGGGATCCTCCAGGGTTTGTGCCCGGGGCTGTCCGCTGAGCCATTTCTTCAGGGTTTGCTGGAAGCGTTCGATTTTCCTGGGTTGCGGGTGTCCCGGTGAACCGTTTTTCTGGGTGATTTTCAGGGCGTGCAGGAGGTTCTCGAAGCTGTTGCGGCAGCCTTTGCCGCCGGCGAAGCGGGAGGTATAGACCAGGCCGTTGTCGGTCAGGGTGGAGGCCGGCAGCCCGTAGCGGTTGGCGGCTTTGAGAAAGGTCTCACTGACAGCGGCTCCGGTGACGGGCCGGTAGGCGGTGCAGGCGAGCAGATAGCGGGAGTGGTCATCGAGGAAATCCAGGATCTCGGTATCCGTGCCGTCGGCCAGCGGCCAGTGGATGAAGCCAGGTCTCCTTCGGCTGCGCGGCTTCGAAGCGGTGCAGCGAGGACTTGGAGCGTTTATTTGGTTCGGCGGTGATCAGTCCGGCGGCGGGCAGGAGTCGGCGAATGGTTGAAGTATGGGGTGGCGCTGAGCCACCCAGCGGTGAGAGCACTGAGTATGTCCTACGTATCAATTGTTTAGAGGGGCAGCAGTTGCCGTAGTCCTTGCCGTCAATCGCATCGTACGATTCCCGGCAGTCGAAATAGACATCGCTGGGGCGGATGCCAGGGGGTGCACGAAGTCTGCTTTCCCAGAAGCCCGATGAGATCCGTCGCTGACGACGCGTACGTCCCAGCGCATTCGCAGTGCAGCGAATTCCGTGGGGTCGACGATCCAGAATTTGACGTGGCCGACGATCAGGTAGACGGCCTGGTCCGATCGTTTTCGGACCACGCTGACATTCTCCCACTGCGCACCTTGACTTCCCTCGTCCCTGAAAAATGTGTGACCGTCCGTCGCACCGTGGGCCGTGACGACCGTCCGGGCCTACGGTGCAAAACCGAGCAGTCTCAGGGAGTAGCCGCCCATGACGGTCCAGAAGAGGACCGCATAACCGCGCTCTCCGACCCTTGAGTTCAGATACCGGCCGAAGAAGGTGCTGGCGATCATGACGGGGAAGAGCCCCGTCATCAACAGCAGGGACTGTGTGCTGAGCAGTCCTGCCCCGGCGTAGATGCCTGCCTTCATCGCGTCTCCGGCCAATGAAACAATCGACGCAGCACCGACCAGATGGCTTCGGTCCAAGTTAAGCAAGCGCAGGGCAACCCCTTTCAACGGTCCCGACGTTCCCGAGAACCCGGAGGTCGCGCCCGAGGCCAAGGCAAGTACGGGGGCTCCGACCTTCCGCACCGCGTTGAGTTTGAGACGCTCGGCACCCAACCCCAATACAATGCTCAAGACCACTGCGGCGCTGACCCATGTTTCGGGGGCGGCGATGAGAAGGGCAGCACCCACGGCGGAACCGATCACCACCAAGACCAAGACGATCAGAGATTTCCCCCAGGGGATGGTGCCACGGTAAGCAACAAGTTTGACCAGGTTGTTAGCCGCTAGCAGCAGGGCTGCAAGAGCCACGCCCTCCTTCGTGCCGATGGCCAGCGCAAGCATAGGCACCAGAACGAGGGAACCGCCCAATCCGGCCGAAGCGGACAGCGTGCAAGCCAGAGCAGTTCCCAACAGCGTTAGTAGAATGATCTCCGATGTCATGGCGTAGATCTCCGTGTCATTCCGACGACCCACCCCATTGGAGTAAGTCCCCTCATGGCAAGGGAGCTACTTCTTCCCATGGTCGGGTTCTTCTCCTGAAGTTCTGGCTTCCGCTCCGGGTGGCTCAGGCTCCTCGGCTGTCTCTTTTTCCGCGGTTCCGGTACCGGTTATGGTGGTCACATAATCATCGGTGCCCGGCTCCATGGGAGCGGGGCCCGCGGACATATCAACGGCGAGGTTTGGGAAGTGCCAGTCGGTGAGAACTTCGCCTTCGGCGAAGGCCGCAGATGGGGGCGCCCCGGTAAAAGATGGCGGCGCTGCATCAGGTGGCGGGGCACTCGGTGCTGGGCCGCCATCAAGCGCCCCCACAGTCTGCGCTCTGGCCAGCAGGCCGGACGACGGGGCCGGTCCCGGTTCTCCTTGTGCTCCGGCGGCCCCGCCGTTAAGCGCGTCCAGCTCAACGAAACCCCGGGCCATTGGTATCTGCGGGTCCGGAGCTGGCCAGGCCGGGACTGACCCGGCGGCCGTATCCCGGTTATCAGTCGGTTCCCGCGACGTATTCCCTGTATCCAGGCCAATGGCTGGTTTGTCGTCCCCGCTGTCAATTTGAATTACGACATACATGGGGCTGTTCTCCTTAGTTCAGGACCGCGTAGCGGGCTTCGAAGCTCACGGTCTGATTCGTGAGGTTCTTCACGGTGATCCAGTACGTGCATTGGGTGGCATTTGCCCGTTCAACAGCCACGTCCCAGTCCACCTGCGGATTTCCCCCTTGGGGCGAGGTGGGCATCAGGTACCAAATAACGTGCCAGGCCGTGGGCCAGTTGAACGTAAACCACCTGTTGGAGGCCCCAGGGCCTAGAGAACCGGTGAACTGGATGTTGGTCCACATATCTTTGTCCTTTGCTCAGTATCGGCTCAGAATGCTGTACCGGCCCTCAAAAGTGAGCGGGGCGGCGGTGAGATTGCGTACGGTGATCCAGTACGTGACGTATTCGGCAGTGGCGCGCTCCACCTGTACGGTCCAGTTGACCTGCGGTGAGCCGGGCCGGGGGGTTACCGGCATGACGGTCCAGATGATGTGCCAGGTGGCGGGCCAGTTGAAGGTGAACCAGCGGCGGGTCTCGTTGCTGGCGAGAGAGCCGGTGAACTGGGTGCCGTTGTGGGGCTGGGTCTGCCAGCCGTCCACGGGTATCTCCCAGATTCCGCGGTTCCGAGTGCCCGCACGGAGCACCCGTGCGTGCGGGTGGAATATCAGGTCGCCAATCATGGAGTTCGGCAGCGCGTTTGAAAAGTCGGCCCATGAGGCACCTGCATTGAGAGACTGGGACACGCCGACGTCCGCTGCCACCCAGATCCGGTTGGCGTCACCTGGGTCGATTTCGATGGCGTTGATCGGCAGCGGGGGAAGACCGGCGGACCGGTCGGTCCAGGTGGAGCCGCCGTCATCGGACCGGAACACGCGTCCGCCGCTTAGCGTTGTCGACGTCGCCCAGATCCTGGTCCCGCCCGGCTGGACGTGCAGATCGCTGACATTTGCATTGGCGCGGGGCGAGGCTAGTGCCGTGAGCGTGCCCCAGGACGTCCCGCTCCAATGGCTGCAGAATATGCCTCCATTGGTGGTTCCCACGTAGACATCATCAGGACCGGGAATGTACAGGGCGCTGGAACGGGCTGCCGAGGGGAACGCCAGGCGCGTCCAGGCGGTTCCGTTGTTCCGGGAGATGTACAGCGAGTCGCCTCCCATCGCTATGGTGTCTCCCGTGGTCGCGCTGGTTTCAAACGGAGGATAAAACAGGCTGCCCTCTCCAGCGGGTACTGGCGGGAAAATGTCGGTCCAGGTCCCGAAGCCGCCCCGCGTCGTGGACCGTTGGGGAGTCATGTTGTAGTAGGTGTGGAATACCGTGTTCGGATTTGTTCGGTTGACCCCGCAGTCACCGCCGTCACCGTCCGCCACGTGTTCCATAGTGGAGGGCCCAGTCCAGCGCTGAGTGCCGTTGTCCTGGGTGCCGCCGATCAGCCAGCGGGAGGATCCGTGGTCCTGACCGAGATACTCGAACTCGCTGATGACGAGACCGTTGTTGCAGTGCTGCCATGTGATGCCCCGATCAGCACTTCGAAACAGGCCACCGTCGTTGCCGATGTAGATCCTAGCGGAGGCACCCGGTTCGAATGCGATGGCATGCTGGTCAGGGTGAATAGACTGTCCGGTCGCGCCTTTATTGCTGAGGTTACGCCAAGACCAGTCTGTTCCGGCGAGGTCACCGCGGTGGACCTCAATGGCACCGCAATATATTTGGGTGTCTCGGTCTGGTGAGACAGCCAGAAACCAGTCATACCACGCCTGGTTGACCCTGACGCCGGGTGGGGTGCCGACCGCGGTCCATGTAGCGTTGGCACGTCGCCACAGGTATGCGGCAGCACCCGCGGCTCCCCACGCATAGGCGACGTTGGGATTGGACGGTGCGATTGCCACTTCGAGCCGGTCAAATGTACCGGGTGCACCCGGGAGAGCGACCGCATTCCACTCGGTACCGCCGTCTGTGGACCGATGCAGCCCGTCACGACAGGCCGCAAGTATCTCAGCCGCTGCACCCCCCGCGGGAGCCATCGACATCGACCATGTACGGACGGTGCGCCGGCGCGTCCAAGTGACGCCGCCATCTGCGGATACGTACAACCCGTGGGTCGTACCGGCCAGCAGATGGCGCCGGTCGGCACGGTCGATCACTAGGTCGTAGAACCCTTGTCCCACGAATGGCGTTGTACACAAGGGCGACCAGGTGCTGCCGCCATCGGTTGAGCGGAGTATCCCGGCCCCCAGCCACCAGTAGAAGTTGCCCTCACCCGTACCGCAGAATACTGTTCTTGAATCCGTCGGATCGAACACTACGGCCCCGACGGCGAGGGTTGCCGCGTAATCCGTACGGGGCGCCCAGCTGACACCGCGATTGAAACTCTCCCATACACCGCCCTGCGCTGCACCGACCAGAACATGAGCGGGATTGGCCGGATCAACGGCCATCGTGGACACACGCCCGGAAACATTCACCCTGTTGGAACCGTACGTCTGACCGTTCGGGATGGTCCAAGGACCCAGTGAACGCCATTGCGGCCCGACCGCAGTGGGTGGACCCATCAACTCGACCGCCTCCCCAAAGGCCTTGGCGAGGTTTTCCTGCTGGCTTCCGGCGGAGTCCCGGGACGTTCCTGCATCCCACTGCTCAGGATGCGCTACCGCCGTGTCGCCCGTGGGCGAGGACGTGAAACCTCCCAGTACCCGGCTCATTCGACTCTGCTCTTCCCCCTGCACGGCCATGGCAATGGTTTCGGCCGCCACGTCGTCAAGACCCTCGCGCTCCAAGATCTGCATGAGTCTCAGCAGCACCTTCCCTCCCGGCAGCCCGGTGTCGGCCGCATCCTGTTCCGCTCCTTCGTCATTGCCGAAATCCAGCCGCCCCTGGCCCGCGTCGTCCACTTCACCCTTCATCGGGTGCTCCTTCGTCTGATTGTTCTTCCTCATCAGGGGAAGACGCCTCTGAGGGCGGAGTTTCCGCCATTGATTCCTTGCCGGGCTCCTTTTCGGAACTCAGCTGGTCAGGCACACGGTGGGAGATCATCTCATCCAGGCGTCTCCGGGCGTGGCCGCCCTCACCGTCATCCTGCTGACTGCCGCTTTTACCGGCGTAATAGTCGCTGTCTTTCTCCGAGGCGCCGGTGCCGTTGCCGCCCTGATGCGATTCGTGTTCGTGCTTATCATTCATGGGCTCATACCGCCTTCAGGAAAACCGGTGTACCGATCGCAACGTTAGTCAGCAAGCGTTACATCTGCGTTACTGTGGCGTGCTAGGCCCACCCAGGGGGTGTGTCCGTAACTACGACTGCCCGGAACCCCGGGAAACTTCGAGGCTCACACTGGTCTGATTAGTTGTTTTCGATCACGAACGCAGAAGGGCGGAGCCCGTGCCGGAAAGGCGATAAGTCGAGACAGGCCAGCGCGTGGCCGCACTTACGGCCCTACCCAGGTTCTCCAACGCATTGAGCTTCTTCAATGCTTTACCGTGTAATGGCGCACTGCACTTTTTGGAAGCCAAGGTCAGGCTAATGTCATGACCCGCGGATACAGGTTCACACGGTTTCCATTGATCTATCATGTGCGCCGGATCTCAGGTGCTTCCCTCGAAGGGTTGACGGCGCTGCTTGGTCATGAAGACCATCCTGCAATCCGGTCTTGGCGGGTTTCAAAACCGCTTGGTGCCGAAAAGCAAGCGGCTAAATTTGATCTGCCAAACCTCGAGAGCCATGCCCTCGTGAAGGTCATGCCGCACCAGAAGAAATTGCCCAACTTCCCGGTATAAGCTTCCGAGAGTTCGAATGGCGCCGGCCACGCCAAATGGCTCCTTGTCGCTGCATGCCACTCACGCTTCGTCAAGTCCATCACGCAGTGTGGGGACGACCCTCCGACGCATTCGTCAGAACGGACAGCTTCGTCAAAACGTGATCCGGTTTTCCTCTTTCTCCGGCTAGGCGATAAACGTCGCTACGAGCACGCCCACCCGGGGATCGTCCATACTCGTTGAGCGCGTCGAGGCATCTAAAGACGACATAGTCCCGTTGACATCTTCTCCAGTGTGCGGCAACTATGCGCACGGCCTCTGCTTTCATAGCTGCCGCTGTCTCGACCAGCGCGCACACAACGCGTATGCGAAAGCCGGGCCGCATCATCCAGCGCAGGTTCCTTAGCATCGCGGGCAAAACCAGGTAGAGCGGAAACGCCAGACCTTGTCGCCGCGGTTAGTTCGGATTATCACCCCGGAGTTCCCCCGGATTGGAATCCTAGGACACTTGCCAACCGCATTCTGCCAATTCACCCGTCATTTCAGTGTTACTGGACGCACGAACGCGGATGGCAGCCCAACCACCATGCAGAAAACGCAACCCGACTCAGCGAAAAACCCGTTACCACCGGTGAACGTCGGCATGCCTCCTGAGCCGACATTTCCGTTCAGCACGCGTTCGTACTTCGCCGCCCCCTCAAAGACTCACCTTCGGTTGGCTGCACGACTCTGGGGCGGTAACGCAGTAGTAACGCCGGGGGAGGTCTACTTCAGGCTAAGAAGGCGTCGTAACACCTTCCAGAGTTCTGCACCGGACCTTCAGGAAGTGATAAATGAAAATGGAATGACCGTTGATGAGGCACTGTTTCTTTAAAGAAATGAGTACGTGCGGGCCAGCAGAGGAGGCACCGGCCCCGGAACAGTCGATCCTGGAACTGGGATGGCCCACCGAATTCGGTTCTTGATGAGAAGGGGATGACCTGTTTCCTCAGGCAGTGACGAAAAGATGATTTCTACTCGGGAGTAAAAATCTGGATGACAGCCGGCAGCGCTTTGGCATCTGCCCGTGTCCGTTGGGAGTTGTTCATGGCCGCGTCGCAGGAGCATGTTTCTGGTGCCACGCCAATGGGGGGTGGCTGGTGTGGCAAACGGCGCGACGTTCCGGGTTCGGGCCCCAGGTGCGGACCATTTGTACGTGGCATTAAACGGGGCGGACGACTACACGCCCCGGGACCAGGATCAACTGGTCAAGGACGTTGGAACCGGGCACTGGACGGGCTTCTTCCCTTCAGCTTCTGACGGCACGAAATACCGGTTCTACGTGGTGGGACAGGGCGGAAAAGGATTGAGGCGCAATCCTCGGGCGCGGGAGCTTGAGCTTTCTGCGTACCCGCCACGCTGTGACTGCATTCTCAGGCCAGTGGACAGTTACCCGTGGCGCGATCAGGAGTACCGCTCCCCGGCGTTCAGCGATCTTATCGTCTACCAGTTGCATGTAGGCCCTGCGGACGCCCGTCAATGCTCATTGACATCTTTCTTCTCTGATTGAAGGTACTTCGGGAGGTGTCGGGCACCGCTCCCCATCTCTGGATTACTCCTGCTGCGTTATTGCCGCGTTACCGTCACCGCAGCCGATTCAACTTTCCGGAACGGCACCATCTCTCCCACGGCACAACTGCCATCGACCCTCAGGGCGGATCCAGAGCGAACACGAATCAAATCACGGGGTGCAGGCGGATCCCGGAATCAACGCCACCACCAATGCCAGGCGGAAGATCCGGAGCGCGTCAGTGGCCTAGCACCAGCTTCTCCGGCGTGCAGTCCAGCACGCGGAGCAGCATAGGTTGAACGAGGCCTTCCTCCATGGTGAGGCTGACCCTGTCGGCGCCCTCAAGGACCCAGCGTCCAGGCACCTTGGTTGATCCATCGGCAGCCGCAATCCCCAAATAACTCGCCCGGCCGTCGGCTTCGAACTCATAACCTGTCCGGCCCCTAGCCGGTGGGAATGCGTAATCAGCCGGGCGATAAACCTCCATTCCATCGGAATCCTCCTCATGGGAGTGCATCCAACGGCCGAGGAGGCACGTGCGTAAATCGGTCATGGTGCGGCCCTTCTCTGATGGCGACTGTGCCGATGATACTGGCCCGCCGGTATCCGGCGTCGAGGGTGTGCCACAGCCGGCAGTGATCAAAACCAGGAGAAACAACGTAAGGAGACTTGAAGCTGAGGGAACTGATATATCGGGGTGATGGTGGAACCGCCGGTCTCGAAGTGGTGAGCTCATTCTGGTCTTCTGTCCGGGTTGTTAGCTGCCGATGGAGCCCGGGCCTGGGACGAAGCGGGGGTGTTTCTCGACCCGCCAGTCGCCGGCGGTGTAGGCGAAGTTATCCACTACCTTGGCCGGGGCCTTGAAGGTCCCGTCGCCGTTGTTCAGGGAGACCCAGACTCCGCCGTCGCCGAAACCGATAATGTCGGCCCGGCCGTCTCCGGTGAGGTCGGCCAGGAAGCGGGGGTGTTTCTCGACCCGCCAGTCGCCGGCGGTGTAGGCGAAGTTGTCCACTACCCTGGCCGGGGCCTTGAAGGTCCCGTCGCCGTTGTTCAGGGAGACCCAGACTCCGCCGTCGCCGAAACCGATAATGTCGGCCCGGCCGTCTCCGGTGAGGTCGGCCAGGAAGCGGGGGTGCTTCTCGACCCGCCAGTCGCCGGCGGTGTAGGCGAAGTTATCCACTACCCTGGCCGGGGCCTTGAAGGTCCCGTCACCGTTGTTCAGGGACGCCCAGACTCCGCCGTCACCGAAACCGATAATGTCGGCCCGGCCGTCTCCGGTGAGGTCGGCCAGGAAGCGGGGGTGCTTCTCGACCCGCCAGTCGCCGGCGGTGTAGGCGAAGTTATCCACTACCCTGGCCGGGGCCTTGAAGGTCCCGTCACCGTTGTTCAGGGAGACCCAGACTCCGCCGTCACCGAAACCGATAATGTCGGCCCGGCCGTCTCCGGTGAGGTCGGCCAGGAAGCGGGGGTGTTTCTCGACCCGCCAGTCGCCGGCGGTGTAGGCGAAGTTATCCACTACCTTGGCCGGGGCCTTGAAGGTCCCGTCGCCGTTGTTCAGGGAGACCCAGACTCCGCCGTCACCGAAACCGATAATGTCGGCCCGGCCGTCTCCGGTGAGGTCGGCCAGGAAGCGGGGGTGTTTCTCGACCCGCCAGTCGCCGGCGGTGTAGGCGAAGTTATCCACTACCTTGGCCGGGGCCTTGAAGGTCCCGTCGCCGTTGTTCAGGGAGACCCAGACTCCGCCGTCGCCGAAACCGATAATGTCGGCCCGGCCGTCTCCGGTGAGGTCGGCCAGGAAGCGGGGGTGTTTCTCGACCCGCCAGTCACCGGCGCTGTAGGCGAAGTTATCCACTACCCTGGCCGGGGCCTTGAAGGTCCCGTCGCCGTTGTTCAGGGACGCCCAGACTCCGCCGTCGCCGAAACCGATAATGTCGCCCTTCCTGTCCCCGGTCAGGTCAGGGCCGGCACTGCTCACCCCAGGCACCACCTCAGCACCAATCGAGGCGCGCGGACCATCCAGTGTGGCCTGCGCCCGGATCACCTGCCCTGCGGTGAACATGAACATGCCGGCATCGTCGGTGTAGTCCATATAGTTCACGAACATGTCGCCGTCGGGACCGTTTGAACACGTAACGTGAGGAAAGACCGGCCGCCCAAAATTGGGCCCGGCGGCATTAGGAGTGTCATCGACCTCGTCGGAGCCGTTGCATCCGGTACCGTCATCGCCCCAAATATGAAACAGGTTCAGCCAATGACCGATCTCATGGGTCGCGGTCCGGCCGCGGTCGAAAGGTGCCTGCGCGGTGCCGGACGTTCCGAAACCTGAGTGAAGAATGACCACACCGTCAACGGCCGTCGGTGCTCCAGGGAACGTCGCGTAGCCCAACAGTCCACCCTCGAGTTGACACACCCACATGTTCAGATACCGGTCCGCAGGCCACGGATTGGCGCCACCCGTCGCTGCGGACTTAACGGGGTCTCCCACGTGACCGAACCCCTTCACCGTGGTTGGTGTTCGGGTTATCCCGCTCGTGGGGTTCCCGCCAGGATCCACTTTTGCCAATTCGAATTCAATCCGTGGGTCACCAATCCTGGATTGCCAGACAGCGGGAACGCCGCTGATGTCCGCATTGGCCGCCCGGAAGTCCCGGTTAAGCACATCAATCTGACTCTGGATTTGTTCATCGGAGATGTTCTCGTTCGGCTCATGCCACACCACGTGCACCGCGACAGGGATCCTTGTAATCCCTGGCCGCGCCGCTGTCCTTCGCTGTGCGAAACTTCGTGCTGCCGTCTCAATGCCCGCACGCGCCGAGGCGTAGGAAGAGTCTTCATTCAACAGACGACGATGCTCCTCCATGGTCGCGCAGGACCGTCGCAGGGGCTGGTCTGGGGTCATAACCTCGGTCACTTCTATCTCCTATCAAGTTCTGCCTCATGAGGGAGCGGAACGCTGTCCACTGATTAATTTGCGACTGCTGCTGTCACTTGAAGTTCCACGTACGAATGATTGATCACAGGTTGACAGAGCGACCGTTACTGACGCGTTATGGCCGCGTGGATCACGGGTACGGGTTTCGATGACCGCGAAGGCTGTGCCCGGCGCTCCGGGCGACCTTTCACCCGCCGATCTGGGGTGGAACGCTCACACCTACCATCGGGGAGCCGTTGCCAGCACAAGCCGGGCACTCCAGGGGCGCAATCCTTCTAGGTGCCTGCCGCGCCTGCAGCGGCCGATGACACCCCCGCTAAGGCGGGGTGCTTAAGAATTACGGGTAATGCCTCAGAAACACCAGCAAGCGCACGATTAACGACGCACGGACCGGTCATGCAGTTTCCGGATAGTGACCCCGGGGCAGCGCAAAGCTGGCCGACGCCGGTTCCCACCCTTTAGGGCTGCTGAGGTCAGAGGGGAAACGCGAGCCCCACGAGTGCACAAAGAGCGGGAAACCGTGCGGCGCTCACGCAAACCGGTCAAAGGCTTCAAGCAGGCGCGTCACCGAACCGCCCAGGTTCCACTCAGCGCCGAGCTTCTCCAGCTCGGCCCGCGCGTCGCCGGTGATCGGGCGCAGCTGGGCTCCGGCGTCGTCGGGCGTTGGCAGGTCCAGATCGCGGACCACCTTCACGACAGTGGGCGCGACCTCGAGGTAATCCGCTGCGGCAGCCAGCTTGGCCCGCACCGGCGACGACAGTGAACTTTCCGGGTTTCCGGCCGCAGCCAGCAGCGCATCGAGCGTGCCGTACTCGCCCAGCAGCGACGCCGCCGTCTTCTCGCCGATCCCGGACACCCCCGGCAGGCCGTCGGATGCATCGCCGCGCAGGGTGGCATAGTCCGCGTACTGGACGGGCAGCACCCGGTATTTCTCGACGATGGAGGCCTCGGTCAGGACATCGAGGTTTTTCATGCCGCGGGCGGTGTAGATGACGCGGACGGAGCGGTCGTCGTCGATCAGCTGGAACAGGTCGCGGTCACCGGTGACCACATCCACCGGCAGGTCGGCGGAACTCGCGTAGGTGCCGATCACGTCGTCGGCCTCGTGCTCGGGAGCGCCGACGACGGCGACGCCGGCCAGTTCCAGCGTCCGGCGGATCATCGGGATCTGTGCCTCCAACGGATCCGGCACCACCTCGACATCGGGTCCGGCGGCCACCACCTCGGCCACCCGGTGCGTTTTGTAGGTCGGGAGCAGGTCCACCCGCCATTGCGGCCGCCAGTCATCGTCCCAGCAGGCAATCAGGTGAGTGGCCTCGTAGTCGGTGGTGAGCCGCGCGATCATGTCCAGCAGGCCGCGGACGGCGTTGACCGGAGTTCCGTCGCTGCGGCGGATGGAATCCGGCACTCCGTAGAAGGCGCGGAAGTACAGGGACGCGGTGTCGAGCAGCATCAGGCGGGAGGGCATACGCCGATCCTTGCATGAAAAGGGGCAGGGAAGGGAGGAAGTTCCGCGGACGGTCCCGATGCTCGCAGCAGACGACGGCGCCGCCGTCGTGGGTTCCCTGGCGTCCCGGCGCATAGCGGGACGGCAAGCGTCGCTGTCATGCTGTCACCTACGATGGGACCGTCCGCGTGAGGAATTTGGCGACTAAACCCCAACACATCCAGCAGAACAGGGAGCACACCATCATGGTCACCAGCGCAGGCATCCTCCTGTACCGGCGGAGCGCTCCTTCCGGCGTTGAGGTGTGGATCGGACACATGGGCGGGCCATTCTGGGCGCGGAAGGATTCCCACGCGTGGTCCATCCCCAAGGGTGAATACCTCGACGAGGAGCCGCTGGCGGCGGCGAAGCGGGAATTCGCCGAGGAAATGGGCTCTCCGGCCCCGGAGGCTGACTACGTCCTGCTGGGCAGCTTCCGGCAGTCCTCGAAAAAGACCATCGCGGTCTTCATCGCCGAGGCCGACTTCTCGCCGGAGCGGATAACGAGCAATACGTTTGCGCTGGAATGGCCGCCGGGCTCGGGCACGGTGCGGGAGTATCCCGAGATGAATGACGCCGGCTGGTATGCCGAGCCCGAGGCCCGCAGCAAACTGGTCAAGGGACAGGCTCAGGTCCTGGACGCGCTGCTCCGCCGCCTGGCCGGGACCGCTCCGGCACCCGGGACGTAGCCTTCCCGCACTGGTTCCCATCGTAGGAGCACTCGCGGGGCCGGCGGGACCACGGCAGTGCACTTCTTTCACAAAGGGTGGGACCCAGTGCGCGGTTTTCCAGCCCAAGCGTTCCCGCGGCACCCCTCCGCGGATACGCTCACAGGACAGGACTGTGCGAAAACTCCGGCTTCTGGAGGTACGCCCCATGCCCGCAAGTACCGTCGACACCGGGTCCGGGAATCGAAGGACCCAGCACGCCACGGAATCTCCCCGCTACTGGTCTCCCCGGCTGTGGCTGCTGCCGCTGCTGGTGCTTCTGCTCCTGGGCGGAACCGGCGCCGCGCTGTACATCGGCGGTCTCGGCAGCCCGGGCGCAAACCTGAACCACTTTCCGATCGCCGTGGTGAACGAAGACGCCGGTGCCGAAGCGCCCGACGGCGGCGGCAGGGAAGACCTCGGCGCCACCATAACGGAGCAGATGCAGCAGGGCTTCGCGGCGAACGACGAGATCGACCTGCGGACGCTGTCCTGGGACGAGGCCCAGGACCAGATGCGCACCGGCCGCATCCATGCCGCCGTCGTTATTCCCCCATCCTTCTCGGCGGACGCACTCGCCCTGGTCAGCGGAGCCCTCACCGATACGGAGGTGTCCCGGCCAGCCGTGAGCGTCTACACCAATCCGCTCGCCGGACCGCTGGCCAGCAGCCTGGCGACCGCCGCCGTCGACCCCGCCCTGGAACAGGCCAACGAAAACCTGGGCGAACAGCTCACCCGCTCGGCGCAAGGCGCCCGGGCCGAGGCGCAGGAAGAACTGGACCGGCAGCTCAGCAGCCTCGACCTTCCGGCCCAAGTGGAGCAGGAGGTATCGCCGGACGTCTCCGGCACCGCGGCGGACCTGCTGGCCAGCCCGATCCAGGTCACCACCACTGCCTATCAGACGCCGCAGGAGGGGACCGCGCTGGGCATGGGAGCGTTCTTCTACTCGGTGCTGCTCATGATCGTCGGAATTGCCGGTTCGGTGTCGATCCACTTCCTCGTGGACTCCCGGCTGGGCGTGCTTCCGGTCGAACTGGGCCCGCGCTTTAGCCTGGGACCGCCGGCGCGGCCGGCCCGCTGGGCCACCTTCTTCACCAAGTGGGGGATCGTGGTCCTTGCCGCCCTCCCCACGGCCGGACTGATGATGTGGGTGGCAGCGGCCGTCGGCATGCCGCTGCCGCACGGCGGCTGGTACTTCCTTACCACCTGGCTGTCCATCATCACCGTGTCCGCGGTGGCCTTCGCGCTGATCACCGCGCTGGGCAGCGCGGGCATGATCCTGTCAATGATCTACGTGGTGTTCATGGGGCTGCCCTCGGCCAGCGGCGTGGTGCCGCTGCAGGCGCTGCCGGCCTTCTTCCGGTTTATTGCCCCCGGTGAACCGCTGTATCAAATGACCATGGCCAACCGCGCGGTCCTGTATTTCGACGCCGATGCCGACGCCGGACTGCAGAGTGGCATTATCGGCATGCTGATCCTCATCGGAATCGCCGTGGCGGTCGCCATGGTCTTCGCAGTGCTCTATGACCGGATGCTGGGCCGGCGGGGAGCGCAGCTGGCTCCCTCGGCGCCGGGCCGGTGACCTCACAGCCCGGCGCCGCGCAGGCAGCTCGGCGCGGCGCAGTTGACGAGCAGTTGACGCACAGAATCAGTGACCCTTCGCCGGGCGGGCCCGCAGGTGCGCACGCTCACCCTGCGGGCCGAAGAGGGCGATGAACTCGACGGCGCCGAGGTCGGCACTGCTCATCCAGTGGGGAAGGCGGGTGTCGAACTCAGCGGCCTCGCCCGGCTGCAGCACCAGCTCGGTGCCGCCGAGGATGAGCCGCAGCTTCCCGCTGAGGACGTAGAGCCATTCATAGCCTTCATGGGTGCGGGGTTCCGGCACCGCGGGCCTGCTGCGGGCCGGAAGGATGTACTTGTAGGCGCCGATTCCGCTGGCCTTTTCGGTCAGCGGAATGATCGTGGCACCGTGGCGCCTGATGGGCTGCATATGCACCCGGGGATCTCCGGTTGACGGCCCGCCCACCAGCTCATCAATGGTGACGCCGTAGATTTTGGCCAGGGGCAGCAGCAGCTCGAGCGTTGGGCGCCGCTGCCCCGACTCCAGCCGGGAAAGAGTGCTCACCGAAATGCCGGTGGCGGCCGACAACGACGCCAACGTGATGTTGCGGTCGGACCGCAGCGACCGCAGCCGGGCGCCGACGCCGTGCAGGGCGTCCTTCTGTTCATCCGTCATGGGTCGAGTTTGCCATAGCGGCAAAAATCGTTGCTGCTGCACCGGCACGGTTCCACACTGGAGGAACCGGCCCGGTGCCGCCACGGCTGGCCTCGGCGCGGCGGCGGCTATCAACGCGGATCTGATGGCCGAGGACACCCGGCGGTCAGGGCAGGTAGAGCGGCGACTGTTGGGTCAAAAAATCGCCGGGATGCGTCACCGGAGCCGAGAGCATCCCGGCACAGGAATCGATCAGGAAGTACCCGACGCCGGTCCAGTTGGCCGGCTCGGTGCCGTCCTGGATCCTTGCCTCATACTCGGAGCACACCCCGAGCACCATATTGCCGAGGATCCAGGACCGGCCATGGAGCACGGTCCGGGGCGTCGTGCCGAGCAGGGCCTCGATGCGTTTGACGAGGGCATCGGTGGCGGGACTGGCCACGGCGGACCGGGAGAGCACCTCGTGCATGGAGGGGACAGTCCGCATCTGGTGAATGAACCGCGCCCGCCAGCTCGGCACCGGCAGCGCGGCCAGATGTTCGGTCCAGGGCAGGACCAGGCACGCCAGCAGGTCCGACAGCCCGGCGTCGTCCGCCAAGGTGGAGACCAGCGCCGTCCTGCGGCGGTCCGTGTCAACGGTATGCCGGGTGATCAGGGCATGCAGCAGTTCGTCGCGGCCGCCGAAGTGATAGGCGACGGCTGAGTGGTTGGCGGTGCCGGCATGCTCGGCGATGCGTCGGTTGGAGACCGCATCGATGCCGAAACGGGCGAAGAGTTCCTCGGCTGCGTCCAGTAAAACCTCGCGTGCGTGCTCGCCGTGCTGACCCATGAACCGTGCCCCTCGTCCCGCGGCGTATGCGCCTCGATTAACCAAATTACGCCACATGGCGTAATTTTGACGAGTCGGCCCCACTGGCCGCGCATTTGGCCCAGCGGTCAGTGCGTTCCTCGCACCACCATCGAACCACAGCACAGGAGCACGACCTTGAGCCAGACTTCCCCCACGTCCACCGACTATCCACCGGGCGAGGATCCAGCGGCGCAGAGCGAGGCCCCGGCAACTGCTGACGCGGACCTCGAAGCTGCTGCCCTGAAGCGGGCCAAGGCAGAGAAGATCGGGCGCTACGTTGCCATGTTCCTCATGCCCCTTCTGATGGTGTCGATGCTGGTCGGCGGCTATCTGGCAGCCATGCACGCGCCGACCCCGCATGACATGCCGATTGCCGTCGCCGGCTCCGCGCAGCAGGCGGAGCAGTTCACCGATGCCCTGGAGTCCAGCGACCCGGATGCCGTCGAGGTGCGGATGGTCGACTCCGAGCAGGAAGCCCGCCAGCTCATCCTGGACCGTGAAGCATCCGGCGCCGTCTCGCTCTCGGAGGGCAAAGCCACCGTTTACACCGCCGGTGCCGCCGGCGCCTCCCAGTCCAGCAGTGTCACCGCACTGCTGGCGCCGCAGGTCCTCGCGCAGGGCCTGGCCCTGACGACCGAAGACCTCGCACCGCTGCCGAGCAGCGACATGGCAGGCCTGGGCGCAATGTTCATGACCACCGCGCTGATGCTTGCCGGCTACATGCCGCTGAGCCTGATCCTCTCCAACTCGCCGGAACTGCTGAAGTTCCGCCGCTTCGTTCCCCTGCTGGCCGGATGGTCGGCACTGATTGCCGCCCTGGTTTGGACCGTCGTCGGCCCCATCATGGGCATAGTTGAGGGGCACACCGCCGCCGTCCTGGGCATCTGCGCACTGGCCGTGTTTGCGGTCGGCAGCGTCCAGCTGTTCCTCACCCGCATCCTCGGCCCGATGGCCGTGCTTGTGGGCATGCTGTTCCTGATGGTCCTGGGCGTTCCCGCGTCCAACATGAGCATGTCGGTGCACACCATGCCGTGGATCTACCCTTACCTGCACGGCTTCCTGCCCGCGGCAGCAACCGGCGAATCACTCCGCGCAGTGCTCTACTTTGACGGAAACGGCGCCGGCGGCCACCTGTTGGTGCTGGCGATCGGCACCGTGGCCGCCCTGCTCCTCACGCTGGGGATCGACGCCCTCAAACGCCGCCGCAAGCCCAACGCGGCCCCGCCGGCGATCAACGTGGCGTCCCTGCACGGCGGACCCCGGCCGAAGAGCCGGACCTGGCGTTACATCGCCCTGGCCGGTTTCCCGCTGGCCATGGTCACCATGATGCTGTCCCTGATGCTCGGTGCCATGTACCAGCCGGAACCGCGGAACATGCCCGTCGCCGTCGTCGGCTCCACCGCCGAGCAGGCGGAACAGGCGGCCGCCGGACTGGACGAGAATATGTCCGGGCTCTTTGACCTGCAGCCGACCGACTCCGCCGATGAGGCCCGCGAGCAGGTGCAGGACCGCACGGTCGTGGCTGCGTTTGTGCTGCCGTCGGCGGAGAACCCCGCCGCAACCCTCATCACCAACGAGGCTGCCGGCATGAGCGCGCAGCAGGTTGTCCAGTCTGTCTTCGGCCAGATCGCCGCCGGACAGCAGGCGGAACTGACCACCGAGAACGTGGCTCCGCTGAAGGACTCCGACTCCATGGGCATGGCCACCATGTACCTGGCCATGGGCTGGATCATGGCGGGCTTCATGATCATTGTGGTGGGCTCGACGGCGGCTCCGGCCAGCCGTCCGCTGCGCCGGCTGATCCCCATCGTTGCGGCGTGGGCCGTCGGAATGTCCGCCTTCCTCTGGGTCATCGCCGAGGTCTTCGTGGGCGCCATCGACGGCCATTTCCTGCCGCTCTGGGGTGCCGGCGCCGTCGCGATCTTCTGCGTGGCCCTGTTCACCGCAGTCTTCGACCGGCTCATCGGCATGCTGGCGATCCTGCCGGTCATCGGCATCCTGATGTTCCTGGGCGTTCCGGCTTCCGGCGCGGCCATGTCCATCTACATGGAGCCGGAGATCTTCCGCTTCCTGCACGAATTCCTGCCGATGCCCGCCGCCGTCGAGTCGATCCGCTCGATCCTGTACTTCGGCGGGGACACTGTCGGCACGCATCTGCTGACGCTTGGAATCTGGGGAGCGGTTTCCCTGGTGCTGCTGGTCATCATTGACCGGTTCAAGCCGGTTCGAACGGAACCGTACCCCGTTGACGTGCCGGAGAGTGCAGCTGTCGGTGCGCCGGATGCTTCGGCCGGTGCCGCGAAACGGAAGCGCGGAAAGCACGTCGCTTCCGTATAGCCGGCTCCGCCGGAACCGGGCATGATCAAAACGAAGGGCCGCTGCAATCGCAGCGGCCCTTCGTTTTGGGGATTTCGCAGTACGCCCCCGATGGTCTCAAATCGAAGGTTTCCTGCGGGGCTGCACATCCAGGGTGTCCCAGGGGAAGTGCCACCGTTTTTTGCGGGTGTCTCTAGTTCCCGCAGGAATACACTCTGCCTTGCTTCTCTGCTGTTTTTCCTCAACTTTGGCTCAAGATTGCCGCAGGTGGATCTGGAAGGCAGTCTGCTGAGGTCCCAGCAGTGCCCGCGCTGCGAAGGCATTGGGTTTCGGCGCTACCTGTGCTGCAGCCAGGCCAGGCCGGCGTGCAGCGTATGCACGGCGGTGAAGACCGCCCCGGCAGCCAAATACATCCACGGCCGGTACCCGGGGACAAACCGCAGGCTCGAACCCCAGCCGATTCCCGCAAGCCAGAGCAACGAGGTCCACGCCGGCGCCGTGAAACCTATCAGGCCGGTGCTCCACGGGCTCTCCGGAGCCGCCATAACCGCCAGCCAGGCGCCGGCGTAGGCGGCCAGGCCTGTGCCGTAGAGCCAGAGGCCTCCCCGCCGAGGAGTCAGCGGCATGAAGGCCGGGGCTGCGCAGAGCAGGGCCCGCAGAACGTTTTCAGCGATGATCAGCGCCGCCGGAATGCCGGCCGAAAAGGCCTGCGGGCCGTAGGGCGGCGGCAGGTATGGGGCTACGGCGGCGTTCAGGGCAAGGACCGGCAGCACCAGCCAGAAGCGGTTCCAGAGCCAGGCAGATCCAGGGATCCGGTTCCTTCCAGCTCCATCACCTCTTCGGCGCTGGGAAGGGCCTGCAGCGGAATCGTCGGGTCCAGACATGGCGTCTCCTCGGACGGGGTACGTGCACAAAGTACCATTAGCGCCCGCTCCTGCCCGCCGGCCCCGCCCAATCGCCGCCAACGCCGCCAGCACCCCGAAACGGGCAGTTCTGCAGCGAAAACGGACACTTGCAAAATTGCATCAAAACACTCTTGACCGGCAAATTGTTAGCGTTCACAATTGCGCTCAGGGCGTTCAAGCCCCCGCAGCGATGATGGTGCAGTTGCTTGTGGCTGCGGTCCGAATTTCAGGAGGCAGCAGTGTTCAAGAAGACTCTTATGACAGCCCTGGCCGTCTCGGCCCTGGCTCTCTCTGCATGCGGTAGCTCGGACGCCGAAACCGGCTCGGACGAGGGCATCACCATGGGCTTCGCGCAGGTGGGGGCCGAGAGCGGCTGGCGAACTGCCAACACCAAATCCGTCCAGGACGCCGCCGAGGCCGCCGGCGTCGACCTCAAGTTCTCGGATGCCCAGCAAAAGCAGGAAAACCAGATCAAGGCGATACGTTCCTACATTCAGCAACAGGTGGATGTCATCGCCTTCTCACCGGTCGTCGAATCCGGATGGGACACCGTCTTGAAGGAAGCAAAGGACGCGAATATCCCGGTGATCCTGACCGACAGGGCAATCGATTCCGCCGACACGTCGCTGTACAAGACGTTCCTCGGATCTGATTTTGTCGAGGAGGGCAAGAAGGCCGGCGACTGGCTCGTCCAGGATTCAGCTGCAACGGACGGTCCGATAAACATTGTGGAACTGCAGGGGACCACCGGGGCGGCACCCGCTATTGACCGAAAGGAAGGTTTCGAAGCAGCCATCGCGGCCGATCCCGACCTCAAGATCGTGCAATCCCAGACCGGTGACTTCACCCGCAGCGGCGGAAAGCAGGTCATGGAGGCGTTCCTCAAGAACACTCCCGACATTGACGTTGTCTATGCCCACAACGACGATATGGGGCTGGGAGCGATCGAGGCCATCGAAGCTGCCGGAAAGGTGCCCGGCAAGGACGTCAAGATCATCACTGTCGATGCGGTCAAGGACGGGATGACCGCCCTCTCCGAGGGCAGGATCAATTACATCGTGGAATGCAACCCGCTCCTGGGAGTGCAGCTCATGGAGCTCGCGGAAAAAGTGGTTGCCGGCGAAGAAGTGCCAGCCCGCGTGGTGACGGAAGAGACTGCGTTTACCCCCGAACAGGCAAAGGAAGTCTTGGCAACCCGCGAGTACTAGTTCAGGACACACCGCACGCGATAAGAGTCCGGACCGATCAGTGACTGGAATGCGGTGAGTGTGCGCTCACCGCATTCCAGTTACAGGAAGACAGAAACATGAACGAGACCGTTCCAGTGGTGGAGATGCACGGAATTTCGGTTGAGTTTCCCGGGGTGAAGGCACTTGACCGCGTGGACTTCCGACTGTTTCCGGGTGAAGTGCATGCCCTCATGGGGGAAAACGGCGCGGGAAAATCAACGCTGATCAAGGCACTGACCGGGGTTTACGCCGTCGACGGCGGTGCCATCACCGTCCTGGGTGTGACCCACGAATTCGCCACGCCCGCCGAAGCGCAAAATGCCGGCATCAGCACCGTTTATCAGGAGGTGAACCTCTGCCCGAATCTGTCGGTCGAGGAGAACATCCTCCTGGGACGGGAGCCCCGCAGGCGGGGGAGCATTCATTGGAGGGAAGTCCGCAGAAAAGCCCGCGAAGTACTCGAACTGCTCCAACTCGGACACATTGACCCGGGCTCCGTACTTTCCACGCACTCCATCGCGATCCAGCAGCTGGTCGCCATAGCGCGTTCAGTTCAGATCGACTCAAGGGTGCTCATCCTCGATGAACCCACGTCCAGCCTGGACCTCGACGAGGTGCAGCAGCTCTTCACTGTTATCCGCACCTTGCGGAACAGGGGAGTCGCAATCCTCTTTGTGTCCCACTTCCTTGAACAGGTGTATGAAATCTCCGATCGCATGACGGTTCTCCGGAATGGGAAACTGGTGGGGGAATACCTGACCTCCGAATTGCCGCGGATGGGACTGATCTCGAAAATGATCGGCAAGGAATTGGAAGTCCTCGCTGAACTCGACCGGACCGAATCCCAACCCCGGCCGGAAAACGTGGACGCCGTCCCCTTCCTCCAGGCGAAGAATCTTGGGCGAAAGGGCTCCGTCGGGAACATCAACCTCTCCATCGAACCGGGGCGGATCCTTGGACTGGCGGGGTTGCTGGGATCAGGGCGAACTGAAACGGCGAGGCTGCTCTTTGGCGCCGACCGCGCCGACCAGGGTGAGCTGATCCTCGGCGGCACGAGCCGGAGCCTGCGGAACCCGCGTGCCGCGATCAACCGGGGAATTGGATTCTCATCGGAGAACCGCCAGGCGGAGGGCCTTGTCGGTGATCTCTCGGTTCGGGACAATCTGGTCCTGGCCATGCAGGCGAGCAAGGGATGGCTGCGGAAGATTCCCCGCCACCAGCAGGATCAGCTCGCCGGGAAGTTCATCGAAACTTTGGATATCCGTCCCGCCAACAAAGATGCCCTGGTCCGAAACCTCAGCGGCGGCAACCAGCAGAAGGTGCTCCTCGCGCGCTGGCTGATCACCAACCCCAAGCTTCTCATTCTCGATGAACCCACCAGGGGCATCGACATCGGCGCGAAAACCCAAATCCAGCTGCTGATCAGCAACCTGGCTGCCGAGGGCATGGCGATTGTCTTCATTTCCGCCGAATTGGAGGAGGTGCTTCGCCTGAGTGACCACATTGCGGTCCTCAAGGACCGGGAAATGGTGGCGGACCTGCCCAACGACGGCGTCTCCATGGAGGATGTCATGACGATCATCGCGGGGACTCCGGCATGAACGCCGTCATTCGGCACCGGCTTACCTGGCCAGCTCTGGCCCTGGTTCTGCTGCTGCTCCTCAACCAGGTGTTCAGAAGCGATTTTCTCGCGGTTCGGGTCCAGGACGGCCACCTCTACGGCAGCCTGATCGATATCCTCCGCAACGGAGCACCCACGATTCTGATCGCCCTCGGCATGACTCTGGTGATTGCATCGCGGGGCATCGACCTTTCAGTGGGGGCAACAGCAGCCATCGCCGGCGCCATCTCGTGCACCTACATCTACAATGCCGCGGATCCCGGGTCCGCCCAGACCGCACTCACCGGAGCGGCGATTGCGGTGGGTGCCGGCCTGGCCTTGGGAGCGTGGAACGGTTTCCTGGTCGCCGTGATCGGGATCCAGCCCATCATCGCCACCTTGGTCCTCATGACGGCGGGCCGCGGCCTGGCCCAGCTCGTCACCGACGGCCAGATCATCACCGTCTCCAATGACCCGTACCACGCCATCGGCGCCGGGTTTTTTCTGGCGCTCCCCATCTCGATTCTCATTGCGGCCGCCGTATGTGCCGCAGCGGGATTGTTAACCCGGCGAACGGCGCTGGGGACTCTTATTGAGGCCGTAGGCATCAACCCGGTGGCGAGCCGGCTGGCCGGGCTTAACGCCCGCACCATCACCTGGATCGTGTACATTTTCAGCGGCTTTTGCGCCGCGGTTGCCGGGCTGATGATCAGCTCCAACGTCACGGCGGCGGACGCGAACAATGCCGGGCTCTTTATCGAGATGGACGCGATCCTCGCGGTGGTGATCGGCGGGACCTCGCTGGCCGGCGGCCGGTACAGCCTGGTGGGGACACTCATCGGTGCGCTCATCATCCAGACCCTGACGACAACCGTCTACACCCTCGGCATCCCGCCTGAGGTGACGCTGGTCTTCAAGGCCCTCGTTGTCATCGTTGTCTGCCTGCTGCAGTCGCCGAAGGCTCGGACACTGCTCCGGCAGCGCAAACGCCCGGCAACTACAAGTTCGAAACCGAAGGTGGCCATCTGATGTCAGTCCTCACCAGCCCCTCGGCCCCCGCCACCCACAACCGAACGAGCGGTCTGCAGGGAAAGGCGAAATACGCACCGACCCTTGCAACCATCGGACTGTTCCTTGCCATGTTCGCAGCCGGCGCGCTCATGTACCCGGGGTTTCTCTCCGGGCAGGTTTTCCTTAACCTCCTGATCGACAACACCTTCCTGATTGTCCTTGCCGTCGGCATGACCTTTGTCATCCTGACCGGTGGAATCGACCTGTCGGTGGGGTCCGTCGTCGCCCTCTCGATGATGATCGCCGCAGCGCTGCTGCAAGCAGGGTGGAATCCGTTCGCGGTTATCGCCGTCGTCCTACTGACCGGAGCCGTCTTCGGACTGGTCATGGGAGCCATCATCCAAGTCTTTGAAATCCAGCCCTTCATCGTGACCCTTGCGGGACTCTTCCTTGCCAGGGGGCTCTGTTACGTCATCAGCCTCAACTCGATCACTGTCACGGATCCGTTTTTTACGTCCATGGCCCAGGCCCGCATTCGGCTGCCCGGGAACCTGTTCGTGTCGCCCGGTGTCATCATCGCGCTGCTGGTGGTCGCCGCCGCAGTCTATGTCCTGCACCAGACGCGTTTTGGCAGGACGGTTTACGCCGTTGGCGGCGGCGAAGCCTCCGCGGTGCTGATGGGCCTGGCAGTGCCTCGGACGAAAATACTCGTCTATACGATCAGCGGCTTCTGCGCCGCAACCGCCGGAATCCTCTTTTCGTTCTACAGCTTGTCCGGATACAGCCTGGCGGCCACCGGCATGGAACTGGATGCCATCGCGGCGGTAGTGGTTGGCGGGACGCTTCTCACCGGCGGATACGGCTACGTCGTCGGCTCCCTGGCGGGAGTCCTGGTTCTGGGAATTGTCCAGACCTTCATCTCATATGAGGGAACGCTCAGCTCGTGGTGGACGCGCATCGTCATCGGAGCGCTTTTGCTGGTCTTTATCCTTCTCCAGAAACTCTTCTCCCGGAAAGTGAAACTCGCCTAGCGCCCGCCACGCCCGGCCGGGCTGGCGGCAACTGTAGCGCCGCGTCACAAATCAGCTGGAGGGGGACGGAAGTGCCAGCATGTAGGGATGTCGCCGAACTCCGCCACCGCAGCTCCGAAACGTCTCCAAACCGCCGAAGAGCGCAGTGCGCGCATCGCCGTAACGGTCTTTCCCCTGCTGATCCTTGCCGGGGGAGCGGTGGCCCTGTTCTTTCCGGATCCATTCACCGGGCTGTCCGGATACGTCAATCCCGCCCTCATGCTCATCATGTTCGGCATGGGTCTGACCCTGACCTTGCCGGACTTCGCCCTGGTCGTCCGGCAGCCGCTCCCGGTGCTGCTCGGCGTTGTGGCGCAGTATGTGGTCATGCCGCTGCTCGGCCTTGCGGTCGCCTGGGCCCTGCAGCTGAGTCCGGAACTCGCTGCCGGCGTGATCCTCGTGGGCTGCGCCCCGGGCGGAACGGCATCCAACGTGGTGACCTATCTGGCGCGCGGCAATGTGGCCCTCTCCGTGGCGATGACCTCGGTGTCCACCCTGCTCGCGCCGATCTTCACCCCGCTGCTGGCCCTGTGGCTGGCCGGCAGGTACATGTCCGTCGACGCCGGCTCCATGGCCCTGTCCATCGTCCAGATTGTGCTGATTCCGGTGGTGCTCGGCCTGGTCATCCGGTACGTCATGCCGCAGCTGGTTGACCGGGTGCTGCCGGCGCTGCCCTGGATCTCCGTCATCGCCATCACCTTCGTTGTTGTCGCAGTGGTCTCGGGCAGCGCGGCCGCCATCTTTACCGCCGGCTGGCTGATCCTGCTGGCCGTGATCCTGCACAACGGCTTGGGCTTGGGCCTGGGCTACGGTGTGGCGAAACTGTTCCGGCAGCCCCTGGCCGCGCGGCGCACGATGGCCATTGAAGTGGGCATGCAGAACTCCGGCCTGGCCGCCGGGCTCGCCCGGGACTACTTCACTCCCGAGGCGGCCTTGCCGGCCGCGGTGTTCTCGGTCTGGCACAACGTCTCCGGCGCCCTGATGGCAGCTTTCTGGCGGCGCCGGCCGTCGGGCTGAGCGGCGCGGTACCGGACCAAGGTCACCGGGAGCGCCGGGCCGTAGGATTATGGCCGGGTGCCGGCCGGAGGGCTGGCCTGTCGTCACTGGGGGAACAGCGTCATGGTGAACATCTTCGACGATGAGAGTTTAAAGGCGCTGCGCCGCGAGAAGCGCGCGATGCAGATCAGGCTGATGATATCTTCATCGGTTATGTTCATGTTGGCCGGAGCCCTGGCATGGCTGATCTATTGGGTGAATCTGCTGGCCGCGTTTTCGGGTTGGCCGGAAACCGATGTTGATACTGTCACGTGGGGCTTTCTCCGATGGGCAGGAAATACCTCCTCCAACTTCCGCGACGATTTTCAACCCGGTGCGTTGCTGGTTGCCCTTGCGGCCTTGTCAATTGCACTCTTCTTGGCGCTCAGTGCCGTGCCGACGCCCCCTGAGGAAAACGATACGATAAATAACCGCGCAGCGAGGATGGCGCTGGACGACTTTTCCGTGGTGGTCGCAGGCGTGTCGGCGGTGCTCGCATGGCTGTCGCTGCTTAGCGTTGATCCGCTGCTACCGGCAAGTCTTCCCGATGTGATCATTGCCGCCGGCACGGGAATCCTCTGCTCGGCGATCATCCCGTTGCACAGGGTGCGCGCCGACGTCCATCGGCTGACGCTCTTCGAGGCCAGACAACAACTGGCCGTTTTTGAAGACGCGCTGAATAAAGTGAATGAACGGCCAACCAGCCTCAGCAACTTTTCCAAAAATCACGTTAAGGCATCGTACGCGTTATGGTGTGCGGGTGCCGGAATATTATCGGTCGTCTTCACCGTCTTGTGTGTCCGAATCGGCTCCACGGTTCAGCTGGAGTGGAATGCCCTCCTGTACCTGCTGCTGTGGTTTATTGCCGCAGGGTGGGCGCTTGTGACAACTGAGATGTATCTCGCCGTCGAGGAGTTCCGTAGGAAGAAGCAGTGTGCGTCCGCCGTTTTTTACGGTTTCTTTTACGTGTTCTTTGTGGGAATGATGTTTCTCGTTACTTGTTCCATATTGACCACGATGCTGGACTTCGCAGTAGCTTCGCTGGCGACGCTCTGTGGATTGGCAGTTCCTGCCTGCCTGTTTGCCTATGACGCCCGGCCCAGCGGGCCACGGCTTTTGACCGGTGTCAAAATTCGCCGCATCAAGTCAGCGGTCGGCCGGTTCAAGGGAACCATCTCGAATTCGGAACGACGGCTCGCCGAAGCCGCAGCTCCGGACGCAGCCCGGGATCCATCCAACGTGGACCACGAGGTATCGCTGGCAGAACAGCACCGCTAGGGTAATTGCTTCCGGGTCCTTCAAGGAAAGCGGGCTGCCGTGGCTCCCAAGACCATTGTGATCACCGGCGCGAGCGGGGGCATCGGCGCGGCCGCCGCGCGGCAGCTGGCCGGGGACGGACACCAGGTGGTGGTGGTCGGCCGCTCGCCGGAACGAACCGCGGCCGTGGCCGATGACACCGGCGGGCAGTACATCCTGGCCGACTTCGCCGATCTGAACAGCGTGCGGAATCTGGCCTCGGAGATCCTTCAGCGCTTCCCGCGGATAAACGTGCTGGCGAACAACGCCGGAGCGATGTTCGGCAAGGAACGGCAAGTGACCGTCGACGGGCACGAGAAAACACTACAAGTGAACTACCTTGCACCCTTCCTCCTGACCCGGCTGCTCACCGACCGGCTGCTGGAGTCCCGGGGAACGGTAATCAACACTTCCAGTTCCGCAAACCTGTTCGCACGGGTGGACCTGGAGGACCTGGAACAGGAAAAGGGCTACAAGCCCTTCCGGGCCTACGCTGCCACCAAACTCGAGCAGATCCTGTTCACCGGGGAATTTGACCGGCGCTACCGCTCGCACGGAGCAACGTCCACTGCCTTCCACCCTGGACTGGTGGGCTCGGCCTTCCTGAGCACGCAGAGCCCGCTCATCCGGGCCGCCTACCGCTCGCCCGTGCGCCGGCTGGCCCGGACTCCCGAAGCGGGAGCACGCACGCTCGTGTACCTCGCCGAGGGCACTCCCGGTGAGGACTACCCGACCGGCAAATACTTTCGGCGGAACAAGGTAGCCCGGCCCAACCGCCAGACCGGCGACGGCGTGCTGGCCCTGGGGCTGTGGAACCGGTCGGCGGCGATGCTGGAGGGCGCCGCCTAGCTGGAGGCCAGCCGGCGGGCGGAATTCTCGTCCAGGATCAGATCCGTCACCAGGCCCGCGCGGAGCGCACCCAGGAGACTGGTGGTTTTCGCTTCGCCGGCCACGACGCAGATCCGCCGCGGCACCTGGCGCAGTACGTGCAGATCCGGTCCGGTGCTGCGGTCATTGAGCCGGATGCCGTCCCAGGTGCCGTCGGCCCGGTAGAACATGGTGGCGACGTCGCCCACCACCTCCTCGGCCAGCAGGTCGTCCAGATCCTCCTCGTCCAGGTAGGCCCCGTTGTATACATGGCTGGGCACACCGGCCTCCATGGACCCGACGCCGAAGATGGCGGTGTTCATCCGTGCCTGCAGATCCAGGACACGCTTGACCGGCCGTTCCCGCCACATGGCCTCCTTGGTTTCGGTGTGGTCGAAGAAGGCGGGCACCGGGAACTGCACCACGCGGGCGCCGTAGGCGTGGCCGAACCGCTGCAGGATCTCGCTGGCGTAGGTGATGCCGGAGGTCCGGAAGTTGCCCGCCCCGTTCATCTGCACAATTGTGCTGTCGTGCGTGTTCTTCACGGAGAGGTGCTGGCTAACCGCGGTCAGCGTGGAGCCCCACGCAACACCGACGATCGCGTCGGAATCGATCAGCGGATTGATCAGGTGCGCCGCCTGCACGGCCACGCGCTGCAGGATCTGTGCGGGGGAGACCCCCTCGGCCACCGGAACCACCTTGGCCTGGATGCCGAAACGGGTGCTGATTTCCTTCTCCAGCGCCGGGGCCCGGTCTGCGGCGCTCTTGATCCTGATCTCCACCAGCCCGGTGCTCCGCGCATGGGACAGCAGCCGCGACACCGTGGAGCGCGAGATCCGCAGCTCCCTGGCAATCGCTTCCATGGTCAGGTTCTGCAGGTAGTACATCTGTGCGGCCCGAAGCGCGTCTCTGGTCCGGGTTTCCGACTCTGCCCGAACCGTCCCGCCGCCCGGCTGCTTCTCCGGCCGCGAACTGACACCAATGTTCACTTTTGCTCCGACTGAACCGCTGTGTTGGTCATGCATCCATTATGTCAGGCTGCACGTTTGTGCATCCGGTCGATCCGCGGGCCTCCCGGCTTCGAACATTGAGGGAATGGCAAAGCCGCCACAGAAGCGTTTGGAGATAGTCGTGGACAATTCCGTGAACCCCAATAAGGGAAAAACCGCCGCCCGCCCGGTGGTTCAGCAGCTGAAGGACCGCCCCCGGGCCTCGGTGCTGATCGTCGGCGGCGGCATTAACGGCGTCGGTACCTTCCGGGACCTGTCGCTGCAGGGCGTGGACGTTGTCCTCGTTGAGCGTGGAGACTACTGCCAGGGCGCCTCCGGTGCGTCCTCCCACATGATCCACGGCGGCATCCGCTACCTGGAAAATGGCGAGTTCCGCCTGGTGCACGAGTCCGTCGTCGAGCGCAATGCGCTGCTCCGCCTCGCACCGCACTATGTTAAGCCGCTGCAGACCACCATCCCGATCACCAGCACCTTTGCCGGCATCACGGCCGCGCCCATGCGCTTCCTGACGCACAAGCAGGGCAAGCCGAACGAGCGCGGCGCCCTGCTTATCAAGGCCGGCCTGATGATGTATGACTTCTTCTCCCGCGGTGGGCGCGTTGCCCCCAAGCACAACTTCGTGGGCAAGAAGAAGTCCCTGCAGGAACTGCCCAAGCTGCGGTCCGACGTCAAGTACACCGCCACCTACTTTGACGCCTCCGTGCACAACCCGGAGCGCCTGACCCTGGACGTGCTGCGCGACGGCCTCGAAGCCAACCCGCAGTCCCGCGCCAGCAACTACGTGTCCGCTGTGGGAACCACCGACGCCGGCACGCTGCTGCGCGACGAGCTGACGGGCGAGGAATTCCTGTTCGACGCCGACGTCGTCATCAACGCCACCGGCGCCTGGGTCGACGAGACCAATGACTCCTTCGGCAAGCGCACCTCCTTCATGGGCGGCACCAAGGGCTCACACATCGTGCTGGACCACCCGGAACTGCTGGAGGCCTGCGCCGGCCGTGAAATGTTCTTCGAGCACACCGATGGCCGCATCGTCCTGATTTACCCGATGGGTGACCGCGTACTGGTGGGCACCACCGACATTGACGCCGACATCAACGAGGACTCGGTCTGCACCGATGACGAGATCGAGTACTTCTTCGAACTCGTCGCCCACGTGTTCCCGAGCATCGACGTGCGCCGCGACCACATCGTCTACACCTTCTCCGGGGTTCGCCCGCTGCCGAAGCATGACGACACCTCGCCCGGCTTCGTGTCCCGCGACTACCGCATCGAGAAGCGCATCGACAGCCGCGGCGGCAAGAACGTCACCACGCTGAGCCTGGTGGGCGGCAAGTGGACCACGTTCCGCGCCCTCTCCGAGACGCTCGCCTCCGACGCGATGACCGCTCTGGGCATGCCGCGGAAGACGACGACGACGGAACTTCAGATCGGCGGCGGCAAGAACTTCCCGCGCACCGACGCCGAGGAGCGCCTCTGGGTGAACCGCACCGCAAACGAGGTTGCCGACCGCGACCGCGTCCGCGTGCTGCTGACCCGCTACGGCACCCGTGCCACCGATGTGCTGGCCTTCCTGGCCCAGGGCGGAGACCAGCCGCTGGCCTCCACCCCTGAGCTGAGCACCCGCGAGCTGACCTACATGGTGGAAAACGAGCAGGTCACGCGCCTCTCGGACATCCTGATCCGCCGCACGTCTCTGGCCTTCCGCGGCCTGGTGACCGCAGAGATGCTGAACGAAATGGCTGACCTGCTGGCTCCGCAGCTCGGCTGGGACGACGCCGAGGCACACCGCCAGGTCAAGGCTTGCCGCGACCTGCTGGTGAACATGCACGGCATGAAGATCGCAGCAACGGTCTAAGTACGACCGATTGATCGAAAGGACCGGCCGGAGCAGATGCTCCGGCCGGTCCTTTTTGCCGTCAAGCAGGTTGGTTCTGCGCCGCGCACGCCGGTGGAAATCATCCGGGTCCGGCGGCGATCCGGGGCTCCCGGGCCGCCATGGGGCGGGGGCGACCCACGAGGAGCCTAAGCTACCAGCCGGATTGCCCGGGGACGCCGCGTTTGTCCTGTCCGGAATGCACCTAGGCCAGCGCCCGGAACGGCGGCCATGTGCTGTCGAGCCGCACGCCGGCGTCGTCCTGGGAAATGCCCAGAGCCAGCGAAATTTCGGTCAGCAGGGGCCGGCGTGCCTGGCGGAGCATGTCCCGTTCGGCTTGGGAGAGTCCGTCGGCGGCGTTCCGGAGCATGAGATTGCGGACGACGGCGGCGATCACCAGCGGATCCCCGGTGGCGATTTTTTCGGTGTTGTCCTTAAACCGCCGGGACCACTGGGTGTCCTCCTGGTCAGCGGGTGCGCCCAGGACCCGGAACAGGGCCTCCAGCCCGGCGGCATCCAGCACCGGCCGCAGGCCAACGCGTTCCACCTGATCCACGGGGACCCAGACCATCAGGCGGGAGGACTGCACCTCGAGGACAACACATTCCTTTTTCAGGCGCGGATGGATTTGAAACGCGGTGACGACGGCGGGGCCATGGTGGGGATGGACCAGAATCTGGCCCTTGGAAAGTGGCAATGCGCTACCTCCGACCACACGATATCCGCAGGACGGTTCGGACGGAACTGTCATCATCTGCGGGTTGGTGAGTCTCCATTTTACTCCGTCGGGCTCCGCGGTCACCGGTGCGGAGCCCCTGGGTGCCGGGCGAGAGGAGAAAAATGTGCCCGGGGCTGTGGGTTTGGACACTTAATAGTTGATGGTTGGCAACTACTTATATAGTTGACGTAAATCAACTATTAGCAGGAGCCAGATGTCCCCCGAATCGCGTCACGTGCAAACCAAGCCCAAGAAGGAACGGAAGGGCAAGGCGCCCAGGCCGACGGCGTCGCCCGACGGCTCCATGACGCACAAGCAGGTGCTGGAGTCGCTGTCCGGCCTGCTGCTCGGCATGTTTGTCTCGATCCTGGCCGGCACCGTGGTCTCCACGTCGCTGCCGCTGATCATCTCGGACCTCGACGGCGACCAGTCCGCCTATACCTGGGTGGTGACCGGAACGCTGCTGGCGACCACGGTCTCCACGCCGCTGTGGGGCAAATTCGCTGACCTGTTCAACCGCAAACTGCTCATCCAGCTGGCCCTGGGCATCTTCGTGCTCGGCTCGGCGCTGGCCGGCTTCTCGCAGGACACCAGCACCCTCATTGTCTTCCGCGTTTTCCAGGGCCTCGGTGCCGGCGGACTCGCCGCATTGAGCCAGATCATCATGGCCGACATCATCAGCCCGCGTGACCGCGGCAAGTACGCCGGCCTGTTCGGCGCCGTGATGGCGCTCGGCACCGTCGGCGGTCCGCTGCTGGGCGGCGTCGTCACCGATGCGTTCGGCTGGCGCTGGAACTTCTTCATCGCCCTGCCGGTCGCCGTCGCCGCTATCATCCTGCTGCAGCTCACCCTGCACCTGCCCAAGCACCCCAAGCGCAAGGTCCACATCGACTACTTGGGTGCGGTCCTGATCGCCGGCGGCGTGTCGCTGCTGATGATCTGGGTGACCCTGGCGGGCAGCCAGTTCGAATGGGCCTCCCTGGCCTCGTTCCTGATGGTCGCAGGCTCGGTGTTGCTCCTGATCGCCGCAGTCCTGGTCGAATTCAAGTCTCCGGAACCGATCATTCCGCTCTCGATGTTCAAGAACCGGACCTTCACGCTCTCCGTGGTGGCCAGCATCGCCGTGGGTGTTTCCATGTTCGGCACGTCGGTCTTCCTGGCCCAGTACATGCAGCTGGCCCGCGGCGCCACGCCCACCGAATCCGGGCTGCTCACCATCCCGATGATGGCCGGCCTGCTGATCTCCTCGACCTACTTCGGCCGGGTCATCAGCCGCACGGGCAAGTGGAAGGCAGTGATGATTTCCGGCGCCGTCCTCACCCTGGTGGGCACCGTCATGCTGAGCACCCTGGCCTATGACACCAACCTGGTGCTCGTGGGAATCTACATGGCCCTTCTCGGCGCCGGGCTCGGCATGCTCATGCAGAACCTGGTGCTGGTGGTCCAGAACTCCATCGAGGTCAAGAACCTCGGCGTGGCCACCAGTGCTGTGACCTTCTTCCGCAGCCTCGGCGGCACCGTCGGAGTTTCAGTCCTCGGTTCCGTCCTGGGCACGATTGTGGCCTCAGAAATCAAGAACGGCATCATGACACTGGCACCGGCGGATCAGGCCGCTGCCGCTGCGGCACTGGGCAGCGGGACCATTCCGCAGGTTTCGACCCTGCCGGATGCCATCGCCGTCGTGGTGGAAAGCGCCTACGGCGTGGGTGTGGGCTCGGTCTTCCTGTACAGCGTTCCGCTTGCCGCCATCACGCTGCTTGCCGTGATCTTCCTGCCCAACGCTCAGCTCGGACGGAAGAACGCCGTGCAGCTGAAGAATGCTGCCGCCGGACGCGCGGGGGCTTCCGCCGCCGGAACGGCCGTTGCGCCGGAGGAGGCTGCCCGCCGCCGGGATGTGGAAAAAACCGCTGCGGACCTCACCCTGGCCGACGTGGCCACGGGCGCCGTGGGCCTTGTGGATCCGCTCTCACCGGTCGCCGGCTCCGGAACGGAAAACGGGCGCCGGCCGTGACAGCCCTTGCCGAAGGCCAGGGCGACCGGAAGCGTGAGGAAGACGCCCGGGCCTCAGCGATCAGTGATGTGGAGGAGTCACTGCGGCTGCTCACCGAAAGCGTCCGGGCCAGCATGCGTGACGCCGCCAAGGGTATTGACCCGGCGCTTCCGCTGTTTGGGCTGAAGATCCTGCAGCTGCTCAAGCGCGTTGGGGCCACCCAATCCGGTGCCGTGGCCGAGATGATGATGGTCGACAAGAGCGTCATCAGCCGGCACTCACGGCATCTGGAGGAGCTGGGCCTCATTGAGGTCAAGCCGGATCCGAAGGACGGCCGGGCCCGGCTGCTGGAGCTGACTCCGGCGGCCGCCGAACGGGTCCAGGCCATTCAAACCGGGATCATGCTCGACCACGACATCCTGCAATCCTGGTCCGCGGCCGACCTCCGCCAGTTCTCCGGGTATCTCTCCCGGCTGGGTGGGCGCAGCGGCCCGCCTCCGGACGGCTCAGAATAGGCCGTACTTAGGTCATCAACAGACAAGCCGGACCCCGCGGGGTCCGGCTTGTTGTTTCTGCGCAGTCTTACTCCGCAGTGTTTTCTTACTCCGCGCTGTTGTGCGGGTCGGTCCGCGGGCTGGCAGGCTTCGGCTTCTTGCGGCCCTTGCCCGCCAGCATCGAGTAGGCGGTGCTGAGCACGAAGATCTCGCTGACGTAGCCCATGGGGCTGGCCGGCAGGGGAGCGAACTGGTGAAAAAGCACCAGCGCTGAGACCGCGAGGATGACCGGATGGGCCTTCAGGATCCATGCGGCGGGTACTTCCCGCGGCCAGGGGAAGAAGCCTTCTTCGGCGGCGGTGTCGGCACGGGATGTCTTCATGTCTCCATCCTCTCAGAGGGAGCGGGTTCCCGCCGTGTCCATCCGCGCGGCAAGTCGGGCAAAGGCACCGTGCCCGGCCCGCAGTTCCTGCGCGGTTCCGCGCTCCACGACGCGGCCGGCGTCAAGGACCACCACCTGCTCGGCGTTCTCCACGGTGGAAAGCCGGTGCGCGATGGTCAGCGTGGTCCGCCCGGTCGACAGCCGTTCGAGCGCCTGCTGCACCTGCGCCTCCGTGGTGTTGTCCAGGGCGCTGGTCGCCTCGTCCAGCACGAGCACCGGAGGGTTGCGCAGGATGGTCCGCGCTATCGCCAGGCGCTGCTGCTCACCGCCGGAAAACCGGTGCCCGCGCGCGCCCACGAGGGTGTCCAGGCCCTCCGGCAGCGCGCCGATCGCATCGGCAATCCGCGCGGCAGCGAGAGCCTGCCAGAGCTGGTCGTCGGTGGCGTCCGGGGCGGCCAGCAGCAGGTTCTCGCGCACCGAAGCGTGGATCAGATAGGTCTCCTGCGACACCACTCCGACAATCCGGGCCAGGTCTTCCGGCGCGATCTCGCGCACGTCGACGCCGTCAATGGTGACCCGCCCGGAGCTGACTTCATTCAGGCGCGGCAGCAGTGAGGCCAGGGTGCTTTTGCCGGAACCGGTGGGCCCGACGACGGCGGTGGTGGTGCCGGCGGGCAGCGTCAGGTTGATGCAGCTCAGGACTTCAGTGCCGCCTCCGGGACCGTCCCCGGTCCCGCCGTCGTACGCGAACCGCACGCCCTCGAACCGGACCTCGCCGCGCACGGTGGCCGGATCCAGCCGGACCGGATCCGTCGGCGCCGTGATGGCGGGCACCAGGTCCAGGTATTCAAAGATCCGGCTGAAGAAAGCCAGTGCGGTCACCCACTGAACGCCGATGTTCAGCAGTCCCATGACCGGGCGGAAAATGGTCGCCTGCAGCCCGGTGAACGCCACCAGGGTGCCGACGGTCATGCCGCCGCTGGTGGCCGGGAACCCGGCCGCGAGGTAGATGACCGCCGGAATTGCCGCGAAGACTATCTGCATGGTGGCCATCCGCCAGCTGCCGGCGAGCTGGCTGCGCAGCTCCAGGCCGACAAGCTTTTCGGAGCGGGTGCGGAAGCGGTCGGCGTCGCGCGGGATGGTGCCCAGCGTCTTGGCCAACCGGACGCCGGAGACCGACAGCCCCTCCTCGACCTGGGTGTGCAGGGCGGCGAGTTCGCGCTGGCGCTCGTCAGTGACGGTTCGGCGGATCTGCGCCACGCGCCGTGACAGCCAGATCGCCGGCGGCAGCACCACCAGCGAGATCAGGGCGAGGCCGGGGGAGAGGGCGGCCATGGCAACGGCGGTGGCCACAGCGGTGGTGAGGTTGGACGCGACGCCGGTTGCGGTGGTGGTGACCACTGACTGCATGCCGGAAATGTCGTGCGTGAGCCGGGACTGCACCTCACCGCCGCGGGTGCGGGTGAAGAAGCCCAGCGACTGGGCCTGCAGATGCGTGAACAGGTTCACGCGCAGGGTGTGCATCACGCGCTGGCCCATCGCGGTCGCCATCCAGGTCTGCACCACCCCGACCACTGAGGTCAGTGCCGCCACGGCCACCATCGAGGCGGCCAGCACGAGGAGCAGGCGGATGTTTCCGGACGGAAGCGCATCGTCGATCACGGCCCGGACCAGGAACGGCTGGGCCAGGTTGATCACCGAGGCCAGACTGATCAGCAGTACGACGACGGCGATGGTTCCCTTGTGCGGGGCGAACAGGGCGGCGATGCGGCGCAGGCTGACCGGATGCCGGGAGAGCTGCTTCTTGTCGGCCGGGTTCAGCCGGGCGGGGCCGCCGCGGCCGCCGCCGGAGCCGGGACCGCCGGCCTCGGGCATGCCGCCGCCGCGATTGCTGTTTCCGCCGTTTCCGGTGCCCGTGCGGACGCTGTTGGGAATAGCCATGGTTCCTCCTGACGGTGCCGGTATGGTGCACGGCAACCAATAGAGAGGTTACCTCACTATGTGGCTACCACAAAATGGGTAGACTGGTGACATGCCGCTTACAGATGATGCCGACTCGGCCCTGGACAACTCCGCCGGACTGGGCGAGCTCATGCATGCGACGTTCCGCGGGCTGCGCGGGCGCTGGATGCAGCAGCTGGCCCCGTTTGGTCTGACGCCGCATCAATTTCGCGCCCTCAACGGCGTGGGACGGAGCGCCGATGCCTCGGGCCCCGGCGTGCGCCTCAAGGACCTGGCAGAGTGGCTCCGCATCGCCCCGCGGTCCGCGACGGAAGTGGTCGATCAGCTCCAGGAAAAGGGTCTGGTGGAACGCACCCCGGACCCGAACGACCGCCGTGCCACGCGAATCTCCCTGAGTGAGGCCGGACAGGAGCTGCGGACCCGGATCCGCAGCGCCCGGCGCCGGGAAGCGGACGAGTATTTTTCAGTGCTCTCTGCTGAAGACCGGACTCAGCTGGCGAGGATCCTCGGGCAGCTGACGACCGACGGGCGGAGAGGGATTCAGGGTTGAGCTGATTTTCGGTATTGCAATGGATGGTTCTTCTCGGGCCGGCCAATTCGAAACTCGAGTTCTTCTCGAGGAAGGACCGATGGGTCATTGATGCGGGCATGCGGGAATCGTTAAGGCATGGGAAGTGGGAACTCCATCCAGTTGCCGTGCCGTTGATCACAGGGACCGTGCACCGAGTGGGCTCCGTCTGAGAAACGCAGCCCACTTTGAAGCTTGCGTCCCATGTCAGAGGGCTTTTCTGGTTTAGGCGTGGATAATTCTTTCGCAGAGCGGCCGGAGTATGCAATTACCGGGATTTCACCTCGAGCGGATTCCTCTGTTACGTTTCCCCGGGGAATCAAAGCGCTTCTCACGCGCCGCTCCGCGCCGGTAATCTCATCGGTGACAAACAAAATCGAATTATTAGGTCTCTGCTTCCATGCGTAGAACAACGCGTATTCCTCTTGCCTTCGGCACGCCGGCCGCTCTGCTCTGTTTGGCTGCCTTTACCGCTTCGGCAGAAGTCTGATGACCGCAGGTTTTTCTTCGGTAAAATCAGGCAGTGAATCCAACCGGCAGCATGGGTGCAATCAGTCAAGATCGGAAAACAGGATATGAACACCAGCGCAGTCATTGAACGCAACAACGTCCGCGTGCTGGGACGCGCGGACGGACCGGTGCTGGTGCTGGTGCAGGGCTTTGGCTGCGACCAGGTGATCTGGAACCGCATCCTGCCGTTCTTCACGGAGACCTACAAAGTGGTGCTGTTCGATCATGTGGGAACCGGCGGAGCCGATCCCGAAGCTTACGGCGCTGCCAAATACGCCGTCCTGGAAGGTTACCTGCAGGATCTGATCGAGCTCCTGGATGCCTTGGACGTGCAGGATGCCACCGTCGTCGGGCACAGCATCGCTGGCACCATGGCGCTGGCTGCCTCGACGCGGAGTCCGCGGATTGCGCGTCTCGTCCTGCTCTGCACCTCACCCTGCTATGTCAATGACGACGGGTACGTCGGCGGCTTCCGGCCGGAGGACATTGAGGGTGTCCTGGCTGCTGTGGAGGCCAATTACCCCCTTTGGGCCAGGGCGATGGCCCCGAACATAGCGGGAGAGGACCCTGATTCCGAGATCAGCACCGAACTGGCCGAGGACATGTGCCGGTTGCGCCCAAAGTACGTTCGCGACTTCCTGCAGATGTCCTTCGCCGCGGATGTCCGGCAGCTGCTGCCCCAGGTTCCCGTCCCGGCCTTGATCCTGCAATCGCGGGGCGATCCGCTAACCCCGGAATCGGCCTCGCTGTTCCTGGACAAACAGCTTCCCAGCAGCACCCGTGTGGACCTGAAAGCCCTCGGAAACATGCCGCACCTCAGCTCACCCCGGGAGACGGCGGACGCCATTCTCGGTTACCTGAAGGCGAGTGCCAATGCCTAGCGCTCCCAAGCACGGCAAAGTCCCGGAAAGCGCCGCCACAGCGGGTGGCACCGACTATGAGGCACATTTCCATCACGCGGCCTGCGGATATCTCGTCTTGACCACGGATGGATTCATTCTCGATGTTAACCGGACGCTTCTGACCTGGACAGGGCATTCCCGGGAAAAGCTGTTGGGCACAAATGTCGTGGATCTCCTGCCCATTGGAGATCAGGTGCTCTACGCCGCCTACGCGGTGCCCCAGCTGGCGGTGTCGGGGTGCTACAACGAAATGGCGGCGGAACTGGTGTCCGCGGCCGGAGAGCACATTCCGGTGCTCCTGTCCGGTGTGCGCTCGAAGAGCGAAAACAAAGGCGACGACATCGACGTCGACCGGATCGCAGTCTTCAACGCCTCCGAGCGCAGGCGCCATGAGCGGGAACTGCTGGCAGCCCTGCGGAAGGCTGAGGCGGCAGAGGCGGCGCGTGCCGCAGCCGAGGAGGAACTGCGGGAAAAGCAGAAGGCCCTGGTGGAAAAGGACCGCGTCCTGAAGGCCAGCCTGGCTGCGAGCAAGGAACGTGAGGCCTTGCTGAACACGGTCCTGAACGCTGTGGACGTGGGCCTGCTCGTGGTGGATAAGGACGGCGACGTTGTGCTGACCAACGCCCATCTGAAGTCCGCCTGGACCAGGGTCGCGGGGGAAATCGCCCCGGGCCGGGCACGGCCGTTTTTTGGTCCGGACCGCGTGACACCCCTTTGCGACGCCGAGAGCCCGCTGCGGCGGGCCGCCGCAGGGGAGTCCTTCTCGAATCAGCTGCTCTGGTTCGGCCCCCTCGACGGGGGACACCAGACTGCCCTCAGCGTGTCGGCCCGTCCCATCAAAACGGACGGAGCGCTCTCCGGATCGGTGGTGGCTTACACCGACGTTAGCCCGCTGGTCACCGCCCTCGCAGCGCAGGAGGAGTTCGTGGCCAGTGTCTCCCATGAGCTGCGCACCCCGCTGACGTCGATCATGGGCTATCTGGACCTCGCGTTGGACGAGGAGGGCTCGTCTCCGGAGGTGACCTCCGCGCTTCAGGTTGCACTGCGCAACTCCGAACGGCTGCTGGCCCTGGTTTCCGATCTGCTGTCGGTGGCATCCGGAGCTCAAAAAATCGACCGTCGGCCGGTGAACCTGGCCGAAATTGTCCGGTCCGGTATCGTCTCGATGGCGCCGAAAGCCCGTGCCAACCAGGTCGACCTGGTGACGGAGATTCCCGAGACCTTGACAGTGGAAGTCGATCCGCAGCGCCTGGCCCAAGTGGTGGATAACCTGCTGTCCAACGCCGTCAAGTATTCGCCCGACGGGGGCACCGTGAGGGTGGCGCTGTCCGAGGAGGGACAGGAAATCCGGCTCGAGGTGAGCGACACGGGGATCGGGATGGATGAGGGGGAACAGGACAAGGTTTTCACCAAGTTCTTCCGGGCGCACCGGGCTGTGACCTCGGCTGTTCCCGGTGTGGGACTGGGGCTGGTGATCACCAAGAGCATTCTGGAAGCACACGGCGGGGGCTTGAGTTTTGTCAGCAGTCCCGGGCAGGGAAGCGTGTTCACGGTTTCCCTGCCCCTGACCGCGGAAGGGCGGACGTAAGGCGCAGCCGTGCAAAGCTGTGACCATGGATCCGAAGACCGCAACTCTGCTCTGGCCCGCCGTCGACCCGGCTCACGGCAACGTGCGCCTGCGCAGGTTTCGGGACGAGGACGCGGGAATGGCCCGGGAGCTGTCCCTGGACGACTACGTCCCGACAATCGGCACCCTTCCGCCCCGGGCCACCGCGGACCAGGCGCTGGCGTGGGTGGAACGTCAGCGCCGGCACCATGTTCGGGGAACCGGGTTTGCCTTCTGCATCGCCGACGCCGAATCCGACCGGCCCCTGGGGCAAATCGGACTGTGGACCCGGGAGCTGGCCGCGGGCCGCGCCCATGCCGGCTACGGCGTCGCACCCTTTGCGCGCGGCCGCCGTGTTGCCGCCAGTGCGCTGCTGGCCCTGCTGGACTTCGGCTGGACGATTCCAGGGCTGCATCGGGTGGAGCTGTTTATCGAGCCGTGGAACACAGCTTCCACCAGGAGCGCTGAATACGCCGGTTTTTCCCGGGAAGGCCTGCTCCGCAGCCACCAGGAAATCGCAGGTGAGCGCAGGGACATGCTCCTTTATGCGGCCATACGGGATGCGGGACGGCCCGCCATTGACTCCCCAGCCGCAACTCCCGGACAGTAGGTCCATGCCGGAAACCGCCGCACCGCTGTGGGACAGCCTGGCCGCGGCCGTGCGCTCGGGCTGGTGCCCGGGGCTGGTGGCCGGGGTCCGGATCAATGGACGAACCGAAATCTTCGCCACCGGATCCCTGGACCTGAGCCGAACGCAGCCCATGGCCGAGGACACCCCCTTCCGCATCTCCTCGCTCAGCAAGATCATCGGCGGCGCACTCGCCCTGACCCTGGTGGCGGACGGCACGCTGGGACTGGACGACGACGTCGCCCGCTGGCTCCCGGCCCTGGCCAACCCCCGCGTCCTCGCCACCCCGGATGCCCCGCTGTCGATGACCGTTCCGGCGCGCGGACCCATCACGCTGCGGCACCTGCTGACCTTCACCGCCGGCTTGGGCATCGACTACGCGGCCACCCCGTACGCCGCGGCCACCCGGGACCTGCTGTGGGGCCCCGCTCCGCCGGCCATGACCCCGGAGGAGTACCTGACCCGGGTAAGCGAGCTGCCGCTGGCCCACCAGCCGGGGGAGCGCTGGATGTATCACGCCAGTGCCGACGTGCTCTCGGTGCTGCTGCCCGCCGCAGCCGTTCAGCCGCTGGGCCAGCTCGTGCAGGAGCGGATCAGCGGCCCGTTCCGGTTGACCGCCACCGGCTTCCCCACCGGAACCGAACACTTTCCGACGGTTTATGAGGCCGACGACGACGGTCGGCTGCGCGAGGCAGTGACCTACCGCGACGCGCTGGCCGGCCCGCCGCGGTTTGAGTCCCTGGCCGGAGGAATGGTGTCCACGGTCCCTGATTTCCTGCACTTCCTGACCGCCCTGGCGAAAGACACGGTGCTGCCGCCGGCACTGCGGCAGCAGATGACCGCGGACCAGCTGACCTCTCCGCAGCGGGCCGGCATGGCGGAAATGGCAGGGCCCGACGAGTCCTGGGGCTTCATGACCGCCGTCCAGGTCGGTCTGGGGGCGCCCTGGTCTGAACCGGGAATGTGGGGCTGGGCCGGCGGCTCCGGCGTCAGCGCCGCGGTCTATCCGAACGGAGATATCGGCGTCATCTTCACCCAGCGCTTCCTTGGCGGCCCGCAGGACACCTTCGGCCTCTTCTGGGAACCGTTCAGCGCCCTCCGGAAGGGTCTTCGCTGAGCGGCTTTCCGAGGAGCGGGCGACTCAGCATGAACCTTGGTTGAACCTTCAGCAAAACGGTATTAGTCTTCTAAGGACCCAAGACCGGGTTGAATGTCAAGGGTGTTTGGCGAAAAACGCGGCATCAGGAAGGCGAGGTGTTGCCATGTCTGGCCGGATTCTCAATGCGACCCGGCGGGTCGCCGTCGCCATGGGACAGATCCTCGTCTATGTCCTGATCTGGGCCGGGCTTGCGCTGCTCATCGCCGCCGTCGGCATCCGTTTCTACTGGGGCGAAATCTCCGTTAACCAGATGCTCCTGAACCTCGTGTCCGTGGAAATCGACGGCGGGGGCGGAGCCATCGTCTGGGCCGGCATTCTGGGGATCGGCGTCGCACCAGTGCTGATTACTGCCGCGATCGCCCTGTGGCACCAATCCCGCGGCCGCAAGCGCCGCCGCAACGGCGACGACATGCGTCCCCGGCACGCACCGTGGCTGGTGCGCACCGTCTCTGCCGTCCTGGTGGGCGCGGTGGTCGTCGGCGGCACCACGGCCTTCACCACCACGGTGGGCATGGGGGATTACCTAAAGGCGGCGAACTCTCCGTACAACGTCGGCGACTACTACGTGGAGCCAACAATCACCGGCGACGGAGCCAAACGCAATCTGGTCCTGATCTATCTGGAGTCCGGCGAAGCCACCCTGGCCGACGACCAGCTCTTCGAAAAAGACGCGTTCGCTCCTCTGAAGGAGGCCACCGACGCCGCAGACGGCTGGCAGAGCGTGGACAACTTCCAGCAGTACAACGGCGGAGGCTGGACCATGGCCGGGCTCGTCTCAACGCAGTGCGGCCTGCCGCTGAAGGGCACCGGTTCGGCGGGCAGCAGCGGCGCCAGGGAGGTCGACGAGGACGGCGACACCTATCTGGGCGGGTCCACCTGCGTCGGTGACGTTCTCGAGGAGCACGGCTACAACAACGTTTTCCTGGGCGGCGCCAATTCCTCCTTCGCCGCGAAGGACACCTTCCTGAGCAGCCACGGCTACTCCGAGGTCAAGGGCCTTGCCGATTGGCGCGCGGCCGGCGAACCGGAGGAGAGCTTCCGCAGCGACTGGGGCCTGAGCGACGAACGCCTCATGGCCCAGGCCAAGGACAGGATTGACCAGCTGCACGCCGAGGCCGAACAGACCGGCCGGCCGTTCAACCTCTCCATGCTGACGCTGGACACCCACGAGCCGGTGCACATTTACGATTACTGCAACGTGGACACGCAGAACAAGGTCACGTCGGCGTTCTCCTGCTCCCTGACCCAGGTCGCCGGGTTTGTGGACCACATGAAGGAGAAGGGATACCTCGAAGACACTGCCGTGGTGATCATGGGCGACCACCTCAAGCACATGAGCGCCGGTGACGCCTTCCACGAGCAGCTGGACCACCACGGGAACCGCACCATCTTCAACCGGATCTGGGTTCCGGGCGGGGAAAACAGCATTGAACTGCGCTCCGGCGGCGACCAGCTGAACATGTACCCCACAATCCTGGAAGCCGTCGGCTTGACCCTGAAGAACCATGAGGCGGGGCTGGGCGTGTCCGCGTTCGCCCCGGCGGTCCCGGAGGGGTCGGCCCAGGCGATGGAGCCCGAGGCCTATGCCGAACTGCTGGAATCGCTGTCCCCGCAGTTCTACGCGGAGGCCTGGGCCGGTCAGGACCCCGCCCAGTAGCTCCCGCCGAGGCCCAAGATGCGGCCGCGCTGGTCGGCGGGGGATCCGCCGGCTGCCAGATAGGCTTCCTCCACCACCGCAGCACAGACGGCGAAGTCGTCCGCGTCGCGCGGCCCGTAGAGCATGATCACGATCGGCGGTATCACGCCGGGGGCCACCAGGCAGTGGTACTCAGCCCAGCCGGCGGCGATCAGTCGCTCGGCCAATTCGGTGGGAACGTTCAGGTGCAGACTGCCGTCGGAGGGGGGATGGATGTGTCCCCACTCGCCGCCCAGAATGGCAGGCAGCGTCGGCGGCTCCGGCGGCGCGTTGAGGTAGAAGGCGACGGCGCCGGGAACCGAGACCTGACTGGATCCGCGGCTGACCCCGGGCAGCGCCAGTGCATGGTCGCGCAGCCGGTCCTGCAGCTCGACCGGCGCGATCTGATCAAGCTGGGTGTGCGGGCTGGTCGGCGTCGTCGCGGGCCGCGGTCCGTGCCGCAGGGGCACATGGAGTTCCGGAGCGTTCATTGTTCTCCCTGTTCGGTGGGCAGGTCTTCGGGCCCATGGGTGTTTTGTGGCCACTGCTGACAGTCAACACGATCGACCGATGCCATGGCGGTTTGTCCTGGTCTTTATGGCACTGCCCTACTCGAACGTTACGACGACCTTGTCCGCGGCGCCCGGAGTCTGCGCCAGAGCGAGGGCATCCAAGGCCCGGTCGAAGGGCAGCTTGTCGCTGATGATCAGCGCATACTTCTGCCAGTTTTCGATGATGTCCTCGGTGACCTCGAAGATCTCGGTCGGATAGCCCATGGCAAACACGATGGTCAGCTCCGTGGTGAGGATGGACCCGAAGTCGAGCTCAACCGGCTTCTTGTGGACGGCGACAATGCCGAGCGTTGCGCCCTGCTTGGCGATGCCGGCAACGGTGGCCGGGATGACCGGTGCGCCGGCGGCATCGAGGAAGATGTCGGTGCCGGAGCGCACACCGCGGACCATCATGCTCGATCCGTCCCCGTGCAGCTCCACGAGCCTGGCGGCCACGTCTTCGTCAGCGGAGTTGATGACGGCGTCAGCGCCGATTTGCAGGGCCTTCTCCAGCCGGGACGGAATGAGGTCTACGACGACGATGTGACTGACTCCGCGGCGGCGGTACCCCAGGAGCGCCCCAAGCCCGATCGGCCCGGCGCCGAAAATGACCACTCTGTCACCGGGCCTGGGCTCGGTGCGGTTCACGGCATGAAGGGCCACCGCCATCGGTTCGTTCAGGGCCGCCACCTCCCACGGAATGTCCTTGGGGATGACCTTGAGCTGGCGTCCGGGCTCTGCGTCCCGGACCACCACATACTCGGAGAGCGCGCCCTGCGCGCCGCCGCTGCCCAGCAGGCCGTCGGTGAAGGCCATCGTGTCGATGACCACGTGGTCGCCCACGGTGAGACCGTCGACGTCGGCCCCTGCCTCGGCCACCTCGGCGGCAGGTTCGTGGCCCAGCGGCGTGGCGCCCTGCCGCGGCGGAATCCCGCCTATCTGGCTGTACATGGCATCGGAACCGCAGATTCCACAGGCCTTGATCTTCAGCAGGACATCGTGGGGGCCGACCGCGGGCCGGTCCACCTCAACCCATTCGTTGGTGTTTGGACCGGTGACGTAAACAGCCTTCATAGCGGTGTTCTCCTTTGGTGCTCCCGGGAATGTCCCTGACCAGAATATTACGCGGGGGTTGAATGGGGTCTCCGGCGTTGTGTCCACCACAGGCAAGGGGCTGGCCGTGTGAGTATTGCCCATGACTAATTCGCAACGGCGGGCAGCGCATGGCTGGGCCGTGGTTTTGGCGGCGACAGCACTGATCGCGTTTATTGTTGCCACCGGATTGTTCCTGGGCGATGCCATGCTGCTCCCCGGCGTCAATATGCTCCGGTTCCTCCTGGCGGCGTTTGTTGGGCCACTCGCCTTCGCCGTCTCAGTTGTCCTGGTGCTGTACTCATCCGAGCGGCTCTCCGGCGCGGCGGCATTCCGGACCGCGGCAGGTGCGGCAGCGGCCTGCGGGCTGGCGGCCGCGAGCGTGGCCAGCTGGTCGGTTGGTTTCGACGCGGCCGATGCGGGACGTGAACTCAGCTGGTTTGCATCATCGACGTTTTTGTTCTTTTTTCTCGCCTGGGCTGCCGGCACGTTCAGCCTGTACACACCGGTCAGATCGGTGCTGAACGAGATGCGCCGCCGGCCGGTTCCACGTCTGCAGGGTGTGGTCCTGGCAGCTGTTTCTGCCTTTGCCCTCGGGGGACTGCTGCTGCTGGCACAATTGGTCGGCTCCCTGGCGGCGGTCCTGCTGCTGGTCCTGGTCCTGCGCTCGGGCAGCACGGCTCAGCCCGCTGCGGCTCCCCGGCCTTCCCCGGCGGAGAGGCCGTCGTTCTCGCCGGGGCGCACCTTGGCAGAGACCCGGCGGCGAGATGCCGCTGTTGGTGCCGCGGCGCTGGCCAGCGCTGTCGTGGGACTCGGCTGTGCCGTGTTTGCCCTCACCGGCAGCAGCTGGGCATCACTGGCCACCGATGGCACGCAGGCCATGAACATTGGCCTGGCCGGCGGCGCACTGGCAGCCATTCCCGCGGCCCTTGCTGCGGGCGCGGCTCTGGCCGCGGGTTTGGGCAGCGTCATGCACTGGTCGGCCGGGTTGCTGTCCGCGGGTCTTGTCCTGGAAGCGGCCGCCCAATTCGCAGGTGCCGGGCATCCCGCGCAGTGGCCGCTGACCCTGGCGGCGGCAGCCCTGGCGGGTGTCGCCCTGGCCCTTCCCTGTGGGCGGCTCCTGCCGGGCGGGAAGCGGCTCCGTGTGGGTGTGACCGCCCTGCTCGGCCTCGGCGGTCTGGTGCCCGGACTGTTCCTCGTGGCGGCCGCTGGATTCACCGCACCGCTGGCCGCCGTCGCACTCTTTGCCTGGTCCTGGCGGCGCCTGTCCGGGCGGGACGGACAGGCCGGCCCGCGCAGCGTTACCCAGGGGGCCTGACCCCGGGCAGCCTAAACGTTGTAGATCTTGCCGGCCGTGATTCCGCCGTCGACAACGAACTCCGCCCCGGTGGAGAAGCTGGACTCATCGCTGGCCAGGAAGAGGACAACACTGGTCACCTCTTCCGGTGCGGCCGGCCGGGTGAGGGTGGTTTCGGTAAAGTCGATCGGCTTTTGCCTGCCCATCACGGCGGTCATCGGGGTCTGGATGGACCCCGGGTGCACCGAGTTGACCCGGACGTGGGATGCGGCCAGCTCCAGTGCGGCCGACTTCGTCAGCCCGCGCAGGCCGAATTTCGACGCCGTGTAACCGTGCATGCCGGCAACGCCCTCCAGCCCGGCGGTGGAGGAAATGTTAATGACCGACGACGGCGCGGACGCCTTCAGCGCCTCGACGGCTGCGGACATGCCCAGGAAGGGGCCGGTCAGGTTGATGTCCAGTGCCCGCTGCCAGCGCTCCACCGGGTATTGGCCGAGGGGGCCGCCGTCGAGGATGCCGGCATTGTTCACCAGGACGTTGAGCCGGCCGAAGGTATCCAGCGTGGTCGCCACGGCCTCGGCCCAGTCCTCGGCGCTGGTGACATTCAGATGCACGTAGCGGGCGGCGTCGCCCAGTTCCGCGGCCAGGGCGGCACCGGCGTCGTCATTGATGTCCGCAATGATCACCTTGGCGCCTTCACGCACGAAGGCCCGCGCGTGGGAGGCCCCCATGCCGCTGGCTGCGCCGGTAATCAGGGCTACTTTGTCTTTGAGTCGTTCGCTCACGGTTGCATCCTCCTGTTGAATCGCCGGTTTGTCCGGCATGTCCCGCTGGGTGGGGCGGGGGGCCCATTCCGACAGGATCCATAATGTCACCGTCCGGCAGACGGGACCGCGGGGAGACCCTCCCGCCTGCCGCTCACCGCTTGTAACCTCAAAGGGGCGAGGGCGGCGCCGATCGCCGCACGTCACCGACGAAAGGAAAACCGATGGAGAGTGTTTCCCTGAACAACGGCGTCGAAATGCCGATCCTGGGCTTCGGCGTGTACCAGGTTCCGCCGGATGAGACCGAAGAGGCAGTGACCAACGCGCTGGCCGCCGGATACCGCTCGCTGGACACCGCCGCGGCCTACCAAAACGAAGATGCAGTGGGGCGGGCTGTGCGGAAGAGCGGCCTGGCGCGCAGCGAATTGTTCATCACCACCAAGCTCTGGATCCAGGACAACGGCGAGGCCACCACCGCCCGGGCGTTCGAAACCTCGCTGCAGAAACTGGGCATGGAGTACGTGGATCTGTACCTGATCCATCACCCCTTCGGTGATGTGTACGGCGAGTGGCGGGTGATGCAGCAGATCTATAAGGACGGCGCCGCCCGGGCCATCGGGGTTTCGAACTTCACCCCGGACCGGCTGCTGGATCTGATCCTGCATAACGAGGTGGTTCCGGCGGTGAATCAGATCGAAACGCATCCGTTCTGCCAGCGGGCGGTGGAAAACCAACTGATGACCGACCGCGGGGTCCGGCATGAATCCTGGGCACCGTTCGCGGAGGGGAAGAACAACCTCTTCTCGGATCCGACGCTGACCGCCATCGGCGGCGCGCACGGCAAGTCGGTGGCCCAAGTGGTGCTTCGCTGGTTGATCCAGCGCGGAGTGGTGGTGATCCCGAAGTCGGTCCGGCCGGACCGGATGGCGGAGAACTTCGACGTGTTCAACTTCGAGCTCAGCCCCCAGGAAATGGCGTCGATCGCGGATCTGGACACCGGGCAGTCCATGTTCTTCGACCACCGGGATCCGGCAGCCGTCGCCCGGCTCAGCGGAGTCACTCTGGAGTAGGGCCGGGCGACGGCGTGCCCTGCTTGGTCTCGGGCGCCTTCTGCAGGTCCCGCACCAGGTAGAGCCAGGGGAAGGATCGGCTGCCCACCTGCCAGCCGTCCGTTTCGTAGTGGGAGGACGGCCGGGTCCAGAGCACGCGGCGGTGTTCCCACTGGGTGTCCGTCTGCAGCATCCGGTGCCGGAGCATGTCGACGCCGATGGTGCGCCAGCCCAGCCGTCCGGCCAGTTCCAGCTCGGGCATTTCATCGAAGGCCGTGACCGGGCCGAGCCAGCGCTCGCGGGAACCGGGGGCCTGTTCCTCCGGGCGGGCGCCGAAACGCTGCTGCACCGCCTGCCGGGTCATCCCCAGCTCGCGGCCCAGTGCGGCCCAGCTGACTCCCGCGCTCCGGGCCGCCGCGACGGCTCGGTGCTGCAGCTGCTGGCTGGCCTGCTCGGCTGCGCCTGCCCGAGCCACTAAGGCGAGGTGGTCCTCCTCGGTGAGGGTCCCGGCGTCGTCGTAGTCGCCGAGGATCAGTGCGCCGATCTGCTCCTGCAGGTCGGTAACCGGACCGCGGATCACGGCTGTTCCCCGGCATCGCGGCTGGGCAGCCAGTACTCCTTGCCGCTGCTGTCCGAGTTTCCCCGCCAGACGTACGTGACGGCAAGGTACACGCTGCCCACGATCAGGGTGCCGCCGGCGCCCTGGCACAGGCCTTTGGGGAAACCGTGCAGGTCGAGCAGCAACCAGGTGGCAAACAGTCCAACCCCAACCAGGAACATCAGTGCGGCGTAAACGGCGGTGAAGATGCGGAAAGTTCTCATGGTGTCAATCAAAGCTTGACACCATCGAAACGTCAAGGATTTCTTGACACTTTCTTTTTAGGGTCGGGGTTATGGCCTTCGGCAATCCCTGGCCGAAGGGTACGGGCTACCGCACCGACGCCGGAGTCAGCTGCCGCCGCAGCTCGGCGGACAGCTCCGCCAATGCCTGCGGAGCGCTGCGGCACAGCCGAGGGAAGGCAAGGTAGCCGTGCGGCATGCCCACGTAAGTGGTGACGCGGACCGGGACTCCGACTGCACGCAGGGCAGCGGCGTAGCGCAGTCCGTCGTCGCGGATGGGATCATGCTCGGCCACCTGGATCAGTGCCGGCGGCAGCCCGGTGTGGTCCGGGGCCAGCAGCGGCGAGGCGTACGGGTTGCTGCGGTCTGCCAGGTCGGGGACGTAGAGGCTGCCGTAGCGGAGGATGTCCTCCTTGGTGAGGATGGGTGCGTGGGCGTTCTCCTCGATGGATGCGCTGCCCAGGGTCAGATCGGTGGCGGGATAGATCAGGCCCTGAAAAGCGATGGCGGGGCCGGAGCGGTCCCGGGACATCAGCGTCAGCACTGCCGCGAGGTTGCCGCCGGCACTGTCGCCCACCACGGCGAGCCGGCCGGCGTCGGCCTCCCACTCCGCAGCGCGTTCGGCCACCTCGAGCAGCGCGGCATAGCAGTCCTCGGCGGCAGCGGGCCAGGGGTGCGCCGGTGCCAGCCGGTACTCGAGGGAAACGACGACGGCGCGCGCGTCCCGGGCGATGGTGCTGGCCAGTCCGTCATAGATGTCCAGGTTGCCGACCGTCCAGCCGCCGCCGTGGATCAGGACCACCAGCGGCAACGTGTCGGCGGCATCTTTTGGCCGGTACACCCGGACGGGGATCCGGCCCTCGGCTCCCGCGGCGGTCTCGTTCCTGATCTTCACGCCCGGGGCCATGCCGCCCAGCACCCAGTCCACCACCGGGTTGTGCTTGATGGTGCGCTGCTGGTCGGCCAGGATCTGCTCCTCGCTCTTGTGCGCCACAGAGGTTCTGGCCAGCACCTTGCCGACCAGCCGCACTCGGAGATCCAGCTTTGCCATGGTGGTGCCTTTCCGTCGGTCCTGTCGCACTAGGCCTGAATATAGTCCTCCACAGCCTGCCGCGCCGGGCGGCGGGCAGGCCGGCGCCGCTCTGCTTGTGATGCGTGCCATATCCCAGTATGGTGACTACACCGCTTGCGGTTCGACTATCGAACGTAGTGTTCAAATAACGAACACCGTCCGGCGGGCACCATCCACGACGAAGTGAGGACACCCGTGCAGTTCCACCACCACGGCTACGTATCCGGCGATCCGCGCATCCAGCCGGCCGCCGGCGTCGGCATCAACCGCCCCGGCGACCTTCCGGCGGAAGTCGACGTGCTCATCGTGGGCTCCGGACCCGCCGGCATGCTCGCCGCAGCCCAGCTGTCGCAGTTCCCGGACATCACCACCCGGATTGTGGAACGCCGGGACGGGCGGCTGGCCATCGGCCAGGCCGACGGCATCCAGGCCCGGAGCGTGGAAACCTTCCAGGCCTTCGGGTTCGCCGAGGAGATCACCGCCGAGGCCTACCGGATCACCGAAATGGCGTTCTGGCGGCCGGACCCCGCGGATTCCTCACGCATCATCCGGTCCGGCCGGGCCCTCGACGACGAATCGGGCATCAGCGAATTCCCGCACCTGATCGTCAACCAGGCCCGCGTGCTGGATTACTTCGCCCGGTACATGGCCAACTCGCCCACCCGGATGGCGCCCGACTACGGCTTCGAATTCCGCAGCCTGGAGGTCGACGACGACGCCGAGTATCCGGTCACCGTCACCCTCCTGCACACCGCCGGCCCGGACGAGGGCACCGAGCGAACGGTGCGCGCCAAGTACGTGGTCGGCGCTGACGGCGCGCGCAGCAAGGTCCGCCAGTCCATCGGCTGCACCCTCGCCGGCGACAAAGCCAACCACGCCTGGGGCGTGATGGACGTCCTGGCCGAAACTGACTTCCCCGACATCCGCACCAAGTGCGCCATCCAGTCCGCCGACGGCGGCAGCATCCTGCTCATTCCGCGCGAGGGCGGCCACCTGTTCCGGATGTACGTGGACCTGGGCGTGGTTCCCGAGGATGACAACGGTGCGGTCCGCAAAACGACCGTCGAGGAAATCATCGGCAAGGCCAACGAGATCCTGCAGCCCTACACGCTCGATGTCCGCCACGTCGCCTGGCACAGCGTCTACGAGGTGGGCCACCGGCTCACCGACCGGTTCGACGACGTCCTGCCGGCCGACCTGGGCACCCGGACCCCGCGCGTGTTCATCGCCGGCGATGCCTGCCACACCCACAGCGCCAAGGCCGGGCAGGGCATGAATGTTTCCATGCAGGACGGCTTCAACCTGGGCTGGAAGCTCGGCCACGTGCTCGACGGCCGCAGCCCGGAAAGCCTGCTGTCCACCTACTCGGCCGAACGCCAGGTGGTGGCCAAGAACCTCATCGACTTCGACAAGGAGTGGTCAACACTCATGGCCAAGCGGCCCGAGGAGTTCGAAAATCCCTCGGACCTTGAGGACTTCTACGTGAGCACCGCCGAATTCCCGGCCGGATTCATGACCCAGTACACGCCGTCCATCCTCATTGCCGAGCCCACCCACCAGGACCTGGCCACCGGCTTTCCCGTCGGCAAGCGCTTCCGGTCGGTACCGGTGCGGCGGGTCTGCGACGCGAACACGGTCCACCTCGGCCACCTGGCGCAGGCCGACGGCGCCTGGCGGATCTATGTCTTCGCCGATCCCGCGGCGGCCGGAACCTCGTCGGCGGTGACCGATCTCGCCGACTGGCTGGCCACCGCGCCGGAGTCACCCCTGGCCGCGGTTCCGGAGGGTGTTGACCGCAGCGCCTGGTTCGATGTGAAAGTCATCTACCAGCAGCCGCACACCGGCATCGAGATCGGCGCCGTGCCGGCGGTGTTCAAGCCGCAGACCGGACCGTTCCAGCTCACCGACCTCGCGAAGGTCTTTGGCACCAACCCCGGAGAGGACATTTTCGACCAGCGCGGCATTGACCGGTCCGGCGTCGTCGTGGTGGTCCGCCCGGACCAGTATGTTGCCAACGTCCTGCCGCTGACCGCGACGGCGGAACTCGCCGAGTTCTTTGCCCCGCTGCTGCCGGCCCGCCGGATCGCCGCCGTGGAATTGCCGTGAGTCCGACGGCGTCCACCAGCCAGACGCTCTCCCGCGGCATCCGGGCGCTGGAAGTGATGGCTGATGCCACCGGCGGCCTCACCATCGCCGAGATCGCGGCCGCGCTGGACGTCCACCGCTCCATTTCCTATCGGATTCTGCGCACCCTGGAGGAACACTCGCTGGTGCTGCGCGACGACGCCGGCAGGTTCTCCATCGGTCCCGGCATGGCAACGCTGGCCCGCGGCGTGGGCAACCGGCTGCAGACAGTGGCCATCCCGGAGCTCACCGCCCTGTCCTCCGCCCTGCAGATGACGGCCTTCATCTCCGTGTGGGACCGGCGCCAGTGCGTCACGCTGGTCTCGGTGGAGCCGCCCCGCGGCGACGGCACCATTGTGCAGCGCCCGGGAACCCGGCACTCCTTCGCCGCCGGAGCGACCGGCATCGCGATTCAGTCCGCCGTGACGGAGGCTGAGTGGGAGGAACTGGCGCCGGGGGAGGCGTACCGGGAGGAGTCGCGCACGGCGGCCCGGCTCGGCTACGCGTTCAGCCGCGATGAGGTGATTCCCGGCGTCAGCTCCGTGGCCGTGCCCGTTCTGGCCAGCGGCCAGCTTCCGGCCGCCCTCGCCGTCGTTTATCTGACCAGTGATGTACCGGCCGAACAGCTGGCCGCCCGCGTGCTGGAGTCGGCCGCCGCCATCGAGCAGCTGCTGCGGTAGGTTCGGCGTCCGCGTCAGCGCACCGGGATGCACCCTGAGCACGGCGGGACCATCTACTGCGGTTCCTGGGGGCCGGGGGACACGTTCGACCAGGTGGCGGCAGCCCCGGAGCCGGGAAAGACGGCTTGCTTCGTGGGGCTGTCCCCGGCCACCCCGTCTGCGACGTAGTAGGTCAACAGGTCAGGGATGTTGGGATCGTAGGGCGCGTACAGCCCCGGTGCCAGCGCAACAACCTGGCCGTCCACGAGCTTGCCGTCGAACCAGGCAGCGACGCGGTAGTCCAACGACTCGACGTTCACGACCAGGGGATAGCCCGGGTAGGCGGCGCCGATCCCCTCCACCGCTGACGGGGCGGGCGCCGCGGGCGATGCCGCGCTGCCCGCGCCGGTCTCATAGGACGCGCAACGGGTCAGGAGCTGTGCGACGGCGCCTGTCCAAGTGGCGACGTTCAGGCTCCAGGGAGAATCGGGGTGTTCGGCCCGCAGCGCGGCGTTCTCCATGGGGGAGGACAGCTCCTCCAGCAGCGCATCCATGCCCTCCGGGGCGTTCCGAGCTATGCCGGCAATTTCCTCGTTGAGGAGGCTTGCGGTCTCGGCCGTGCCCAGGAAACCGCTCGTGCCGTCGCCGATTTTAACGAGGTAGATGGCGTCGTAGAGGGGTCCTTTGCCATCGGTCCCGAGGAGCTTGATACAGGTCTGCTCCTCCGCGTTCAGCGCCACCGGTTCGACGGAAGGCTCGGAAGTTGCCGTGGCAGCTGGCGCACCGCTCTCCGCGGCCTCCGCGCTGCAGCCGGTGACGAGCAGCAGGGCGATGGCAGCGCTGGTGACAGCTTTTCTCATGGTTTCCCCCGGAAATCCTAGACAGTAGTCTCACCCTAGCGGTTCCCCCGACCTGCCGAGGCATAAGCGCTCCGCAGCGATTTAATCCCGTGAGTGCCCCCGGGGCCTCACTTACGGCCGGGAACCGTATTCTTCGTCGGTGACGTGCAAGCGCTGCCGGCCGTTGGGAGGGTCAGCTCGCATCGGAAACCGCCGGCACTGCCGATGGGTGAGGAAGTGGTGTTGAGTTGATACCAGCCGACAAGACGAAGGAGACCTGCGATGGCCCCGACAGAAGCGGCGCGCAGCCAGTACGAGGAACGGTTCCCCGGGAACACTTCCACATTGAAAGACACCGATCCGGAGCTCGTTGATTATTTTGGCAACTTCGCCTTTGACGAAGTGCTGCGGCACAGCAGGCTGGACGCCCCGACCCGCCTGATGGTGCAGCTGGCAGCGATGATTGCCTGCCAGGCGGTGCAGGAGTACCGGGTGATGCTGGGAGTGGCGCTGCGGGTGGGGGTGACCCCGGTGCAGGTGAAGGAGCTTGTTTATCAGGCAGTGCCCTATGTGGGGATGGCCAAGGTCTTTGACTTCCTCCATGCCACCAATGAGGTTTTGACTGAGCACGGCATTGCCCTGCCGCTGCCCGGACAGTCAGCCACCACGCCGGAGACCCGGCTGGAGGAAGGCCTCCGGGTACAGAAGGCCGTCATCGGAGCCGACCGGGTGGAGGGGCTCTACGCCGCCGCAGCCGCTGACGAGCTGCACATCCAGGGTTTCCTGTCGGACAACTGCTTCGGCGACACCTACACCCGCACCGGCGTCGACCTGCGCACCCGGGAGCTGCTCACCTTCGCGATGCTCGTCTCGCTCGGCGGCTGTGACCCGCAGGTCAAGGGGCACATAGCCGCGAATGTCCGGGTGGGCAACGACCGGGAACGGTTGATCGACGTCGTCACCCAGCTGCTGCCGTACATCGGCTACCCCCGCACGCTCAACGCGCTCGCGGACATCAACGAGATCACCGATCCGCCGGCAAAACCGTCCCAAACGGGTGGGCACCGTGGCGACGGCGGGAGCGCGGGAGTAGCGTGAGCGTTCGCTGGACGGTTTGTGAGCGGAACGGCTGAGGCAGCTGAAGAGGCAGGCAACTGAAAAGACGTGGGGGCATGGAGGACACGACCGATGTGAACAGCAGCGACAAGGACCCGCTGTGGGCGCTGATCCACGCCGAGCGGGCAAAACTTGCGGAGGACCTCGCCGGCCTCACCGCCGAACAATGGCGGCACAGCACGCTGTGCGAGGAATGGAATGTGGAGCAGGTTCTCGCCCACCTCACCGCGGGGGCAAGCCTCAATCAGCGGCGGTGGCTGCAGAGCATGCTGGCCGCCCGCTTCCGTCCCGACGTCCACAACCAGCGTCGCCTCGTTGAACACCTGGGCAGCACTCCCGCCCAGACGCTCGACCGGTTCCGCGCCGTCATCGGTGCCACCACCGCCCCCTCATCCCACACGGCGGCGTACCTGGGGGAAGTTGTGGTCCACGCCCAGGACATCCGCCAGCCGCTGGGGCTGCCGCGGACCCCGTCGGTGGAAGCGCTGGTTCCGGTGGCTGAGTTTTTTACCGCCCGTGACTTCACCGTTCCCAGCCGGTCCTACTCCGACGGCCTGCAATTGCGGGCCACCGACTGCCGCTTCACCGCGGGATACGGGCTGTTGGTCAACGGCCCCATCCTCGCCCTCGTCATGAGCATAGCGGGCCGCTCCGCCTACCTGGATCAGCTTGGCGGACCCGGTGCATCGACGCTGCGGTCCCGCGTGCAACGCGGCCGCGGCAACAGCGGCCGGGGCGGCAGGAACCTGGCCAAAACCGGCGAGTAGCGGCTCCCGGCGCGGAGCCTAGGCCCGCCGGGTGGCCTGAACGAGAAGGTGGCCGCTTGGCACAGGAACCCAAGGACCGGCAGCCGGAACCGGCCGCACGCCGACCGCGGCTGAACCGGGAAGCCGTACTCTGCGCCGGCGTCGAACTGGCCGACCAGGTGGGCATCGAGGGTTTCACCATGCGCACCCTCTCCCAGGAGCTCGGCGTGGTGCCCATGGCGCTGTACAAGCACGTGGCAAATAAGCAGGAACTGCTCGAGGGCATGGTGGATCTCGTCTGGAACGAGGTCACGGAACCGGACAGCGGACACGGCTGGAAGCAGGCCATGCATGATCGGGCCGCCTCGCTCCGGGCCGCACTGGTCCGGCACCGCTGGGCGGTGGGGCGGATGGAGGCCGCAGGACGCCCGGGCCCGGAGAGCCTGCGACAGCACAATGCGATGCTGGGATGCCTGCGGCAGAGCGGGTTTTCGTTCCGCACCACCGTCCACGTGATGAGCTTGCTGGACGCCTACGTGTACGGCTGCGCCCTGCAGCAGAAAACACTCTCCTTCGAGACGCCGGAGGAGTCTGCGGAGGCGGCGGCCGCTACCCGCGACGCTGAATCCGCAGAGACAGCGGCCAGGTATCCGTACCTGCTCGAAGTAGTGGGCGAGCTGGCGAAGCACGGCTATGACTACGACGCCGAATTCACCGTCGGGCTCGACGTCCTGCTGGACGGCATTGACACTCTGCGGGGTTCCTGGCACAGCGGCGGCGCGACGCCAAACGGTTAAGCCGGGCCGTATTACGGCGCCGGGGGAGGGCAGAAATGCGTGCATGGAGGGAAACGCGGAGGCTGGGCGGCGGTGCCATTGCCGCAGCTAAGGCGCGCTCGGATGCGGCTGTGAGGCGGCGGGCCCGGCGCATTCAGGCGTCGTGGTGAAGCTGCCGTCCCGGGCAGCCTAGGCGCCGGATTCCGGAGACGGATCGGGGTTTGTCCAGCCTCCGCGGTGCGTCATCGACGGTTCAACCGGCTCCGGCGCCCGCCACACGACAATTAACACGGTGGCTATCGGTCCCAGCAGCACTGAAAGCAGGAACCAATTCCAGCGGGAACGGTTCTTTTGCTCAGCGAGACCGGCATTAATTATGGCAACGGTAAAGCAGAACCAGCCTAAATCAACATAGGTATCCATTGGCCCACCCAACCACAGTTGAGAGGGGACTGCCGATTCGCGGGTCCGCTCATTGAAACGTTTGTTTTAGCTTTTGTACGAATTTTGCGGCACCTTCACCTGAGAAATCTTCGTGATTGACGGGGCGACCCGAGATGGCCATGAGGAGTGCCAGCGAGTTTCCTCTGACCACCGGTCCAGAACCGTGCTCAAACCCTGTGTCGGAAGCTTGCAGACAAAATCCAGCTGCGCGTTCCTTGCCGCCGCCCATAAAGACACCGGTTCCAAGCTGATAACGCAAGGCCGAATCGACTGCCTCACTGGGATACGAATGCACGAACCCCAGGGGACGCCGAATGTCCTCACCATGCACGATCGCCTCGACGAGCCGAGTTGCCAGAGCAGCGGGCGGCGTCTTGGTTGCTTCGCGTACGCGGCGGAACTCAGCCAGGGTGGCTTCCGGGGTCGCAGCGCGTTCCCTGATGATGCCGTTCGCGTTTTCTTTGTCGAAATCGAACTTCACGGTGATCATCCGCCGGAGAAAACTAAGACGAGTTGTCTTCGCGGAATCCACGAGATGAGCTACGACATCGTGAATGTCCCAGCCGGGGCAGAGCGAGGGTTGGGTCCATTGCTCCGGGGTCAGCGACTCAAGTTCCCTGATGAGCATTTGGCGTTCCTTGTGAACGGCTCGCCACACTGCGGACGAAGATCGGGAAGGCATGGAGCAATATAACCACGTTCGACGGCGGGCCCCCGCTCTATGCGGAGGGCCCGCCGTCGTTTCTTTCGACTAGGAGACCGGAGCAAGTTCCGGGTAATCCGTGTAGCCGGCGGCGCCGTCGGTGTAGACGGTGCTCTGGTCAATCTCATTCAGCGGGTGGTCCTCCTGCCAGCGGCGGGCCAGGTCCGGGTTGGCGATCACTGGACGGCCGACGACGGCGGCGTCGGCCAGGTCCTCCTCGAGCACCATGATGGCGTCCTCGCGGCTGGTGACCGTGCCGAAGCCGGTGTTCATCAACACCGGTCCGCCGAAGCGGCGGCGCAGGCCCTGGACCAGCTCGTCGGCCGGATCCGCGTGCAGGATGGACAGGTACGCCGGCTTCAAATCGGCGATGCCGTCCACCAGGGCGGTGTAGGTGGCGGTCACGTCCTCACGGTCGGTTTCCAGCACGCCCTGGATGTTGTGTTCCGGGGAGATGCGGATGCCGGTGTGCTCGGCGCCGACGGCCTCGGCCACGGCACGGACGGCCTCGATGACCAGCCGGGCCCGGTTCGCCGGCGATCCGCCGTAGTTGTCGGTGCGGGTGTTGGAGACGGGGGAGAGGAATTCCTGAAGCAGGTATCCGTTGGCGCCGTGCAGCTCGACGCCGTCGAACCCTGCCTTCATCGCGTTCCGGGCGGCGGCGACGAAGTCCTGCACGATGCCGGGGAGTTCGGCTTCGGTGAGGGCGTGCGGCACGGGGTAGGGCTGCTTGCCGGCGTAGGTGTGGGCCATGCCTTCGAGCGCGATGGCGCTGGGGGCCACCGGCCGGCGTCCGCCGTTGATGTTTTCGTGGGCGACGCGGCCCGAGTGCATCAGCTGGGCGACGATGCGGCCGCCGGCTCCGTGGACGGCGTCGGTGACGCGCTTCCAGCCGGTGACGTGGTCCTCGGTGACCAGGCCGGGCATCAGGGCGTTGCCCTGGCCGGTGAAGGAGGGGTAGATGCCGTCGCTGATGATCAGGCCCATGGAGGCGCGCTGGCGGTAGTGCTCGACCATGATGTCGGTGGGCACGCCGTCGCGGTCGGCGCGGACACGGGACATCGGTGCCATGACGAGGCGGTTGGGCAGTTCCATGGCGCCGACGGTCAGCGGGGTAAAGAGTTTCACAAAAGGTCTTTCTCTCGGTTGCAGTCGGACCAAAGTAGTCCTGGGCCGGAGTTTGTATACCCATCGCAACCGGGAGAAAGACTGTTCCTATTCCGCTTATTCCGCGAAGCGTGCGACGTCACATCCGCTGCCGTGCTACTTCCCGCTAAACACCGGGAATCGGCTGGAGGTGCCGTAGTCGGTGATTGATCACTGAGGCGCAGCCTGAGCGCGCCGAACTGAGGAGCAGCATGCCCACGATCGCCGAGAACATTGTCCACAACCTCGCCGCCAATGGGATCCAGCGGATCTGGGGAGTTCCCGGCGACTCCCTGAACGCGGTGACCGAGGCAATCCGCCGGGAGAAGGGCATCGATTGGATGCTGACCCGGCATGAGGAGGAGGCCGCGTTCGCTGCCGCGGGGGAGGCGGCGCTGACGGGCGAGCTCGCGGTGTGCGCGGGCAGCTGCGGCCCCGGCAACATGCAGGTGGCGGCCGCCTGGTCGCGGCCCACTTGGTCGAGTTCGATGCCGGGGGTCCGGCCGGCCAGCAGCCCGGAGGCGTTCGCTGTGGTGCGCCCGTGCCGCACGAGGATTACTGTTGCCATTCCTCCAGCCTAGCCGCGGGGTCCGACGGCGCGGCGGACGGGGCCTGGTAGCAGCGCGGCATAGCTCTGTTCCTTCTTGGTTGCTGTCGCCGTTCTAGGTACTGCCTGGTGGCCGATTCTAGGTGCTCGCCACCGACGCGAGAGCGCCGACGCCGGTGGGAGTCTGGCAACGTCGCCGTGAGCGGGTATCCGATCCCGGCACAGCCGCGGCCCAGGGGCGGAGCTCCACCGGCTGGGGCGTTCATGTCATTGGGCACACTACCGAGAGGGAAGACCATGGCGTTTATCAGCGTCGGATCAGAGAACAGCACGCCAATCGAGTTGTATTACGAGGACCAGGGTGCGGGGCAGCCTGTCGTCCTGATTCACGGGTATCCATTGAACGGACACAGCTGGGAGCATCAGGCACGGGAGCTCCTGGCCAGCGGGTACCGGGTCATCACCTACGACCGGCGCGGCTTCGGCCAGTCATCGAAGGTCAGTGTCGGCTACGACTACGACACCTTTGCCGCCGACCTGAGCATCCTGCTGGAGGCCCTGGATCTGCAGGACGTCGTCCTGGTGGGCTTCTCGATGGGGACCGGCGAGCTCGCTCGCTATGTCGCCAAGTATGGCCACGAGCGGGTGGCCAAGCTTGCATTCCTCGCCTCGCTGGAGCCCTTCCTTGTTGCGCGTGAAGACAACCCCGAGGGCGTGCCGCGGGCGGTGTTCGATGGAATTGAAGCTGCGGCCAGGAGCGACCGGTACGCCTGGTACACGCAGTTCTTCTCGGACTTCTACAACCTCAACGAGAACCTCGGTACCCGGGTCAGCCAGGAGGCGGTGAGCGGCAGCTGGAACACCGCAATCTCCAGCGCCCCGGTGGCGGCCTACGCCGTCGTCTCTTCGTGGATCGAGGATTTTCGGCGTGATGTCGAAGCAGTGCGCCGGAGCGGGAAGCCGGTGTTGATCCTGCACGGCACTGCCGATCGTATCCTGCCCATCGACAACACGGCCCGCCGGTTCTCCCGGTCACTGCCCGCTGCTCACTACGTCGAGGTGGAGGGCGCCCCTCACGGGTTGCTCTGGACGCATGCCGACGACGTCAATGACGCCCTGCGCACCTTCCTAGGTTCGCCCGGCGACGGCTCCGCCACCGCTGAACCGGGCCATCTCGCCACACACAACACGAAAGTAGAGGCCAGCCATGGGTCCTAATGAGAATGTCATCAACCAGGTATCCACACTCCGCGATACCGATCACGACACCAGCCGCGCCGGGGGAGACATCCCGGCTGGCACCCCGTACCACCGGGTGCTCGACCGGAAAACCAAAGGACGCGGAATACCGCGTGGCATTCTTGCCATCGTGCTTCTTTTTGGAGGATTGCTGGGATTTGGTGCCGTCGCCGCGCAGATCAGTGGACAGATTGATCTCTTGCTTGGCCGAGACAGCATTGTCACTGGCGGCACGGAATTCACGACCGTTACGCTGGCTGGTACCTTCGCCTCGAGCGCGCTACTCATTCCGTGGAGCATGCTCATCCAGCGCTGGCTCTACGGTGTCAAGGGGCGCACGATGCATTCCGTTACCGGAGTGTTCCGAGCGGCAGTGCTGGGTCGGGCAGTACTCGTTCTTGTGCCCGTCTGGGCCGTTTATATGACCGTCCTGACTTTTCTTCAGCCTTCCGTAATGACCGACTGGGCCGTAGGTGACCTCCTCTTCATGTTCGTGGTCACGGTCTTGATCGTGCCGCTGCAGACCGCGGGCGAAGAGTACGGGTTCAGGGGGCTGGTCTTTCGCGTGGCTGCTAGCTGGGGGAGAAGCCCTCGCTCAGCCCTGGCCTTGGGGGTGGTCGTCTCTTCGGTGCTGTTCGCGACGATCCACCTGTCCACCGACCTTTGGCTCAATCTTCAGTTCTTGGCCGTGGGCATCACCTTCGCGCTGATCACTTGGCGTACGGGTGGTCTTGAGACGTCAGTCGTGCTGCACGCGGCCAATAATTCTCTTGGCCTGATGTTGGCACTTGCGCTTCACGCCGACCTCAATGCGACGACAGATCGCTCTTCCGGGGTGGGTTCCATGGCTTTCCTTATCCCCGTGGTCCTGTTGGCGGTAATCACCGGGGTGATCTGGTACCGCACGCGGCATACCGGGCCTGTGCTCACCCCGGCACCTTGATACAGCGTTAGTTCCCCGCGCCAGAGCGACAGGCGCAGGGCAGCAATCCTGATAAGGAGCAGTGTTATGACTGACCGTATGAAAGCAGTTGTGCTCGCCCGCTTCGGTGGAGCCGGTGGTCTCGAACTGCGATCCATCCCCGTGCCGACGATGGAGCGCCGCCGGGTGCGCTGCCACCCAAACGAACCCACGTGGCTCCTGGCTTCGCCGGGTGAACAACGCAGCTGAGGAGCTCACGATGCACGCTTTTCCGTTCTTGGACAAGTCCTCGCCTGAGGCTTGGGGCCCAGCTTGGGGCGGTCAGGGAGGTCGTCGCGACGACCGCACGGGAGAACGAGGTGCCCCTGGGCGTTGTGGAGCAGATGAATCTCAGGATTTCCCAGCTCAACGGCTGTGCGTTCTGCGTCCACGTCCACCACCGGCGGGCTCTCCGGGCCGGTGTGCCCGCGGAGCAGCTTGCACAGCTCCCGGTGTGGAGGGAAACGCCCCGGTTTAATGCTGTGGAGCGGGCGGCCCTGCTGGTCGGGGAGACGATCACGCTTCTGCCCGAGCCATCGATCAGGGATCGCGATCTCCTCGCTGCACTTGCCGTGCTGAGTGAAGGCGCCTTCGCGGCAATCGAGTGGTCAGCGATCCTCATAAACACCTACAACCGTCTCTCCATCGCCTCCCACCACCCCGTGCCCGGGGCGAAGCGCCCCCTCAGCCACCAACAGGAGCAACCATGACCCACGACGCTCTGAACTCCCTGGGACACCGCACCGTCCCCGGCCCTCCCCCCGATCTCGGAGAGCGCCTCACCCCGCGGAACGTGCCGTTGGGCGGGCCGCGGGCCATGACCGTGCGCCGCACCCTGCCGCAGCGGACCCGGTCCCTCATCGGTCCGTGGTGTTTCGTCGACCACTTCGGTCCCGACGACGTCTCCGCCAACGGCGGCATGGCCGTGCCCCGCCACCCCCACACCGGTCTCGCGACCGTGACCCTTCTGTTCTCCGGGCAGGTCCTGCACCGCGACTCGACCGGGTTCACCAACACTGTGCGCCCTGGGGAGGTGAATCTCATGATCGCGGGCCGGGGCATCTCCCACTCCGAGTTCTCCACCCCGGACACCACCCGCCTGCACGGGATCCAGCTCTGGTATGCCCTGCCGGACGACCTCCGCCACGGGCCACCGGAAGCCCAGCATCATGTCCCCACGCCGGAGATCAGGCCCGGGGGTACCGTGCGCACATATGTCGGGCGCATCGCAGGCGCCTGCTCACCGATCGACACCCGGACGCCGGCTCACGCCGCCGAAGCCCTCATCAACCCCGGTGAAAGCCTCGACCTGCCGCTGGACCCGAACTGCGAGCACGGACTACTTCTCGATACCGGTTCGGTCTCCCTCACAGCGTGGGAAGCAGACGGTGTCGAGGCCTCTGCGCGAACCGCACTGTCGCCCGGCGCGCTGCACTATCTCCCCGCCGGGCTGCCTGGCGTGCGCGTGCACGCCAGGCCCGGACCAGGCGTCCGCGTCGTGATCGTGGGTGGCCCACCCTTCGACGAGGACATCGTCCTGTGGTGGAACTTCGTGGCCCGCAGCCACGCCGAGATCGTCGCCTACCGCACCCAATGGCAGCGCGAAATCGGCGCCGAGCCGGGTCCTGCACCGGGACCGGTGCGCTTCGGCCCATACCCCTCCGAGCCTTCGGGTGCGCTGCCCGCACCTGAACTACCCAATGCCCAGATCAGACCCCGTACACGAGCGAGAGGACAGCAATGACAACCGAAAGTGAACGCAGCACGACTCAGACCCAGCCCGTCGAGGTGCGCAACAACTCTGAAGAGAGCCGTTTCGACATTCTGGTAGGGGGCGTCTCCGCGGGGTTCTCGATGTATACCCACCATGACGAGGGTCCATCGCGGCAGCGCATCTTCTACCACACCGTGATCGACGGGCAGTTCGACGGGCGGGGCCTGGCCAGCGTCCTCACCCGCACTGCCCTGAGAACCAGCGTCCAGGAGGGGTATCGCCTGGTGGCGGTCTGCCCCTACGTTGCGAGATGGCTCACGACGCATCGGGACGTCGACGACGCCGTCGACAGGGTCCGCCCAGCCCATCTCGCGGCAGTGCGACGGGCCGCGCAAGGGCCGGCTGATCGATCAAGTACATACCGCCCCTAGAGAGGTTAGTGTCATGTCTGCAGTCCACCACCGCTTTGCGACCATCGAGGGCCGCCGGATCTTCTACCGTGAGGCAGGGTCTCCCGAGTCACCAACGGTCGTTCTGCTCCACGGGTACCCGACCAGTTCGGCCATGTACCGCAACCTGATCCCGTTGCTCGCGGACCGCTACCACGTCGTCGCTCCAGACCATCTCGGCTTCGGGCTATCCGATGCCCCGAGCGTCGACGAGTTTTCGTACTCCTTCGACGCCCTCGCCCGAATCACGTCCTCCCTGCTGGCCAGCCTCGAAATCACCAAGTATGCGATCGTCGTGCAGGATTACGGTGCTCCGATCGGGTGGCGGTTAGCCCTGGAGGATCCGTCGGCGATCACAGCGATCATCAGTCAGAACGGCAACGCCTACGAGGAGGGCTTCGTCGAGTCGTTCTGGAAGGATGTCTGGGCCTACGCGCGGGCCCAGACTCCGCAGACAGAAGCGGCCGTGCGGGCCGCGCTCACGCGTGAGGCCATCCGCTGGCAGTACGTGACTGGCGTTGCCGACCCCACCCTGGTGGACCCCGGAACTTGGGAACGGGATGCTTCGCTGATCGGACGACCGGGCAACGACCTCGTCCAGCTCGCCCTGTTCCGTAACTATGCATCCAACATTCCGCTATACCCCCGCCTACACGAGTACTTCCGTAGTACGCAGGTCCCTTTGCTGGCCGTATGGGGGCAAGGCGATGAGATCTTCGGGTCGGAGGGCGCGCATGCGTTCTCCCGGGACCTCCCCAACGCGCACATTGAGCTCCACCCCGGCGGGCACTTCTTGCTTGAGTCCGGGCTCGAGGCGGCGGCGGCGGTGATCCGCTCGTTCCTCAGCGAAGTCGGCTGGATGGGCAACGCCGTCCTGTCCGCGCCGCCCACGCCCACTGTCTGACACGTTCTGTTGGCCGCGCCCGTCGAGGCAGCAAGGTCCCGACCCACCTGATCGAGTTCGACGCCGGGGGTCCGGCCGGCCAGCAGTCAGGATGCATTCGCTGTGGTGCGGCCGTGCCGCACGAGGATTACTGTTCTCCAGCGGAGTATTACGCCGAATTATGCACTGTTACATTCTCGTCGATCAGGCTTTGTTGCGTTTGGTTTACGTGATCATCACGGGCAAGTAACCCAGCAATAATCTTTCAAGAATCTGGCCGCGATTCTCGGACTGGGCCTTTCATGCGGGCCCCCCCGGTCCGCGGTTTGACCCGACCGCAGAACCACTAGCTGGGACTACTTCTGGAACGCTCATCTGCACGCCTGCACAGGTTCTTTTGGCTCGCACGCTGCGCAGGCGCGCAGGGCGATGAGGGCCCGGATTACACCCCGGGTTGTGCCCGCACATCGGATGATGGCCGCCCTAGCCTCAGAGCCGGCAGTGGATATCTGGCGGAAGCGGTGGGCAAGGGCCATCGATGACCATTTGTACCGGGCAGACAAGCAACGCATCAGTCGAAGTGCGCAGCAGCTGGCTACGGGGGCTAGCCAGTTAGCACTCAACCGGCTGGGCTTCCCGTTCAGGGAGCAGGCGGTCCTTGGCCTCTACGCGTTTGCCTGGAGTAAGGATATAGAAGCGCAGTTTTCCGGTGAGGAGCGCTCGTCGCAGCCGGCAATGCACTAAGACAGAAACACGAAACGACGGCAGGCCTCCCGCACAAGGCGGAAAACCTGCCGTCGTCGTGCGTTCAGCCCCGCCGTCGGCCGGGTTCAGGCCGCGGGTGCGGGTACGCCGGCCAGTTCCTCCAGTTGCGCACCGGTCAGCCGGGCACCGAACGCGGGTCCGCCCGGCTGCAGGAACGAGGTGCCGGCTAGGGTCGCCACGGGGACGGGGTCGTAGCCGATCCGGTCCACCACCGCCGAGACCAGGGCGACTGCCTCAGGCTGGTCACCGGCCACCGCCAGGCCAAGCCGCTCCGGATGCCCGGCCGGACGGCGGTCCGGTTCCAGGCTCTGGTAGCCGGTGTGGTTGAAGGTCTTGACGACGGCGGCGCCCGGGAACATCTCCTGCACCACCACGGACGAGCCCCGTGCCCCCGCGGCGAACGCAGGTATCTCGCCATCCACCGGCGGCCAATAGTTCATCGCATCCACCACAACCATGCCTTCCAGCAGGGCGGGGTCCACGTGCTCCAGCCGGTGCAGGGGCACCGCGAGAATCACCAGATCCGCGTTGGCCACGGCATCCCTGGTCCATTTCGGTTCGGCACCCGGGGTGACAATCTCGGCCATCAATGCCAGCAGCGCGGGGTCACCGGAGGCGGAAAGCGAAACCCGGTAGCCGGCCTCGAGCAGGGAGCGGGCGACGGCGGTGCCCACCCGGCCTGCGCCGAGCACGGCGATGTGCAGGCCCTCCGCAGCGGAGGAAGCCCTCTGGTCGGCGGACGCGTGCGGAGAATTGTGGAGAGGCGTGGTCATGTTTGCTGCAACCCGGTATCGGTGGCCGGCATTCCCGGGAGCGACCCACCGTTCCGGTCGCCTGCGGCAGGTGTCAGGCCTGCGGGGGAGGACCGCCGATCAGGCGGCCCAGCGCTTGCGCCGGAGAATCGATCTCGGCTCCGTGGGCAAACAGGATGCGGGCGGGACCGAGCGCGGCGATCCGTTCCAGGGAATCCTCGGCCTGGTCGGCATCCGCAGTGAACACCTCAGGCCCGCGAATGGCTTCTCCCTGGGCGGAGGCGGCTGCGTCACCGATGAACAGCGTCCCGGTCGGCTCATGGAACAGGCTCACGTGGCCCGGGGTGTGACCCGGGGTGGCGAGAACCCCGAGATCCTGAATGGCGTCATCTTCGCCAATTGGCCTTATCCGGCGGGGAGTCCTGATGTCGGGGGCATCAGGTCCGCCCGCGTAGATGGCTGCCAGCGGAGCCCGTTCGGCGATGGCGAACAGCGAACCGATGTGGTCCTGGTGCAGATGGGTCAGGAAGATGTCGCGGACGTCGGAGAAGGTGCCCCCGAGCGCCTCGATTGCTGCTGCAATGCCTGCCTCGGCGTCGGGCATTCCGGTATCAATGATGACGATCCCCGCCGGCTGGGCCACGGCATAGGAACGGACGTCCATTGTCAGCGGATCCGGTCCCGTGACTCCGGGCGGAATCACGACTTCTCCCACCACTTCTTCGATTCCCAAGGGTGTGCTTCCGCTGCCGGTCTGTGCGCTCATGGCCACGCTCCTTTGCTGGAATACGGCTCTTCCAGCGTATTCCGGGGTTGCGGGCTCCGACACCCCTGCGAACGCTTGGCGGCGCCTCGCTGGGAATCCTGCTGAGAATCGTTACTCTCGCTCCATGACCGGATTTCCTGAGCTGCAAAACACTGTCCTGGATACCACCGACGTCCGCGGGCTGGCCGAGTTTTACCGTCAGCTTCTGGGGCTCCGTTATCTGCCCGGGGATGAGCCCGCGCCGCAGGGCCCGGATGACGTGGACTGGCTGGTGCTGACCGATGGGCAGGGCCGCCGACAGCTGGCGTTCCAGCTGGTTGAGCGGCTCGAGCGGACCACCTGGCCGCGCCCGGATGTGCCGATGCAGATGCATCTGGATTTCACCGTTCCGGACCGGGAATCACTGGCGGACCAGCACGCCCGGGCGCTGGGCCTGGGGGCGGAGCTCCTCCTGGACCGCACGGATGATCCGGGCGAGCCGCTCTACGTATACGCGGACCCGGCCGGCCATCCGTTCTGCATCTTCGTGGGCTGAGCCGTTCCTCAGAACCGGCGTGCTGCCACGTCCACCCGGACGGTGGCGTCGAGAGCAGCTTTGATATCCGTCTCCGGCGTCGGCCCGGGGCCCATCTTTGCCAGCTGCGCATCCGACGCGGAGGGATCGGCGAAGTAGATGCGGCCGTAGGCGGCGGTTTCGGGTTCGAACCGCCAGCTGTCGGCGAGGGTGCCGGCGTCGACCGTGTCGAAACCGAGCCGGTCGATGATGGCGGCCGCCTCGGTCTTGGCCTGGGGATCGTTGCCGGCGATGGGCAGCGCCGAGCGGTCAGCGTCTCCGCTGGCGCGGGCCAGAGCCGGGATATGCGTGGCCGTGATGTTGTTGAACGCCTTCACATAGCGCGCTCCGGAGAGCCAGCGGACCACCAGCTCACTGCCATCGATCCCGGCCAGGTCTTCGACCTCACTCTTCCCCTCGAGGACGCCGCGGAAGGATACCGGGCCATGGACGAACGCCGGGCGGTGAAGGTGCTGCTGACTCCGTAGATCGTTCTCAGTGCTGTCCAGCCGGGGCCGCCGTGTGAGCCCGTCGCCAGAACCAGTTGCTGGTTCCGTTCGTGCCGGTGTCACGCGGCCGGCGGAAGCCGACGAACGTCAGGTAGATCCCTAGCGATGCCTCCCAGATGATCTCCGGCAGGGTGGCCAGGGCCGAGGGAACCGAGGTCTGTCCGTAGGCTCCGAAGAGCACGGCAATACCGGAGAGCGACATCAGCGGACCTCCAACCAGGCCGAACAGTGCCATTGGCCGCGGCACCAGGTGCGAGCGGTACATCAGGAATCCGAGCAGCAGCCCGTTCCCGATGCCGACCACAAAGCCCGGACCCAGCAGGAACGTCCAGCCGTGCACTGCCACCAGGGCACGGGCAACGGGCAGATACTCCGCGGCGTCGGCACCGGCGGTCTGCCGCAGCGTCACCACCGCCAGGAGACTGAGGATGCCGATGGCAATGAACGTGCATTCCACAATCCTGGCCGCCAGGTAGCCAATCGCCGCCGTCTCGCTGTAGCGGCGCAGCACGGGAAAGAGTACGACGGCGGTGCCGATGTTGGTGATGATCAGTACCACTTCGCACACGGCGCCGAGGAGGATCCGGGTGTCCGCGCCGGGACCGGTGAGATAGTCCGGGTTGGTGAGCAGCGGTGCGTAAAGGGCGGCCCCGGTGATGGCCGAGATGAAGGTCAGGAGGAAGAGGATCCCGGCGATCCGGGCTGTCCGGTTGGAGGCTTGCATGGTGTTCCCATCGCCAAAGGTGTACGAAGTACACCGTGTGCGATGAACCTAGGTGTATGACGTACACTCTGTCAAGCATCAGTTCCCAGGAAGGTGGCCTCATTGGTACAGGTATCCAAGGACCGGCAGCAGCCATCCGTGTCCCGAGCGCGCCTGAACCGGGAAACCGTGCTGCGCGCCGGCGTAGAACTGGCTGACCAGGTGGGTATCGAGGGGTTCACCATGCGCACCCTGTCGCAGGAGCTCGGGGTGGTTCCCATGGCGCTGTACAAGCATGTGGCCAACAAGCAGGAACTGCTCGAGGGCATGGTGGATCTCGTCTGGAACGAGGTCACCGAGCCGGACGCCGGGCACGGCTGGAAGCGGGGAATGCGGGAACGGGCTGTCTCACTCCGGAATGCCCTTACCCGGCACCGGTGGGCAGGGGGACGGATGGAGGCAGCGGGACGTCCGGGTCCCGCGAACCTGCGGCAGCACAACGCGATGCTCGGATGCCTGCGAGAGAGCGGCTTTTCGTTCCGGACCACCGTCCACGTCACCAGTCTGCTCGATGCCTATGTGTACGGCTTTGCCCTGCAGCAGAAAACGCTCTCCTTCGAGACTCCGGAGGAGTCCGCTGAGGCTGCCGCGGCAACCCAGGATGCTGAATCCGCTGAAGTAGCGGCCAGGTATCCGTATCTGCTCGAAGTGGTGGGGGAGTTGGCGAAGGAAGGCTATGACTACGACGCCGAATTCACGGTCGGGCTCGATGTCCTGCTGGACGGTGTCGAGGTTTTGCGTGGTTCCTGGCGCGACGCCTAGCTTCGTCTGGTGCCGACGGTGTCCGTCGCGTGGGTTAGTTCCGTCGGGTGGCGGAAAACAGTACGGCAGACATAGCTATTGCCGACGGATTAGCGCGCTGGCTTTTCGGCATCAATTTCGTTATTCAATTGATTCGATCGCTGATAACCATTTTGGGCTGTCCAGGTTCCAAACGATGGCAGTATTTCTATAAGTAATTGACTGTCGGGAGTTTCAGGTTGCACTGACCTGACTACTGACGCACGACCCTCATCATAGAAAAGGCACAACCCTTAATGAGCACCACCGAAACAAGCTATATGCCCATGCCCACCACCGCGCCCAAGAAGTCGTTCATGGTGACATGGCTGCTCGCGCTCTTGCTGGGCGGCCTTGGCATCGACCGGTTCTACCTGGGCAAGATCGGGACCGGTGTCCTGAAGCTCCTGACGGGTGGCGGCTTCGGGATCTGGACGCTGGTCGACCTGATCATCACCCTGACCGGCAACCAGAAGGACAAGAACGGTCAGCCTCTCGCCGGATACCAAGAGAGCAAAAAGATGGCGTGGATCGTCACCGTAGTCGTCTGGGTTCTTGGCGTCGTCGTTTCGATGTCTATGCTCTTCAGCGGAATGCTCGCAATCGGCTCGGCCATTGAAAACAGCCCGGCAGTGTCCCAGGGTGGCAGCGGGATGGTACAAGAGGCCCCGGCCCCGGCAGACTCGGAAGCTCCCGCAGCTGACACCTCGGTTCCCAAGGAGTACCAGTCGGCGCTGACGCAGGCCAACACCTACGCCAAGATGTCCCTGAGCAAGGCCGGCATCTTCGATCAGCTGACCTCTGAGTACGGCGGGAAGTTCACCCCGGAGGCAGCCCAGTACGCGGTAGACAACGTGGACGCGGACTTCAATGCCAACGCGCTTAAGTCGGCGCAGGTGTTCCAGGACGATATGGCGATGTCCCCCGATTCGATCCGGGACCAGCTCATTTCCGAGTACGGCTCAAAGTTCACCGCCGAGGAAGCCGACTACGCCATTCAGAACCTGAAGTAAGTCGGCTTAGCCGGACGCACCGGCACTCTCAAGGAATAGCCAGAAGCGGATTGCTTCTGGCTTTTCCTTTGCCCGGATGACACGGCCCGTCCCAAGCCCATCTTCAGAAATCAGACGCACTTGAGGCGACGGTGCGGCCCGGCCGGAACCTCGGTGCGGATCTCGTCGTCGATGCTTACCAGCCCGCCTGTCAGCACGATGCCCATGATTCCCGTCTTGCGAACGATTTTTCCGGCACTGTCGCGGGGTAACACCGCTTTGAGCAGCCCGGTCTGGAAGCGGTCGATCTGCCGGCAGGGACTCCGCAGGCCGGTTACCTGAACGACGGCGTCGGGCCCGATCCGCAGGAGTGTTCCCTCGGGCAGGTCCAGGAGCTCGATGCCGCGGGTGGTGATGTTCTCCCCGAGGTCACCGGGGTGCAGTTCGAAGCCGTCCTGCTCCAGTTCGTCGAACAGCTCCGCATGGATCAGGTGCACCTGCCGCAGGTTGGGCTCCGTCGGGTGGGACCGTTTCCTGAACACATGCTGCACGGTGGTGCCGGAATGCGCGTCTCCGTCGACACCGAGCCCTTCCACCAGCAGAACCGATTCCACCCGGTCCTTGCTGAAACTGTGCTTGCTGCTTCGGCTGACCGAGAGCACTCTTGAACCCGTCGTCGGAGCGTCCAAAGCTGCCTTCCGCATTTCTGTGACAGGTTCGGCCCCGGGATTCGAGCTAGATGTCATTTGATGGATCATTCCATGTTTCGTGGGGGTCTTGCCGGCATTTCTTCTGCTGGGTCGCCTCCCCGCTCCGACTAACGGACGACATCCCCGGCCAGGTAGCGGTTCCGGGCCTCAATAAGGTTCTTTAGGTAGCGCGCCAGCACCAGTTTCTCGACCAGCTGCCCGACGACGCCGAACGGTGCCTCGAACTCGATCCGGTCAACCATCGTGGTGCCCACCGAATCCTCGCTGAACTCGTGCGAACCCGGTCTCAGCTCACCAAGAGAGTGTGAAGGTTCGCGACGACGGCGCCTGCCTTCCCCGGATATCCTGCGTCTGCAGTCAGCTGGTCCCGGATTAGCACGCGCACCTTTACAGCACCCTCCGACGGCGTGACCATGGGCGCATGGCACCTCTGCCAAAGATGCTTGCCGCACAGCCAGGATCAAGAGCGTCGTGGATGCGTCCATATGCAGGTACCTGAAAGGCGACCCAATGAGACTTTCTCCTTCGCCACGACGGGCTTTGTCCGCAATCCTCGCCGCCATCATTCTGATTTTGGGAACTGGGACAGGCGCATTCGCCTTCTCCCCGGTCCCGCAGTCGCTGCCGGTTGCGCCGTATGAACAGAACGACAATACGGGTCCGCAGTTCTACAACGGCATAACCGTGGACGTGCGGGACGAAGTCTCCGGGGACGTGTACGTGTCGGCCCAGCAGATCACCATCTCCGGCAACGTGACGGGCGACGTCATCGCGGCCGGCCAGACGATCGACATCACCGGAAACGTTGACGGCAATGTGCGTCTCGCCGGGCAGGATGTGACCATCAGCGGGGAGATCTCGCGCAGCGGCACGATCTTCGCTTCGACGGTGGATCTTACCGAGAGCGGTTCCTTCGGAGACGACCTGGTGGGTGCCGCAGGCGATGTCGACATAGCCGGCGCGGTCGGCCGTGATGTGCAAGTTGGTGTTGGCGACCTCACCATTGAGGGGACGGTTGGGGGTAACCTCACCTACAGCTCCAACGACGACGCCCGCATTGCAGACGGGGCGGTCAGCGGCACCGTGGAGCGCATCGCCCCGCCAGACTCCGACGAGCCAACGCAGGGAGAACGGTTCGTCGGCTGGTTGCTTGGCCTGCTTTACGCGCTGGTGGCTCTGAGCCTCATCACCCTCCTCGCGGGATGGCTTTTCCCCCGTTTGCTGCACAACGTTACCGACCGTCTTATGCCGAATCCCTTGAAGGCGCTGCTTGTAGGGTTCGTGGCCTCGATCGTCGTTCCGTTTGCAATTGTGCTTCTGCTGTTCACCTTCGTCGGCGCACCCCTCGCGCTGGCCATCCTGCTGGTCTGGATCACGCTCACCCTCGCGACATTCGTGTTCAGCTCCTACTACATCGGAAGGCTGCTGTTCCGCGGCCGCCAGCGTCCGCTGGTCAAGGCACTCGTCGGCGGGGCCATCCTCATCGTTGCGCTACATATTCCGTGGCTGAACATCGCCGTATGGCTGGGCATGGTTTTCCTCGGGCTCGGCGCGCAGCTCCTGGTGATCTACGACCGGCGCCCGTGGCGGCGGGTAAGCACGGCGTCGCAGGATGACCTCGGCCCGGGCACGGATCACAAAGGTGGGCCCGGGTACGACGGCGGACAGCCCCCGCCGTCCCCGGGGCAGCCGCCGCCCCCGGGGCTGTAACCCCTGGCCGGAAACTCCGGTCCCAAGGAATTGGCGGACCAGCAAAGTCCGTCTGAGACGCCGGCGTCGGGGGCGATCAGGAGGCGGCGATATCCGACGGCCGGGCCAACACACCAAAATGCGGCATCCGGAACGGGTATCGGCTAAAGTCCCCGAGGTCGCCCGGCTGCACTTGGAAGCCGTGCAGCTCCAGTTCGTCGAACAGTTCCGCCTGGATCAGGTGCACCTTGCACTTTTTGGGGATTCCCACTGACAGTCACGGACGGATCATTTCATACCCGACTACGGCCTTCGGGAACGAGCGTAGACCGCGAGCAACGGTAACTTCGCCGGGGTCTACTGCCCCCGGCTCCCTAGCGGAATTCGGTGCTGACCGGCTTAAGAACGAATTGGCACGGGGTGCTGTCGTACTCCACGACCTTAGCCGTGATCCGAACGTTGTCGCCTACACCAATCGTGTCCGGGTTGTCATTGTCCGTGTAATACAGGTCAGAGACGGTGTTTACATCCCTGTATTGGAAGAATGGCCCGACTGCAGTTGTTTCACTAAAATCACCTACTCCAATCAAGATGTCGTATCTCGTGGTGTAGTTGCCGTGAAGCGCCATGGCGCCGATATTTGCGTCGAAGGCAATGGATTGCCCCTTGTATTTGGTCGCAAAGTCTCCAACCGCAGGGCTGCAAGTGTCCAGCGTCAGAAGCTCCGCCAGATCCGTGTTGTTCTCTACGGTGAGCACCGAATCTTCAACAGGCTTGGCTGAGGCCGTCGTCTCGGTGGCTTCCTCACTTGGGGCAGTTTCTGCTGCCGGCGCGGAGGCCGGCGCTCCCGTGCTTGTCTCGGCTGCCGCCGGGGGCGCCGGAGGAGCGGCAGTACCGGGTTCCTCATCGAAGAGACCGAAAACGGCAGCGACGGCAATCAGGACCGCTAAGGCGCCGCCTGCCACCGCTATCAAACGCCAAGGTAACTGACGCTTCGGGCGGCGGAACGTGATCTCGGTGCGCAACGTCCCTTTGTCCTGCGAGACGAACTCCCACCCTAACTTTTCCCACTTCGTAATTGTCCGGGCTTCAGTGCTGCGTATTGCCTGTACGGATTTCAACTCATACTGCACATCGTCGTCAGCCATGCGGCTTCCCGACCCCCAATCGGTTTTTCTCAAAATGAACCATCGGAGCATAGCAACTGAAGAGCAGTAGTCCGCGCTGGGGGTCGCATGGCGAGGCCGAGCCGCCGGACGACGACGGCCTCGGCCGAATCCTGGACTAGTTCGACGGCGTCACTGACGGCATGGCCACCGCTAGCTGGATTCCAGCTCGCCAGCAGCACGGTTGACGGCGTCGGTCTCGTCAGGGGTGAATGCCGCTAGGGCGTCGTCGAGCTTCTGGGCCGCTTGGCACAGATCTAGTGACGGACGGTAGGTCTCCCGCGTCGCGCGGAAGACCTACCGTCTTCGTCATTCGGTTAGGAAACCGGAGCCAGCTCCGGGTAGTCCGTGTAGCCGGCGGCGCCGTCGGTGTAGACGGTGGCCTGGTCGATCTCGTTCAGCGGGTGGTCCTCCTGCCAGCGGCGGGCCAGGTCCGGGTTGGCGATGACGGGACGGCCGACGACGGCGGCGTCGGCCAGGTTCTCTTCGAGCAGCATGACGGCGTCGCTGCGGGTGGTGACCGAGCCGAAGCCGGTGTTCATCAGCACCGGTCCGCCGAAGCGGTGGCGCAGGCCTTGGACCATGCTGTCGGCCGGGTCGGCGTGCAGGATGCTCAGGAAGGCCGGCTTCAGGTCGGCGATGCCGTCCACCAGGGCGGTGTAGGTGGCGGTCACGTCCTCACGGTCGGTTTCCAGCACGCCCTGGATGTTGTGTTCCGGGGAGATGCGGATGCCGGTGTGCTCGGCGCCGACGGCCTCGGCCACGGCACGGAAGGCCTCGATGACCAGCCGGGCCCGGTTCGCCGGCGATCCGCCGTAGTTGTCGGTGCGGGTGTTGGAGACGGGGGAGAGGAATTCCTGAAGCAGGTATCCGTTGGCGCCGTGCAGCTCGACGCCGTCGAACCCTGCCTTCATCGCGTTCCGGGCGGCGGCGACGAAGTCCTGCACGATGCCGGGGAGTTCGGCTTCGGTGAGGGCGTGCGGCACGGGGTAGGGCTGCTTGCCGGCGTAGGTGTGGGCCATGCCTTCGAGCGCGATGGCGCTGGGGGCCACCGGCCGGCGTCCGCCGTTGATGTTTTCGTGGGCGACGCGGCCCGAGTGCATCAGCTGGGCGACGATGCGGCCGCCGGCTCCGTGGACGGCGTCGGTGACGCGCTTCCAGCCGGTGACGTGGTCCTCGGTGACCAGGCCGGGCATCAGGGCGTTGCCCTGGCCGGTGAAGGAGGGGTAGATGCCGTCGCTGATGATCAGGCCCATGGAGGCGCGCTGGCGGTAGTGCTCGACCATGATGTCGGTGGGCACGCCGTTGCGGTCGGCGCGGACGCGGGACATTGGGGCCATGACGAGGCGGTTGGGCAGTTCCATGGCGCCGACGGTCAGCGGGGTAAAGAGTTTCACTCAGGGGTTCCTTTTGTCGCGTGCCGCAGGGCGGAGGTGTCCTGGGCTGAAGTTCATCTATCCAGCGACAACCCGGGGCAGGGCACGTGGTATTCCGCGAAGCGCGCCATGTCACACTATGTTCCGCCGGCTCTGGACGGCGGCCTCACGGGGACGAAACCATGGATACAGCCCCGAAACGCCTGTGCCGCTGTCGGGCCGGGCAACACGTCGTCGTGATGTGACCGCACGGTCCGCCGTCGGCCGCGAACCCGGGGCGGGGCGGGCGCCGGGTCCGGGGCCGAAGATGCGGGACGTGCTCCAGGGCCTCATTGACCGGCGGCACCGTGATCGCCATCGACCACGACCTTGACCTGATCACGAACGCGGACTATCTGATCGACTTCGTCCCCGGGGGCGGCACTGCCGGCGGCCGGATCGTCGCCGCCGGCACCCCCGCCGGCGTCGCGCGCAACCCCGACAGCGTCACCGGCCGCTACCTCCGTCCACTGAACACCGGGAACCGGCTGGAGGTGCCGTAGTCGGTGATCCTCAGGCTCCGGAGAAATTCCATGTCCTGGTCGGAGATGGTGAAGTCCACCTGCGCGTTGTTCCTCATATGCTCCGGGTTCGCTGTCTTTGGCAGCGGCACCGTCCCCAGCTGCAGCGCATAACGGATGCACAGCTGTGGGACGGTCACCGAATAACGCTCCGCCACGGCGGCGACCTCCGTGTTCCTGAGCATTTCGCCGTGGGCAATGGGGGAGTAGGCCTCGACCAGAATATTTCGTTCCCAGCAGTAGATCAGGAGGTCGTCCGGGGTGCTGCCAACGTGGAGGAGCACCTGGTTGACCTGAGGCGCCACGGTGCAGTCAGAGAGGATGTTCTCCAGATCCTGCTGCTCGAAGTTGGAGACACCAATGGAGCGGATCTTGCCCGCCTTTTGGGCTTCCTCGAGTGCACGCCAAACCTCCCGGTTGCCCTCGGCATAGGAGCCGCCGCGCCAGTCGTTCCAGGGCTGCGGGCTGTGGATCAGCATCAGGTCGAGGTACTCCAGGCCCATCGTGGCGAGCGATGCATCGATCGCGGCCGCGGCGTTCCGGAAGTCCTTGATTTCGGCGGCCACCTTGCTGGAGATGAACAGCTCCTCGCGCGGCACGCCGCTGCTTCGCACACCTTTCCCGACGCCGTGCTCGTTGCCGTACGCCTGTGCAGTGTCGATATTGCGGTAGCCGATCTCCACCGCCTCCCGGACGGCCCGGGCGGCGCTGCCGTCCTCGATGAACCAGGTGCCCAGGCCCAGCTTCGGAATGGCGTGTCCGTTGGCCAGTGTGTAGGTCTCATTCAGGATCATTGGTCCTGCTCCTTGAGGTTGGCGGAACTGCGTGGTCCTTCCCTGCCATGGTGCCGCAGCCTGCTGCCCGGCGGAACGGCTGGCCGGAAATCGGAACCCTCACTAATCTCGGCTCATGACCGGATTTCCTGAGCTGCTGCATACCGTCTTGGATACAACTGATGTCCGAGCGCTGGCGGAGTTCTACCGCCAGCTTCTCGGACTCCACTACCGGCCGGGAGATGAGCCTGCGACCGAGGGGGACTCGAACGACGCAGACTGGTTGGTCCTCACCAATGCGCAGGGCCGCGCAAAGCTTGCCTTCCAATTGGTGGACCGCCTCGAGCGGACAACCTGGCCGTCGACTGACGTCCCGATGCAGATGCATCTAGACCTCACCGTTCCGGACCGGGAATCTCTGGAGCACCAGCATTCCAGGGCATTGGAACTGGGAGCGGAGCTGCTCTTTGACCGGACCGACGACCCGGAAGAGCCGCTGTACGTGTACGCCGATCCATCCGGGCACCCGTTCTGCATTTTCGTGGCCTGAACGAGTTCCCTCCTGGTCCACACTGTGTGGGGGAGCGATCCCTCAGAACGGGTGCCCGAAATTACGCTTGGGTGCCGAACCAGGACGGTGGCCTGCGTCACTGCCGCATACAGTACTCTGCGATTGATGCTGCGAAATTGTTCGTTGCCTGGCGAGCTGGTGCGCTGCAGCTTGCTCGTGTCTTTACAATCGGGGGCTGTTTTTTGATTCGTTCCAGTGTTCAGAACGTGGCTGTGCTTGCGGGAACGGTGATGCTGTCCATGACCATGATCACCGCTCCCGCACAGGGGAACGATGCATCTGACTCCACGTCGGCGGCTGCCACACCGACCACAGTCGTCGGCTGCGGAACGTCGGGGACATCGCCGATCATGGAGGCTCCTGTGCCCGAGGGGAACCCGGGAGCGATAACGAGCAGCCCGGACGGCTCCAGGCTCTACGTCTCGCTCACAAATCTTGGCGAACTCGGCAGCGGAGTCATATCCGTCCTCGATTCTGAAACCCTTCAAGAAGTAGCGAAAATGCAGGTGCCCGGACATTATCCTTACGCGGGAAAAGTGTGGATGAATGCTGCTGGGACAAAAGGATATTTAGGTACGAATTCTGGCAACGTTCAGGTTTTTGATGCCGCCAGCAATACGATGACTACTTCGATTCCGACCGTGGATCCGCAGTCAATCGCGTTCAGCCCTGACGGAGCAAGGGTCTACATCACTGGTTACAACAACCGCATGACTGTTGTGGATGCACAGACGGACACGGTGGTCGACGAATGGGTGTTTGACCCTGCCTACGGCACCTTCGGCGACCTGGAAATCGATCCCACAGGGTCTTTTGCCTATGTGGGCGGCAGGCGCACGCACTCTGTGTACGTCGTTGATCTCGCCTCAGGTGCCGTGGCCGGCAGCATTGAGGTGGGGGGTCCGCCGGGGACACTGTCCCTGACCAAAGATGGGAAGTCACTCTATGTGACCGATGCCTACAATGAACAAACGATCATCGTAGATACAGCAACTCGATCCATCCGCACCAGCTTCTTTCTAAGAATCGGCTACGGCTTCTTGTTGAGCGAGACCGAGGACCGTGCCTTCGTCACAACGTCCAACCGAAGCCGGGTTGATGTTATCGACCTCACGACCAATGCAATGATCTGCTCCCACTCACTGCTGCCGGATTATCAGAACAGTCCTCAGGACATCGCTCTCAGCCCTGACGGGCGAAGAATGTATGTCGCGAATACTTCCCACAACAACAACACGATCATCGCCCTGGCAGTCCCCGAGGAAAGAAATGCTGCGTTTCGCGATATCCCCAGCGGCACTCAGTTTGAGCGGGATATTCGCTGGACGGGAAATGCCGGTGTTGCGACGGGCTACGAAGATGGCACGTACCGCCCGCTGGAGCCTGTTCGTCGAGACGCCATGGCTGCCTTCCTCTACAGGTTCCATGGGTCCCCTGACTTTGTTCCGCCCTCAACCTCCCCGTTTGTGGATCTGAGAACAACCGACAAGTTCTACAAGGAGATCACTTGGCTGGCGAGCATGGGAATATCCGCTGGGTGGCCTGACGGCACCTACCGTCCTCTCCAGCCGGTGAACCGGGACGCAATGGCGGCATTTATGTTCAGGACGGTCAACACCGCCAACTTCAGTGAGCCGGCGGACAGCCCCTACAAGGACGTGAAGAACACTGATCAGTTTTATCGGGAAATGGCCTTCATGTCCGCAGCAGGTGTCACAACCGGGTGGCCCGATGGAACCTTTCGCCCCCTTGAGCCTGTAAGCCGCGACGCGATGGCCGCCTTGCTCTACCGGCTCAATCCACTGGCACCCACGAATTTGACCCGTTAACCTGCTGAACATCACTACCTGGGGGGATTCCATGACTGCTGCGGGGGCTGTGCTCGAGATTTCCGATCTGTCCGTGGGATACGGCGGCACTCCGGTGTGCGGACCGATCACGGCCCGCGCGGAGGCCGGTGAGATCCTCGGCATGGTGGGCTTCAACGGCGCCGGCAAATCCACCGCCGCCCGCACGATCGCCGGCAAGCAGGCCATGCTCGGCGGAGAAGTGCGCGTCCATGGGCTGCCCGTTTACGAGGACGGCATCCCGTTCCGCCGGCAGGTCGCAGCCCTGTTCGACGAGGATGCCTTCTTCCCCTCCCTGTCCGTGCGGGAGCACCTCCAGCTGGTGGCGCGCGGACACTCGCTGCCGGATCCCGATGCCGCCGTCGACGCCGAACTGGAGTATTTCGCGCTGGGGGAGCGCGCCGACGCCGTTCCCGCCGCCGTTTCCTCCGGGCAGCGGCGGCGGCTGCTGCTGGCCTCCGCACTGATCCGCCCCTCGTCCCTGCTGATTCTGGATGAACCGGAGCAGCGCCTGGATCCGGCCATGCGCGAACGGCTGGGCACACGGATCAAGACCTATGCCGACGACGGCGGCACGGTGCTGCTGGTGACCCACGACCCGGCGCTGCTCCTGGCCACCGCCGGACGCTGCCTGCTTATTGACGACGACGTCCGGGAGATCGCGCCGGAGCAGGCCGCCGCGGAAATCGCCGGGCGGTAGCCGTGGCCCAGGACGCCGCCGTCGGAGGAGTTTCCGCGGACTTCAACCCGGTCCGGTACACCCGGCACGCCTCGAGAACCTTCACCCGCGCCCGGACCCGGATCCGGGATGTCTTCGTGGACGCCTATACCGCTGTTCTTGCGCTGGGAACCATCGGGGCGTTCGCTGCCGGTCTGGTCCTGGCGCTGCGCGAGCAGGTTGCCCAGGCCTGGGATGCGGAAGCCGCCGCCCGCACGCTGCTGCCCCCGCCGTCGTTCATCCTGCCCGACGGTGCCGCAGCGACCGCACTGCTGTTCGCCGTCCTGGCGGCAGCGATGGTCTTGGCCCGGAAACTGGGTCCGGCGGCGGTGACGAGAGCCGAAGGGTACTGGTGGCTGAACCTGCCCCTGGAGCGTCGTCCGCTGGTGACCGGACGGCTGCTCCGCCGGCTGGGCCTTGTGTGGGCGGGTGCGTTCATGCTGTACCTGCCGGTTGGTTTCATCACCGACCTCCAAGCCAGCGTGCCAGGACAGTTTCTGGCGGCGGCAGTGTTCGGAGCGGCCGCCGTCACCGCAGTGCTGCTCGCGGCCCTGCGGCAGATCGGCGCCGGACCTGCGGGGTCCGGGGGCGGTGCCGGTGCCGGTGCGGGGCAGCTTGGGCGAACAGCAAACGGTCCGCTGCCGGGACTGCTGCTGCTGGCCGTGCTGAGTTTCGTGCAGCGGCAGGCCGCCGCCGGTCAGTGGGGTCCGGCCCTTGTTGCTCTGGCGGCCGCCGTCGGGCTCGGGCTCATTGTCTTTCCGCGGCTGGGGACGATTCCCGCCCGGGATCTCATCAGCGCCGGCGGCGTTTCCGGGCATGCCGGTGCCGCCCTGTATCTGATGGACCCGAACGAAGTGGGGCGGGCCCTGTCCCGGAACTACGGCGCGATCGTCTCCACCCGTGCCGGCCGCTGGTATGCGCGGGGCGGCCGGACCCCGTTCGGGGCGCTGCTGCGCGCCGATACCGCAGCCTTCCTGCGCGCCCGGGGCTGGCTGGGCCGGCCGGTGCTGCTTGGGCTGCTGTGTGTCGTCCTCCTGCTCACCGGCGGCACGCAGCCGGTGCCGCTGCAGCTGGCCCTGATCTCGGCGACAGTGTTCGCTGCCGTTCCGGCAGCGGGAGCGTTGGCCCGGCAGACCGCCATCACTCCGGGGTTGGACGTGCTGCTGCCGTTGTCGCCGGCCCTGGTTCGGCTGAGCCGGATGGCTCTGCCCGCAGCGGTCCTGGCACTGTGGGCCGCGGCGTTCCTGGCTGTGCTCGTGCTGCTGGGTGCGGGAAGTGCGGAGCTCATCGTCTTGGGCGCGCTGGCCGGCGTGGGCTTCGGCGCATCGGCGGTGCGGGGTGCGTACCGGCCGGAGCCGGACTGGACGCTCCCGCCCACTGACACCGTTTTCGGACCCGTGCCGTCGGCGCAGACCGGGGCCATGGTCCGCGGACCGGACACCACGCTGCTGGCCCTGGTTCCCCTGCTGCTGGGGATGTTCCTGGGCTATGCGCCCGCAGTGCTGCTGCTGGCCCAGGCCGGCTTTTCCGCCGGGTGTGTGCTGCTGGTGATGTTCTCGGACCCCAAGTAGGGCAGTCTTTTGCGGCTCGGAATTACTCCAGCGCGAGCAGCTCGCGTGAGCGCTGGTATTTGGCGGCCAGGCGGGTCCGGTCCTCATGGTCCAGTTTCTGGACGCGTTCGGGGTTGGTGTTGTCATCAATGTCCGCTGCCTTGACGATGCGGGCAAGGTTGTTGGCCCGGACGCGTTCGAAGTAGCTTTCGACGGGTTCTCCCTGACGTTTGGTCATGGCGTCCACGCCGGCGACGACGGTTTCTGGGAAGCCCTGCTCCCGCAGCCCCTGCAGGGTCACGCCGGTGTCTTCCACCGCGTCATGCAGCCAGGCCACAGCCTGCGCCTGTTCGCGCAGATCCTCCGGCGCCCTTTGCGCCGCGGTCCGGGCGACCCGCTCGGGATGCGTGATGTAGGGGACTCCTGTCTTGTCGGTCTGGCCTTCGTGCGCAGCTCGTGCCACGCTTTCGGCATTGGTGATGAGGTTGTCCATGTATTCCCCCTGCGGCTCGTAGCCGTGTTTGCGATTTGTCAGTTGCTGTTGGTGCCAGCATAGGGGCCGGCTACCCCATTAATGCCGCAAGGTCCTGATGCTCAATGGCGTGGCAGAACCGGCGCCGTCGTCGTCGAGCTGTGCGCCAGGGCTCTACCTCTTCGGCCAGACGCTGCATGGCGCCGTTGCGCAAAACCCATAGTCGATATTCGTACGCAGGAAAAGAGCACTTGACAAAAATGGGCAATTTTCTGGAGACGGGATAGCCTTCGCATTCTGGGACGACACTGTGTAGGCAGTACACGTACCAATGTCAGAATCATTTTGGGGATGAAAAGAGCCGCGTCATGCAATCGAACATTGTGCACCGAGGTGCAGCTACCCGTCCTGTGCAGCAGCACTCCAGCCCAACCACCCTGTGGTCCGTCCTGACCATGGAGCCGGAGCGAAAGGATGTGGGCGACGGAATAGTCCGCCACATGGTTGCCCCGCTGTCTTCCCAAATGCGGCTCGAGGCGGGCCAGTTTAGTTTTTCACGCAGCCTGGAATCCGACCATCCGGCCGTGCTCCTGCATGTGCAGGCCACCGACGACGTCGCTCAGCGCCTGTGGAAGTTTGCCCACGTGCTGGCGGCGGAAAACGTTGCCAGTCTGGGTCCCGTGAAGATCTCCCAGTCGCAGGGCATCGTCTATCCGCCACGGCCGGGCGAGCCGGTGCCTGAGCTGGTGGAAGCGATATTTGCACGGTTCGGTGGGCCAAAGGGCTTGGAACTGACAGGTGAGATTTCTGAGGTGTCCTCGGATTTGGCTTTGTGGGCGGTCGACCGCTTTCCCGGCCTCACCATGCGCTCGATGCTGGCTGCCCTGCTTCTCTTCGACGCCGGCCACGCCATGATGCGGGGACCCCGGTCCGCTGTCTGGCCCGACCGCAGAACCACTAGCTGGGACTACTACTGGAACGCTCATCTGCGCGCCTGCACAGGTTCTCTCGGCTCCCAGTCTGAGCGTGCGCGCAGGGCAATGATGGACCGGATAGCACCCCGGATTATGCCCGCACATAGGGTGATGGCCGCGCTGGCCTCCGAGCCGGCGGTGGATATCTGGCGGAAGCGCTGGGCGCGGGCCATCGATGAGTATTTGTATCGGGCGGACAAGCATCGCATCAGTCGCAGCGCACAGCAGCTGGCTATGGGGGCGAGCCAGCTGGCACTCAACCGGCTGGGCTTTTCGTTCCGGGAGCAGGCAGTCCTCGGCCTATACGCGCGTGCTTGGAGTAAGGACATTGAAGCGCAGTATTCCGGCGAGGAGTCCTCTCGCACCCGTACAAGTCAGGCGGGTAAGAAATGACGGTGTAGGCGGCACCGGCCTGTGTCCCGGATTTAGACGGGGGAGACTCGTCGGAGATCCGTTAAAGCTGGGCGCGCCGCTGCTGCTTCGCGGCGTCTCGGACACGCTGCAGCAACCGGCCGCGCCATACCAGTACCCCGAGGATCACTGCCGCTCCGAGGAACATTCCGGCCATCAGGCCCAGGCCCACGGCCGGGCCCCCGCCGCCCGTCTGCGGATCGGCGGCCAGAACCGCGGAGATGGCGGCGAGCATTCCCGTGCCGGCGACCAGCGAGAGGATCAGGGCGTCCACCCAGCGCGTCGTTCGGCTGGTCAGGAAGGCTCCGCGCCCGGCCAGCGTGAGCAGTCGCCAGATACAGAGCAGCGCCGCCTCGCCGCATGCGATGGCAAGAACCGCCAGCGCGGTCAGGGGAGTCCGCAGATAGGCGACTTCGGGAAAACTGGCCGCCGCCTCCGCAGCAAGCATCGGAAGGACCACCGCCTGTACCGCGACCGCGACCGCGAGCATCGCGCCGATGAGGACTTTTAGTTCAGCGCTTGCCTCTGACCGCATCCGGGTCTCCCATGTATCGATAAGCGGTGAAAAAGTATCGTTGGCCGATGCTTGCACAAGCATCCGCGAGGCACAAGAGCCGGATAACGGACGCTGGAGTCCTAGCGGGTCAACCGGTTCCGGTGCCCGCCACCCACAGTCAGGACGGCGCAGATGGGTCCAGGGGGAGAGTATTCGCGGAAATGAAGGCACCCGACGGCGGCTGCCGGGCGGCGAAAGTCCTAGGCGAACCGTGACCCCGCGGACATCGCGAGGTTGCGGAGGCCGGTGAAGTGCTCGGCTGTGCCCAGACGGTTCAGCAGACGTGCCGCGCGGACCATGGCGTTTCCCCGCCGACGCCGGATGGAGTCGTAGTGCTCCAGCCCGGCGGCAACATCGGGCGCCGAGCTGAGGGCATCGACCAGCGCAACCGCATCCAAAAGTGCCTCACAGGCGCCGCGGCCAAGGTTCGGCGCCATGGCGTGCGCGGCGTCGCCCAGCAGCGCCACGTTGCCGGACACATAGGAGCGGAGCGGCGGAACGTCGAACAGCTCGCGGTAATCTATCGGGCTCCCGTCCAGTTTTCCAAGGACCCGGGCGACGTCCGGGTGCCACCCGCCGTACAGGCTGCGCAGCAGGCCGGCACCCTGGGCGCCGAAGGCATCCGGGGAACCCAGCGGGGGAAGGTCCGCCGAACGGAGACAGGCAAACCAGTTGGTGCTGACGGCATCCAGCGGCGTAATGCCGAACAACCGGCCGCGCCCCCACGTCTCGGTGACCCCGCCGGCCGGGCCGGCAACAACGCCGCGGAAGGCTACCGTTCGCAGCGACCGTGGTGGTGCCGCGTTGCAGGCGGTGCGCAGCCGGCTGGATATGCCGTCGGCGGCCACGACAACATCGGCTCGGGGCAGGGATGCAGGCCCGGCGACCGGCGAATTCCATTGGATAAGCCCGTCGGGAAGGTCCCCGGAAAGGGCCTCCAGCAGGACGGTGCGAGGCACAAACCGAGCGGTCCGGTTGCGACCCATGGCTGCGATCTTGCTTCCGTCGGGTTTCAGAATTCGAGCGCCGTGCTCTTCCATCGAACCGGCGAGGACCGCGTCACTGGCACCCAGCGATTCCAGTGCTCTCAGCGCCTCGGGCCACATGGCCAGCGCCGTTCCGCTGCCGGGCAGGTTTGCGCCGCGTTCGAGCACTTGGACCGACCATCCTGCCCGCAGCAGGCCGCGGGCAGCAGCGGTTCCCGCGATGCCCGCTCCGACGATCAGTGCCGAACCGCGCATGCCTTCTCCTCACCACTGGTTCTTGCGGTTCCGCCGGGGAGCGGCCCCGGCGGAACGGTGATTCAGCTCATCCGGGAATTTACGCTGTCTGCTGTCTGCTGTCTGCTGTCGACATCGGTTGCCAGGCCCGCTCCGGCCTTTTGAGGCCACCCGACCAATAATATGGACGCCAAATCCAGCCGGATCAATTGCTCGTGACGAACTGAACGCGGCGATGCCTGTTCCGAGTGCCTAATAGGAACTTGAGGGTCGCGGGCCTACCCATGCTTCTGTGCAGGTGCTGTCCTTGGAAAGAAGGAATCCGACCGCAGAAGGAGACACCATGCGTGGCGTAATACTGCATGCACCAGGAGATGTGCGCGTCGAGGACCGGGCCGATCCAGCGATTGAAGAACCGACTGACGCCGTAATCCGGCTCGCAGCGACCTGCATCTGCGGATCGGATCTGTGGCCGTACCGGGGTGTGGAGGACGCCCATAACGCACCCATGGGACACGAATACGTTGGCTGGGTGGAGGAGATTGGACCCGAGGTGCGGACCATCAAGGCCGGGGACTTCGTCGTCGGCTCCTTCTGGGCCTCCGACAACACCTGCGAAATCTGCCGGGCCGGCTACCAGAGCCGATGCGTCAATGCCGTGCCGATGGGCATGATGGGAACCCAGGCGCAGTTCGCCCGGATTCCGCTGGCCGACGGCACCTTGGTCGCCACGCCGGAATCCCCGCCGGCGGACCTGCTGCCCTCACTGATGGCGGCCTCTGACGTGCTGGGCACCGGTTGGTTCGGCGCCGTGGCTGCTGAGGCCGGCCCCGGCAAAACCGTCGCCGTGGTGGGGGACGGCGCCGTCGGCGTGTTGGCCGTCCTGGCCGCGCGACAGCTGGGCGCCGAGCGAATTATCGCTTTTAGTCGGCACCCCGAACGCCAGCAGCTCGCCCGGGATTTCGGAGCCACCGATATCATCGCCGAACGCGGTGATGCGGGGGTGGCCGCGCTCAAGGACCTGACCAACGGGCTCGGCGCCCATTCGGTAGTGGAGGCCGTGGGCACGCAGGAGTCAATGATGCAGGCTGTGCGCTCCACCCGGCCGGGCGGCCACATGGGCTTTGTGGGCGTCTCTCATGACGTCGCTCTTCCCGGGCTGGAGTTGTTCTTCGCCGAGATCCACATGCTCGGAGGCCCCGCTCCCGTGCGCCGCTTTCTGCCCGACCTCATTCAGCGGATCTGGGACCGGAAGATCGACCCGGGCCGGGTCTTCGACCTCACGCTTCCGCTAGGCGACGCCGCGGAGGGCTACCGGGCCATGGACGAACGCCGGGCGGTAAAGGTACTGCTGACTCCGTAAATCATCCTCAGTGCCGTCCCGGGGCCGTCGGCTCTATGGCTCGGCGGACATCTGCCGGACACTGAACACATTGGCCTCGGTACCGCGGGGGCGGATACGCATCAGCCCAGCCGCGGGATGCCGCTGCACAAGCACTCTGACGAGGAAGAACAGGCGAACACCGTACCCCGGAAAGGCATTCCGATGAGACTTCCTTCTCCTGCCCGGCGGGCTTTCTCCGCAGTTTTCGCCGTCTGCATTCTGGTTCTGGCGACGGGGTCAGGTGCATTCGCCTCGTCCCCGGTGTCGAGCCCACAGTCCGCGCCCTCTGCCGTGGTGAACGACGGCACCGGCCCGCAGTTCTACAGCGGACTGAACATCGACGTCCAGGAAGACGTTTCCGGTGACGTGTACGCCTCGGGGCAGAGCGTCACCATCAGCGGAAATGTCACGGGGGATGTGATCGCGGCAGCCCAAACGATCACCATTACCGGCAACGTCGACGGAAACGTGCGGCTCGCCGGGCAGGACGTGACCATAAGCGGTGACGTTGCGCGCAGTGGAACGATCTTCGGGGCAGCCGTCACCATCACCGATGCCGGGTCATTCGGCGACGACCTGGTGGGTGCCGCGGGCGACATCACGATCTCCGGTGCGATCGGCCGTGATGTCGAGGTGGGCGTTGGAAACCTCGACATCAGCGGGACGGTCGGGGGCAACGTCACGTACAACTCCAGCGAGGAGGCAAACATCTCCACGGATGCGGTCAGCGGCACCGTGGAGCGCATCGCCCCGGAGCCCGAGCAAGAGCCCTCGGCGGGGGAGAAGTTCGTTGGGTGGCTGCTCGGGTTGCTGTATGCGCTGGTTGCGCTGAGCCTTATCACGGTGCTCGCGGGCTGGCTCTTCCCCAGGTTGCTGCACCGGGTGACCGACCGGCTCCTGCCTCGGCCATGGCATGCGCTGCTGGTCGGTTTCGTGGCATCAATCGCCGTTCCGCTCGTGGTGCTGCTCCTTCTGGCCACGGTCATCGGGGCGCCCCTGGCGCTGTCAGTCCTTTTGGTCTGGATAACGCTAACGCTCGCCACCTTCGTCCTCGGCGCCTATTTCATTGGCAGGCTCATCTTCCGCGGCAACCAGCATCCAGTGATCAAGGCGCTTGTCGGGGGTCTGATCCTCATTGTCGCACTGCATATTCCGTGGCTGAACATCGTCGTATGGCTGGCCATGGTGTTCCTTGGACTTGGTGCGCAGCTGCTGGCAATCTACGACCGTCGTCCCTGGCGCCGCGTACCGCCCGCTTCCGGCATCTCCGGCGTCGAGCAGCGGAGGGGCGACGGCGGGGGCCAGCCCTCAGCCTTCGACTCTCACTGAAACCCTCCGGCGCGCGGGGCGTGCATCATGCCTAACTGCGACGAGGTTCATCCGGGGGTGCCGGGGTGTCCTCCGGGCCGTCATCGCCGCTGATCCACTGTGCGAAGCGCGCACCGGGATCCCCGCCGATCACCAGGAAGCGGGCAAAGAGGGTAAGCGGCACAGCCAGGAGCGAGCCGACCGCTCCCAGCAGGGTTGTCCAGAGGACCACCGAGGCGAAGGTCAGCGTGACGCTCAGCCGAACTGATTCCCCCACGAACCGGGGCTGGATCAGCACTTGGAGAGTGACGTTGACGACGCAGTAAATGGCCAGCACCAGCAGTCCCAGCCCCCAGCCGCCAACCGCGACAGCGAGCACGACGGGAGGCACCACGCCGAGGACGAAACCAATGTTGGGAATGAAGTTGGTGACGAACGCCAGCACCGCCCAGACGAATGGACCGGGTACGCCGAGAACCCAGAGGGCGAGTCCGTCAATCACCGCGACGATCAGCCCGAATATCGAGTTGACGAGGAAGTACCGGTTGGTTCCGGCGGCGAACTGATTGAAAGCGTGCAGTCGCCGGCCGCTCGCCTCCGCGAGCTCCGCCGGTGGGTTCTGCCACCGTGCAGCATCCATCCCGAGAAACATCGCGTAGGTGAAGACAAAAAAGACGGCCGTGCCCAGACCCAACAGTTGCGTGCCGGCGTTGAAAACGGTCGTCAGGAGTGTAGATGGCTGGATTGCCCCGGCAACCTCGTCCATCGATACGGTGCTGAACCCGAGGCTTTGGAAAAACGACTCAAGTGTCTCGGCGCTCTCGTCCAATTGGCCTGCATAGTCGGCCAGAATGCGCCCGAATTGCCCCAGAGCCAGAAGGACCAGCACGGCCAGAACCACCAGGATGCCCCACGCGATCGCCACGACGACGAGCGTGCCTACCCAGCTTGGGGCCCCGCGCCGATCCAATGGTCGTCGAGCGGGCATAGCGATAATGATGAGCGCCGCGGCCAGCACCAGCGGCGCCAGGAGCGATCGGCCTGCCCATACCGTCCAGCAGGCACCACCCGCAGCCGCCAGAGTCAGCAGAATCCGTGTTGGTCTTGCAAGTCCGGGTGGCCCGGGTGGCTCGCGATCGCTCATGGGGCCTCACAGCTGTCAGGGGACGACGACGCTAAAGTCCGGGTTCCGCTGCTTCTTCCCGGCGGCCCCTACCACCACAGGCTGGCGCACAGGGCAATCTCCGTCTAGGGGCAACGGTGTATACCGGGGTCAAAGGGGAGCGAATCGTTCCCGGGCCCGGGCGACTTTGGCGACTTTGGCGCCGGACAGACTCTGTCCAGCAATTGAAGCGCTCCGCGGCCAGGCGCAGCGGGAGATCCACGTTCCGTTTTGTACCTCGCTCCTCTGCGATGCCACGGCGGTTCATCACGCTCGTGAGAGGTGCGGTTGAGGGGCGGGACCGGTGCCAAGGTCCACAGGTAGGGTCGTGTTATCCAAAGAGAGGACCTGCCCGTGGTTTCCATCGCCTGGCTCCGCGACGACTTGCGCACAGCTGACAACCCTGCCCTCCTGGCCGCAGCGCAGGACGGCGGCGCGGTAGCCCTCTATGTTTTGGATGAGGAATCACCGGGCATCCGGCCGCTGGGTGCCGCCGCCAAATGGTGGCTGCATCACGCACTGAAGACCCTGCGGCATGATCTTGAGGCCCTGGGCATTCCGTTGGTCCTGTTGCGGGGGCCGGCAGTCGACGTCGTTCCTGCGTTCACGCAGGAGGTGGACGCGGAGCGGGTCTTCTGGAATCGGCGCTACGGCGGGCCGGAGCGGGAGGTGGACACAGCGATCAAGGAGTGGGCTGCGGGCGCGGATGTGCAGGTGGAGAGCTTTCAGGCTTCGCTGCTGCATGAACCCTGGACTGTGCGTACGGGCGGCGGCGGACCGTACCGCGTTTTCACTCCCTTCTGGCGAACGGTGTCCGCAATGGATTTCCGGGCGCCCTTTCCGGCTCCGGACAAGGGTGCTGCCCCGCCGGACGGCATCCCCGCCGGGGAGCACCTTCAGGACTGGAACCTGCTGCCGCTGAATCCGGACTGGGCCACCGGGTTGGCAGAAGCCTGGACCCCGGGCGAGGAAGCCGGCTTGTCCGCACTCAGCGACTTCCTGGCCGGCCCGGTGCAGAATTACGACGACGGTCGCGACCGCCCGGCGAAGCCCGGAACCAGCCGGCTCTCCCCGTACCTGCGGTGGGGGCATGTGAGTCCGTTCCAGGTGTGGCACGCGCTGTCCCGCGTCCGCGGGAACGGGCCCGGGCCGGATGTGTTCGGCACCGAAATTGGCTGGCGTGAGTTCTGCTGGCACCAGCTCTTTCACAACCCGGATCTGGCCACCAAGAACCTGCGGCCTGCCTTCGACGGTTTCCCCTGGGAACATCCAAAGGGCTCCGGACCGCAAACCCCGGCAATCCTGCGGGGGAGGGCGGGGCAAGCGCCGTCGGGATCCCGGCCTGATGGCCTGGACTCCCTCGATGCGTGGAAGGCCGGGCTGACAGGAATTCCGCTGGTCGACGCCGGCCAGCGGCAGCTTTGGAGCATTGGCTGGATGCACAACCGGGTGCGGATGGTCGCCGCCAGCTTCCTAATCAAGAACCTGGGCATCCACTGGCGGGTGGGCGAGGAATGGTTCTGGGAGACCTTGGTGGACGCAGACCCCGCGAGCAATCCCGCCAACTGGCAATGGGTCGCGGGCTCCGGCGCGGACGCAGCACCGTTCTTCCGGATCTTCAATCCCCAGACACAGGCAAAGCGCTTTGATCCCAAAGGTGAGTACGTCGCCCACTGGGTGCCGGACGCACTGACTCCCGCCTATCCCGAGCCGCTCGTGGATCTGTTGGAGTCCCGCCGGCACGCGCTTGAGGCGTACGAGAGTATTCGCTGAGCTGCGCAGCGCGGCTCAGGCGAGGCACACGCTCGAAATACCCTTAGTGGGCCTGACAGGAACGGTTCGACAGCGGAGCAACCCGTGCCGAGCACGCCGACCTCCTCGACGACGCCGTGGGCGCATGGATCGCCCGGCACTCGCGGGAGGAGGTGATCGCCGCGTTCGAGGCTGCGGACGCCGCAGTGGCACCGATTTATGACCCGTCGGACATCGTTGCCGACCCGCAGTTCAATGCCCTCGGAACCATCCACCGCATTAAGGACGCAGACCTTGGCGACATGGCCATGCAGGGACCGCTGTTTCGGATGTCCAAGGACGAATCGACGATGGGTTCACCGGGCGGGCGCACGGTGCGGACACGGAGGCCGTGCTCACCGAGCTGGGGTACTCTCCCGACGAATTGGCGGCGTTGTACGACGAGGAAGCATCGGATGAGTCGGCCAATCGTCGTAGCACTCTACGCACCCGCTGACCGGCCCGAGCGCTTCGAAAAGGCGCTGCGGGCCGGGGCGGATGCGGTCATTGTTGATCTCGAAGACGCCATCACCGCATCGCCCCAGGCGGATGCCCGTGCCGCGCTAGCTTCAGGGCCGGCAGTGGATATCTGGCGCAAGCTGTGGGCACCGGCCATCGATGACTATTTGTACCGGGCGGACAAGCAACGCCTCAGTCGCAGTGCGCAGCAGCTGGTTACGGGGGCCAGCCAGCTGGCACTCAACCGGCTGGGTTTTTCGTTCCGGGAACAGGCGGCCCTTGGACTATATGCGCGTGCCTGGAGTATGGATATTGAAGCGCAGTATTCCGGTGAGGAGCGCTCTCGCCCCCGCTAAGTCATCCGAGTAAGAAACGACGACGGCCCCTCCACTGCATGCCGAGGGCACGCCGTCGTCGTGCGTTTCCGGCCAAGAAATCGGGGCCAGCTCGGCGTAGTCCGTGTAGTCGGCGGCACCGTCGGTTTCCAGCACGCCCTGGATGTTGTGTTCCGGGGAGATGCGGATTGCGGTGTGTTCGGCGCCGATGGCCTCGCCACCGTCGTCAACCAGAAAGGAGCGATGCAGCGCGCGTCGCTGGTTCACAAACCCCATAGTCGCACTGCGTGCGCAGGAAAAGCCCCCTGGCACAAATGGGAAATTTCCTAAGGCCCGTATGGACATTCCACACATTTTGGCAACACACTGTTGGCAACTCACCTACCGAAGTCAAGACGATCAGTTTTGGGGATTATAGGAGCCACGTCATGCAATCGACCACTGTTCATCGAGGAGCAGCTACCCGTCCTGTGCAGCAACACGCCAGCACAACTACCTTGTGGTCCATCCTGACTATTGAGCCGGAGCGTAAGGATGTCGGCGACGACATTATCCGCCATATTGTTGCCCCTTTGTCTTCCCAAGTGCCGGCCGGGGAGGGATACCGGTTTCGGTTGTCACGCACGCTGGAATCCGACCATCAGGCTGTGCTCCTGCATTTGCTTGCCACCGACGACGTCGCTCAGCGCCTATGGAAGTTTGCGGACGCGCTGGCGATCGAAAACGTTGCCACGCTGGGTACCGTGAAGACCTTCCACTCGCCGGGGGTCGTTTATCCGCCACGGCCGGGCGAACCGGTACCCGGGGTGGTGGAAGCGGGACTTGCACGGTTCGGTGGGCCAAAGGGCTTGGACCTGGCAGCGGAGATTGCTGAGGTGTCCTCGGATCTGGCTTTGTGGGCGGTCAACCGCTTTCCCAGCCTCAACATACGCTCGATGCTGGCTGCCCTAATTCTCTTCGACACCGGCCACGCCATGATGCGGGGCCCCCGGTCCGCGGTTTGGCCCGACCGCAGAACCACTAGCTGGGACTACTACTGGAACGCTCATCTCCACGCCTGTACAGCTTCTTTTGGTCCGCACGCTGCGCAGGCGCGCAGTGCAATGAGGGCCCGGAATGCACCACGGATTGTGCCCGCACACAGGATGATGGCCGCCCTTGCCTCGGAGCCGGCGGTGGATATCTGGCGGAAGCGCTGGGCGAGGGCCATCGATGAGTATTTGTACCGGGCGGACAAACAACGCGTCAGTCGCAGTGCGCTGCAGCTGGCCATGGGGGCCAGCCAGATGGCACTCAACGGGCTGGGCTTTTCGTTGAGGGAGCAGGCGGCCCTTGGCCTTTACGCGTCTGCCTGGAGTAAGGATATAGAAGCGCAGTATTCCGGTGAGGGGCGCTCGTCGCGGCTGGCAAAGCACTAAGACAGAAACACGAAACGACGGCAGGCCTCCCGCACTAGGCGGAAAACCTGCCGCCGTCGTACGTTCAGGAGAGAACCACCTGGCCGCCGATCGCGGCGCCCGCTGCTGACCGGACGGCTGCTGCGCCGGCTTGCCCTGGTCTGGGCCGGCGAGTCAGTGCTGTACCTGCCGGTTGGTTTCATCACCGATCTTCACGCCGGTGGGCCAGGACAGTTCCTGGGCGCTGAAGCCGATGCGGCTATAGAGCTGGGGGTAGCGGGCGAGTCGCTTTTCGATGCCGGGCATTCGGGTCTGCCCGTCGATCCGTAGCCTGTGCGGACGAGCTGGGTGTCGAGCAGAAGGCCAACATGTCCTGCGGGCAGGACCAATTCATCCCGTGCCGGCAGACCGGGTGGATGGGAACTGCTGAAGAACCCGGGACAACAGGGCATGGGTAGGGGCGCATTCCTTCGAGGTACTCGGACTCCTCCTGGATAAGGTTGCAGGCGCACAACGCAGACATCTTCCTTATTCTGCGTCGTGAAATTCCATCGGTACCGCATCGGGATCGCCGTCTGGAGCTAGAAAAACGTGCATATGGCCGCCCCCAGAATCTATGGTCAGAGTATCCAATTGGGCCGCTCCAGCCTGCCAAAGACGAACTGCAGCGTCGCGTCGCTCAGCAACACTGTCAAGCAAAAGGTTCCGATCCTCGGCAGGGCTTGATGAGAGTCGGTTGTAGTCCTGGACCGCCGTTAGAAGTAACTGGGCCGCACCGACGAAGGCTTCCTGCGCAACCGACTGATCGCTCGTTCCCTCTTCAACAGTCTCGAAAGCCGTCGCCGCAACACTGAGGTCGCGCATCCATGCGTCGACATCACTTGTATCAGCAAACGGGGGGCTATCTGCTTGCTCCACGGGTACTGCAGTTGCTAGCCCCTCCAAAGTGCGTGCCATGCGTCCGTGTGCCGTTTCTGCTGCCATTCCAAGGTCTTTGGTGATCTCAGCCTTTTCAAGAGCCTGCCCTTTAGAAAGCTCTTTGGCGATAGCTTCGACTGACCCGGGGGCGGGCGCGATCTCAGCAGTCGTTGCTCGCATACTCATGGATGCGGCGACCGCTCCTACAAAGATGACTGCAATGGTTATTAGAACAATCACCCATGTAAGAGAAAACCTGCGCGTCTCGCGGTTCAAAAGATGAAGCCACCTTTGTGGAGGAAAGTGTTTTGGAGCTAGGCGATTTTCTCACGATACACGGCTTATACATCGCGAATGTGTGCAGTAGTTTCCGTAAGGCCCTGCCGTACTACGTCCCGCGGTGGCAATACGTAGTACGGCAGGCTCTTGCAGCTAGTTGTGCTCTTCTTGCCAAATCTGTAAGTCACGAACTTTCTCAGTCAGCAGAACCTGCACCTGAGATCCACGGCCGACGTGAGCCTTAACCTGAGCCGCGGCTGCATTGAGCTTATCTGCCGAATCAGCGTGCCGACCAGCCTCCGCTAGGTCCTTTGCCTTATCCAATTGTTTGGTCACCTGTGCCGCCGCTTTCGCAGAGACCGCTCCTTCGGCAACCAGGTCACCAATCAATGATTCGACTTCGTGCCACGTGACGCAGTCGCCACCTCCACTGACTGCGCCAGCGGACCAGGAGATACCCCCTAGAAGGTGCTGCAGGAAGGCAGGGTCTGTGTACGATGCTTCGGTGTGTCCTCCGCCGGTGTACCACGAACGAGATGACTCGAAGTTATGGCACCAAGCTATCGGATGATCGGAACCCATCGCACCACGACGAGCGTTGTAGGTTGTCTCGTCGAGATTTATGAGAACACGAACAGCGTCGCGCGGACTCTGATTGAAGTTGTACCACTCATCAAAACGCGTCCATGTTTCTGGGAGATGCTCTGTTGAAGGATGGGTCCGGTCCTCAACCAGCTGAGAAGCAGTCTGCTGCTCTGGATGGCTGATGAATCGAGCACCGCCGCCGGTCAACTGGCTATACCACGGGACAGTGTGCATAGAATCTGTCGCCGCGTGAACACCCGCAAAACCACCACCGGAACGGATATATCCCTGAAAAGCGGCCAACTCAGTTTCATTTAGAAGCGTCGGCGTTGCAGGGTCGAGGGAATTGGTTCCATCAACCGTGGAGACAAAGACAATGGTTTCGTATTTGGCAAGATCAGAGGAGGTCGTGAAGGGTGTGCTGGGTAGGGTCCGGTCGGGCTGTCCCTGATTACCCGGTGACGTTGCAGGATCCCACACGTCAACACTGAACCCATTGGCGTTACCAAGTGCCATGATGGCGGTAGTGGCTTCATCAATACTGCTGTGACGAAAGCCCGTCGTTTTTCCTACGACGAGCACATCGTAAGGTTCCGCCATTCCAATCTGATCGGAACCGGCTTCAGCTTGAGCGGGAGTCATTGCTAACACGGGCACGACAAGCGCTACCCCACATGCTCCGAGGGCTGCCTGACTGATAAATCGCTTCATTGCGCTCCTTAGTCATTCAATCGACAATGCCTCTGGATCGGCGATTACCGAACTGGACACACGATCTGAAGCCGTCGAAGCAGCACCTAGCGCACCTCACGAGGAATAAGCGCTGGTCGACAACATATTCAGGTTAGCTTCTAACCTGCTGAAAGGTCTAGGTAAAAGTGATCTTTAAATTTTCCCAGACCAGAGCGATCGTATGACTTTCATGTCGGGGGCAGCACTCACTAGCGAGATGTCTTTTCAGACGATCTCGCCGTTTGGTTGAATAGGCCCGGCCAACAGCATTCCAGCGCTCAGGCTTCCTGGCTGAAGGCGGCATCGAACGAGGTGTCCGATGGCGCGAAGCCGAAGCGTTTCAGGAACGCCAGGGCCTCGGGCGCCCCTTGCAGGCGGTCCATTCCGGCGTCCTCCCACTCCACCGAGATGGGACCGGTGTAGCCGATGGCCGTCAGCGCCCGGAAGTTGTCCTCCCAGGGAAAGTCGCCGCGGCCCGTCGAGACGAAGTCCCACCCCCGGCGCGGATCCCCCCAGGGCAGGTGCGAGGACATGATGCCGTTGCGGCCGCCGCCCATCCGCATCTTCGTGTCCTTGCAATCCACGTGGTAGATCCGGTCCTCGAAGTCGGAGATGAACGCCACCGGGTCTATCTGCTGCCACATGAAGTGGCTCGGATCCCAGTTGAGACCAAAGGCCGGGCGGTATCCGATCGCCTCGAGGGTGCGCTGCGTGGACCAGTAGTCGTAGGCGATCTCGGAGGGGTGGACCTCGTGGGCGAAGCGCACTCCGCACTCGTCGAAGACGTCGAGGATGGGGTTCCAGCGATCCGCGAAGTCCTGGTATCCGGCGTCGATCGCGGAAGCGGGCACCGGGGGGAACATGGCCACGTACTGCCAGATGGAGGAGCCCGTGAAACCGACCACGGTGTCCACGCCGAGTTTCTTTGCGAGCCGCGCGGTCAGCTTCATCTCCTCCGCTGCGCGCTGCCGGACTCCCTCGGGGTCGCCGTCGCCCCACACCTTCGGCCCCACGATGGCCTGGTGCCGGAAGTCGATCGGGTTGTCGCAGACGGCCTGGCCCTTGAGGTGGTTAGAGATGGCCCAGACCTTCAGGCCGTGCGCTCGAGGATCGAAGGAGGGAGTCGGCTGGCGGTTCTCCGAGACGGCCTCGACGAAGTCCTTCACCTGGTGATGATCTGCTGCTCTGGGCCGTCTATGAGCGCGACACCGACGGGCAGATAAGCGCGCACATTACCGGCATCGAACTTGAGGATCTCAGTTCCAACACCCCCGAACTCCGGGCCGCCCTATCCCTGCTGGGACTCTCCTGCCGGGAACGGAACTGGATTCCGTCGCAGAAATCCGAGCCGTCAGGATTTTTCCGGGTCCACAGGAACTGTGACTCCTGGGTGAGCAGCCGGTTTTCCGCGTTCTTCAGCGCAGCGGCGTCGAAGTCCTTCAGGTTGTAGGCCAGAGCTTTGCCCTTGAACAGCGGATGCAGGGCCGCTACCGTCTCGGCGGCCGTGATATCAACATAGCGGCCCGTCAGACGAGCTGTGCCGGCGACCCGGCTCACCAGCCACTGGTCAATGTCCAGTTCCCCGGGACGTGCGCTGGGGAACTGCTCCGCATCATCGTCATCCTCAACGATGTCATCGATCTCGATCTCGGCCCCGTTCCACCGCGCGTCCTCCACGCAACCGCAATCGCCACAGTCATCCGCGTAACCGGTGGCACCTTCCGCCTGGTCGACAGACTCGTCACCCAGATAGAACGCATCCAAAAACTCAACAAGCTCGACGGGCTCACACCAGAAATCGTCGACGCCGCCCGCTCTCTCCTTATCGGCCATTTAAATGTCGCTAGAAACAGGCCAGTTACCTCTGCGACTCACATGCGATCGCGCAGTCTTAGCGGCGCTGAGTGTCCTGCAGCTATGTATTGGAACTTCTCATTGAGCTTTTTGATGCGGTCCTTTGATGCAAGACACTTTTGGCTAATTCGGGCGGCAACCGTCGGCGTGTGTCGAGCCGCCGTTTGAGAACTCGCACGGCCGGGCTAAGAAGACTCTTGACGTGACCCGCACCACATGTAACCTGATCATATACGATTTCGTACTTGATCCAGGAGAGACATGGGCAACGACGCCACCAAGGACACGCTGAAGCAGGCCGGCAAGGTCATTGCCGTCCACATCAACTACCCTTCACGGGCAGCAGAACGCGGACGCACCCCGGAACAGCCCTCCTACTTCCTCAAGCCCAGCTCCTCCCTGGCCCTGACCGGCGGCGCCGTGGAGCGCCCGGTCGGCTGCGAACTGCTCGGCTTCGAAGGCGAAATCGCCCTCGTCATCGGCAAGATCGCTCGCCGCGTAACCGTCGAAGACGCGTGGAGCTACGTCGGGGGAGTGACCGCCAGCAATGACCTGGGCGTGTACGACCTGCGCTGGGCAGACAAAGGCTCCAACCTCCGCTCCAAGGGCGGTGACGGCTTCACCCCCGTCGGCCCCCACATCCTCGACGCCTCAACTATCGACCCCGCCGCACTGCGCGTCCGCACCTGGGTCAACGGCGAACTCGCGCAGGACGACACCACCGCTGACCTGCTCTTCCCCTTCGCACGGTTGGTTGCGGACCTTTCCCAGCTGCTCACCCTGGAACCGGGCGACCTGATCCTTACCGGAACCCCCGCCGGTGCCTCCGTGGCCGTGCCGGGCGACCGCCTCGAGGTCGAAGTCGACGTTCCCGGCACGGACAAAACCACCGGCCGCCTCACCACCACCGTCACCGAAGGCACGACGCCGCTGGCACGCTTCGGCGCCCAGCCGAAAATCGACGACAAGCAGCGCGAAGAAGCCTGGGGCTCCGCAGAAAAGGCCGGCCTCGCCCCGCAGCAGGAACAGCCCAAAACCCTTACCCCGGAACTCAAAGCCAAACTCGAATCCGTTGCCACCGCCACCCTGTCCTCGCAGATGCGCGCCCGCGGCCTGAACAACGTCTCCATCGACGGCCTCACCGGCACCAAGACCGGCCGCAAGGTCGTCGGCACCGCCCGCACCCTGCGCTTCGTCCCCAACCGCGAGGACCTCTTCAAGACCCACGGCGGCGGCTACAACGCGCAGAAACGCGCCATCGACTCCGTGGGGGAGGGCGAAATCCTGGTCATGGAAGCCCGCGGCGAAAAGGGCACGGGCACTCTGGGCGACATCCTCGCCCTGCGCGCCAAGCACAACGGCGCCGCAGCCATCATCACCGACGGCGGCGTCCGCGACTACTCCACCGTCGCCGGCATCGACCTGCCCGTCTACTGCGCCAACCCGCACCCCGCCGTCCTCGGCCGCAAGCACGTCCCCTGGGACACCGACATCACCATCGCCTGCGGCGGCGCCACCGTGCAGCCCGGCGACATCATCGTGGCCGACGACGACGGCATCCTCGTCATCCCGCCGGCCATCGCCGAGGAGCTGGTGGAGGCCTGCCTGAAGCAGGAACACCAGGAAGAGTTCATCGCCGAAATGGTGAAGGCCGGCCACGGTGTCGACGGGCTGTACCCGATGAACGCCGCTTGGAAGGAAAAGTACGAGGCCTGGGCAGCGGAACAGGCATGAGCAGCGTGAGTGGCCCCGCGACCGGCACCGGGCAAGCCAGCAGCACCGCCACCGGCTCCAAATCGGAGCAGGCTTATACCCAGCTGAAGGACCGCATCCTCGGCGGAGAAATGAGCCCGGGCTACCGCCTGGTGCTCAGCAGTATCGCCACGGAGATGGGCTTCAGTGTGGTCCCCGTCCGGGAAGCCATCCGCCGGCTCGAAGCCGAAGGGCTGGTGCACTTTGAACGCAACGTGGGCGCCACAGTGGCCGGCATCGATCCGGACCTGTACCTGCACACCATGCAGACCCTCAGCATCATCGAAGGCGCCGCCACCGCCCTGGCCGCCCCGGACATCAGCAAAGAGGAACTGGCGAAAGCCCGGGAACTCAACAACCAAATGCGCGAGGTCCTGGACAACTTCGACCCGGTCCGCTTCACCGCCCTGAACACCGAGTTCCACGCCCTGCTCTACGCCCGCTGCCCCAACCCGCACATCCTGGACCTGGTGCACCGCGGCTGGAACCGGCTGGGCCGGATACGCTCCTCCGTCTTCCGATACGTCCCGGACCGCGCGCACGCTTCGGTGTCCGAACACGAAGCGCTGCTGCACCTGATCGAGGCACACGCCCCGGCCCCCGACGTCGAACACGCCGCCCGCGCGCACCGCACCAACACGCTCAACGCCTTCCTGGCTCAGAACCACCAGCCGCCCTCACCGATCTAAAAGCCTTCCGATATAAAGACTCGAAAGAGGAAACTATGAGCACGCACTTCGTCCCGGAGAACCTGCCCACCCACATCCAGCACTTCATCAACGGCAAGTTCGTGGACTCCGCCAGCGGTGCCACCTTCGACGTGCTGGATCCGGTCACCAACAAGACCTACGCCACCGCCGCCGCGGGCCAGAAGGAAGACATCGCCGCCGCCGTCGCCGCCGCCCGCGAAGCCTTCGTCAACGGCCCGTGGCCGAAGATGAAGCCGCGCGAACGCGCCCGCATCCTCAACAGGATCGCCGACGCGGTCGAAGCCCAGGAAGAACGCCTGGCCGAAATGGAAACCTTCGACACGGGCCTGCCCATCACCCAGGCCAAGGGCCAGGCCCTGCGCGCCGCGGAGAACTTCCGCTTCTTCGCGGACCTGATCGTGGCCCAGTTCGACGACGCCATGAAGGTCCCCGGCGCCCAGATCAACTACGTGAACCGCAAGCCCATCGGCGTCGCCGGGCTCATCACCCCGTGGAACACCCCGTTTATGCTCGAGTCCTGGAAGCTTGCCCCGGCCCTGGCCACCGGCAACACCGTGGTGCTCAAGCCGGCCGAGTTCACCCCGCTGTCCGCCTCGCTCTGGGCCGACATCTTCACCGACGCCGGCGTTCCCGCCGGGGTGTTCAACCTGGTCAACGGCCTCGGCGAGGAAGCCGGCGACGCGCTGGTGAAGCACCCGCAGGTCCCGCTGATCTCCTTCACCGGCGAAACCACCACCGGGCAGACGATCTTCCGCAACGCCGCCGAAAACCTCAAGGGCCTGTCCATGGAGCTCGGCGGCAAGAGCCCCTGCGTCATCTTCGCCGACGCGGACCTCAACGCCGCGATCGATTCCGCACTGTTTGGCGTCTTCTCCCTCAACGGCGAACGCTGCACCGCCGGCTCCCGCATCCTGGTCGAACGACCCGGCTACGACGAATTCTGCGAACGCTTCGCCGCCCGCGCCAAGACCATCGTCGTCGGCGACCCGCACGATCCGAAGACCCAGGTGGGCGCCCTCGTGCATCCCGAACACTTCGACAAGGTCGCCTCCTACGTGGAAATCGGCAAGACCGAAGGCCGCCTGCTCGCCGGCGGCGGACGCCCCGAAGGGCTCGAGGAGGGCAACTACATTGCACCCACCGTCTTCGCCGACGTCGCCCCGGACGCGCGGATCTTCCAGGAGGAGATCTTCGGCCCCGTTGTCGCCATCACCCCCTTCGACACCGAAGCCGAGGCCCTGGAACTGGCCAACAACACCAAGTACGGCCTCGCCGCCTACATCTGGACGCAGGACCTCACCCGCGCGCACAACTTCGCGCAGAACACCGAGGCCGGCATGGTCTGGCTCAACAGCCACAACGTCCGCGACCTGCGCACTCCGTTTGGGGGTGTGAAGGCCTCCGGCCTGGGCCACGAGGGCGGCTACCGCTCCATCGACTTCTACACCGACCAGCAGGCCGTGCACATTTCCCTGGGCAAGGTCCACACCCCGAAGTTCGGGACCGACGACGCCGCCAAGGTCGACGGCTAACCCTTCCCCGACACTTCCCCCGCCTTTTGCAAAGGAGCAAAACCATGGAGATCGAAAGCCGCATTCCCACCCCGAGCATCGCCCCGCCGGACATTGTCCGCTGCGCCTACACGGACCTGGTGGTCACCGATCTGGAACGGTCCCGGAAGTTCTACGTGGATGTCCTGGGCCTGCACGTCACCGAAGAGGACGACGACGCCATCTACCTGCGCTCCCTTGAGGAGTTCATCCACCACAACCTGGTGCTGCGCAAGGGTCCGGTGGCCGCCGTCGCCGCCCTGGCCTACCGCGTCCGCACCCCCGAAGACGTGGACGTCGCCGAGGCCTACTACCAGGAACTGGGCTGCCGCACCGAACGACGGAAGGACGGCTTCACCAAGGGCATCGGCGACTCTGTGCGGGTGGAGGATCCGCTGGGCTTCCCCTACGAGTTCTTCTACGAAACCGAGCACGTGGAACGCCTCACCCAGCGCTACGACCTCTACTCCGCCGGGGAACTCGTCCGCCTGGACCACTTCAACCAGGTCACCCCGGACGTGCCCCGCGGCCGCGCCTATCTGGAGGACCTGGGCTTCCGCGTCTCCGAGGACATCAAGGATTCCGACGGCGTCACCTACGCCGCCTGGATGCACCGCAAGCACACCGTCCATGACACCGCCCTGACTGGCGGCGACGGCCCGCGGATGCACCACCTGGCCTTCGCGACGCATGAAAAGCACAACATCATCCAGATCTGCGACAAGATGGGCGCCCTGCGCATCTCCGACCGGATTGAACGCGGCCCCGGCCGGCACGGCGTCTCCAACGCCTTCTACCTCTACATCCTGGATCCGGACGACCACCGCATCGAGATCTATACGCAGGACTATTACACCGGCGATCCGGACAACCCCACCATCACCTGGGACGTCCACGACAACCAGCGCCGCGACTGGTGGGGTAACCCCGTGGTCCCGTCCTGGTACACCGAGGCCTCCCTGGTGCTGGACCTGGACGGCAACCCGCAGCCGCTCACCGCCCGCACCGAGACCTCCGAAATGGCGGTCACCATTGGCGCCGACGGGTTCTCCTACACCCGCCCCGACGACGACGCCGGCAGCTCCGAGGGCGAGGCCGCGCAGGGCTTCAAAATCGGCACCCAGCTCTAGACCGTCAGATCAAACAGAAAGCAGAGCCGTGCTAGATCAACAGACTCTCCGGGCGGTGGCCGATGAGCTGCTCGAAGCCCAACGCACCCGCACCCCGGTGCCGCGCCTGACCACGCGCTACCCCAACATGACCATCGAGGACTCCTACGCGGTGCAGAACCTGTGGCGGGAGCGGATGATCGCTGCCGGGCGGTCCCTGGCCGGCCACAAGATCGGCCTCACTTCCAAGGCCATGCAGGCCGCCACCGGCATCACCGAACCCGACTACGGCGTCATCCTCGACGACATGGTGCTGGAAAACGGCTGCACGCTGGAGTGGGACCGCTACACCCATCCCCGTGTGGAGGTGGAGCTGGCGTTCGTGCTGGGCAAGCCGCTCTCCGGGCCGAACTGCACGCTCTTCGATGTCCTGCATGCCACGGACTACGTGGTGCCCGCACTGGAAATCCTGGACTCCCGGATCGAGATGGAGGGCCGGACCATCGTGGACACCATCGCGGACAACGCGGCGATGGGCGCCATGGTGGTCGGCGGCAATGCGGTGAAACCAGCCGACGTCGACCTGCGCTGGGTGTCGGCGCTGCTCTACCGGAACCAGAGTATCGAGGAGACCGGCGTCGCCGCCGGAGTGCTCAACCATCCCGCCGCCGGCGTGTACTGGCTGGCGAACAAACTGTCCGCCCACGGCACCTCGCTGGAAGCCGGAGAAATCATCCTGGCCGGATCCTTTACCCGCCCGATGTGGGTCTACAAGGGGGATTCGGTCTACGCAGACTACGGACCGTTGGGAACCATCACATGCCGATTCGAGTAAACGCCGAGGAAACCTTCGGAGCCCGGCTGGCCACTGCCGGCCGGCATCAGGCCGGCATGTGGGTCTGTTCCGGCAGCCCGCTGGTTGCCGAAATCTGCGCTGGCTCCGGGCTGGACTGGCTGCTGATCGACGCAGAGCACAGTCCCAACGGGCTGGAGTCGCTGCTGGCGCAGCTGCAGGCGGTGCACGGCTACCCGGTTAGCCCGGTGGTCCGGCCGCCGTCGGGCGACCCGGTGCTGCTCAAGCAGTACCTGGACCTGGGGGCGCAGAACCTGCTGATTCCCATGGTTGACACGCCCGAGCAGGCCGCCGAGCTGGTCCGGGCCGTGCGGTATCCGCCGCAGGGCATCCGGGGTGTGGGCAGTGCCCTGGCTCGGGCCTCGCGCTGGAACCGGATCGAGGGGTACCTCGAGAACGCCGCCGAGTCCGTAACGCTGCTGGTGCAGATCGAAACGGCCGCCGCCGTGGAGAACGTGGCGGCGATTGCCGCGGTGGACGGGGTGGACGGGCTGTTCATCGGGCCGTCGGACCTCGCCGCGTCCATGGGACATCTCGGCCAGCAGGAGCATCCCGAGGTGATTGCCGCCGTCGAGCACTGCATCCGCACCGTGAAGGCCGCCGGGAAACCGGTGGGCGTGAACGCGTTCGCTGAAGCCGCCGCCCGGCGCTACCTCGACGCCGGCGTGGACTTCATCCTGGTGGGCGCCGACGTCGCACTCCTGGCCCGGGGCAGCGAAGCCCTGGCCGCGAAGTATCTCCCCGCCGCCGACGACGGCGTCCGCGCGAGTTACTGACGGCTCGTCCTCAGGGTGCCTCCACCGTGGAGGCCTCCTGCGGCAGCATGTTCTCGCGGGGGAGAAAGGTGCTGCCGCGGGCGGGCTTCTCGCCGAAGGACCGGAAAACCAGCGGCAGTCCGCGGGCTGTCCACGGGTCCGTTCCGTCCATTGCCTGCACGTGCACATGGGGCTGGGTGGAGTTGCCGGAGTTCCCGCAGGCCGCGATCTGCTGACCCTCGCGGACCTGCTCTCCGGTGCGAACACGGACAGTGCCGGCCTGCAGATGCATCACGCCCACCACCGCGTTGCCGTCGGGCGTTGCGATGAGGACATAGTTGCCCGCAACGGCTCCGATTCCGCTGCGCAGCCGGGCCGGCTGGCCCAGCAGGTAGGGGAGGAGGGCCAGCTGGGAACGGCGCGCCTCGTGGTCCTGCTCGCCGTCGTGCACCGCGACAACCTCGCCGGCGACCGGAGCGAGGATCGGGCGCCCGAAGGCGAAGAACAGCTCCGGAGGTTCGGTGGCGAACGCCGTCCGCCAACCGACGGCGGGAGCCGACCGGCCGGCGTCGTCCACTCCCACGAAGTCGATGGCATACGTGGTGGCGAGCAGATGGGTGCCGTGGCTGGGCACCCGGCGCAGGGGACTGTTTTCCACCCTCCACTTTCCGGTGAAGGGAAGGGACACCGCCACGGTACCGTCCTGACCAATTGTCATGGTTCCAGGCTTCTGCCCCGGATGCGTCCCCTGGGCCCGGCGTACCGCACGTTTTCCACGGCCACCAACGCGGCAATGATGACGGTGACGAGCAGGAGGGCCGCCAGGGAAGTGAGCTGGGGCCGAGCGGCCAGCAGGGCCAGCAGGAGTGCGGCCGTTCCGAGGCGCCACTTTTTCCAGCCGGCGCCCATCCGCCGCCAGAAGGCCGCAATGGCAAGCAGGTACAGTGCCGGTCCGCCGAACAACGCGAAGGCCCCGACGCGGCCCAGGCTTTTCCCCTCCTCCACATGCGCCAGCGCGTCCTCCACGCCCAGGGCAGTGAGGACAATCCCGGCCACGAGGGGCAGATGCAGGAAGGTGTACGCGACGACGGCGGCCGAGGAGCGGGCGGCTCCGTGCAGTGCGGCGAAGCGGTGTTCGGCAGCGATTGCCGTGACGTCGAAGTAGAGCCACCAGAGTCCGATGGACAGGCAGATTCCTGCCGCCGCACCGGTAAGCACCGGTACGCTCACGGGCACCTCGGACGCGCCGGCACCGATGGAAACGATGGATTCGCCGAGCGCGAGGATGACCACGAGCCCGTACCGTTCGGTCCAGTGCGCGGCGGACTGAACCCGCCAGTTCCCGTGCCACGAGATGAGGAAGGTGAGGCCGGTGTCCAGCACCATGCCGGCCAGCCAGAACCAGGTCTGTGCGGGTCCGCCCAGCAGCGCCCCGGTGATGACCAGCGCCGCTCCCAGGACAGCGGTGACGGTCAGTTTGGCGATCTGGCGCCGCAGGGGCTGATCGTTCCCGGCCGCATACACGTACAGGCCCAGGTGCAGGATCCGGACCGCGGTGTAGGCCAGGGCAAGGACCAGCGGGCCGTCGAGTCCGCCGTCGAGGTCGTCGAAGGCCTCCGGAATGGCCAGCGCGGCAATGAAAATCGCCACCATGACGGCGGACAGGCCGAACCGCATGAGTCCTTCATCGGCGTGCGCCTGGTTCGCGAGCCAGGAGAAGGGCGCCCAGGACCACCACAGCAGAACCAGGATGACGATCCCCTGCAGCACACCCAGGAATGAGTACTCATGCACCATGAACCCGGTGACCTGGGTGAAGGCGAACACGAACACCAGGTCAAAGAACAGCTCAAAGGTGGTGACCCGGTGCGTCTCATCCGAGATGCGGGCAGCAGAGCGCGGCGGGCGCGGCAGATGCGGCATGGCACCAAGGATAGGAGGCCTCCAGCCGTGAATCACCCCTGCAGTGCCCGGCCGCTCCGGCTGGCAGTATCCGCGGTAAATGAAACCCGACGTCCCGGGTATATTGTTCGCATGCCCAACAAGAATGTGTTCCCCACCACTTCCGATCGGATCAGGGTTCCGGTGGCCGGCGGAGGCGCCGTTGCCGGAACCCTGCGGATACCGGTCGGAGCGTCGCCCGTCGCCGCGGTGGCCATCCATCCGGCGACGGCGGTGGCCGAACGCCTGTACACGGGCTTCGCCGAGTATCTTGCCGAGAACGGATTTGCCGTCTTCACCTACGACTACCGCGGCACCGGGGCCTCCGGCAGCCCGAAGGCCAACCGCACGCTGCGGATGCGGGATTGGATGTTCCAGGATGTCCCCGCGGTGGCTGCCTGGATGGCAGGCAGGTTTCCGGACCTGCCGCAGCTCGCCGTCGGGCACAGCATCGGCGGCCATGCACTGGTCCTCAACAACGGAACCGCCGGCCTCTCCGGGTTTGTCGCCGTCGCATCCCACGGCGGGGTCACCCGGGCCATCGAAAACCGCAGGGAGCGCATCCGGGTGACGCTGGTCCTGCGTGTCCTGGGGCCGCTGGCTGCACGGGTGCTTGGTTTCGTGCCGGGTAAGCGCATGGGGCTCGGTGAGGACATGCCCGGCGCGGCGATGCTGGAATGGAGCCGCTGGTCCCGGATGCCCGGCTACTTCTTTGACGACCCCGGCATGCGGGCGTCCGAGCGGGCTGCCAAGGTGGATACCGACGTCTTCGCCATTGGATTCAGCGATGACCCATGGGCCACGCCGAAGCAGATTGACGCTGTTTACGGCTGCCTGGTCAATGCGGCGGTGGAGCGACGCACCTATACGCCCGACGACGGCGGAGTCCCCGCGATCGGGCACATGGGCTTTTTCCGGCGAGGTGTCCGGGACACCCTCTGGCCGCAGGTCCGGGACTGGCTCAGTGAGCGGGCCGGAACTTAGATGGCGGCAGTTGGCCGGGCAGGCGCATCTGCTGAGATGGGCTAATGCGCCAAGATCCCTCCAACTGGACTCCTGCCAGCACCGAGCGGCTCCTGCTGCGCCGGCTGGAACCGGAGGACCGGGAAGACGCTGTCCGGATCCACGCCGATCCCCGGACCAACCGCTACAACCCCGACGACTTCAGCGCGGCTGCTGCCGAGGTGCTTTTTGAGATGTTTCTGGAGCACTGGAACCGGGAGGGGTTCGGCTACTGGGCAGTGGCCGAGCGAGCAGCTCCGCAGACGGTGATCGGGTTTACCGGCCTGCACCTGGGCCGGGTGGATGGCCGGGAAATTCTCAACCTTTACTACCGCTACGATCCCGCGGTGTGGGGCCGCGGGTACGCGACTGAAGGAGCCGCCGAGGCCGTCCGCAGGGGGCTGGTCCACTTTCCGGACGTGCCGGTATTGGCGCGCACAAATGACCTTAACCGGCCTTCCCAGCACACCGCGCTGGCGGCGGGGCTGCTGCGCCGCGCAGATCTGGACCGGCGAAGCGGTGAGCGCCTGAATGTGTATTTTGCCCTCGGCTGGCCGGACTGATCGGGCCGTCGGCCGGGAGCAGCGGAGCAACCCGTCTCAGAGGCCGCCGGGACTTTCACCGTTGGCTGTCGCTTCGATCCAGTCAACGCCGGCGTCCGAGAAGGAGAAGCCGTCCGGCCCGCTGCCGCCGAACCACCAGGCGCCGTCGGCCGGCGCACCTCCTGCCTCCTCGATCTCCTGGAGGATGCCGCGCGGCACCACGTCGCCGTTGTTGTTCATCAGCCATGACCGGGTTGATGCGGGCAGCAGAGGCCACCACTGTTCAATGTCGATCCGGGAGCTGTCCATACCTCAAAGTGTTCCACTCCGCTGACGGATCGTCGACGGATGGATCGGGTCAGCTGGGGCAGGAGTGGTACACGCCGTCAGCCACCGCAAACTGGAACGCGATGCTCAGGGTTTTCCTGTTCTCCTCGGTGGGTTCGACCCCCTCGGCTGTTGCCGGCGGATATGGCGTCGAGCCGATGTCCAGCGCGTAGGCCGCAGTTTCGGGGTCGGGAAGCTTGCAGGTGTCCTTGACGGTCCTGGCGACGGCGAGCATGTTCTCGGCCTCCACGAGGTTTGCCGAATGGCCTGCATCCACCCACTCGTTGAATTCGGCGATGTGGGTGGCTGCCTCCCGCCGGGACTCCGCGCCCTCAAGGTCGTAAAGCTTGTCATGGAGCGTGCTGCTGGTCTCGGCGTGCTTCCGGTCCAGGGCCTCGGTATTCAGGAGCGTGAGGTCATCCCAGGCCGATCCGGTAAAGACATGCTCATCAATCAGGGCAGCCACCTCGGGATCGGCCTTGAGGAGCCGAACTTCCTCCTCGGTCTCCGGATCGATGGCTTCATCTGCAATCCGGATAATGTCTGCGACGAGGGGCCGGTCGTTACTTGCCGCGGCTTCGGCGGCTTCCGCTTTCTCGATGCTGATCAGGGCACCGATGCAGCTGGCAAGAACGGCGGCCAGGCCCAGGCCCAGGAGTGCGTAAACATACGGTGGCAGGCGTCCGGCGGACGTGGTCATGGGATTCCTCACTGGACGCGCGGACGTTTTCGTCCATACTAGCTGGAGGATTCCGGGGACGGCGCGGCACTGCTGCCGACACGGTCGGTCGCCCAGTAAACCAGCGCCAGGACCGGCAGGATCACGCCGAGACCGGTGAACAGTTCCAGCGCCGCCGGCCCCTGTCCGCTGACCTCGCCCGTGAGCATCATCGTGATGGTGATGGAGGAGAGCATAAACACCGGCAGCATCGCGGCTCCCAGCGCGATGCCCCAGGCGCGCGCCGCCGCGCGTCGTCGTCGTACCGAGACCCACAGCGCCGGCAGGACCAGCGCCATCCAGACCCAGTGGTGGAACCAGGAAATCGGCGAGATGGCCAGCATCACCACGGCATTGGCGCTGATGGCCGCCACCGTGTCCCCGCGCCCGTCGGCACGCTTGATGGCCAGGAAACCCAGGACGACGACGGCGGCGGCGGCGAGCAGCCAGAGCGGACGCTGCAGGAACCCGGGGGCGCCCAGATGCGTGATCAGCGAGTTCAGCGACACGTTGTACATGTCGGTGGTGTCGCCCACCCGGCTGGGATCGGAGAGGGCGTGAAACCAGAAGATGCGGGACTGCTCCGGCGCGGCCAGCCAGCCCGTGGCGACGGTGGCCGCGAACGTGAGACCCAGGGTCAGGATGGCCCGCCAGTCGCGCCGGACCAGGAAGATCAGGCCGAAGGCCAGCGGCGTGAGTTTGATGCCGGCGGCGAGGCCAATCAGAATACCGCGGGGGATCCGGCCGGCGGGACGGATCAGATCCGCCACGATCAGCACCATGAGCATCGGATTGATCTGCCCGAAGCCCAGGCCCTCGCGCCACGGTCCGAGCACGCCGATCAGCAGGGTCGCCAGCACGACGACGCCGGCCGTGCCGCCCAGCGCTGCCCGGATCCGTTCCGGCAGTGCGTCGTTGTCGCAGAGGTAGCGGGCCACCAGGATCGCGGTCAGCACCAGGCAGAGGCACGAGGTCGCCGTCAGCAGCACCAGCCCGGCAGCCTCCGGAAGGAAGGCGAAAGGCGTCAGCAGCAGTGCGGCGAACGGGGGATAGGTGAAGGGCAGGCCGCGGGTGTCCGTCTGCACCAGGGCCGGATCGTACAGGCGGTGCTCGCCCATGCCGAGGAAGGCCCGCGCACCCTCGCGGTAAACGGTGAAGTCCAGTCCGTGGATCTGCGCCCCGAGGACCACCAGCACCAGCGCCGCCGGCAGCCCCAGAATCAGCCAGAGGAGCTTCGTGCGGGGAGAGGTGCGCTGCTGGGAGCGGGAATCCGCCGTCGATAATGCCATGCCTGCAAGTTTAGATGGAAGGCTCAGGGTGCCGGCGCTGCCCGACCAGCGCCCGGCCGATGATCCGGGCGCCCTCGGGAAACGCCCCGGGGTTCACGCCCGCGTAGTTCAGCCGCAGGTAGGGGCCGGTCGGTTCGGCCGGGAACCACTCGTTGCCCGCGGCCACGGCGGGGTGGTGGTCGGTTTTCCGGTCCTGACGTCCTACGCCCTGACCACGGCGCCGGCCAGCCACGGCGCCGTCGTCATTGGCCTGCTGCCCGCCGCGACCGCCGTCGCTGCGGTCCTGCGGGGCCGCGAGCGGCCGCCGGTCTCGTTCTGGCTGACGGCGGGCGCCGGGGCTACGGCCGTACTGGTGTTTGCCACGGTGGCCGGGGGAGGATTCGGCGGGCTGCACCGGTCCGATCTGCTCCTGATCGGCGCCGTGATCGCCGGTGCCGTCGGCTATGCCGAGGGCGGGCTTCTTTCCCGCGAGCTTGGCGCCTGGCAGACAGTGTCCTGGGCGCTCGTCCTGGCCTCGCCGGTGATGTTGGTGCTGACCGGCGTCTCCGTGATCCGGCAGCAACCCGGCCGGCACCGCGGCGGAGTGGGCGGCGCTGGCCTATCTCGGCGTCGTCAGCATGTTCCTGGGCTTTTTCGCCTGCCGCGGGCTGGCGATCGGGCCGATCGCCCAGGTCAGCCAGGTCCAGCTGGTCCAGCCGGTGCTGACCATCTGCTGGGCGGCGCTGATCCTAAACGAACCGCTCACCTGGCCGACGATTCTGGGCGGAGCGGCGGTGATTGCCTGTGCCGGAGTTTCGGTCCGGGTCCGGCTACGCCGATAAGAATCGGCAGGCTCAGTCCAGGACCGTTGCATTTGCCTGCTTCATCCGGTCCGCCAACGCCGGGTTCCGGTAGGGGCCGGGCTGCTCGAGGTGGTCAATAATTCGCCGAATAGTCTCCGGCTCCTTGTTCTGGTTCATCTTTTCCTTGCCCTCGATGCGCGTAATCGGCAGCCGGATTCCCACCGTGCCGCGCACAATCCGGTGGGCGTATTCACTGTTCTCCAGTGTGGCGTGCAGCAGATGCGGTTCCGGCAACGGGGATTCGAAGTGGGTCACCAGGCGGTCCAGGACCGCGAGGTTGTCCGCATCGGAAAGGATTTCCGGGGTTCCCCAGAGATGGGCGGTGGAGAAGTTCCAGGTGGGCACGTTGGGGCGGGACCCGTACCAGCCGGGAGAAATGTAGCCGTGCGGGCCGGAGATGATCGCCAGCATTTCACCCGCGCCCAGGCCGTGCCGGATTTCGTCCGGACGGCCCATGTGGCTGAGCAGCACGATGCCCTCGGCCTCTTCATCCAGCAGCACCGGGTAATGCGAGGCAATGATGCCGCTGCCCGGGACATGGCTGACGAGCGTGCACCACGGGTGATCGCGAATCAGTTCCTTAATGGCTTCGATGTCGTCCAACGCGTAGGTCGGGTTGTGCCTCATTGGTCTGCTCCCATGGTTTCCGGCCGGTTGGACCGCTCCCGGGAAAATCTACCCGACCGCAGGCTCAAAGCCGCTGCTTCAGCCCTCCACGTCGTAGACCATGGCGGGGTCGCGTTCGAGGATCCGGTCGCGCATTTCGACCTTGAGGTCTTCCAGGTGGGCGAGCTCTGCCGCGGTCTTGTCCGGCTTCGCGGTGAGATTGATGAACTCGTCCGCAACGATGCCGTCGTCGCGGATGATGCACGTGACGCATGCGTCGCCTGCGCTCACCTCGAACACGTAGCGGGCCAGGGTGTTGCCTCGTTCGGCCCGGGCGAGCTCCGGAAGCACGGCGTAGCGCTCCCCGGTGACCGCGCGGGTCACGAGCTCGAAGGCATCCCGGGCGCCGGGGCCGGCGAAGGGTGTGCGCACCCGGATGTCGCGGCGCTCGACGCGGCCGCCGGGGATGCGGGCTGCAAGCTCAGGCAGTGCCCGCCCGAGCGCTGCAAAGGCGTGAGCCACTCCGCCCGGGAAGCCCGGCCCGTGATATTTCATGCAGTCGGCGAAGGTGAAGCTCAGCTGCACCCCGTCCTCCCACAGGGTGAGCGTGCGCTCGGGGTTCGGAACGGCTGACTGGGTGCGTGCGGTCGGTGCTGAATTGCTGCTCATGTCCGGATCTCAATCTTGGTGTCTGGGGGTCTCGGCGGGGGAAAGCCGAACAAAGAACCGTATCAGGACAGGAAATCTCCGGTCTAACTGCCTGTCCTTCGTGGGGTCCATTCCTTCCTGTCCCGGCTCTGCCCTGACGGTGTGTCGTCCCGGGCTGAGGCTGACGGCGCTGGCAGGATCGGGCCATGAAACACATCGGAATTCTGATCTTTGACGGGGTGGAAGAACTCGACGCCGTCGGACCGTGGGAAGTGCTGGCCTACTGGGCCCGGAACTTTCCGGAGGACGGATACGACGTCGCGCTGCTCTCGGCGGACGGCGGACCCGTGATGGCGGCCAAGGGAATGCTGCTCACGCCGCACGTCTCCCGCGCCGCCGCTCCGGACTTCGACGTCTTTCTTCATCCGGGCGGCCATGGCACCCGTCCGCTGGCCCGGGATGAAGAACATCTGGAGTGGATGCGCAAACTGCGCGAAGACGTGCCGCTGATGACCAGCGTGTGCACCGGCAGCCTCGTGTATGCCGCGGCCGGACTGCTCACAGGCCGCCCCGCCACCAGCTACTGGGACGCGCTGGGTGACCTGGCCGGGCTGGATCCCAGCATCGCTGTCCGCCCGGAGGCCCGCTGGGTCGACGACGGCGACGTCGTCACCAGCGCCGGCGTCAGCGCCGGCGTCGACATGGCGCTGCACCTGGTTCGCCGTCTGGCCGGCGAGCAGCGTGCCCGCGAGGTTCGGCGCGGCATTCAATACGACCCGGAGCCTCCGGTTTAGGGCGGAGGGGTCCGGTGTCAGGGCCAAAGGGGGAGGGGCTGTCCCTGGTCCGGGACAGCCCCTCGCGCGGCGGTACCGCGTGCCGTTAGAAGCAGATCTTCCGAAGATACCGGTAGCCGACTTCCGCGGTCCTCAGCGGTGTGACGTCCGGCTGGTCGTTTTCGACGATGTACTCCTGCGGCTGGTGCGCTTTGAAAATGCGTGAGAAATCGATGGTTCCGGCACCCAGATCTGCGAAATCGCCGGTAGCATCGCGGTCCTTCACGTGGTACTGCAGAACCTTCTGCGGTGCCTGTTTAATCGTGTCGATAGCGAACCGGACGGGGTCGGCAGCTCCGACTCCAACGCCGCCGGTGACCGCCCAGTACAGGTCGACTTCCAGATGGACCAGCCTCGGGTCGAGGCGGCTTGTGAAAATGTCCCAGGGGGTGAGCCCGCCCCCGAGGTCAGTGGTGAACTCGTGCGCGTGGTTGTGATAGCCGTATTTGATCCCGGCCCTGCGTACGACAGCCGCTTCGGCGTTCATTTGGTCTGCCCACCGGTACCAGTCATCCGCATTGTCGGACGCAAGGTACGGAACAACCATGTACGTCTGGCCGAGCGTCTGTGCGTTGGAGATCTTTGTGCGCAGTTCCGCGGGTGTCGCGCTGATCCCTTCGTGGCTGGAAGAGGCCTGAATTCCGACACGCTTCAGGGTTCTCCGCATTTCTTTGGCTGTACGACCGTAGTACCCGGCCAGTTCGACGCGCTTGTACCCGTACCGGGCAAGCTGTTGGAACGTCCTGTCGACATTCTCCTCGGTGATGATCGACCGCAGCGTGTAGAGCTGAATGCTGATGAGCCCCGGGGAAACCCGCCGATTGTCCCTGTGCCCGTGCCCGGGCTTGCCCTGGTGCCCCGGCCCGCGGGCGATGGCAGGAGCCGCCCCGGAACCGGCCAGGCCGACGCCAACGCCCGCGGCGAGTGCTCCGCGGATGAAATTGCGCCGGTCCACCCCCTTCTTCTCGAGAGAACGATTTAGTGCACCTGATGCGTCAAATCCAAAGCACATGCTGTTGCCTTTCTGACAGTAGAACGCATTGTCGCCGCCTCCGTTGGCAAGGGCGAGAACACGCACTGGAAGGTCGCTGGTGCAGTTCACCGAGCTGATCGAGAAAGGCCGCCGTCGCCGACAAGCTGTCCGCAACAACTCGGTACCAGCATTAGGGTCAAGATGTCCGTTTTGTTGTCTGGAACCACTAGCAGGCGCCGGGCCGTACCGTTGGTGGAGCAATGGCGGTGACTGGAAATGAGTCCGTCGCATGAGGCTAGGTCGGACTTTTGGTGTCTGTCAAGCAAAAGTCGCCGACGGGACGCCGGGGGAGCTCAGCTGGTACTTGTTTCCGAGAGTCCGGAGACCATGGCGTCGATGCGCTGGGGGGACATGGCGTGGTGAATGGCCAGCATGCTCGCGCCCAGCACGCCGGCGTCGAGACCGGAGCTGGAATGCACGATCTGAAGGTGCTGGGTGGCTAGCGGGACGGTACGCGAGTACACCGTTTCCCGGATGCCGGCGATGAAATGTTCGCCCGTCAGCGCCATGGATCCGCCAATGACGATCACCGAGGGGTTGATGAGGCTGATGCATGCCGAAAGTACGTCGCCGACGTCCCGCCCCGCCTGCCGCACTGCGTGGATCGCCTCCGTGCTTCCGGCGCGAACGAGTTCCACGACGTCTTCACTGCCGCTGGCCTCAAAGCCCTGGCGGCGCAGCTTGGCCGCCACGGCCGGGCCGGATGCTATGGCTTCCAGGCAGTCCGTATTTCCGCAGTGGCAGGGGACTCCGCTGCCGCCGTGCACGCGGATGTGCCCGATGTCTCCGGCGACACCGTCAGCCCCGCGCTGCAGCATGCCGCTGGAGACAATGCCTGAACCGATTCCGGTGGCAACCTTGACGAAAAGCAGGTTGTCCACCTGGGGCCAGGCCATATTGCGCTCGCCCAGGGCCATGATGTTGACGTCATTGTCGACCAGGACAGGTACATGGAATCGTGCCTGCAGGTACCCGGGGACGTCATAGCCGTTCCATCCGGGCATGATGGGGGGATTGATGGGCCGGCCGGTGCGGTGTTCCACGGGCCCGGGCAGTCCGATGCCAACAGCCAGGAGGTCGGTCAGGGAACGTCCGGTGCCGTCGAGCAGTTCCGTGCCGAGTTCGACAACCGCCTCCAGGACTGCCTCCGGACCCCGCGTGATTTCCAGTGCGCGCGCAGACTGGGACAGCAGATGCCCGGTGAGGTCGGTGACGGCCATCTGGAGGTGCGACGCGCCAATGTCCACTCCGAGCACGACCCGGCTGCCTGCCTTGAGCGCAATCCGGGACGAAGGCCGCCCGCCGGTGGATACAGCATCCTGAACGAACCCTACGAGTCCCAGGTCCATAAGTGCTTCGATCCGAAGCGTGACTGTTGAGCGCGCCAGTCCCAGCTGCTCGGCGAGCTCTGACCGGGTGCGTGGGTTCCCGTCGCGGAGGATTTGGAAGAGCTCGCTCGCTCCGGACGATGCAAGACCGTTAACGTTACTTATGTCACTCACCGACTCATTACAGCATAAAGGCGACGGAACCCTTGACTTCACTGCCGTCGCGCACTCGTCCGCACAAAGTATCGACTGAATGACGGTACCGCGAAGCAAAGATATATCGGAATACCTCATAAGTTCGTTGGTCCCTGACGTTACCTATGTTAGGTTCCCTGTGACGGGCGTCACCGGCGTCACTGGTTGGTTCTTACGACGCCGGGCTGGCAGGCGTTTGCGGAATGACTTCGAGGAGGAAGTTTGCTTAGGGACACCCATGGGGGCTGGACGTACGGCAAGACGGGCATCTGGCTCATCGGCGCACGGGGATCGGTGGCAACTACCGCAGTGATGGGCCTGGCCGCCATCGCGGCCGGGCTGGCGAAACCGCTGGGATGCGTCACGGAACATGGTGATTTTCGCGGCGTGCACCTCCCGAACTACGCAGACCTTGTGGTCGGCGGGCACGACATCAGCGGTGTTTGCATGGCCAAGCGGGCGGAGAAACTTGTTGATGCCGGCATGGTCCCCGGCGAGCTTTTTGAATCAGTCCGGCCCCAGCTCCTTGACGCGGACAGCCGGGTGCGTCCCGGGTACGACCCCGTCGGAGGAACAGAGTCGCAGGCTGATGCTGCGCTTCGTCTGTCCGGCGACATCCTTGCGTTCCGGGAGATAAACAGCCTGCAGCGGGTCATCGTCTTGGACGTCGCCTCGACAGAGGCGCCGCCGGACCACCTCGACGAGTTCGACGACGTCGGCCTCCTGAAAGCGGCCCTGCAGGACCCCGCACGGTCCGTCCTGCCCGCCAGCTCGGTAGCGGCCTATGCAGCGGTTCTGGCGGGCTCGCCCTATATCTGCTTCACGCCGTCGACGGCGCTGAACATTCCTGCGCTGCACGAGCTTGCCGGAGCGGACGGGGTTCCGACAGCCGGACAGGATGGCAAGACCGGCCAGACCTGGCTGCGTTCGGTACTGGCTCCGGCCCTGTCCGCACGCGGGCTGCGGGTGCTCTCGTGGGCTGGAACGAATTTGCTGGGCGGCGGTGACGGCGCCACGCTTGCGGACAGCAGGGCAGTTTCCGCGAAGCTGCAGTCAAAGAACCGGGGGTTGAGGGAGCTCACTGGAGGTGCGGCAACTCCGCTGCACATTGACAACGTGCCGGACCTGGGCGAGACCAAAGTGGCCTGGGACCACATCCACGTCGAAGGCTTCCTGGGCTCCCGCCTGACGATCCAGACAACCTGGAGCGCCTATGACTCCATGCTGGCAGCTCCGATGGTGCTGGACCTCGCCCGGCTAATGGCACTCGCCGACGCCGCCGGAGAAACCGGGCATGTTGGTGCCCTGGGCTTCTTCTTCAAAGACCCCTGGGGCAGCGACGAGCATTCCTTCGCGCAGCAGACGAACAACCTGGTGCAGTGGGCGCATGGCGCCAGCGGCCGCCTTACTGCCAACACGGACGGTGATCAGCCGTGACCCGGTTCGGTGATTATCTCGAGCTGGTCCGGGCTCCTGCTGTTCTCACCGTCCTGGGCGACACCGTGGCAGGCGGCGCTGCTGCCGGCCGCGCCCTGAGCGGCCGGTGGATGTGGATGCCTCTGGCGAGCGCGTGCCTCTATGCCGGGGGAATGGCCCTGAACGACTACGCGGACCGCGACGTCGATGCCCGCGAACGACCGAAGCGCCCCATCCCGTCCGGAAGGGTAAGCGCCGGAAGTGCCCTGGCCGCGGCCTCTGCCCTCACCGTCGCGGGACTCGGGTTGTGTGCCGCGGCCGGTGGACGGAGCGCACTGGCTCTGGGGATCCCGCTCGCGGCGTCCATCTGGACGTATGACCTCATCGCGAAGGACCACGCGCTCATAGGAGCACTCTCGATGGGCAGCTGCCGGGCCCTGGACGTCCTGATGGGCGCGGGCGCAGGTCATGTGAGGCCGGCACTCGGGGCGGCGGGCATCATGGGCGGCCATACCGTCGCCGTGACGCTCCTTTCCCGCGGTGAAGTCGAAGGGACAGACGCCGTGATCGCTTCCGGCGCCGCCGCAACCACCGGACTGGTTGCCGCCGCAGTCGTGGCCGGCTCGTCCGGACCGCCGGCCAGGATGCTTGCCGTTCTCGCTGCCACTGCTGCCTATGCCGCAAGATGTGGGCCCGCCCAGATAAGGGCAGCGCGGAGTCCGGCGGCATCAAACGCCTTGGCCGCGACCCGGGCCGGCATCCGCGCGATGATTCCGCTCCAAGCAGCGCTCGCGGTTCGGTACGGACATCCGACGGCTGCAGGTGCACTGGTTGCAGTGGATGTCCTGGGCAAGATCCTCCGGTCCCGTCCCAACGGCAGGAAGGTGAGCGAGTCATGACCGTCACGCCATCGTCAGTTCCCTTCAGCATCGGGTACGGCACCAACGGCTTCATGGACCATCCCCTGCCCGACGTACTCGAGCTGCTGCACGAACTCGGCTACGGCTCGGTGGCCCTGACGCTCGGCCATCCCCACCTTGACCCGTTCGCCCCCGACCTGGAAGCCCGGCTGAGCTGGCTGCGCAGCCGTCTCGAAGAGCTGGAGCTTCGCCTGGTCATAGAGACGGGAACGCGTTTCCTGCTCAATCGCCGAGAGAAGCACCGCCCCGCTCTCGTTGACGAAGAGGCTGCAGCCCGTGTCGATTTCCTGCGCCGCGCGGTAGACATCGCGGCGGTGCTCAACGCCGAATGCGTCTCCTTCTTTTCGGGGATCCTGCCTCCGGGAGTCAGCACCGAGTCCGGTTGGCAGCGGCTGCAGACCCGGGTTGCTGAGGTCCTGGAGCATGCCGCCGAAAACGGGGTCGTGCTCGCCATTGAACCGGAACCCGGGATGCTCGTTGAGACGGTCGCTGATGCGCTCGAGCTTCGGACCCGGCTCGGCAATCCGGAAGGGCTCAGGGTGACCGTCGACATCGGACACTGCGTGGTGGTTGAGCCCGGAGGCGTGCGCGGTGCGCTGATGGAAGCTGGAGCGCTGCTGGCCAACGTCCAGCTCGACGACATGAGATCCGTGGCCCACGAACACCTTCCGTTCGGGGAAGGGGAGGTCAACGTTCCGCTGGCTCTGGCAACGCTGGCGGAGCTGGATTACCGCGGCGTGGCCGCCGTGGAGCTGCCCCGCCACTCCTTCGATGCTCCGAACCTGGCTGCCCGGAGCATGGCCGCTCTGCAGGGCGCCTGGCGGGAAGCGCAGGCCGGCAAGGCCGCGGAGGAGTGGCTGCTGGAGAGCACGGGCAGGATCGCCGAAGATCCCAGTGCCCTGCCGGGGATCTTCGCTGCAGCCGGTCGCAGGGTGGGCCGCAGCCCGGTGCATCCGGACACCGATCCCACGGGGGTTCTCCATGGCAGCAGCAGCGATTATGCCCGCGGTGAGCTCATTCGGCGCCTGCAGGAGTTCCTCCCGCCGGAAGACCTGGCCGGGACCGTCCTGTCGCTCTACGACCGGGGGGACTCCTCGGAACGGCGCGGAGTGCTTCGGGGGCTGGGGTCACTGGCAGCGCAGGATCCGGACCTGCCGGCTCCGGTCGTGGCAGCGGGCCTGCGGCTGACGGTCGAGGCGCTGCGGACCAACGAGACCGGCCTCGTCGCGGCCGCCGTCGGCCCCTTCGCCGCTGCCCACCTTGATCAGCACAACTGGCGCCACGCAGTCCTGAAACTGGTCTTCATGGGCGTCAGCCTTGCGGCCGTCACCGACCTGAACGATCGCGCCGACGCTGAACTGGCGCGCATGGCCGCCGATTTCGCCGCCGAACGGCAGGCAGCGGGACGTCCGGTACCTGACGACGTCGTTCTCCTGCTGAACCGTGCAGCCAGCCCCTCCGTCTCTCGCAAGGAGTCCTAGCCATGCGTATTTTCGACCCGCATATCCACATGACCAGCCGCACGACCGACGACTATGCCGCCCTCTACGCGGGCGGGGTGCGGGCACTGGTTGAGCCCGCCTTCTGGTTGGGGCAGCCCCGGACCAGCGTCGGATCGTTCATCGACTATTTTGATTCCCTGCTGGGGTGGGAACGGTTCCGGGCTTCCCAATTTGGTATTCGCCACCACGCCACGATCGCCCTTAACCCCAAGGAGGCAAACGATCCCAGATGCGTCCCCGTCCTGGACGAGATTCCCCGGTACCTGGCGAAAGAAGGCGTCGTTGCCGTCGGGGAGATCGGCTTTGATTCGATGACCCCGGCGGAGGATGAAGCCTTCATCCGCCAACTGGACCTGGCCCACGAGTTTTCCCTTCCTGCGCTGGTGCACACCCCGCACCGGGAGAAGCTCCTGGGCACGCGCCGGACACTGGACATCATTCGTGAGTCGGCGCTTGCTCCTTCGATGGTGGTGGTGGACCACCTCAATGAGACGAACGTGGGCATGGTGAAGGACGCCGGAGCCTGGATGGGGTTCTCCATCTATCCGGACACCAAGATGGACGAAAAACGCCTGGTCGCGATACTTCACGAGTACGGAACGGACAAGGTGCTGGTTAATTCTGCGGCGGACTGGGGCAAGTCCGACCCGCTCAAGACGGTGAGCACGGCGAAAGCCATGCTCACCGGTGGATTCACGGCGGACGACGTCGAACGGGTCCTGTGGCAGAATCCGGTCGACTTCTACGGCCAAAGCGGCCAGCTGATCCTCGATCCGATCCCCGGGTTTGACGGCGCGGAGCTGGGCGGAGCCGGGGCGACGTTCGAAGGCAACTCACTGCTGCGGGGTGTCCGCGCCTAATGCGGCTTTCCTACTGCACCAACGTGCATCCGGCGGAGGACCTTGACGGGGTAATCCGGCAGCTCCGCGACTACGCCGGCCCTGTCCGCCGCAGAGCAGGCCTGGACGTTCTCGGCGTCGGGCTGTGGCTGCCGGCAGGCCTCGCCAGCCGTCTGGCGGGAAGCGCCGGGGACATCGCGGTGCTTCGGGAGGTCCTCACCGAGCAGGGCCTGCACATCCACACCCTGAACGCCTTTCCCTACGGCGGCTTCCACAACGAGGTTGTGAAGACGGACGTCTACAAGCCCACCTGGGCACAGCGGGAGCGGCTGCAGTACACGCTGGAGTGCGCCGAGGTCCTCGCCGCCCTGTTGCCGGAAGACACCCCGGGGTCAATCTCCACGCTGCCTCTGGGCTGGCGTGATCCCTGGACGGCCGACGACGACGCCGCCGCCACCGTGGCGTTCGCTGAGCTGTGCGAAGGGTTGCGAACGCTGAAGGAGCGCACGGGAAAGACGGTCCGGATAGCTGTGGAACCGGAACCGGGCTGCGTGCTCGACACCGTCTCGGATGTTGCAGGATGGCTGGCGGCACGCATCCCGAGAGGCATCGACCCCGAGTACGTCGGCCTGTGCATAGACACGTGCCACCTGGCGGTGTCCTTCGCCGATCCGGCCGCCGCCGTCCGCAGCGTCGGGGCAGCAGGCCTGCGCATCGTCAAAGTCCAAGCTTCCGCCGCACTGCACGTGGCCGCGCCCTCGGACGAGGCCGCCCGCAGCGCGCTCGAGGCGTTCGCGGAACCGCGCTACCTGCACCAGGTCCGGGAGCTGGGACGCGACGGGACCGTGTTGATGGCAGACGACTTGCCGCAGGCGCTGAACGGGCTGCCGGGCAGAGGCCCCTGGCGAGTCCATTTCCACATGCCGCTGCACCTGGTGCCGGACCTTCCGCTGGAGACGACGGCGGAAGTGCTGGAAAGAACCGTGGCTGAAGTCAGCAGCCTGCCGTACGGGCACGAAGTGCACCTGGACATTGAAACCTACACGTGGAGTGTCCTGCCCGGGAAACAAACCGATCTCGTGGAAGGAATAGCAGGAGAAATCGCCTGGGCCCGGTCCCACCTGTTGGCCCCGGCGCCGTCCTGACGACAGCCATGCATGCCCCACTACATCTAAGGAGAACCCTTGAAACCGGTACTGCTGCTCGACGTCGTGGGGCTCACTGCCCTGTCACTGCGGCACATGCCCCGCCTGTCCAAACTCGCTGCCGCGGGGTGGTCCTCCGAACTGGCCACCGTCCTTCCGGCCGTCACCTGCACGGTCCAGTCCACCATGCTCACCGGCCTGGCGCCGTCGGAACACGGGATTGTCGGCAACGGCTGGTATTTCCGTGAACTTGGGGACGTCTTCTTTTGGCGCCAGCACAACAAGCTGGTCGCCGGAGAAAAGATCTGGGAAAGTGCCCGGCGCAAAGAACCGGATTACCGCGCCGGCAACATTTGCTGGTGGTACGCCATGGGCATGTCAACGGACCTGACAGTGACTCCCCGCCCGATCTATCACGCGGACGGAAGGAAATCGCCGGACGCCTACATCCGTCCGCCGGCGCTGCATGAGGACTTGGTGTCCCGGTACGGCGAGTTTCCGCTGTTCCAGTACTGGGGCCCGGGCGCAGGCATTCAATCCACGCAATGGATCGTTGAGTCGACCCGGCACGTTCTGCGAAGCCAGGCACCGGAGCTCCTCATGGCGTATCTTCCGCATCTCGATTATGACCTTCAGCGTTTCGGCCCCAACCACACCCAAGCCGCCACCGCCGCTGCCGAGCTTGATGCGGCACTGGCTCCCTTGCTGGACGAAGCCCAGGCCCGCGGGTACGCGGTCATCGCCGTAGCCGAGTACGGGATCGAAGACGCACATCTGCCCGTGGACATTAACCGAGTCCTGCGCAGGGAGGGCTTGCTGGAGGTCTATGTACAGGACGGGAAGGAGCAACTGGATACGTGGGCCTCCCGCGCCTTTGCCGTCGCAGACCACCAGGTGGCGCACGTTTACGTCCAGGATGCAGGCGACGTGGCCCGCACAGCGGATATTCTCAGGGCGACCCGGGGGATCGATGAAGTCCTGGACCGGAATGCCCAGGGGAAGTACGGGCTGGACCATGAGAGGTCCGGAGAACTCGTCGTTATTGCCGAGCCGGGCGCCTGGTTCACGTACTATTTCTGGCTCGACGATGCCCGTGCGCCCGAATATGCACGCGGCGTCGATATCCATAGAAAGCCGGGGTATGACCCGGGCGAACTCTTCTTCGACCCGGCTGACAAGCTGGCGAAGGCCAAGGCGGGCCTGAACCTGATCAGGAAAAAAGCCGGGCTGCGCTATGCCATGAGCACCGTGCCTTTGAACCCAGGGCACGTCCGCGGGACTCACGGGAGGCTTCCCGGCTCTCGAAACAGCACGCCGATGGTGATCTCTTCCGAAGAACGAATGCCGCCTTTTGCCGAAGAGCTGCTGCGCCGAGGGAAACCCGTCCCTGCTGCAGCGGTCAAGTCCCTCGTCCTCCAAACACAGGGACTGCCCGAATGACCAGCTGACTTTTGTTTGTCTAACAACAATCCCCGAAACTCGATTCCAACCCTACAGGGGCGCTCTTGTTGTGCCCGGGCGAGTGCGTGTGCCGGGAGCACATGAAAAATGAGTGACTTTGTTCTTTCAAACCACTAGCGATTCCAGAAGGCCTCCGTTAGCGTTCAACGAACCTGACTCGGGCTGGTCCGGGTCCCTCAATGGCGAGAAGAGAGAGCGATGACAGTCACAAGACGCGGGTTAGCTCAATCACCCGGGCATCCGACGGATGCCAGCAAAACTTCGGCCAAGCGTGCACGGCGCGGCAGCATGGCGCTGGCGCTGGCCGCGCTGATGGCCGTATCGCTTGCGGCAGCTCCGGCACAGGCGAAACCGCGGCCGGGGGCGCCCGAAGCGCCTCCGCCGGACTCGGCGTTCCAAAAAGTAACCCTGAACGACTTCCCGGGCGAACCCGTCGATCTCGCGGTGCTGCCCAATAAGGACGTCCTGCATACCACCCGCCAGGGTGAGGTATGGCTGAACGACGCCGCCACGGGCCTGAATACCCTGGCGGGGACCCTCGACGTCTATGAGCACGACGAAGAAGGTTTGCAGAGCATCGCGATTGATCCGAAGTTCGGGAAAAGAGGCCACAACTGGGTCTACATGTACTATTCCCCGCCCCTGGATACGCCGGTTGATGATCCGGCAACCCCGGGTGTCAACGAGGGCGATGCGCCTGCCACGGGTACGCCCGCGGATTTTGAGCCCTTCAAGGGATACCTCCAGCTGTCGAGGTTCCGGTTCGACGGCTCCACCATCAACCTGGCCAGCGAACAGCGGATGCTGGAGGTGCCCGTAGACCGCGGCCTCTGCTGCCATGTCGGGGGCGACATCGTTTTCGACGCCCAGGGGAACCTTTACCTCTCCACGGGTGACGACACCAATCCCTTCTCGTCCGGCGGCTACAGCCCGCTCGACGAACGGCCCGAAAGCAACCCGGCGTACGATGCCCAGCGGACCTCCGGCAACACAAACGACCTCCGCGGCAAGGTGCTGCGGATAACCCCCCAGAGAGACGGCGGATACACTATCCCCAAGGGAAACCTCTTTCGGCCAGGAACTCCTCTCACGCGTCCCGAAATCTACGTGATGGGGCTGCGTAACCCGTTCCGCATTGAACTGGACCGGAAGACCGGCGAGCTCTTCATCGCGGATTATTCACCCGACGCCGGCAGCGCCGACCCACTCCGGGGTCCGGCGGGAACCGGCAAATGGGCAGTTGTGACCAAGCCGTCCAACTACGGCTGGCCCTACTGCGCCACCGCAGAGCTCCCTTACGTGGACTACGACTTCGCCACCAATACCTCCGGTGCGGCGTTCAACTGCGCGGCACCCGTAAACGAGTCGCCCAACAACACGGGTCTGCGCAGGCTGCCCCCGGTGGCCCAGCCTGAGGTCTGGTATTCCTACGACGCTTCCGAGAACTTCCCGGAACTGGGCTCCGGCGGAATCGGCCCGATGGCCGGCCCGGTCTACGATTTCGACAAGAAGGCGAGCAAGGGACGGTCGTCCGTGGCCTGGCCGAAATACTACGACGGCAAGTCGTTCCTGTACGAGTGGACACGTGACTACATCAAGGCGATGACCATGAAGAGGGGCGAGCTCGCCTCGATCGAGGACGTCGTCAGCTCAATGGTGGTCGACAACCCCATGGATATGGAGTTCGGCCCTGACGGCGCGCTGTACGTACTGGAGTACGGTGACGGGTATTTCGGTGAGAACCCGGACGCCCAGCTCTCCCGCATCGACTACATCGGCGAGGGCGGGAACCACAGCCCGGTAGCCGTGGCTTCCGGTAATCCCACCGTGGGCCTGCCTCCCCTGACCGTCCAGTTCTCCAGCGCGGGCACCACGGACGCGGACGGCGACAGGCTGCGCTACGCATGGGACTTCAATTCCGATGGCGTGGTGGACTCGCGGAATCCCAATCCGACGCACACCTATGAAGAGATCGGAACCTACAGGGCAAGCCTCCAGGTGACCGATCAGGGTGGCAAGCACAGGGGCAAGTCCTCGTCCGCGGAGGTTGTTGTTGAAGTAGGCAACCAGGCGCCGGTGGTGGAGTTTGTGACGCCTGTCGCAGGTCAAACCTTCCAGTTCGGTGACACCGTCAGCTACGAAGTTGTCGTCACCGACGACCAGCCTGTGGATTGCTCTCAGGTCCAGGTCACCTACATTCTGGGTCACGACGCCCACGGTCACCCGCAAACGAGCACCACGGGCTGCACCGGGACCATCACCACCACCGTGCCTGAGGGGCATGATCCCGGCGTCGACAACCTGTCGGGCGTTTTCAGTGCTTCCTACACGGATGCGGGTGATGGTGGAACGGGTCCCTTGACCGGAACCGCCGAAGTTGTTCTGACTCCCACCAGCTAGCGTTGCTGCGGGACGAAGGAACTCGAGTCCCCGGAAAAGGAGCATAAGCAGGAAAGGACCCTGTGCCGGGAAACCGGCACAGGGTCCTTTCCCTTGACCCTGTTATTCGCCTGCCTGTGATTCGCCCGCCGGCCCCTGCAGGAAGCCTGCCGGGTCTGACAGCAAAGGTTCGAAAACCAGCTCCGCTGCTCCTATCAGGATGGGATCGTCCCCAAGCGGAGCAAGCTCAATTCTCACGTTCTCCCATGGCCCGCGGATGCCGGACCCGTGCAGCGCCTCGTCCAAGGCGCCCGGTGCTGCACGGACCAAGATGCGGAGGAACCCTCCCAAAACCACAACTGAGGGGTTGACGAGGCTGATCACTGTTTTCAATCCCACAGCGAGCAAGCCGACCTGCTGCTGGATCACCGACCGCACCTCATCACCCGCGGACCCGTCCTGAAGCTTCTCCATGAGGATTTCTTCGAGGTTCTCGGTCTCGCCGGGCGGCAGACCGATGGCTTTGATAAGCGCTTCCCTGGTGACCTCGGCCTCGAGGCAGCCACTGGAGCCACAGGTGCAGGCGGCACCATTTGTGCGCACATGGGTGTGGCCCAGCTGTCCGGCGAACCCGGTTGCGCCCCGCACCAAATGGCCGCCGCTCATGATTCCGCCGCCAATCCCGCTTGCCCCGCCGTAGAGGTACACCAGGTCCGGAACGTCCTGCCCGGCTCCGAAGGCAGCCTGCGCAATCGCCCCCACTACGGCGTCGTTGGCGCTGACTGTCCTCAGCTGGAGCGCGTCGCTGAGCAGGGCGGGAAGCGGCTCGTCACGCCAGCCGAGATGCGGTGCCTCTATGACTTTTCCGCCGCCGGGTTCCACCAGCCCGGGAATGGCGAGTCCGACACCCACGACACGGTGCCCGGGCGGCAGTGCAGTACGCATGCCTGAGTAGACCGCGGACACAATGTTTACCACTTCGACTGCTGACGGAGCCCTGACAGTGTGGAAACGGACTGCGTTGACGATGCGGCCGCCCAGCGAGACCAGGGCGACGCTGACGACGTCGACGTCCGGGTTGACGGACAAGGCCAGGGTGGCGGGGCTCGGCTCGATCATGATGCTCGGACGGCCGTGCTGCTGGGCCTGATCAATGTCGCTTTCGATCACCAGCCCCAGCTGTGAAAGCTCAGAGACCAGCGCCCCAATGGTGGAACGGTTGAGTCCTGTGGTCCGCGTGAGCTGGGCACGGGATACGCCGGCCGTGGAGTGCACGAGCTGCAGGACTGTGGACAGGTTGTGCTGGCGGCTCGAATCGCGATTGCTGCCGAGGTACGTGCGCGCGGTGTTCTTGCCCTGTGCCGCGGCAGTCATGCGGCAGGTGTTCGTGAGGTCGGATTCCAGGCCTGCATATTCTGCCCCCGTTGTAGGTCCCTCTGGCGGACGGCGCCAGAACCGGACTAGTTTCCCATAGTATTTCTGCTCGCAGGTACCAGCTCGGAAACACCACCTCCGCAAAGGAGGCTCAAAGCGAACGAAGACCGTCAACCACCGAAGACAGAAGTCCTTCCAAGGTCTCGCCGAGCCCAGCCGGCACTTCCTCTCCCAATTGCTTGAGGGCGGACTGGGCATGCTCGGATGCCAGTTGGACAGCGTGTTCCCGCGCCCCGCATTCCGTCAGCAGGGTACGGACTCTTTGCGCCTCCGCAGCCGTCATCCGGTCGGATCCTATGAGTTCCGCAATCCGCCCCCACTGAGGTTTCGTCGCCGCGTAGGAGAGCATGGCTGTCCGTTTGCCTTCCCTGAGGTCTCCCCAGTTCGTCTTTCCGGTGTGCTGTTCCTGCCCGAAAACCCCGAGGACGTCATCAGCAATCTGGTAGGCAATTCCGGCGTCGCGTCCGAAGGCTGCGAGTGTTGCTGCAACGGAGGCCGCGGCTCCCGCCAGCACCGCGCCGGCCTGAAGCGGGGCTTCAAAGGAGTAGACGGACGTTTTTCGGCGGGCCACCGTCCGGATCTCCTCCGGCGAGGGCATCTCCACGGCGCGGGCGAATTCGACATCCAGGAGTTCTCCGCCGATCGAGGAGAACACTGCGTAGTCCAGGATGCCGTCGAGTTTCTCCCGGACCTTGGCGCACGTTTCGACGCTTCCGTGGAGGCGGTAGGCCCCGGCAAGGACCAGGTCTCCGGCAAGGAGTCCGGATGTCATGCCGGCATGCTGGGCGGCCGAGGCCGAAGCGCCTGCGCGCCGGGCCTTGTTGCTGTAGTGCCCGGAGACGTTGGGAACGCCGTGCCTCATGATGTCCCTGTCGATGACGTCGTCATGGATGAGGAACGCATTGTGGAGGAGTTCATAGGCGGCTGCGAGCCTGGCCGCGGCGGCGGGCTCCGTTCCTCCCAGCTGGCGGTAGGCCAGCAGAAGAAGACGCGGGCGAAAGCGTTTTCCGCTGGCGGCGCTCCGTTCGATGGCTTCCCAAAGGCTGAGGTAGGCCGGATGGACGGAGACCGCGCGCAGCTTGGCGTCCGTGAAGAACCAGTCCAGCACTTCTTCAACCAGGTCCAGATCGGCATCCGTTTCCAGTGCGTACTCTGTGTTAAGGAAGTTCACTGCTGCGCCCCCTGCTTGTTCTTCGCTGCCTGCCGATGCCCGCTGCCGATGCCGTCGCTGCGTGCGTGAGACTAGCCTCCCCGCTTGGATGGCCGCCCGGCGGCGAAACGCTGCTGCAGGAGGACCGCGACCACGATGATCGAGCCTTTCACTATGGCTTGGACGGAGGTGTCCAGGTTGTTTTGCGTAAAGACGTTGGTGAGGGTGCTGAAGATGAGCACACCGAGGACCGTGCCCATAATGGTTCCGCGGCCGCCGATAAGCAGGGTTCCTCCTACGACGACGGCGGCAATCGCGTCGAGTTCGTAGAGCAGGCCGTGGGTTGAGGTGCCTGCCGTTGTTCGGCCGAGCATCATCACTGCGGCAATGCCGGCGCAGAGCCCGGAGAGAACGTAGAGCGTCACCAAGTGCCGTTTGACCTTTATGCCTGCGAGCCGGGACGCTTCGCGGTTTCCTCCAATCGCAACGGTCCTCCGGCCGAAGGTGGTGCGGTTCAGCAGGAACCAGCCCGTCGCAGCCGCCACGATGAAAATCCACACGAGAACCGGAACGCCGAGGAACTCGCCCCTCATGACCTTGAGGAAGTCCCGGTTCGTCACGATTTGGGTGCTCCGGCCTGAGATGAGTTCAGCCAGGCCTCGTGCCGCCACAAGCGTCGCGAGCGTGGCGATGAAGGCCACCACGTTTCCGTAGGCAATCACCACCCCGTTCAACAGCCCGACTCCCGCGCCGACCGCGAGTGGGACCAGGACCATGATCAGCCACGATGATTCGGTTGCCGCGAGCTGGACGCTCTTCAGGCTGGCGACCACCGTGGCCAGGCCCATGACGGACCCCACGGAAAGGTCGATGCCCCCGGCGGTAATGACGAAGGTGACGCCAATGCTGATGACGCCGATGACGGACGCAAGCCGCAGGATGGTGAGCAGGTTCTCCACATTCAGGAACCGGTCGCCACTGGTGACCGCGCCCACCACGAACAGCAGGGCCAGCGCAATGACCAGACCGAGGCTGCGACCCACGGAACCGCCAAGGGCACCTTTCAGCGGGTTCGTCCTGGCTGGGCTGGAGCCGCCGGGCGGGGTGTCAGCTGGATTAGCGACAGTGGTGTTTGGCTCGCTCACGCGGCACTTCCCTTCATAATCAGGTCGAGCACGCCGTGCTCGTCAATGTCGCTTGGGTTGGTTTCGGTGAGGACGTTGCCGTCATCGATGACGAGCACCGTATCCGCAAGCCCCAGCACTTCCTCGATCTCGCTGGAGATGACGATAATGGCTGTTCCGTCCGCGGCGAGCCGGCGGATCAGGCTGTAGATTTCCGCCCGCGCACCGACATCGACGCCACGGGTCGGTTCGTCGAGCAGTAATACCGGAGTCCCGTGCACCAGCCAGCGGGCAAGGAGGATCTTCTGCTGATTACCGCCGGAAAGGGTGCGGGTGGGGCGGTCCGGGTCGGCCGGCCGCAGTTCCAGGGCGCTGATTTGAGCTCGGGCAGCGTCCCGTTCGGCTTTCTCGTTGAGGTAGCCGGCACGTGCGAACCGTTCGAAGGTGGACAGCGTGACGTTCTTGAAAAGCGGCTCATCCAATATCAGCCCCTGGCTTTTCCGTTCTTCCGGGGAGAGCCCGATCCCGGCGTTGACGGCGGCGCTTACCGAGCCGGGGCGGATCCTCCGGCCTTTAACCGAGACCCTGCCCGACGTTGCTTTCCGGACCCCGCAGATGGTTTCCAGAATTTCGGAACGCTTGGATCCGACCAGTCCGGCGAAGCCCAGGATTTCACCCGCCCTTACCTGGAAGCTGACCTTCCGAAAGAGCCCCTGCAGCTCCAGGTCTTCCACGTCGAGCACGACCGGCGCGTCCGGATCCACCGGTTTCCGTTCGGGAAAGACGTTCTCGACGTCCCGTCCCGTCATGAGCCGAATCAGCTCGGATCTGGAGGTTTCCTCAACCTGAAGCCCGCTCGCAGTGCTCCTTCCGTCCTTGAGCACTGAAATCCGGTCACCGATCTGGCGGATCTCCTCCAGGCGATGGGAAATGTACACCACCGCGATCCCCTGGGTGGTGAGCTCCCGCACCACGCGGAAGAGGTTGGCCACCTCTCCCGAATCGAGGACGGCACTTGGTTCGTCCATGATGATCAGCTTGGTGTCGCGGGACAGTGCACGCGCCAGGCTGACGATTTGCTTGTTTGCGGCCGACAGCGTCCCCACCTCGACGGAGGGTGAGAGCCGGCCGTGTCCGAGCCGTTCCAGCAATGATCGAGTGAGGGCATTGACCCTCCTGACGTGGAGGATCCCTGCGCTGGCCTTTTCATGGCCGAGAAAAATGTTCTCGGCCACCGTCAGGCCGTCCACCACGTCCAGTTCCTGGTACATCGTTGCAATGCCCAGGCCCAGGGCCTCTGTGGGATGCGAAAGCGAGACCTCCCGGCCTTCCCAGAGGATCACGCCTCCCTCCGGCTGATGCACGCCGGAGAGCGTCTTGATCAATGTGGACTTCCCGGCACCGTTTTGGCCCATCACGCAGTGGACCTCTCCGGGGCGCACCTGCAGGTCCACGCCTTTGAGTACCTGTACTGCACCGAACCGCTTCGTGATGCCGCGCACCTCGAGCAAAGGGGGCTGGTCTCCATCGAACATGTGAGGAACCTAACACATTATGTCGGTGCTCGGTATAAGGTCGTCGATTATTTTCGATCTTCTGTTATTGTGATGCAGGTCACGCAAAGTTGCGGCTTCAGAGGTGGCCGTGTCCTTGGCGAAGACGCACCTACTCAATGAGGAGACACAGATGCCCGCAGTTCTTAAGAAACGGAAAATGCTCATCACCACCGGTGCCTTCCTGGCTGTAGGTTCGCTGGTCACCGGGTGCACAGCCGACGGCGATGAAGGTGACAGCCAGCCCACAAATGCATCGGTTGAAGGGAACCAGGCCGAGGGGGACACGGTAGTCATTGGATTCTCGGGACCGGCTGCCGACCACGGTTGGCTCGGTGCCATCAACAGCGCTGCTCTCGCGGCGGCAGAGGACCTGCCGGACGTGGACCTGAGAGTGGCCGAAGGCACCAACGATGCCAACCTCCAGATCAGCCAGGTGGAACAGTTCATCAACGACGGAGTTGATGCCATTGTGTTGCTGCCGACCGACGGTGCGGCCCTGACCCAGGTCGCAACGCAGGCCACCGAGGCCGGTATTCCGGTGATCAACGTTGACCGTGAGTTCTCCAGCCCTTCCGCAGCCCGCGCCACCGTCCTGGGGGACAACTACGGCATGGGCGTGAGCGCCGGGAACTATATTTGCGAGAAGCTCAGCGGGAACAGCGATGCCGTCGTCGCCGAAATCGCCGGCATTGACTCGCTGCCCCTGACGCAGGACCGCAGCCGGGGCTTCGCGGATGCCCTTGAGACCTGCGGGCTGGACGTGGACAACCGGGTCGCCTCGGACTTCACCGTCCAGGGCGGCGAAGCGACCACGTCGCAGCTGCTGTCCGCCGCCCCGGAAATTGACGCCATCTGGAACCACGACGACGATCAGGGCATCGGGGTCCTGGCGGCGATCGACAACGCCGGCCGGGATGAGTTCTTCATGGTGGGCGGTGCCGGATCAGCAAACGCCATGCGCGAGATCCAGTCCGGGGAAAGCGTCCTGGAAGCCACGGTGATCTATCCCTCCACGCAGGCGGCGGACGGAATTCGCCTGGCCAGGCTGATCGCCCAGGACAAGGCAATGAGCGACCTGGTGGAAGTCGAAGTCCCGAAGCGCATTGTCCTGAATGCTCCGGTGGTCACCCAGGAAAACGTCGACCAGTATCTGCCCACCGCCTTCGAATCCTAGGACCTGGAGGCGGGGCGCCCTTGTTGCGGGTGCCCCGCCGCCGATCCTGGTTCCTAACAGCCGCGGAATAAGAGGAAAAATGTTGAACGACGTACCGTCCCTGAGGGTTGCCATGATTGGCCACGGCTTCATGGGTGCGGCCCATTCGCAGGGGTGGCGGGTGGCGCCGCGGTTCCATGATCTGCCGGCCGCCCCGGAGATGGCCCTGTTGGTGGGGAGGAACAGCACAGCGGCTGAGTCCGCTGCCCGCAAATGGGGCTGGGCTGAGGTCGAAACGGACTGGCGTGCCGCCGTAGCGCGCGACGATATCGACGTCGTCGACATTGTCACCCCCGGTGCGTCCCATGCCGAGATTGCCATCGCTGCCCTCGAAGCCGGCAAGCACGTGCTGTGCGAGAAACCGCTTGCCAACACCCTTGAAGAGGCCGCCGCCATGGCGGCCGCTGCGGAGGCCGCGGGCGGCAGCGCGCTCGCCATGGTGGGCTTCACGTACCGCCGCGTGCCGGCGGCAGCGTTCGCCAGGGAACTGGTGCAGTCCGGGGCCGTCGGAGAGATTCGGCAGGTACGCGCCGCCTACCTGCAGGATTGGCTGGTTGACCCGGAAGCGCCGTTGACCTGGCGCCTTCAGAAGGACCAGGCAGGCTCCGGGGCCCTGGGCGACCTGGGCGCCCACGCCGTCGACCTCGCGCAGTTCATCACCGGCCAAAAGATCGCTGCCGTCAGCGGCACCCTCCACACCTTTGTCCATGAGCGGCCCTTGCTGGGCCGCGCTTCAGGGCTGGCCGGGACGGCAGCTGAGGAGAGGGGCGCCGTCACGGTGGATGACCTGGCGCTCTTTCACGGCCGGTTCGACGGCGGTGCCGTGGGCTCCTTCGAAGCGACCCGGATGTCCACCGGGCGCAAGAACGCACTCCGGATTGAAGTCGCCGGCTCGCGCGGCGCCATCAGCTTCGATCTGGAAAAGATGAACTCGCTGGGTTTCTATGACGCAACAGCTCCCGCGACGCGCCAGGGGTTCACCGACATCATGGTCACCGAGCCCGAACACCCGTATATGTCCGCGTGGTGGCCCACCGGACACATGCTCGGCTACGAGCATGGCTTCACGCATCAGGTCAAAGACTTCGTGGAAGCCATAGCAGCGGGGCGCCAGCCGGAGCCCTCGTTCGCCGACGGACTGCAGGTGCAACAGGTCCTCAGCGGAGTCGAACGCAGTGCGGCAGCCGAGAGCATCTGGACCAAGACGACCGAAATCTGACCAGGGCCGAACACCGACGTCCGGTCCAATACCCGAGGAGAAATTCCATGACACGCAATTTTACTCTGTTTACCGGACAGTGGGCGGACCTTCCGCTCGAGGAAGTGGCCAGGCTGGCCTCATCCTGGGGCTACGACGGGCTTGAGATCACCGTTGCCGGCGACCACCTCGACGCCTGGCGCTGGGACGACGAGGACTACGTTGCCGAAAAGCTGGAGCTGCTTGAGAAGTACAACCTCAAGGTCTGGACCATTTCCAACCACCTCAAGGGGCAGGCCGTCTGCGACGATCCCATCGACTTCCGCCACCAGGCGATCGTCGGATCGCGGGTCTGGGGCGATGGAGACCCGGAAGGCGTGCGGCAGCGTGCGGCGGAGGAACTGAAGAACACTGCTCGGCTGGCGCGTGCACTGGGCGCGGACACTGTTGTCGGCTTCACCGGCTCCTCCATTTGGCAGTTCGTGGCCATGTTCCCGCCGGTCCCGCAAAGCGTGATCGATGCCGGTTACCAGGACTTCGCGGACCGCTGGAACCCCATCCTTGACGTGTTCGATGAGTGCGGTGTCCGATTCGCGCACGAGGTCCATCCCTCGGAGATCGCCTACGACTACTGGACCACGGTCCGGGCCTTGGAGGCAGTGGACCACCGGCCGGCCTTCGGGCTGAACTGGGATCCGAGCCATTTCATGTGGCAGGGCATTGATCCAGTGGGCTTCATTCGGGACTTCAAGGACAGGATCTACCATGTGGACTGCAAGGACACCTTGCTGAACCTCAGCGGACAACGGACAGTGCTCGGGTCCCACCTGCCGTGGGGCGATCCGCGGCGCGGCTGGGACTTCGTCTCGGCCGGACGGGGGAGCGTCCCGTGGGAGGCCAGCTTCCGTGCCCTGGCCGCCATCGGCTACGACGGTCCGATCTCCGTGGAATGGGAAGACGCGTCGATGGACCGTTTGCACGGCGCACCCGAAGCGCTGGCGAAACTGCGCGCCTATGACTACCCGCCGCCGTCGGCCTCCTTCGACGCCGCGTTCGGCACCCAGGACTAGCGGCTCCGGCTCCGGCAGCGACACTGGTCCGGCTCGGCTACGCCGGACAACGGTGCGGGTCAGCGGTTCGAACCTGTCGGCAGGCAACAATGTCCGAAGGGTCCGATAGTGTCGGTTTCAGCGGGCATGAAGGCGTGCCGGTGAACCACAGACGGGTCGGAACGGGCTGGTCGGAACGGGGAGTCATGGAATCCAAGCAGACCGTGGAGCACCTGGACGTGCTGATTGTCGGTGCGGGACTGAGCGGGATTGGTGCCGCTTGCCGCCTGCGCACCGACCATCCCGGCCGTTCCATTGCGCTTTTCGAGTCGCGCGGCCGCTCCGGCGGCACCTGGGACCTCTTCCGCTATCCGGGAATCCGCTCCGACTCCGACCTCTACACCTTCGGTTATGATTTTCGGCCGTGGCGGGAGGAGAAGGCCATTGCCGATGGCCCGAGCATCCTTCGCTACCTTGAGGAAACCGCTGCGGAGTACGGCGTTGACGCGCTGATCCGCTACCACCACCGGGTCGTCTCGGCGGACTGGTCCGGCCGGGACGCGCACTGGAAGGTGCGCGTGGAACACACCAGGGTGCCGGGGACGCACCCGGACGGCACTGACCAGGAACCGGTGGGAACCGGGGAGTTCAGCAACTTCACCGCGGGCTGGATTTTCAATGCCGCCGGCTATTACCGCTACGACCGGGGCTACACTCCGGATCTCCCCGGAGCGGAGTTCTTTTCGGGTCCGATTGTGCACCCGCAGCACTGGCCCGAAGACCTGGACGTGGCCGGAAAACGCATAGCGGTAATCGGCAGCGGCGCCACCGCCGTCACCCTGGTGCCGGCACTTGCCGCCCGCGGGGCACAGGTAACGATGGTTCAGCGCACTCCCTCCTATATCGTCCCGGTCCCGGCGGAGGATCCCCTTGCGCGCCGACTGCGCGGCGTCGTCGGCCCGGACCGCACCGGGCGGATCATGGCCGAGGTCAGCGCCCGCCGGCAGCGGGCCATCTGGTCCTTCTGCCAGCGCTGGCCGCGCGCCTCCCGGAGGGTCATCCGAGCAATCCAGGGCAGGGTGGTTCCGCCGGGGTTTGATGTGGACGCGCATTTGAACCCGCCGTACGGTCCGTGGGACCAGCGGCTGTGCGCGGTGCCGGACGGCGATTTCTTCGCGGCCCTGCGCGGCGGTCGGACAGAAATGGTCACCGGCCAGGTTGCACGGTTCACCGGGCACGGGATCGAACTGGCGTCGGGGCAGGAAGTGGAGGCCGACGTCGTCGTGACCGCCACCGGGTTCACCATCCAGATCCTGGGCGGCATGGAACTGCGCATCGACGGTGTGCCGGTGGACCTTGCGGCGACGGTGGCGTACCGCGGAATCATGCTCAGCGGGGTGCCCAACATGGCCTTCGCCATCGGCTACACCAATGCTTCCTGGACGCTCAAGGTGGGGCTGCTGGCCCAATGGTTCGTGCGGCTGCTGACCCATATGGACCGGCACGGTTACACCGCCGCGGTTCCGGAGGCGCCCGCCGGCCTTCAGACGCGGCCGCTGCTGGACTTCGGCGCCAGCTACGTCCAACGCAGTCTGGGCACCCTGCCCCGGCAGGGGACCGAGGCGCCGTGGCTGATGAGCATGAACTTCCTGGCCGACCGCAGGGATCTGCAGCACGGTGCGCTGGTCGACAAGCATCTGCGTTTCACCGGGCCGGAGGGCTTTGATCCGCGGGAGGAACCTGCAGCGAGGAAAGCCGAAGCCGACCAGTTCGCCACTCTCGGAACCGGCGTGCGGCTGTGTTACCGGGTCAACGGGCCCGACGACGGCGAACCGGTGGTCCTCATCGCCGGCCTGGGCTTGGACCTGACCTCGTGGCCGGCCGCGTTCGTTGACGGCCTGGCCGCTGCCGGCTACCGCGTGATCCGGCCGGACAACCGCGACGGCGGCCGCTCCAGCCGGATGCGCACACCCGCTCCAACCCTGCTGGACCAGGTGTTGGCGCGTCCGGTGGCCGGCGCCTACCGCGTGGAAGACATGGCCGACGACGTCGTCGGGCTGCTTGACTGCCTGGGTCTGCCGCGCGCCCATCTCGTGGGAATGTCGTTGGGAGGAATGATTGCCCAGGCTGTGGCCGCCCACCATCCGGACCGGACCCTGACCCTGACCTCCGTTATTTCCACCACCGGAGCCCGCAAAACCGGTGCGGCAGCGCTGTCCACCAAGCGGCGCTTCGCGGCCCGGCCACCGGGGACCCGCGACCAGTTCATCCGTGCCCGGGTAAGCATGATGCGGCATCTGGCCGGGCGGACCCATCCGGCCGACCCGGCGGCCGAGGCCGAAATGGCGGGTCTGGCCTGGGACCGGGGTGCATTCCCGGACGGCGGATCTGCGCGGTCGCGGCAGCTCGGCGCCATCAACGCCTCGCAGGACCGCACGCGCGATCTGGCCCTGATCACCGCGCCCACCCTGGTAATCCACGGAGACCGGGATCCCATCGTGCACCCCAGCGGGGGAGTGGCCACTGCTGCTGCAATTTCCGGCTCACGCCGTGTGACGATTCCCGGAATGGGCCACTATCTCCATCCGGCCGTGCTGCCCGAGCTGCTGCGGCTGATCACCGGGCATCTGGCGGCAGAACGGCGGGTGGCAGCAAAAAGCTCACTGCAGCCGCGGCGGCAGTGAGCCAGTTACAGTCCGGCGGTCGAACCTACTGGCCCATGCCGGGGTGCACGGGAACGAAGTTGATCTTGTTGTTGTCCAGGACCCGCTTCTTCGCGATGCGGGTGAATCCCTTGGCATCCAGGTTGTTCTTGAGGCGGAAGTCCGCCAGGGCGGCGTCGTACGCCTTGTTGATCGTTGCACCGGAGATTTCCTCGGTGGTTCCGTCGGCGAAGGTGATGGTGACGGACGCCGACTGGGGGAAGTGGCGTTCCATGTGGATGAAGCCGTCGTTGTCCTGCTGAAGATTGATCAAGTGGTTCCACCTTTGGAGATTGCGAACCTCCAGTCTTCCCTATCTTGGTGCCTCCGCAGTACCAGACCCCCGACGGCCGATGGCGACTGTGGCATCAGTCTCCTCCCGGCGGACAATTTCGGGGCGGAAGTCCGCGGACGCCATGATCCCGGCCACTGCCTCCGACTGATGCTCGCTGCACTCCAGCAGCACACAGCCGTCCGGGCTCAGCCAATCGGGTGCCGCGGCTATGATCCGGCGGAGCAGGTCCAAGCCGTCGCTGCCGCCGTCGAGCGTTATCGCCGGCTCATGATCGCGGGCCTCCCGCGGCATGGTGCCCAGCTGCGCGGTGGGAATGTACGGAGCATTGGCGACGACGGCGTCGATCCGGCCTCGCAGTGCAGGGGGCAGGGGAGAGAACAGGTCACCCGCGTAGACGGTTGCCAGTCCGGTGAGCGTGACGCTGGCTCGTTGCACCGACGCCGGCTGGATGTCGACGGCATGCAGCTCGGGGGACGTGGTCGTGTGTGCTGCCATGGCCAGGCTGATGGCGCCGGAGCCGCAGCAGAGCTCCACCACCGCCGGACGGTCCCTGCTCGAGATGACGTCGACGGCGCGCTCCGCGAGCAGTTCTGTCCGGCGCCGCGGAACGAACACCCCTGGAGCCACAGGGACCCGCAGCCCGAAGAACTCTGACCACCCGAGGACTTGTTCCAGCGGCAGCCCGCTGATGCGGCGCCGGACCATCTGTTCCAGGGTTTCAGCGCTCGCCGCCTCGGTGATGAGGAGTGCCGCTTCCTCTTCGGCAAACACGCAGCCGGCCGCCCGGAGTCGTGCAACAAGCGGGGGCTCTGTGGAGGGGGAAGTGCTCACGGGATCCTGTGGAGGGAGAAGATGAACGGTGAGCCGGGTCCGCGGAGATCCATGGCACCGAGCAATGTGGTCGAATCGACCCTCCGGAAGGCGTCGTTGATCGGCAGAGCGTCGTAAATCATGGTGGCGGAACCGACACCGCGGTACTCCATCATGCGAAGCCGTGCCCGCGGCCGAGTAGTCCGGGCCAGCTGCAGCACCGGGCGGATGAGCCTGCCGACCGCCCGGCGGCGCAACAGCGGGGCAAGGTGCAGGGCCAGCTTCAAGGGAACCAGTCCCGGATTCACCTCGAAGAGCCGGCCACTTCGTGTTTCGAAAACCAGGGGATGGGCGGCTTCGACGCCGTCGAACCGCTTTCCATGCCAGCCCAAGCTGCCCAGGACGCCGTTCAATGGATGTCCTGTCGGTACCTCGGATCCGCGCCAGGAACCGGCTGCTTCGTCGAGGTGAAGCGGAGGGAGGGAATCGAAGAACGCCAGGGCTTCTGCTGCGGTGGTTCCCCCGCGTAAGAGTTGCAACCGTGCAGCGGCGGTGCGCTGGTCCTGGTTTGGTTGGTTCACTGGCGTTCCACCTCTGTCGTGTTGCTGACGCTGGTGCTGGCTCTGGCTCTGGCTCTGACTCTGCTGCTTGTCTGACGCTGGTGCTGGCTCAGGAATTGCTAAGGAACGATGCTGGCAGAAACACGATTCTCGGCCCATCGGCGGCAGGATGCAATGACGGCGGAAGCAACGGCTGTTCACGGAGCCGCGGGGCTTGCACGAACAAGGCGGGCGCTCGCAGCCAATCAACCTCAAGCTACATGGTGGCCCACCCCACTTCTGTCAGGGGCAGCGGGTGAAGTTGGACGCCGTGGGAGAGGCGGCGCGTAGGGCAGCGGCCGACAGCCCAGGAGCTTAGAGCGCCGACTCAGAAATAGGGTAATTAGGTGGACAACTCCAGTAATGCCAAACCTCTGAGAATGTGCCTTGCGCCACTAAAATAGAAGACATGTACTACTCCAGAGCTGCCAAAGACGACAGCCGAGCTCCCGGCCCCGACGCTTCCAACGCGTTGTCCAACGCGGTGAGCCCTGCGCCGTTGCCGGTGTCCGGGGCTGGTTCCGGTGCCCCCGCAGCCGGGGCTGCCCCCGCTGCCGGGACTACCGGGATTGTCCCCGCAGCCGGGATTGCCGAGGCTGCCGGGATTGGCTCCCGCCCTTCCACGATTGTGGAGGATCTGGAGGCTGCGGAGCGGGTCTGCCTGATCAACGAGATCCGGGCGTTGGAGGAATTGAAGTGCGTCATCGCCGCCGCCCAGGCCAAGGCCGCGGCGGCCTTTGACGCTTCCACCCGCCGCGCCCAGGCCCGGGCCGGTCTGAAGGCCGAGCAGCTGGGTCGGGGTGTGGCAGCGCAACTGGCCCTGGCGCGCCGGGACTCTCCGCATAACGGTGCCAAACTGCTGGGCCTGGCAAGGATCCTGACCACCGAAATGCCGCACACCCTGCACGCCCTCTCCACCGGGGTGATCAACGAGTGGCGGGCCACGCTCCTGGTCCGCGAGACCGCCTGCCTGACCCTGGCCGACCGGCAGAAAGTCGATGAACAGATCGCCGGGAACCCCGCGGAACTGGAACAGCTCGGAGACCGGAAGCTGATCGCCCGGATCAAGTCCCTGTCCTACGGCCTGGACCCGCATGCCGTGGTCAACCGTGCCGCGCATGCCGTTTCCGAACGGTATGTGTCCTGCCGTCCGGCCCCGGACACCATGACGTATCTGACCGCGTTGCTGCCGGTTGCCCAGGGCGTGGGCGTGTTCGCGGCGTTGACCCGGGACGCGGACCGGCTGCGGGCTGCCGGGGACCCGCGGACGAAGGGCCAGATCATGGCCGACACCCTCGTGGAACGCACCACCGGCCAGGCCAGGGCCGAGGACGTGCGGGTCGAGGTGCAGCTGATCATGACGGACCGGACCCTGCTGCACGGCATCCTGCCCCCAGACACAAACACAGACACAGACACAGACACAAACACAGGCACGGGCACGAATACGGACACGGACACGGGGACGGACACGAATACGGACACGGACACGGGGACGGACACGAATACGGACACGGGTGCGGACACGGGTGCGGAGCTGGGCGCTGTCAGGACATCTGCGGAGACCAAAGACCCCGGGACGGCGAGCTTTGGCGGGATAGCAGCTGGCCAACCGGTGGAATCCTTCGTGCCCGACGGAGCCGAACCGGCCGTGCTGGCCGGATACGGAATCGTTCCCGCGCAGTGGGCCCGGGACCTGATCCGCGGTCCCGACCCGGTTCCGGACGATGCCAGCCCGGACAGCCCGGACAGCCCGGACAGCCCGGACAACCCGGCTCCCGGGAACAGGGACCAGGCCCGAGGCCCCGCCCGTAATCCGGCCCGTGGTCCCGCACCTATTCCGGCCCGTGGTCCCACCCGTAACCCGGCCCGAGGCCCCGCCCGTGGTCCCGCCCGCGACCGGGGCAGCGCAACAGCCGGCTGGGGTACGGTGGCGCGGCGGCCGGATCCGCGCACCGAAGTCTGGCTCCGCCGGCTCTACGTCGCACCGAACTCCGGGCAGCTGACCGCGATGGATTCCCGGGCACGCCTCGTCCCCGGCGGCCTGGCCCGGCTGATCGCAGCCCGCGACCAGATCTGCCGGACCCCGTGGTGCGGAGCACCGATCCGGCACTACGACCACATCACCCCCGTCCGCGAGGGCGGACCAACCAGTGCCGAGAACATTCAGGGACTCTGCGAGGCCTGCAACCAAGCCAAGGAAGCACCAGGCTGGAGCGCACAAGCAGCCGACTCGCCGCCCACCGATCCACCGCCTGGCGGTTCAGGCGTCGGAAATCCCGCGGGTTCGCCCGGCCGGCACCGCGTGATGACCACGACCCCCACCGGACATGTCTATCAATCCATGGCTCCGCCACCTCCAGCCGTGCGCGGACCACATGCTCAGCACTGAGTGCGGACCAGATGCTCAGTACTGAAATCAAGGAAACGTATGAATACCGGGTTCTGGCAGCCGCCCGATCGGACGGCTTCCCTTGAAGCCGTCCGTGTGGCAGGGCTCCAATGATTCCCTGCCGGCACCGGGCTGGACGAGACAGCCGGGATCACGCGGGACAATGGAGTAGTGACAACGCCGATTGCCCCCATGGATCCTGCCCAACACCCCTTGCCTTTCGACCTGCAGGTCATTGGTGCGGGGCTGGTCTTCGCAGAGTCGCTGCAGGATCTCGCGGCCGCACTGACCCCGGCGGAAGCCGCACTGGATTCAGCAACCGGCAGGGCTTCGACGTTGCAGGCGGGACCCGCCGGAACCGCGGTGGTCCAGGCACCGCCGGGCACCGGAAAGACGACCCTGGTTCCGCCGCTGCTGGCTAATCTGCTGACCAGGCGTACTGCTTCCTCCGGCGCGATTCCGCGCATCGTGGTGACCCAGCCGCGCCGGGTTGCGGCCCGGTCCGCGGCCCGCCGCCTGGCTTCGTTGGACAGAAGCGCGGTGGGCGGCAGGATCGGCTACACCGTCCGGGGTGAGAGCCACACGGGCCCGGACACGGTGATCGAGTTTGTCACGCCGGGAATCCTGCTGCGCCGCCTGCTGGCCGATCCGGGACTGGAGGGCACCGCCGCCGTCGTGCTTGATGAGGTCCACGAACGCGGGCTGGAAACCGACCTGCTCCTGGGCATGCTCAACGAAGTCCGCCAGCTGCGGGAGGACCTCACCCTGGTGGCCATGTCCGCAACACTGGACGCTCCCCGCTTTGCCTCGCTGATCGGCAACAACGACGACGACGGCGGCCCGGCACCCGTCGTCGGCTGCCCCTCGGCGCTGCATCCGCTGGAGGTGCGCTGGACGCCGGGTTCTTCGCTGCGCATTGACGAACACGGGGTGACCCGCACCTTCCTGGCTCATGTCGCCGATACGGCCGCCGACGGACATGCGGAAATGCTGGCCGCCAATCCGCAGGCTGATGCCCTGGTCTTCGTCCCGGGTGCCTGGGAAGTGTCTTTCGTGGCGTCCCGGATCCGCAGCCGCGTCGCAGCCGGAACCGCAGCTGGAACCGCAGCCGGAACCGAGGTGCTGGAACTGCACGGGCAGGTCGATCCGCGGGAGCAGGACCGGGCAGTGTCGGGCCGTAGCCCCGGCGGCGCACCTCGGATCATCGTCTCCACCAGCCTCGCCGAGTCGTCGCTGACCGTTCCGGGCGTGCGCCTGGTGATCGATTCCGGTCTCGCCCGGGAACCCCGACGGGATGCAGTCCGCGGCATGTCGGGACTGGTCACGGTGTCCTGCTCACGGGCTTCGGCGGTGCAGCGGGCCGGACGAGCCGCCCGCCAGGGACCAGGCCGGGTTATCCGCTGCTATGACGAACGCACCTTTGGCGCCGCACCGGCGCACCAGACCCCCGAGATAGCCGTCGCGGACCTGACCGCCGCCGCACTGGTTCTGGCGTGCTGGGGAGCACCCGGCGGCGAAGGGCTGGCGCTGCCCGATGCCCCGCCGTCGGCCGCCCTGCAGGACGCATTGGCAGTCCTGCGCGACCTCGGTGCCATCGACGCCTCCGGCACCGTCACCGCCCTCGGCAAGACACTGGCCGGCATTCCAGCAGATCCCCGGCTGGCGCGCGCCCTGCTGGACGGAACCGCCGTCGTCGGCGCCCGTTCCGCCGCCGAAGCCGTGGCCCTGGTGTCGGGAGATCTCCGTGCCTCCGGTGCCGATCTTCCGCGTCTGCTGTCCGGCCTGCGCGCCGGCCGGGATCCGGGGGAGCGGCGCTGGTCCGAGGACGTGCGAAGGCTGCAGTCGCTGGCCCGGCGTGCGGATACCGGCGCCTCAAAGCCGGCTGCGGCAACCGTGCCAGACGCTGACGTCCTCGGTTTTGTGGTCGGGCTGGCTTTTCCGGACCGCATCGCCCGGCGGGTCCCGGGCGATGCCGGAACAGGGGAGCGATACCTGCTTTCGAGCGGAACCCGTGCCGGATTGCCGGCCGGCAGCGCACTGAGCGGACACGAGTGGCTCGCCGTTGCCGAAGTCTCCCGGGCCCAGGGCCGCGATGCTTCCGGCACCGGAGCCGTGATTCGATCGGCCGCCCCGCTGAGCCAGGACAGTGCGGAAGCCGCGGCCCGGCATCTGCTGACCGACACTGTGGAGGCGAAGTTCACCGCCGGCCGCGTAAAGGCCAGGCGTGAGCGCCGGCTGGGCGCGATCGTGCTGTCCTCCACACCGGTCCGCCCGTCAGCCGCCGAGGGCCGGGCCGCAGTGGCCCGCGCGCTGGCCCGGGAGGGGCTGGGGGTCATCGGATTCTCGCCGGCCGCTGACGCGCTGCGGCGCCGGTTGGCCCTGCTGCACCGCGAGCTGGGCGCGCCCTGGCCGGATGTTTCGGAGCCGGCCTTGCTGGCCCGGCTCGATGCCTGGCTGGCTCCGGAGCTGCAGGCGCTGGCCGCCGGGGCATCCGTAAACGCCATCGACCTGACCGACCCGCTGCGCCGGCTGCTTCCCTGGCCGGAAGCGTCGCGACTGGGAGAGCTGGCACCGGAACGCCTGCAGGTGCCCAGCGGCTCCCATGTGCGGATCAGCTATCCGGCCGCGGACGACGACGGCGGCCGGCCGGTGGTTGCGGTCAAGCTGCAGGAGTGCTTTGGCTGGGCGGATACCCCGCGGCTGGTCCAGGGACGGGTGCCGGTGCTGTTTCACCTGCTCTCCCCGGCGCGGGCGCCGCTCGCCGTGACCGATGATCTGGCCTCCTTCTGGTCCGGCCCCTATGTGCAGGTCCGGGCCCAGATGCGGGGCAAATATCCCAAGCATCCGTGGCCCGAGGATCCGTGGTCGGCGAAGGCTACGGCCAAGACCAAGGCGCGGATGTAACCGGTGCGGCACTTTCTCCATAGTTTCTTTTCTGTTCCCTCCGGCCGGGGCCACCGGATTCCCGCCGTCCGGGTTGCCGTGGGCCTGTTTATTCCGCTGCTGGTGCTCATCCTGCTGGGCCGGACCGACCTGACCCTGTGCGCCATCTTCGGCTCACTGACCGGCGTGTTCGGCCGCACCGAACCGCACTGGCGCCGGCTGCGGCACCAGGCGCAGTCCGGCGTGCTGATGTGCCTGACCGTCGTGGCGGGCGTGTCCATGTCGATCGCGGGACGCAGCGACTGGGAAATGGTTGCCGCCGCCACACTGGTGGCCGGCGGAATATCCGTTGCGGCCGACCGACTTCGGGTGCGTCCCGCGGGCCCGTTTACCTATATCTTCGCGTTCACTGCAACCGCCGCAGCACCGTTTGCCGGCTCGATCGGGGAAGCGGCGCTGGCCGTGGCCGGCAGTGCCCTGACCGCGGTGCTGCTCGGTGTCGCCGGCCGGCTTCATGCCCGGACGCACACGCCCCGGACGCACCTGCCCCGGCTTGAGCGGCAATCAGCCCCGGCCCCGGATTGGGCCGGCATCTTGGTGCACTCGGGACGGTATGTGGCCGCGGTAGCTGCGGCGGGTTCCTTGGCCCTGGTCCTCGGTCCCGGGCACAGCTACTGGGCGATGCTCGCCGCCTGTGCGCCGATTGCCGCAGCGGATGCGGCCGATGCCCCGGCCCGGGCCGGACACTTCATCCTCGGGACCTATGCCGGGGTGTTGCTGTCGGCCCTGCTGCTGCAGCCGGACTGGTCGCCCGTGCAGTTGGCGATTCTCCTGGCACTCCTGCAGCTCGGCGGTGAGATCTACGTGATCCGGCACTACGGCCTTGCCATGGTGTTCCTGACTCCGGTGGCCCTGCTGATGACGGGATTCGTCTCCACGCAGCCGGCGTGGGACCTGACCGTTGACCGGGCGGTGGAAACCACCATCGGAGCACTGGTTGCCGTCGTCGTGATCGCGCTGACCACCGGGAACGGTGCGAAGTGGATGACCCGAATGCGGCTGGCGGCAACCCGTTAGCTGAGCAACCATGTCTCTCGAGCAACCAAGTCTCTCGAGCAACCCGGTTCCCGGATGCCCGATCGTTGATTTGGCCCGCAGCGGGCCGAACCGGGTTCCGCAGCCGGGTGTTTCGATGGGACCGCGGCTAGACTTCCGGGATGACGGAGCCTCCCCGGATCCTAGTCGTGGAAGATGACCGCAGCCTGGCAGGCATGCTGGCGGAGCTCCTGAAGTCGGAGGGCTACCAGGTGACCCTGGCCTTTGACGGGCAGCGCGCCCTCCACGAGGGTCTGACACATTCCTTCGATGTCCTGCTGCTGGACCGAGGATTGCCCGGCGTTGAAGGCCTGGACGTCCTGACCCGGCTGCGCAGCCGCGGCGTGCTCACACCGGCACTGGTGCTTTCGGCGCTGGGAAATCCCGCCGACCGGGTGGAAGGGCTGGACCGGGGCGCCGAAGACTATCTCGCCAAACCCTTTGACGTCGATGAGCTGCTGGCGCGCCTGCGCGCGCTGCGGCGCAGGAGCGCGGCGCTGACCCCCGTCCTGCCGGTGCCTGGGGGAGTCCTGGACACCACCGGCCGCACCGTCACGACCGACACGGGCGAGGTGGTGGTGCTTTCGGACCGGGAGGGTGCACTGCTGGAGCACCTGGCCCGGCGCCCGGGACAGGTCTTTCCCCGCGTTGACCTCCTGGATGCTGTCTTTCCGGACGCGGATGACGACGGCGTCGTGGATACGTATGTGCATTATCTTCGGCGCAAGTTGGGCAAGGGAATCGTGCTGACCGTGCGCGGCATCGGTTACCGGCTCGGTGCCCGGACATGAAGCGGAGATGACGCGGACATGAGGTGGCCGTGAAAGGCGACCGGGCCGGTCGGGTCAGTCGGGCCGGCCAGACCAGCCGGGCCAGCCGGGAGCAAAGTGAATTAAGCCGGGCGTCCCTGCGTCTCGCCGTGCAGTTCACTGCGCTGGTCGTGGTGCTGCTGGGCCTGGCCGGCACCCTGGTCTACGGATTGGTGGCCACCCAGACGCGCGAGGCGGCGGAGCAGACCCTGGCATCAGCGGTGGAGTTTGATTCGCCCCGGGAGGCGCCGCTGGACGTGTTCCTCGCCGTGTACGACGACGGTCGGCTGGCCGTGTCCCGCAACATGCCCTCCGGGCTTCCGGACACGCAGTCGCTGGCCCAAGTGGCCGCTACCGGCCTGGATCGCAGGGACACGGTTGCGGCAGGGAGCCGCACCTATGAGGTCCTGACGGTCGAGCGCCGCGGAGACGTTGTCCAGGCTGCCGTTGACACACATGATGCCACCGAACAGCTGCGCCGCCTGGCCCTGGCACTGGCGGTTTCCGTCGCGGCGGCGGGCCTTGCGGCCGGAGCCGTCTCAGCGCTGGCTGCGCGAGCGGCGATGCGTCCAATGGCCGAGGCACTGGCCCTGCAGCGCCGGTTTGTCGCTGATGCCAGCCATGAACTGCGCACACCGCTGACGCTGCTGAGCACACGGACACAGTTGCTTCGGCGGCGGCTGGCGGCTGACCCGGCCGGCTCGGCGCCTGCCCCGGAGGCTCTGCAGGCAGCGGACGACGTCGTCGCCGACACCAAGGTGCTGACAGGCATCCTCGAAGACCTGCTGATGGCGGCAGATCCGCGGCAGTCCGGTCCGGCGGAACCCGTCAACCTGGTTGCACTGGCCCGGTCCGCCGTCGGCTCCCTGGAGCCGGAGGCGCGGAGGCGGAACCTGACGCTGGAGTTCGATGCGCCGGCCCCGGAAGTGACAGTCCTTGGCGGGCAGTTCGCCCTGCAGCGAGTCTTTACGGCGCTGGGGGCCAACGCTTTGGACTACGGCCGATCAGTCGTGCGGTTTTCGGTTCGGAGCGACAGCGGGGAGGCTGTGATTCGGGTGTCCGACGACGGCCCCGGTTTTCCGCCCGGCTTCAGCCGGCATGCCTTTGAGCGGTTTGCATCGGCGCGGAGCCGGGACCGGCAGGGAGCCGGCGATGATTCCGAAGGCTCAAAGGGCGGGGACGGCTCCTCAGCGCAGCCGCGGCACTATGGGCTCGGGCTGGCACTGGTTGCGGAGATTTCCGCCCGATACGGCGGCAGCGTCCGTGCTTTGCCGGCCGGCGCCGGTGAACGTGCCGGTAACGAAGCAGATTCCGGCGGCGTCGTGGAAGTCCGGCTGCCGCTCGATAACAGCATCCGCGGGCGGCGGACCAGGTGGGGGAGGCTGCGCGGACTGCGGGAGCGGAACTAAGAATCCTCGAAGAATCTGATCCGAGAATGGAAGCGTCAGCAAACCACTTTCGGAGGTGAAGATTACGATGGTTTTCCGGGACAAGACCACGGTTCTCCGGGACAAGGCCAGAGGGCCACTTGGGTGGATACTCGGCGTCGTCGGCGGTCTGGCGCTGCTGGTCGGCTCCTTTTTTGCCGGCGTGGCCACCGCGGATACCTCAGGGGACCAGGAACAGGCCTCGGTTACCGAGCAGGAAGTCCAGCGGGAGCAGGACACGGACAAACAGGGCGCCGAGGACCAGGACGCCGAGGACCGAAGCGCTGAGGACCAGGACACCCGGTCCGAGAGCCGTCCGCGACTCGACGACGAGGACGCAGACGCAGACGCCAACGCAGAGGCCGACGGCGAAGCCGAAACCGAAGCCGATACCGATGGGGACGGGCGCCCCCATAAGCATCACCACAGAGGCGACGACGGGATTCCGGGCGACGGAGACGAGCCTGGGAACGGTCCTGCCGAAGACGGAGACAAAATCCGAGGCGATGGCGACGGTCCTGCTGACGACGGCGACGGCCCCGCCGGCGATGATGCTTCCGGCAAGGAGCCGAAAACTCAGGACGACGCTGAAACTCAGGACAACACTGAGCAGGACGCCCCGACCACCTAAGGCAGTCCGACACGGGACACCGGAAACGGAACGTCCGGACGGAACGTCCGGACAGAACGTCTGGACAGAACACCCGGACACGCAAAAACACCCGGCCAAAGGGCCGGGTGTTTTTGGTGGAGCTGCCGGAGGACGAGCCGTTCACTTCCCGCCCTCCGGCGGGATTGCTACTGCGAAATTACGCTACGCGGTAGTAGACGGCGCCGGAGCCGACGTTAGCGCTCTGCTCAACGGTCTGGTTGCCGTTCCATCCGCTGTGGATGGCCTGTCCGTTGCCGGTGTAGATGGCAATGTGGGCAAAGCCCATGCCGCCGTCGGCGTAGAAGGCGATGTCGCCGGGCTGCGGGTCAGTGACCGGGGTTCCGTAGGCAGCAAGCTGCGCCGGGGACAGGTCGCCAACCGAGTGGCCGGCTGCCCGGAGGGCAACCTCAACCAGGACGGTGCAGTCCTGCATGGCGCCCATCTGGGACTGAGCGGATGCAAGCATGATCTGGTTGGTGCCGGTTACGGCAGCAGGAGTCACGGCGGACGCCTGGGTGCTGATGCTGCTGAAGTCGGCTGCAGCAGGCTCGGCCGCGGGGGCCGGAGCAGCGGCAACAACAGGAGCGGCAACAGGAGCAGCAACAGGAGCTGCGGCGGCGCCACCGGCGTAGGTGATGACATCACCGGGGTAGATGATGGAGTCCAGCGCAAGGCCGTTCTGCGCCAGGATGTCGTTCAGGTTGACGCCGTACGTTGCAGCAATCTTGCTGAGCGTATCGCCGGACTGAACCACGTGAGTGGATCCTGCAGATGCCGGGGCCTCAACGGGAGCGGTTACAGCGGCGGGTGCGGCTACAGGGGCCGGTGCGCTGTAGGACTCGGCTGAGTCGTTGGCGATGACGCCGGCCGAGGCCGGAGCGGCCATGCCGAGCAGCAGAGTGGAGCCTGCGGCCATGACGGTAGCGGCGCTGCCGATGGTGCGTGCTTTGCCGTTGGTGGCGTTGGCAACTGCGGCCAGGAGCCCGGCGTTGTTGGCACGGTGGCGTCCACGAGTGTTATTGAAAGACAATGAGTTACCTCTCCCGATACCTGCGAGGTGAGCTGTCGGATGCGGATGGGAGTCACCCGGTCAGCTAAAGAAACCTTCGGCTGACTTAACCCCAAGGATTCAAAGGAACCCGTTTATGGTTCCCCCGCCTCTGCCGAAGTGTTTATATCTGTGGACCTTGACCAGCGGCAGAGCTAGGTAACAAGCCAAGGGAGCCGCTTCAGATAACGGCACGACCACTACGCTACAAGACGATTACGCAAAGGTAACTATTTAGTAACGGAGCTCGCATTTTCACCTGGGTGCCGCCTCTTGGTAATTGCAGCCCGGAGCGGCCTGGACCGGAGGGATCAGGCGGGCGAATCGGTCTGGCGTACGACGTTGGCTGTCGCGAAGTTGCCAAAGCCCTGAACCAGTTCGCCGGGAGCCAGCCTCAGTCCGCGGGCGAGCCCCGTTCCCCTAAGGACAGCACCGCGCTTCTCCGCCGGATTTGAGCGGAAGTCTCCGCCGTCGGCGAGAACCACTGAATCCGCTTCGACGGCACCCATGATCTGTGAGCCGGTGCCAAGCACTGACCGGCCGGTCACCACGGGCCCGTTGGCCAGCCGTGCGCCGTCGCCCACTGCCACGGCATGGGTCCGGCCCGCCTTGAGCTGGACTCCGCCGGGCCCCAGCGTGATTTCGGAGCCCAGGAGGAGCATTCCACCGTGCTCGGCGGTGAGAAAGGTGCCTGGATGGAAAACATTCCGGTGTCCGATAACGCAGGAACTCTGGTCATCCACCTGGATAACCACTCCGGGATACAGCACATTGCCTTCGCCGAGCTGAGCTCTTCGTGAAATCAAGGTCGATGACGGGTCGAGTATCTGCTGGGTAGCGCACAGCTGCAGGACTTCCGCGACGGTGAGGAATCCTAAATCCTGGCGAATGCTGTCGGCATCGGTTCGCTGAGGCGCTGGCATAATTCTTCTCTTCTTTCGTGATCTGGCCGGATCGCAATATATCAACGCGCTGGGAGCACTCTTAGCCTACCGTCCTTGCCCGGGTGCTGCGGCGGCAGAACGCCCGGCGGCGCGGAAGTCGGCCGCTCGGCGGGCAGGTTCGGTGCCGACGGAAACAAAAGGCGTGAAAAGACACGAAAAATCATCCCCGGTGAAATGCAACCTGGTCCCGGCGAATTCATCAGGTGATGCTCCGGGACGGCAGGCGGGCTAGGACCGCAGATAGGCCAGGGCAGCCAGGACCCGACGGTGCCCGTTGTCCAGCGGCGAAAGTCCCAGCTTCGCGAAGATGTTGCCAATATGCTTGCTGACGGCGGTCTCTGAGACTGAAATTGCCTGCGCAATGGCGGCATTGCCGAGCCCCTCGGCCACCAGCCCCAGCACCTCGAATTCCCGCGGGGTCAGCGACCGAATGGGATCCTGGGTGCTGCGTCGGCTGAACAGCTGCGCAATGACCTCCGGGTCCATCACCGTTCCGCCGTCCAGCACCCGCTTTAGGCCGTCCACAAAGTCGCCGACCTTGCCCACACGTTCCTTGAGCAGGTAGCCCACGCCCTGCGCGCCGGAGGCAAGCAACCGCCCGGCGTAGCGGTCCTCCACATAGGCGGAGAGGACGAGCACGGGAAAATTGGGCACCCGGGAGCGGAGTTCCAAGGCCGCACGCAGGCCTTCATTGGTGTACGACGGCGGCATCCGCACGTCCAGCACCGCACCGTCGGCGCTCCCCGGCTCAAAGGCCGCAAGCAGGTCCTCGGCGTTGTCGGCGGAACCGACCACCTCGAATCCTTCGCCCTGCAGCAGCAGTTCCAAGCCCGCCCGCAGAAGGGCGTCGTCTTCGGCTATCAGAAGGCGCATGGCAGTTCTACCCTCACAACAGTGGGCCCTCCGTCGGGGCTGGCCAGGACCAGCTTGCCGCCGAAGGCCGCCGCCCGCCGGGCGATCCCGGCCAGTCCCGTGCCCGAGCGGCCGGCGGCCTCAGCCGACCCTGCGGTCTCAGGCGAACCTGCCCGCGCGCCGCCTCGGCCGTCGTCGTTCACTTGGATCACCAGAATGTCCTCCCGCGGCGATGATTCGGTTTGCAGAACCACGTCAATCCGTGACGCGTCGGCGTGCTTTGCCGCGTTGGTCAGGGCTTCAGCGAGGACAAAGTACGCTGCCGCCTCCACCGCGGCGGGAGCCCGCCGCAGGCCGCTGGTATTCAGGGAACACGGAACCGGTGACCGGCTGGTCAGCGAAGCGGCGGCCCCGCCCAGCCCCAGTTCGTCCAGGACCGGCGGATAAATATCGTGTACTGCCGCCCGCAGGCCGGCCAGGGCTTCGGCGGCGGCATCCTGCGCGCGCCCAAGAAAAGGCATTGCCGCCGCCGGATCCGTTTCGGCAGCCCGCTGTGCCAGCCCGAGCATCATGACGACGCCGACGAGGCGGTTCTGCGCGCCGTCGTGCAGTTCCCGCTCGATGCGCCGCAGTTCCGCCGCGTGGGCGGCGAGGGCATTGGCCCGGGCAGCGGACAGGTCGGAGATGCGCCGGGACAGCTCCGCGAACCGCCGGGGGGACAGAATGCCCAGGGTTGCGTCGCTGATCCGTCGCGCCATCCAGGGCAGCAGCAGCCAGGCGGCGACGGCGTAGCCCAGTCCCAGCAGGATCATCAGGAGGGCGTCGGTCCAACTTGTGACGGCGACTGTCAGCTCCAGCGGCGCTTCCGGCGGAAACAGGGGCCAGAAGGGGGCGGCCACCACGTACAGCACCGCACCAACGGGCAGCGCGAGAGCGAGGGCGGCGGCCGGCACGGCAAACGCGCAGTGGAACAGAAGCCAGGCCACATCACGGCGAGTCTCCGGAGAGCTGAGCAGGGCGGCCAGCTCAGTGAAGGAGTGCCGGCCGGTGAGGCGGCGCCGGTCAAACGGAAGAACCGCGGAAGAGAATCCGGCTGCGCGTCCCTGCGCCCGGGCGGCCACCCGGTTGAGCATTTCCAGGAGGCTCGGAACGGCGTACAGGCCCACGCCCAGGGCGACGAACGGAAGCAACACGATGCCGGCGAGCAGGATGCCCAGCGACGCCAGCCAATACCCGCCCTCGCACACCAGGAACCGCAAATCCCGGGCACGGGTCTCCAGACTGGTTCTGCTCGGGAAGCTCACCCGTTGAATTATGCCCGACGCCGAAACGGCTGTCGGTATAGCCAGCTATACCCCGGATTGGGGTGCTGGCTGTATCGGACCTCGGGTTCGTCCTCCGTAGCGTCGAAGGCAGCACCTGCACCGCGGATCACAACCTCCGTTGAAGACCTCCACCGCCGATAAGAACCGCCGACCAAGGGATGAACCCATGTTTTCCGATGCCGCAGAATTCTCCGGCCCCGCTGCCCTGCAGCTGCAGGGCGTGTCCAAAAGCTACCGTTCCGGCACCGCGGGCGTGCCGGCCCTGCGGGAGGTGTCGCTGGCCGTTCCGGCCGGAACCTTCACCGCGGTCATGGGGCCCTCCGGGTCCGGCAAAAGCACGCTGCTGCAGTGCGCCGCCGGTCTGGACACGCCGGACAGCGGCCGTGTCCTGCTGGGCACCACCGAGATTTCGCGCCTGGGCAGCAAGGCACTGACCCGCTTCCGCCGGGATCATGTCGGCTTCGTGTTCCAGTCCTACAACCTGCTGCCCCAACTGTCAGTGGTCCGGAACGTCACGCTGCCGCTGCTGCTGGCCGGGCGCGGCACCGACTCCGCCTGGCTCGACTACGTTATGGACGCCGTGGGTCTGGCCGGGCTGGGGGAGCGGAAGCCGCAGGAACTCTCCGGCGGGCAGCAGCAGAGGGCGGCGATCGCGCGGGCGCTGATTACCCGCCCGGACGCTGTTTTCGCCGACGAACCCACCGGCGCTTTGGACTCCGGCACGGCACGCCAGGTGCTGGACCTGCTGCGGCACACCGTCTCGGTCCTGGGACAGACGGTTGTCATGGTCACCCATGATCCGGTGGCGGCCGGCTCTGCTGACACAGTCATTTTCCTCGCCGACGGACGCCTCGACGGCAGCATGAGCGGTGCCACCGCCCGCGACGTCACCGAACGCATGGCCTACCTGGGGGAGCGCTGACATGTTTGCTCTTGCCAAAGCATCCATCCGGCACCACCGCGGCGGATTCGCCGGGGTTTTTGTGGCCGTGTTCCTGTGCGCCGGGCTCATCACGGCCATGGGCGTCCTCATCGAAACCGGGCTTCGCGGCGGCACGGCCCCGCAGCGGCTGCAGGGCGCCGACGTCGTAGTGGGCGCCCCGCAGGCGCTGCCGGTGGTGGAGGACATGGACGCCCCCTTCGCCGAACGCGTCCTGCTTCCCTCCGGTGCGGTCGCTGACATACGCGCCGTTCCCGGGGTGGAACGGGCGGTGGGCACCATCGAGCTTCCGCTGGCCACCACGGACGGTACGGCGGTTTCCGCGGCTGCCTGGGAATCGGCTGCCCTGGCACCGTACAGGCTGTCCTCCGGGAAGCCTCCGCAGCAGGCCACCGACGTGGTGGTGGACGGCTCCTTTGAAGCGGTTCCGGGCAGCCGGCTCGTCCTTGCCCACGGCGGCGTTCCAACGGAATACACGGTGTCCGGCATCGCCGCCCCGGAGGCGGGGGATACCGGCTCGGCGTCCCCCGCCGTCTTCTTCAGCTCCGCGGGCGCGGCGGCCCTGTGGCCGCACGGCGAGACGGTGGCGACGGTGGGCGTGATAACCGAGCCCGGCGTCGAGCCGAAACAGCTCGCGGCTGCCATCGAGGCGCAGGTGACGGGCGTCGTGGGCTACATCGGCGACCGGCGCGGTGACGTGGAGAACCTCGGCGGATCGGCTGCCCGGTCCGCGCTGCTGCTGTTCAGCGGCTCGTTGGCCGGGGTGGCCCTGATGACCGCGGTCTTTGTCACCGCGGGCACCCTCTCGCTGTCCGTCCTGGGGCGCCGGCGGGAGTTCGCGATGCTGCGGGCCGTCGGGGCCGGGGCAAACCAGACACTGGGCATCGTGGTCCGTGAAGTCCTGCTGGTTTCCGGCGCCGCTGCCGTCCTGGGTGCGGTTCCCGGCTACTGGCTTGCCGGTTTCCTGGGGGAGCGGTTCACTGCGGCCGACGTCCTTCCGGAATACTTCCAGCTGGCCTTCAGTCCGCTTCCGGCGCTCGCCGCTGTCCTGATCAGCATCGCCGCAGCGGTCGCTGCCTCGCTCGTCGCCGCCCGCGGAACGGTCCGCGCGGCACCCACAACAGCGCTGCGTGAGGCGGTAACGGAGAAATCCTCTCTGGGCCGTGGGCGCGTCATCACCGGCCTGACCCTGCTGGGCGGGGGTTTGTTCGCGTCAGCGGTGCCGGTTGCCGTTCCGGGCGCCGCAGGATTGGCCGCGGCGGCCTCCGGCATCCTGCTCCTGGTGATCGGCGCCGGCGTCCTCGGCCCCTGGCTGGTGACCGGCGCGCTGAAACTGGTGCAACCACTAATGCGCCGCCACGCCTCCGCTTCCCTGGTCCTGGCGGAGGCCGCTGCCAGCGCTTTCCCGCGCCGACTCGCCGCAGGGATCGTTCCCCTGACGCTGGCGATTGCGCTCGGATCGGTGCAGTTCTTTATGCCGGCCACGATTGAAACGGAGGCCAAGCGGCAGTCCGGCGACGGAATGGTGGCCGGGTACCTGGTCAGCGCACCGGGTTCGGGGATCTCCAACGAGCTCGCCGAAACGGTGGCTGCGGTCCCCGGGGTGGGAACCGTCTCACCGGTGGCCCGTTCCGCCATCCTCGCCGAAACCCGGTTCCTGGGAATGGAGGACGGCATGCAGTCCTACGCCGTTCAGGGCCTGACGCCGCAGGATCTGCACGGTGCCCTGGACCTCGATGTGCGGGAGGGGTCCCTGGACCGGCTGGCCGATCCGGGAACCGTAGCCCTGAGCGCGGACCTGGCCCGGGAATCCGGCACGGCGCCGGGCGGGGAGTTTTCCTTCCACTACGGCGACGGAACCAAGGCGACCGCCGTCGTCGTCGCCACCTACGAGCGGGGACTGGGGTTCGGCGACGTCGCGGTGGCCAATGACACGCTGCGCAGCCACATCACCACTGGCCTGAACGACTACTTGCTGGTCACCGCTGAGCCGGGAACGGATCCCGGGGGACTGAACGCCGCGGTCAGCGATCTTGGCCTGACAATCCTGGACCGGGAGGAGCTCGGCGCTGCCGGAGCCGCGGAGCGGAACGCCGAGTCGTGGGTTTCCATTCTGGCGATGCTGGTCCTGCTGGGATATCTGGGCGTGTCAGTGGTCAACACTCTGGTGATGGCAACGGCCCGGCGCCGGCCCGAGATGCTGCTGCTGCGCACCTTAGGGGCCTCGGACGCGCAGCTGCGCCGGATGACCGGGCTGGAATCGGTTGCGGTGGCGGGAATCGCCGTCGTGCTGGGAACGGCGCTCGCAGTGCCGCCGCTGATGGGCATTGCGGTCAGTGTCTCCGGGCAGCCGTTGCCGACCATTCCGCCGCTGGCCTATCTGCTGCTCATTGGCGCAACGGCGGTCCTGGGGACGGGATCCATCGCGGTGGCCACGCGTGCCGCGCTGCGGCCGGAGCGGGCCGGCTGATTTTGGCCGGTACGATCAGGAGCGGTGCCACCGCCGGTACCGTCGAAACCCTGAACCTGGTGCTCGACGACGTCGTCCCGCAGCCACAGACGGCCGTTAGCACGCTCTCCCAGAAAGAATTACGCTGCTCCGGAGCCCGGCAGGCCGCCGGTTTCCGGAGCAGGCCACTGTCATGACCTTCCAAACTTCTCCCGCCGCAGCCACGTCAGCAGCCGCCGCAGCAGCCACCTCCGGGCGGCAGCTGCTGCGCGCGGGCCTGCGCCGCAACCGCCGACGCCTCGTCCTTTCCTCACTGCTGATCATGGGGCACCAAACCTGCGAAGCGCTGGTCCCCGTGGCAATCGGCTGGACGGTGGACCTGGCGGTCGTGAGCCGGAACCCCGGAGTGCTGGTGCTCTGCCTGGCGGCGCTGACCGCGTTGTTCCTCACCCTGACCATGTGCTGGCGCTGGGCCGCGCGGTACGCCTACGGCGCCGCCCAGGACGAAGCGCACACGCTCCGTTCCGAGCTGGCCGGGCACTTCCTCCGGCACCGGCCGCGGGGAGCTTCCCGGCCCCGGGGCGAACTGCTGTCCATCTCCACGTCCGACGCCGATGTGGCCTCCCAGGCGGTTGCCTATGTCTCCGGACTCTGGGGCGCGGCCGCCGCCCTGGCTGTCAGCTGCGGCGTCCTGCTCAGCATCGACGTCCGGCTGGGGCTGCTGCTGGTGGGAGTCGCCGTGGGAATTACCGTCGGGCTGAACCTCGTCTCTCCGCTGCTGTCCCGGCGCACCGCCGCACAGCAGGAAAGCCTGGCCGCCACGTCCGCGCTGGCCGCTGACCTGCTCGGCGGGCTGCGCGCGCTGCACGGCCTCGGCGCGCAGCAGCAGGCGGCCGCCAGATACCGGAACGTGAGCCGCCGGGCGCTGGCGGACGGCATCCGCTCCGGCAATACCCGGGCCGTCCAGCTGGCCGCGACCGCGCTGGGCAGCACCCTGGTTCTTGCGGTGGCCGTGGCTGCAGCCGGCCTGCTGGCCCTGCGCGGAGAGATCTCGCTGGGCGGCTTCATCGCTGCGGTTGGCGCGGCGCAGTTCATTGCCGAACCGCTCGGCCACGTGGGGATGTTCCTGCAGCAGCGGGCCGCCGCACATGCCGGTGCCGACCGGATCGCCGCAGTGCATGCCGAGCCCGACGCCGAGCCTTCCAGCGGCTCGGACCAGCCGTTCCGTGACCAGCTCGTTCCGGATCTCTCCATCCGCACCGCTGACGGCCGGGAGCTGCTGCACCTGAAACCGGGTGAAATGGTGGGCCTGGTTGCCGATGCGCAGAGCGTTGAGCTGCTCTACGGTCTGATCGGCTCCGCGGTGCCCACATCCCGAGTCCATCTGGAGCCCCACCACTGCGACCTCTTCGCCGGAACTGTTGCGTCGAACCTGGCCCTCGCGGGGACGGGCGCGGGGACAGGCGCCGGGTCAGACACCTTCGCCGCCGAAACACGCCGGATGGCGGCAGCCCTGGCAGCCGCCCACGCCCACGACGTGGTGGCTGCCCTCGACGACGGTCTGGACTCACGCGTCACCGAGCGGGGGCTTTCCTTCTCCGGGGGCCAGCGGCAGCGCCTGGCACTGGCCCGGGCGCTTCACGCCGATCCGCCGCTGCTGGTGCTGAGCGATCCCACCAGTGCCGTGGATTCCGTCACGGAGCAGAGCATTGCCCGCGGCATTCGAAGCCTGCGCCACGGCCGGGACGGCGGAAGGGTCACCGTGGTGGCAACCGCCAGTCCGGCCCTGCTGGCGCTGACCGACCGTGTCGTCCTGCTGCGCGGCGGACACGTGGTTGCCGCCGGCACCCACCTTGAACTGCTGGATGGCAGCTCCGACTACCGAAAGGCGGTGCTGCGATGACCGCCGGACCGGACGCCCTGAATTCCGACCTGAAGTCCGTGCCGGACACCCATCCCGGTGCCATGGACCCCGGCGCCCGCACGGGGCAGGGAGCAGCCGTTCCGCTGCCGATCGCCGGACGGCGGCAGACGCTGGCGATGCTGGACGGGCAGTTGCGCTCGATGCCTGTCCTCGCCGCCGCCGCGCTGCTGCTGTGCCTGGCTGCCGCGGGCTGCGGCCTGGCGGCGCCCTGGCTTATCGGGGCGATCACCAACACCGTTCTGGAGGCGATGACGGCGGGCCCGGACGCTGCGGGTGCGGCGGAAGACCGGCTGATCGGGCTGGTGGCCGTCCTGGTCGCCGCCGGCGTGGCCGCGGCGGGACTGACCGCCGTGAGCGCCGCCTGTGTGTCCCGGCTGGGGCAACGCCTGCTGGCCGGCATGCGCGAAACGGCCCTCACCCGGGCGTTGGAACTGCCCGGGGAAACCGTGGAAGCGAGCGGCCACGGTGACGTGCTGAGCCGGGTGGGCGACGACGTCGCCGTCGTCAGCCAGGCCGTGACCGCGCTGCTGGCACCCTGGATCGGCGCCGTCCTCACCGTGGTGCTCACTGTTGCCGGGCTGGCCGCGCTCGACCCCAGACTGGCGCTGGCCGGGTTGTGCGCCGTTCCGGTCTACTACTTTGCGCTGCGCTGGTACCTGCCGCGCGCGGCACCCCGCTATGCCGCCGAGCGGGTCGCCTTTGCCGAACGCGCCGAGGTGGTCACGGCCTCGCTGGCCGGGGTGGCCACTCTGCAGGCCTACAGGGCGGAGGAGGCATACGCAGGAAAGATCAGCACCGCCTCGGCAAAGGCCCGCGACATTTCCCGCGGCGCTCTCTGGTTCTACACGGGCTGGAGCAAGTGGCTGAACATTGCGGAGCTTACCGGGCTGGGAATGATCCTGCTCACCGGCTTCCTGCTCTCCTCGGCCGAGATCGTCACCGTGGGAGCCGTAACGGCGGCCGCCCTGTACTTCCACCGGCTGTTCAACCCGCTGGGGATCATCATTTCCAGCTTCGACGAAATTCAGTCCGCAGCGGCCAGCCTGGCGCGCATTGCCGGCCTGGCCGGAGCGGAGGCCGGACCGGGCACAGCCAAGCGCAAGCCTGCCGGAGCACCTCAGCCTGCCGGCTCCGGGGGAGGGACGGCAACAGCGGACCTGACGGCAGCCGGGGAAGTGGCGGTGGAGAACCTCACGCACCGGTACGGCAGCACCACGGTCCTGGACAACGTCTCGCTGACCATTGCCGATCGGGAGCACATCGCCCTGGTGGGGCCCAGCGGTGCCGGGAAATCCACGCTGGCAGCCCTGATCGCCGGGGTGCTGACCCCGGCGGAAGGGGCCATCCGGCGCGGCCCGGCAGTCCCGAGCGGGCCGACCGGCCCGGACACAACGGCCCGGGAAACGCCGCGGACAGTGCTTGTGGCGCAGGAACCCCATGTTTTCGCCGGACCGCTGATCGACGATCTGCGGCTGGCCCGGCCGGACGCGACCGCCGCCGACGTCGACCGCGCCCTGGAACTGGTGGGCGCAGCACCCTGGGTGGCGGCCCTGGAGAGAGGAACGGCAACGGTTATCGGCGAGTCGGGCCACGCCCTGACTCCCGGGCAGGCCGCGCAGCTGGCGCTGGCCCGCGCGTGGCTGGCGGATCCGGCGGTGCTGATCCTGGATGAGGCCACGGCGGAAGCGGGCAGCGCCGAGGCCGGAGTGCTGGAAGCGGCAGCCACCGCCGTCATGCGGGGACGGACAGCAGTGGTGGTCGCACACCGCCTCACCCAGGCCGCCGCCGCCGACCGCGTGATCATGATGGACGCCGGCAGAATTCTCGAGCAGGGCAGCCACGCCGAGCTCCTGGCGCACCGCGGCGCCTACGCCGGGCTCTGGGCGGCGTGGCAGCGCTAGCAGATGGAACACCCGCCGGGCGGGATGCGCCCGCCGTCTTTGGGGTCCGGATAGGATTGCAGCTCGGGCAAGACCCGGCCCCATCCACATCCCACCGTGAACAGGATTTCTCTCTTTTGAGCCAAAACCCGCCTTCCGCCGTCTCCTCGGAACCGCTGCCGCCGGAGCCGCAGCCCCCGTCCCACGCGGCGTCAGCCACGAAAACAACCGGGACAGCAGCCGGCAAAACACGCCGCGCCGGACGCGTTCCCGCCCCCGATGCACTGGATTCGCGGACCAAGACAGTGATCGCGCTCCTGCTGGTCTCGTCCTTCGTGGTCATCCTGAACGAAACCATCATGAGCGTGGCCCTGCCGCGGCTCATGGCTGACCTGAACATCACCGCCGGCACCGCCCAGTGGCTGACCACCGGTTTCATGCTCACCATGGCCGTGGTCATTCCCGCCACCGGTTTCCTGCTGCAGCGCTTCTCCATGCGGGGCCTGTTCATGACTGCCATGTCCCTGTTCAGCACCGGAACCCTGCTGGCCGCACTGGCTCCGGGATTCGGCACGCTGCTGGCCGGCCGCGTCATCCAGGCAGGTGGAACCGCCATCATGCTGCCCCTGCTGATGACGACGGTCCTGAACGCCGTCCCCGCCCACCGGCGCGGACGCATGATGGGCACAATTTCAATCGTCATCGGGGTGGCCCCGGCCATCGGCCCCACGGTCTCGGGCATCATCCTCAGCGTTCTGGACTGGCGCTGGATGTTCTGGCTGGTCCTGCCGATCGCCCTGCTCTCCCTCGTGGTGGGCGCGCTGAAGGTCCAGAACCTCACTGAAACCAAACGGGTGCCGTTCGACGTGCTTTCGATCGTGCTGTCCACCTTCGCGTTCGGTGGGCTGATCTTCGGCCTGAGCAGCATCGGCGAAGCCGCCGAGGGCAAGGCACTGATGCCGCTGTGGATTCCGATTACCGTCGGTGCCTTGGCGATGGCCGGATTCATCTCCCGGCAGCTGGTGCTTCAGCGCACCGACCGGGCGCTGATGGACCTGCGCACCTTTGCCAGCAAGCCCTTCGTCGTCGCCATTGTCCTGTTTGTGGTCAGCATGATGGCCCTGTTCGGCTGCCTGATTGTCCTGCCGCTGTACCTCCAGAACGTGCTGGGCCTGAGCACCCTGAACACCGGCCTGCTGCTTCTGCCGGGCGGCGCCGTGATGGCGATTCTCTCGCCGATCGTCGGCGGGCTCTTCGACAGGTTCGGTCCCCGTCCGCTGGTCATTCCCGGCGCCGTGGTCCTTAGCGCCGCCCTGTGGGGCATGACGACGCTGGACGAAGGCAGCCCCGTCGTAGTCGTGATCGTCCTTCATTGCCTGCTGAACACCGGCCTCGGGTTCATTTTCACCCCGCTCTTCACTTCGGCGCTGGGCTCACTGCATAAGTCGCTCTACTCCCACGGCAGCGCGATCATCAACACCGTGCAGCAGCTGGCCGGAGCCATCGGCACCGCGGTCTTCATCACCCTGATGACCACGGGCACCACGGCGGCACTGAGCGACGGCGTCGCTGCTGTCCCGGCCGCGGCCGCCGGCGTGCACACCGCCTTCTTCTGGGGCGCAGTCATCTCCCTGGTGGCCGTGGCAGCGTCATTCCTGGTCCGCCGGCCCACCAATGAACTGCCCGACGGCGTGGCCATCCACTAAGGCGGTCACTGCCTCCGGCGGCCGGTGATTTCGGGCAGCAGTGCCCGCAGTGACCGGCCCCGGAGCGCGCCCAGCCACACTCCCGCACCGTAGGCCAGATCGTCGAGGCGTCGGGCGGCGGCAAAGCGGAGGAGGTCCAGGTCCGCTCCGGTGCGCAGATATTCGACGGTGGTGTCAGCCAGCGCTGCCGCCAGCACCGCCCGCCGGAGGCGGCGTGAAAGCAGGCAGCCCGCGGCGGCCAGCGGCCACCAGTGCCGCAGCAGCAGCGCCGAGGTCTGCCCCAGCGCGGCGACGGCGCCCCGCCCCGCGAGCGAAACGCCGAGAAGAATCGGATGCGGGCTGCGCCGCAGTTTGCCGGCCAGGCGAAGCGCCGTAAAGGCGGTCAGTGCTGCTGCAGCGGGCAGCGACCAGCGCCGCTGCGCCAAAAGCGCCGCAACCAGAGCGGCACTCCACGGCGAGAGAACCGCCGGAGCCACGTTGGATCCGTGCCGGAGGGCCAATTCGTGGGCTCCCGTGCCGTAAAACGCCTTCCGCACCAGCCACGGCAGCAGTTCCCTGCGGTGCTCATGCCGCGCCGCGACGGAGGCCTCGTAGCGAACGCGCCAACCCCCGGCAACCAAGTTCCAGACCAGATCCACGTCCTCGGCGACCCGGAGTTCCGGGCTGAAGCCGGATCCCAGCGCGTCCACCCGTCCCACCAGGCAAGCGGCTGGCAACCACGACACGGGTGAGCGGGGATGAACCAGCGAGGAACGGGTTCCCAGATCCAGCGAGGAGCGTGAATCCTCGTACCGGCAGATCCAGCCGGCGTCCGGCCCCGCGTTCCAGCCCAAGATGCGCGGCGCGGCCAGCGCCACCTGCGGATCGGCGAAGTGGCGCAGCAGCATCGGCACCGTCTGCGGATCCAGCACCATGTCCGAGTCAGCAAACACCACAAAAGGCGTCAGAACCCGGCGCAGCCCAGCATTGCGGGCGACGGCGGGTCCGCCGTTCACGGCCAACGGAACATACTGCGCACCGTGGGCGGCCGCCGTGACGGCGACGGCGTCAGCGTCCAGGGAGGCGTCGTCGACCACTATCACCGCCTTGCCCGACCCGATGCTTTGCAGCAGTCGGTCCAGGGCTTCGGGCCGGTCCCGCACCGGCACCACATACGTCACTAGCTCAGGATCCACATCCGGCAGCGATGCCAGTACAGGCTCCGCCATGCCAAAACCGAGCAGCTTGTCCACCAATGCCCGGGAACGCCGGTCCACCACCGTCAACTCCCGGTCCGCCAGCAGCGTCTGGGCCGCAGGGCCCAAAAACAGCACCCGGAGCGGGGCGCCTCCAGTCAGGACGGTTCCCCGGCCGCTGACCCGGACACCCCCGGCCAGCCGCACCCGGAACCCCGGCGGCAGCGCGGTCATATGGCCGCTCCGGCGGACTGCAGGCAGCCGTGCCGGTCCGCCGCTCCCGCCATCCGCGCCAGCACCGAGGCCACGGCACCATGCAGCAGGTCGGCGCCCTCCGCCGCGGAGGCGCCCTCGGGATTGCCCAGGATCCCCGACGCTGACACCGCAGCCACCCCGCCGGCGGCCATGGCCGGCATTAGGTCGGCGAGGGCTGCGGTATTGCCCCGGACAGCCCTTCCGGTGTCCACGGACTCCGGAACCAGATGCAGCATCAGCGAGGTCTCGGTCCGTCCGGCGTGCGCGTCGACGGCGCCGGCCAGGCAGGGAACCCAGCTGACAGTGTGCCCTTCTCCGGTCAGCCGGGTAACGGCGCGGGCCAGGGCGGTGGTGTTGCCGCCGTGCGCATTCACGAAAATGATGCGCCCGGCCCAAGTGGACAGTGACCGCACCAGCTCAATCACCACGCTTTGCAGGGCGTCAGTGCCCAACGACACAGTGCCGGGAAACTGCTGGTGCTCGCCACTGGCGCCGTAGGGCAGGGCAGGAGCGACGACGACGCGGCCCTGGCGCTTCTGCCCGCCCAGTTCGGCGGCCACGCCCCGGGCCACGGCTGCCGCAATGACGGTGTCGGTATCCAGCGGCAGATGCGGGCCGTGCTGCTCGGTGGACCCCGCCGGAATCAGCACCGTGGCGCCACCGGGCACATCCGGCCAGGGCAGCGCCGCCAGCTCTTCCGGAAGATGGACCTCCTGCATTCAGGGCTCCCGGACCGGCAGCGACATCCCCAATGCGCGGGTGAACCCCGGCGGGATGACCAAGTCCCGGGTGCTGAGTTCGTGGATCGAGGAATGGCCCAGCCCGCGCAGCGCAGAATCCAGCCCGCCGTGCAGGATTTCCAGGACATTCTCCACGCCGATTTGCCCGTTCGCAGCCAGCCCCCAGAGGTAAGCGCGGCCAATCATCACGGCCCGCGCGCCCAGGGCCAGAGCCTTGGCGACGTCGGACCCGCGCCGGATTCCGCCGTCGAGCAGTACCTCCACTTGGTCGCCGACAGCCTCGGCGACCGAGGGAAGGAGCCGGATCGTCGCCGGAGTGCCGTCGAGGTTGTTGCCTCCGTGGTTGGACACGGAGAGCGCGCTGACGCCGATATCCACGGCCCGGCGCGCGTCATCAACCCGGGAGACGCCCTTGAGCATGAACGGTCCGCCCCACGCCTCCCGCAGCCAGGCGACATCCTCCCATGTGGGAGGGGGAGTCTGCATCCACTCGCCGTAGGCGCCGAAAAATGTGGGTGCCGCACCCCCGGGCGGTGTGACGTTCGGCGCGGTAAGGTCCGGTACCCGGCCTGATTTGGCGAAGTCCAGCAGCCAGCGTGGATGGGGCAGGACTTCAGGAGCGAGCCGTGCCATTGCCTTAACGGTCATCTTCTCTGGGATAACCGGGCTGCCCCAGTCGCGTCCGTTGGAGAAGGACCAGTCCAGGGTGGAAATCAGGCCGGTGGCACCGGCGGCCCTGGCCCGTTCCATCCGCTGCAGCATCACCTCCCGCGTGCCGCTCCAATACATCTGGAAGAACAGCTGCGAACCGGCGGCAGCCACCTCCTCCACCGGTTTGCTGGCAAAAGAACTGAGGCTCATGACGGTGCCCCGGGCGGCGGCGGCCCGTGCCACCGCCACCTCGCCGTCCGGATGCACCGCCTGCACACCGGTGGGGGAGATAATCACCGGCAGGGAGATTTGGTGGCCCATGACCGTGGTGGAGAGGTCTCGCTTGGCGGTCTGGCCGACCACATGCGGAGCGAACCCCAGTTCGGAGTAAGCGGCAATGTTGTCATCAACGGTCACCCCGCGTTCGGACCCGGCCACCAGGGCACCGTAAACGGACTTTGGGAGCCTTCTTTTGGCGCGCCGCTGCGCTTCGGCAACAGTTTCAAACCATGGGTTCCTGAACATGGCATTTCCTTCCTTCGGTGAGACTGGGCAGGGCTGGGGCGGAACTGGGCAGGGCAGGGGCGCCGCGGGAAACGGGTTCCGTGGCTCTCATGTGCGGAACACCGCGCTGATGGCGGGGGCAATGTCCCGGTAGTTGCGGATGGTGCGGGGGGTACCGCGGCCCGCCTGGGCCAGTTCCCGGCCCAGAGCGACGTCCGTCTCGGCGCTGATGTCGATCAGCACGTCAAGCCGTGGCAGCCGGGTTGCGGCCAGTCGCGGATCGGGGCCGGCATTGTGGACGCAATCCGAGAGCAGCAGTACACGAGCGTCCCGGACCGGTTGCCGGGCCAGTTCCCGATGTGCGAGCTCGAGCGGAAAACTGACGTTCGTCAGTCCCCGCGCCGGCATCCGCAGCAGGGTATCCACCAGCTCCAGAGGCTTCAGTTCACCGCCCAAGGGCAGCAGCAATGCGGCATCGGACCAGAAAGCAATCACGGCCAGCGCATCCCGGTGCAGCTCGGACGCCAGCGCACCGACGGCGGCAGCCATCGTCTGCAGCCGCTCACCTTTCATTGAGCCGGACACATCGACCGCCAGCACCACGCTGCGGCGGGTCCGGATCCGGTCCCGGACCACAATGTCTTCATCCTCCGGCACTGGCCGTTCCGCCAGCACCTCCAGGGTCCGGTCCAGATCGATCTCGTCGGTGCCGCCGCGGTAGGGCAGGCTGGCCAGCACCCCGCCGCCCCGGTGCCTTGTGGAGGTACGACGCGGCCGAGGCACCGACAAAAGCGCGGCGATCTGCCGTACCCGTGCACGCACTGCCGGATCCACCGGAGCGTCCGAAATCCCGGCTGCCACCAGGGCGGCCGACTCATCGGTAAAGCCCGGGCGTGACGTCCCCGGCGGAGGAGCAGCGCCCGGAACCCGACGGCGGGAAGAGGCCGGGCGGATGACGACACCGCTGCCGCCGCTGGGCGCCGGTTCAAACACGGTGGGCTCCTCGGTCAGCTGCTTCGGCGTCCGGCGCAGCGGAGTGCGGCTTTGAGACTGCCGGGAGGTGCGCCGGACCACCGGCGAATCGGCTGCCACTTCTCTTCATCCGGGTGCTGCCGCTGCCGGGTTGAGGATGAAGTGGTCCTCCCAGATCTCCCGGAGTACGCGTTCCGGTGTGCTGTCGGCGGCTTCGTCCAGATGGATCCGGCCGGAGAGCGAGACAACCATGGCGTCGTAAACCATGCTTTGGTAGCCCTCGGTCCCGGCACCCGGGACTCCGCGCAGGCTTGCCAGCTGCAGGGCTACCAGCACGCAGTCGATGGCTCCACGCACGCTGGAGCCCTGCCGGACATCCGGATGCACGCGCGTGGCCCGGGTGACGGCCACTGCGTCAGTGGTCAATGCACGGCCCAGCGGCCCGTTCGCCTCGGTACGCAGCGCAACAATGCCGCGCTCGGCGTCGTCGTCCTGGTAGCCGATGGAAAGTCGGTTCAGGCGGTCATGCACCGAGGTGGACAGCCGGGTGGTGCCCATGTTGTCGTAGGGGTTCATAGAGGCGATCACGCGGAAGGTTGGGCGCGCGGTGATGCTGCCCACCCGCGGAACCGCTATGGAGCGGTCGGCCATCGCGGTCAGCAGGGTGTTCAGAGTGTCCTCCGGGGCACGGTTGAACTCCTCGATGTAGAGGAACCCGCCTGTCTGCATGGCTTCCACCAACGGTCCGGCGACAAAGTTGTCGGCGCTGTAGTCCTCGCGGAGCACCCGTGCGGGGTTGTGGTGGCCCACTAGTTTGGCGGGGGTGAGGTCGGCGTTGCCCTCGACGAAAAGCAGCGGAATGCCCCATTCCCGGGTGATGGCCCGGAGCATGGTGGTCTTGCTGGTTCCCGGGGGGCCCTCCAACACGATGTCCCGGCCGGCTGCGACGGCCGCGAGGGTCAATTCCAGCTCCCGCTCGCGGCCGACGAGGTGCGCGGCGATCCGGTCCCGGGTGTCGGAGATTTCCATTGCTTGCACTGGGAGTTCCTTTCGCTCCGGCTGCTTTAGCGGACGGCCCCGCCGGCGTCGACGGGGATTTGGCCACCGGTGACGTAGAAGGACTGGTCGGAAGCCAGCCATGCGACGGCGTTGGACACATGTTCGGGCTCGATCCAGGCCTTGCCCATCGGATTGGTGCCGGCGAAGGCCGCCTCGGCATCCGCAGCCTGCGGATCGTCCAACTCGGGCCGGAACAGCTGGTAGGTCTTCCGGTTCTTCACCATCAGGGTGTCGACGGAGTTCGGATGGATGGTGTTGACCCGGATTCCCAGCGGGCCGAGCTCGTTGGCCAGCGACTTCATCAGGCCCACCACGGCGTGCTTGGTGGTGGTGTATGCGGCAACGTTTGCCAGTCCCTTGAACCCGGCGAGGGATGAAATGATGACCACCGATCCGCCGGCGCCCGAAGCGATCAGGTGTTCGGCGGCGGCCTTGTAGGTGTGCCAGACGCCGGTGACGTTGATGTCCATGAGGTCCTGCCAGGACTGCTCGTCAACCTTGTGCGTGTCAGGGCCGAAGGTAAAAATCCCGGCGTTGGCCACTACGATGTCCAGCCGGCCCAGCTGCGCCACTCCCTGATTGACTGCCGCCGTCAGCGCCTCGATGTCCCGGACATCCGCTTCCATTGCCACGATCCGGCGGTCCAGGGCCTCGACCTGCCGGACGGTCTCCTTCAGGTCCTCCGGAGTGGCCGGCGGATAGAAATCGGTGACGCTGTCCACCGGGCCGCAGAGATCGACGGCGATGATGTCGGCGCCCTCCCGGGCCAGCCGGAGCGCGTGGCTGCGGCCCTGCCCGCGGGCAGCACCGGTGATGAATGCGACTTTTCCTTCAAGGGTTCCCATGGTGTTTCCTTTCCTGGTGCTGGTGCTGGTGCTGGTGCTGGTGCTGGTGCTGGTGCGGCCTGGTTGGCGCGGTGATCATTTGAGCAGGACGCCGGCGTCAATCGGGAACGTTACTCCGGTGATGTAGCGGGCCTCGTCTGAAGCAAGGAACAGCAGCGCGTTGCTGATGTCCCGTGCGTCAAGCAACGCGACGGGCAGGGGATTTACGGCAGCGAACGCTGCCATGACATCTTCCTTTTGCGGGTTTTCCAGATCCGGCCGGAACAGACGGTATGTGGGCTCGTTCAGGACCATGTCCGTGGCCACCGTGGATGGATGGAGTGAGTTCACCCGGATCATGTCCGGTGCCAGTTCCAAGGCCAGGGTTCTCATCAGACCAATCACACCGGTTTTGGCTGCCACATAATGGCCAATGTTCTGGGACGCTTTGATGCCGGCCCCTGAGCTGGTCAGGATGATGGATCCGCCGTTGCCCCCGGCCTTCAGATGGGGAATGGCTGCTTTGGCTGTATGCCACACGCCGGTGAGGTTGATGTCCATCATGTCCTGCCAGGATTCTTCGCTGATCTCCTCCATGCGGCCCATCGAGAAAATTCCGGCGTTCGCACTGACGATGTCCAACCGTCCCAGTTCCGCAACGCCCTCGTCCAGCGCTGCCTTCAAGGCGGTGTAGTCGCGAACATCGGCTTCGATGGCGACGATCCTCCGGTCGAGGGCTTCGACGTCTTTGACTGTCTGTTCCAGATCCTGGGTGGTCGCCATGCTGTAGGGCACAGAGCTGACCTGCCCGCAGATGTCGATCGCAATGATGTCTGCGCCCTCTTCAGCCAGGCGAATGGCGTGGGAGCGGCCCTGCCCCCGTGCCGCACCGGTAATAAAAGCGACTTTTCCTTCTACACGTCCCATTTGGTGCTCCAATCGGTTGATGGTGCGGATTAGTACTGGGTGTTTCCGGCGTCGACGGTCATTGTTAGTGAGGTGACATAGCGGGCCTCATCGGAGGCCAGGAAGAGGACGGCGTTGCTGATGTCCACCGGCTGGGTGATGTCCACGGGCAGCAGGTTGGTCATCATGCCAGCGACGCGCGGATGGTCGGTGAGCATCCCGCCCATGGCGGCCATGCCGTCGCCTGAGGCCATCGGGGTGTCCACGCCGGTTGGGTGGACGGAATTGACCCGGATGTGGTGTTCGGCGAGTTCGGTGGCGAAGGCATGCATCAGTCCGACAACGCCGTGCTTGGCAGCGACGTACGGGGTCAGGAACGGCAGTCCCTTCAGGCCCGCCGCGGAACTGGTGAGGACGACGGCTCCGCCGCCGGCCCGAACCAGATGCGGGGCCGCCAGCTGCACGGTGTTCCACACACCGGTGAGGTTGGTGCCGACAGTTTCCTCCCAGATTTCCGGGGTCACCTCATCCCACGGCTTCATGATGCAGATCCCGGCGTTGGCCACGACAATGTCCAGCCGGCCCAGCTCTGCCACCCCGGTGTCGATCGCCCGCTGCAGGGCGGCCCGGTCACGGACGTCGGCCTTGGTGGCGATGATCCGCCGGTCCAGGGCTTCCACTTCCTTCACCGTTTGGGCCAGGTCCTCCTCGGTGGAAGAGGGATATCCGATGCCCGGGATGGTGTCGCAGAGATCGACGGCGATGATGTCAGCGCCCTCCTGCGCGAGCCGGATCGCGTGGCTGCGGCCCTGCCCCCGGGCTACTCCGGTAATGAATGCGACCTTTCCTTCTACACGCCCCATCGCGTGCTCCTTTCGGGTGGTTGTGTCGGCTGATGCTGCGGAACCGGAAGTGTGGAACTAGTACTGAGTGACGCCGGCGTCGACGGTCATAGCCAGTGATGTGACGTAGCGGGCCTCGTCAGAGGCCAGGAAGAGGACGGCATTGGCAATGTCCTCGGGCTGAACCAGTTCCACCGGCAGGAGATTGGTCAACATGCCGCCGACACGCGGATGTGCTGCGAACATCGCGTTCATGGCGGCCAGTCCGTCCCCGGCCGACATGGGAGTGTCCACGCCGGCTGGGTGAACGGAGTTGACCCGGATGTGGTGTTCGGCGAGCTCGGTGGCGAAGGCGTGCATCAGTCCGACGACGCCGTGCTTCGAGGCAACGTAGTGGGAGAGGAACGGAAGCCCCTTCAAGCCCGCGGAGGAGCTGGTGAGGATGATGGACCCGCCGCCGGCCTGCACCAGATACGGCGCCGCCAGCTGTACGGTGTTCCACGCGCCGGTGAGGTTGGTGCTGATGGTGTCCTGCCAGATTTCCGGAGTCACCTCGTCCCACTGCCTCATGATCATGATTCCTGCGTTGGCCACCACTACGTCGAGGTGGCCGAATTCGGACACCCCCGCGTCCAGAGCCTGCTGCAAAGCGACTCGGTCCCGGACGTCGGCCTTGGCTGCAATGATCCGCCGGCCCAAGGCCTCCACCTCCTTAACCGTTTGCTCCAGGTCCTCCTCCGTCGCTGAGGGATATGCGATGTCCGGAATGGCGTCGCAGAGATCAACGGCGATGATGTCAGCGCCCTCCTGCGCCAGTCGGACGGCATGGCTGCGGCCCTGTCCCCGGGCTGCTCCGGTAATGAAAGCGACTTTTCCTTCTACACGCCCCATGGCATGTCTCCTTTGGTAATGGTGTTCACAATGGTTACTCGGGTTCAGAATGGTTATTTGGCTGTGGCTCCGGCATCGACGGGCAGGGTCACGCCGGTGATGTACCGGGCTTCGTCCGAGGCGAGGAACAGCACGGCGTTGGAAATGTCCACAGGTTCCACCCAGGGTATGGGCAGCACGTTAAGTGGCTGGAAACGTTCGGCGATCTGCTCGCGCGTCGGGTCTGCCAGATCCGGGGCGAAGAGCTTATAGATGACCTGGTTCTGGATCATGTCCGTGTCCACCCCCGTGGGGTGGACGGTGTTCACCCGGATCATGTCCGGTGCGAGCTCGAGCGCCAGGGCGCGCATCAGGCCCACCACCCCGTGCTTGGCTGCCACATAGTGTGCCGAGTTTTCGATGCCCATCAGGCCTGCGGTGGAGCTGGTCAGGATAATCGATCCGCCGTTGCCTCCCGCTTTCAGATGCGGAATGGCAGCTTTGGCGGTGTGCCAGACGCCGGTGAGGTTGACGTCCATCATGTCGCCCCACTCTGCATCGGAAAGCTCCTCCGCCCGGGCGAAACCGGCTATTCCCGCGTTGCCGCAGACGATGTCCAGCCGGCCCAGCTCGGCCACCCCCTCATCCACCGCAGCCTTCAGCGCTGCAAAGTCCCGCACATCGGCTTCAATGGCCACGATCCGCCGGTCCAGCGCTTCAACGTCCTTGACTGTCTGCTGCAGGTCCTCAGCGGTTGCCATCGGGTAGTGCACGGTGTCCATTTGCCGGCAGATATCGACGGCGATGATGTCCGCGCCCTCCTGGGCCAGCCGGATGGCATGGCTGCGTCCCTGCCCCCGGGCGGCACCGGTGACAAACGCTACTTTTCCCTCGACACGTCCCATTGCTGGTCCTCTTTTCTTCGTCGGTGCTCCGTGGTGTTAATGCGCGTGTTTCTTGCGTGCGTGGAATCAGCCGCAGCCGCACTTGTCGCCGCAGCCGCCGTTTCCTGCCGGATCCGCCGGCCCCGGGACGAATCCGGCGAGCGGATTTTCGGCGCAGGCACTCACCGGAGGCTGCTCCACCCGGCGCCGGGAAATGGTGACCGGAACCGGGCCGGTGCGTGGCCGGGGAGGGGAGGTCCGGTGGGAATGGTCGACGCCGGAGCGCGGCGCGGTTTCCGCCGTCCGGGCCTCCAGTGCTTCGGCGCCCAGTCCGCGGACACATTCCGGATCGGGACCGTCCAGCGGCAGGCCGGTGAAGAATTTGGCCGCCATGCAGCCGCCGCGGCAGGAATCATAGAAGGAACACGAGGCACACGCGCCGCCGGTCTGCGGGCTGCGCAACTCGGTGAAGAGCTCAGAGTGCCGCCAGACTTCAGTAAAGCCTCCCGGCGCGCGGACGTTGCCGGCCAGGAACTGGTCGTGGATGGCGAACGGACAGGCGTAGACGTCACCGACCGGATCAATCAAGCAAACCACCCGCCCGGCGCCGCACATGTTTAGTCCCGGCAGCGCACCGCCGTAGGCGGACAAGTGGAAGAAGGAGTCGCCGGTCAGCACGTCCTCGCCGTGGGCCACGAGCCAGTCGTAGAGTTCACGCTGCTGCTCCGCCGTGGGATGCAGCTCATCCCACACATCGGCGCCGCGGCCGGAGGGTCGCAGACGAGTCAGGCGCAGTTGGGCGTTGTACCTGTCGGCGATGGCCTTGAATTCGTCCAACTGCGGAATGTTCTGTCGGGTGCAGACCACGGAAATTTTGAAGCCGGTAAATCCGGCATCCGCCATGTTTTGCATGGCCCGCAGAGCCGTGTCGTAGGATCCTGGCCCGCGCACGTGGTCATTGACTTCGGCGGTGGCTCCGTCCAGGGAAATCTGTACGTCCACGTAGTCGCTGCCTGCCAGCCGCGCGGCAACCTCCGGGGTAACCTTCACACCGTTGGTGGAGAATTTCACCCCAACCTGGTGAGCTGTGGCGTAGTCCACAAGCTCCCAGAAATCGGGGCGCACCGTTGGCTCACCGCCGCCAATGTTCACATAAAAGACTTGCATGCGCTGAAGCTCGTCGATGATCCCCTTGCACTCCGCGGTGCTCAGCTCGCGGGGATCGCGGCGGCCTGAGCTGGACAGGCAGTGTACGCAGGAGAGATTGCAGGCATAGGTCAGCTCCCAGGTCAGGCAAATCGGGGCGTCCAGGCCGGTCTCAAACAGGTCAACGAGGGTAGTGGGCCGGGGCGGCGCATCCGGGAGCAGGGTCATGGCTGCCTCTCAATGAGCATTGCGGAAGTGGCCAGGGTGCAGAGTGCCTGCTGGTACCGGGTTAGATCGCCGTTGCCGACGCCAACTGCGGCACAGGCCGAGCGGGCCGTGGGTTCCTCGGCAAGCTGCCGCACCAGGGCCAGCAGCGTCCGGTCCTTTAGGAAGGAGAGCCGTCGGGTTCCGAAATGATAAAGGAGGGCACCGAAGGGTTCAGGGCGGACGGAAACCTGGGGATGAAGCTGCCAGGCGCTGTTGAGGTCAAACGTCTGCATGTGCGGCGTGCCCCTAGTACACGCCGCACATGCCGTCGATGGAGACTTCCTCCACCAACAGGTCCTCGGAGAATTCCGGATCCTGGGCAGCCGAGTCGGATGCGGATTTTTCAGTGGCAGCGGTGTTCGAGATCATTTTGTGCTCCTTGCGTCAGAAACCGGCGTCGATGGCGATACTCTGTGTGCGCAGAACAGTAACGGCACCCAGTGCCATTGGGAAGAGGTAATTTCTTGGACATTTCAGCTGCTGCGGAGCCGATCCGATCCGGCCGCAAGCCGGTGACGACAAAGGAGGAGCTCAGCCATGTGGCGCTTGCCCTGTTCAATCACCGTGGATTCGACCGGGTCACCGTTGATGACATCGCTGCCGCCGCCGGCATTGGCCGCCGCACGTTTTTCCGCTATTTCGCGTCCAAGAATGATCTTCCCTGGGGAGATTTCGAGGCGCTGCTGGAGCGGATGGCTGAGTATCTGCGGTCGCTGCCGGCGGAGCAGCCACTGATTGCCGGATTGTGCAGTGCCGTTATTGAGTTCAACCGTTTTCCACCGGAGGAAGCCCCATTTCACCGGCAGCGGATGGAACTGCTGCTGCATGTGCCGACGCTGCTGGCACACTCCACCCTGCGCTACGCGGCCTGGCGCCAGGTGGTCGCAGAGCACGTGGCCCAGCGGCTGGACGTACCGGAAGATAGCCTGAAACCGCAGGCTATCGCGTGGGGGCTGCTGGGGCTGTGCCTGGCGGCATACGAACAGTGGCTTCGCTCCGATGCCTCGGACCTGACGCAGCTGCTTCGGGAATCCCTCAAACTTGTAGATGGCGTTGGGGACCGACCCTAGCCGGGTCTCTGGTCCTTCCCCTTGCCGGCCAGTACCCCGAACAGGACACGCGCTCCGCAGCCGGCCGCCGCTGGTTTAAGGGAAGAGACGCCATGTCCGAACCCGTAAACGACGGTACGCTCGAGCACAACCGTGTCCGGACCCTGGTTCCGCTCGCCGTTCCGGCGATCCTGATCGGTGTGGTGTCGGCACTGGTGCTCTTTGCCCTTGATGAACTCAGCCTGTTGCTGCAGCACCTGCTGTGGGACAACCTGCCCGCCGCCGTCGGTGCCGATCCGCAGGGCGGCTGGTGGATTTTCGGCACCCTGACCCTCACCGGACTCGGCGTTGGCCTCATTGCGCGGTTCGTGCCCGGACACGCCGGCCCGGATTCCGCGGAGTCGGAACTGGCCGAATCGGCCCTGCCGATCAGCGTGGTGCCCAGCCTGGCGGCCGCGGCGGTTCTGGGGCTGGCAGGCGGCGTCAGCCTGGGCTCGGAAAACCCGATCATCGCCATCAATGCTGCAATCCTGACGGTGCTGGTCGGACGCCTGTTTCGGTGTGTTCCGCCCCGGCTCATCCTGGGGCTGACGGTCGCCGGAACCGTGGGCGCACTGTTCGGCACACCGGTGGCTGCGGCGCTGCTCTTCACCGGGATGGCCGGCGCGATGGGCGGCGGCGGAGCCCTGTTCGACAAACTTTTCCTGCCGCTTGCTTCCGCCGGCACCGGGGCCGTCACCATGACCCTGCTGGGCGGCACCCTGCTGCACATCACACTGCCGCCAATGGCAGCCCCAACGGATGGGACGTGCTGGCGGGCTTTGTCATTGCCCCGCTGGCCGCAGCCTTCGCCCTGGTTGGCGTCGCCGCGTTTACCAGGGTGCACCGTGGCTTCCGCCGGCTCCGGAATCCGGTGCTCTACACGATGCTCGGCGGCGCGCTGATGGGCGTCTTGGGTGTGATCGGCGGCCCGAGCACACTGTTCAAAGGCGCCGAGGAATCGGCCGAGCTGCTGGCACACCGCGGCGATGATTCAGCCTGGACCTTGGTGCTCCTGGCGGCCGTGAAACTCGCGGCCCTGGTGATCGCGGCAGCGGCGGGCTTCCGCGGCGGCCGGATCTTCCCGGCAGTGTTTGTCGGTGTGGCGGTGGGGCTGGCCGCCTCGGCCCTGGTTCCGTCATTGCCCGTCAGCCTCGCGGTGTCCGCGGCTGTGCTCGGAGTAGTCATCGCTGTCGCCCGCGACGGCTGGATGGCCCTGTTTATCGCCGTCGTCATCACCGGCGACGTGGACGTGACGGCCGTTCTGCGCCTGGCGGTGCTGCCGGCCTGGCTTGTGGTCACCAATGCCCGCACATGCTGGCGGCCGACGACGGCGGAAGCCGCGTTGGTGCCTAAAGTCTCCTTTGCGCGGTGCGGGGAACTGGGGACATCGGCGGCGGCCCCGTTATAACGCAATCATCCAAAGTATTGGCGGCAGTCCCGTGGACAAGCCCCTTACCCGCCGTTGCGAAAAAATCCCTACAACTCAAAGCGAAAATCGGGCTGCCCGCTATTGCGCAAGGGCAGTTCGGATAAACTTGTCCGAAGGGGTGGTCCAGAATTATAGAAATAGGGACAAGACCACGTGGCTCAGAAAAAACAAGTTCTCCTGATTGACGACCTCAACGGCGAAGATGCGCAGGAAACTGTGAAGTTCGCCTTGGACGGCGCTCAATATGAAATCGACCTGACAACCGAGCATGCGGCCGAACTTCGCGAGAAGCTAAGTCCGTATCTTTCCAGCGGACGGCGGCTGCGCGGTGCAGCAGCCGGCCGCACTGCACGACGTGAAAGCGCACCGCGCAGTGACGACAGCCGAAAGATCCGTGAATGGGCGATTGCCAACGGCTATACGCCAAGCGCCCGCGGCCGGATCAGCCAGGAAATTCGAGAGGCTTACAGCTCCGCGAATAAGTGAGTTCCCGGATGCGTTTCCGGGCGGGCAGAGATGTCCTTGCCAGCGCTCGTTCCAGTCTCGGCCGGGCATGGACGTTTCAGGAGGGGGTGCCCGCCTGGAGGCGGTGTCACGGGGGACCGGTGGTGGGTTCAGCCCTGCGCCGGTTCACGCGGCGCAGCAATCCGTCTCATTTCGCCGCTCCTGCGTCATGTAACGCGCTGCTGGAGTTTTAGAGCCGACGGCGGCATGCTGGTTTCAGCCCCTCCGCGCGGCACCCGGCGACCGGCCGGAGAGGGGACGCACCCGCGTTGCCAGTGGATGAGCGCCTGATCCACACCATCCAGAGCAGCTGAGAGACCTGCCTCCGCGACGCTGCAGCTTCCCCCGGAAACATTCCCTCCGGAACGGTGCTAATGGCAGGACCGATGGAAGGAATTCCCATGACGCTTGACCGCATTTCCACCAGCCACGCCGGTTCGCTGCCCCGCACCGCGGAACTGATAACCGCCAATGCGGCCCGCACCTTCGCCGAAGACGGTTTCACGCTCGAACGCACCCCAGAGTTTGACGCACTGTTGACCACCGCCGTCGTCGACCTGGTTCAGCGCCAGAAGAACCTCGGCATTACCATCCCGGGCGACGGCGAATACGGCAAAGCGATGTCCAATGCCGTCGACTACGGGGCCTGGTGGACATACAGTTTCCAACGGACTTCAGGTCTGGAACTCACAGATTTCAATCCCATCACTGCAGAGCCCATTCGAAGTGGACCCGGCGACATTCGGCTGACCTCTTTTGCCGACCGGCGGGACTGGACCCAATTTGCCGCTGCCTATTCGGATCCGGAAAGCGGGATTCAGCTCGGCCGGAACGCCACGGCCTTTCCCACAGCCACCGGTCCCATCAGCTACATCGGCCGCGACGCCCTGAACAGCGACATAGCAAACCTCAAGGCCGGCCTCGCGGCCGCGGATCTTCCCACCGGTTTTATCACCTCGTTGTCGCCGGGTTCGGCCAGCCGAATCGGCAATGAGTACTACCGGAGCGAAGAGGAATTCATTTATGCCTGGGCCGACGTCCTCCGCGAGGAATACAAAGCCATCGTGGACGCGGGGCTGATTGTGCAGATCGATGACCCATCCGTCGCCGAAAACTGGGACCAGATTAATCCCGAGCCCAGCGTCGAGGACTACCAGCGGTTTACCCGGATCCGGGTGGATGCACTGAACCATGCCCTGCGGGGGTTGCCGGAAGAGCAGGTGCGCTTCCATGTCTGCTGGGGTTCCTGGCACGGTCCGCACACCACCGACATTGGGTTCGAGCACATCGTGGATCTGGTGCTGGGCATCAACGCCGGCTCCTATTCCTTCGAGGCCGGCAACGTGCGCCACGAGCACGAATGGACCATCTGGCAGGATCGGCAGCTTCCCGACGGCAAGGTCCTGGTTCCGGGCGTGGTCTCCCATGCGACCAACGTGGTGGAGCATCCCGAACTGGTGGCCCAGCGGATTGAGCGCTTCGCCTCCCTGGTGGGCCGGGAAAACGTCATCGCGGGCACCGACTGCGGGCTTGGCGGCCGCCTGCATCCGGACATCGCAGTTGCCAAGCTGGAGTCGCTGGGGCGTGGCGCTGAAATTGCCACGAACCGACTTTTTCACGGAGCGGCCGCCGCACACTAACGAATGCCGCACACTGACGGATGCCGCACCCTGACGGGCGGCGCTGCAGTGGCAGTTTGAAGTCTTCGGACACTATTGACGGACGCTCTTGGGCGCGCCCATACTCGGGTCACTAAGCGATCAGTTACCTACGCAGGGAGCCGTCATGACCACAGAGACCATCCGTTCCGGTTTTGATCCGACGGCAGTGCAGGACGTCGACAGCGACCTGTACCTGCTGGACAACCTGCTCGACGACGAAACAAAGGACGTGCAGGCCAGGGTTCGGGCGTTTGTGGATACCGACCTGCTGCCGGTCATCAACGGGTACTGGGAACGGGCGGAAGTTCCGTTTGAGCTGGTTCCCAAGCTTGCGGCCCTGAACATTGCCGGCGGAACCATCAAGGGGTACGGCTGCCCGGGACTGAGCCGGATGGCGGCCTCCGTGGCGGCGGCGGAACTGGCCCGCGGCGACGGTTCGATCAACACCTTTTTTGGAGTGCACTCCGGCCTGGCGATGGGCAGCATCGACATGCTGGGCAGCGAGGAGCAGAAACAGCGCTGGCTGCCGGCCATGGCCCGGTTCGAGAAAATCGGCGCCTTCGCCCTGACCGAGCCGGAGCACGGGTCCGATTCGGTCTCGCTCGAAACGTCCGCCCGCCGCGAGGGGGACACCTATGTCCTGAACGGGGGCAAGCGGTGGATCGGCAACGCGAGCTTTGCCGACGTCGTCGTTATTTTCGCCCGCGATGAAGCCGACGACGCGGTGAAGGCATTCGTGATGGAAAAGGACGACGACGGCAATCATCCGGCCGGCTACAACGCCGAGGTCATCACCGGCAAGATCGGCAAGCGCGCCGTCCTGCAGCCCAACATCGTCATTGAGGACCTTAGGATTCCGGCCGAGAACCGGCTGGAGAACTGCAACTCCTTCAAAGACGTCAACAAGGTCCTGGCCGCAACCCGCGGGGGAGTGGCGTGGGAGGCCCTGGGGCATGCCGTTGCGGCCTACGAGATTGCCGTCGCTTACGCGAAGACCCGGGTGCAGTTCGGAAAGGAGATCGGCAGGTTCCAGCTGGTGCAGAACAAGCTGGCCAACATGCTGGCCCAGCTTACCGCCATCAAGCTGACCTGCTTCCGCCTCAACGAACTCGCGGACCAGGGCGTCATGACCAGTCCCATGGCGTCGATGGCGAAGATGTTCGCCGCCCGGCAGGGTCGCTGGATCTGTTCAGAGGCCCGCGACATCATGGGCGGCAACGGCCTGCTGCTGGAGAACCATGTTGCCCGGCACCTGACCGACATGGAGGTAGTCTTCAACTACGAGGGCACTGATTCGATGCAGTCGCTGATCCTCGGGCGGCACATTACCGGCTTCTCCGCGTTCGCCTAGCCTGGCGCCCGGAGAGGCATGCCGGGCGCCAGGGGAAGCGGAAACAGGGGGACGGGTTTGGCAGATTGGGATGACGTGCTGGCGGCTGTGGCAGCGGCTCTGTCGGGAGATAAACCTGAAGGGCGGCGGCTGCTGGTGTTGTGCTGGGAGAGTGTTTCTCCGGAAGACCATGCCCAGCGGTGCGTGCTGGCGCATTACCTCGCGGATGTCCAGGACGAGTTGGACGCCGAGGTCGGCTGGGACGAAACGGCACTGCACGAACACGGCTTCCTGGACAACGGGGACCTCAAACCCGTGGGAATTCCGTCGGTGCAAGGCATGCTGCCGTCGCTGCACCTGAATCTCGGTGATGGCTACCTGCGGCGCGGCCAGGGCGGGTTGGCCCGCGAGCATCAGCGGGCCGGAATGGTGCGGTCCAGCCATCTCTCCGACGACGGCTACGGCGCGATGATCCGCTCCGGGCTGGACAACCTTGGACTGCGGATTTCCTCTGCGGGAGCCTGACCGCGGGCATGGCGATGAGCGGCGCTTCCTCAGCGCCGTGCTGCGCAATCCGGTGAATGCGAGCATTCTGGAGCGCGCGCCGCAGCTGGGGATAGCATCCGGATACCTCCTATGCTGCCGAAGATGGCGTTATCCACAGTGCTCACGCGCTCTTCGCCGATCTGGGTGTGCGCGTGGAGATCCGCAACGAAGCCCGGGTGCACCTCTGGTACGGGGAGCATTTCGGTGTGCCGGCCGTTCCCTTCACGCCAACCACTGACGACGACGGCGGGCTGAGGAGCTATGCCCCGCGCGGTTACCGTGACCTGTTTGACCGCCGGATCGTTCCCAATCCGGTCCTGTCGCCCCGCAGGGTGTATGAGGACAAGACCCGCCGCTGGGCGGCCGAATGGCCTGCGCTGGAGGTTGTTCCCTGGCCCGAGGCGCCTCGGCACTGACGGAGGGGGAGCGGACGTTCTGGGAAGCGGAGGTCCGGGGGAGCGGGGAACGGGAAACCAGTGCGGGGCTGGCCAAAGGGGCAAAGGTTCAGTGGCCGCTAGCTCAGCCACATTCCGCCGGCTCCGCTTTGATCCTGCCTTGTCTTGCTGCAGCCGGTCCTTGAATACGACTGCTTCCGCCTCGCCTCCGCCATATGACGAGAAGCAACCCTGACGGGATTTTACGTATCCATTGCTATCCATTCATATAAACTTTTCCGGATATGCTGCCCAAAATGTCAGCGCGAATCACCGAGGTTACGAACCACACCTCAGCAGCTCCCAAAAACATTCACAGACCGGGGGGTCTGACCGGCGCAGGCCCGCCAGCTGCAACGGCCTCAGCCGCTGGATTCCACGGTTAGTCGCCGCTCGGGGTGCCGGCCGCGCCCAGCAGGCGCAGGGCCATGGCGCTGTGGTGCTCGCCGATTTCCGCCGCGCTGAGCCGGCCGCTGCTGCGGTACCAGCGTGCGACGTCGATGCACAGGGAGAGCAGCGTGACCACCGCCATGTTGGCATCGGGCACGTTGAAGACGCCCTGAGCGAGGCCGTCATCGACAATCCGGCGAAATTCGTCCTCCACCTGGTGGCGCATCCGCAGAACGTCAGCCAAATGCTCCTCGCTGAGCGCCGGCAGTTCGAAATTCACCACCCGGGACTTGGTGTGGTTGGCGGCCTGCCACTCCACCAGGCTCCGGACCAGGCCACTCATCTGTTCCGCCGGTCCCTGGTCGGAGTTCGTGCTGGAACGTACCAGTTCGAGCGTCCGTTCGTGGCCGACTTTGGAGATGCAGTAGAGCAGGTCTTCCTTGGACTTGTGATGGACGTAGACCGCTCCGGAGGTCACCCCGGCACCGGAGGCGATGTCCCGCGTCGTCGTGCCGTGGAAGCCTTTGGCCGCAAACGCATCTGTTGCGGAATCCAGCAAGCGCTGGGCGGTGTCGGTCATAGCCATGCTCCATTCGGGCCCGGGAAACGCGCCGTCGCAAACTAAGCGATCAGCAACCAGAGTACAGCTGCCATCGGCCCGTTGAAGGCTGCCCCAAACCGCGGCGCTCACCCTATTTCACGCGCAGTCCCATGACCCGGCCGGTGTGTTCGGCTGCGGGATCCATGACCTCGGGCCACTGTGCCGTCAGCATGAACAGGAGACCGCCGTCGGTGCCGCCGGCGGCGCAGGAGAAGCAGCCCTGCTCCAGCTGGACCGTCTGCAGCACCGCACCGCCCTGCCGGACCCGGACGCAGCGTTCCCCGGGCACCTCGGCAAACCAGATTCCGCCGGTGCCGTCCCAGCAGATCCCGTCCGGTGCGCTGCCCTGCACTCCGGCCCACACTCCGTCCGGGACGAGCGAGCCGTCCTCCCCGATCCGGAAGGACGCAAGGCGCCCCGCGTTGGATTCGGCCACCACAAGCGTGCCGCCGTCTTCCGACACCAGCATGCCGTTGGGGAACGCCAGTCCGGCGGCAACCTGTTCCACCGAGCCGTCCGGCCGGATGACGGCGATGATCCCGTTGTCCTGCGCCTCGCCGGTGTAGTCATAGCCAATGCCGTTGACGTAAATGTTGCCCGAGGGGTGCACGGCTATTTCATTCCACGGATATTCGGAGATGCCGCGCAGATCCGCCAGCGGCACGAGTCCCGCGTTGTGCACCTCCAGCAGGACCGTTGCATCGCTGCCGGAGACCACTGCCATGCGTCCGTCCGGCAGCCAGTCAAAGCTGATGGGAAACGACGGAACGGCAGTCACCCGCCGGACATGGCCGTCGCCGTCGAGAGCTGAGATGGTGCCGGCGGTCCAGTCGGCGAACCACAGTTCGTTTCCATGCCACCGGGCCGATTCCCCCATGCCGAGCCCGGACGCCAGCGTCGTCACTTCCGTCATATCTGCACCTCGTTTGTGAGCGTAACGGTGAACTGTTCGTGCGGCTTTCCAGTATGCAGCGGCGGCCGTGCCGGGAACAGGGCAGGCCGGAGGCGATTTCGCCCGGACCGGCCGGCACGGCGCAGCGGATAAGATGAGTGGCTTGGTCAACGGGAGAACAAACACCGGACGGTCCTTCGACCGCCCGGTACCGTGTGCCAGCTTCCATCCCCGAGAGGACACCCCATATGAGCCTGATCCGGCTGCAGGACGTTAATGTTGGCTTCGACAAGACGCAGATCCTGCGTGAGGCCTTCTTCCGTCTGGAACCAAAGGACCGGGTGGGGTTGATCGGCAAGAACGGTTCGGGCAAGTCCACGCTGCTGAAGCTGATCCTCGAGCAGATTGTTCCGGATTCCGGCACGGTCACCCTGGACCAGGGCCTGAAGATCGGCTACTTCTCCCAGTTCTCCGAGCTGAACGGCGAGTCGACCATCACTGAGGTGCTCGACGCACTGTTCGTCGAGATCAAAGCCACGCAGGCGGAACTGGCGGCCATCGATGAGACGATCGCCGCGGACCCGGAACCCAAGGTGCTGGACAAGCTGATCAACCGGCAGGCCGAGCTGTTCGAGACCATGGACCGGCTGGACGGCTGGGACTACCCGCGCCGGATCGACGCCGCGCTGACCACTCTCGGCTTCAGTGAGGCGCACCGTGTCTGCCCCATCGACGCCCTCTCCGGCGGCTGGCGCAACCGTGCGGCCCTGGCCAAGATCCTGCTCGAGGCCCCGGACGTGCTGCTGCTTGATGAGCCCACCAACTACCTGGACGTGGCCGGCGTTGAGTGGCTGGAAAGCTGGTTCCGCGACTTCCGCGGGGCCGCCGTCGTCGTCTCCCACGACCGGAAGTTCCTGGACGCGGTGGTGACCCGCATCATTGAGGTGGAGAACTACCACCTGCACGAGTACCCCGGCAACTTCGGTGAGTACGTGATCCAGAAGCAGTTCCGGCTCAAGGCGCTGGCGTCCCAGTTTGTGCATGAGTCGGAGCTGCTCGCCTTCGAAGCCGAAGGTATTTCGGACCGGCGCGAGGCCGCCAAGGCCGGCAGCGGTGCCCTGGACGGCAAGCTCGCCAAGATCAAGAAGGCCCGCGCGCCTCGCCCGGTGGACCAGATCATCACCGAGATTTACGGCGGCCTGCATGTGAAGGACAACCTGTGCCGGGTGGAGTCCCTGGAAAAGTCCTACGGCGACAAGACCCTGTTTTCCGGGCTGAGCTTCGAGATTCGGCGCGGCGACCGGCTCGTGGTCCTGGGCTCGAACGGCAGCGGCAAGACCACCCTGCTGCGCGTTCTTACGGGCGAGGAAAAGGCCGACGCCGGCAAGGTCGCCTGGGCGAACGGCGCCCGGATGGTTTCCTACAACCAGGTGCTTGCCGAGCTCGACGACGCCGACACCGTCACCCACGCGGTGAACGCCATGCCGGACAGCCTGGCCCTGACCGCCACGAAGAAATCGGTCAACCGGTTCCTGACCATGTTCCAGTTCTCCGAGGCGGACCTGAAGCAGAAGATCGGCAACCTGTCCGGCGGGCAGAAGGCCCGCGTGGCGATGGCCCAGTGCTTGCTCTCCGGCGCGTCGGTGCTGCTGCTCGATGAGCCCACCAACCACCTGGACCTCTCCAGCACCCAGGTCATGGAGCGGGCACTGCTGCACTTCCCCGGTGCCGTGGTGGTGGTCAGCCACGACCGGTTCTTTACCGACAAGATCGCCAACCGGCACCTCGTGTTCGGAGCCGACGGCGCCGCGCCGGGGGAGATCGACCTCCGCGTCGCCTAAACCGCGGGGCCCGCTGGCGGCGCTGCAGCGGCCCGGCGTACCGTCGGGACGTGGGAAACCGTGCACGCCTGCTGCCGCGCCGCAGGAAACCCCTCCGGCCGGCGCGCTCCGTGTTTCTGGGGTTCCTGGCCGCCGACCTGGCGGGAACGGGTCTGCTCACCCTGCCGGCTGCCAGCACCGAATCCGGCGGAGCCCCGATCATGGTGGCCTTTTTCACCTCCACGTCCTCGCTCTGCGTCACCGGCCTGGGGGTGGTGGAAACTCCGGTCTACTGGACGGGTTTCGGGCAGGCCGTGATGCTGGCGCTGATCCAGCTCGGCGGATTCGGGGTGATGAGCTTCGCATCGGTTGTGGCGCTCACCGTCATGCACAGGCTGTCCCTGCGCAGCAAGGTCACATTCGCCCTCGAAGGCAACAAGCCGGACCTGTCCCATGTGCCGTCGGTCATTGCGGGCGTCGCGAAGATTACCCTCCTGGTGGAAGGGATCGTGGGTCTGATGCTGGCGGCCCGTTTTTGGCTGTCTTACGGCCGAAGTCCGGGGGAGGCCCTGTGGCTGGGGGCCTTCCATGCGGTGTCGGCCTTCAACAATGCCGGCTTTGCCCTGTTCTCCGACAGCCTGGTGCAGTACGCCACCGATCCGGCGGTGAGCCTGCCCATCTGCGCGGCGGTCATCCTTGGCGGCCTCGGATTTCCGGTACTGGTCCAGCTGCGCCGGGACCTGCGCATCCCGCGGCGCTGGTCAATGAACACCCGGCTGGTGCTGGCCGGCAGCGCCGTGCTCCTGCTTGCCGGAACTGTCTTCATCACGGCGCTGGAGTGGGACAACCCGCGCACGCTGGGTCCGCTGGACTGGCCCTCCAAGCTCCTGACCGGGTTCTTCCAGTCCGTGCAGACACGCACCTCGGGGTTCTACAGCGTGGACATCGCCGCCCTGGACGGCGCCACCCTGCTGGTCATGGACGCGCTGATGTTCATCGGCGCCGGACCCGCCGGCACGGGCGGCGGGGTCAAGATCACGACTGCTGCCGTGCTGTTCTTCATTCTCGCCGCGGAGGTCAGGGGCCGGCGGCAGGTGAACGTCCTCGGCAAATCGCTCTCCCCGGCGGTCTACCGCCAGGCCATCGCCGTGCTGGTGCTCTCGGTCCTTCTCGTGGGCACCGCCACCGGCATACTGCTGGTCCTGACCGGGTTTCCCCTGGAATCGGTCCTGTTTGAAGCAGTTTCGGCGTTCGCCACGGTTGGCCTGTCCACCGGCATCACCGCGCACCTTCCGGCGGCGGGCCAGCTGATCCTGATCGTCCTGATGTTCGCCGGCCGGCTCGGCCCACTCCTCTTTGCCTCGGCGCTGGCACTGCGCGACCGGCCGCTGCACTACGAACTTCCGATCGAAAGGCCCATCATTGGCTAGGTTCAGCTTTCTTGGTGCGCGGGATCCGGGACACGCCCGCGCCGACGCAGACGCAGTCGCCGTGCTCGGGCTGGGCCGCTTCGGGGAGTCCGTCGCCCTGGAGCTGATGGCCGAGGGCACCGAGGTTTTGGGCGTGGACAGCAATGGAGAAGTGGTCCAGCGGCTCGACGGCCGCCTCACTTTGGTCGTGACGGCGGACTGCACTGACACTGAAGTGCTCGATCAGCTGTCGGTGTCCGAATTCAACCGTGTGGTGCTGGGCATCACCAGCGACATCGCGGCCAGCGTGCTCACCGCCTCGCAGTTGGTCCGCTCCGGGGTGGCCCAAGTGTGGGCCGCGGCCGCCAGCGAGCAGCACGGACTGATCCTGGACCAGATCGGCGTCCACCACGTGGTTTACCCGGAGCAGGACATGGGCCGGCGGGTCGCTCATCTGGTCCGCGCCAGCCTGCTGGAGTACATCAGGGTGGGCGAAGACTTCGCCGTCGCCGAAACGGTGCCGCACGGCGCCGTCGTCGGCGTTCCCCTCGATCCCGGGCGGGTTCAGGAGATGTACGGCGTCTCGATTATTGCCCGCCGGAGCGCGTCCGGCCCTTGGGAATTCGCCGGCGCCGGCATGGTGCTGACCATCCTGGACCGGATACTGATCGCCGGGCCGCCGGAGCGGACCGACGCCTTCAGCCAGCCAGCCTGACGGCCGCCTAACCGGGCATGCCCGCCCTTCCGAGCACGCCCGCGAGCGCCGGTTGACGACGGATGACGCGTTCGGTGGAGTGTGACGGTTTGGACCGAAATATGACCGAATTAGCGACCTGTGACCGTCGCTTACCCCGGATAACGTCATCTGCCCGCCGGTAGCCGGCGTCCTCTAGCATGTAGTCAGCAATCAAGAGTTCCAGCCATCGGCCCTGGCCGGCTGGGCAGCAACCCTCTCGTCGTAGCGGGGTGCTCCAGGTGATGATTCGGCCGGCGGGCAGACGCCCGGCCCGGCAAGTACGGCGTCCGTGCTGCTCCGGCGGCACCCCGCGGCGCCATGATCGCAGAGGCAGCCCCGATGAATCGATGTCCCCGCCCCACCGGCTAGACCCTTTCCCGCGCCAGGCCTCGGCCTCCCCGCCGGGCATCCTCCTGCCCGGCTGACTTCCTGCTCCCCGCTGGGCATCCTCCTGCCCGGCCGGCGCTTGCCCGCACCCCCTGTCACTGCATCTGCTCCAGCCCTTCCGAGAGAAAGCAGCACCATGAACCTGTCCAGGAAACTCACCGGGAAGCGTCCGGTGTCCGCTCCCGCCGCGTCTCTGCTGATCCTGTCCCTTATCACCGCCGTCCTCGCTTCCGGCTGCAGCACGCAGCCGGGCAGCGCCTCCGATTCCACCGATCGGCGCGGCGGCGAGCTGGTGTACCTGGATGCCGAACTGTCCTCCAACACGCAGCTCCAGAGCAGCGGCACCTGGCAGGACAGCGCCTACATCCAGAACATCACCGATCGGTTGATCTACCGCGACCCCGAGACACTGGAACTGAAGCCGTGGATCGCGGAGGAGTGGACGGTCAGCGACGACGGCCTGACCTACACCTTCCTTATCCGGGAGGGCGCCAGCTTCAGCAACGGCCAGGTGCTGGACGCTTCAGCGGTTCAACGGAACCTGGAGTGGCAGGCCAACGGCGACAGCGCCAAGGGCATCCCCGCGAACAACTGGTTCCCGAAGGTCTCGGCGGTAACGGCCGACGACGCCGCCCGGACCGTAACGGTGCAGCTCACCACCCCGCACGCCCCCTTTCTGAATGTGCTCTCCTTCTGGCGCACCAGCCTGGTCGCCGATGAAACCATCAACGCACCGATCGAGGCGCAGTCACAGCTCACCGGCATCATCGGCAGCGGCCCGTTCACCGTGGAATCCGAAAAGTACGGAGAGGAAATCGTCCTCACCCGCCGGGAAGGATATGCGTGGGCGCCGCCCGGCCTGGAAAACCAGGGCGAGGCCTACCTGGATCGGATCACCATCATTCCGGTCACCGAGGACAGTGTCCGGCTGGGCTCGCTGCGCGCCGGCGAGGCCGACCTGATCCGCTACGTTCAACCCAGTGAAGAGCAGACCCTGACCGCGGCCGGTTTGGAAGTGATCAGCGCCCGGGGGGTTGGCAACGCCAACGTCTGGGACCTGCGGCAGTCCGCGCCGTTCCTGGATGACATCCGGGTGCGGCAGGCACTGCAGCACGGCATCAACCGGGAGCAGATCATCTCCGATCTCTACACGGAGAACTGGAACGCTGCCACCAGCATCCTCACCCCGGGATCCCTCGGGTACAAGGACGAATCGGAGAAGCTGGCCTTTGATCCGGAAAAGTCCGGCCAGCTGCTCGACGACGCCGGGTGGACCGGCAGGGACGCCGACGGGTTCCGTACCCGCGACGGCGAGCAGCTGCACATCCTGACCTACGTGGACGTTTTCGACAGCACGTCCAAGCCCCTTTTCCAGCTGATCCAGTGGCAGCTCAAACAACTGGGCGTAAACCTGGAAATCAAGGAGACGGACTACGCCAACTACTCCACGGTGCTGGCGGACCCCGCGGTGGGCGCACGGCGCAACGGATGGCCGGAAGCTGACCCGATCCGGCTCACCGTGAACTACTCCAGCGACCACCTGAATGCCTTCAACCTCCAGCAGCCCGACCCGGTCCTGGACGCCCTGCTCGCCGAGCAGCTGACGGCTGCCGACACCACGGCCCGCACCGAAATCCTCGGCCGGATCCAGGACCACATCATCGAGTCCGCCTACGCACTGCCCATCCTGGACGACTCCCAGATCTTCGCCCTGCAGCCCACCCTCCACGGACTGACCTTCGGTGCCGAGGCACGCCCGTCCTTCTACGAAACCTGGACGGAAACCAAGTGAGCAACCCGTCCGGCACCGGTGTCACCGCCGTCATCGCCGCGCGCATCGGGCAGTCCCTCCTGGTCATCGCCCTGACCTACGTGTTCGTCTACTTCATTCTGTTTGCCCTGCCCGGCGACCCCATCGGCAGCCGCATCAACAACCCGCTGAACCCCATCCCGGAAGAGCAGGCGGCAGCCATTACCGCTTACTACAACCTGGACCGGAACGCCCTGGAACAGTTCTGGATCTCGGTGACCCGCCTGTTTCAGGGCGACCTGGGATTCTCGCTGGCCACCGGCCGCCCGGTCGCCGACCTGATCAGCCAGGGACTGGGAGAAACCGTGGCGCTGGCCGCCGTCGCCCTGGTTCTGGCCCTGGCCCTGTCCCTGGTGATTGCGGCCGCCGCCGTGCTGGCGCCGTGGAAAATGGTCCGCCGGCTGGCCGGTGCCTTCCCGGTGCTCTCCCTGTCCACCCCCAGCTTCCTGGCCGGTCTGCTGCTGCTGCAGGTTTTCGCCTACCAGCTCGGCTGGTTCTCCTCCATCCGCGACGAGGGCGCCAAATCGCTGCTCCTGCCGGCCGTCACGCTGGCCTTCGGCGTCAGCGCACCGATCACCCAGGTGCTCATCCGCGGCCTGCGCAAGGCCTACAACGAACCGTTCATCACGGTCCTGCGCGCCAAGGGCGTGCCCGAGGGCCGGATCTTCACCGGCCACGTGCTGCGCAACGCCTCGATCCCGGCACTGACCCTGTTCGGGCTGACGGTCGGGGAACTGCTGGCCGGGTCGGTCATCGCCGAGGCCGTCTTCAACCGTTCCGGGCTGGGCTTCATGACCGAACAGGCGGTCCGTGCCCAGGACGGGCCGGTGGTTCAGGCGGTGGTCATGCTGGTGGCCGTTGTCTTCACCACCATCAACCTGCTGACCGACCTCCTGTATCCCGCCATTGATCCGCGGATGGCCCGGCAACGGAACAACCGCCGATCCGCCATCCGACCGGTTACCAACAGTCCGTCCACCCCTCGACCGTCGACTGCACCGGAGGCCCTGGCCCGATGACCACAACAACACTTTCCAAAACCGCCGCGTCCCCGCTCACCGCCAAAGCCCGCACGGCGGCGCCGGCCGACTGGCTGGCTCTGGGCTTCCTGTTCCTGCTGCTGGCCGCTATAGCAGCGCCGGGACTGCTCACCCGGTTCGATCCGCTCGAAGCCTCCCCGGGAAACACCCTGCTGGCACCCACGGCGGCCCACCCCTTCGGCACCGACTATCTCGGGCGGGACCTGCTGGCCCGGGTCATCCACGGCGCAGGCCAAACCATCGGCGCGTCCCTGGTCGCCGTAGCCATCGGACTGGGTGCCGGCTCGGTGCTGGGGCTGGTGGCGGCGTACTTCGGGTCCTGGGTCGACGCGGTGGTCAGCCGGATCGTGGACGTATTGCTCTCCATTCCCGGGCTGCTGCTCTCCATGATGGTGGTGGTGGCCCTGGGCTTCGGCACCCTCAACGCCGCGATCGCCGTCGGCATTGCCTCCGTGGCCACCTTCACGCGCCTGATGCGCTCCGAAGTGCTGACCGTGCGGAACCTGACCTTCGTGGAGGCCGCACAGCATATCGGTGCCCGGCCCGCGACCGTCCTGTTCCGGCATGTGCTGCCCAACTCCTACACCGCGGTGCTCTCCATGACGGCCCTGCAGTTCGGCTCGGCCATCCTGTGGATCGCCGCGCTCAGCTTCCTGGGCTACGGCACCCCGCCGCCGCATCCGGAATGGGGGCTGCTGGTGTCCGAAGGCCGCGAATACATCGTGTCCTCGCCGTGGCTGACACTCCTGCCCGGCCTCGTCATCGTCCTGACCGTGCTTTCCATCAGCCGCGTCAGCGCCCTGTTCCGCGACACACGGGAGGTATCCGAATGAGCACCGCAGACCAGATCACCGCAAACCCGGTCGCAACCCGAACGGCCACAGCTCCGGCGCTGGAAGTCCGCGGCCTGAGCGTCGCCTACGGGAACGGTCCTCTCGCCGCCGACGTCGTTCACGGCGCGGACCTGCGCCTGGAGCGCGGCCAAACCCTGTCCCTGGTGGGCCAGTCGGGATCCGGGAAAAGCACCCTCGCGCTGGCCGCCAGCGGGTTGCTGCCCGCCAACGGCAGGATTACCGCCGGCAGCGTGCGGGTGGGCGGAGAGGACGTCACCGCTTTCCGCCGGCGGGACTGGCGGCGGCTGCGCGGCACCGGAGTGGGCTACATTCCGCAGGATCCGCTCAGCTCCCTGGACCCGCTGCAGACCATCGGCGCCCAGCTGGGGCAGGCGCTGCGGCTGCACACCGGCACCGCCGCCGGCGGCATTACTGCCGCGACCATCGCCCTGCTCGGCAAGGTCGGGATCCGGGAGCCGGAACAGCGGATCCGTTCCTATCCGCACGAGCTCTCCGGCGGGCAGCTGCAGCGCGTGCTCATCGCCATCGCGATCGCCGGACGGCCGCAACTGCTGATCGCCGATGAGCCCACCTCCGCCTTGGACGTCACCGTGCAGAAGAGAATCCTGGACCTGCTCGGCGAGCTGCAGGCCGGTTTGGGCCTGGCCATCCTCTTCATCACTCACGATCTGGCGCTGGCCGGGGACCGCAGCGACGCACTGGCCGTGCTCAACCACGGTCGGATCGTGGAGTCCGGTCCCGCGGAACAGATTCTGGCGGCTCCGTCGGATTCCTATACCCAGGCCCTGTTCGCCGACGCCCCTGCGCTCAGCCCGCAGAAGTACCGCACCCGGCTTGCTGCCGCCGCGGCCCGGCAGCGGGACACAGCCGTCGTCGTTTCCGGTTTGGTCAAGCGGTACGGGCACGACGACGGCGTGCCGGCCGCCGTGGACGGCGTCAGTTTCGCGGTCCGCACCGGTTCCACGCACGCCCTGGTCGGGGAATCCGGGTCGGGCAAGACCACCGTGGCCCGCGTCCTGGCGGGGCTGGAGAGCTTCAGCGGCGGATCCGTGTCGGTGGGCGGACGGCAACTGGAGCCGGAACCCGGGCCGGTGAACCCCGCGGCCCGGCAGCTGCAGCTGGTCTATCAGAACCCGCTGGCGGCGCTGGACCCCAAGTTCAGCATCCGCCAGAGCATCGAAGAACCACTGCGCCTGCACCGGGGGACGGGCGGCGCCGTCACCGGCGCCGCCCGGGCCGGTCGGGTGGCGCAGGTGCTGGACCGGGTGGGGCTGCCGCTCTCGCTGTTGGAGCGCAGGCCGCGCGAAATCTCCGGCGGCCAGCGCCAGCGCGTTGCCATTGCCCGAGCGCTGATCCTCACCCCGGACATCCTGGTCCTGGATGAGCCCACCTCGGCCCTGGACGTCACCGTGCAGGCCCGCATCATCGACCTGCTGTTCCATCTGCGGGAAGAGGCCGGGCTGACCTACCTGTTCATTTCGCATGACCTTAGCCTGGTGCGGCAGATCGCCGACGAAGTTTCGGTGCTCCGGCGCGGTCAGCTGGTGGACGCCGGAACCGTGGACCACATCTTTGCCAACAGCACCAACAGCTACACGCGCCGCCTCATCAATTCGATTCCCGGGCGGGACACAGCACGCGTTCCCTCCGCCGGACCGATCCCGTCTGCCGAAAGTACCCTCGCTGAAAGGACCTCCGCATGACTCTGATCATTCCCAGTGCCGGCGCAGCCGCCGCTTCCTGCCCAAACGTCCCGGCCTTCACCTCGGCCTTCGCAGACATTCGGGCTCGGGCGCGGGCCGAAGCAGTTGCCCGCGAGCGCGACCATTCGCTACCGTTCGGCACCGTTGAGGAGCTGCAGCGCATCGGCTTCGGGTCCCGCCGCCTGACGGCTGACAGACGGATTCCGCTCACCGAGCTCTTCGGCAACGTGATCGACCTGGCCGCTGCCGACTCGAACATCGCGCACCTCTTCCGCGGCCACATTGCCTTCATTGAAACGCTGTTGTTCAACGGCGACGGCGCCGCCCAGGCACGGTGGGCGGCCCGGCTGAAGGGCGGGGGACTGGTCGGCAACGCACAGTCCGAACAGCGGGAGACCACCGACATCGCCACCGCGCTGACCCGCACCCCTGACGGCGCCCTGCTCAACGGACGCAAGTTCTACACGACCGGCAGCATCTACGCGGATTGGATCCATGTCTCAGCCCTCGACGGCGAGGACTATGTGGGTGCCACCGTCGACGCCCGGGACCCGGGCGTGGCGGTGGTGGACGATTGGGACGGTTTCGGCCAGCAGCTCACCGGCAGCGGCACCACCACATTCACCAACGTTCCGGTGGCACCCGCCGACATTGAGGTCTTCAGCCCCCACGGCCAGCGGTTCCAATACATCACCGGCATCTACCAGCTGTGTCTGCTGGCCACCGTGGCCGGCATCGCGGAAGCGGCCCTGGCCGACACCCTCGACTTTGTCCGGCCGCGCCGGCGGATCTTTGCGCAGGCCGGAGAGCATCTGCCGCGGGAAAGCGAACTGGTGCAGGCCAGCGTTGGCCGCCTGTCCGCCGTCGCCCACACGGCCCGCGCGGCAGTGCTGGCCAACGCGGAGGAGCTTGATGCCGCCCTGGCCGCCCGGTGGCGCGGCGAGGAAGCTGCTGACGCGTTTCTCAGCGCCCAGCTCGGCGTCTTCAAGACCCAGCAGACACTCCTGCCGCTGGTGCTGGAAGCGGTCAGCGAACTGTTCGAGGTCGGGGGAGCCTCGGCGGTAAGCACCCGGCGGGGCCTGGACCGGCACTGGCGCAATGCCCGCACCATCGCCTCCCACAACCCGGCAGCCGAGCGGGCGCGGCAACTGGGCGACTACCACCTCAACGGCCGGCTCCCCGCTTGGCGGCGTCTACCCGCTGACCCCGGTGCTGCGGTCCCCGGTCCTGCGGGACCGGCCACGGCTGCAGCCGCCGGCAGCACTGCGGGGGAGACCCGATGACGGCGCGGCGGATCACGCTCGGCGACGGGCTGGTCACCTCCGAACAGGGACTGGGCGGCATGGTCTTCAGCAGCGTGTACGGGCAGGCGGACAAACGGGAATCCCTGCTGACCATCAACACTGCCATCGACGCGGGCATCACGTTGCTCGACACCGCGGACATCTACGGAAGCGGCGGCAACGAAGAGCTGTTCGCCGGCATCCTGAAGACCCGCCGCGATGAGGTGCAGATCGCCACGAAATTCGGGATCCTCTCCGATCCCGGGCCCGGCGGGCCGAAGGCGCAGGGCGACCCTGCCTACGTCCGCACCTCGCTGGAAGCGAGCCTGCGGCGGCTGGGAACCGACGCCGTCGACCTCTACTACTACCACCGGGTGGATCCGCGCGTGCCCATCGAGGAAACCACCGGAGCCCTCGCCGAGCTGGTCCGCGAGGGCAAGATCCGGCACATCGGACTGTCCGAGGTCACCGCCGGAGAGCTGGTGCGGGCCGCTGCGGTGCATCCCATCGCGGCGGTGCAAAGCGAATGGTCCGTGTTCAGCCGGGACGTGGAGGACAGGCTGCTTCCGGCCGCCGCCGGACTCGGCGTCGGCTTCGTGGCGTATTCGCCACTGGGCCGCGGGTTCCTCACCGGCGCCGTGGGCAGTGCCGGCGACCTCCCCGACGGCGATCTGCGGCGGCGCTTTCCACGCTTCGGTCCGCTCGAACTCTCACGGAACGTGCCGTTGCTGGAGGTCATCAACCGGACGGCGGCTGCTGAAGGCATTACCGCGGCGCAGCTGGTCCTGGCCTGGGTCCACCATTCCGGGCGGCGCCTCGGCCTGGCCGCAGTTCCCATTCCGGGCACCCGCCGGGCCGGAAGGATCCTCGAGAACCTGTCCGCCGCCGCACTGGACCTGTCACCGGCCGCGGTAGCGGCGCTGGACGGCCTGTCCGCCCGGGTGGCCGGGGACCGGGCTGCCGATCCGCTCTACATCTCCCGGGGCCGGGAACTGCTGGAACCGGAACTGAACGCTGCAACCGTCAATGCTGGAACCGTCGAGGAGGCTTCCCGTGCGTGAACCGAAAAAACTGACCGTCAACCTGTTCGAGATGGCCTGCGTCAGCCACATCACGCACGGCCTGTGGGTGCTCGAGGACAACAACCGGCACCGCACGGCGGACATCGATTACTGGACCGAGGTGGCGCAGGTGAGCGAGGAGGCGGGATTCGACGCGATCTTCCTGGCCGACGTCGTCGGCGCCTACGATGTGTTCCGCGGCGGCCCGGCGACGGCGCTGCGCGAGGGGCTGCAGATCCCGAACCTGGATCCGCTGACGCTGATTCCGGCCATGGCCGCCGTCACCCGCCATGTGGGGTTCGGCGCCACCTTTTCCACCAGCTACGAGCCGCCCTTCGCCTTCGCCCGGCGGATGAGCACGCTGGACCATCTCACCCGCGGACGGGTGGGCTGGAACATCGTCACCTCCTATCTGCCCAATGCTGCCCGCAACTTCGGTCTGGCCGAGGAGATTCCGCATGACCGGCGGTACGAGATCGCCGACGAGTACCTGGACGTGCTCTACAAGCTCTGGGAGGGGTCATGGGACGACGGCGCGGTGCTGGCTGACCGCAGTACTCGGGTCTATTCCGATCCGGACCGGGTCCGCTACATCAACCACCGCGGTGAGAACTTTTCAGTGGCCGGACCGCACCTGACCGCCCCGTCGCTGCAGCGCACGCCGGTGCTGTTCCAGGCCACCGGCTCGCCGGCCGGCATTTCCTTCGCCGGCAAGCATGCCGAGGTGGTCTTTACCGGAGGCCGCACGGCCGCTGGGTTCCGGGCCAACGCCGCCGCCATGGACACTGCTGCCGCCGGGCACGGCAGGGGATCCGGGTCGCTCCGGTACATCGTGCAGGCCGGAGTGGTGGTGGGCCGGACAGATCGCGAGGTGGCGAAGAAGCTGCAGGCCTACCGGGCCCATTCCAGTGTGGACGGCATCCTGGCCCACGGCGGTTATGCGATCGATCCGGCCGCGTATCCGCCCGAGACCCCGGTCGCCGAGATTCTGCGGCGGGAGGGCAAGCAGGACACTCCGCTGGCCCGCACCCTGGCACCGGGAGCCACCGCCGGTGAGCTGCTGAAGAACGTGAGCAGCTCACGGGAAGGCAGGTACTTTGTGGCCGGCACCCCCGGCGTGGTGGCGGACGAAATTGAACGCTGGCTCGACGGGGACGGCATCGACGGCATCAACCTGCGCCAGTACCACTCCTTCGGCACGGCACGGGACTTCGGTGAGCTGGTGGTGCCCGAACTGCGGCGCCGCGGCCGGCTGCGGGAAGGCTATACGGCGGGGGAGACCCTGCGGGAGCGGATCTTCGGCCCCGGCCGTGCCCGTCTGCCGCAGGAACACTTTGGCGCCCGGTACCGCGGCGGCCGGAATTTGGGCAGCAACGACGTCGACGACATTCTTGCCGTCTCCTAACCGGAAGAGTTACTGGACTCTGCTGTCGAGCCCGTACTGATCCGGCACTCCGAGGTGGTCCCGGAGAGTGCTTCCTTCGTAGTCGGCGGCCATGAGGCCGCGTTCCTGAAGAATCGGTACGACCTCGTCTACGAAGGTGTCGACGCCGTCCTCGTAGACATCGACGGATACCCAGAATCCGTCCACTGCTTCTGCCTCGAACCATTCCTGCATGTGGTCCGCGGTGACGGTTGCATCGCCGACCGGGGTGGGGTGGTAGTCGATGATGCCGTGGGCCAGGATGTCGCGAATGGTCCAGCCTTCGCGGGCGACCTCGAGGGCCCGGAGGGAACGCGGATCGAACGGACTTGCCTGTGCCGCTGCCAGTTGGTGCGGGGTCAGGGGCTGATCCAGCTGGCTGGGTTCCAGGTTCAGTCCGAGCATTGACCCGAGGTAGGGAACCCGTTGCGGGAAGATCCGTTCGCCGAGCATGAGCCGCCGGTCCAGTGCTGCGCGCTTGGTGGCGCCGATGGCCGGCATGAGGCCGGCGAAATACTTGATTTCGTCCGGGTTGCGTCCTGACCGGCGGGCCGCATCGCGGGCTGCCTCACGTTGGGCGCGTGCGTCCTCGATGGTGAAGGCCGCGCCGATGACTCCGCTGGCGTACCGCCCGGCCAGTCCCAGCCCGTACTCGCCCCCACCTGCAGAGAAGATGACGGGTTGTCCCTGCTCGGACGGCGGAATGGGCAGCGGGCCGCGTGAGGAGACGATCCCGCCCCGGAGGTCGACGGGACGGATTTTCGAGGCATCAGCGAAACGTCCGGTTTCCTTGTTCCTGGTCCAGGCGTCTTTCTCCCAGCTTCCCCACAGCGCCTGGGCGATCTGGATCGTCTCGTGTGCACGCTGGTAGCGCTCCGGGCGCGGAGCAATTTCCTGGCCGAAGTTCGCAGCAGCCGAGGGGTCGCTGGTGGTTACGGCATTCCAGCCGGCGCGGCCGTGGCTCAGGACGTCAAGTGCCTTGAACTGCCGGGCGATGTTGTAGGGCTCGTTGAAGGTCGTGGATCCGGTGGCAACGAGGCCGATGCGTTCGGTTCCCCGGGCGATGGCCGCCAGGGCCATCATCGGGTCCAGGGTCATCTGCGGGGCGTCGTGGTTCACGTCGCTGGTCAGGGCGGGGGTGTCTGGGAGGAACAGGAAAGCGACTTTCCCTCGTTCAGCAGCCTGCGCGTACCGGACCAGCGCGTCGTAGCTCGTGTAGTTGGACGGATCAACGCCGGGCATCCGCCAGGCGGAGGGCTGGGAACCGTAGCCGTTGTTGAGGTGCATGCCAAGAATCATTGCGCGCTGGCTCTTGAGCGTTCTTTTAGTCATGCACTAATGGTGCAACCTTGCCATTAGTGTCAAGGTCAAATCGGGAAGGTGGTGACTGGTCCGTGTGCCAGCGAGGGGACCTAGCTCGCGGCGGACTCCTGCGACGCTGCCGCGGCGCGGTCCAGGGCCTCAACGTAGCGGGTGATCGCGTCCCGGTTCTGGATCAGGAAGTCAATCTTCACGCTCATCCGGTCCCGCTCCACCAGTAGGAGCTCTTTCAGCTCCGGGTCCGGGTCATCCACGACAATGCTCTGCGGCTTGTCCAGGCACGGCAGAATATCGGCAACAATGCGGGTCGGGATTCCCGAGTCCACCAGCCCGCGGATCTTCTGCACCCTGTCCACGAGGTAGTCGTCGTAGACGCGGTATCCGTTCTGCAGGCGCTGGGGGCTGATCAGGCCCTGTTCCTCGTAATACCGCAGCATCCGGGCAGGTACCCCGGTCTTTCGTGCCAGTTCACCGATGCGCATGGCTTCCGTTCCGTTTCCGACTGAACCTTCACAGGAATGACAAAGTTGAGACTATACCCAGCCGTTCCGTCACCAGAACACGGCCCGTGGCGGACTGGCAAAGCTCTAGCCAAAAGTCTCCCGGCCTTCTGGAAAACCGGCGCAGCCACTGCCCTGTGCCGACCCTGTGACCTCGCAGAGGTCCGTCATAGCAACGAGCGGGAGGATGAGTGCGCGCCCCCAGTCAAACGCTCGGAGAATAGAAGATGAATATCCTGATCCTTGTTGCGGCGGACCTCGCCGCAATTTTTATGCTGACTTTCGGCCGGGCCACCATCGATTCCGACGTCACCTGGAGCCTGCCCGGCCACCCCGGCTCGACACTGGACCGGAAAGTGGTGGTGGAAACCAAGTCGGGATCCGCCGCCGGGGCCCTGGACCGGCACCTGTGGGCCCACGGCGTGCGCCCCTCACGCATTTCCAAGTTCGCCACCGGCCTCGCCGCCCTTTGCCCGGGCCTGCCGTCCAACCGCTGGCACCGGACTCTGATGCGCGACCTCACGCTGCGCCCGGCCTCCGCCGGGTAAAAAGTGCCGACTCTTCCCACCGGATTCACAATTAAGGGCTCTCCAATGTTCTTGACACCACACCGAACGGCAGGCCCTGCCGTTCGCGCTGGCCGCGCACCGCACTGACTGCTGCCGGGTTGGCGGTCGCTCTGGCCATTGGCGGCTGTTCAACGGCCGGTACCGGCACAGGGACCGGCCAGAACTCCGAGGCAACGGCATTTTTCGATGACGGCACAGTGCATGAGATCAGCGTGCAGTTCAGCGACGAGGACTACCGGGCGATGCTTGCCGTAGTCGGAGTCGGGCGACAAGGACTGGATCTCCGCAACCGTCACCATCGACGGCAGCACGCTGGAAAATGTGGAACTGAGACTCAAGGGCAATTCCAGCCTGCAGGCCCTGTCCGGCAAGGGCGGCGGACCGCAGGGTGCGGGAGCGGCCGCAGCCAAAGAGGCGACCGCATCGGCCCATGCAACTGCACCCGCCGACGCGACCGCTCCCGGTTCCAGCGGCGACGGCGCAGGGACGGCCGAATCTCCCGAGACCCTTCCCCGGCTGATCCGAACCAACAAGTTTGTTCAGGGGCAGCTGTACCAGGGCCGCACGGACCTGGTGATCCGCGGCAACGACACCGAGGAGTACATGGACGTCTTCGAACAAAAGACCGGCGCTGAGAAGCGGCGGACATTGCCAAGTTCCTGACAGCCGAAGCTTCTTAGCATCCCCAAATGCCCAATGGCCCCGGAAGATCCGGGGCCATTGGTCATTGCTGGTGCGCCGCCACCAGCTGCGAGGAGCAGAGGTCAGGCAGGAGTTCCGATCATGGGCAGGGTTTCGATCATCGATCCAAGTTCGGCCATCAGCGCCGGTGCGCTGCCCAGGGAATAGGCGTTCTGCCGGCCCCACAGGAAGTACCGGTGGATCGAATAGTCGATGTCGGCGCCCATGCCGCCGTGCAGGTGCTGCGTGGCGTGCACAACGCGCAGGCCGCCCTGTGCCGCCCACCAGGAAGCGACGAGCGACGCCGACTCCGCGTCAGCATGTTCCTGATCAACGAGCCAGGCCGCACGGCGGGTGGTGAGCTTGATCCGCTCGGCGTCCAAGTGCGCATCCGCGGCTCGGGCCGAGACAGCCTGATTGGTCGAGAGCGGACGATCGAACTGAATCCGCTCCGAGGTGTAGGCAGCAGTAATTCTGATCGCTTCCTCACAGACACCCGCCTGGACGGCCGCCAACGCGATCCGTCCGAGCAGCCGGGCCTGCCGGACCGGAGCGCCCTCGCCGGTAAGCAGCTCAGCGGCGTCAACGTGAACGTTGGTGAGCGTGACCGTGGCTGCGGCCCCCTGGTTCGTCATCGCGATGCTCTCGCGGTGAACTCCGTCGCGGTCCACCGGCAGAAGAGCAGCGACCACGCCGGTCTCCGTCATCACCGGCACAAGCAGGGCAGCGGCGGCCGTGGCCCCCGGCACCGCGGCGAGCACGCCGTTCAGCCGCCAGCCCGCACCGTCGCGTTCGCCGCGAACCGCATTGTCCCCGTCCACGCCGGCGTCGATTGCTCCGACGATCAGTTCCGAACCGTCAAGGAAACCGGGCAGCCAGCGCTGCCGCTGCTCCTCGGTTCCCCAGTTCGCGAGCGGCAGGGCGGCCATGGCGACGGCGGAGGCCAGCGGCACCGGTGCCACCCGGCGTCCCTGCTGCTCAAGCACTGCAGTCAGGCCCAGCATGCCCAGCCCGGAGCCGCCGAACTCCTCGGGAAGCGCGAGTCCCAGGATGCCGCTCTCGGCCAGGGCGCTCCAGAGCGTCTCATCGTGGCCGCCGAGCTCACGCTCGACGTCGCGCACGCGCTGGAGCGTGGCCAGTGAGGCGAAGATTTCGTCCGCAAGCTGCGCTGCTTCGCGCAGGTCTTCATCGAGTTCGAACTGCATTGGAGTCTTCTTTCTTCTCTTGGCGGCGTGCCGCCAGTGTCATTCCGAGCGCCTTGGCCGCGACGATGTCCCGCAGGACCTCGTTGCTGCCTCCGCCGAAGGTATTGTTCTGTGCCCGACGTGCCAGCGTCTCGACGCGGCCGGAAATGGCGGCGCCCGGAGAGCCGGCGCGCAGCAGGCCTGCCACGCCGAGTACTTCCTGCAGCTTGCCGTAGACCTCCACGACGGTTTCGGTACCGATCACCTTCGCGGCGGCGGCGTCGCCGCCGGTGAGGGTGCCCGCCGCGACGTCGGCAACCAGGCGCAGGTTGACCAGATCAGCTGCGGAGAGCAGCGCGTACACCTCGGCGAGCGTGGAGCGTACCCACGGCAGGTCGATGACGTGGCCGGAGCCCAGCGGCTCGGTGCGGGCCCACTCCACCACCAGTCCCAGCATCTCGTTCGCAATGCCGCCGCGGGCCGCCAGTGCGACCCGCTCATGGTTGAGCTGGTTGGTGATCATGCGCCAGCCGCCGTTGAGCTCGCCAACGACGTTGCTGAGCGGAATCCGCACGTCCTGGTAGTACGTGGCGGCGGTGCTGATGCCGCCGACGGTGTGGATCTCGGTGGCGGAGAAACCCGGCGCCGAGGTAGGCACCATGACCACCGAGATGCCCTTGTGGCGCGGTGCGTCCGGGTCGGTGCGCACGGCCAGCCAGATCCAGTCGGCGAAGATTCCGGCACTGGTGAACAGCTTGTTCCCGTTGATGACAAGCTCGTCGCCCTCGATCCGCGCCGTCGTGCGCAGGGACGCGAGGTCGGTGCCGGCGCCGGGTTCGGAGTAGCCGATCGCGAAGGTCAGCTCGCCGGCGAGGATCGGCGGCAGGAAGAACTCTTTCTGCTCGGCCGTGCCGTATTTCATCAGCGCGGGGGCGACGGTGTTGAGGCTGACCAGGGACAGCGGCGCGTTGGCGCGGATCACCTCGTCGTAGAACACGAACTGGGCTTCCGGGTCCACGCCCCGCCCGCCGAATTCCTCCGGCCAGCCGAGGCCCAGCCAGCCGTCGGCGCCCATTTGTTTGAGGATCCGGGTGAAGGTGGGGCCGCCTTCCGTCTGGTGCACGAGGTCGCGGGCATCCTCGGCGCTGATGATGTCGGCGAAGTAGGCGCGCAGGTCGGTGCGCAGCTGCTTCGCCGCCGGTGAGAGATCGGGGTTCATTTTTCGCTCCTGGGGCTCAGTAGTCATTGGGCTCAGCGGTCGCTGGCGAGTACGAGTGCGCTGTGCGGCACCGGCGAGCCGCCGGTGACCAGCACGTTGGCGAGGGTCTTGGCCGGCTGGTTGGTCGAGGTGCCGCGGATGAGGCGGACGCCTTCGGCGATGCCGTTGACGCCGTGCATGTAACCTTCACCGAGCTGCCCGCCGTGGGTGTTGATCGGCAGGCTGCCGGTAAGTTCCAGTGCGCCGTCGGCGATCATGTCCTTGGCTTCACCGCGTTTGCAGAACCCGTACTCCTCGAGCTGGAGCAGGACCATGGGGGTGAAGGCGTCATACAGGATGGCGGCGTCGATGCCCTCGGGCCCGTGTCCTGCCTGCTGCCACAGTTGCCGTGCCACGAGCTCCACTTCCGGCATCTCGTCGATATTGTCCCGGTAGTAGCTGGACATGGAAATCTGCTGCGGTCCCACACCCTGTGCCGCGGCAGTGATGATCGCCGGCGGATGCGGCAGGTCGCGGGCGCGTTCGGCGCTCACGATCACCAGCGCCTGTCCGCCGTCGGTCTCCTGGCAGCAGTCCAGCAGGCGCAGGGGGTCGGCGATGAACCGGGAGGCCTGATGGTCCTCGATCGTAATGGGGCGGTTGTGGAACCACGCATTTGGGTTGTTGGCCGCGTGCTTGCGCGAGAGGACGGAAATCTGCCCGAAGTCGGCACTGGTGGCGCCGAACTCATGCATGTAGCGCCGGGCCAGGAAAGCTTCCTGGGCCGCGGGCGTCAGCAGCCCGTACGGATTGATCCAGTTCCGGTACTCCTGGTCGGTGGTTTGGGCGTAGGCAAACTGCGGCGGACCGGAGCCGAAACGGTGGCCGGAACGCTCGTTGAAGGCCCGGTAGACGACGACGACGTCAGCGACACCGCTGGCCACCGCCATCGCTGCCTGCTGCACCGGAGCGCAGGCTCCGCCGCCGCCATGCGGAATGCGGCTGAAGAACTTCAGCTCCGGGATGCCGAGCGCCCTGGCAACGGCAATCTCCGGATTGTTTTCCATGGAGAACAGGGAGAACCCGTCGACTTCCTCCACTCCGATTTGGGCATCGGCCAGTGCGGCCAGCACTGCTTCGCAAGCGAGCCGCCATTCACTGCGCCCGGAGTCCTTGGAAAACTCGGTGGCGCCGATGCCCGCAATGGCCGCCCGGCCCGAAAAGCCGCTCATGCTGCAGCCTCCGCCGGCAGGCTCACGCTCACCGTGGCCGTGAGGTGCGCGCCGCGGGCATGCGAGCCGACGACCTTCACCGTGGCCTGCGTTGCATCGTGCCCCACGATTTCTCCGGTCAGGTGCAGCACGTCACCCGGATAGAGGGGAACCCCGAGGCGCAGCTTGACCGAACGCAGCCGCGCGGCGGGCCCGGCCCAATCCGTGACATAACGGCCCAGCACGCCGTTGCTCGAATTGATGCTGATGAAGATGTCCGGGGAGCCGCCGCGCCGGGCGGCATCCGGATCGTGGTGCACGTCCTCGAAGTCCTGCGAGGCAATGGCGCCGGCCACGATGAAGCTGCGGTCGATCGGGATGTCGAGCTCGGGAAGTTGATCTCCGAGTTTAAGCTTGCTCATGACGCTCCTTGCTGCTGTGTAGCGTTCGTTGTTTCGCGCCGCAGCCGGAGCCGCGGCAGTTTCTCGCCGTGGGCGTGCTCGGCAAAGTACACCTCGACGGCGCAGCCGATGGCGAGGTCGTCATGGTCGGTCGGCTCGAAATCGGCCACCAATCGGGTTCCAGTGTCCAGATCCACGAGACCGACCAGCAGCGGGTAGGTGAAGGCCGGATCCTGGGGATGGTGCACAACGGTCCAGCTGTGCAGGGTGCCCTGCCGGTTCGATTCCACCGAGTCCCACTCGAACGAGCGGCACTGCGGGCAGGTGGGTGCCGGCGGATGGCGCAGCGTGCTGCAGTCGGTGCAGCGTTGCACGACTAGGCGCCCTTCGGCCGCGGCGTCAAACCAGAACACGTTGTCGTGCGTCCGCACGAGCGGCGGAACTGCTGTTCCCGGGGCTGTCATGCTGTCTCCTTGGGCCGGAACCGCAGCAGCGTGAACTGTTCGGTTGTGATGGTTGCCTGTTCGGCGTCTTCGTAGCGCTTTCCGAGAGTGATGAAGTATCCCTCGCCGAGCCCTGTCTTCTTTGGGCCGACAATGGAGTCAATGGTGTAGTGGCAGGTCACGTGCATTCCCACGGTCAGTTCGCGCTCGTAATGCTGCTCCAGCTCGGTGGCGACCACCGAGGTGTACCCCGCCTTGTCGAGCAGAAACAACAACTCGGAGTACGGGGTCTCTTCGACCACGCCGTCCCTGCGGGCGAGCTGCACTTCACGCCATCGGCGGTATCCCGACATGATCCAGGTGGAGACCATGGCCGGGGGAGCGATCACCCCGCTGCGGCCGGTTTCCTGTGCCGCGGCGTCGTCAACGTAGACCGGATTCCGATCGTCGAGGGCCTCGGCCCAGTTGCGGATCATTGCTTCCGAGACTGCGTACCTGGCCACCCGGGGTGGTTCGGCGACCGTGCCGACGAACCGCTGGAGGTCTTCGGCGCTGAGGGCGTGTGCTGCTGCGCCGCGCTGGCTCTCTTCCAGAGTCGGCATCAGGCACCTGCCCCGACGAGAGCCTGCGATGCTGCCGGCAGGGAATTGATGCGGCCGGCGGCGATGAATTCGGCGCGAATCGTTTCGCGCAGCTCCTGGTCCAGCGGGACAAACGGGCTGGTGCGGCTGGCAGCCCACCACACGTCGTCGGCCTCCCACGCGGTCTTGCGCAGCGGCGCCTTGTCGATCTTCACGTTCGCCGTGGTGGGTGCCTTGTCGACGATCCGCACGAACGTCGGACGCCACTTGGTGCCCAGGTCCGGCTGCGCGTCCAGGAAGGCCGCGAAGTCGAGAGGATCAAACTGGGCACCCGGGTGCAGCACCAGGGTGACCATGAGCTGGTCGCCGGTGCGCGGATCGGGCACGGCGTAGGCGTGCGCGCCGGAGACTGACGGGTGGCGCGAGATGATGCGTTCGATGGGTGCGGTGCCGAAATTCTCTCCGTCCACCCGCAGCCAGTCGGCGGTTCGCCCCCCGAAGTAGAAGTAGCCGTCCTCATCGCGGTAGGCCAGGTCGCCGGTCCAGAAGTCTTCGCCGCCGAACCGCAGCCGGTCCGCCATCGCTTCCGGGTTCTTGTAATAGCCCTCGAACCGGGGCCCGGCGCCGACCACGACGATCTCGCCGGTGGCCTCTTCGGCGTTAAGCAGCCGGCCGCTTTCATCAAACCGGGCCCGGGGGAGCTCGACGTTGTCGTCGGAGCGGACTTCCACAATCATGCCCGGAGCGGGAAGCCCCAGCGACCCGGCGGGGGTGCCCGGCACGGGCACGATGCGCACGATGCCCTCGCTGGAGCCGAAACCCTCGCGAACCTCGCAGCCGAAACGCTCGCGGAAGGCCGCGGCCTCGGCGGGGGAAGCCTCGGAACCGAAAACCGCTTCCAGGGAGTTGTCGGCGTCGGCCGGATCCTCCGGTTGGGCCAGCACGTAACTCAGCACGCGACCGACGTAGTTGACGAAGGTGACCTTGTGCTCCCGGAGGTCGCTGGAGAATCGGGTGGCCGAGAATTTCCGCACCATGACCACTGTTGCGCCCACCTCGGCGGCAGTCGCCAGGTTCATCATGATGGAGTGGCCGTGGAACAACGGCAGATGAAGGAAGCTGACCGAATCGCGGTGCAGCGAGATGCGATCCTTCAAGTTCGGGGTCAGGGCACCGAGGCGGCCCTGGGTGCAGATCACGGCTTTGGGGGCGCCGGTGGAACCGGAGCTGAACAGCAGCAGGTAGATCGCTGCCGGGTCCGGAATCTCCGCCGGCAGCGGCGAGCCGGCGTGGGCGGAGATCAGCTCGGCATAGGCAGCAGACTCCACATCGAAGATGCGGTCGGCGGGCACCGGAAGTTCGGGGCGGTCGTCTGCGGCCAGGTAGAGCGGCTCGCTGATCAGCAGATCGCAGTCAGCATGGGCCATGTCGTGCGTGAGCTCGGCCCCGCGGCGGGTGGGATTAATGCCGACGACGACGTCGCCGCTCAGCCCTGCAGCCAGCAGCCAAAAGACGAAATCGGGAGTGTTCTGCAGCAGGATCCCCACATGGACCTGGCTGCGTCCGGCTCCAGGCTCGATCGTGTCCAGGATGGCCGCCCTAGCTGCAGCCTCGGCGACGACCTCGGCCCAACTCCAGCTCCGCCCCTCGAAGCGAAGACCCTCATGCTCATCATGCACGCGCCCTCGAACTACTTCAGCGTACGTTCGCACCGCATCTTCTCCTTGTTGTCACAACGTTTCGCCTTACGCTAGGTGATCTTCCACCGTGCTCCCGCCGTCGTCCCACTGGGTGGAATCGGCAAGGCGCCGGTCGGAACGCCGGGCAGGCTGTAGTCATGTTTGACGGACAGCAAGAGGACGCGGGACCACGCAGCGGCGTACTCGAGCGCGTCACCCTGATCATGGACTGCCTGGGCGAGGCGCCAGGCCACCTCATGCTCGAGGACGTCGCAGGAATTACCGGGCTTCCGCGCTCGACGACGTTCCGGCTACTCCGCCAGCTGGCAGACCTGGGCTGGGTGGGGCACGAGGCGGAGGGCTATGTGCTGGGCCCGCGCTTGGCGTACCGCGGCGTTTTGGCGGATTTTGACGGACTGCGGGCCGCCGCGTCTCCGGTGCTGAGCGAGCTGGCCGGCAAGACCGGCTGTGTTGCCCACCTCGGGATCATGCACGGGGGCTTCGTGGACTATGTGGACAGGATCGGCGCCGGAGCCGAATCCAGCGTGCCAACACGGATCGGCACCAGGATCTTCGCCCCGGAATCCACCTCCGGAATGGCGATGCTGTCCTGGCTGGCGCCCCAGGAGGTTGACGCCGTCATTGATCACGCCGGGGCCAATCGTTCCGGCGGGCGTGATGTTCTGCACCGGGATCTGGGGATTGTTCGACGGCGCGGAGGCGTCGCTTACCGCGACGGCAGCGGCGGTGCCAGTGGCGTCAGCTCCGTGGGTGCTGCCATCCTTGGTCCGGAGGGGCCGGTTGGTGCGGTCTCGGTTGCGCGCCGGGGGAGCATTCCGCTGCAGAGCGTCGGGCCGCTGGTCCGGCGTGCCGCCGATGCCATAACTGCAGCGCTTCACGACAGCACCGCTGGCAGCGAGCGGTTATGACAGCCGGGCCCGCCGGCCGCCCTGAGTGAGTGCTGGCGCTCACGGCCTGCTCGCCGGAACGAAGATCCCCCGTGCACTGAGCGTGGCGCGCCCGTTGTGGCTGATGGCTCCCTCGGCGACGACTGTGCGTGCCTTCAGCTCGACGATCTTTCCGGACACCTCAACGACTTCGCCGATCGGGGTGGGATGGTGGAACGTCAGGGTGAGCTCGGCGGTGAACGCCGGGGTAACTTCAGCCATCACCAGGACACCGAGCACCGCGTCAAGAAGCGCCGCCCCGAAGCCGCCGTGCAGCATGTCCGGAGGCCCTTCGTGGACAGCGCTCAGCCGGAGGCGTGACCGCGCCTCACCGTTGCTGATCTCAATCAATTGGGGGATGCCCAGGGCGTTGTACGGAAACATGCGCCATCCGGCTCCCGAGCGGACCTCGCTTTGCCGGTCCGGCGTGAAAGGAATGCGTCGCATCCGGGGTGCGCGGCTGGCCTCCAGCCGTGAGCTGATCCCGTCCAGCCGCTCTGCTGCCTTCAGCATCTGCTGCTCTGACACTGTTGTCGTCGTTGCGGCGAGCATCAACCGGCGGGTGGCGGCCATCAGGGTGTCTGCTGTGTTTGACGGCCCGTATTCCCGGTCATTTTCCATGGCGTGCACGCTACGCGGTGGCCGCTGCCGGAAGCGGCCGCGTCCCACTGAATGAAATGGTGCAGGGCGGTCAAGGGGTGTCCCCGGGCCCACCGACGCGGAGGCTGCTCGCCTCGTTCGCTAACCGGAGCCCAAGATGGAGGTGATCAAGGAAGCGAAACTCTCTCGAGGCTGCGACTTGTACCGCTGGCACTGATACCTGCGAGGTGAGGCGGCGCTTCCGCGCCCTCGACGCACAGGGATCTTCTCGTGCCGGAGCGGAGAGCTAGACGACCACGAGGTCCGTTCCATCCGCCGCATGGTCGGCCATCGCTACGCTGCGGATTGCCGGATCTTCATAGGTGTTCCAGTAGTAGGTCGTGGTCCGGGACGAGAAAAGCCCGGTGTAGGTGGTTATTTCAAACTCGCCCGAGCCCATGGCCGCGCTTCCGTCCACCATCGAGACCGACTGCAGGGTATGGAACGCGCGGCTGACGTTCTCCTCTTCGCTCGTCTTGGGCGGGTAGTTCGCGTGGACGTAGGCCGCGCGCACAAACCGCGACGGCGAGTAGTAGTCGCCGGGGATCCCCCGCATCAGCGACCCCGAGCCGAACGGGGCCAGGTGCGCCTGGTTGAGCACGACCTCCTCCGGGAAATCGGGCGAGGCATTGAGGTAGTTGCGCAGGTTCTCGTGGTGCCAGCCGAAGCCGGGCTGGTTTGCCAGGACGTCGACGTCGTCGTGGAAGACGTGCATGCCGTCGTGCGTGTACTCCACAACGATGGCGCGCGTCGAGTCGCCGATCAACCAGTGCAGCAGCGAGCTCGGGTACTTCTCGTTGATCGGCCGATCCACAATGACAACCTTGTCCAGGGCTGCCTCTACCTCGTCAACACTGGAGAACTGGGAGGCCACCCAGAGCGGAAACTCAAACGCGGCAACATTCGTCGCGCCTTCAACCGGTGCCGACGCGTACTCCGCGTACCCCGGAAAGTTAAGGCCGCCGACCGCCAGGCCGGCGTCATTGCCGCAGTCGAAGTAGAGCGGCGTGTCTTCCTCCACAATGCCCATGCCAATGACGGCATGTTGGATCTTCGGCGCCGCGCCGAAGGGCGATTTGGTGGCGTACCCGGTGGGCGTCACCACCACCTTCTCCCCGAAATCGGATGTCCAGTCGAGGTTGCGGGCGAAATAGAGGTTGCCGCTGCCGTCCGAGAACCTGATGCCTGTGCACATATTGATGCTCCCTTTGATGGTGACGCTCCGAGAAGCTGCGATGTTTGGGGGACCTGCCGGACGCCTTCAAGAAGTAACGGAGGTGGCCACCCGGCCCGCAGCCTCCCTGCCGGTTCGTTTCAAGGCTAGGCCAGAGCCCGAGCAGGCGGCAGTGTGCTCTCCCCAAACGACGACGCCGCACACATATTCAGGTTGTCGGCTTTCCGCGTGAGGGGTCGACGTCGACCTGCGCTTCCGGGTGTCGGATCAGATAACCCTTGTCTCGCAGGGCTTGCAGAGACTGATCCAGAAATTCACCGCGCAGGAGTAGGAGGTCACTGTCGAAAGTCGATAAAACGAAGACTGGTAAGCCCTGCTGGGCGACCGCCGTTGTGAGGCCGGCAACAATCCCGGCCAAGTTGAACGGAATCGGCCCGTCAACGTAAAGGCAGCGCCACCCTGAATCAACATCGTCCGCCGTAAGACAGGCACTTTCTTCCGCGACCACGGAAAGCTCTTTGCGGGTGCGGGTGATCGACCACAGACCAGACAGCTGGCCAATGTCATCCAACGCGGTAAGGGGATCGAAACGGTAAATGCTCAAATGGTCCGGAAGAAGAGTAAGGCTCGCTGCCGGTGCCACACCGATTGGATTCTTGGTCATGGTTACACCGATTCGGTGTCGCGGAAGACGCTCACGACGGCGTCACTCTAATCGCTCGGCCACTATGGCAGAAGACCGACCACCGTCACAACTATTGCCAGGTCGGGCTCATGCCCTCGGGATAGCGAGCTCCGAAGCCGCCGGTCGGCAGGATCTCGCTGATGCGGGCTAGATCGGCTTCGGTGAGGCTGAGGTCGACGGCGCCAACGTTTTCCTCGACGCGCTTGGCGCTGCGGGTGCCGGGGATCGGGACGATATGTTCTCCCTGCGCGAGCAGCCAGGCGAGGGCGAGCTGCGCCACGGTGGCGTCCTTGGCTGCAGCGAGATCAGTCAGCCTACGGGTGGCGTCGACGTTCTTCTCGAAGTTGCCGGGCTGCCAGCGGGCGTCCCAGCTCCGCATGTCGGTCTCGTCATACTCGGCGGCGGGCTTCGCGGTGTCGGTGAGGAACCCGCGCCCGAGAGGCGAGTAGGGCACGAAGCCGATGCCGAGCTCGTTCAGGACGGGGAGCAGCACCTCCACGTCGCGTTCGAAGAGGGAGTACTCGGTCTGAAGGGCCGAGACGGGGTGAACGGCATGCGCGCGGCGCATGGTCTCCGGGCCGGCTTCGCTGAGACCGAAGTACTTCACCTTGCCGGCATCGATAAGCTCCTTTACGGTTCCGGCGACGTCCTCGATGGGAACGCTGGGGTCCACCCTGTGCTGGTAGAGCACATCGATGTGGTCAACTCCGAGACGGCGCAAACTGTTCTCGACGACGTCGCGGATGTGTTCCGGGCGGCTATCGAAACCGCCGTCGCGCGTGAAGCCGAACTTCGTGGCGATGACGACCTCGTCGCGGAAGCTCTTCACGGCCCGGCCAACAATTTCCTCGTTCGCACCCCAGCCGTACAGCTCGGCTGTGTCAAAGAACGTCACGCCCAACTCATGCGCTTTCCGGATTGCAGCAATGCCTTCCTGCTCATCACCGGGACCGTAGGCAAGCGAGATTCCCATCGAGCCGTAGCCGATGGCGGAAGTGGTCAGGCCCTGCGTGCCCAATGTTCGTGTCTGCATCATGTCTCCTTGGTATGGATCGAGCGGCAGTATGGATCTAGCGGCGTCCAAGACGCCCACCGAACGTGCGTGCAGTCTATGTCTGTTCGACGCGCAAGGTTTCGATGAGACCACCGTCTACCAAACTCCGCAACGGTGCGATGACATCTCGGGAACTCCGTCATGAAGCCTTCAGGCTCCTGAAACCCACAGCACTGGTCAGCTCGACGATCTGCAGGGTCCGGCTTTAGTGGCAGGAACCTCCGCTCTTTAGATCACGCCCTTATCCCGTTGGGACTTCCGAGCGTCCGGGTCTGCAGTCTGCTAGCCTGACCAAACAAGCGCTAGACAGAGGAAATCCATGCTCGCCGACCTGGCCTTCTTTTCATTTGTGGAACTCACCGATGCCTCTTCGCACGGGGCCTACAACCGCTGGCACCAGCTCGACCACCGGCCGGAAAACCTCGCGCTTCCCGGTGTGGCCTGGGGAGACAGATGGGCCCGCGTAGCTGACCCGGAGGCAGCGCTGTCGCGGGGGAGTGCAGCAGGCCGCACTGGATCAACGACCGGCGCCAACTCCCCGAAGGGCGCTGACGCCCTGGCCGGCACCGACTATGTCGCGATGTACTGGTTCCGGTCACCCGCCGAGGAGAGCGTCACGGCCTGGAACAACCTCGGAGAGGCTTCCTTTCAATGGGGCCGCGGCCCCATCATCCCCGGCGTTCGGCGTCCGCTTCTCGGCTTCTTCCGCCCCGTCAAGGGGTATGCGGCACCTCGGGTGCTGGTGGATCCGGACGTGCTGCCCTACCGCCCCAACCGCGGCCTGCACCTCACCCTGACCCGCTACGCCGAGCCGCACGGACTCGACACCCACAGTTCTTTTACCTGGGAGGACACCCGGCTGATCCCGGAACTGCTCAACGTTGACGGGGTGGCCGGGGCCTGGACCTTCTCCTTCAGCCATCCGCAGCAGCACGGCACACTTCCGTTCACCGCCACATTCGCCGAACCGCCGGGCGGCCTGCGGATCAGGATGCTCTATCTCGACGAGGACCCCGGCACAACAGCTGAGTCCGTTCGAAAAGCGGAGCGCAGGCTTGAAACGGCTCCGGACGCCCCGCGGGACGTCGGCGAGGTGCTTTTCTCCTCGCCCCTGAGCACCATCATTCCTTGGCAGGACTGGTGAGCACCTCCTTGCCCGGAACGGGCAGCCGCCAGCCGACAACCGACAACAAAACCGCAGGAGCGCAGATGACGCTGACCGAAACTTCCATCAGCATTGAGTCCACCAACGGAGTGGCATGGCTGCGCTTCAACCGCCCTGACACGCTCAACGCCGTGTCCACCGCCGCCCTGGCGGAACTCGCCGAAGCCCTCGAATCGGCCCGGGACGCTGACGCCGTCGTCATCACCGGGGCGGGACGTGCCTTCTGCACCGGCGCGGATCTCGGCACCGACGTCAACGGGGCGACTGTCGCAGCAGCCGGGGAAGTGGTGTCACTGATCGCCGCCATGCCGGCGCCGGTCATCGCGGCGGTGAACGGGCCGGCTGCCGGCGTCGGGGCCTCCATCGCCTTCGCCTGCGATCTGGTGCTCGCCGCTGACTCGGCCTTTTTCCTGCTGCCGTTCCTGCCCCTGGGCCTGGTGCCCGACGGCGGTGCGACCCACGCCGTCGTCACCGGCGCCGGCAGGACGCGGGCGGCCCGCATGGCGTTCGGCGGGGAACGCATTCCGGCAGCCCTCGCCGCGGAATGGGGGCTGGTGGGCGAGGTGGTGCCGGCTGCGGAGTTGGAGGCCCGCGTTGGCGAGGTGGCCAGCCGGCTGTGTTCCGCACCGCGCGCTGCGGTGACGGAAACCAAACGGCTGCTGCGTGCCGCCGAGGCCCCGGCATTGGCCGCAGCCCTGGAACGGGAGCTGGAAATTCAGTCGGACCTGCTGGGCAGGCAGGAGTATGCCCGGGCCCGCGAAGGATTTCTGGCCCGGAAGCCTGTGGATTTCCGCGGCGAGCGCGGCTGAAGGTTGTCGGGATGCCGGACCAAGTGCTTGCTAGACTCTCGCCATGAGCAGCAATGGAGTGCGCACTGTCCGCCCGACGAGCGCCGGGCAGCAGACGGCGCTGCAGTCCTCGCGGCTGCCCCGGCCTGAACTCGTCGCGGACAACGTGTGGGCCATAGCCGCACCCATCCCCGAAGGCGGTGTCACCTACACTCTCAGCTACGTCCTGCTCAGCGGCGACTCGGCGTCCTTCTCCATCCTGGACCCGGGCTGGGACTCACCCGGGAACCTTGATGCCCTTCACCGTTCCCTGGGGCTGATCGGGCTTACCCTTGAACACCTCTCCACCGTCGTCGCCACCCATCACCACCCCGACCACCTCGGCATCGCAGCCACGCTCAGAGCCATGACGGGTGCGAGGGTGGTGCTCTCCCGCGAGGAGCGGGCTGTCCTGACACATCAGCTCAGCCCCGAGCTGCGAAGTCCGGCGTCGTACAGCCGGGTCCTGGAGGCATGGGGAGTACCCGCTGCACGCCGGGGCGAGCTCACTGCTGCATTTGCGCGGCCGCCGGCGTTTTCCGACATTGAGCCGGACCTGCTGCTGGACGACGGCGACATGCTGGATCTGGGCTCCCACAGCTTAACCGCTCTCGCGACACCCGGTCACACGGGAGGCCACCTGTGCTTCGCCGACAATGAGCGCAAGCTCCTCTACACCGGCGACCATATACTGCCGCAGATCCACTCCGGGTTTGGGCTCGGTTCCCGCCCCGGAGACAAGCCGCTGCCTGATTACCTGGCGTCGCTGCAGTCCCTGCAGCGGTTCGGCGGATATGAGGTGCTGCCGGGGCACGAGTTCCGCTTCCGCGGACTTGACGCGCGCGCCGCCGAAATTTGCTCGCACCATCTGCGGCGCACGCAGCGGATTGCGGATCTGCTGCCGGAACTCGGGGACGCGTCCGTGTGGGACTACTCGTGTCGGCTGCACGGAGCGGGCTGGCCCCGCCTGCACGGGTTCTTCCTGCATGCCGCGCTCCGCCAGACCGAGCTGCACCTCGAGCTGGCCCGCAGCGGACTCCTCGAAGGGCTAGTTGCGCGCTGTCCCGAACCGGGAACTGAGACGAACACCGGGGACTTCCCGTCCGTTTCAGCCGGCTCCGCCGGCTAGGCATTGCCGCAACAGGACCTGTGCGAAAGCCCAAGCCAGTCCGCAGGGCCGGCAGCGAATATCTTCGACGAGCTGGAGCAGCTGCTTGTCGTGGGAGGATGGCCGTCCGATGTCGCTACAAAGGCAATCGCGACTATCGAATCTCGCGCCGAGCTTGGGACGTTCACTCCTGGTCAGATGCTTAGGGAAATGACCTGTGTGCCGCGTTGCCTCGAATCGGAGTTCCTCGGCCCACGAAACTTCTTGCCTTGCTCTCTCGTCTTCGTGCGCGGAAACAATGCGCCTGCCGCGAATCCAACTGCTGCTACCAAGGCTGCCAGGCAAGCGAAGGCTGCAAGGTTGAGCCCGATAGACCATACGTCGTTGGACCGTGCCACGTTGAAGAGCAGAGTCCCGGTCACGCCCACAAAAGCCAGCGTAACTCCGGTTTTTGCATCGGCGTGCCGGATCCATTCATTCGTCGTAGACAGGACCTTCCACGCGTGATCTGGTTGGGTTGGTTCAGGTACTGCTTTACGCTGGCGCACTAGTGCCTTCTATTCTTTGGTCGTCCGCATCAGACCCTACGAGGAAGAGGAAGTAATCCAGTGCTCGAGAGGGCTCGAAGCCATTTCGAGTGCAGAGACAGTAGAATCACAATCAACCATCCTTCTGTGGGCGCATAACACGCGTTCCAAATGCTTGGGTTAGCTGCAGGTGACCTGGTCCTCGGTAGATCTAGCAGCACACTAAACGACTTTGCGCAGACCTTCCGACGCATCCTGAAGATGGTGCTCGACCTCGTGGAGGACAAAGGATGAAAAGGACTGCACTGTGAATTCTTTGCCGTCCCCGCGGAGTCCTGCGCGTTCCCAGGAACTGGAGGGAACTTGGTCGAATACGCGAGCAGCAAGTTCCAATTGGCTCTCGAGATCTGCAGACAAGGCGAGCCTGTCCGAGTTCAGATCCCTTTACCGGATTTCATGATCAGACCGATTGTTCCAGGTACGAATCGAAGACCTACGCCACCGTAGGATGCCGCGTTGATGGTAATCGGCTGAATGCTTTCCAGCTCAGAAAGATTGAAAACGTAGCGCTTCAAGGGATGCAGATTCAAGACCAGCTGCTGTTTGTCAGTTGAAGTCTCGAGTTTGGGAAGAACGACGATGGCACAGCTCAGTCCGATGACTAACATTCCGGTTATAGATGTCACCAGAACCTCCCCCTCTGAGAGACCCATGACGAAGACCGCACTTCCGATGACGACCCCCGCGCCAATGATCCAGGCCTTGAGAGGCCCCCGAAATCTCAGGGTCTCAACCTTGTGCATGTTCTAAAGTTCCTTCCATTTGGACTCCGCGACGTCTCGTCATACACTGCTTCGCTTTGCAGAGAATCCCACCTCCGCAAACCGGTCCACGCACCTTTGGCCAAAAGTGTGATCGTCTGTGCTCCCGCAGTAGGGCACTACTTTGGTACGCATTTCTGGCAGTGCAGCTTGTTCTCTTTGTAACCATCAGCCTGGGGCTCGGGTTCCTCCTTTTCTGACTCTCCGATCACGGCCATAAGAGTGCAGCAGGAGCACTAGCCTCTGTCTCTGGAGCGACACTTGGCCTGATAACCCTGGTTGGCCCGTTCTGGCCGCCATTCATTGGCTTCATCGTTCTCATGGCTTATGTCGCTGCTACGTACCTGTTCCGGTGGATCCGATCCCCGCGCCGATCCCTCAAAGGGATGACACTATTCGCTACTGCCACCCGCAGAGGTGACCAGAGGCTTCACCGTATCCCCCCCATGACAGGATCTCAGCGCCGGCCACACATAGTTCAGATGCAGTTCTGGCCTGATATCAGCCGTGCGACGAAGGCGGATACATGCTCCAGTACGTAGCCTTGCATCATGAGAGTGAAGCTAATCAATGGTTCGACCTACTCGATCATCAAACGCGCACCCGCACTTGGCCGACGAGACTACGTATGGGTAGGTGATAACGGCCAGGAGATTGAGCTTACGGATGAAGAGGCTGCTCAGCTTCTGTAGGAGATCCGTCTGATCATTCCTCCGGGACGGTCGGTGCTCCGATAGACGTTCTGCTCGCGGGCCACTAGGCGTTCGTGGTAAGGATTCGAGACCGGACACCCCGTCCTTAGCGCCATTGGGCAGCGAGGCGGTCGAAAGGCTCTGGGATGATGGCCTGATGTACATAGACGTGGGCGATGGCGACGAACCGGTGCTGATGCTCCACGGAGCCGGTGTCAGCGGGTGGATGTGGTCACCCACGCGTGCGCTGTTGAACTCTGCAGTGAAAGCGATCGTTCCCGACCTCCCCGGATTTGGCCGCAGTGCTTCCTATCCGTACGTTTCGCACAAGGCCACCGTCGAGGAACTGCGCGCAGTCATAGAAGGTTACGCTCCGCAGGGAGCGCACATCGTCGGGTTCTCGCTAGGAGCACAACTGACGATCTTGCTCGCGTCGGAGGTGCCCCACCTCGTACGGAGCGCAACGGTAATCAGCGCAGAAACCAAACGCGCCCCGCTTCCCGGTCCCACGCTCGGTCTGCTGGCACTGGCTGCACCACTCTCTCGTCAGCGGTGGTTCGCCGAAGCTCAAGCCCGCCAACTCGGTATCCCGAAGGACCTTTGGGCTGAATACCTGCACGACAGCGCGACGACCTCTCGCGAAACCCTCCTGGCCAGCGTCGGCGAGAACATTCGATTCACACTTCCCGCAACATGGAGCGACTACCCGGGCTCCGCCAGCGTCCTCGTCGGCGCACGGGAGAGGAAACTGATGCACGACTCTGCCGGTCTTACCTCGTCAGCTTTGCCCGGGAGCACCCTGCTCACAGTGAAGGGGGCTGCGCACGACATCCCGCTCTCAGACCCACGTGTCGTCGTGTCGGAACTCGGTCGCCAGATGAGCGACTGGCGGACGCGCCCATAAGCCCATCCTCTACAGCGCCACTCAGCGAGGACTGGAATGATAGATGTCCCGCTCACGGATTGGCGGCTACTCGAGGAAGTACCCCTGCTCTGTGTGAGGAGGTAGGTGCATGCGTCGCCGTCTCCAGCTAATCCAGTGTTCGGCTAAGCATCAGCCCGTCTGATCAGCTCGCGAGCAGAATCTCGTACCGGAACTTGACCGAAGGACGCCGGTACTGATCGCCGTCCTCGGTTGGGGTCACATCGAGAAGGTCAATCCAACACAATGCGCCGTGCTCATTCAGAAGAAGCACGGCGTCTCCCGGTCTAGCGTCGACTACCCGGCCAGGGATCAAGTGGTCCTCGGCGGCGCCACTGAAGGGTCGTCCACCACGGCTTATCCCGACTGCTTTCACCGGGTCCGAATAGACGGCGACAACGTCCCCACTCCGCTCAGACGCCATGAACCCGAAGCAGTACTCTCCATGACCGAGCACGTAGGTTTCCCCGGGTGCCCATTCGTAGTCGAAGAGGATCTCCCCGGTCGGTGCAGGACTATGCCAGTTGCCCGGATTGCGCAGCGTATCGATCTTTTCAAGTCGGCGCGCGCGAGCCCGGAGCATGGCGACGGTGGTCTCGCTATCGCGGCGGCCAGGAAGTCCCTCAATCCACCGCCAGAGCTCCTCCACTTGCGCGCTGCCGGGGAACCAACCCTGAGCGGGATCGGCGTTGAAATCGAAACCGCGGGGTTTCTCCTCGGCGAGCCATTTGGGAAGCGTCGTCTTCGGATTCCCCTTGAAGAGAATGCCAAGCCATCCCTGCGGCTTCGTGGCGAAGACAGACGACAGCCAGCGTGTCTCGACTCCTACCCCAGACGTAGGACTATTATCGGCACGCTCCACGTAGTTCTCGTCAACCACCAGAAGGACGCGGTCTGAGTCTGTGGCAAGTCGCATGAAGCCGTTGAGGCTATCCGAGTAGTTAACGTCCGCGTCGATAAGGACTTCGTAGCCCACGGCCTTGAGATGCACAGCGAGAAGATTCACCCACTCCCGATGGGCGTTGGACGTCCAAGCATATGAGATAAACAGCTTCACAAATTGCTCCACAGATAATAGGCGACACGGTCCTCACCTGGACTATATGCCACTAGATCCGGCGGCACTGTCGCGCAGTCGCGGCGCTTGAACGTGCGTGTACCAAAGCGGGACGCGATCGCTCCAAGATGTCGGCACTCGGGCATCGGCAGACGCGGTCAGCCTGCTGTGTAGCGCCCTGGTGCGTGGACTCGATAGCGGATCTTGCGACTAATCAACGTGCTCATGATGGGCCAGCAGCGTCGTAGCGAAGAGGATGGTTATCCGCTTCGTAGCGGAGCCTGCGGGCCTCGACGCTCAGAAGCTGACGCCCGTGGAAACGGCCGACCTGATCCAGCAGGTTGCAGAGCTCTATCCGGCCCAGCGGAGACGCCTTGATCACGTGATCTGGCGCCATGTTTACGGGCGGGATACGGTCAAGGCCGATGAGTTGGTCTAGCATCGCTACTGTTGCGAGACGAGGTCTCATGGTTGAAGAATGGCGGATGACCATCTCCGACCATGACACGTACATCGCTGCGGCTCCGGAACAGTTCCGCCCACTGCTGACCACGTTGCGTGCTCAGCTCGCGCGTACCCTGCCGGACGCGGAAGAGGTCATTGAGTACAACATGCCGGGGTTCCGAATTGGACGATCGATTGTCGCCAGTTACGCCGCCTTCAGTAAGCAATGCGGCCTTTATCTCGCCCCAGGCGCCATCACCGCTCATGCCGAAGACATCGCCGCCGCCGGGCTGAAAGCCACCAAAACCGGCATCAAATTTCCCGTGAACAAACCCATCCCTGACGACCTCGTCGAACAGCTCGCCCTAACCTCGCGGAAGGACGTTGGGCTGTAACGCTGTGGACGATCCCTTAGCAAGGCGGGGGCAGCAAGGCCTTACCTGGCGCTTTTCGCCGGGTTGCGACCGGCGTCGCGGCTTGAGGAGGTGTTAGCCCGGCGACCGATGAGGAACCAAAGAAGCGAACCGATCACGGGGAAGACAAACACCACGAGTACCCAAAGCGCCTGTGCGAGGCCGGTGAGATGGTGAGAGCACGCAATACCGATGACAGCCGCTACAAAGAGGAGCAGTGCAAGCACGCCAATCCCTACAACTGTGAACTCCCACTGAGTGGGCACGATCGGATTTGCACCTTCAGCTGCTGTCCATACCAGCACTACAGTCCCCCTTTGTTTGGGCCCGCGAGATACGGACGCTACTCCAACCTAGTGCTGATCTCGAGTTTCCCACGGGATCCGCGTACGGATGTGGGATCACTTCGTCCTGGCCGTGCGCCATGTACCGTGTTGGCCATGAAGAATCTTCCGCTGTCGCTCACGCTTGCCGCTGTATCCGGTGTGCTCACCCTCAAAAGCCCGGCCGGTTGGTCCCCGGGGGCGCGCCGCGTCTACGTTCTTGCGCCCGGCGCCGCCATTGGCATCATCGCCGCGGCAGCCGTGTGGAAGGGCAGTCAGAAAGGGAGGGAGCAGGCTTCCGCCGGAAGAATCGATCTTGTCACTCCGGCCGCTTCCCGCTCCACCGACGGCACTGCGGGCACCGCACCCCTCCCTTCCTATGTGCGCGCAGACGCCCGCCCGGCAAGGCTGCCGGCAATCGGATTGGCCGTGCTGGCGGCGACGGTGGGCATCACCGTGAGCGGGGTCTTGGCAGTGAGCCTGGTGCTGGATGAGCGGCTTGAAACATGGTTGCTCCGGCGCGGGGTGGCTCGGCCGCGGCGTGTGATGGCGGTCATCGCGGCCATGAGCTCCCTGGTCCTGGACCAGATGATGGATTCGAAGGGTCCCGAGGATGCCCGTAAGTAGAGCCGCCGCATCGCCGCCCAATGGCTAATTGACTCTCGAGCCGTCCAAGTTACCCCCATCGCCTCGGTGTCATGCCGTTCAGAGGTCCGTTGCCGGACGAGCGGATATCCCAAGCAGCCGCTTCCATGAATCGTGAGAACATCCCTGAGTGACCGACGACACTTTGCTTGAACTGCCGCCCCTATATGAGTCCTTGACCTGGCTCACCCCGCTTTCCGAGGAACGTGCCGCTCACCTTGTGGCGTTCTTGTCCGACCCGGCTGAGGTTCTGGACATGGGGTGCGGATGGGGCGAACTGCTACTTCGGGTTTTGACGGCGGCCCCGCAGGCACGGGGACGCGGAGTGGACAGTGCTTCCGCATCCATCGACCGGGCGAAGCAACAGGCATTGGCTCGTGGGCTGCTCAACAGAGCGACTTTTGATTCGACGCCCGGGGCAGAAGCTCAGGCTCGCCCCGCAGATGCCGTCATCTGCATCGGCGCGAGCCAGATCTGGGGGCCGCCGGTATTAGAGGACGCCCAGCCGCTCGACTATGCCGCAGCCCTGCGCGCCCTTCGAGCCCTGGTGCTCCCCGGCGGCCGACTCGTCTACGGCGAGGCGATCTGGTCAGCAACACCTCATCCGGCTGCTACCGCCCCTCTGGCTGGACGTGATGACGAGTACCTGACAGCGGATGCGCTACGCGAGCAGATCCGTGCCGCTGGTTTCGAGGTGGTGGACGGCGACCAGGCAAGCGTTCAGGAGTGGGACGTCTTCGAGGCCGGATATCGCGACAGGTTTACCCGCTGGCTAGAAGCACATGATGCCAGCCATCCCGCCGCAGGGCAGGTCCGTCGGCAGTATGTGGAACAGCGCGCTACATATGAACAGGGCTACCGAGGCGTACTCGGGATGGCGTATTTCTGCCTAAGGGGGTAGAAGTCCACAGCAACCCACCGTTCACCTGGCGCGCAGGCATGCTGGCGTTCCACCAGGGGATCCTCCACAGGGCGGGACTCGGTGCTCTTCAGTGAGCCCGTGCGATGGGCCGTTCCCAGAGGGTGACGGTACTGCTGAGTTTGTCGTAGTGGTACGGTTTTCCGTTCGCCGGTCGGCAGGCATCCGAGTGCTCGCCAGAATGGTTCCGCTGCAGCCGCGTTCTTCTCGACGATCCCGAGCCGCAGGCGTTCGGCGGACGATTGCCGGTGAACGCGCGCAAGAACCGCGTCGTGGAGCTCTCGTCCCAAGCCCTTCCCAGGGTGGTCGCCGTGCACGATGAAAAGTCCGATATAGGCCGCGGCGGGATCAGGGTAACCGAAAAGGATGTCGGCAAAGGCGACGAGGTCGGCACCATTCCACAAGCCGGTTCCACGCTTGCCCGCGGAAAGTTGAGTGGTACGGAGATCAAGGCGCTGGGGGCGTCCGCCGGCCCCGGCGGATAGCCGGCAATCCGCTCGGCATAGTCCGGGACCGATTCGAGTAAATTCTGCAGCGCGCCGACATTGGCAGGCCCTAAATCGCGGATGGTGTTTATCACGTCACCCAGTTTGCCACCTACCGCTTGACTCCCTGAGTGGCCGTAAGAGGAACCCTAGCCGGGCAACGTTGAACAGGATTGAAATCTTAGTTGTCTGTGATCCGCTTGAGTGCCGCGATGTGTGCGGTGAGGGCTGCGTGTCCTTCTTTTGTGAGGGATAGCCACGTCTTCATGTAACGGCCCGATCGCTGCTTATCGATACGAACGTAGCCAACATCAGAGAGTCTGGTGAGCTGTCGTGAAAGCTCAGCGTCGTTCGTTTCAATTGCGTCGCGAATGGCGGCGAACTCAGCTTCGCCCACTCGGGAGAGAGCGTCGAGGATGGAAAGCCGGAGAGGAGAGAGTAGTTCTTTATCGAGCTCGGATCGTGGGTGTGCCATTAGTGGGCCGCTCGGTTTCCTGTGACGATGAAGGCGACAGGCGGGGTTGCACACAGGATTGCCGCGGGAATCCAGAAGCCCGGTACTTGCGGGTAGAGGTACATGCCTGTGATGATCGTCCCGGCGAAGAACAGAGCCCAGAAGCCAATAGTAAAAAGGTAGCGGCGAGAGAACGCCCGGTCGCGTGCTCGTGCGGTTGCGCCGACGAGTGATACCGGAATGGTTGCGGCGACTATCGCGGTGGTTCCAGCGACGACAGCACCGATCGACGGGACCAACCCAATGATGAGCAGCCCGAAGGCAGTAGCGGCGGCCAGGCTCACCATCGCGACACGCATTGCATACACATCTTTGTGCATTTTTGCGGCCAGCCGGTCGGTTTCCGCGATCGTGATAGCGGCGTCTTGGGGGCTTACCTCATAGGGGCTCACGAGCGTACTCCTTGCTACAGTGGACGGGGTATTTGCAAGCATCGCATGTACTACGCAAGCATATTCAAGGCGCGAAACTACTACCCTTCAGATCCCTTCGGCCTGGCGGTGGCTTTGTCCTTTGCGAAAGGGATCCTCCTGCGGAGCGTCCAACGGTTAGTTTGTCTATGCTCGCTGAGCTAGCGCTCAGGAACTGCCCGATCTGGTTCATCCTCAGGGCGGCCGGCGTACCACTCATGGAACTCGGAACACCGTCCCGAGTCATCAAACCGTAAAAACCACATGTTGTCGTATGCCGTGACCACGCGATCACTGCCCGGTTGGTAGAAGACTGTTCGGCCATGAGCGACAACTCGGTCACCCTCAATGGCGACCGGATAGTACTTGGCATCAAAGGACTCACCTACGAAGGCGTCGCGCTCACTCATCCATTCAGCAACGATCTCTTCGCGTCCTGATGCCCGCATCTGGAAGGGGTAGTGCCACTCAGCAGTCTCTGACCAAAGGTCCGCAATCTGTCGTTCGTCATAGGACTTCCAGGCTGCCACGTATGCATCAAGCCACTTCTGCGCGGTGACCCTGGTAATCGATACCGGAAGGATAGGGGTGTCGTGCCACTCGGGTTGATGCAGGAAGCTCACCATCCCCAGATCATATCTAGAGAACTGACATTGGATACGTCCGTAAGCCCGTCGTTGACTGGGACAGCCGATGTCGGCCGGCGGCAGAACGGGGAACGGATTTCGGGGAAGCCGACGGTTATTTGACCCTTCTCTTTTGCCGGACGTGTTCGCAAGGCCGGGCAGTCCCGGGTGCGGCCGGTTGAGTCGGGTCATGAGCACGCGGCTGGTGCAGCTGATTGGTCGTTAGGCAGTCCCATAGACTACGTCGACGGCAGCGGAAATACTTCGAGCATGCGTTAGGACGAATAGTGGATACAGAAACACAGGTCGATGAACGAAGTGCCAGACAGCCCTCAATCATCGACCGCGTCTTTTCAATCGTCTTCTTGGTCGCGCAGCCGTTCGTCGCCGTCGTGCAGTACTTGATTATCGCCCTCGGCGCGTCCGACTGGATGGACGGAACCCGTTCAGTACCGCACTGGGCGGCAACGACTGGCATCGTTCTGGTCTTCCTCATCCCACTCGCGGCGGCAGCAGCCACGCTCGTGATGCTCGCCCAGCGCCGGATCGCGTTCTGGGTACCGCTCCTCGCGATGGTGGTTACGACCGTGATGGTCCTCGTCCTCTCCGCATATGCGCAGAAACCTGACATCTAGTAAACCTTGAACGCATCTATGTCAGACGCACACAAGGTGTTCGCTGAGAATCCTTTTCAAGGTCACCACGCGGGGTTAGCAGGGGGGAGGCCGCGTACTACTCACCTAAAGGTGTCCAGCCTGACGGTAAAGGCCCCCAAACGGTCCCTCGCTTGATGTCTGCTTGAGCTGACCAGCCCTGTGCAGATTGCCCCGTATGAAAAAGGCCTTTGGCTACTCGGAGGCCGACGTCGGGATGCTTCATCCCGGGTGCTCCTCCCCGCCGCGTGGACGCCCGAACACTCCAACGTTTGTCAGCAAAACCACCTCCACGGAAGACTCGGTAGTCTCCATATCGTGCTGGGTCGAGCAGATCCCAGCACCATTCCCAAGCGTTCCCCAGCGTGTCATACAGGCCGAAAGTGTTGGGCTGCTTCAATCCGACAGCTTGAGGTTCATCCACTTGATCGTCGGCAGTCCATGCGATCCGCTCGAGGGACCCGTAATGCGGCCCCGTCGTACCGGCCCGGCAGGCATACTCCCATTCGGCTTCCGTCGGCAGCCGGTACCCGGAAGCTTCAGTCTGCCAAGTCACATTGCCCTCATCCATTGTGTAGACGGGCACGAGTCCATCGTAGATTGATGCCGTGTTGCAGAACCTGACTGCATCCAGCCAGCTCAGATCCACCACGGGCGACATGGAGCTTGGTTTATCATCGCCCATCATCTGGGCGTATGTGGCCTCAGTAATGGGAACAACTCCGATGGAGAACGGTTCGAGCTTCACGGACCAGTGACGTCGGCGTCGCGCGTCATGCAGATCCACCGCTCCTGCCGGCAGAGGGCGAACAGCGAGAGTAGCCATTCCGCCATGCTCTCACCGAAGCAAGGACGAATGTCGTATGGCGGTAGCCGATCCCTCAACGGGCCGTGCACATAGGAGGTTACGGATTTCGAGCCGGATCAACGTCACAACGTCTGGTTAGGATTAGGGGTGACCAGCCTAGCCACCTTGTGGCCACCCTTCGGATTAGTTCTCTCCACTCCACGTTTGGTTCTGCGACCGATCCAAGATGCGGACTTGCCCGCTGCCGTGGAAGCCGCGGAGGCTGGCATACATCCCCCAGGGCAGATGCCTTTTTCCCATCCGTGGACGGAGGCACGCCCTGAAGATCTTTCCGCAAACACTGCACGACGGATTTGGCGGGCACGTGCAGAATCGACACCGGAGAAGTGGGCACTCCACTTCGGAGTCTGGAGAGGCAACGACTTTGTCGGGTGTCAGGACTTGAGTGCCGAAGGGTTTGGCACACTCAAGACGGTGTCAACGGGCTCCTGGCTCCGCCAAGATGCTCAGGGCCAAGGCCTCGGCAAGGAGATGCGAACAGCAGTCATCCTCTACGCATTTGATTGGTTAAAGGCGAACACCGCTGTCTCCGAGGCAGCAGTCTGGAACTCGGCTTCTCTAGGTGTGTCAAAATCTTTGGGTTACGAGCCCAATGGGATTTTCAGGGAATCGTGGAAACCTACGGAAGTAACAGAGGTTCAGTACCTGCGCCTTAGCTCGGAAAGGTTTATACGGCCCGCCTGGAACCTCGACGTGAGAGGACACGTACGTTCCGCAGACTATCTTGGGATTCTCCTTAGCGACGGCTAGGTTCAGCCGCTGGTCTTTTTTGAGAAACCACCCACACTCACAAGGCGACCTCAAGTGCCCGTGAGCCTGTCGGCTTACGGGCACTCGATTGTGCCGTCGAATATGCTGGCGTGATGGCACCCCGGCGGCTCGGCATAATCCTTCTATGCGTTGGTGCGGTCAATGAGTTCATTGGAACCATGTTGGTCATCCAAATCCCGGCCGAGCGAGTACACACGGCGGACCAGAGTTTTTCCGTTCGGCTTGGGATCCGTTGCTGTGGTAAGTGAATGACAACCACATAGGATTTATGAATGGGCCGTAGACAGCAGTACAGCTTGGAAGCCATCCGAGACGAGATAATCGCCGCAGCAGAGGAGCTACGTGCTGCGGCCCGGACAGAGCAGGACAAGCAACGAATAGAAGTTGCCGACTGGCTCGACGAGCAATTCATCGATATCGCAGACCGAGGCATTTTGCTTGAGGCAACGCGAAAATGCTCTCACCTTGGACCATGGCGGGATGGGGTCGTTTCAAGATGTCGGCACCGCGGCATCGGCACACACGGTCAGTCGGCTGCGCCGCGCTCTGGTGCGTGGGCTCGATAGTGAATTTGGCAACTCGTCAACGTGCTCATCATGGGTCGGCAGCGTCCTGATGAGGGATCGCCTAGGCATGGCCGTGGTTGACTCCCTATCTGAGTTGCCTAGGCTGGCCAGATGGAAACTGAAGCGGAACCGGGATACCTCGGAATGCCCAAAGGCTGGTTCTACCGCGCTCTAATAGGGGGAATGATTTTCGGCGCAATATTCGCAGGTGTTACTCAACAATGGTGGATTATGACCATCACCGTTCTTATAGCTGTTGCTGTTGGCAGCGTCTGGTCCGTTCTGCGACGTCGGCGATGTGGCAACGTGGTAAAGGGTGACTGACATCCGCACAGTAAGTTCACCAATCGTTCTGCGACATACCAACTATTTCCTACCTTACAAATGGTCGCATCCACGGCCAAAGACTGCCCACCGCAGGCATTCCGAGCGCCCGGTGATGGACCGGCTTACGGACGCTTGCGCGAATGGCATTAGCATCACACTCATGAGATCCATACGTCCTTGACCTGTTCCTTTTGCTCGCCTCGCGGTTATCGTCACGAGCCTGATGTTGTTGATCGCCGTCTTCAACGTTTTTGCCAACACAGACAGAGTCGCCACATGGCTTCCCCTCTTTGTCATGATGCCGTGGCTGCTCTACATGGGTATATGGAGTTTGCGGAACCAGAATCGAACGTAGCCGGATTAGAGTTGCGTTCGTCCCTTCAGCCCGCCCGCAGGCCGATCCCTCAGTGATCGTCCAGAAGCGATTAGTTTCGAGTATTGCGGAAATCTGCAAGGACCCAATGTAGTGTGCGGAAAACAACGTCAGCTGCAGGCCTCGTCGCGAGGAAATCCTGATCAAGCGGGGGAATCGTCGTTTCGTCTTACTACTTGCTGCCATTGCGGCGGTGGTTGCAGGCGTTGTGGCAATATTCTCGCGGCCGGGCACCTGTACTGATTTTGTTGCTGTGGCGGGTGAATGCAGTCTTGGGCCGTCGCTGTCCACCATCATTGTGGCGGTACTCCTCTGGAGCCTAGCGGTATCGCTTTTCTACGTATGGTGGAGCGACGATCGGCGAGCGTGAAGGCGAGCTCAGGATCCCGTCGCTAGTGTCTTTTGCCTTCGTCTGGCCCCAATGGCGTCCGCTCTTGTTTGCCCCGTCCATCCCTCATAACTTAGGCGCAGGATGGGCGGGAGAAAAACGCATACGCCGACAAGGATTCCACACCAAGCTTGGAACCTATTTCCATAACGGGACGAGGATGACGGGCTCAAGTTCTGACCTGCCGCTGGGGCTCACGCATACCAGGAGTCTAATCACCACGTTGATTTTTGATAGACCTGTCCGCAAGCCGACCCGCTTACGGGCAGGACCGGGGCCGTGACCAGTAGGATCAAGCGGTAAATATGGCCGAGAAAAGTTAAGGAGCCGTGAAAGGTTTGGGTCATGCGTGTTGAGCTAACTAGATTCCGTGTTCAGGCTGGGAAACAGGATGAGGTAGCTGAGTGGATGGAGTTCTTGCGGTCGCATATGGAGGCTGTGCAGGAGACCCTCGAGCCAGAGCAAATGTACGTGGAAACGATCTTCTCGGAGACTCTCGACGGCATCGACTATCTCTATTGGTACAGCGTGCGGGGCGAGGGCGGTACTGACCTTTATGAGTCTTCGCACTGGCTTGATGCCAAACACATCGAGTTCTGGAAGTCCTGCATTGATCCTGCTTTTACTCCTGTCGACCTCACTGCGCAGGTGACGATGATGCCCGCCCGTGTCATCGACTCCATGCATCCGCTGCCGCAGAAGCAATCTCCTGGGCCCTTACCAAAGCGGAAACAATGAGCGTATGAGCCGGTCACAGGCCTGCGTCTCGCTGGAGGATGCGCTTACGAGATCAGCCGGCCATGAAATGCCGTGAAACCATCCCGTCTATTGTTGCGACCAAGACCGCTGAAGCTATGGCTTCAGCGGTCTTTTGTGCGTTTAGGGGACTGTGGTTGGGGCGGCGGTAACGACGGTGTTGTGCGTGTATTCGAGGATGCTGCCGGTGTTGTCGATGGGTCCGCCGCACGTGATGAGGACGAGCTGAGGCGGGCCGGCGGGGGCAAAGAGTTCCTGGGGGAGTCCGGTCTTGGTGAGGGTTTCTGCGGTGTTCGCTTTGTATTCGTGCCGGGTACCCGTGGCGTCCGTGACGTAGACGGGTGTGCCTTTGGTGATCTTGGCGAGGGGTTCAAGGGCCCCGAGCCGTCTGCGAAGTTCACGTGTCCGGCTATGACCGTGGAGCCTTCGGTAGCTCCCAGGGAGGCAGCTCCTGTGTACCTGGTTGTCCTGTCCGAGGTTGGAAGGACGAGGGCACCGGAGGCGTCTATGTCGGATTCAGCGACGGGGGCGGTGATCCCCAGGAGGGATAGCGATGGTGGAGGGCGGCATTTCCGGGGGAGGTTCGGTGCCGGTGTAGGTGTTCGGGTCTGCTGCGGCGAAGGGCTTAGCGGCGGTGGGGGCCTGTTGGTAGGTCGGCGGCTCTCCGAGGCCCTGGCTACCGGCATAGATGGTCGCGGTGCCGCCGAGCAGGGCCAGGACAGCCAGGGCGGGACGTAGGTACTTAGCGGAGCGGCCGCGGCGGGTTGCCGGTTTCGTGGTGGCTGTTTCCTGTTCAGCAAGCGGCATATCTGCGAGCGCACCTTTCGGTTATGGGAGAGCCGGGAATCAGGCTTCTTCCTGTCTGCGCGGGGCGGTCGGCAAATGGCAACTTTACAGTTGCCGCTTTCGGGGTGCTTAGAGGGTGAGAGGGCGCCGGAGAGGGTGCCTACATGAGGAACAGGTGACGTGGGTGCGTGAGCGGGATGTTGTGCGGGAGATCTTCCCGGACGGAATGGACACCTGGTGCGAGGACAAGATCCTGTTGGCCGTGGTGAGTAACGCTGACCGTTACGGCATCGCTACAGGCAATGTCACGGCTAATGGGACTCCGGAGCCCTTGGGTATCGAGGAGTTGGCTAAGCAGGCGCAGGTGCCCCTGACAGCGGCGCGGGCTGCTGTGGCCAATCTGGAGGCTTCACGGGCGTTGACCCGCTTTGAGTCGAAAGGCTCTGACGTGTGGGTGTTGGCAGCTCCGGAAGATGACCTGGCTGTCCCTGGGCCGAGCCTTACCGAATGCCCCAAGATCAGCGAGGAAGGACAGTAATGGCAGAACAACAAAGCCGTATTGGTTCTACAGCCGAAGTCCGCGGCGAGGGGGAGTCGTGGGTGTTGGCTGACGGCACCCGGACAACCAGCGCGAAAGCAACGCTGGAGCTGCTGCGGAACTCCCGGCCGGCTGAGCAGTTCCCTGTCCTGGTCACCGTCACGGACGGTGATGAGACGTATGCTCTCAAACTCGGTGCTGACGGTACGGCAACGCTTGTTGAAGAGGGACAAGACGCTAAGACAGGGCAGCGGATCTGGACCGCAGTGCGCGAGCGTTGGTGGGCGATCCCGGCTGCCGCTACGTTGCTTCTTTCGTTGTTCCTCGTTCCCGCTCTCGCGGGTTCAGGGGAAAAGAGTGCTGCCCCTGAGAGTGAGAGCGGAGATTCTGCGGCGGCGGTTGCTGGTGATGTTCTTTGGACTATTCCCGACTCAGCCAAGCTCGTTGGAAGCACCGCGGATCTGGTGGCTACCTATGACGATGGCAAACTCAGTCTCCGCGAGGGGCGATCAGGTACGGAACAGAAGTTCGGTCCTTTTGAGGTTCCCAGCCAGCCGACTCGGGTGCTTGGGCCGGATCTGATCGCGGCCCACACCTCGGGGGTGCGGATGGGGCGCTGATCCGGAGAGACGGTGACGAGCCAGTTTGAAGCGGTGGCGACCAGCGTGTCATCGGCGTACCGCCACATCTTAAAGTCAAAGCGCACCGAGGACGTGCCGATTTCGCCGACCCGGAGTTCAATCGTCATCTCCTCAAAGAGCCGGGCCGCGCTGAGGTAGTCGCACCGGGTTGCCCGCGAGACGGTCCACCAGCCAAACCGCTCCAGCAGCGTGTCCTGCCGCAGGCCGTTCAGGAACAGCCATTCCGTTTGCAGGCCTCCATCCGGGGAAACCATGCTGCGTAATAGAGGATGCCGGCGGGGTCAGTGTCCGCGTAGCTCAGCCGCTGCGTGTGCTGATGCAGCGGCGGACGCCGTTCGGTCACCGGTGCTGCGTTCAGGGGAACCGCTCCCATGAAGTGTCCTCGTCGTTGTGGATAGGTCTGCGGAGGCGGGCAGCTCCTGATCGGTCCGGCCCCGTCCGATGGAGCACGGCTATGACGGCCGTTCGATGCACTGCAGCGCGCCGCTTACAAAGATAGCGCTTGCTTGGTTTTTGGTCTACGGTGACACCAGACGCAACGAAGCGCGAACCCGTTTGATCACGGGATCACCGGTAGAAGGGACAGCACGATGACTGGCTACTCACCCGAATCGGCGGACATCGCCGAGTCGTTGCGCCCCGAAAGATGTCGGAACGTCCATTTCACACCGCCGCGCAACAATCGCCGACCCGCAGGGCACCGATGATCAAGTTTCTAATTCGAAAATTCGCCATGGCATTGCCCCTCCTCATTGTTGTGCCGTTCCTGGTGTTCGCGATGATTGAGCTCGTCCCTGGGGATCCCGCCGCGATCCTGGCGGGTGAGAACGCCGACCCAGTGCAGATCGAGGCCGTCCGCGAGAATCTGAACCTCGGTGCACCGCTAATTTTGCGCTATGGCGAATGGCTGTTGAATGCCGTCCAAGGCGATCTGGGGGTGTCCTTCACCTCTGGCACCGCCGTCATTGACCTGCTCGTCCGCAGTCTTGGCGCGACGCTTTCGCTGGTAGCGCTTGCGCTATTGATCGCTGTGGTCATCGGAGTTTCGCTCGCGGTCGCCGCCGCCGCACGCCCGCACGGCAAGCTGGATCGGATTGTCAGCGCGGCATCTGCCCTCGCAATCGCGATGCCGACCTTTTGGCTGGGTTTGCTTCTCGTCTCGCTCCTGGCTATCCAGTTTCCGCTCTTTCCGAGTTTTGGGTATGTGTCTCCTCAAGAAGGAATCGTTGCGTGGTTGGCGCACCTTTTCCTGCCGGCACTGGCCCTCAGCGTGCTCCCCGCCGCCGAAATTGTCATGCAGCTTCGATCTTCACTTCTGAACGCCATGACGACCGATTACGTGCTTAACGCCCGGGCCAAGGGGCTGGCGCCCTCGAGCGTGTTGTTCAAGCACGGAATGAAGAATGCGCTCGTGCCTGTCGTCACTGTGTTCGGCTTCCGGGTCGCCGAAATTCTGGGTGGCACCGTCGCGATTGAATTTATTTTCAACATTTCGGGGCTCGGCCGCCTTGCGCTCGATGCCGTCCAATCCCGTGACATTCCAGTCATGCTTGGATTTGTCCTATTCACGACTCTCGTGGTCGTCGTCGTGAACTTACTTGTCGACCTTTCATATGGATACTTGAGCCCGAAGGTGCGCGCATGACCGATCCAGTCCGAGTAATGCCGGTTTCCCCCAAGGAAACGGTCCAGGAGATCCGCCCCGCTCGAGCTAAATCGGGTGGAGTGCGCTGGCTCTGGAAAAAGCCAGCGACGCTGATGAGTGCGCTGTTTATCCTTCTGCTGATCTGCGTCGCCGCGCTGGCACCCGTCATCAGCCCGTACGAACCAGATGCACAGAACTTGGTGGACCGTCTCGCCCCACCGTCTCCCGAACACTGGCTTGGCACCGATGAGTATGGAAGAGACGCCCTTAGCAGGCTGATTTTTGGCGCACGGGTCTCCCTTGTGGCGGCGCTGCAAGCTGTGTCAATCACGCTAATCCTAGGGTTGCCGGCGGGAATCATCGCCGGATACGTGGGCGGCTGGTTCGACACGGTTATGAACCGGATCATGGATGTGCTCATGAGCGTCCCCTCGCTCGTACTCGCTCTGACCATTGTTGCGGTTCTGGGTCCGGGCATAACCGAGGCGATGCTCGCCGTCGGTATCGTGCTGACTCCCCGCACCTTTCGTGTTGCGCGCGCTAGCACGCTCGAGGTTCGAAATGACACCTACATTGAGGCAGCCCGGGCCGTCGGAGCATCAACGGGGCGGATCATAGTGCGCAACGTCCTCCCAAATGTGACACCGCCGATCATTCTGGTTTCGGCCGTCTCTCTAGGAACGGCGGTTTCTGCAGAGGCCAGTCTGAGTTTCCTTGGCCTGGGTGTGCGGCCACCGACGGCAAGCTGGGGCTCGATGCTCGACAATGCGGCCTCGACGATGGGAATCGCTCCCTTGCACGTCTGGCCCCCGGGCATCGCCATCTTCCTTACGGTGCTGGCGTTCACCTACCTGGGCGAAGGAATGCGCGCGGCGCTCATCCGGACCCGTTCGAATGGAGTGGAATCATGACCGAACCAAAGCTGCTGAGCCCGGATGCCAGCACAAGCGGGTCAGCCGGGAGCCTGCTCGAGGTCGAGGGACTCTCGATCGAGGTTACGGGCACCCAAAGTGGAAAAATGCGCATTGTCGATGACGTCAGCTTTTCAGTGGCGCGGGGGTCCAGCGTCGCACTAGTTGGGGAATCCGGTTCCGGAAAGACGGTTACCGCGCTCTCAATCATGGGGCTCAGCGGGGCAACGGGGACAGGGGTCGTCGGAGGCTCCATTCGGTTCGACGGGATCGATATCGTGACAGCTTCGGAGCGAACGAAACGCTCCATCAGAGGTGCACGTATTGGAATGATCTTCCAGCAGCCGACCCGCAGCCTTAACCCTGCGTACTCAGTCGGTGACCAAATCGCGGAATCAGCACGTCGGCATCTTGGGCTCACCCGCAAAGAAGCCTGGAACAGGGCCGTCCAGATGCTTGATCGTGTGGGGATCGCCAACGCGGCGGCTCGGGCGAGGGAGTATCCCCACGCGTTCAGCGGCGGAATGTGTCAGCGGGTGATGATCGCGATGGCCATGGTCTGCGAGCCCGAACTACTCATTGCCGATGAGCCGACTACCGCACTGGACGTGACCGTGCAGAGGAAAATCCTGGATCTCATCACGGAGATCCAGCTGGAAACCGGGGTCTCAGTGCTGTTTGTGTCCCATGACCTGGCCGTCGTGGCAGAATTCTGCCAGCGCGTGGTGGTTATGTACGCCGGAAACGTTGTGGAAGATGGTCCTGTCGACGACGTCTTTTTCGAACCGGCGCACCCTTACACGTCCGGACTGTTGGGGGCGATCCCTCGCCCGGAAGTCGACACGGGTGGGCGCATGCTGTCGATACCCGGTCAGCTGCCCGCAGTCGGCACCGTCTTCCCGGGATGCAGGTTCGCACCGCGCTGCGATTTCGCCGTCGAGGATCTCTGCACGCGCGCGGTGCCGCCGATGCTGCACGTCGGGGCGGCACACGAGGCCAAGCATGCAGCGAAATGCGCGCGGGTCTCTGAGCTCACACTCGCGGGGGTCATCTCGTGAACCTGCTTGAGGTTCAGCATCTTTCGAAAACCTTCGCCAGACGCGGCGCACTGATGAGGCAACAGGTCCCACCCGCCCCTGCTGTCGACGACGTTAGCTTTACGATCCGCGAAGGCGAGTGCCTCGGGGTGGTTGGAGAGTCCGGAGCCGGCAAGTCTACGCTCGGACGTTTGGTGCTTCGCCTTATCGAACCGGACAAGGGCGCGGTTCTCCTTGCGGGCACGGACGTGCGATCCCTGAAGCGGCGTGAGCTGCGCGCCTCGCGCGAGCATATGCAGATGGTCTTCCAGGATCCGTACAGCTCGCTTGACCCTCGAATGACGATTCGTGCATGTGTCGCCGAGCCGCTCAGAGCGCACACTCAAATGCCGCGGATGGAACGCGACCGGCGAGCAGCCGAGCTCATTGAAACGGTGGGTCTGAGTTCCCGTTATCTCGAGCGCTACCCTGCCGAATTATCCGGAGGGCAGCTCCAACGCGTCTCCATCGCCCGAGCCATCGCTTTGAAGCCCAAGCTCATCGTCTGCGACGAGCCGGTGACCGCACTCGATGTGTCAGTTCGAGCCCAGATCATAAACCTGTTGCAGGATCTCCGTGCCGAGTTCAACCTGACCTACCTCTTTGTGAGCCATGATCTGGCACTCGTGGAGATTATCGCTGATCGGGTGCTGGTCATGCGCCATGGCCGCGTGGTCGAGACGGCGACTGCAGCTTCACTCTTCGCAGATCCCCAGGATCCATATACCCGTGAGCTCTTAAATGCCACGCCCAATCCCGTCCCGCCTCGTCGAGGACGGAAATAAGCCCACTCAGTGCGGGGAGGTGCTCACCTCCCCGCAATGCCAGCCGCAGTCGGGGCTGGACCGACGAAAGGACAGAGATGTCACCTCAACGCAGACGCGGCATTCACGCTCTCGCCCCAACCATGGTTATAACCCTGGCACTCGCCGGCTGTGCCGGCGACGCCGCAGATCCAGCAGAGACGAATGTCGGAGCTGAGGCTGATTCCTCAGCTGTCCTCCGGGTCGTCACGCCGATGCCCTCACGGTCGCTGGACCCCATCATGCAGACAAGCGCGGGGGAACAGTCGTTCACGAGTCTTCTCTATGACCGCCTCATCGTTGTCGACACCAACGATATGCTCCTGCCTGGGCTGGCAACTGAGTGGACTTTCGCCGAAGACGGCAGCTATCTTGAGCTCAAGTTGCGAGAGGATGTAACTTTCCACGACGGCACCCCCATGAATTCTGATGCTGTCAAGATCAACTTAGATCGGGGGAGGGAAACACCGGAGAGCGCTGTTCGGCAGTATCTGACGGACATTACGTCCGTCGATGTAGTGGATAACTACACCGTGCGTCTTAATCTCGCCCAGGGCCGCGGAGCGGGCCTTCCCGGTGTCCTAACCACCAACGTCGGCATGATGGTCAGCCCGAAGGCGCTAGCCGAATCGCCTGAAAAAATCGCGACGGGCGGCGTGGATGCAGGCTCGGGACCCTACACCGTCGACAGCTTTGTGGCGAATGAGAAATCTGTGTTTACAGCTGCCGAGAACTATTGGGATGACTCCATCGGACAACTTTCCGGCATCCAGATCGAGAACGTGCCCGACGCAATCACCCGGTTGAACGCGGTGCGAACAGGCGCAGCAGACTTCGCCTCCGTCAGCTCCCCGACCGACATCCTCCAAGCGGAGCAACTCGCCAAGACCAACGCCATCCAGACGACTGACGTTCAGTTCCGTGCCTCGCTGGGCCTGATGATCAACTCATCAAAGGGCGACATGTCTCAGCTGGAAGCACGTCAAGCCGTTGCTTACGCCATCGATCCGGCAAGCATCAATGGACTCTTCAGTGACCGTTGCACGCCGCGGGAACAGATATACCCGGAGTCGGAGTGGCCGGCTATCCAAGACTGGAGCGGCGGCTACACGTACGACCTCGAGAAATCGAAGCAGCTCGTCTCGAAGCTGGGTTCGGTGTCGATCGAGATCACGACACCGGCCGGATCGAATGCAGATCAGGCCGGCAACGCGATCCAAGCACAGCTGACTGAAGCTGGCATTGACGCCGAGCTTGCTCCCGTCCCGGTAAGCGAGGGTACATCGCGTTACATTGCAGGCGACTTGCAGTCGTTTGTGCACGCGGCTGTCGCGCCCCACGCGGACCCTGCGGGGACAGTCGATTCCTACATCACCGCCGGTTACAAGCTCGCCGCAACGCCGGAGCAGCTCGCGGAGGTCGAACCCCTCGCGGTTAAGGCAGCAAACCCACTGCTTAGCCAGGACGAGCGGGCCGAGCTTTACCAGCAGATATGGAAGGTCACGCTCGACGGGGCCTGGTACCTGCCCATCTGCTCGATCGAGGCCATGTACGTTCACTCGGACAAGTTGATGAACACCGAAAACATTCCTTGGGGTAACGCGGGTATTCAGGACCTGCGCTTCCTTGAGTTGGCCAAGTAATCACTTCAGGCCTGCTGCCGCTTAGAGGCTGCCGAGCAAGTGCGGGCAGTCAAGGCGCCGTTGTCTCCACCGTCCACGCATGACAGTTCACCGGAACAAGATCACCATCATCAAAGCGACAACCTAGCGTTTGCTTGGTACAGTGTGAACCATTCGCGCCGTCGCGAAGAAAGGGCAGGGAACCGATGTCGATAACAATCGATCTCACAGGATGGGTCGTACTCGTCACAGGAGGTGCCCGGGGCGTGGGCGCGGGCATCGTCGACGCGTTCGTCGGCGCCGGCGCTGTTGTGGAGATTTGCGGCAGGACAGAACCTGAGCCGTCGGCCTCGACGCGGCCGGCAGTGCATTTCAGCTGCGTCGATGTTCGCGACGACGAGCAGGTGCGCGGCTGGGTGGCCGACATCGTCGAGCGCCGCGGGCGCATCGACGTCGCCGTCAATAACGCAGGAGGGTCGCCGTTCGGGCGTTTTGAAAGCGGCTCCGCCCGCTACCAGCGCGCCATCACCGAACTGAACTTCCTGTCAGCGGCGCACGTGGTCAGCGCGGTGCATCCCATCATGATGGCGCAGGAACAGGGCGGATCGATCGTCAACATCACCTCCATCAGCGCCCGCCGCCCCAGCCCCGGCACCGCCGTCTACGGTGCCGCGAAAGCCGCGCTGGAAAGCCTGACCAGCAGCCTGGCCGTGGAGTGGGCACCGCAGATCAGGGTGAACGCCGTCAGCTGCGGGCTCGTCGCCACCGAGGGCGCCGCGGACCACTACGGCGACGCCGACAGCTACGCCCGCGTGGCAGCAACGATTCCGCGCGGACAGCTGGCCGATCCCGGCGAGGTGGGCGCCGCCTGCGTCATGCTGGCCTCACCGCTGGCCAGCCACATCACCGGCGCAGTGCTCGACGTCGACGGCGGCGGCGAATGGCCCGCTTTCCTGGCGCACACTCCGAACGCCGACATTCTCAAACCTCATGAAGCAGAAGTAGAAGGAGCACACTGATGACCGAAGCAGTAATTGTCTCTGCAGCACGTTCACCCATTGGCCGCGCCAACAAGGGATCACTGCGCGGGATGCGCGGCGATGACCTGGCCGCCCAGATGATCCGTGCCGCACTGGACGCCGTTCCCGGGCTCGATCCGGCCACCATTGATGACCTGATGATGGGCTGCGCCCAGCCGGCGGGGGAGCAGGGCTACAACATTGCCCGCATGGTCGCCATGCAGCTCGGCCTGGACAGCGTTCCGGGAACCACTGTGCACCGGTACTGCTCATCCTCCCTGCAGACCACCCGGATGGCGCTCCACGCGATCAAGGCCGGCGAGGGCGACGTCTTCATTTCCGCAGGCGTGGAGACCGTCTCGCGCTTTGGCTTCGGCAAGTCCGACGGCATGCCCGACACCAAGAACCCCGCGTACTTCGACGCCATGGAGCGCACCAAGGCCCTGGCCAAAGACGCCGACGCGCGCTGGAGCGATCCGCGCGACCGCGGCGAGCTGCCGGACATCTACATCGCCATGGGTGACACCGCCGAGAACGTGGCCCAGTTGCGCGGAGTTTCCCGGGAGGCACAGGACGAGTGGGCAGTGCGCAGCCAGAACCGCGCCGAAGCCGCCGCGGCCCGCGGTTTCTGGAACACGGACATTACGCCCGTCACCCTGACCGACGGCACCGTTGTCTCAACCGACGACGGTCCCCGCGCCGGCGTGACGATCGAAAAGCTCTCGACCCTGCAGCCGGTGTTCCGCGAACACGGCACCGTTACGGCGGCCAACTGCTGCCCGCTCAACGACGGCGCCGCTGCGCTCGTCATCATGAGCGACCGCCGCGCCGCCGAACTGGGACTGACTCCGCTGGCGCGCATCGTCTCGACCGGCGTCGCGGCGATGTCGCCGGAGCTGATGGGGCTGGGCCCCGTTGACGCAGTGCGCCGTGCCCTGGCCAACGCCAAGATGTCGATTGGCGACATGGACATCATGGAGCTCAACGAAGCCTTTGCTGCCCAGGTCCTGCCCTCGATCGACGACATCGGCATCGACCCCGACAAGGTGAACGTCAACGGCGGCGCCATTGCCCTGGGCCACCCCTTCGGCATGACCGGTGCGCGCATGACGACAACGGCAATCCACGCCCTGCAGGAGCGCGACGAGCAGTTCGCGGTTGAGACCATGTGCGTGGCCGGCGGCCAGGGCATGGCCATGATCCTGGAGCGGCTGAGCTAGCTTCCGCACAAGCGTCACCGAAGTATCCGAAAAGGGCGGTTGCAGGAAAATCCTGCAACCGCCCTTTTTGGTGCCGCGGGAAGTTCCCGACAGCTGGCTTACAGCTTGGATTTGAGGACCTTGCCGGTGCCGTTGCGGGGAAAGTCGTTGACGATCACGAACTCGCGCGGCACTTTGTAGTTCGCCAGGCGGGTTTTGCAGAAGCCGGCAAGGTCATCCGACGTGGGCTTCGGATCGGCGTCGTGCAGCAGTGCAACAAAAGCCCTGCCCACCGACCCCATCCGTTCGTCGTCGATGCCGATGACGGCTGACTCGTTGACCGCGGGGTGCTGCCGCAGCACGTTCTCGATCTCTGCGGGATAGACGTTGAACCCGCCCACGATGAACATGTCCTTCAGCCGGTCCGTGATCTTCAGGCAACCGTGCTCGTCCAGCCGGCCGATGTCGCCCGTGTGGAACCAGCCGTCCTTGTCCACGGCGTTGCTGGTGGCCTCGGGATCATCGAAGTATCCCAGCATCACGTTCTCGCCGCGGAGCAGGATCTCGCCGTCCTCGCCGATCGGCAGATCCTTGCCGGCTGCGTCCACCACCCTGATTTCGACGCCGGCAACCGCCGGGCCCGTGGTCTGCTTGGCATGTTCCAGGGATTCGCCGGGCCGGGACAAGGTTGCGACCACGCACTCGGTCATTCCGTACGCCTGCGCAACGGTTTGGAACCCGAGCACCGTGGACATGTCACTGAACAGCGTTTCCGGGGCTGTCGCAGCGCCGGCGATGGCAAAGCGCAGCGACGAAGTGTCGTAGCTTTTCAGCTCGGGATGGTTGAGCAACGAGGTGAAGATGGTGGGCACCCCGGGCAGGACGCTGATGCGTTCCTTCTGGATCAGCTCCAGCAGCTCCGAGGGATTGAACGTCTCCACCGGGTAGATCGTGGCACCGGCCAGCAGCGCTGCGACGACTCCCGCCTTGTAGCCGAAACCGTGAAAGAACGGGTTGACCACTGCATAGCGGTCCTCCGGGGAGAGCTCTGCCCCGGCGGCCCAGGCCCGTGCGACGCCCAGTGTCTGCCGGTGCGCGCTCATGACGCCCTTGGGCAGGCCGGTGGTGCCCGAGGTGTAGAGGATGTCGACGACGTCGTCCGGGCGGACGGCGGCCGCCGCCGCACTCACGGCGTCGTCGGCGACGGTGACGCCGGCGGCCAGGAACGACTTCCACGCGAGTTCGCCCGCGTCGTCGGCCGTCCCGTCGAGGCGGATGACGAGCCGCACCGCCGGCAGCCCGGGAATCGGAAAACCAGAGGTCTCGCCCTCAGCAGCCGCTTCCGCTGCTGCCTCCCGGAGGTGATCCAGCGGCCGGCGGCCAAGGAAATCATCGGCGACAACCAGAATCGACGCGCCCGAGCGGCGCAGGATCAGAGCCGCCTCATGACCGGTGTAGCGCGTGTTCAGGGGCACCACCGCCGCACCGACCGCCTGCGCGCCGAGCATCGCGAGGATGAAGTCCAGGCGGTTCGGAGCCCACAGGGCAATCCGGTCACCCGGCTGCACCCCCTGGGTGAGGTAACCGCGCGACGCCTCGGAAATGCGGTCGGCGAGCTCGCGGTAGGAGACGGCGGTGTCGCCGACGACGACGGCATGGTGGTCACCGAGCCGCGCCATGTCGGTAAGCAACTGGGGAATGGTCCGTGCGTCGGAGAGATGCATCAGGGAATCCTTTCATTCCGTGTGACAAAAAACGCAATGGCGCGGCTAATACAGTAACGTGCCTAAAATGCGAGATAATTGAGCAAATGCTTGGGCATAAAACCTTGGTAATTCCGAATAGAGGAGATTTGATGGCAACGCGCAAAAAAACGGAATCTGCAGCCAGCGAGCAGGGCTCCGACCGGCGGGAACAGCTGCTGGCCATTGCCGCCCACCTGATAGCCACCCGCGGATACTCCGCGACGACGGTGCGCGACATTGCCGACGATGCCGGAATCCTTTCGGGCAGCCTCTATCACCACTTCTCGTCCAAGGAAGCGATCCTGGAGGAAATCCTGCGGTCCTTCCAGGGCGGACTGCGGCAGCGGTCGGAGGAGATTGCCGCCGCCGGCGGCGGGCCGCGGCATGTCTTTGACGAACTCGTCAGGACTGCCTTTGTCACCATCGAGAAACAACCGGACGCCGTTGGCATTTACCAGAATGAGGCGGCGTTTCTGGCCAACCTTCCCGGCTTCGAGTTTGTGGCCGAGGAAGGTGCCCGGATTGAAGGCATCTGGCAGGAAGTGATCCAGGAAGGCCAGCGGGAGGGTGTCTTCCGCGCAGATCTGGACTCGGCGATGACCTACCGGTTCATTCGCGACGCCGTCTGGTCGACGGTGCGCTGGTTCCGCCCCGGCGGCCGGCACTCGGCTGAGAGTGCCGGCCGCCATTTCCTCGAACTGATCCACTCCGGTCTCCTGCAGGACTGATCCGCCAGGGGCCGGTTAGTTCTGGACTTCCCGGGTCCGGCCCCCGCGCGGATCCAGCACCTCGCGGATGAGGCGCAGCTCCTCCGCGGTGGGAACGCGGGTGAGGGGAGCGCCCTCGACGTCGAGCGCAAAACCCGTGTTGTCCACGACCTCCTGCGGATCCACGCCGGGGTGGATCGAAAGTACGGTGACGCGGCCGTCGTCGTCGTAGCCCAGGACGGCAAGGTTGGTGACAATCACGCCCAAGTGGTGGAACCGCATCGATGGTCCCGCGGCCCGCGCCCTGTCGTTTCCGACGCCGGAGACCATGTCGACCGACTCGACAAACAGGCGCGCACTGTGGCGCGAGACCCAGTAATCCACGCGGTGGTTGGCCGTGTTGCCGGGAGCGCCGCGCACGCCGATGAGCTGGCGCTTGGGCTTGTTCCAATCGCCGATCAGTGAAATGTTCTGGTTGCCGTAGCGGTCAATCTGACTGGCGCCCATCATGCTCTGGCGCCGGCCGGTGGCGACGATGTCAAAGACGCGGCGGAACGGAGCCCAGCCCTCGATGATTCCGCCGCCGGCAGCTGATTTGCCGAGGGGCGGCGGCTCGCTCATCATGAAGGCCTCGCCGTCGCTCAGGACCAGGTCGGGGTTGTGCGTGAGCTTGGCCAGGCGGGCGCCGATGGTCGGGATGGTGCCGACGGCGTGCGCCATCAGCTCTCCGGACTCGCGGTAGGTGTCTGAGCACGCCGCAATGCAGATTTCGGCGATGGTGGCGTCTGCGGTCATTACTTTTTCTCCTGTACTGCATGGAAGCGGGCAACGGCCTCGTGGTAGCCGGCCTCGTCGCCGGAGAGGAATTCGTGAACAAATGCGCGCCAGCTTTCGGGATCCTTCGCGGAGGCGGCATAGTGCTTCTGGAAAGCCTCGTCGCGGCCGTAGTCCGGCTCGCAGGTGGTGAAATGGGCGCCGTTGGGGGTCTCAATGACACCCGTGACGTACATGCGGCTCAACATGAGGGTGTGGAATGAGCCCTCGTCCAGGAGGTCTTCCGTTTCCACGATCCGCTCGGTGGTTACAAAGGTGCGGGTGGCAGCCATGGCGAAGAGGTCGTCAAAGTACGGGTCCGGGCCGAGGAACTGCGCGTTGCCGCCGCTGTCGGACCGGTTGACGTGGATCAGGGCAACATCCAGCGGTGTTGCCGGGACCGCGACGTACTCGTCATCGGAGTACGGCGAGGCGATGGTTTTCAGGTGCGGGTTCGCCGCCATCACGTCCGAGCCGAGTCCGGCCAGCGTGGGCAGGAACGAGAGCCGGGAGGCCGCGGCGCGCAGCCCGGTGACAAACATGCCCTCGTCGTATTCGCTGATTTCCAGCTCGCCGCGTTCGCGGGCAGCGGTGAACAGCGGGTCCAGCGCGATGCTGTCCAGCGACACAAAGCCGTAAATCAGCTTGCGCACCTTGCCGGCCGCAACGAGCAGGCCGACGTCGGGGCCGCCGAAGGCGACAACGGTCAGGTCGGTCACGTCGCTGCGCAGCAGCTCACGGACCGCGGCCATGGGCTTGCGCCGCGACCCCCATCCACCGATACCAATGGTCATTCCGGACTCAATGGACGAGATCGCCTCAGTGAGTCCAATCCTCTTGTCGGGCATCCGCTCCTCTTTTCCCGCATCATTGCGAAACCTAGCGCTTGTTTGGTAGTCAGACTAGCATGAGCCGTCCCCGGCCTGGCGGCAGTTAGCCCACTGTGACGCCCAGGAGCACACCCAGACGGCGGCGGTGCGCGCGTGACTGTCCGAAGAGCTGGCCGGTGGCGTGGGCCCGCTTGAAGACGAGCTGGGCATCGTGTTCCCAGGTGATGGCGATGCCGCCGTGCATCTGCACGGTCTCGGACGCCACATGGTCGAGCGCGTCTGCGCACCAGGCAGCGGCGGAGGCGGCCCGCTCGGGCAGGTCGGCAGCATCCGTTCCGGCGGACCAGGCCGCAGCCCAGGCGGCGGTGCGCGCCGTTTCCACCTGGACGAGCATGTCAGCCATCCGGTGCTTGAGCGCCTGGAAGGAGCCGATCGGGCGGCCGAACTGCACGCGCTGCTTGGAATACTCGACCGTCATGTCGAGTCCTCGCTGCGCGGTGCCCACCTGCAGGCAGCTCACCGCGACGATGGCGATGTCACGGATTTTCTCCAGGGCTGCTTCGGCGTCCAGCCGGAGCGGCCGGGCGGGAACCCGGCTAAACGTCATCGTCGAGAAGCGCAGCGTGGTGTCCACTGCGGGGACGTTCACCCGCTGGATGGCGTCGACGTCGAGCACTTCGAACAGTCCGACGCCGTCCGGCGTGGCGGCCACCGCAATGACCGTGTCGGCACTGCCGCCGTCGAGCACCAGTGTCGCCGTGCCGTCAAGCGTCCACGACTCGCCGGGTGTGGCAACGATGCCCGACCCGCGGGTGCTCCAGCGGCCCTGCCCGTCGGCCCAGGCCAGCGTTGCCAGGGAGGTGCCCTCGGCGATGCCGGGGAGCAGCCGCTCCCTGGCCGCTTCGTCGTCGGCCTGCAGGATCGCGGCTGCACCAAGGACTGCGGAGGCGAGCAGCGGGCTGGGAGCCAGGGAGTAACCGAGCGCCTCCAGCACGAGGCCGGTCTCAAACCAGGTGAAGCCGACTCCGCCGTACTCCTCCGGAATGGCGAGCGAGGCGACGCCGACCTCTTCCACCAGGACACGCCACAGCTCGACGTCGTACCCGGCCTCGGATTCGGCGGCTTTGCGCACTGCTGCGGAGGTCGCGTGGCGGTTGAGCACCGCACGGATCGTCTTCACGAGCTCGTTCTGCTCGTCGGTCAGTGAGAAGTCCATGATGTCCTCAGCGGGTGGGGGAGACGACGGGGGAAGGCGCGGGGGAGGTTCCGGGGGACAGCAGGAGCGAAGCGATGCGGTCATAGTGATGGCGGGGAGTGCCCCACACGCCCATTAGGGCGCGCACCCGCGTGATCCACAGGCCCAGGTCGTGCTCCTCGGTGTAGCCGATCGCACCGTGAACCTGCAGCGCAACGCGCGCGGCCAGGTTGGCCGCTTCCCCGGCGGCGATCTTGGCCGCAGAGATGCTGCGGGCACTGTCGGGGTCCCCGAGATTCAGCGCGGCGCCGGTGACCAGCGGGCGGGCGAAGGTGAGGGCAATGCGCACGTCGGCGAGCTGGTGCTTGAGCCCCTGGTACTCGCCGATCGCGCGTCCGAACTGCTCGCGGATCTTGGCGTAGGAGACGGCCTCGGCCAGCAGGCGTTCACCCGCACCCAGCAGTACTGCCGAACACGCCAGCGTCGCCCGGTCGAGGGCCAGGGCCACCACGGCGGGATCAAGTGCGGCGGACTCCCCGGCGGCGGTGAGCTCATGAAGCGTGCGCGTCCTGTCGATTGAGGCGATCCCCGGTCCGGACGTGGCTGACGAAATGGACTCGGCGTCGACTAGGAAATGATGGCTGCTCGCAGCGGCGTCCAGGGCGTAGGGAACCAGCCCGGGCACTGCTGCAGTGGCAATGATCGAACCGTCAACGATGCCGCGGCGCACATCGGCACCGACCAGGTCGGGCAGCAGTGCTCCCGACTCGATGTAGGGCCCCGGCACGGCATGGTAGCCCAGCCGTTCGAAGGCGACCACGAGGTCGACGGCGGTGCCGCCCATGCCGCCGTCGGCCTCCGGAACGCACAGGCCAAGCAGGCCGAGATCGGCGAGTTGGGCCCACAGTGCCTGGCCCGACGCCGGGTCGCCGGCCGCCCAGGTCCGAGCGGCTTTCGTTCCGCCGGCACTTTCGATGATCTCGTCGACGGCTTCCGCCAGGGCCTGCTGTTCTTCGGTCAACACAAATTTCATGACACTCTCCTGCCGTCGCCGCCGCGGGGGAGGCCGAGTAGACGTTCTGCAATGATGTTGCGCTGGATCTCGTTCGTCCCGGCGTAGATCGGGCCGGCGATCGAGAAGAGGTAGTCGTCAACCCAGCGGCCGTCGGCCACGCCGGGGGTGCCGCGCAGCTCAGCCGCGGGGCCGAGCAGGGTCAACGCTGTTTCGTGCAGTGCTATGTCGAGTTCGGACCAGAACACCTTGTTCACGCTGCCCTCGGCGCCGATGTCGCCGCCGTTCTGCAGCGTGCTGACCGTGCCCCAGGTGTAGAGGCGGTAGGCCTCGGCCTTGATCCAGGCATCCACGACGGCGTCCCGCGCGAACGGATCCTCGTGCTGCTGGTCGTTCCACAGATCGATGAGCCGGTCGGCGGCTGCACAGAAGCGGCCGGGGGCGCGCAGGGAGAGCCCGCGCTCATTGCCGGCGGTGCTCATGGCGACGCGCCAGCCGTCGCCGGGGGCCCCGAGCACGTCCGCGTCGGGAACAAAAACATCCTCGAAGAACAGTTCGGCGAAACCCGTTGATCCGTCGAGCTGTGCAATCGGGCGCACGGTGAGGCCCGGGGCGTCCATCGGGAACAGGAAGTAGGTCAGGCCCCGGTGGCGGTCGGCGGCCGGGTCGCTGCGGAAAAGTCCGAAGCCGCGGTCGGCCCACACCGCACGCGAGCTCCAGGTTTTCTGGCCGCTCAGCAGCCAGCCGCCGCGCTCGTCGTCGCGGCGGGCGGTGCTGCGGATCGCTGCCAGGTCGCTGCCGGCGCCCGGTTCCGACCAGGCCTGCGCCCAAATCAGCGAACCGTCGGTCATCGGCTTCAGGTAGCGGGCGCGCTGCTCGTCGGTGCCGTGCTCGAACAGGATGGGCGCCAGCAGGGAGATGCCGTTCTGCGCCACCCGGGTCGGGGCGCCGGAGCGGTAATACTCCTCTTCAAAGAGCACCCACTCAACGAGCCCGGCGCTGCGGCCGCCGAATTCCTCCGGCCAGGCAACGGCCGACCAGCGGCCTTCGGCCAGGGTGGCCTCCCACTTCCGGTGGGCGATAAAACCCTCGGCCGTGTCCATCGACGGCAGCGGGGCCGGCGGCACGTGTTCGGCCAGCCAGGCCCGTGCCTCCGCCGCGAAAGCGTGCTGTTCGTCTGTCAGATCGAGGTTCATTTGGTAACCGCCGCGTCGCGCATGCCCTTGACTCCCATTCCGGCCAGCGAATCCGCGCCGACCTCTGCGTTGTGTGCGTGCGCCGCGTGGTGCAGCCCGAAGACCGAATCCATGCCGGCGCGGAGACCCTGCAGGTCTTCCGACTGATTGACTGCCTTCTTGGCGAGGGCCAGCCCGAGGCGGGGCATGGCGCTGATCCGTTCGGCCATGGCCATCACCGTGTCCTCCAGCTCCAAGGCCGGGACAACGTGGTTGACCATTCCCAGGTCGTGGGCGCGCTGGGCCGTAAAGCGGTCGCCGGTGAAGAGGAACTCCTTGGCGGCACGCGGGTTCATCACCCAGGGGTGGGCGAAGTACTCCACGCCGGGAATTCCCATCCGGACCACGGGATCCGAGAAGAAGGCATCCTCGCTGGCGACGATGAAGTCACAGGACCAGGCCAGCATCAGGCCGCCGGCGATGCAGGCGCCCTGGACCATGGCGATCATCGGTTTCGGGATCTCGCGCCAGCGCCGGCACATGCCGAGGTACACCTCGGATTCCCGGGCGAAACGGGAATCAACGCCCGTGGCGCCAACGTGGTCCCACCACATCACTGCCTTGCGCTCGAAGCTCTGGTCGATGTCACGGTCGGGGGTGCCGATGTCGTGTCCGGCCGAGAAGTGCTTGCCGTTCCCGGCCAGGACGATGACCTTGACCGCGTCGTCCTGCACGGCCTCCGTGAACGCGGCATCCAGTGCGTAGGTGACCTTCGAGTTCTGCGCATTGCGGTACTCGGGCCGGTTCAGCCGCACGATGGCCACGGACCCGCGGACCTCGTATGTAACAACCTCGTTGGAATCGTCGTTCTTCATCGTGGCTCCTCTCTGAGACACTTCCCCCTGTGATGTGGTTCACCAAACAAGTGCTTGGTTTGCTAGCATAGGCGAAGCTCGACTTTATGACCAATGGCGGTGGGCGATGAAAGGTGTTTCGTGGATCTGATCTATTCAGTGGAAGACGACGAGTTTCGTCAGGAGATCCGAGCGTGGCTGGAATCCAATCTCGTCGGCAAGTTTGCGCAGCTGCGCGGCCTCGGCGGATCCGGCCGTGAACATGAGGCCTTCGAGGAACGCCTCGAGTGGAACCGCCACCTTGCCGCGCACGGCTGGAGCTGTGTCAGCTGGCCGAAGGAGCACGGCGGGCGCGGGCTGAGCCTGCTCCAGCAGGTGATCTTCCATGAGGAGTACGCCAAGGCGGATGCTCCGGCACGGGTTAACCACTTCGGTGAGGAACTGCTCGGCCCGACGCTGATCGCGTTCGGCACTCCGGAGCAGCAGGCCCGCTTCCTTCCCCGCATCGTGGCGGTGGAGGAACTCTGGTGCCAGGGCTACTCAGAGCCGGGAGCCGGCTCGGACCTGGCCGCCGTCTCCACCAAGGCCCGGCTTCAGGACGGGCAGTGGGTGATTGACGGGCAGAAGGTCTGGACGTCCCTGGCGCACCACGCCGATTGGTGCTTCGTCATCGCCCGCACCGACTCCGGTCCGCGCAAGCACGACGGGCTCTCGTACCTGCTCGTGCCGATGGACCAGCCCGGCGTCGAGATCCGGCCGATCCTGCAGCTGACGGGTACCTCGGAATTCAACGAGGTGTTCTTCGACGGCGCCGTGACGGCTGCCGACCTCGTTGTCGGCGCGCCGGGTTCCGGCTGGTCGGTCGCCATGGGCACCCTCGGCTTCGAACGCGGTGTCTCCACGCTGGCGCAGCAGATCGCGTTCCAGCGTGAACTGGAGGCCGTCGTCGACCTGGCCCGCAGCAACGGTGCGATCGAGGACCCGATCATCCAGGACCAGATTGTCTCGGCGCACATGGGGCTGGAAATGCTCCGGCTGCACGGGCTGCGAACGCTGAGCGGCGAGCAGGGCATCGAGGCTTCCATCACCAAGCTGCTGTGGGCACCCTGGCACCGGGCGCTCGGCGAACTCGCCATGGCCGTCGCCGGTCCGGGCGGCCTCACCGTCGCTGCGGAGCCCTACGAGCTCGACGCACTGCAGACTCTTTTCCTGTTCAGCCGCGCCGACACCCTGTATGGCGGCTCGGATGAAATTCAACGCAATGTTATCGCCGAGCGTGTGCTCGGACTGCCAAAGGAGGCACGCGCATGAGTTCCTCGCGCATCGCACAACCCGTTCCCGCCTATGTTCCCGCCCACGGGCTGCTCACGGGCCGGCGCGTCGTCGTCACCGCCGCGGCGGGTGCCGGCATCGGCGCCGCGGCAGCACGCCGCTGCCTCGAAGAAGGCGCCGCCCTGGTGGTGCTCGGAGACACGCACGCCGGAAGGCTGGAGTCATCCGCCGCCGAGCTCGGCGCGGAGTTCGGGACCGAGCGGGTTCGCTGGGCCGTCTGCGACGTCACTGTGGAGGAGCAGGTCGAGGCGCTGCTCGACGCCGCCGAGGAGGCCGGCGGCGTCGACGTCATGATCAACAATGCGGGCCTGGGCGGCAGCGTTTCCATCCTGGAAATGACCGACGAGCAGTGGTCCAAGGTCCTGGACGTGACCCTCACCGGCACCTTCCGCAGTGTGCGTGCCGCGGCGCGCCGCATGGTTCGCAACGGAACCAAGGGCGTCATCATCAACAACGCCTCGGTCATTGGCTGGCGCGCCCAGGAGGAGCAGGCCCACTACGCCGCCGCCAAGGCAGGCGTCATGGCCCTCACCCGCTCGGCCGCGCTCGACGTCGCGCCGCACGGAATCCGCATCAACGCCGTGTCACCGAGCCTGGCCATGCACCCGTTCCTGGCCAAGGTCACGTCGGACGAACTGCTGGAGCAGCTCACCGCGCGTGAGGCGTTCGGCCGGGCTGCCGAACCGTGGGAAATCGCCAACGTCATGGTGTTCCTCGCCAGCGACTACTCGTCCTACATGACTGGTGAAGTCGTGTCCGTAAGCAGCCAGCAGGCCTGAGAGGACTTTGCCATGACCACCGCATACATCATCGACGCCGTCCGCACCCCGGGGGGACGCCGCGGCGGCTCCCTCGCCGGCATCCACTCCGCAGACCTCGGCGCCCACGTCATCTCCTCACTCGTTGAGCGCACCGGCATCGATCCCGGCGCCGTTGACGACGTCATCTTCGGCTGCACCGACACGCTCGGCTCCCAGGCCGGCGACATCGCCCGCACCGCCTGGCTGGTCGCCGGAATGCCCGATCACGTCCCGGGCGTGACCATTGACCGGCAGTGCGGATCAAGCCAGCAGGCCGTGCACTTCGCCGCTCAGGGAGTGATGTCCGGAACCGCCGACCTGATTGTGGCCGGCGGCGTGCAGAACATGTCGGCCATTCCGATTTCAGCGGCGATGACCGCCGGCCAACAGTACGGCTTCACCACTCCGTTTGCCGAGTCGCCCGGCTGGGTGGCGCGCTACGGAAACCAGGAGGTGTCGCAGTTCCGCTCGGCGGAGATGATCGCCGAAAAGTGGAACATCTCCCGCGAGAGCATGGAGGCCTTCGCGCTGGAAAGCCACCGCCGCGCGGTCGCCGCTGCGGACGGCGGACGGTTCGCGAAGGAGATCGTTCCGATCGCCGGGCTGGCCCATGACGAGGGCCCCCGCCGGGAGACGTCACTGGAGAAAATGGCGGCGCTTCAGCCGCTCACCGAGGGCGGCCGGATCACTGCGGCCGTGGCCTCACAGATCAGCGACGCAGCCAGCGCCCTGCTGATTGCCTCGGAAGGCGCCGTGGCCGCGCACTCCCTGACGCCGCGCGCCCGCATCCATCACATCTCGGTGCGCGCCGATGATCCGGTCTGGATGCTGACCGGACCGATCCGCGCCACCCGCTACGCGCTGGAGCGCGCCGGCATGAAGGTCGACGACATCGATCTGTTCGAATGCAACGAGGCGTTCGCGTCCGTCGTGCTCGCCTGGGCGCAGGAACTGAACATCGACAGGGACAAGATCAACGTCAACGGCGGCGGCATTGCGCTCGGCCACCCCATCGGTGCGACGGGCACCCGCATCATGGCCACGCTGCTGAACGAGCTGGAGCGCAGCGGCGGACGGTTCGGCCTGCAGGTGATGTGCGAGGGCGGCGGCCAGGCCAACGTCACCATCATCGAGCGCCTCTGACGCACGTCACCCGGGCACGGAAAAGGCGGCACGCATCTTCCGGATGCGGGCCGCCTTTTCCGTGCTGCAGAGGGGAAGGCTACGGCTTGACGGCTTCGCCGTGGAACAGCTTCTCCTCATGGTCCCAACTCGGGCTTGTGGTCACCAGCAGGTCCAGCGGGGCATCGTTCGGAACCGCGTACCCCATTTTCACCGTCTGGGTGCCGCCGGGGAGGATCTTGCCCTGGAACTGACCCTCAAGGCCGCTGCCCGTGTCGAAGACGCGCTTGCCGGCGGTGCCTTCGGCACCGTAATTGACGGAGGCGTTGAACATGGCGGGATCAAAGATCTCTTCGCTGTTGTTGGTGATGCTCACCTCGAACAGGCGCAGCTGGCCTCCGGTGGCTTCTGCACCCGAAGCATACTGGCTCGCTGTCGCGCCTCCGAGGTAGGAGACTTTCACGGTCAGTCCATCCTCATACGTCCACTCTTCACCGAACGCTGCAAGCTCGTCCTGGAGGTCCTTGGACTTGGTCTCGGACGCAGTCGGAGAGGCGGAGGAAGATTCTTTGGGCTTGCTCGAGGCGGAGGCGGATTCTTTGGGCTTGCTCGAGGCGGAGGCGGAGGAGCTTTCCGTGGGCTCGCTTGAGGCGGAGGCCGTCTCGGTTGCCGAGGTGCTTGCAGCCTCACCCTTGGCAGCGTCGGTGGAGCAGGCTGTCATGCCCAGCAACCCGGCGAGGGCCAATGCGGTGAGGGAGTTCTTCATGACGTTCATTGAGTGTGTTCCTTGATGTTGAGACTGACACAAACGGCAGTGTGTATCCTGAGTCACACATTGCCTTATGGAGTGTAACGGGCGGTTAGCCCTGGACGAGAACGGCTCCGCTGGCCGCCTTCAGCCGCAGGACCGCCTCGTCGACGATGCGATCGACCAGCTCCTGGCACGACGGCAATTCGTCGATGACCCCGACCACCTGCCCGGCAGCCAGCATGCCGGCGGAGGTGTCGCCGTCAACGAGCCCGGCCTTCAGGAGCATGGGCGTATTGGCGGCCAGCATCATCTGATTCCAGCTCCGGCCCGTGCCTCGCTTCATCGACAAACCGTCCCGTGCCATCTCCAGCCAGGACTGCCCGGAGAGCTCCTTGAACTGCAGGGAGCGGCGCAGGGTGGGCAGCAGCTGCCGCAGCCTTCCGGTGTCCTCCAGCCCGTTAACGAACTCGGTGCGCAGCAGCCGGTGCGGCATGCCGTCGGCCTTGGTGGTGACCACCGTTCCGTCGAGGCCGAAGGTGAGGTAGCGCTGTTTGATTTCCTCGGGCACCGAACTGTCGCTGGTGAGCAGGAACCGGGTTCCCATGCCGATGCCGACGGCGCCGTAGGCAAGGGCTGCAGCGAGACCGCGGCCGTCAAAGAAGCCTCCCGCCGCTATGACGGGGATGTCGACGGCATCGACGACAGTGGGCAGCAGCAGCGTCGTGGGGATGGCGCCGGTGTGCCCGCCGCCTTCCCCACCCTGGATCATGACGGCATCTGCACCCCAGGCGGCCACCTTTTCGGCATGCCGCGCTGCGCCAACCGAAGGAATCACGACAATTGCGTTCTCCTTGAGCCTGTCGATGAGCTCGCGCTTCGGTGCCAGCGCAAAGGAGGCAACCTTGACGCCGTACTTGATCAGCAGCTCGGCCCGCGCAGGGGCATCGGCCGCATCGGCGCGCAGGTTGACCCCGAAAGGCTTATCCGTGCGGCTCTTGACCGCAACGATGGCCTGCTCCAGCTGGGCGAGCGTCATCGTGGCGGAGGCAAGAATGCCCAAGGCCCCCGCCTCCGCCGTGGCGGAAACCAGCCGGGGCCCGGCCACCCAGCCCATCCCCGTCTGCACGATGGGATGGTCGACGCCGGTGAGTTCGGTGAGGGGGGTGGAGATGCGGTTTGCGGTGCTCATGAAGGGACCTCTTGTTCTCTGCGGTTCCGGGGATCGAGAACCTCCCGGATGAGATGCAGTTCGCGCTCATCGGGAAGGCGGGTGGTGCTGACGGGGCCCGCACTGTGCAGCGGGAATCCGGTCGCGGCCTGGATCTCCTCGAGGGTTACCCCGGGGTGCAGCGACACCAGCGCCATGCTGGAATCAGGTCCGCTGAAATCCAGGACGCCGAGGTTCGTGACAACTTGGTGCAGCCGGTGGAACCGGGCGGCGGTGCCGGCGGCACGGGCGCGGTCGGTGCCGATGCCGGTCACATAGTCCACGTTCTCGACGAAGTTGCGGCGGCTGTGGCGGGGGATCCAGTAGCTCGTGGCGTGGTTCACGGTGTTGGTGGCTGCGGCCCGGGTGCCCAGAAGCTGCCGGGTCGGCCGGGCATGCTCGCCGATGGCGGACAGATTCTGGTTTCCAAAGCGGTCGATCTGCGCCCCGCCCATCACCACGTGGCGGCGACCCGTGGTGATCAATTCGAACAGCTCACGGTACGGCAGGTAACCCGCCGGCGTTGTGCTTGGCCGGTCGACGGCCGGCACATCGCCGAGGATTGTCGACTCGCCGTCGCTGATCATGAGGTCGGGAGCGTGGGTCAACAGGGCGAGGCGCACACCGATGGTGGGCACCACGCCTGCCGGGCTGGCCAGAATGTCGGCCTGGCCGCGGAACAGATCGCTGCAGGCGGTGACGGCAACTTCGGCCCGCGTAACCGCGTTCACCGCACACCGGCCAGGTTCGCCCGGTAGGCGGCGTCGTCCAGATCCAGGTAGCGGGCGCGGAACGTTTGCCAGGCGTCGGGGGAGGACGCCGACTGCGCGTACTCCCGCTGAAAAGCCTCGTCACGGCCGTAGTCGGGCAGGCAGGACGTGAAGTGCGCGCCCAGCGGCGACTCAACCACGTGATCCACCATGGTGCGGTTCAGCAGCAGAGTGGAGGGGTGCGCGTTTCGGGTGAGTTCGGCAGTGGTCACCACCGCCTCCGCGCTGACGATCGTGCGCGCGGCGGCGCGGGCGAACAGGTCGTCGAAGTACGGATCGGGCCCGAGGCACTGGGCGTTGCCGAGTTCATCGGCGCGGTTGAGGTGCACCAGGGCCAGATCGAGGGGAATGGCCGGCATGGCCACCAGCACTTCGCCGTCGTCATAGGGCGAGGTGACCGTGCGGATGTGCGGGTTTCCCGCCAGGGCGTCCGCGCCGAGGCCGGAACGGGTCGCCTCGAAGGGGAGCCGCCGCCCGGCGGCGCGGAGCCCCGACACGAGCAGGGATTCGTCGAGCTCAACGGCTTCGACGGCGCCGGCCTGCCGAGCCGCGGCAAAGTGCGGTTCGATGGCAATCGAGTCAAGCGTGACGAAACCGTAAACCACGCGCTTGGCCTGTCCGGTGGCGCACAGGATTCCGACGTCGGGCCCGCCGAAACTGACGATTGTCAGGTCGCGGACTCCCGAGCGGACGAGGGCGCGCACCAGGGACATGGGCTTGCGCCGCGAGCCCCAGCCGCCGATGCCAATGGTCATCCCGTCGGTGAACTGCTCGATGACCGCCTCGGCATCGAGGACCTTGCTGGTCATTTTCCGGTCATTTCGCGGGGGAGTGGCCGGTGGCGACGAAGTCGTCGCGCAGGTCGTCGGCGACGCCGCCCAGATTGAGCTCGAAGGTGAAACCCTGTTCCCAGCGGTAGTTCTTCACGACATCGACGGGATCAATGCCGTTCAGCGCTTCCTTCGCCGCCCGCACCACGCGGGTGTCCTTGGCGGCGATTTCGTCAGCAAGGGCAAACGCTGCGGCGTCGAGCCGGTCGGCCGGGACCACCTCGGCCACGCTGCCCAGTTCGGCCAGCCGCTGCGCAGTGATGGTCCGGCTGGTGTAGTACAGGGTGCGCAGCAGATGCGCCGGCACGAGGCGGGAGAGGTGGGTTGCGGCCCCGAGGGCGCCGCGGTCCACCTCGGGGACACCGAAGTACGCGTCCTCTCCGGCAACGATGATGTCGGCACTCCCGGCGAGCCCCACTCCGCCGCCGAGGCAGAAACCGTTCACGGCCGCGATGACCGGCACCGGGCACTCGTAGATCGACTTGAAGGCGAGGTAGCAGCCGCGGTTCGCGCCCAGAATGGCGCTGAAGCCATCGGTGGCCTGCATTTGCTTGATGTCGACGCCGGCGTTGAAGCCCCGGCCTTCTGCCCGCAGGACCACAACGCGGGTGTCCGGGTCCTTGCCTGCTTCGTCGAGGGCCTCGCTGATCGCGAACCAGCCTTCCACGGGCAGGGCATTGACCGGGGGATAGTCCATGGTTACCGCACGCACGCCGTCGTGGTGCATCTTCGATGTAATTGCCATAATGTGACCCTACCTAACGTTTGCTTGATAGCCTAGCATTTGCTTGGTAGACGGTACACTGCAGAACATTGCAGTCAACTCAAAGGAGAGCACGACATGACCGGCATCTGTGAAGGACGAGTCGCCATCGTGACCGGGGCGGGCCGCGGCCTAGGGCGCGAACACGCCCTTGAGCTGGCACGGCAGGGCGCGAAGGTCGTGGTCAACGACCTGGGAACCACCCTCAACGGCGTGGCGGAGGCCTCGGGCCCAGCGCACGAGGTCGTGGCGCTGATTCGCGCCGAGGGCGGCGAGGCGGTGGCGAACGGAGCTGACGTCGCCGACTTCGAGCAGGCGGCCGCGCTGGTCCGGCAGGCCATCGACACCTTCGGACGCCTGGACGTACTCGTGAACAATGCGGGCTTTGTCCGCGACCGCATGCTGGTGAACACCTCGGAAGAGGAGTGGGACGCCGTCATCCGGGTGCACCTCAAGGGACACTTTGCACCGTTGCGCCACGCCAGCGAATACTGGCGCAACGAGGCCAAAGCCGGCAGGACGCACGACGCCCGGGTCATCAACACCTCGTCCGGCGCCGGCCTGCAGGGCAGCGTTGGCCAGGCAAGCTACTCGGCCGCCAAGGCCGGAATCGCCGGGCTCACCCTCGTCGCAGCGCAGGAGCTGGGCCGCTACGGAGTAACGGTGAATGCCATAGCCCCCTCCGCCCGCACCCGGATGACCGAAGGCGCTTTTGCTGAGGCGATGGCCATTCCGGAAAGCGGCTTCGACGCCATGAACCCGGCAAATGTTTCTCCGATCGTCGCCTGGCTTGCCAGCGGATCCTCCGCCGCCGTCACCGGCCGCGTGATTGAAATCGAAGGCGGCCGCATCTGCATCGAGGAGGGCTGGAACCATGGTCCCGCCGAGGACGCGGGACAGCGCTGGGACGCTGCGGCCGCCGGAGAGGCGATCGAGCAGCTGCTCGTCAAAGCCGCCACTCCCGAGCCGGTCTACGGCGTATGAGCACGGACCTGACCGGGGCAGGATCCACCGGCACTGAGCTCACCGGGGCCGGCGCCTGGGCCGGGCGTGCGCTCGGCGAACGCACCGTCGGCTATACCGAAACCGACGCCATCCTCTATGCGCTGGCCGTCGGCGCCCCGGCCGGCGACCTTGATCTGGTCTTCGAGGACCGGCTGCGTGTTCTCCCCTCGTTCGGGCTGACCCTGGCGCAGTGGGCACCGGATGTGCTGGCCGAGCAGGGAGCCTTCGACAACCGAGCCGTGCACGGATCGCAGGAGCTGGCCGTCCTCAAGCCGCTGCCGCGGTCAGGGGAGATCCTGCTCAACGCACGGGTGGGTGAGGTGTGGGACAAGGGCGCCGCGGCAGTGTTCAACGTGATCGTTGAATGTGAGTACTTCGTGGCGACGTGGAGCCTGTTCGCCCCCGGTTTCGGCGGTTTTGGCGGGGACCGCGGTCCGTCCAAGTCCGCAGCCCTGACCGAGGAACCCCTCGGCGGCGCAAGCGTGCAGACGGTAGCCAATCAGGCGGCGCTGTACCGCTTGCTGGGCGACCGGCACCACATCCACATCGATCCGCAGGCTGCGGAGCGCATCGGCCAGAAGCGCCCGATCCTGCACGGCCTCGCCTCGCTGGCATCCGCCACACTGCCGCTGGCCGAGCTTGCCGGAGCCCATCCCGCAGACCTCGTCCAGCTTGCCGGCCGCTTTGCCGGCGTCGTGTTCCCCGGGGATGAGATCACCGTGCGCACCTGGGAGGGCGGCCGCTTCGACGCCCGGGTGGGGGATCAGCCGGTGATCACCGAGGGCCTGGCGGTCTTCGGATGAGCACCCAGGGTCGAAGCAAGACCCCCGACTATGACACGAATCACAAGAACCGGCAGGTCTGGGATACGATCGCGGCGGGGTCCGCCGAGCCGAGACCGCGGTTGTGAAGACCATCAACAAAGAGTCTTTGACGACGATGACGAAGGGCACATGATGAAAATTGTTGTACTAATGAAAGAGGTTCCGGATACTTGGGGCGATCGTACCCTGGATCTGGAAACCGGCCTGCTGAATCGGGCCGGCAGTGATCTCGTGCTCGACGAGATCACCGAGCGGGCCCTCGAGGTTGCGCTGACGCACCGCGACAGCAACCCGGGAACCGAGGTTGTCCTGCTTGCAGTGGGCCCCGCGACGGTGCCCAACAGCTTGCGCAAGGGCCTGGCCATGGGCGCGGACCGCGCCGTGCATGTTCACGACGACGCCCTGCTGGGCGCAGACCTGACATTGACCGCCGAAACGCTCGCCGCCGCCATCCGGCACATCGGGTTTGACCTCGTCGTCGCGGGCAACCTCTCCACCGACGGGGGAGGCGGCGTCCTTCCCTCGATGCTCGCCGAACTGCTGGGCGTTGCCGGCATCAGCTCGCTGAGCACTGTCGAGATCACCGACTCGACCGTCGCCGGGCGCCGGAACATCGAGTCGGGCGCCTTCGAGGTCAGCGCTGCCCTTCCGGCAGTCATCTCGATCACCGAGGCCCTTCCCGATGCGCGCTTCTCAAACTTCAAGGGCATCATGGCCGCCAAGAAGAAGCCGTTCGAGACGCTTTCCCTGGCCGATTTGGGCATAACGGTCGACGAGAACGCCGGCCGGTCCATCATTATCGCGGTGGCGCAGCGCCCCGCGCGCACCGCCGGAATCCGCATTGAGGACGACGGCGACGCCGGTCAGCAGATCGCCGATTTCCTCATCCAGAACCAACTCATCAAAGGACGCTCATAATGACCGCCTACCCTGCGAACTCAGTTCTCGTGCTCGTCGATGTCTCACCGGCCGGCCAGCTCCGCTCCAGCGCAGCAGAGGTCATTGGCGCGGCCTCAACCGTGGGCACGCCCGTAGCACTCGCCGTCGCGGCGCCAGGCAACGCGGACCGGCTCAGCGCTGAGCTGGCGGCACTCGGCGCGGGTTACGTGATGATCAGTGAATCAGCCGAGCTCGACACGGCCGTGGTCTCGCCGCTGGTCGATGCACTCAGCGCGGCCGCTGCGGCCGTCTCGCCCGAGGCCGTGCTGGTCTCGAACTCCATCCAGGGCCGGGATGCCGCTGCACGCTTTGCGGCACGCTCCGGCTCGTCCCTGGCCGCGGATGCCGTCGGTGTTTCCCGTGATGAGGAGGGAGTAGTCGCCCACCACAGCGTTTACGGCGGCGCCTATTCCGTCGACTCCGCCGCTGCTGCCGGAACTCTCGTGATCACGCTCCGCCAGGGGTCGTCGAGCGTGCGGGCCGCCGCGCAGGACGCCGAAACAGAGCTGCTGGCTGTGGCTGCGTCCGGAGCACCCGACGCCCTCATCAACAGTTACGAAGAGACAATCGTTGCCTCCTCGCGCCCCGAACTGCGCGGCGCCGAGGTGGTCGTCTCCGGCGGCCGCGGCGTGGGATCCGGTGAGAACTTCGCCCTCGTTGAGAGTCTTGCCGATGCGCTTGGCGGAGCCGTCGGAGCATCGCGGGCAGCGGTGGACGCCGGGTACGTGGCGCAAACCCTCCAGGTCGGCCAGACCGGAGTGACGGTTGCCCCGCAGCTCTACATCGCGCTCGGCATCTCCGGTGCCATCCAGCACCGCGCGGGAATGCAGACCGCCAAGACGATCATCGCCATCAACAAGGACGCCGATGCTCCGATTTTCGAAATCGCCGACTTCGGCGTGGTGGGCGACCTGTTCACGGTAGTACCCCAGCTGGTCAAAGCAATCGAATCGAAGCGGGGATAGTTCCATGGTGAGGAAGGGCCTTCCCCGAGTTCCCGGCGCTCCCGCCGGCGAGGCGGGGGACAAGCAGGAGAATATTGCAACAGCAACACCAGTAACACCAGAAACCGCAACACCAGTGACGCCCGCATCCGATAACACCGCAGCAGCCGGTGCCGTGCCTGCCGGCGCAGCACCGGCTGCTGCGCCGGCTGGCAGGCGTCAGGGCCTGCCCCGCGCTGCCACCGGGACCAGCACCGCCCCCGCGCCGGCAGTCTCTTCGGCCGCCAATGGAAGCGGAGTAGGGGCGGCGGCCACACCAGCGGCAACCGCCACACCGGCTCCGGCAGTGCCGGGGCGACGTCAGGGTATGCCGCGCCCGGCCGCCGGAGGCAGCGGGACGCCGTCGGCTTCTCCTGCCGGTGCCCCGTCAGGTTCAGCTTCGGGTTCTGCTTCAGCGTCCGGTGCTCGGACCCAGGCTCCGGCTGCAGGCGCTGCCTCCGCCGCCGCGGCAGCCAATCCGGCAGGGAAAACGACGGCAAAACCTGCAGCAAAGGCCGGCGCTCCCTCGTCCGGGCGCAGCAGGCTCGCGCGGGGCGGTCTCGCGACTGCTGCGCTGCTCGCCCTTTTCGCCATCGCCGTTTTGGTGGCCAGATGGCTCGTCACCCAGGACTCCGTGCAGGGCTTCATCGCCCAGTACCCGGGTGAAAGCCACCTCCCGCATGACGCCCCCGTCGGGCTGCCGGGCTGGCTTGGCTGGCAGCACTTCTTTAATGCCTTCTTCATGGTCCTGATTATTCGCTCGGGCTGGCAGGTCCGGACGCAGCGGAAGCCGCCGGCATCCTGGACGCCGCGCTGGGGCAAGAATCCGAAGAAGATCAGCATCACCCTGTGGCTGCACCAGTCTCTGGACCTTCTCTGGCTGGTCAACGGGGGAATCTTCGTGGTTCTGCTCGCTGTTACCGGGCAGTGGATGCGGGTGGTTCCCACGAGCTGGGACGTTTTCCCCAACGCCCTTTCGGCCGCCCTGCAGTACCTTTCGCTGGACTGGCCCACGGAGAATGGCTGGGTGAACTACAACAGCCTGCAGGTGCTTGCCTACTTCGTGACCATCTTCATCGCGGCGCCGCTCGCTGCCGCCAGCGGGTTCCGGATGTCGGACCTGTGGCCTTCGAAGGCCAAGCGGCTGAGCACCCTTTATCCGATCGAAGTGGCGCGGGCCATCCACCTCCCCGTGATGTTCTACTTTGTCGGATTCATCATTGTGCACGTCGCCCTGGTGCTATCAACCGGTGCGCTGCGCAATCTCAACCACATGTACGGCGGCCAGGATGCGGTGAATTGGTTCGGGTTCTGGGTCTTCTTCGCCTCGCTGCTCGTGATGGTTGGAGCGTGGTTTGCGGCCCGCCCGCTGATTCTGGCTCCCATCGCCTCGCTATTTGGCAAGGTCGGGCGCTAACTTTCTCTCCAGGTCAGCGACGGAGAACACGAACAAAAACGCGATGAAGACAAGGACTCCGGACGGCGATCGCCGTCCGGAGTCCTTGTTTCGTTGTCGGCTCCTTACATTCTTTGTTTCCTAAGCGCGCTGGCTCTCCTTGACGGCCAGGACGTCAAGGATTTCCTCTTCACGCCACTTCTTGAGCAGGCGGTGGAAGACAACCGGCCCCGGCCCGAAGGAGAAGCTCACGGGCGGCGGATTGCCTTCACGGTTGTAGTAGCCCGGTGTGCATTCGGCCTGGAACTGCTTGTTGTCGTTCGATGTTTCCTGGATGGTCCGGCACCACGCATCTTCGGCTTCCGCCGTCGGCTCAATGTAGTCGGCTCCGGTCTCGCGTCCCTTGGCGATGACGGCGGCAATGTGGTTGGCCTGTTCGAGCAGGATATGCACAAAGTTGACGGAGTTGGCGTTCTGCATCGGGCCCAGGTGGAAGAGGTTGGGGAAGCCATTGGTATAGAAGCCGTGAAGCGTCCTCGGCCCCCGACTCCAGGCCTCGAGCAGCGTGCGCCCGCCGCGGCCGGTGACGGGCATGGCACCGGAGGTCACGCCCGAGACGCCGACCTCAAACCCGGTGGCGAAAATGACGCAGTCCACTTCGTATTCGACGTCGCCCACCACGATGGAGGTCTCCGTCATGCGCGTAATGCCGCCAAAGTCCGCTGTGTCGACCAGCGTAACGTCGGGGCGGTTGAACGCCTCCAGGTAGAAGTCGCTGAAGGTGGGCCGCTTGCACATGTAGCGGTACCAGGGCTGAAGCACTTCGGCGGTGGCGGGATCGGACACCACAGCGCCGATCCGCGCACGGATCTCGTTCATCTTGGCGAAGTCGACCAGTTCGTCGATCCGTTCCCGTTCCTCTGCCGAAACGGTCGTGTCAACGGAACCGCTGATCATCTTGCGCTGGAGCTGCGCCGTGGAAGTCCAGCCGTCGCCGACAAGATCTTCTTCCACCGGCTCGCCCGAGATAACGGAGAGGAAGTTGTCCATCCGCTCCTGCTGCCAGCCGGGCTTCAGGGACGCTGCCCACTCCGGATCGGTGGGGCGGTTGTCCCGGACATCCACCGAGGAGGGGGTGCGCTGGAAAACGAAGAGCTGCTCGGCGTCGCGCGCCACCATGGGAATCACCTGAATGCCCGTGGCTCCGGTGCCAATCACGGCAACCTTCTTGTCGGCCAGCTTTGACAGCCCGCCGAACTGGTTCCCGCCGGTGTAGCCGTAGTCCCATCGGCTGGTGTGGAAGGTGTGGCCCTTGAAGGAATCAATGCCGGGGATGCCCGGAAGCTTGGGCTGCGTCAGGGTTCCGGAGGAGGTAATGACCTGGCGGGCGCGCATCGTGTCGCCGCGGTCGGTCTGCACGATCCACTCCAGGGCCTCTTCGTCCCAGGTCAGGCTGCTGACCCGGGTGTGGAAGACGGCGTCGCGGTACAAATCGAATTTCTTGGCGATGGCCACGGCATGCCGGCGGATCTCCTCGCCCGGGGCGTACCGCTCGCTGGGCATCGTGCCTACTTCTTCAAGCAGCGGCAGGTACAGATAGGACTCAATGTCGCAGCGGATGCCGGGGTAGCGGTTCCAGTACCAGGTGCCGCCGAAGTCGCCGGCCTCATCCATCATGCGGATGTCCTCGACGCCGGCCTGGCGCAGGCGGGCACCGGTGAGCAAGCCGCCGAATCCGCCCCCGACCACCAGGACCTCGACGGAGTCGGTGAGCGGCTCGCGCTCAGTTCGCTCGGTGTACGGATCAGTGGCGTAGTAGCCGAAGGTTCCCGTGGCCGGCTGGTACTGCGTGGCGCCGTCGGGCCGGATCCGCCGGTCCCGTTCCTGCTTGTACTTTGCCCTCAGCGAATCAACATCGAGCGCATCAAGGATTTGACCGTCGTGGCGGGCGTGTCCGCCGGAGGTGGCGGTTGCACTGCGGTTGCTCATTTATCGTCCTTACTTCGTGGAAAAAGCAGCCCCGGCGGTTCCCCCCATTTACAGCTCGCCGGGATGCCCGTGGATCTCAACCATTCGAAAATAGTTAACTTCAGGCTAACTAATTGCACTGGATGTTTCCTGATCGGCTGCCGGCTACTACGGTGAGGACATGACCGATGGAGCCGAAGAGCGGCAGGAACGCGACCAAGTATTACGAAACCTCGAGTCGCTGGCCGATTCGTATCAGGCGACCACGCTGCCGGTTCTCCTCGATTCACTCCTGACAACTGATCTCACCATCCAGCAGCTGAAGGTGCTGGCCGTCCTGGCCACCACGGAGAACGGAACGACAGGCCGCGGACTGGCGGACTCATTCGGTGTTTCACTGGCCTCGATGTCGGGCCTTGTGGACCGGCTCGTCACGCAGGGTGCGGCTGCACGGTCCCAGGATGAACAGGACGGCCGAGTGCGCCGGGTCCATGCCACACCGCTGGGCAGGGCCCTCGTCAGGCGCCTCGTGGCGAACCGGCCCGAACTCAGTTCCGAGATCCTCAGACGGCTGTCGCTGGAAGACCTGCGGGCCTTGGAACAGGGGCTGCAGGCTGTCCATGCCGAGACCGTGCGGAGGCCTCCCGCAGGGCGAATGCGGTAATAGCAGAAGAAAATGAGAAGATAAGAGATGTCCATCGGTTTTGGACGACTCTGCCCGTGTGGGCTCATCACCGCTGACCATCCAAAGGGCGATCAAAGCGGTGACAGTCCGGTGGCCCAAGATGCGCATAGCTGCGCGCGGGCCCGGGGGAGTCGGCTCCGGAACGGACCACTGACCTCCTGGTGCAGCGGCGAACAGCTGCAGCACCCCCGTAGTAAACCCGTACTCGACGAAAGAACTTTCATCCGTGAATAGAACAGCTGCCGCACTAAAAGCCCCCCGGGAACTCGCCAAAGGAACCATGCGCATTGTCGCGCTGGGCGGCATCGGCGAAATCGGCAGAAACATGACTGTCTTTGAATTCGACGGCAAACTGCTGATCGTTGACTGCGGCGTCCTTTTCCCCGAGGAGATCCACCCCGGCGTTAACCTGATCCTGCCTGACTTCTCGTACATCCGTGACCGCCTGAACGATGTCGTTGGCGTCGTCCTGACCCACGGCCACGAAGACCACATTGGCGGCATTCCCTACCTGCTGCGCGAACGTGCGGACATCCCCCTGATCGGTTCCAAGCTGACTCTGGCGTTCGTCGAGGCGAAGCTCAAGGAACACCGCATCACCCCGAAGCTGATCCAGGTCAAGGAAGGCGACCGCCGCACCATGGGCGGCTTCGACCTCGAGTTCGTGGCCGTCAACCACTCAATCCCGGACAGCCTTGCCGTTGCCATTCGCACCGAGGCCGGAATGATCCTGCACACCGGTGACTTCAAGATGGACCAGTTCCCGCTGGACCGCCGGATCACCGACCTGGCCGGTTTTGCCCGTCTTGGCGCCGAAGGCGTGGACCTGTTCCTCACGGACTCCACCAACGCCGACGTGCCGGGCTTCATGGCCTCGGAGAAGGAACTGGCTCCCGCCATCGACACGGTGTTCCGCACCGCGCCGCGCCGGATCATCGTTTCCAGCTTCGCCAGCCACATCCACCGCATCCAGCAGGTCATTGACGCTGCCGACCGTTACAAGCGCAAGGTTGCCTTTGTGGGCCGGTCGATGATCCGGAACATGACCATCGCCGAGGAACTGGGCTACCTGAACATCCCCAAGGGCATCCTGGTGGACTTCAAGGCCCTTCAGCGCTCCGATGACCCCAAGGTTGTCCTGATCTGCACCGGTTCACAGGGCGAGCCGCTGGCAGCCCTGTCCCGCATGGCCAACAAGGACCACCCGATCCGGATCCAGGAGAATGACACCGTGCTGCTGGCCAGCTCGCTGATCCCGGGTAACGAGAACGCCATCTACAGCGTCATCAACTCCCTGACCCAGTTGGGCGCCAACGTGGTCCACAAGGGCAACGCCAAGGTCCACGTCTCCGGCCACGCCAGTGCCGGGGAACTGGCCTACTGCTACAACATCGTCAAGCCGCGCAACGTCATGCCGGTCCACGGCGAATGGCGCCACCTGAAGGCCAACGCGGCCATCGCCGTCGCCACCGGCATGGACCCGCGCGACGTCGTCATCGCAGAAGACGGCGTGACCGTTGACCTGCGCCGCGGCCGCGCGTCGATTTCCGGCAAGATCCCCGTCGGCCTGGTCTTCGTGGACGGCGACAGCGTCGGCCACACCACCGAGGATGACCTCAAGGAGCGCCTGCAGCTCTCCGAGCAGGGTTCCGTCACGGTCCTGGCCCTCATCGATCCGGACACCGGCACGGTTGCCGAGCCGCCGGAGTTCTTCATCAAGGGCTTCGCCTGCAGCCCGGGCGACGTCAAGAAGGCCGAAGCCGTTGTGGAAAAGGCCATCAATGACGCAGCCAACGGCCGCGGCCGCGGTGCCCGCAATGAAGACCCCGAGGTCATCATTGAGCGTTCCGTTGCCAACTGGATGCGCCGCTTCTACAACCGCACGCCTGCCGTCACGGCGATTGTCGTGGATGCCTAAACCCGTCTCGGGGCGGTAGCCCCCTGCAGCGGCAAAAAGAAGGTCCGGCGTCGTAATTCCGACGCCGGACCTTCTTTTTGCTTCTGGCCCTGTCGGTGCTGCGGGCCGGGTCCTATCGTTCCATCAGACCCCGTTCCATCAGACCCGCCTGCAAAGGAGCTGAAATGGACGACGACGGACTTCCGGAGAGCGTACGGGTCCTGCGGCGCATTCTCTTTGAAGGCTTCGCCACGGGCGATACCGCCCTTGTGAACGAGCTCGTCTCTCCGGATCTCATCGAGCACCAGTTCGGGCTCGAGGGCCGCGGACCCGATGCCGTTGCCCACGTTAAAGAGGCCATCCGGCAGGTCCACGAGGCCATGCCGGACATCAGCTATGAACTCGAAGACTGGGCAACGCGCGGCAACACCGCCTGGGTGCGCTTTCGCGGACGCGGCACGAATACGGGGCCGTTTTTCGGACCGCCGAGCGGAAAGACGGTTGAAGTGACGGTAATTGACATCGCCGTTGTCGCTGACGGGCGCATCACTGAACACTGGGGAGTGCCGGACCGCTTTTCGCTGCTCCAGCAGACCGGCGTGCTCAAGCGCTTGAGGCCGGGCGCGGCTGAGGGCTAAGCCCGTGCCACACCTCGTGCGGCAATGATCTGCTCGCGCAGGACGTCCGCATGGCCGCAGTGCTGGGCGAGTTCGCGGAGCACATGAAGATAGATCCACCGCATCGGCAGCGGCCCCCTGCGATTCCCGTGCACAACGTCATGGATTCCGCGGCCCGCTGCCGCGGCCCGCGACGCCGAACAGGCCAGGCTGTACGCGGCGCGGACGGAGGCGATGGTGTCCTCCGGAGTGAGGTCGAACGACTCGTCAGGTCCCGCCGGGCAGCCTATTTCGGCTCGGGAAAGGCACGTGATCGCCTCGTTGAACCACACCTGCTCCACAAAGGTGGCGTGCTTGACCAGTCCCAGGAGAGTCGTTTTTGACGGCACGAGCCTGCTGCGGACCTCCGTTTCGGTCATGCCGTCGAGGCAGTCATAGAGGGCACCGCGGTGGTCGTCGAGAAATACTTGGAACTGCAGTTCCAACGGAGATGCGAAGGCAGCGGAATCATGGCTTGACGGTGTACTCACGAATGCGACCCTACCGCTCCTATACGCTTCCTCCATGCCGCGATTTCACTTCAGTCCCCAGCTCCACCAATCCACAGCTCCGTTCTCCCATTTCGTGCAGCACGGCGACACGGGATACACGGCCGGCATCATTGGACAGCGTCCCGACGACGGCGAGCTGGTTTCGGCCGATGTCGCCGAGCAGTGTGATGCAATGCTGACGAACCTCGAGGCTCTCCTGACGGAGCAGGGCCTGACCTTCAAAAGCCTGGTGCGCGTCACCATCCATTTGACGGACTATTCCGATTTCGCTGCCATCAATGCCGTGTACGCCAGGCGCATCCCGGCACCGCACCCGGCCCGCACCACGCTCCAGGCAGCTGGACTGCCGCTGGGTGCAAAGGTGCAGCTGGATGCGGTCGCCACCGTCGGGTCCCCAGGCTAAGCGGGCCGGGCATCTTCCTAAGGGCGCAGGCCGCGCAGGGTGGCTTCACGGTCCTTGCTCCACGAGCGGGCATACAGCCCCAGCGCGGCTTCCTCCAGCACGTCAAAACCGAGACGGTTGAGCAGTTGACTGCCCTGGTACACAGTGAGGTGCTGGGCGCTTCGACTGACCCGCTCCTTGTCCGCTCGGTACAGGTACCCGTCGATGGCCCGGGACCAACGCCGACGCCAGTTTTCCACCGCGGGTTCCGAAGCCGTAACTGCCATCAGGCGGTGGGCGGGCATGATCCGCGGCGCCAGCCGCGCTGTGAGGTCCTCGCGCAGCTTCGCGGCCTGCGGGCCAACGGATCCGGTGCAGCCGCGCAAATGGCTGTCCCAGTAGTAGTCCCAGGAAACGCTCCTGCGGTCAGCCCAGATGGACGAGCGCGGTCCGCGCATCATTGCGTGTGCGGTATCGAAGAGCAGCAGTGCCGCCAACGGGGAGCGGCTCTGTGCATTGGGAAAGCAGGACAGAGCCCAAGCAGCGAGGTCGGAGGACAGCTCGCCAACTTCAGCCGCCAAGTTCAGGCCCTCCAAGCCGCCGAACTTGGCCAGGGCAGACTCGAAGTTGGGCATCACGGACTCTCCTCCCCAGCAGGACGGGCCAGGGCAGAACCGTTGCTCGGAGATGTCCAGGCTGCCCAGCTGGGCAACAGCGTGATTTACCAGCGCCCGGGTGAAAGACAGCAGACGTTCCAGGACAGCAGGGGGAGCAAGGACACGGACCTGCACGGATGATGTTTCGGGTCCCTGAGACAGCTTGTAAGACCACCGCTCGGCGCCCAGCACCCGGGCCTGTGCAGCCAGCGGCGTCACAATTTGACCAACCACCGGGTCACGGACTTCCTTCCTTGCAGGCTGAATGGTCAGGATCCACCATGTGTTTTTGTGATTCAGTAGACTGGCGCCATTGTCAGGAGTCAATCGACACATTTTCCCCCCCATATTTGCTTATTGCCGGTGATATTCCCTTGCCGGCAGGGAAATCCCCACTCCACAAAGAGTCACACGTAAGAAGCGGGTGGAGATGGTGCATGGGCTTTAATCCTTTGAGGATCGAGAATCCATTGCCAAGTCAAAGTAACTGTGCTCTGCTGAAACAACAGACCACCCAGGGTCACGGGGATCCGGTAAGGACCGCATGACAGACGGTTCATGGGCTCCAGCCCTTGCTGCGTTGCTGGACAACGAACTGACCGGATCCTTCGGCGGGGTTTTGTTCCAGGTGACGGCGCTGACGTCCTTCGACGCGTCCAGCGTGGAGGTGGTGTGGACCGACGGCCCGCCAATGTATGCGGTCGACGTCATTATTCGCCGGTCGGCCGCATACTTTGAGGTAAGTTTCCTCGGGCCCAGACCGCGCCTTGCCCGCGGGTGCATCTCCAAGAGACGAACCATGAGCCCGGAGGCCGAGGAGCAGCTGCTCAGCCTGCTCGGCTCCGCCCTGGGGATTGAGGAGTTCGACTTGGAACATGTCCATCCAACACCGCCGCTGCTCACAGCGCCCGGAGGACGCACCACCGCGGGCACCGTTCCCGAATTCCTGGATGTCCTTTTTGAACGGACCAGCTTTTGCATGCAGTGCCCGGCTCCCAGCTCGGGCGGATCCGTAGCCTGCCCGTGCATTATTCCCAGGGATTAACGGACCGGTACCGCTGAATTTCCGTTAAGGTCCGTCCCGGATCCGTTAGGAATCCGTGAGGAAACGTTAATTGCCCCTTTCCAGGGGATCTACTCGTAAAGGCGCATCCGCGCCCTGCCGGCTGCCGCAGCCGGCAGAGGACAACGATTTGATCCCTGGGGGTCCCCTTGCTTGACGTTCTCATTGTGCTGGGCATCGCGGCATTCTTTGCCGCTCTGTTCCTGAGCATCCGGGCGGTGGAGAAGCTGTGATCTTCTTCGACGTCCTCGCGCTGGCCCTGGCGGCAGCCGCAGCAGTTTATCTGCTCGCGGCACTGATCCGACCGGAGCGTTTCTGATGGGCCTCTGGCCGGCCGTGGCCTCCTTCCTCCTCGTCGCCGTGGTGCTCGCAGCGCTCCACCGCCCATTGGGCGACTACATGGCACGGTTTTATACGTCCACCAAGGACCTCGCCGTTGAACGCGGCTTTTACCGCCTCATTGGGGTCGACTCCGGATCGCGGCAGTCCTGGCAGTCCTACCTGCGGAGCATTCTGGCGTTCTCGGCTGTTGGCTTGCTGCTGGTCTATGCACTGCAGCGCACCCAGCATCTGCTTCCGGGGTCGCTGGGCCTGCCGGCCGTTCCGGAAGGGCTCGCGTTCAACACGGCCGCATCCTTTGTCGCCAACACCAACTGGCAGTCGTACTCGCCGGAAGTCACCATGGGCTACGCGGTCCAGCTCACCGGGCTCGCAGTGCAGAACTTCCTCTCGGCAGCCGTCGGCTTGGCCGTGGCCGTGGCCCTCGTCCGCGCCTTCGCGGCCCGGAAGGAAACGACCATCGGTAACTTCTGGACCGACATGACCCGTTCCGTGCTGCGCCTGCTGCTGCCCGGGGCTTTCCTGGGTGCGCTGTTCCTGCTCATCGGCGGTGTCATCCAGAACTTCAACGGCTTCACCGAAGTTGCCACCCTCAGCGGCGGCACCCAGACCCTTCCGGGCGGGCCGGTCGCCTCTCAGGAGTCCATTAAGCTGCTGGGCACCAACGGCGGCGGTTTCTTCAACGCCAATTCGTCCCACCCGTTCGAGAACCCCTCGGCGTGGACCAACCTGGTTCAGATTGTGCTGATGCTCGCCATTCCGTTCAGCCTGCCGCGCACCTTCGGCACCATGATGGGTGACCGCAAGCAGGGCTACGCCATCCTGGCCGCCATGGCCGGCATCTTCACGGTCTCGCTGGTGGCCATGACGGCACTGGAATTCTCCGCCGCCTCCGGCCAAGCCGGCTCGATGGAGGGCAAGGAACAGCGTTTCGGCATCGCCGCCTCCGCCCTCTTCGGCACCACCAGCACGGCAACCTCCACCGGAGCCGTGAACGCCATGCATGACAGCTTCAGCCCGCTGGGCGGCATGATGGCCATGCTCAACATGATGCTCGGCGAAGTGGCACCCGGCGGCGTCGGGTCCGGGCTCTACGGCATGCTGATCCTGGCCCTGGTTACCTCCTTCATCGCCGGGCTGCTCGTCGGCCGGACCCCCGAGTATCTGGGCAAGAAGATCGGCCCGCGCGAGATCAAGCTGGCCAGCCTCTACCTGCTGACCATGCCCACCCTCGTGCTCGCCGGCACGGCGCTGAGCTTCGCCGTTCCGGGCATCCGCGAAGACGTGCAGGACACCTCCATTCTGAACCCGGGGCTGCACGGCTTCAGCGAGGTGCTGTACGCCTTCACCTCGGCGGCAAACAACAACGGTTCCGCCTTTGCCGGGCTGACCGCCAACACGCCGTGGCTGAACACCGCGCTGGGCCTGGCCATGCTTCTGGGCCGGTTCCTGCCGATGATCTTCGTGTTGGCCCTGGCCGGCTCCCTCGCGTCACAGGACCGGGTTCCGGTCTCCGCCGGCACCCTGCCCACGCACCGGCCCCAGGCCGTCGTAATGCTGGCGGGCGTCACCGTGATCGTGACTGCCCTGACCTTCTTTCCCGTACTCGCGCTGGGTCCCCTGGCGGAAGGGTTGCTCTGACCATGACCACTCTGACGAAAAACTCCCCATCCAGCCGCGGTAAAAACTCTGCGGGCAAAGCCGGAAACGGTCCGGACCAAACGCCGGACGGCTCAGGGCCCGGCGACGGCACGAAGTCCGGGCGGGGCAGCGGCTTCTCGGCCGCCCAGCTTGCCGCGGCCTTTCCCGGAGCCCTGCGCAAACTCGATCCGCGCATCATGTGGCACACGCCGGTCATGTTCATCGTGGAGGTGGGCGCCGCGCTGATTACCGTCATTGCGGTGGCGGAGTCCGTCACCGGCGGTGCCGGAACCTCCGGCGGCAGCGCGGTGCCGGGAAGCTTCACCTGGCTGATCGCCGCCTGGCTTTGGCTGACCGTCGTCTTCGCCAACCTGGCCGAAGCGGTGGCCGAAGGCCGGGGCAAGGCCCAGGCGGCGTCGCTGCGCGCCACCCGCACCACCACCCCGGCACAGCGGGTTGCCGGCTATGACCCGGCCGGCGATCCGTCGGCCTCCCGCACCGCCAGCGAGGAGGTTGCCTCCGCCGATCTGGTGCTCGACGACGTCGTGGTGGTCACCGCCGGCGGAATCATTCCCGGCGACGGCGACATCATTGACGGCATTGCGTCGGTGGACGAGTCGGCCATCACGGGCGAGTCCGCCCCGGTGGTCCGGGAGTCCGGCGGCGACCGGTCAGCCGTGACCGGCGGCACCCGGGTGCTCTCGGACCGCATCGTGGTCCGCATTACCAGCAAGCCCGGGGAGACGTTCGTGGACCGGATGATCCGTCTGGTGGAAGGGGCAGCCCGGCAGAAAACGCCGAACGAGATCGCCCTGGACATCCTGCTGGCCACCCTGTCACTGATCTTCCTGGTCGTTGTGGTGACGCTGAACCCGCTGGCGGGCTACGCCGGCGCCGCGGTGAGCATCCCGGTCCTGGTGGCCCTGCTGGTCTGCCTGATTCCGACCACCATCGGCGCGCTGCTCTCCGCCATCGGCATTGCCGGCATGGACCGCCTTGTCCAGCACAACGTGCTGGCCATGTCCGGCCGTGCCGTCGAAGCCGCCGGAGATGTCACCACCCTGCTGCTGGATAAGACCGGCACCATCACGTACGGCAACCGGCAGGCAGCGGACTTCATTCCGGTGGCAAGCGCGGACCGGGATGAACTGATCCGCGCCGCCGTCCTGTCCTCCGCGGAGGATCCGACGCCGGAAGGCAAGTCCATCGTGGACCTGGCCGCCGGCCTGCTGGCGGGAACTGACAGCGCCGGAAAGGACAGGCTTCCCGTCAAGGAGGCCGACGCCGTCAGCGTTCCCTTCACCGCGCAGACCCGGATGAGCGGCCTGGACCGTGCCGACGGGTCGAAGATCCGCAAGGGTGCCGGGTCGGCCGTCATGGACTGGGTAACCGAGAGCGGCGGAATCAAGGTTGATGTGCTTTCCGACCTGGCTTACCAGGTGGACAAAATCTCTGCCGGCGGCGGCACGCCGCTGGTGGTGGCGGTCCGCGACGCCGACGGCGGCAGCCGGGTACTCGGCGTCGTGCACCTGAAGGACGTGGTCAAGGACGGGCTGAAGGAGCGCTTCGCCGAGCTGCGCACCATGGGCATCCGCACGGTAATGATCACGGGCGATAATCCGCGCACCGCGAAGGCGATCGCAGCGGAAGCCGGGGTGGACGACTTCTTGGCCGAAGCCACCCCGGAGGACAAGATGGCACTGATCCGCACGGAACAGGCCAAAGGTCAGCTGGTAGCCATGACCGGGGACGGCACCAATGATGCCCCGGCACTGGCCCAGGCCGATGTAGGCGTGGCCATGAACACCGGAACGTCGGCCGCCAAAGAAGCCGGCAACATGGTGGACCTGGACTCGGACCCCACCAAGCTGATCGACATTGTCCGGATCGGCAAGCAGTTGCTGATCACCCGCGGGGCGCTGACCACGTTCTCCATCGCCAATGACGTGGCCAAGTACTTCGCGATCATTCCCGCGATGTTCATGGGAGTTTTCCCGGGACTGGCTGTCCTGAACGTCATGGGCCTGCACTCGCCGGCGTCGGCGATCCTCTCCGCGGTGATCTTCAATGCGCTCGTGATCATCGCCCTGATTCCGCTGGCCCTGCGCGGCGTGAAATACCGCGCCGCGAACGCCTCCGGAATCCTCACCCGGAACCTGCTGGTCTTCGGCGTCGGCGGGGTGGTGGCACCCTTCATCGGGATCAAGCTCATCGACCTGGCCGTGTCCCTGATTCCGGGGTTCTGATGCGGCACCCCGGAGCAGGAACTGACCATCAAGCAGATCAACCAAGCAACCCGCGCGTCAACAACCAGGTCAACAACCAGGGAGCATCATGAGTACCGCACGCACGTCCGCCCGTCAGCTGGGAGTGGCGGTGAGGGCCGCAGTGGTCCTGACGCTGGCCCTGGGCATCGTCTATCCGCTGGCTGTCACCGGGATCGGGCAGGCCGTGGCCAACAACCAGGCCAACGGATCTCCGGTCGCCGTGGACGGCGCCACAGTGGGCTCCGAGCTGATCGGCCAGTCCTTCACCGACGAGGAGGGTGCCGCCCTGCCGCAGTGGTTCCAGTCCCGGCCGTCAGCGGCCGGTGACGGATACGACGGCGGTGCCTCCAGCGGCTCCAACCTGGGTCCCACGAACCCGGACCTGGCAGCGGCAATCGATGAGCGCCGCGAGGCCGTCGCCGCCCTCGAGGGAGTGAATCCGAAGGAGGTGCCGGCAGACGCCCTGACGGCGTCGTCGTCGGGCCTCGATCCGCACATCAGTCCCGAGTACGCGCTGCTTCAGGCAAACCGGGTGGCTGCCGAGCGCGGCCTGGACACCGACGAGGTGCGGGCGCTGGTCGAGGATGCGGTGGAAGGGAGGCAGGCAGGAGCGCTGGGGGAGTCCAGGGTGAACGTGTTGCAACTGAACATTGCGCTCGCGCAGTTGGACACTTAGAAGCATGACACGAGGACAACTCCGGGTATTCCTGGGTGCTGCGCCCGGAGTCGGCAAGACGTACACCATGCTCGAAGAGGGCAAGCGGCTGGCCGGCGAGGGCAGGGACGTGGCGGTGGCGGTGGTGGAAACCCACGGCCGCGCCGCCACGGCAGCCATGGCCGAGGGCCTGGAAACGGTGCCTACCATTGCGGTGGACCATCGCGGCCTGCTGCTGTCCGAACTAAATCTGGATGCGGTGCTGGCCCGGCGGCCGGACTACGCCCTGGTGGACGAGCTGGCCCACACCAATGCCCCCGGCCTGGCCCATGCCAAGCGGTGGCAGGACGTCCAGGCCCTGCTCGCTGCCGGAATCAATGTCCTGTCCACCGTGAACATCCAGCACATCGAGTCGCTGAACGACGTCATCGAGCAGATCACCGGCACCGTGCAACGCGAAACGGTGCCGGACTCGGTGCTTCGGGCCGCGGATCAGGTGGAGCTGGTGGACATTGCTCCGCAGCTGCTGCGCGGCCGGCTTTCTCAGGGCATCATCTATCCGTCCGGCCGGGTGGATGCGGCGCTGTCCAATTACTTCCGGCTCGGCAACCTCACGGCGCTGCGGGAGCTGGCGCTGCTCTGGCTGGCGGACGAGGTGGACAGCGCCCTGAACCGGTACCGGGCCGAGAACGGCATTTCGAACAAGTGGGAGGCACGCGAACGGGTGGTGGTAGCCCTGACCGGCGGGCCGGAGGGACAGACCCTGCTGCGCCGGGGCGCGCGCATTGCCGCGCGCTCCGCCGGCGGGGAGCTGCTGGCCGTCCATGTCACCAGCCCCGATGGGCTGAGGGAAACCCATCCGGGTGAACTTGAAGCCCAGCGGGCGCTGGTGGAAAAGCTCGGCGGAACCTTTCACCAAGTGGTGGGCGGGGAGGTCCCGCACGCCCTGGTGGAGTTCGCCCGCGGCGTGAACGCCACCCAGCTGGTCATCGGTGTCAGCCGCCGGCCGCGGATCTGGGCACTGCTGACCGGGCCGGGGATCGGCGCCACGGTGGTGCGCGAGTCCGGAGACATCGACGTGCACATCGTCAACCACCCCGCGGCCGGCGGACGTCCCGTCCTGCCGCGGCTCGGCGGCGCACTGACGATGCGCCGGCGGCTGTACGGCGGAGCGCTTGCCCTGGCCGGCGGGCCCCTGCTGACCTGGTTCCTGGTGACCATGAGCACTCCGGCTTCGATCACCGGCGACGTGCTCAGCTACCAGCTGCTGGTTATTCTGGTGGCCCTCACGGGCGGCATCTGGCCGGCACTGTTTGCTGCGCTGCTCTCCGGCATCACCCTTGACTACTTCTTCATTCAGCCCCTGTACACGGTTACGGTTGCGACTCCGGAGCATGTGCTCGCGCTGATCCTGTATATCGTGAACGCCGTGCTGGTCAGTTTCGTTGTCGACCGTGCCGCCCGCCGTTCCCGCACGGCCGACCGCGCCGCCGCCGAGTCCGACCTGCTGGCCTCGGTGGCCGGAAACGTCCTGCGCGGAGAAGACGCCCTGGCGGCACTGGTGGGACGCACCCGGGAAGCCTTCAACCTCACCACCGTGCGTCTGCTGGCCGACGACGCCGTGCTCGCCGCTGCGGGCACGGTTCCGGGAACTGCGGCCCCCACCCGGCTGCCGGTCGGGGACCGTGCGGTGCTGGAACTGTACGGCCGCGATCTGGAGGCCTCGGACCGCCGGCTGCTGGCGGTGATCACTGCCCAGCTGGAGGCTGCCCTGGATTTCGGCGACCTTACGCAAACTGCCGAGGGTCTCGGGTCCCTCGCGGCCGCCGACAAGGTCCGCACCGCGCTGCTGGCCGCCGTCGGGCACGACCTGCGCCGCCCGCTCACGGCGGCAACTGCCGCAGTCACCGGGCTGCGGGCCCCGGATGTGCAGTGGAGCGAGCAGGACCGCGCCGAGCTGCTGGCCACTGCTGAGGAATCCCTGGCCACGCTGTCGGGGCTGGTCACGAGCCTGCTCGATGTCAGCCGGCTGCAGGCCGGGGTGCTTGGCGTGAGCCTCGCCCCGCTGGAGACGGCCGAGGTGGTGCTTCCGGCCCTGGAAGAACTGAACCTGGGCCCGGCCGAAGTGGAGCTGGAGATTCCTCCGGACCTTCCGCCGGTGCTGGCCGATTCCGTGCTGCTGCAGCGCGTCCTGGTGAATCTGCTGGCGAACGCGGTGCGGTTCTCCCCGTCCGGATCCAAGGTGGTGCTGGCGGCGAGCGCGTTTGCCGGCCGTGTGGAAGTACGCGTCATAGACTGTGGGCCGGGAATCTCTTCCGACCGCCTGGAAGACGTGTTCGTGCCGTTTCAGCGGCTGGGGGACACCGACAACCTGACCGGACTGGGTCTGGGACTGGCGCTGGCCAAGGGCTTCATGGAAGGAATGATGGGAACGCTGGAGACCGAGGATACGCCCGGCGGCGGACTGACCATGGTGCTGTCCCTTCCCGCGGCCGACATTTCGGGTGCGGCTTCGGGTGCGGATGCGGTTGCGATTGACTCAGCCCCGTCCCGCGAATCGGGTGCCCTGTGAAAATCCTGGTCGCCGACGACGACGTGCAGATCCTCCGGGCCCTGCGCATCACCCTCGCCGCCTACGGCTACGAGGTGGCAACGGCTGCCGACGGTGCCGCGGCGGTGCGCAAGGCCGTGGAAGAGCATCCGGACCTGATCGTCCTGGATTTGGGCATGCCCAGGCTCAGCGGCATGGAGGTCATCGAGGCGGTGCGCGGCTGGAGCCGGGCACCGATCCTGGTCATCTCCGGCCGCACCGACTCTGCCGATAAGGTCCGTGCCCTGGACCTGGGAGCCGACGACTACGTGACCAAACCTTTCTCCACTGAGGAACTGATGGCACGCATCCGTGCCCTGACCCGCCGCACTCCGGCGGCTCCGGAGCAGTCCGAAGTGGTCTTCGGCGACGTCCGGGTGGATTTGGCGGCGAAGTCAGTGGTGCGGATTTCCGACGGTTCCGCCATCCGGCTAACCCCCACCGAGTGGCGGCTGCTGGAAGCACTGGTGCAGTACCCGGGCCGGCTCATCAGCCAGCCTTCCCTGCTCACCGAGGTATGGGGTCCGGGCACCACTGACACCGGCTATCTCCGCCTCTACATGGGACAGCTGCGCCGCAAGCTGGAAGCCGACCCCGCCGTTCCGGTGCACTTCGTCACCGAGCACGGCATGGGGTACCGCTTTGTTCCGGCCCGGGCTTAGCCGGCTTTTCCCAGGTTCCATTCCTCCGGGCGCTTGTCTCTGATGCCTCAGGAGCGGCTGTAAGCCCGCGGCAGCTTCAGGCCGCGTTCCTCCATGACCGAGCGCAGCAGTGTCGGGTAGTCGGTGATGAGTCCATCCACCCCCAGATCCATCAGGGCGTTCATGGCATCCGTTGTGTTGACGGTCCAGGGAATGACCGGAAGACCGGCCTCGTGCGCCTCTTGGATCAGCTGCGCGGTGACAGAAGTGGCGATGGGGGAGAGGACGTCATACCCGGCCGCTGCGGCGGCCAGGGCGGGCGATCCGTTGTAATCGTCGATGTCCATGCCGCCCAGCTGGGGCGCGGCGCCGGGCTGGCCCACCTGCAGGGCAACGGCGTTGTGGGCCAACGCCACCAGCTTCAGGTCCGGCGCGATGTCGGCCACCACGTTCAGGGCGGCCCAGTCAAAGGATTGGATGGTGGTGCGGCGTTCCCGGCCCGAGGCTTCAACCTCCGCGACGACGGCACGCGCCAGGGCTTCCATTTCCGGACCGCCCTCCAGACCATCTTCAACCTTGGTTTCGACGTTGAAGCGGATCTTTCGGGCATCGTAGGCATCGGCGAGCGCATACAAGTCCCGGAGTTCTGCAATTCGGTTACCCTCCACCACCTCCTGGTCGGGATAGCCCGGCAGCTGCTGGAAGCCGCAGTCGAGGGTCTTGATCTGCGCCAGGTCCAGAAGTGCCACACGGTCACCCACATAGGGGAACTCGGGGTCCGCAGGCCGGGCAGGGGCGGTGTCCCGGCACTTCTCCGGCATGATCAAGTCGTCATGCCACACGATCACCTTGCCGTCTTCGGTCAAATGCGTGTCCAGTTCCAAGGTGCTGACCCCAAGCTCCAGTGATCGGGCAAAGGCTGTCAGGGATTCCTCCGTGTATTCGCCGCGTCCGCCGCGGTGTGACTGCAGGTCGAAGCGGGTCTTGGGCTTATTCCAGTCCGGAGGATTACCGCCGCCGCCGCCCTCGCCGTCGCCGTCCGCGCCCGCACGCATCACCTGGACCATGACGTCGAAGATACGAGTGTTTTCGTAGACTCCGTTCAGCAGTTCTGATCCCGGCCCCATGGCCGTGAGGGGAACGTCCAGCGCTGTATGTCCGCCGGTGGTCCAGTCCACCATGAACTGCTGGTTCGAGTTCGCCACCGGCAGCGGGCCGTCCTCGGCGGAGGGGCCGTCTCCGGACTCGTCCGGTTCCTCTCCGGGCTCGGGAACATCGACGGCTTCAATGGTCATGCCGCCGGTCTGGTGATCACCCACGACAATGAGCAGGGTGTCGCCGTCCTGTTCCGCAAAATCCTTGGCGAGGGCCACTGACCGGTCGAACTCGATGCCCGATTCAATCGTGAGCTCGGCGTTGTTCACGTGGCTGAAGGAATCGATGCCTTCCTCCTCGACCATGAGGAAGAATCCGTCATTGCCGCGGCTCCCGTTGTCTCCTTGGGCTCGGTCACCGTTATCGGCGTCGTTGCCGTTGCCGCCATCGCCCGCGCCCCCGGAGCCAAGGATTTCGAGTGCCTTGGACGTCATCTCCGTCAGGGGAACTGTGGGCTGGTACAGGGGTTCGACGTCGTCGCCGTACTGGAACATCTCTTCGTTGGAGAAGAGGCCCAGCAGCATGGGCGAGTCGGCTGCCTGCAGGCCCTCGCGATCCCAAACATATTCGTACCCGAGGGACTGGGCCTCCTCGACGAGATTCCCCTCGGTTCCGGCACTCTGCTCGGACGGATCTTCCGGCGGATTGTCCGGATGGCGCCCCGGGTTTCCGGCCGGATACCAGTGATCCTCGCCGCCACCCAGGATGACCTCGGGCCGGCTGCTCTCCAGGAACTGACGCGCAATGGCACTCTGTTCGTCCCGGTCCGCAACATGGGATCCGAAGGCCGCCGGCGTGGCATCGGTGACGGTGCTGGTGGTCACCAGTCCCGTCGATTTGCCCAGCTCCTCGGCCACTTCCAGAGCCGTCGTGACCGGCTGCTGCTCGAGGTCAACGCCAATGGCGCGGTTGTACGTCTTGACTCCGGTGGCCATGGCCGTGGCGGCCGCCGCTGAGTCCGTAACGAAGCTTTCCGGATCCGCGGAGTTGGTGTGCACCCTGCCGGCGGAGGGCAGGGAATCCATCTCCAACTCTCCGGTTAGTCCCACCAAGGCCAGTCGGATGGCTTCGCGCTGACCCGGTCCCATGCCGTCCCCGACCATCAGGATCACGTTCCGTGCTGCGGGGGACCCGCCGTCGTCGCCTCCTCCCTGACCTTCTCCCGTCCCATGCAGCCCGATGAATGGTGCAGTTCCCAAAACGACGGCGGTTGCCGCCGCCGTCGTCACTGCCCGCAGCGTGTGTTTTCCCGCGATTGCCTGTTTCACAGCGAATTCCTCCCAGAGTGCGATGACCAGCCTGCGATGAATGGACCAGCAGTGTTCTGGTCCAAGTCGGCGTCCCCTGTGCCTCCGTGGCGTCAACAGTTCTCATCTGTGAACTGTCCGTCAAGCGAAGTCGTGGACAGCCGGGCGGGATGCGGCCGAATGGAGGTGTTTCCTGCAGTCCTTCTTGTTTTTCCGGGTCTGACTCCCACCCATCCGGTGGAGCCGCAGCGTTCTGCCGGGCGTCAGGTCGGGGAGAACTCAGTGATTGGCGCAGGAGCCGTGGTTACCCGGGCTGTGCCGGAGAATGTGGTGGTCGTGGGCAATCCGGCGCGGGTGATCAGGACCTCTAGGTGGTTTCCGCTGGGGTCTCTTTACGTTTGGGGTCTCAGGACCAGCAGATCTCCGATGGAGCAGTCCAGGGCTCGGCAGATTGCTGTCAGGGTGGAGAAGCGGATCGCCTTGGCCCGGTCGTTCTTAAGGACTGAGAGATTCACGATGCTGACATCCACTCGCTTGCTGAGTTCAGTCAGCGTCAGCTTCCGCTCAGCCAGCAGTTCATCGAGCCTGCAGTGCACTGATGAGTCCAAGTCAACAGGCGGCACTAGACCAGCCCTTCGCCGTCGCGCTGAAATCTGCTGCCGAGGTGGAAGGCTGCTGCCAGCAGGGCCAGGAATATGCCGAACATCAGGATCACCGCATCCAACGCGCCAAAGACGTAACCGTCGGTGAATGGCGCGTTTCTCAGATCGATGCCCGCGTCGGAGAGGATGCGCTCGTTAATGCTGGCGAACACCGAGGGCAGAACTGCGGATCCGGCAACGATCACAGCGGAAGAGACGCAGAAGCCGAGAGTCATAAGCCGCCCAAACGGCTGGCCCCTGTAGACGCGGAGACAGAGGTAGCCAAGAAACGCGGTAATCAGGGCTGGGACGGTGCACCCAATCCCCATCGTGGCCGACCACATCGACAATCCTTCGGACTCAACGTTTTGCAGTGACAGTTGGTAGCTCTCCGAGGATCCGCTGACGATTTGGGGACTCAGGTGCGTCCAAGCGGAGTCCTGTATTGGAGCTGCGGGCAGGGTTAGCTCCACCCGTCCGGACATTGGCATGATGACCGCGGCGACCGCCGCTCCCAGGCACACGAGAGTAGTAAACCCGGAGATCGACATTCCAATCACCAGCCCAACTTTTTGGGCAGTGCGTGCGCTCTTGCGGGTCAGCGGTATGGATGTTGTTGCCATGGGGTCTCCCTGCGCGGAATGGGTTATCGAATACCGTTAACATAACGGTATTCGATAACTGCGGCAAGGGTTGGTCGCTAGATTCTTTCCTTCAGCAGCGTGCGCAGGGTCCGGGCGTTGCGGACCGCGTGGCCTTCGCCGTCGTTGTTGAAATACACATAGACGTCCTTGCCCAGGGCTTCCCACTCGCGGATCCGGTCACCCCACCAGTGCAGGTCCTCGTCGCTGTAGGAACCGGCGTAGAGGTGCTCCGGGTCGGGGCCATGCATGCGCAGATACACGAACGACGCCGTGGCGCGCAGGTTGCACGGAAGGTGAGCTCCGCTCATGACGGTATACGCGGCGTCGTGCCGTGACAGGAGATCGTAGACGTCTTCGGTTTCCCAACTGGGATGCCGGAACTCCACAGCCACCCTGATCTCCCGGGGGAGTGTAGTCAGGAAATACGCCAGCCGCTCGTCGTCGCGCTCCATATCCGGCGGCAGCTGCACGATCAGGACACCGGCTTTATCGCCGAGTTCCCTCCAGCAGCGGCTGATGCGTCCGATCCATTCCTCGGGGTCGCGAAGCTTGCGGCCGTGGGTCAGTCCCCGCGGCGCCTTGACCGAAAACTGATAGCTGGCCGGCAGCCGCTCACGGTAGGCGGCAAAGGCCGGCTCGCGCGGCCAACGGTAGAAACTTCCGTTGAACTCGACCGTGTCGAATTCCGCGGCGTAAGTTTCCAGCCACAGCCGGTTGGGCAGCCCGGGCGGATACAGCACGTGTCGCCAGTCGTTGTAGCTCCAGCCCGAGGTGCCGATGTGCAATGCCATGGCTCCAGCCTGCCACGGGTTCGGCGGCGAGGCGGTTAGCTTCGCCGCCGGAGTGGTTTACTCGAAGCGCGAGGGATCACCGGTGCCACGGCGGACAATTTCCGGCTCACCGCTGGAGAAGTCGATGACGGTGGTCAGATCCGGACCGCAGAACCCGGAATCGAGAACTGCGTCGACCTGGTGGTCTAGCTGTTCCTTGATTTCCCATCCCTGAGTCAGGGGATCTTCTTCGCCGGGCAGCAGCAGGGTGCTGGAGATCATCGGTTCACCCAATTCTTCCAGCAGCGCCTGGACCAGTTTGTTGTCCGGGATGCGGACGCCCACCGTCTTCTTCTTGGGCTGTGAGAGCCAGCGCGGCACGTCCTTCACCGCCGGCAGGATGAAGGTGTAGCTGCCCGGAGTGACGGCCTTGATGCTGCGGAAGATGTTGTTGTCCATCTGCACGAACTGGCCGAGCTGGGCGAAATCCTTGCACATCAGCGTGAAGTGGTGTTTGTCGTCCAGCTGCCGGATGGCCCGGATCCGGTCCAATGCGTCCTTGTTACTCAGCTGGGCTCCGAGGGCATAACAGGAATCTGTGGGATAGGCGATCAATCCGCCGGAGCGCAGAATCGCAACTACCTGTCCGATGGTGCGTTGCTGCGGATTCTCGGGGTGGATGTCAAAGTATCGTGCCATGTCATGAGCTTACCGCTGCGGGCTGGCACTCCTTGTTGGCCAACGAGGCTGGGCGGCACGGAAGGGGTGGAATCGTGACTCACCTCAGGAGCTTTGGCGGCGGTCATAACTGTGGACGAGGTCTGGCCCACGGAAAGTTTGGGTAGTGGCAACGGCTGCGGTCAGTGGGCTGGTGCCGGCGAGTTGGGTCCCCGGGCTGGTGTCGGGCGAGCTGGGTATCTGAGAGGGCCGGACGGAAGAGCGGCCGTCAGAAGGGTGGCGGGTCGTCGCCGTAGTCGTCCGGGTTCACCGTGTTACGGGCAGACGACGGATCTGGTCCCGCCGTATTTCCTTGAACGGTGTCGTTGTTCGCTGTGATCCCTGGCTGCAGATAACCACCGTTATCGCTACAGGTTTCCCGGGACAGGCTCAGCTGCGGTTCCGTCCGGTAACACCTGCCGCCCGGCGAGGTCCACTCAATCACCCCGGGACGAGGCTGCCTGGCCTTCCAGAACCCTTCGGTTTTGAACATGTGATGCCGCCGGCACAAATGCTCCAAATTGTCATGATCCGTGAGCCCGCCCTGAGCCCAGGGCTTGGTGTGGTCAATCTCGGAAATCACCGCATTGGTCCGGCACCCCGGGAACCGGCACGTCCCGTCCCGCACCCGCAGAACCCGCTTCAATCCGTCGGGAACCTTCCGCCGTTTCCCCACCCGCAGGATCTCCTCGGTGTCCGGATCGCGTTCCACCGGCGTCCATTTCATGGCCTCGCGTGCCATCCGCCGAGCCGTTACGGGACTGATCGGCCCGTACCCGTTCAGCTCGGCCGGCTGATCATCGGCACCGAAGAGGGTTTCGGCGTTGATCAGCACCAGAATCTCCGTCCGAGCCCGGGGACCATGGCCAATCCGGCAGGACCCGGACCCCTTCCCGGAGCGGGAACCGGTATCGGAGTCGGAGCCGGCAGCAGAACCGGAACCCTCACCTTGGCTGCTGGCCTTGTTGCCGGAGCCGGAACCCTTGCTACGGCCCTTGCCCCTCTTTGCTCCCGCGCCTGCGCCACCTGCGTTGCGTCCACCACGGCTACCTTTGCTGCCTTTGCCACGGCCGCCACCACCGTGGCCGCAGTCGTCCCCGCATTCATGGTCGTGGCCCCCGAGCAAGTCCGTGAGGATATCCGTGCGCAACTGATCCACCGTGCGCGTGTCTCCGGCGGCCCGCTCACCCCGGGCCGCAACACTGAGCTGAGTAAAAATGGCTTGGGCTTTCTCGGCCGGCAGTAACGCCGAGAGCCAGGACATCCCGTCCGGCTCCGGACGCACCCACACCGTCCGCTGCTCAAACGCCGTCAACTGCCGCTGCACGATGGTTTCCGGATAGTACTTCTCCCGCAGCCGGTGAGCCTTCGCCCGGAACTGGGTTTTGGTCTGGCCCGCAGCCATCCCCAGCAGCTCCGCCTCAAACCCGGGCAGCTCCGCCGGCACCACTCCCACACACTGCTCCACCAGGATCTCCGCGTGCCCGTAACTGATCTGTCCGGCCTCCAACGCCTTCAGCGTGGCCGTGTTCCTGGTGCAGAGATCACCGGCCTGACTCATCAACGCCTTTCCGGTACCGGTGGGAACTCCCAGAATGGTTGCGGCTTCCTCCGCAGCGAGACTGAACGCCATCTCCGCGTCCCGCAACCCGGTAACGGATAGCGTCTCGTCCTCGTAGACGGTCTGCAGCCGGGACAGGACCCGAGCCTGCTGCGCCTGCACCCACCGCGACAAATGATTGAGCCGGGCCAACACCGTCCCGGTTTGCTCCTCGGTCAACGACTCCACATTCTGCAGGACCAGAGACCCGTTCAACCCATTATCAGGCTCACCTCCGGCAACGCCCGGCTCGGCGACAAAGACGAACCGACTGCAACCTGCAGTCTCACCGCCAGTGCCGGGAGTCCCGGCCGAAGATCCGTTCTGATCCATGACTAAAGACTTTCACCCGGCACTGACATTCCCGGTTCGAGAAGCCACAAAACCACTCCAAAACAGCCCCAAAACAGCCCAAAACAGGCCCTTTCAGGACTCACAAATACCCGACTTTTTCGCCGGACTACCTACGCCCCTTAGCCGATACCTGTGCATGCAATAAGACAGCATCTCTGGTCACAGGTCCGGCCCCCTGCGTAGCGACCGCACCACTCACCACCCTTCGCCCTCCAACCACCACCCACCGACCACCGCGCAGCGGCTTACGACCGTGACACGGCGGCATGGGCTTCCACAGAGAGGAAGCGTCCGTACAACGTGGCCGCCGTCTCGACCGCACGCCTCATCTCCGTACCACTCAGCATTTTTACCCCAGGCAATATCGGGCCCACTCGGTCTGGAAACAATGACACGTCCACGTCGATATTTCCCTTTCGCTCCGAGGCCGACCAGATACCAGCCACAACACCGTCGACAACGACGGGCGACCGGAACAGCCCGTTCTTTCCCGGGCCCACAAATGCTTGGTGCTCGGACGCCAGAATCGGCCCGCGGTCGGCATAACCAATGTGGAACTCATCGAAACCCGGCAGGAGATGGACACGCGGAAAGACCGTCACATCGGCGGGAGGGGGCGTAAGTGTGAGCACGACGACGCCGGCAGCCAGTGCCGCCTCGACGTCGCCGCGAGTGCTTCCCGGCGCCCGTTGGCCGACGCTCCACAAGGCGCCGCCAAGGTTTTGGGCCTGCACGGCCAAAAGGCGGCGAACAGTCTCGGCCGCTCCGACGGGTTCGGATGCCACCAGGAGCTGAGACCGCAGCCGAAGCTGCCGCAGGTCGTTCGCCCTAAATGTTCCCGCGTGACGGCCGGTGCTCCGCGTTCATGCCGCAACCCTACAACTGCGGATCCTGGGGGGACTGACAGGGCGGCCCCGTGGCCGGCAGACGCCCACACGAACAGGCACACAGGCCGGCAGGCGCACACAGGCCGGCAGGCGCACAGGCCGCCAGGCGCACCCAGGTCGGCAGGCGCACAGGCCGCCAGGCGCACAGCCCACCAGACGCACAGACGCACTGGTTCCCACTCTTCGTTCAGCCCTGGGGCTGATGTGACCCCAACAGGTAACAGGGACAACAGAGAGTGGGAACCAGTGCGCGGGTTCTCCTAGTAGAGCTTGATGCTTCCGCCGTCGGCCATCAGCGTCTGGCCGGTCAGGTATCGGGACTCTTCGCTGGCCAGGAAGGCAACGATCGGTGCGATGTCCGTCTCGGGATCGCCAAGGCGGCCCAGCGGAACGCCGTTCACTACTTCCTGGTACTGCTCCGGGTAGGCCTTGCTCCACTGGACGATGCCCGGAGTCAGCGCAACAGGGCTGACAACGTTGACGCGGATGCCGTCGGCTGCCCACTCGTTCGCCGCCGTGCGGGTGATGGCCCGAATGGCTTCCTTCGCTGCAGCGTAGGCCACCTGGTTGGGCAGGCCCTTGATCCCGGCACCGGAACCGAAGTTGATGATGCTGCCCCGGGTCTTCTTCAGTTCCGGATGGGCTGCCTGCATCAGGTACAGGGTGGCCAGGGTTCCGGTGCCGAAGGACAGGTTCCAGATCTCCGGAGTGGTTTCCAGGATCGGCGCCTGCTTGGAGGCATGGGCGTTGTTGACCAGGATGTCCAGGCCGCCAAAGCGGGCAACCGTTTCGGCAACGATCTCGGCAGCACTCTCGGGAAGGGAAATGTCCTTGCGGATAAAGATGATTTCACCGATGTTGCCGAGGTCGGCAACAAGCTTGTCGCCCTGCTCCTGGTCGATGTCAACGACAGCCACCTTGGCGCCCTCGGAAAGGAAGTGGCGCACGATGCCCTGCCCGATGCCGCCGGCGCCGCCGGTGACAATGGCGGTCTTGTTGCTGAGTTTCACTTTTGTTCCTTCTCTAAGCCGGATTGCTTTTCTTGCCGCATCCGGACGGTTGTTGAAAGTTGGGTCTCCACGCCGTGCAGGAAGCCGCTCACAGCAAAGTCCAGCGACCTCCTGGAGGCATCATAGGTAATGCCGCGGCCGCGGAACCGGGCAGTGACGGAATCGGGACTGGCGCCGTCGTCGGCGTTAAGGGGCACGACGGCGTTGGGCCGGGTGGGGCGGTACCGCCCCGGCCCGGGGTTCGCAGCCAGCGCGAGGACGGCAGTGCCGATCACGATGGCCGAGACGCCTACGACGCAGTCAAAACACTCGTCCTCCGACAGGCCGGCCGCTTTGAGTGCCTGCAGCAGCACCTCGAGCTCGGCGGTCGGCGCCATGTCCAGGAGCCGGCTGGGACCCAGGACTATCTGCAGCAGCCACGGATGCCGGTGGAAACCCTCCCACTGCGCCACGGCCATGTGCCGCAGCATCTCCTGCCAGGAAGCCGGTTCCGGAGGCAGCAGGACAAACTCCCGGGCCGCCTCGGCGGCCATGGCCAGCAGCAGGGATTCCCGGTTCTCGACGTGGCGGTACAAAGCCATGGCGGAGACGCCGAGAATCTCAGCGACGTTCCGCATGGACACTGCCTCCAGGCCTTCCCGGTCTGCCAGATCAAGCCCACAGGCCGCGATGGCGGCGGCAGAGAGGGGACCGCGGTGGGCGTCCGGAAGGGGGTTCATGCGTACAGCGTATACCGAATGCCGCCGCAAGATCATGTCTGGGGATCCGCGCCGGACATTGGGCCGATCCTTCGCCGGAAGTGGCGGCCGGACGTGTGATCTTTTTCTCAAGGGGCGTGTCGGGAAGGGGCGGACAAGCCCCGGGGAAACACCGGGCCGCGGCGGAATGCGGGGAAGGTTGTACTCCGCACGGCGGGGACCGTCAAGATCGGCCCACAGAAATGGGTTGTATCTTGTTCGAATGCGACAAAACAACTCCTCCATGCTGGCCAGACTCGGCACCTCCGGCCGGCTGGTGTTGTTTCTGGCCGTCAGCGTCCTCTGCGGTGCCCTCGTCGCCGGGATTTTCGTTCCCGCGACAGCGGTGGCAGCCTCCGGCGCCAACCAGATTTTCGACAGCCTCGAGGACCTGCCGGACGAGCTCGAAACCGGCCCGCTCGACGAGGGGTCCAAGATCTACTCGGCCGACGGAAAGCTGATCGCCACCTTCTACGCGGAAAACCGGATCCCGGTGACGCTGGACAAAATCTCCCCGTCGATGCAGGACGCAATCATCGCGATCGAGGATAACCGCTTTTACGAGCACGGGGGAGTGGACGCCAAAGGCATCGCCCGCGCCTTGGCCTCCAACATGACCAAGGACAGCACCCAGGGTGCCTCCACCTTGACGATGCAGTACGTCAACAACGTCCTGATCGACCAGGGCGTCGCCGAAGGCAAGAGCGCCGACGAGCTCACGGTCAGCGGAACCAAGAACATCACCGACAAGGTCCGTGAAGCCAAGCTGTCCCTCGCCGTCGAAAAGGAATTCTCCAAGGATGAAATCCTCGAGGGGTACCTGAATATTGTGCTGTTCAGCGGCCGTACCTACGGCGTCGAAGCGGCAGCGCAGACCTTCTTCGGCATTCCCTCCGCAAACCTGAACATCGCCCAGTCGGCAATGCTCGCCGGGATGGTCCAGTCGCCGAACAACTTCAACCCGATGACAAATCCCGAGGCAACGCGGGACCGCCGGGACGCTGTTCTGGCTGCCATGCTCCGCTACGACAAAATCACGCAGCAGGAACACGACGACGCCGTCGCCTCCGACCTGCAGCTCAACCCGCAGCCCGCGGCACGTTCCGGCTGCGTGGGAGCTGAAATGGCCGAATACTTCTGCAGCTATGTGCAACAGGTTGTGTTGGCCTCCGATGAGTTCGGGGTGGACGAAACGGCCCGCGCCAAGCTTCTGGCCCGCGGTGGCCTGACCATCACCACCACTCTGGATTCCCGGCTTCAGGAACAGGCCCAGGCGCAGATCGAGGCGCAGGTTCCGACCGGCGACCCCTCGGGTGCGGGTTCCGCGATGGTGTCCGTGGAGCCCGGAACGGGCAAGATCCTGGCCATGGCCCAGAACACGAACTACACGCCTGAAGAAGGCAGCGGAAACACGCAGCTGAACTTCAACGTTGACTCCGACATGGGCGGCACCGCGTACGGCTTCCAACCGGGATCCACGATGAAGCCCTTCACCACCGTTGCTTGGCTGGAGAACGGCGGCAGCATCGACGACGTCATCGATGCGTCCCGGACCAGCTACCCGGCCGGATACGACTGGTCCGCCAGCTGCCTGCCCGAAGACGCCTACTTTGACGAGTGGAAGTTCAAGAACGCCCAAGAGGGCTATGAACGCAGCATGACCGTGGGCGAGGGGCTGACCTGGTCCACCAACACGGCAACAGTGGCGCAGGCCTCCCAGCTGGACCTGTGCGACATCGGCGACGTCGCCACCCGCATGGGCGTGCACCGGGCGGTCGACGGCGAACCGCTGGAGGTCAACAATCCCTCCTTCGTCCTGGGCGGCCAGGAAGTGGCTCCCATGACCATGGCGGCTGCCTACGCAACGTTTGCCAGCGGGGGCGAGTACTGCGAACCCATCGCGCTGACGCAGGTATCCAATTCCCGGGGCAAGTCCTTTGAAGTACCCGAGGAACAGTGCACCCGTGCAATGTCCGAGGAGGTCGCCAAGGAGGTCTCGGAGCCGCTCCAGAAACTTGTGGAGAGCGGACCGGGCGCCATTTCACCGCTGGGTGTCCCCGCAGCGGCGAAAACCGGCACCACGGACATTTCCGAACAGACCTGGACCGTCGGCTACACCCAGGGCATCTCGACTGCTTCCTGGGTAGGCAACTGGACGTCCTACTCTTCGTTGAACGACCTGCCAATCAACGGCGTGGCGCGCAGCTACGTGGACGGCTCCACCATTGCCGGCGCGCAGTGGACCGAATACATGCGCTCCGTTGCGAGGCTGTATCCAACGGGCGAACTGACGGATCCCAACCGCAAGTCGGCTCCGGCTCCCGACGCCAAGCCGGAGAACGAATCGGCACCCGAAAAGGAACAGGACAACGCCGAGCCCTCACCGGCCGACGACGAACCCGGCGAAGCCGCCGACTCCTAAGCCGCGACTCCGGCCGGCGACCGGGACCAAGGCCGGCGGTCAAGGCCCGAAACACCGCTAAACCGCAGAATGCTCCGCAGTCCGTTTCAAAGGCTGCGGAGCATTCTGCGTGTGGTGCTTGTGCCTGCGGAAATCTCCCTGCACGCTGGATAACTCATACCCGCTGCTCGACACCGCCGGAGGATCCCATGCACATGAAAACCAAGCACCGTGGCTCCAAGCACCTGCACGGCCCGCATCATCTGCACGCCCAGCATCAGCACCATGGCTCCATGCACCTCCCCGTCCTGGACTTTCCCGGGCTTAGCGCCAGGCGGCTGGCGGTGGGCGCCTTCTCACTGGGCGCCCTCGCGATGGGAGCGGTGGCCGTGGGGGCGCTGGCGATCGGAAAGCTCAGCATCGGCCGTACCGACATCAAGGAACTTTACGTCGGCCGCCTGCAGGTGGACGAGCTGATCGTTACGGAACCTGCCGGCCCCGAGACAACGCTGTAGCGCCGACCGGCTCCGGGCGGTGGTTCCGCCAGGGCCGCAGCGCCTCCACCGCCGCACCGACGGTAAACACGGCGCCGTCATCAAAGGGATGGCCAACAATCTGGACGCCGGTGGGAATGCCGCAGTCGGCCATCCCGCTGGGAACGGCCAACACCGGGCACCGGTTCGCGATGTTGAAGACGCCGGTCATGTGGCCCTGCCAATAGTGCTCCAGGTGGAGGCCCTCTGCTGCGATGCCGTCCAGGTACATCCCGTCGGCGTCGAGCGAGGCCACGGCGGAAGCCGGACAGATCAGGGCGTCAAAGCCGGCCATGGCGGCGGCAAGCTCGCCTTGGATGCGGGTTTCCGCGGTGATGCCGTTCAAGAAGCTGCGGTCCGCCGCGGCTTGGCGCGCATCCGCCATGAAGCGCCGCGTGTAGTCGGCCAGCAGGTCAGTGGAGCCGGCGGTCTCCGCCTCCATGGCCGGCCCCAGCAGATAGCCGAAATGGGTGAACATGGTGCGGCTGATTTCCTCGGAGGTCCACGGCAGGGTTATCTCCTCCACCACGGCACCCGCGGCCTGCAGGGCGGCCGCAACGGCACGCGTATTGGCTTCCACATCGGCTGCCACCGGGTAGTTGCCCAGCCGGAGGCAGAGGGCGATGCGCATGCCGGCAACCGACTCCGCAGCCGCGCCTTCCGCCGGCAATTCGATCGGATCGCCGGACGCGAGCGAGGCATGGTCCCCGGCGTGCTGGCCAGCCATCACATTCGCCAGCAGCGCAGCGTCAGCGACGGTGCGGGCCATGGGGCCGTCGCCCCGGTAGAAGTCGGCGGAGAGCGGAGCGAGCCCGGGAATCCTGCCGTACGGCGCTTTGTAGCCGACCGTCCCAGTGAACGACGCCGGCAGCCGGGTGGAGCCGGCGATGTCCGAGGCAGTGGCCAACGGCGCAAACCCCGCAGCCAGGGCCGCGGCCGAGCCGCCCGAGGACCCGCCCGGCGAGAAGCGGGGGTTCCAGGGATTGCGGGTGACGCCCCACAGCGGACTGTGGGTGACGGTGGCGCAACTGTATTCCGGCGTCGTCGTGCGCAGGTGGATGATGCCCCCGGCGCCGCGGATCCTGCCGATCACCGGGTGGTCGTCCTGCGCCACCTTGTTCCGATGGGCCACCAGTCCCTGCGAGAGGGTGCGGCCCCGCAGGCCGTGCTTTTCCTTCGCTGCCACCGGCAGCCCCAGCAGCGGAGTCAGGCCGTGCCCCGTTTGATACTTGGCAGCGGCTTCGCGTGCGGCGGACATCGCTTCATCGAACAGGGTTTCGGTGACGGCATTGATCGACCCGCCGGCACCCGGGGAGCCGTTGATTTCCTCCGTCCTGGCGATGACCGCCGAAAGCAGCTCGACCGGCGACAGCTCTTTGGCACGAAACAGGCGCAGCGCGGAGGACGCATCCAGGTAGTGCAGATCGGTCATGCCCGGACGGCTCCCGGCAGCGCGGCGGCATTCTCGGCGTCGGCTCCCGGCAGCGCGGAATTCACCGCGTCGGATGAGCCGGTGGCCGAGTTCGCCAGGGCGCCGGAGATCAGTTCGCGGGTGACACCGGTCAGCATGTCCAGGCCCAGGACCATGTCCTCGTCTGTGGTGAATTCACGTTCGCAGTGCGAGACGCCGTCCACGCTCGGAATGAACAGCATGACCGACGGCGCAACGGTGTTCATGGCGACGGAATCGTGGCCGGCCATGGTCTGGATCCGCCGCGAGGACAGTCCCAGCCCTGCCGCGACCTGCTCCGCCAGCTCGAGCCCTTCCTGCGGGAACCGGCGGATGGGGCGGATATCGAAGTCCTTGACGTTGACCTTGATGTCGTATTTGCGGGCCAGTGCATCGATGTCGCCGATCAGCTTGGCACGGGCCGCCTTCACGACCTCCGGGTCGCCGGAGCGCAGGTCGGCGATGAGATGCACCCTGCGGGCCACGACGATGGGGGAGTTGGGTTCCAGGGTCAGCTGGCCGACCGAGGAGACGAGGGCCTCGTCGGCGAACTCCTCGGTGACGTCGTGCACCATGAGGATGATTCGCGAGGCGGCCACCAGGGCGTCGTGCCGGTCCGCCATGGCTGTGGCGCCGGTGTGGGACTGTTCACCGAGCACTTCAATATCGAGTTTCTGCGTGTACCAGCTGCTGTCCACCACGCCGATGGAGATGCCTTCACGTTCCAGGATCCGGCCCTGTTCGATGTGGATCTCCGCATAACCGGCCGCTGGGGGCGCTTCCGCCGTGCCCAGGTACCCGATGCCTTCAAGTGCCTCGGAGACCGAGGTGCCCTGCAGGTCGGTCACAGCCAGCATCTGGTCGCGGGACAGCAGGCCGGCGTAAACCGAGCTGCCCATGATGCTCGGGGCGAAGCGGCCGCCCTCTTCGTTGAACCAGTTCACCACCGCCAGGTTGAACCGCGGCAGCTCGCCGCCGGCATCGACGTCGGCGCTGATTCGCCGGGCCGCGTGGAGCGCAGCAATGACACCGTAGGCTCCGTCGAAGCGGCCGCCCAGGGGCTGGCTGTCCAGATGGGACCCGATGATCACAAAGGGTGCGCCCGGGGTCCATTCGAGCAGCGCAAACATATTGCCGATGCTGTCGACCCGGAGTTCCCAGCCGGCCTCCTGCACCCAGGCAGCGAACCAGTCACGGGTCAGGGCGTCCTCCGCGGTGGCGGCCTGGCGGTCCACCCCGTTGTTGGGCGTGGCGCCGATGGCGGCGACGGCATGGAAGTCGGAGAGGAATGATGCTGACGTCATGGGAAGTCCTTTGGAAGTTTGGAGATGTGAAGTTGGGAGATGTGAAGTGTGGAGATCTGCGGCGCGCGCGGGGGCGCGCGGGGACGGCGGGATCAGCCCATCCGGCCGCGGGTTTCGGGAACCTTGGTGAAGACGATCAGGAGGAAGACGACGGCGGACGCGGCAGCCATGTAGAAGCCCGGTGCATGCGCTACTCCGGTGCCTCCGACGAGCGCCGTGCCGATGAACGGAGCCGTGCCGCCGAAGATCGCGTAGGCGCCGTTGTAACTGATTGCCGCCGACGTGAACCGGGTCCGGGTCGTGAAGATCTCCACAAAGAACGTGTAGCAGCCGCCGCCGTAGATGCAGAGGGCCACCACAAAGAGGGACTGCCCGGCAAGGGCCAGCGGCAGGCTGCCGCTGGTGACCAGCATGAAGCTGGGCACCGAGAGTGCAGCCAGCGCCGCGGAGCCGGCGATGAGCATCGGCTTGCGGCCAACGCGGTCGCCGATCCGCCCGCCGACCGGCAGCAGGACGGCGTAGAGCGCCAGGGCGGCGGCGTTGACCATCAGGGACTGCTCGCGGCTGAGCTGGCCGGCGGTTTGAACGTAGGAGACAAAGTAGGCGGACAGGAAGTAGAAACCCATCGCCGTCAGGCCCATCACGAAGATGACCTGGACCATGCGGAGCGTGTTCTCGCGCAGTGCTTCCTGCACCGGGCTGAATTCCTTGGGCTGAGCCGCTTTAGCGTCCTTGAAGGCTTCGCTTTCCACGGTGCGGCTGCGGATCCAGACGCCGAACATGGCGAGCGGAAGCGCGAGCAGGAACGGCAGGCGCCACCCCCAGGATTCGAAGGATTCGTCGGTCATGGACTGGCTGAGGATGAGGATCATTGTTCCGGCCACCACGGAGGGAAGAGCGGTGGCGGCGATGGTGATGTTGAGCCAGAAGCCGCGTTTGTTGACGGGCGCGTGTTCGAAGACAAACGACGGCGCCCCCACGGATTCTCCGCCGGCGGAGAAGCCCTGGATCAGCCGGCACAGGACCAGCAGCGCCGGCGCCCAGGCGCCGATCTGCGCGTAGGTGGGAAGCATGCCCATCAGGGCAGTTGCTCCGCCGATGGCGATCAGCGTGATGCTCAGGACCCTGCGCCGCCCGATGCGGTCTCCCAGGACACCGAAGAAGAGGCCGCCGAGCGGGCGGACCACAAAGGCGACGCCGAAGGTGGCGAACGTGGCGAGCATCGCGGCGATGGGGTTGCTGCCGGGGAAGAACAGCTGCGACAGGGTGACGGCGGTGAGGCCGTAGAGGGTGAAGTCGTAGAACTCGATGAACTGTCCGATGCTTCCGCCGAGCAGGACCCGCTTCTGCATCCTGGTGGTTCCCGGCGTTCTGGTGGGTCCCGGCGCCGGGACCTGTGTGGCCGGAGCTGTACCGACCGTCCCCGATCCCGGCTGTTCCGCTGTGCTGTCGTGGATTGTCATGAGAGCAACGCTAGGGGGATCGTGTTTCCGTAAACGCGGGCAGTGTTACGGGGCGGAAAAAGAAAATCCGGCCTCATTACAGCTTTATTGCGGGCATCCCGAAGTCCGGAAACTTCCCGGACTTGCGACTCTGGCGTCGGGACCATCGATTCTCCCTTGATTAAGCGGCCTGGAGCCGGACAAGCCGACAAAAGGCCTGACCAGCGGGCACTGATCTTCCGGATTCAGCACCACAGCATCAACTGTGGTGATGCCGCTCACAGTTGTCCAATCGGTTGTTTAGGGTAAAGCAATCGATTTAGCCAATGGCTCGGCGCAGTGCGGGTCGGTTTACTGCCCGGATGCGCCGTAAAGCCGGAGGCAGGTTTCTTCAAAGGCCAGGGTGCGGCGGGTTGGCTGCACGCCGTCGGAACGGACCAGCATTACTTCGATGGGCGGGAAGTCATCGGTCAGGGTGAGCACCGCCACCTGGCCGCCGGAATAGGTCAGGTCACTGTGCAGCCGCTGGTTCAGCACAGCGTAGCCGTGTCCCTTGGCCACGAATGACCGGACGGTTTCATATCCGGCGAAGCGGTGCCGGACGTTGGGCACCAGTCCGGCAAGGGTGTAGAGCTGCTCGTAGTATTCCCTGCTGTGGGGGAGGTCAAGCACCACCGACGGCTCACCGGCCAATTCCCGGAGGGCGACGCTCCGCTCCGGCCGGGTGGCGGCGGGATGTCCCGCGTGGACCAGCACATGCGGCGGCACACGCTCCAGCACCCTGGTGGTGAAGCCGGGACCTAGGCCTAGGCCGTAGGTCAGCGCAACGTCGCACTGTCCTTCCCGCAGGGCGGTCTGCAGCCCGGCCAGGTCCGTTTCCAGAATCGAGACAGCCACTCCGGGATGCTGGCGCTCAAAGGACTGGAGGATGGCCGGAAGCCGAAAAGGAGCCAGCGGTGAGAACACCCCAACCTTCAGTTCACCGACAACGCTGGCGGCAAGTCCCCGGGCCGACTCATAGAGCGAGTCGGCGTGTTCCAGGAAGACCCCGACATCCCCGGCCAGTTGCCGGCCGGCCGGTGTCAGCCGCAGGCCCCGCGCCAGACGCACAAACAGCTGGGTGGCGAGGCTGGCTTCGAGCTGGGTTATGGCTGTGGACAGGGCGGACTGCGTGATGCGCAGACGCTCGGCGGCCGCCGTCATGTTTTCCACCTCCGCCACCACGGCGAAATACCTCAGCTGGGTCAGTGTGAAGGGTTTCGGCACGGCTCAGCGCTCGCATTCTGTTGGGTGGTTCCAGGCGGTGTTGGGTGGTACCAGACAGTGTTGGGTGGTTCCAGACAGTCACAGGGCACGCAGCCGGTAAACGAGCAGGGCGACGTGCAGCGACGTCCGGGACTCGGCGTCGTCCAGGTCCACTGAGAGCAGTTCCTCCAGCCGGCTGAGCCGGGCGTATAGCGTCGGCCGGCTGAGGTAACTGCTCCGGGCCAGTGCGGTCTTGTTGCCGCCGGACTCCAGAAACTGCCCGAGCATCTCCAGATAGCCGTGCTCGCCCCGGGCCTCGGCCTGCAGGACCCCGTGCAGCTCGGACTCGACGAACTGCTGGACACGCGGGTCCTTGCGGAGCAGGGCCAGGAGCCCCCGCAGCCGGATATCCGTGGCCCGATGGAAAAGCCGGTCCTGTCCGGGCAGCGTCGCAGCGGTTTCAGCGACGTGCGCCGCTTCATCGATGCCTGCCGCAGCTTCCAGCAGGGAGGCTTGCAGGCGTCCGACGCCAATGGTCCAGTGCCCGACGCCGATGGTCCAGTGTCCGGCGGCCGGAGCCTCCGGCCCGTCCTCCGCCGCCAGGGCCAGTGCGCCGGCGAGCGCGGTCAGCACCTCGTCCTCCAGCTGCTGCGAGGAAAGGGCCAGCAGCATGCCCACGGAGCCGGACCGGATGACGGCACTGATGGCAGTGCAGGGAAGGGTCTTGAGGACGCGGGCGAGCTGCTCGAGCAGGGCACGTTCCTCCTGCTGCCCGGCTAGCGGGTCGCCGGACGGTTTTCCAGACGTCGGCGCGGCACCCTGAAAACCGGACGGTGAGCCGCTGCGGAAGACAACCGGAAGGTAGAAGGGCGAGCGCCGCAGGCCCAGCGCAGCAGCCCGGGTCTGGGCCTCGCCCTCACCCAGGCCGCGGGGCTGACGCAGTGCATTCAGGAGCCCGGCCTGTGCCTGCTGGTTCAGGTCATGCCGGTCCCGTTCCGCGAGCCGGTTGATGGCCAGGGTCTGGGCGGCGCGTTCGAGCACCATGGCGGCCGCGTCGTCGTCGTCCAGCGGCACCGGAACCACCAGCCGCCCCCATACCTGGCCCCGCACGCCAACCGGAGTCTGAAGCCAGGCGCCGTCGCCCGTCCGGGACGTTTCGGCCGCGGAATGCGTGGTCCGCGACCGGCGTTCCCAGTCTTCCAGCAGCACTGCGGTCTCCAGCTGCCGGGCCGCATACGCCAGGACCAGGTGCGAGAGGTCCTCCAGCACCACCGGAGCGCCAATCATGGCCGCGGCCTGCTCCACCACCTGCTGCGTTCCCGCGCTTTCCAAGCTGAGCAGCGTGAACGCTTCATGCACGGCGCGGGCACGCTCCACCCGGCTCAGCTGCTCGGCCACGATGAGCCGGTGCACAATTTCGGTGATCTGGACAAAACGCACCCGGTGCCGGACGACGACGACGGGCAGGTCCGCGGTCAGCGCCGCCAGGTGCAGGGCATCCAGGCTGCGCTGCCGGTCGCCAACGGCCTCCATGATGAGGCCGGATGCCCCGGCGTCCTGCAGCGACCGCAGAAACGAGGCGGTCCGGCCGGGATCCTTCTCCAGTTCCAGGCCCGTGGTGAGCACCAGCTCTCCGCCGGACAGCAGCCCGGAGACATCAAGGACCTCGCTGACATGGACCCAGCGCACCGGATTGTCCAGGGCGGTGTTTTCCGGGCCCGGTCCGAGGATCCGCGGCGCGGCGTCGCGCAGGACGGGGAGGTCCAGAACGGACCGAACTGTGGGCAGCATTTACACAGGGTAAAGGAGGAAGAGAGAAGACTTACACATCGTTACTTTTGCCGACCCGCGGGAACCGCCAGACTGGACGAAACGCTCGCACGGCTGATTGACCGTCATCAGCACCGGCCGTCAGCCACCTCCGGTCACCGGCAACGACCCCTTCTCAAGGAGAACCTTGGACAGCATCAAGCACTGGATCAACGGCAGCTACGTTCCGGCCGGGTCGAACACGGCGCCGGTCACCAATCCGGCCACGGGCAAGGTCACCGGCCAGGTGTCCCTGGCCACCCGCGAAGAGGGCGCTGCCGCTGTCGCCGCGGCTGCGGCAGCCTTTCCCGGCTGGCGGGACACCTCCCTGGCCCGGCGGACGCAGATCCTCTTCGCCTTCCGCGAGCTCCTCAACGCCCGCAAGGGCGAGCTGGCCGCCATCCTGACGGCCGAACACGGCAAGGTGCTCAACGACGCCCTGGGTGAAGTGAGCCGCGGCCAGGAAGTGGTGGAATTTGCCTGCGGCATCCCGCACCTGCTGAAGGGCAGTTTCACCGAAAACGCTTCCACCAGCGTGGACGTGCATTCCGTTCGCCAGGCGCTGGGGCCGGTTGCGATCATCAGTCCCTTCAACTTCCCGGCCATGGTTCCCATGTGGTTCTTCCCCATTGCCCTGGCCGCCGGCAACACAGTGGTCCTGAAACCGAGCGAAAAGGACCCGAGCGCAGCCAATTGGCTGGCCGAGCTGTGGAAGGAAGCTGGACTGCCGGACGGCGTCTTCAACGTCCTGCACGGCGACAAGGTGGCGGTGGACACGCTCCTTACCCACCCGGGCATCAAGGCCGTTTCCTTCGTCGGGTCGACGCCGATTGCCAAGTACGTGTATGAAACGGCAACAGCCAACGGCAAGCGGGTCCAGGCACTGGGCGGCGCCAAGAACCACATGATCGTCCTGCCCGACGCCGATCTGGACCTCGCCGCCGACGCGGCCGTCAACGCTGGCTTCGGCTCCGCCGGCGAGCGCTGCATGGCCATCTCGGCGCTGCTCGCGGTGGGAAACATCGCCGATGAGCTGGTGGCCAAGATCGCCGAGCGCACCAGGGAACTCCGCACCGGGGACGGCAGCCGCAACTGCGACATGGGGCCCCTGGTGACGGCGGCCCACCGGGACAAGGTGGCGGGTTACGTCGACGCCGGCGAGGCAGCCGGCGCCACCCTCGTAGTGGACGGCCGCACCGTCACTCCGGACGCCGAGGGCGACGGTTTCTTCGTTGGCCCCACGCTGTTCGACAACGTCGCACCGGAGATGTCGATCTACCGGGATGAGATCTTCGGACCGGTCCTGTCGGTGGTCCGCGTGGACAGCTATGAGCAGGCGCTGCACCTGATCAACACCAACCCGTACGGCAACGGCACCGCGATTTTCACCAACGACGGCGGAGCGGCCCGCCGGTTCGAGAACGAGGTGGAGGTGGGCATGGTCGGCATCAATGTCCCGGTCCCCGTTCCCATGGCCTACTATTCCTTCGGTGGGTGGAAGAACTCACTTTTCGGCGACACCCATGCCCACGGAACCGAAGGCGTTGGCTTCTTCACCCGGGGCAAGGTGGTCACCACCCGTTGGCTGGATCCGAGCCACGGCGGAATCAACCTCGGCTTCCCGCAGAACGCCTGACCCGGCCGCACCTGAAAGGTACTGGATATGACTTCCACGATCGACGGCGGAGCTCCGCCGCTGCTGGACGCTGAAGGCGCACGCCGCGCCTACGAGCTGGACCGCAAGCATGTCTTCCACTCCTGGTCCGCGCAGGACCTGCTGGATCCCATGGTCATCAGTGCGGCCTCCGGATCCCACGTGTGGGACGGGGACGGCAAGAAGTACCTGGACTTCTCTTCCCAGCTGGTCAACACCAACATCGGTCACCAGCATCCCGCCGTCGTGTCCGCGATCGCCGCCCAGGCGGCGAAGCTGTGCACCATTGCGCCCAGCTACGTCAATGACGCGCGCTCCGAGGCGGCCCGGCTCATCGCGGAGCGGACGCCGGGGGAGCTGGACCGGATCTTCTTCACCAACGGCGGCGCCGACGCCAATGAGCACGCCGTACGCATGGCGCGCCTGCACACCGGACGCCAGAAGGTGCTGTCGGCGTACCGCTCCTACCACGGCGGCACCCAGCTCGCCGTGAACCTCACCGGCGACCCCCGGCGCTGGTCGAACGACTCCGCCAGCACCGGCACCGTGCACTTCTTTCCGCCGTACCTGTACCGCACGGCGTTCCATTCCAGCACCGAGGCGGAGGAAAGCTCCCGCGCCCTGGAGCACCTGGAACAGCTGATCGCCTACGAGGGGCCGGCAACCATTGCCGCGATCATCCTGGAATCCATCCCCGGCACCGCAGGCATCTACCTGCCGCCGCCCGGCTACCTGCAGGGGGTGCGCGAGCTCTGCAACCGGTACGGCATTGTGCTCATCGCCGATGAGGTCATGTCCGGGTTCGGCCGCACCGGCAAGTGGTTCGCCGTCGAGCACTTTGATGTGGTGCCGGACCTGCTGACCTTCGCCAAGGGAGTCAACTCCGGCTACGTCCCCATGGGCGGAGTCGCCATCAGTCCCGAGATCGCGGCGACCTTCGGCACCCGGGTCTATCCCGGCGGGCTCACGTATTCCGGGCATCCGCTGGCCGCTGCGGCCGCCGTGGCGACCATCAACGCCATGGAGGACGAGGGCATGGTGGAGCATGCGGCGGAACTGGGCCGCAGTGTCATCGGCCCGGCGCTGGCGGGCTTCGCCGAGCGTCACGCATCAGTCGGCGAGGTGCGCGGAACCGGGGTGTTCTGGGCCATCGAACTGGTGCGGGACCGGGCCACCCGCGAACCGCTGGCACCGTACGGCGGTTCCAGCGGGGAAATGAACCAGCTGCTGGCCGCTTGCAAGTCCCGCGGGCTGCTGCCGTTCGCGAACTTCAACCGCATCCACGTGGTTCCGCCGTGCAACACCAGCGTGGCCGAAACGGAAACCGGGCTGGGCATCCTGGACGAAGTGCTGGAGATCGCCGACGGCCTGGTCGGCTAGCGGGGTTCGGCGTGCGGGGTTCGGCTAGGTTTTCACCTGCTTGATGATGTTCCGTATGGCGTTCTCCAGGGCTTGGGACGTCTGAGCGGCGGCGTCGCGCAGTTCGGGACCGCAGAGGCGGATCAGGGAATCCGGGGCCAGGTGGTGGACCCGGGTTACCTGGGCCTGCGGATCCTGCCGGACCACGACGTTGAGTGGCAGTACGACGCCGGCGTCCCGAATCATTTCGACGGCACCTCGGGCCAGGGCGGTGTGAAGCACGCCGAGGACCTGGTAGTTTCCCAGCTGCTTGGGTGCATCCTGGCCGAGTGCCGCGGCCAGGTCCGAATCACTGATGATGGTGAAGCCATGATGGGCCAGGGATCCCTTCGTGAGGCGCAGGGCCTCCTTGAAGGGTGCGCGTATTTCGATGCTCAGGGTGTTTTCCACGGTGCCACCTTCCGGTTTGGTGCCCGCATCCTGCGCCGGGCTGCCTCTCCTGCCAGAATAGGTGGGGACGGACGGAGGGTGAAGGGCTCGGGGCCGGGCGGCCCCTCCGGGGTCCGGGTCAGGCATTCCCCTAAACGAAGTGGGCCGGAAGCCGGCGTCCACCTTAGGATAGTCAGGATGCTTATCACTTTGGGCGGTTCCCGCAACGGGAGTGCAGCCCTCTTCAGAAGGAGATCACCATGATCGGATTCATCGTCGCAGGACTCGTTATTGGCGCCCTGGCCCGCCTGGTCAAGCCCGGAAAGCAGAACCTGAGCCTGCTGGCCACGTTGATCCTCGGTCTGGTGGGATCAGTCGTCGGCGGCGTGATCGCGAATCTGCTGGACACCGGGGACATCTTCGAGCTCAACATCCTGGGGTTCATCGTTGCCGTGGTAGCGGCCGTCCTGCTGATTGGCGTGGCCGAGTCCGTGGCCGGCCGCGGCAAGGGACAGGTTCGCCGCTGACGCGAAGCCGGAGGAAGTGCCGGCGTTCGAACCAGCAGTGTTGGAGCCCCGGGTACCGTCCCTGGGCTCCTTCGCATTTAACCGCGTTTAACCCGGCCGTTCCGCGGCTTCAGGGATTCTTGAGAGGAGGAGCCGGACGCCCGGTATTCTCCAGTTCGAGGTCAAACAGCTTCCGTTCCATCGAGTCGAGCCGGCGCTGGAGGGCCCGGTTCGCGTCCAGGCTCTGCTGCAGTTCGCGTGATGCGGCAACCGCCGGGGCCCGCTTGCTCTTGAGCACCATCCGAACAGTCTCGGTGAGCCCGAAGACAGCGATTCCGGCCAGAGGTATGAGTCCGTACCAGGGGATGTAGTCCATGGGGTGATCCTAGGCGGGAAGCCAGCCAAAAGCACGAGATGTGCCCGGCGTTTTCCCAGCGGTTGCCGGACACCGGAGGGTGCACTCAATCTTTGGTTAGCCGAGGACGTGCCGGGCCAGAAATGCGTTGCGGAACTTGCCCTCCGGATCCATGTTGTGAGCCAGATTCCGAAAGTCGGCAAAGCGCGGATACAGCTCCTGCAGCTGGGCTTGCTCCAGGGCGAACAGTTTGCCCCAGTGCGGCCGCGCCCGCAGCGGAGCAAGGGCGGCTTCCATGTGCGGAAGCAGCTCCTCGACGTCGGCCTGGCGCGGTTTCCAGGTGAAGTGGAAAGCCACCGTCTCCTGCCCGTAGCTGTTGCTCAGCCACAGGTCGTCACGGGCTATCGTCCGGATTTCGCAGACCTGGAGCAGGGGAGCGATCTTGGCCGACAAACCGCGCAGGACCCGGATGGCTTCAACGGCGGAGCTTCGCGGCACAAGGTACTCGCTTTGCAGCTCATCCCCGTTGCTGGGCGTGAAGGCCAGCCTGAAATGCGCCAGCCGGTCCGACCAGGAACCGGGAACACCCATCTGCTGGGAGCAGTTCACTGCGCTGATGCCCGGCAGCGGGTGCATCGGTTCTTCGGCAGCGGTTCCACCAAAAAACTCAGCGGCACCGGCGTAGGGCAGGTCCGTGTCGGTCCGGCTCTTGAGCCACACCTGGGATGCGGCCGGGCCGGTGAGCGAACTGAAGATGCTGACGCTGTACGCGGCGGACGTCACTGCGTCGAAGTTCTCCTCCACTGATGCCCACGGAACGTTCGTGAACACGTCCTGGCGCACTTCGTATGCCGGTTCAATGTCCAGGGTGATGCCGGTGAAGATGCCCAGGGCGCCGAGGGAGACCACCATGCCGTTGAAGTCGGGGGAGGAGCGGTCCGCCCGGACCAGGCTGCCGTCCGCCGTCACCAGCTCCAGCGCCGCCACGGCGGTGGCCAGGTTTCCGTTGCCGTTGCCGGAACCGTGGGTGGCGGTGGCGACGGCGCCGGCCACCGAAATGTGCGGCAGCGAGGCAAGGTTGTGCAGCGCGTACCCGTGCCGCACCAGGAAGGCGGCCAGGTCCCCGTAGCGGGTGCCTGCGCTCACCGTGACTGTGCGGGCCTGCTCATCGAGGACCGGCAGGCCTTCGAGCCTGTCCAGGTTCACCATGATGCCGGAGCTGTCGGCGATCCCGTTGAAGGAGTGCCTGGTGCCCACGGGACGGACGGCCGACGCCGCGGCAACCAGGACGCGCAGCTCGTCAACACTGGAAGGCTGGGCCATTTCCGCCGCGGAGTACCGCAGGTTTCCGGCCCAGTTGTATTCCTCAAGCACAGCAGACTCCCTCGGCAGCAGTTCCAGTGACCTTCATTTTTGTTCCAGTGACGGCCACGGGAACCCGGACGGTTTCAGGGGTCAGAAACCCTGTGCCAGCCGATAGTACGCCGAGTTCAGCTTCAGTTCATTGACGAAGGACTTGGTGGTGGTGGTTTCGTCGATCAGGGCCAGTTCCACCCCGGCGATCTGCGCAAAATCCTCCCACACCTCCCGGCCCAGCGCGGTGGACATCACCGTGTGGTGCGCACCGCCGGCGGAGAGCCAGCATTCCGCCGAGGTTTCCAGATCCGGGGCAGGCTTCCAGACAGCGCGGGCCACGGGGAGATTGGGCAGGTCCTGTTCGGGAACCACGTTCTCCACCAGGTTGGCAGTGAGCCGGAACCGTTCACGCATGTCGGCGAGGGAGACGACGACGGCGGGGCCCGGGTCCGCGGTGAACACCAGACGCACCGGGTCATCCTTGCCGCCGATGCCCAGCGGATGGATCTCCAGCGCGGGCTTGGAGGTGGTGAGCGAGGGACAGACTTCGAGCATGTGAGCGCCGAGGATGACTTCGCTGCCGGGGACCAAGTTGTAGGTGTAGTCCTCCATCAGGGACGCCCCGCCGGGCAGGCCCTCACCCATCACCTTGGCGATGCGGACCAGGACGGCGGTCTTCCAGTCGCCCTCGGCGCCGAACCCGTAACCGTCGGCCATCAGCCGCTGCACGGCCAGGCCAGGCAGCTGCTGCAGGCCGCCCAGGTCCTCGAAGTTGGTGGTGAAGGCGCCGAAGTTCCCGGCTTCCAGGAAGGAGCGCAGGCCCAGTTCCTGCCGGGCGCCGTAGCGCAGGGACTTGTGGCGGCCGCCGTCGCGCCTCAGCTCGGGAACGACGTCGTACAGCTCTTCATACTCGGCGACCAGCGCGTCCACTGCCTCCTCGCTGACCGCGTCCACGGCGTCGGTCAGCTCGTTCACCGACCAGGTGTTGACGGAGACCCCGAACTTCACCTCGGCCTCGGTCTTGTCACCCTCGGTGACGGCCACGTTGCGCATGTTGTCGCCGAAGCGTGCGAGCTTCAGGCTGCTGATCTCAAACCAGCCGGCTGCGGCGCGCGCCCAGGAATCGATCTTGGCCTGGACGCGGGGGCTGGAGACGTGCCCGACGACGGTCTTGCGGCTGATGCCCAGGCGGGACTGCATGTAGGCGAACTCCCGGTCGCCGTGCGCGGCCTGGTTCAGGTTCATGAAATCCATGTCGATGTCCGCCCACGGCAGCTCGACGTTGTGTTGGGTGTGCAGGTGCAGCAGCGGGCGCTGCAGCTTGGTCAGGCCGCGGATCCACATTTTGGCCGGTGAGAAGGTGTGCATCCAGGCAATCAGGCCGATGCAGGCCTCCGAGGAGTTGGCGGCTTGGATGGTCTCCAGGATTGCGTCGGAGTCCTTCAGCACCGGCTTGAAGACAATGCGGTACGGGATGGCGTTGGCGTCGTCGAGCTGGCGGGCGATGTCGCTGGCCTGCTCCCGAACCTGGGCCAGGGTGTCTTCGCCGTAGAGTCCCTGGCTGCCGGTGAGGAACCAGATTTCGCGGGTGGGGGTGGTGCTGATGGTCATGGAATCGTCCTTTGGAAACGGGCCTGGCGGGGGGCCGGGGAACAGGGGTGAAGCAGTTGAACAGGTCGGACACTGTGCAGTTACTTTTGGCCGTACACGTTCTGGTAGCGCGCGTACAGGTGATCGATGTCCGGCTGCGGGATGGGCAAAAGCTCGCCCAGCTGGCGGCTGATGTGCACGGTGCGCGCGACTTCCTCGCACAGGACGGCGGATTTCACCGCCGAGCGGGCATCCTTGCCGACGGTGAACACGCCGTGGTTCTGCATCAGGATGGCGGTGGAGCGGTGCCCGGACAGCACCTCGACAATGCCGCGGCCGATGGAGTCGTCACCGATCAGGGCGAACGGGCCCACGGGGATTTCCCCGCCGAATTCGTCGGCCATCATGGTCAGGACGCAGGGAATGGCCTCTCCCCGGGCGGCCCATGCGGTGGCGTAGGTCGAGTGCGTGTGCACAACGCCGTGGACCGCCGGCAGGTGCCGGTAGACATAGGCGTGGGCATCGGTGTCCGACGACGGTGACCCGCCGCCGTCGACCGCTTTGCCGTACAGGTCGGTGAGGACCATGCGCTCGGGGGTGAGCTCCTCGTAGGAGACACCGGAGGGCTTGATGACCATCAGGTCCTGGTCCGGAACCCGGGCGGAAACATTGCCGGCGGTCCAGACGACGAGTTCGTTGCGGGTCAGTTCGGCGTGCAGGTCGCTGACCTGGCGGCGGAGCCGGTCCACGGTGCCCAGGACATCGGAGGTCAGGGTCACAGCACAGGCTCCAGGGCTGCGGCAGATTCGTCCGGTCCGGTTTCCGCCGCTGCTATCGGCACGCCCGCCGCGGCCGCGCGCTGCATGCTCTTCAGCCGGTGCATGACCTCGTTGGCGCCGCGGCCGAAGTAGTCGTGCAGGGTCCGGTACTCGGCGAACAGGGCGTTGTAGGCGCTGACGTTTCCGGGGATGGGCTGGTAGACCCCGCGGCGGACGCGCCCCATGGCTGCTGCGGCCGTTCGGACGTCCGGGTAGGCTCCGGCGGCAACTGCGGCGTGGATCGCCGAGCCGAGGGCCGGGCCCTGTTCGGAATCGATGACCGAGAGCGGCAGGTTGATGACGTCGGCGTAGATCTGCATCAGCAGCGGATTCTTGAGCAGGCCGCCGGCCACCACGAATTCCGTGACCGGGACGCCGCTGGCGTTGAAGGCCTCGATGATGGTGCGGGTGCCGAAGGCCGTGGCTTCCAACAGCGCCCGGTACATGTCCTCGGGGCGGGTGGCCAGGGTCTGGCCGATGAAGATGCCGGAGAGTTCATGGTCCACGAGCACTGAGCGGTTGCCGCTGTGCCAGTCCAGTGCCACCAGGCCGTGTTCGCCGATGGCCTGGCGGGAGGCGAGTTCGGTGAGGTATTCGTGCACGCCGGTGCCGGCGTCGTCGGCCGCGCTGACGTAGCGGGGCGGAACGCAGTTGTTCACGAACCAGCCGAAGATGTCTCCGACCCCGCTCTGTCCGGCTTCGTAACCCCAGAGCCCCTCCACGATGCCGCCCTGGACGGCGCCGCACATCCCGGGAACCTCGTGGATTTCCTCGGCATTCATAACATGGCAGGTGGACGTGCCCATGATGGCAACCATCTGGCCCGGCTGCACGGCGTTGGCCGCCGGTGCGGTGACGTGAGCGTCCACGTTGCCCACGGCGACGGCGATGCCCTCGGGCAGGCCGGTCCATGCAGCGGCGCGGGCGGAGAGCGTGCCCGCGGGCGAGCCGAGCTGGCCGATGGTGTGTTCAAGCTTGTCAGTGACAAAGCCGGCGAAGCCGGGGTTCAGCGCCGCGAGGTAGTCCGCGGAGGGGTAGGCGCCGTCCTGGTAGATGCCCTTGTAGCCGGCGGTGCAGGCGTTGCGGACGTAGGCGCCGGTCAGCTGCCAGACGATCCAGTCCGCTGCTTCGACCCAGCGGTCCATGGCCGCGTAGATTTCGGGGTCTTCCTCGAGGATCTGCAGCGCCTTGGCGAATTCCCACTCCGAGGAGATCAGCCCGCCGTAGCGGCCCAGCCAGGTTTCTCCGCGCTCTGCGGCGAGGGTGCTGATCCGCACGGCCTGCGCCTGCGCGGCGTGGTGGCGCCAGAGTTTGACGTAGGCGTGCGGGCGGCCGGCGAACTCCGGCAGCTGGTTCAGGGGCGTTCCGTCTCCGGTGACGGGAACCATGGTGCAGGCGGTGAAGTCAGTGGCCAGGCCGATGACGGCGGCCGGGTTGATCCCGGCGCTCGCCACAGCTTCCGGAACGGCGTTGCTGAGGACATCAACGTAGTCCTGCGGAACCTGCAGCGCCCAGTCCGGCGGCAGCCGGACCTCCGATCCCGGAACGCTCTCGGTGATCACGGCGTGGGGGTACTCGTAAACCGCGGAGCCCAGTTCCGTCCCGTCGGCGACCCGCACCACCACAGCGCGCCCGGAGAGCGTGCCGTAATCCACTCCGATAACGTACTGCTCCTCCGGATGGGTACTGCTCATGGGGGCCTCCTGCTGCGGCGGGGCCGCGGAAATCGTCATTGATCTTGTTAGCGCTAACAATTAGATGTGAGGCGTGTCTCATTGTCAAGGTGAAGGGGCAGTGGGGCGCTCGACGGCAAGGGAGGTCCTGCGGCAATTAGCCGGAACGTCTTCCCTTGCCCACCCGGGGCATCAGGGATGTGGCCTCACTTCGGCGAGGAGGGTGCTCACTGCATTCAGCATTTGGGTGAATCCAGGCTGCTCGACGGGGAAGTGGCCGCAGCCTTCCAGCACGACAAGCGATTTCTCTGCTGCAACGCGGTTAAAGAAGGGCTGACTGACCTCCAGGGGAGTCCACCGATCGTTGCCGGGGTGGATCATCAGGACCGGCGTATCAGTGAACCGCTCCGGCTCAACAAGCGGCAGGGATTCGAGGAAGCTGCGCATCCATCCGAGAGGTACGCGTCCGCCTCCGCCGCTCTTGTCAGCAATGACTTCATCAACAAGTCCCTGGCCGTTGGCTACATGCCGCATGTCTGCAATCCATCGAATGGGCACACGCACGTTCGCGAGCGGGCCTGCTGCGACTGCCATTGCGGGGGCAGCCATGCTCGCCAGGGCCGGATGCCACGTCAGGCGTCGGCGCACGCCCGGGTCGCGCGGGTCAAGCAGGCAGGTGACGACCAAACGGGACGCCAGTCCTGTTGCTGCTGCCGCATCGTAGGCAAGCATGCCACCCATGCTTGCTCCCATCATGACAAGGGGGCGCTCATCGTCTTCTTTCCGCACCAGATCGACCAGAAGCTGCTGCCAGTCTCCGTACCGGACTCGTCCGAGCTGCCTCGTTGTTGTTTTGCCGTAGCCGGGAAGATCGGCAACCGTTACGTGAGCGCCCAGCTTCGAGAGGTGGGCGGCGTACGGCCACATTGCCGCACTATTGCCACCGGCGCCGTGGACAAGCAGCATCCGCACGGGAGCCTCTGGAGAGCCAATATGTTCGACGTGAACGTGGGAATCCCGCCACTTCCATGTGGAAGTCGATCGCAGAACCGCTTCACCGATCAGTGCGGGAATGTGCTTTTCGTAGCGGCGCTCATCTCGGAGTTCTGCGGGTAAATGACAGGCACGCACCTCACGCACCTCCTTAGTGCGGGGGAGCGGTGCTGCCCCGCACGATGAGCTCGGGTGAGGGTGGAGATCCGGGGCCGGAAGCACCCGACCCTGCGATCTGCTGCAGGAGCCGGTCAATGCAGTACCTGCCCATGGCGCGGAAGTCCTGGCGGATGGTCGTCAGCGGAGGCAGGAAGTATGCGGCTTCGGGCTGGTCGTCGAAACCGACAACGCTGATGTCCCCGGGCACGCTGATGCCCCGCTCGTGCAGTGCCCGCGTGAATCCCAGCGCCATCTGGTCATTCGCGACGAAGACTGCAGTGTGGGCGGCAACGTCGAACTCCAGTCCGTTGCGGTAGCCCGACTCGGAGCCCCAGTTTCCGGTCATCGGCGGGGCTGCCGCCAGCCCCCGTGCCTGCAGCTCCTCGCGCCAGCCCGCTGCCCGCCGCTGCGCGTCCATCCACTGTTCCGGACCGGCCAGATGGGCGATGGTGCGGTGTCCAAGGTCGGCAAGGTGCGCCACCGCCAGGCGCGCTGCGTATTCCTGGTTCCCCTCGGGAGCCAGGCCGTTGGCCGCAATCTCGAGCGGGATCTTCAGTTCCAGGTTGCTGAAAAGGTCCACCGTGGCCTGGGCGGGAGCCACCACCACGATCCCGTCCGGTGCCTGGTTCAGCAGATGGTTCACCGACTCCAGCATGGCCTTTCGGGTCATCCCGCGCAGGCCGGCGACGCTGACAAAATAGCCGTTCCGGAAGGCGGCTTCCTGCAGCCCGAGCAGGGTGCTCGCCGGCCCGTACTGCTCAAGCTCGGTGATGATCACCCCGATGACTTTCGAGGAGCGCGTGACGAGCGACCGCGCCGCCGCATTGCGCCGGTAGCCGAGGTCCTCAATGGCCGCCGAAACCCGTTCCTTGGTGGCAGGGCTGACATTCGGGTGGTCGTTCAGCACCCGGGAGACCGTCTGGTGGGAGACGCCGGCCAGGCGGGCGACGTCTTCCATGGTCGGCGCCGAGCCGGACGGCCTGCGGTGTGACGGGGGCATGGGCTGCTTTCAGTAGGTGCGGCACTGTGAGGTGTGGAGGACGAGGTGAAGCGGAGTGCGGTGAGGCGGGGAAGAGAAAAGGCTACCCGGCGCTGATGGAGTACGAAAAAGAATGGCGGTCGCCCGGCTCCAGGATCACCAGGTCCGTGCCGGTGTTGAAGGCATCCGGCGGGCAGGTCATGGGTTCCACCGCCATGCCGCGCCGGCCGAGTTCCTCCCCGGAATAAACCTGCAGCCAGCCGGACCCGCCCGTCCCGCCCGCCGAAGTCAGGACGCTCGCGGCACCGGTAGCGGGGTTCCGCAGGGTGACGTGCCAGAGGGCGGGCAGGCCGGTGAAGGCGTGGTCCAGGCTCATGGTGCCCAGGGTCCGGGGATGCGCAAAGTCGAACTCGGTGCCTGCCGTTTCCTTCAGTTCCAGGGGCAGCAGCCGGTCATCGGTCATCAGCACGTGCGAAGCCGTGAAGGCCACCTCGCAGTCGTCCACCGGAGCGCCGTCCACTGTGAGGTAGGGATGCGAGGACACTCCGTACGGCGCCGCGGTGCGGCCGGCATTTCTCGCCTCCACCACCAGGGTCAGTCCGGTCTCGGCATTCAGTGTGAACTCCGCGCGCAGCAGCAGCTGGTGCGGGTAGCCCGGCTGGCCGTGCAGCGTGTGTTCAAGCACGACGGCGTTGGCTGAGCGGGCGGCCACCGTCCAGTCCGCCCACACGACCAGCCCGTGCAGGGCGGTTGCGGTGGACGCCTCGTTCACGGGAACCGAGTACTCCACGCCGCGGAAGCTGTACGTTCCGGAATCAATCCGGTTGGGCCAGGGAGCCAGCGTCTTGCCTGCGTAGGCATGCGGCACCAGATCCGGATCGAACGGCAGGACGAGGTCCCGCTCCCCAAAGCGCAGGCTCTGGATTCCGGCCCCCACCGTCGCGATGCCCGCCGAGTACTGCCCCGCTTCGAGCACAATGATCTGCCCGTTGGGGGTGGTTAGTGGATTGTTCATGTCCGGCTCCTGTCGGCGGCGGGGTTATCCCCGGTGTCCTGGGAACTGCCCGGAATGCGTCCTGCGTGCACTGCGATTCACGAGTTTACCTGTGAGCGCTAACAGGGCCCGATTCCGGGCTGCCCAGCCACCCAAATGGAAGGGAATTCTTGCGGAGATGAAGACGTTTATCGAACTGGGGCGTCATGATTCTGACCATTGCCGGCGGCAACGCCCGCCGCCCCGGCCAGGGAGCCGCCGACCCGTCGCCCCTATTTGCTGGAAGGAAGGAGCCTTGGAAATAACGACCACTCTCCGCCGGATCGAGCCTCGCGCGGCTGCCGACGGATCCCAGATCTTCGCGCTGGCCACTGACGCCGGGCTGCTGCTGACGGAGCCTCATAACCTCGCCCCGCGCAGGCTCGCCGAAGTGATGCCGCTGAACCGGCGCATCCGCGCCCACGTTGCACTGACCGTCGATGACCATGACCTTGCTGTCCGAGACTGGCGGATCGCCCGCTCCGCCGAGCTGCTGCCGGAAGTGGCGCTGGCGGACGTGGAATGGGATGGCCGGTTCGGGATGCCCGTCGACTACTACGACCACGACGCCGCTGCTGCCGCAGCGCCGGACACCCGCTGGTCCGTCGTTCGGCATGGCCCTGATCGCCGCTTTGTGATCGACCCGACCGCCGACTACCGCCGCGCTTTCACTGTGGCCCGGGAGCATAATCTGGGCGACGACTACCGCGCGGACTCATTCGATGATCGGTTCGTCGTGGTCGCCGCGTCACTCGCCGAATGGAACTGTTACGCCGCCAACGGACCCCACGCCGACTGAAAGGCCGCCAGCCGCGGCGCAGCGTGGTGCGTCCGGCGTCGTCCAGCGCGGCGGTGTCGGTGCCGGCAGAGCCGTGCTGATCCTGACCACATATGACAGCGACGCCGACATCCTGGCAGCGATCGATGCCGGAGCTGCCGGCTACATGCTCAAGGACGCGGCACCGGAGGAGATGCGCAGCGCCGTGGCGGCAGCCGCCGAAGGACGCACGGCTCTGGCCCCGCAGGTGGCCGGGCGCCTGCTCGGACAGCTGCGGAGCCCGGAAACCACCCTCAGCCCGCGTGAGCTGGAGCTGCTGGAACTGCTCGCGGACGGCATGTCCAACCGCGCCATGGCCCGGCAGCTCTTCATCTCCGAAGCCACCGTTAAAACGCACCTGCACATTTACGAGAAGCTGGGCGTGGACAACCGCACTGCCGCCGTCAACGAGGCCCGCAAGTGCCGCATCATCCGGCGCTAGCGCCGATTAGGGACGGCTAACTGCCATCAGGCGGAGGACAGGCTGTGGACCCGCGTTTCCCAGGGCCGCAGCACGTCCGGATCACCCGGCTCCGAGTAGTTGCCGAGCACCAGCTGATGCCGGTTCAGGTAGGTCGGCACCGTCAAGAGTCCACCGGAGACATTGCACATCACTGCCAATTCCTCATTTCCCAGCCGGCGCCGAAAGGCAAAGAGCACCGGATCGCTGGGATCCATCAGCTCGAAGTCGCCCAGCGAGACCACTTGAGAAGCGTGGCGCAGGGCAATGAGCCGCTGGTAATAGCGGAACACCGAGTTTTCCGCTGCCCGGTCCGCCGCGGCGTTGACGGTCCGGTAGTTGGCATTGACATCGATCCAGGGCGTGCCGGTGGTGAAGCCGGCGTTCGGCCCGTCATCCCACTGCATGGGTGTGCGGGCATTGTCCCGGCTGACCCGGTTCAGGGTGGCCAGGATGTGGTCACGGCTCACGCCGCGGGTGAGCGCGAAATCGTAGTAGGCCAGTGTCTCCAGGTCGCGGTACTGCTCCAGGGAAGTGAACCCGGCGTTGGTCATCCCGATCTCCTCGCCCTGGTAGATATAGGGCGTGCCGCGCTGCAGATGCTGCAGTGTTGCCCACAGGGTGGCTGATTCGTAGCGGTACTCGGTGTCATCGCCGAAACGGGAGACCGCCCGGGGTTGGTCATGGTTGCCCAGGTACAGGCTGTTCCATCCCCGGTCCGACAGCGAGCGCTGCCACCGGTTCCAGATGGTTTTCAGGTCCTGCAGCCGCATGGGCAGCGGATCCCACTTGCCGCCGGGTCCGCGGTCCAGGCGCATGTGCTCGAATTGGAAGACCATGTCCAGTTCGCCGCGCAGCGCATCGGTGAAGAGCACAGCCTCATCCACGGTGACACCGTCGGTTTCCCCGACCACCAGGTAATCCGTGTCCCGGTAATTGAAGACCGCCCGCATCATTTCCTGCAGAAACTCATGCACCCGGGGGCCGGAAACATAGGAGGGGGCGCCGTTGGCGTACATCCCTCCGGCACCCACCGGACTGTCAGGCAGGGAGGGCCGCTTGGAGATGAAGTTGATCGCGTCCATGCGGAACCCGTCAATGCCGCGGTCCAGCCACCAGTTCATCATGTCGTAGACCCGCCGGCGCACGCGTGTGCTTTCCCAGTTCAGGTCCGGCTGGTGGGGGCTGAACAGGTGCAGATAGTACTGTTCGGTTCCCGGATGGTAGGTCCACGCGCTCCCGCCGAAAATCGAGCCCCAGTTGTTGGGCTCGGCACCTGGTTCATCGGGTGAGAACCCGCGCCGGGGATCACGCCAAAAATAGGAGTCCCGCGACTCGTTGCTGCGCGAGGACGAAGAGACCTTGAAGGCCGAGTGCTGATCGGAGGTGTGGTTCACCACAAGGTCCATGATCAGCTTCATGCCGCGCCGGTGCACTTCGGCCAGCATCCTGTCGAACTCCTCCTCGGTACCGTACAACTCGTCGATCCGCCGGTAGTTGCTGATGTCGTAGCCGTTGTCGTACTGGGGGGACTCATGGATGGGCGAGAGCCAAAGGACGTCCACCCCCAGCTCCCTGAGATAGTCCAAGCGGTTTATGATGCCGGTGAGATCACCCACACCGTCGCCTGAGCTGTCGGCGAAGCTCCGGGTGTAGATCTGATACACCACGGCGTTGGTCCACCACGCCGGCTGATAGGGATTCCTCATCGAACTTCCGGTCCTTTCGCAGGCCCACACAACGGGCGGCGCGCACGGCCCCCGGGACAGCGCACCGGCTGAACCCAGCTTAGGTTCCGGCGCTGCCCGCTTACAGGGTCAGGCAATCCTGCGCAGGCTCAGGACAGGGAATGCACCGGCGCCGGTGTCTCCGGCGACCGGCCCGGTTTTTGTTCAACAAGTGGACAGGCGTAACGTAGTTGCGCCGGTCCGGCAATCGAACGGAACCGGAAAATTTCCACATTCAGAGGAGTACCTGGTGACGCGCGGCGGTCAGAAACTATGGACCACGGGGTTTATCCTCGCAATTATCACCAATTTCTTCGTGTTCCTGGTGTTCTATCTGCTGATGACCACCATGGCGCTGTACGCCGTGGAACAGTTCTCCGTCTCGGACAGCTCCGCGGGTTTCGCCTCCGGATCCTTCGTCGTCGGCGCGTTGGTGGCCCGGATTTTCAGCGGCAAATTCCTGGACTTCATCGGGCGGCGGAAGCTGCTGCTCGGCGGCCTTGCTCTCTTCACCGCCGCGGCGCTGCTGTACCCCCTGGCCGACAGTTTTGCCGGACTGCTGGCCATCCGTCTGGTGCACGGCGCGGCGTTTGGTGCGGCCAGCACCTCGATTTCCGCGTCCGTCATGGGGCTCATTCCGGTTCACCGCCGCGGCGAGGGCACCGGCTACTTCGGCATCTCCACCACGCTGGCCACCGCCGTCGGGCCCTTCCTCGCCGTGCTGATCGTGGACAGCATGACGTATGACTTCCTCTTCCTGGCCAGCGCTGCGTGCGCCGCCCTGGCGCTGATCGTCGCCCTGATGCTGAAGCTCCCCGAGCGCACGCCGACCCCGGCGGAACGGGCCCGCAAATGGCGGCTGCGGTTTACCGACATCCTGGATCCGGCGGCTCTGCCCATTGCCTCCATCATGTTTGTCGCCGGTGCGTCCTACGCCGGCATCCTGACCTTCATCAACTCCTACGCGAAGTCGGAGAACCTGGTGGCGGCCGCCAGCGCGTTTTTCCTGGTGTATGCCGCCGTCGTGCTGGTATCGCGCCTCTTCATGGGCCGGCTGCAGGACACCTATGGTGACAACGCAGTCATCTATCCCACATTGGTGTCCTTCGCCGTCGGACTGGCCCTGGTGGCCTGGGCGCCCAACGCCTTTGTGCTCGCCGCCGCCGGTGTGTTTGTCGGCATCGGCTTCGGTGCCCTGGTCCCCACCGGCCAGGCCATCGCCGTGACCATGGCGCCGCCGCACCGCATTGGCCTGGCCACCTCCACGTACTTCATCATGATGGACGCGGGGGTGGGCCTGGGTCCGCTGGTCCTGGGCGCGCTGATCCCCGTAACCGGCTTCCACGGCATGTACTGGCTGCTGGCCGGCTGCATCGTGGCCACCACGGTGCTCTACCACTTTGTCCACGGGCACAAGCGCTACCGCCGCGGCGCCGAGCCTGCAACGGGCACTCCCGCCTGACGCCGGCCGCAGGCGTGACGCTCCGGAAAATCCGGAGTAGGTTATCGCCATGGCCGGCAAAGCAACCACCCTCACTGTCCCTGGTCCGCACGGCGAGCGGGAAATGCGCATTTCCAGTCCGGACCGCATCCTCTGGCCCGAAATGGGGCTGACCAAGCTCGATCTGGCCCGCTATGTGGCCGAGGTGGGCAATGCGTTCATCGCAGCAAACGGCGACCGCCCGGTCTCGCTGCAACGGTTTCCGGACGGCGTCGACGGCGAACAGTTCTTCTCGAAGAACCCGCCCAAGGGCGCCCCGGACTTCATCCGGGCCGTTACCGTCACCTATCCCAGCGCCCGCGCCCATCCGCAGCTCGTCCTCGACGAGCCCGCCGCCGTGGTCTGGGCGGTGCAGATGAACACCGTGGTCTTCCACCCCTGGCCGTCCCGGGCGGAGGACACCGACAACCCGGACCAGCTGCGCATAGACCTGGATCCGCAGCCCGGCACCGGGTTCGACGACGCCGTCCCCGCCGCCGTCGAACTGCGCAAGGTCCTGGCGGAGGCCGGTTTGGAGGCGTTCATCAAGACCTCGGGCAACCGCGGCCTGCACGTCTACGCACCGATCAGCCCGGCCCACGAGTTCCTCGACGTCCGGCACGCGGTGATCGCCGCCGCCCGGGAACTGGAGCGCCGAATGCCGGACCAGGTGACCACCGCCTGGTGGAAGGAGGAGCGCGGGGAAAAGGTCTTCGTGGACTTCAACCAGGCCAACCGGGACCGCACCATCGCCGGCGCCTACAGCCCGCGGGCGCTGCCGCACGCACCGGTGTCCACCCCGCTGGGCTGGGACGAACTGGAAGCTGCCGATCCGCGGGACTTCACCATCCGCACCGTTCCGGAGCGGCTGCGCACGGTGGGGGACCCGTGGGCGGACATGGGTGCCAGCCCGGGCAGCATCGAGGTGCTGCTGGAATGGTGGCAGCGGGACCTGGACAACGGGCTGGGCGAGATGCCGTTTCCGCCGGATTATCCCAAGATGCCCGGCGAACCGATGCGGGTCCAGCCCAGCAGGGCCCGGAAAACGGAGTAGCCGGGACAGGAATGGTTCCGGAACACGGACCGGCCCCGTCCACAGCGTTTTTCCGGGTTCGGGGGCATGTCCCGTAAGGTGGAGCGAAGGTGCGCCGGGAAGTCTGGTCGGCAATAACATTGTCGACCGCTTTTTCAGGAGCACCCATGCAGTCCAACACCTCCCCGGAAGCAGCTTCGGGCCCGGGCGACGCCCCGAACACTTCCGGCGGCCCCAGCATCTTCAGCCGCGGCAGCTACACCGAAAAACTCCGCATCGGCGAGATCCTGCGCAAGGAAACCGTTGGCGGCCTGCTGCTGGTGGCAGCCGCCGTCATCGCCATCATTTGGGCCAATTCACCGATTTCCGGCAGCTACTTCGCCCTGCGCGACTTTGAGATCGGCTACGAACCGTGGCATCTGAAACTGAGCCTGGGCACCTGGGCCGCCGACGGCCTGCTCGCCGTGTTCTTCTTCCTGGTGGGCCTGGAGCTTAAACGGGAATTCGTCGCCGGCGATCTGCGCAACTTCAGCAAGGCGATCGTTCCCGTGGCGGCAGCGGCCGGCGGCGTGATCGTCCCGGCCGCCATCTACGCCGCCGTCAATCTCGGCAGCCCGGAAACCCTCTCCGGCTGGGCCATTCCCACGGCCACCGACATTGCCTTTGCCGTGGCCGTGCTGGCCATCATCGGCTCGCACCTGCCGTCTGCCCTGCGGATCTTCCTGCTGACCCTGGCCGTCGTTGATGACCTGCTGGCCATCACCATCATTGCCGTGTTCTACACCGAGGAACTGAAGGTCACGCCGCTGCTGCTGGCCCTCGCCGGGCTGGCACTCTACACCTTCCTCGCACAGAAGTACCGGCGGTTCTTCCGCCTGAAAGCCTCCGCCGCGTGGTTCATCCTGCTGCCGATCGGCGTCGTCGTCTGGGCCCTGGTGCATTCCTCCGGGATCCACGCCACCGTTGCCGGTGTGCTGCTGGGCTTCGCTGTTCCCGTGCTGCGCAGCAAGGCCAGCGGCGGACCCGAGGCCGGCCCGGGCCTCTCCGAAATCTTCGAGCACCGGTTCCGCCCGCTGTCCGCCGGTTTTGCGGTCCCCGTTTTTGCCTTCTTCTCCGCCGGCGTGGCGGTGGGCGGCTGGAACGGCTTTGTTTCCTCGCTGGCCGATCCGGTCGCCCTCGGCATCATCGCCGGGCTGGTGCTGGGCAAGCCGATCGGCATCCTGGGCACCACCTGGCTGCTGACGAAGCTCACGAGCGCCCGGCTGGACACCTCGTTCAAGTGGATCGACCTCTTCGGCGTTGCGGTGCTGGCCGGCATCGGCTTCACCGTTTCGCTGCTGGTCGCTGACTTGAGCTTTGGACAGGGCACCCTGCCCAATGACCATGCCAAGGTGGGCATCCTGGCCGCCTCTGTGCTGGCAGCCCTGCTGGCCGCCCTGGTGCTGACCGGCCGCAACCGCCACTACCGTGCGATCGAGGACGAGGAAAACACCGACGACGACGGCGACGGCGTTCCCGACGTCTACCAGCACCCGAACGTCCGCTGACCCCACCCGCCGAGGGTGCTGAGCCCGCGGCCGGCGTGCGGGAGCAATCCGCCGCCGCCCGTTCCCCGGTGGGCCCGCACCATGGTCCCGCCGGGTGGCCTCCCGCTACAGTCGGAGCACCATGCCAACTATCTCGGTGGTCATCCCGGTCCGCAACGACGCCCCGATGCTGGCTGCCTGCCTGGCCGCCCTGGACCGCCAGACCCGGGCGCCGGAGGAAATCGTGGTGGTGGACAACGGCAGCACCGATGACACCGCCGCGGTCTGCGCGTCCGCGGGAGTGCGCCGCGTGTACCAGGAAGTGCCCGGCATCGCCGGTGCGACGGCGGCAGGGTTCGACGCCGCCGGCGGCCAAATCCTGGCCCGGCTGGATGCCGACTCGGTTCCGCCGCCCCGGTGGCTGGAACGCGTGGAAATGCGGCTCGCCTCGTCCGGCCCGCTGACGGCGGTGACCGGTCCGGGAGACTTCTACGGCGCCGGCCGCTTCACCTGCTGGGTGGCCCGGAACATCTATATCGGGGGATACATCCGCGCGGTCGGGCTGCTGCTGGGCCACCCGCCCCTGTTCGGATCGAATTTCGCCCTGCCCGCGCCGATGTGGGCCGCCCTCCGGAACCGTGTCCACCGCGACCGGCCGGAGGTGCACGATGACCTTGACCTGAGCTACCAGATCCGCCCGGACATGTCGGTCATTTATGATCCCCGGCTGCGTGTCGGGGTCTCCGCCCGCCCCTTTTACAGCTGGCGCGGCCTGGGCCGCCGCATCCTTCGGGCCTACCAAACGTTCGACGTTGATTTCCGGGCCGAACCTCCCGGCCGCCGGCTCCGCGAGCGGCACCGGCTGCGGCACCGGCGCCGGGCCGGACGGAAGGCTACTCCGCCGCCGCGTACAGCGCCAAAAGGTCACGGCTGAGCTGGTGGGGCGCGTCCTCGCAGGGTGCGTGACCGGTTCCGTAAACGGCAAACCCGGCGCCGATCGAATCCGCCAGGGCTTTGTGCAGGTGCAGCGGCCAGACGTCAGCGCGGCCCACCGCCACCAGCTTGGGCTGCGGTGCAGCAGCCAGGAGACCGCGCAGGTCCGGGGACTGCTTCATCAGTGCCACGATGTCCTGCAGCGACTGCTTCCTCGTGTACTCGAACCGGCGGCGAATGAATTTCATCCGGGGCTCCGGTACCCGCACGAAGTTGCGGCGGATGCCCCACATGATCAGGTCAGCATGCACCTTGTCGTTGACGAGCGGACTGAACCTGCCCACCCGGCTGACGGTGCGGAAGCTCTGCCCGGGAACCGGCGGGCAGCTCAGCAGGCACAGTGAACGGACGAGGTCCGGGCGCCGGACGAGGGTCATCTGGGCGACTATTCCGGCGAACGAGTATCCCAGCAGATGCGCCGGCTCGCCCAGGGACTCCAGGAGCGCCACAAGATCATTAATAAACAGTTCATATCCGTAGCGGGTTCCCGGCGGCGTCAGCTGCTCCGGGCCCGCTACCGCTGATTCATATTGCCCGGCCATGTCATAGCTGAGGACGAAGTAGCCCGCTGCTGCAATGACCGGCAGCATCAGGGAGAAATCCTCCTTGGACCCCATGACTCCCGGAACGAGAACAACCGGAGGATCGGTTTCGGCGCCCATCGTCAGCAGTGCCAGATCGCCGCTGGGCGCCCGGAACCAGGCTGCGCGGGAACCCTCCGGGTGTACTGCCCAATCCGTCACGCCCAGCCGCGCGTCAAGGGTTTCCGCCTCATCCGGAGCGGCTGCCGCGGTTGCCGTCTGCGTCGCCGCGACCGCTGCCGCACCGCCGCCGCTGCGCGCCCGGGCCAGGATTCGCCATGCCATATCCAACCATAACCGCGCGCCGCGGTTGGAGGGACAGGGCGGCGGGGCCAAATGGCCCGCAGGCCCCGCAAGCCCGTTCCGCAGAGCCGCTGCAGAACCGATAGAATCGAGGCCCGCCGGAATACGCAAACAGGAGATGACGTTGAAGTTTTCCCCCAACAAGTACGTCTACCGCACCATCGTCCTGACAGGCGTGCTGTCGATCAAGTTGTTCCGTGTTCCCGTTCTTCCCTCCGGCCTGGAGAATCTGCCGGCAGATGAGGAGATTTCCGGCTTGAACCGGAAGGTGGTTCCCGGCAAGGGTGCCGTCGTGGCCATCACGCACTTTGGCTACCTTGATTTCGTGTTTGCTGAGTACTTGGTCTGGAAAAAGCTCAAGGCGCACATGCGGTTCCTGGTCACGAAGAAGGCCGCCCGCAAACCGTTCGTCAACGCTGTCTGCCAGATGTGCGAGCACATCATCGTGGACCGGTCCGACGGCGCCGCCGCCTACGCCGAGTCGGTGGCGGCCCTGCGCCGCGGCGAATATTTGGCCGTACTGCCCGAAGCCGGAGTCAGCCGCAGCTTCAGCGTCCGCAAGCTCAAGACCGGAGCGGTCCGCATGGCAGCCGAAGCCGGAGTGCCGATCATCCCGATCTCGGTCTGGGGCGGGCACCGGATGCTCACCCGCGGCGGTCACGGCCTGAGCCGGAAGTCTGTCTGGAAAACACCGGTCCGGATGCACGTCAGCCCGATGATCAGGGTGGCCCCTGACGCTCCGGTGATCGAAGAAACCGAACGGCTGCAGCGAACCCTGCAGGACGGCATGGACCATTGCATCGACACGTACCCGGAGACCCCCGAGCCCGGCGCGTGGTGGATGCCCGTCAGTCGCGGCGGCAGCGCCATGACCGTTGAGGAACAGCTGATCCTGGACGAAGAAGACCGGAAAAAGTACAAGATCACCGGCTAGAAGCAGGGTCGGTTCCGGCCGGGCACCTGTTCGCAGTACCTGGCTGAGTTACAGCTAGTCCTTGAGGAAATCGAGCAGGGCCGCATTGACTTCATCTGTGTGGGTCCACAGCAGGCCGTGCGGTGCGCCTTCGATTTCCACGTAGCGTGCCTTCGGCAGGGCTGCTGAGAACATCCGTCCCGTGGAATCGATGGGCAGGACCTTGTCTGCCGTTCCGTGCAGGATCAGTACCGGAAGTCCCGAGTCGCCCACCTTGGCGACGTCGGCGCGGAAGTCCGTGATCCAGGAGGGCACGACGGCGTAAGCGGCCAGCGGGGCGCTGCCGGCGGCCACGTTCCAGTTCCCGCGCACCGCCTCCTCGCTGACGCGGGTGCCCAGGTTCTCCGGAAGGTTGTAGAAGTCGGATAAGAAATTGGTGAACCACGCGTAGCGGTCGGCCTGTGCGGCCGCGGCAATGCCCTCGAAGACCTCGGCCGGCACGCCAGCCGGGTTGTCCGGGGTTTGCAGCAGGAACGGTTCCAGCGAGGCGAGGAATGCCAGCTTGCTGATGCGGCCGGTTCCGTGCCGGCCCACGTAGCGGGCAAGCTCCCCGGTGCCCATGGAAAACCCGACCAGCACCACCTCCTGCAGGTCCAGCTCGGTGAGGATCGCGTCCAGGTCATCGGCGAAGGTGTCGTAGTCATAACCCGTGGTGGGGTGGCTGGAGCGTCCAAAGCCGCGCCGGTCGTAGGTCAGGACGCGGTAGCCTCCGCCGAGCAGGGCCCGGGTTTGGCGTTCCCAGGAATCCCCGTCCAGGGGATAGCCGTGGATCAGCAACACAGGCTGTCCGGACCCGTGGTCCTCGTAGTGGAGCTCGATGTCTCCGGTATTCTCCGTACCTACCGTGATGTGGGGCATGGCTGGTCCTCTCAGCATCAGTGCACCGCGTAGCGGTGCAAAAGGTTGGAAAGATTCTGGCGGCGGCGGGTCCAAAGAACAAGGGAACCAGATGGATAACGGAATCACAGGGGCCGACTCAGCGGTGCTCTTCCTCGGCGGCCGCTCCGGAGTGGGCAAAACCAGCGCAGCCCTTGAACTGCATTCCCTGCTCACCGCGCTGGATGTGCGCCACGCCGTCATCGAGGGGGACAACCTCGACCTGGCGCATCCGGCTCCGTGGAAACATCCGGTTCCCTGGGACCGCGGCCTGGCAGCCCAAAACCTTGCCGTGATGTGGCAGAACTACCGCGCCCTGGGCTACCGCCGGTTGATCTACACCAACACGGTCTCGGTCCGTGAAACGGCCGAACTGGCAGCCGCCATGGGCGGCAGCCCAAGCATCTGCGCCGTGCTGCTGTGCGGCTCCGACGAAACCGTGCAGCGCCGGCTGGCCGGGCGCGAATCCGGCTCCGCCCTGCAGGAACACCTGCTGCGGAGCCGGGAAGCCGCCGCCGCCCTGGAGCTGCACACCCCGGCCTGGGTCCACCGGATTCCCACGGACGGCCGGACAGCGGCCGACGTCGCTGCCGAGGTTCTGTCGCGCACCGGCTGGGCTGTGCCGGACCCCGCGTGAACGCCCGGCCCTAACCGCCGATACCCACGACGGCGATCATCACCGGCACAATCGTGATGATCAGGATGGCACCGAGAACGTCGAAGAACAGGCCGGTCCGGATCATCCGGGTGATGGGCACGGCACCGGTGCCGTAGACGATCGCGTTCTGCGGAGTGGACACGGGAAGCATGAATCCGAATGAGGCGGCAAAAGTGGCGGCCAGCGCGGGCACGAAGGGATCAACGCCGATCGCCTGGCACAGCGGGATCACGATCGGCACAATCACGGCGGCTGAAGCAGTGTTTGACGTGGTTTCCGAAATGATGATGGCCAGGACGGCCGAGAACACCGTGATGGCAACGACGTTGGTGATGTTCAGGTTTTCCGAAGCGCCCTTTCCGATGGTTTCCGCCAGTCCGGTTTCTGCCAGCAGCGCCCCGAAGATAATGCCGGTGCCGAAGAGCAGAATGGTTCCCCAGTCGATCTTCGCCGCGTCCGACCAGGTCAGCGTGGCCTGCCGCTGCTTCCAGTTGACCGGAAGGATGAACAGCAGGGAGGCGCCCAGCACCGCAACGATTCCTTCGTCGAGGCGGTCGTCGAGGAAGATGTAGGCCTCGGACTCGGTGCCGCCGATGAGGCTCGCCACCGCCGGCGCCAGCCAGAGCGTGACGGTCACTCCGAAGGCGATCAGCGTATTGACCTCGGCGCGGGACATCTTGCCCTGGGCCTCCCGCTGCTCCCGCACGTACTCTTCGACGCCTTCCAGCCGGCGGATTTCCGGCTTGTTCAGCAGCAGCATGACCAGGGCCAGGACCACGAACATTGCCAGGCACACGGGGGCGGCGATGGCCATCCACTGGGCAAAGGAAATGCGGACTCCGGTGGCTTCCTCGATCAGCCCGCGGCCGATCAGGTTCGGCGGCGACCCGACCGGGGTAAGCAGTCCGCCCACGCTGGCCCCGTAGGCGAGCATCAGCAGCAGGGCGGCGCCGATCCGCAGCCGCAGCGGATCGAAGTCCGTCTTGACCACGCCGCGGTCCTGCATCAGCTGCGCGATGACCACCAGCACGCCCAGCGCCGTCGGCATCAGCATGGCCACGGTCGCCGTATTGGAGACGAACGCCGAGAGCATGCAGGTGATCACGCCGAAGGCAATGACCACACGGTAGGTGGACTTGCCGACCCCCGGCATCGACAGCACCGCAAAGGCGAGCCGCTGGGCAATGCCGTGCTTGAGCATGGCCTGCGCCAGGATGAACGCCCCAATAAACGTGAAAATGGTTGTCGATCCGAACGGCGCCAGCACCGCGCTGGCCGGAGCAACTCCGAGGATGACAATGGCCGCTACGCCGATCAGCCCGCCAATCGGAATGGGCACCGGCTCGCAGATCCAGAGGATGATCACGCCCAGCAGCACGGCGGCCAGCAGATGCTGCTGGCGTTCCAGGTTGAGGGGGAGCAAGGCGAAGACGACGGCGACGACGGGGGCCAGGAACAGGCCGATCGTCTGCCGGGTCCGTTCGAATTTCTCTTCCCGCGGAGAGAGTGTCTGCTCGCTCAGGCTGCGGAAAGTGGTTCCGCCCAGGAGTGCGGCGCGGACATCGGTTCGTTGCGGGGCGCCCGGATCTTCGGTTGGAGCCGGCTGCTGCGTATACACAATCCTGGTCCTTCCTCGTTGAATGCGTTCACTATGCAGCAGCGCCTTGTGCCGCGTCCACAACCTGTTGTCTACTCACCCATAGGAGAAACCAATAGTTTGCGCACCGGAAATGGTCCATCCGAATGCAAGGGAGCTTTCGTGGACGTCAGGCACCTCAAGTACTTTCTCGCTGTCGTTGACCATCAGGGATTCACCCGGGCCGCGGAACGGCTGCTGATCGCCCAGCCCTCGCTGTCCCAGACGATCAAGAGCCTGGAACGCGACCTGGGCGTTCCGCTGTTTCACCGGGTGGGGCGCAACGTGGTGCTCAGCGAGGCCGGCCGGGAGCTGGTGGGCCCGGCGCGCGTCGTCGTCCGCGACCTGGAGGCAGCCCGCGCGGCGATCGACGAGCTGAAGGGAATGCGCCGCGGACGGCTGGATGTCATAGCCATGCCCTCGCCGGCCATTGAGCCGCTGACCTCGATCATCACCGCCTACGCCCGGACCCATCCCACGATCACCGTCAACGTTGACGCAGCGTTCACCCAGGACGACGTCGTCGCTGCCGTCCGGGATGGAAGCTCCGAAGTTGGGCTGCTGGGCTCGGACCGGCCGTTCCGAGCCGCTGACATTGATGTCCTGCATCTGGGCCGGCAGCCGCTGATGCTGGTCCTCAATCCGGAGGAGGCCTTGCCCGGCGGAGAAGCCGTCGGATGGGAGGAGCTCTCCGGCCACCGCATGATCGTCTCGCAGCGCGGGTCGCTGATGCGGTGGGCGGTGGATGAGGCCCTGGCCAACGGCGTTGCTCTCGAAATCGCCGTCGAAGTGGCACACCGGACGTCAATTTTGCCGCTGGTCCTGGCCGGAATCGGCCATGCCGTCCTGCCGTCGGCGTGGGCTCCGCTGGCCCGGCAGGCGGGACTGCGGACGGTGCGGCTTGAGCCCGAAACGCTCTTGCACATCTCTGCCCTGAGCCGGGCCGCCGAGCTGACCCCGGCCGCACTCGCATTCCTCGCCGTGGCCGCCGCAACGGAGACGGTTCCTGCCGCGGCGCACGGCTAGGGACGCGTACGGCCAGCGGACAGCACGGATAGAGAACACCTATGCATCGGATCCGGATCCGGTCTTGGACGCTGCCTGTCCGTGAGCTGTGTAGTGGGAGCGAGCAGTCGAATGCGTGCGGAAAGAAGGGAGCAGGGCATGCCTGAGCGGAGGGTGTACCGGATCGCATCGATTCCGGCAGACGGCGTAGGCAAGGAAGTCATCGCGGCGGGCCGGCAGGTGCTCGACGTTGTGGCGGAGCAGTCCGCGGTGGCTGAAGAACCGGCCGCGGCATCCGGGCCGGGATCCCCTCCGGGCTTAGGGCCGCAGGGCCCCTTTGCTTTCGACTGGACAGACTTCCCCTGGGGGTCGGAATACTATGCCGAGCACGGGGTCATGATGGACCCGGACGGCCTGAACCTGCTGCGCGGGTTTGACGCCATTTACTTCGGCGCCGTCGGCTGGGAGAACGTTCCGGACCATGTCAGCCTGTGGGGGCTGCGGCTGAACATCACGCAGAACTTTGACCAATGGGCCAATGTTCGTCCGGTGCGGTTCCTGCCCGGCATCGAATCACCGCTGCGGAAGGCCGACCGGGTGCCGCTGGACTGGGTGGTGGTCCGCGAGAACAGCGAGGGTGAATACGCCGGACTGGGCGGCCGCAACCTGTCCGGGCGGGGCCCGGGCAATGAGGTGGCAGTACAGACAGCCCTGTTTACCGAGAAGGGCTGCGAGCGCATCATCCGCTTCGCCTTTGACTTGGCGCGCACCCGCGCCGTCCGCAAGGTCTCCAGCGTGACCAAGTCCAACGCCCAGCAGTATGGCTCCGTCCTGTGGGACGACGTGTTCAAGCGGGTCGCCCGGGACTATCCGGATGTCCGGACGGAAAGCGTGCTGGTGGATGCCATGAGCGCCAAGTTCGTGTTGCGCCCGGAAGACCTCTCGGTGGTGGTCGCCTCCAACCTGTTCGCGGACATCCTGTCCGACCTGGGTTCGGCGCTCGCCGGCTCCCTGGGCCTGGCGGCCAGCGCCAACCTCAATCCGGAGCGCAGGTTTCCGTCAATGTTTGAACCGGTGCACGGCTCGGCGCCGGATATCGCCGGGCAGGGCATCAGCAATCCGGTCGGCGCCATCGCCAGCGCCGCCCTGATGCTTGACCACCTGGGGCTTCCAGCTGCCGCCCGGCGCGTGGAAGCCGCCATCGAGTCCGTCACGGCCGCCGGAATCCGCACCCGGGACGTGGGCGGAACTGCCGGCACGGAGGAGGTCACGGCCGCGGTGATCGACGCCCTGAAGCTCTCCTCCGTACCGCCGGAGTCCGCCTAGGAGGTCAGACCGTGCTTCCGGACCCGATCCGGGCCAGGATCTCACGGGTGAACTCCTCGGTGCCGGCGGTGCCACCCAGGTCCCGGGTCCGGACCGGCGAGTCGGCCAGCACGCCGAAGACGGCCTCGAGCACCTCGGCTCCGGCTTCCGGGTGGCCCAAATGATCCAGCATCATGGAGGCGGACCAGATGGCGCCCAGCGGATTCGCGATGCCCTGCCCGAAGATGTCCGGGGCTGACCCGTGCACCGGTTCGAACATGGAGGGGTACTCCCGCTCGGGGTTCAGGTTGGCGGACGGGGCAATCCCGATGCTGCCGGCAATCGCCGCTGCCAGGTCGCTGAGGATGTCACCGAAGAGGTTTGATCCCACGATGACGTCGAAGCGGGACGGATTCAGGACCACCTTGGCCGCCAGGGCATCGATATGCTCCGAGTTCCACTGCACCCCGGGGTAGTCCGCTGCGCGTTCACGCACCAGCTCATCCCAGAACGGCATGGTGTGGATGATGCCGTTGGACTTGGTCGCCGAAGTCAGCACGCCACGGCGCTGCCCGGCCAGATCGAAGGCATAGTCCAGGATCCGGGTGACGCCCTGCCGGGTGAACACCGATTCCTGAATGGCCATTTCAGAGGGCAGTCCGCGGTTCAGGCGGCCGCCGATCTCCGAGTACTCGCCCTCGTTGTTCTCGCGGACCACCACAAAGTCGACCCCGGGATCGGTCAGTTCGGAACGCAGCGGGCTGGGAACTCCCTGCAGGACCTTGATCGGCCGCACGTTGACGTACTGCCGGAACTCGCGCCGGATGGGGATCAGCAGCCCCCACAGGCTGACGTGGTCCGGCACCCCCGGCCAGCCCACCGCGCCCAGCAGGATGGAATCGTGTCCGCGGATGGAGTCCAGCCCGTCCTCGGGCATCATGGCTCCTTCCGCCAGGTACCGGCGGCAGGACCAGTCGAACTCGTCGTAGGTCAGGTTGATCCCGTGGCGGCGCGCGACGGCGTCGAGCACGGCGCAGGCTGGAGGCAGGACTTCATGGCCGATTCCGTCGCCGGGAATCAGGGCAATGCGGTAATTCTTCGTCATGATGCCATCCCACGGTAAGGGAGGCCCAAAGTCAAAGACGGATGACGCCGTTAGCGGTGCTGCCGGCTGGCTTCCGAGTGGTTGGCGCCGGATGCGGGGAGTCGCCGCCGCACCGGAAGGATGAGAACCAGCAGCCCGGCCAGGACAAGCGCCGCACCCGTCCAGCCCGCCGGGATCAGGCGCTCGCCGACAATGACGACGGCAAGCACCGCCGCCACCACCGGCTCCGCCAGCGAGATGGCGGTCGCCGTACTGGGCAGGACCCGGGCCAGGCCCCAGCCGAAGAACAGATAGCCGGCAAACATCGGCACCAGCGCCAGGTAAAGACCCACAGCCGCGGTGGTCCCGGAGGCCAGCAGCGGGGCACCGGTCAGCGCGAGGACCGGCATCAGCAGGAGCCCGCCGGTGCCGAAGGTCGCTCCCATCGCCGCACGGGACGGGATTCCCCGATTCATCAGCCGGTGAGCGGTCCAGGAATACAGCGCGTAGGTGGCACCCGCCACCAGCCCCAGCAGGACGCCGGCGACGACGGCGTCCGGTTGCCGTTCGCCGTCGTCGCCCGCTGCCGCCGTGGCCTCCGCCAGGCACAGCAGCACTGTTCCGGCGATCGCGACACCTGCTCCCGCCACCCAGCGAAGGGTCATCCGCCGGCCGTCAACGATGCGTTCGAGCACTGCCGAGGCCAGCGGAGCCGAACCGATGCTGACCACGGTGCCCACAGTGACTCCGGCCAGGTGCATCGATGAGTAAAAGGCCAGCGGATAGACCGCCACGGCGCCGCCGCCCAGGAGCACGGTCCAGCGGTGGGCGTGCAGGGAAAGGCGGGCGGCCCGGAGCAGGGGAACCGCGGTCACGGCTTGCAGCACCCCGCCGATTCCCATGGCGGCTGCGCCGATGGCCAGCGGACCGACATCCGGTGCGAAGGTCGCCGCTGTTCCGGTGGTGCCCCACAGCACCGATGCGGCCAGCACAAAGAGTGCCCCCAACATTGCGCTGCGGACCGGGGAAGGCTGGTGTCCGCGGGGCTCATTCATGCCTTCCATTCTGGCAGGCAGCTTCGGGCATCACGGCCGGCAGCCGGTCGGCGCCCCGGCCGGCCCTGAAGACGGACGGATTCACTTGGCAACAAGGGTTGACGCGCCGATGCCGTCAACCTAGGCTGACGGCATGGAACCAGAAAGTGACCTCATCGGCAACGGAACAAGTCGGGATCCCGCCGTCGGGCTGCGTGCGGTGGCGGCTCTGCGGCGCTTGGTGGAGCAGCTGGAATTCCTTCAGGTGCAGAACGCCCGGAGGCAGGGCTGGTCGTGGGCGGAGATCGCCGCCGCCATCGGAGTTTCCAAACAGGCAGTGCACAAAAAACACGCGGGGCGCGTGGCAGTGTCCGCGGAGAGAGGAGAACACGATGTTTGAACGTTTTTCACCGGCTGCCCGTGCGGCCGTGATTGGAGCACAGGAGCAGGCCAGGCAGCTGGGAGACCACGAAATTACCGCCGACCACCTTCTGCTCGGCATCCTTGACGGCGGGGACAATCCTGCCGCCAGGGCCCTGCACCGGCTCGGCATCGGGCATGATGCCGTGGCGCAGCGGGCCCAGGGGCTCGGGGCCGCCGACGCGCAGGCGCTCGAGGCCATTGGCGTGGATCTGGAAGCCATCCGCACAAGTGCTGAAGCCAGCTTCGGCCCCGGCGCCCTGGACCAGCCCCGGCATCGGCGTTCGGGCCTGCTGGGCCGGCGCAGCGGAGGACACATTCCGTTTACCGCTTCGGCCAAGGCGGTCCTGGAGCAGTCCCTGCGGCAGGCCATTGCCTTGGGGGACAAAGTCATTGGTGCCGAGCACCTCCTGCTGGGGATGGTGGCCGGGGACAACGACCAGGCAGCACGCACGCTCAGGGCCCTGGGCGCCGAGCCCGCCCGGGTGCGGTCCGAAGTACTCCGGGAGCTCGGACGGGCCGCCTAGGGGCGGGCGGCGGCGTCGGGCGGCTAGGGTCGGGCGCAGCCTAGGGTCCGCCGTCGGGCGGCGGACCCTAGGCTGAACCCAACCCGAACGGGCCCAACCCGACTAGGCCCAACCAGGTTAGGCCCGGGTTGCCCGGTTCCGGGCTGCCCGGGCCAGGACCCGGGCAGCGGCAAAGGCGGCGGCGGCGGCCAGGATCCACGGTCCGGCCACGAACACCGGCGCCAGCGCCTGTCCCTTGAGATCTGCGCGCTTCTTGCCGAATCGGGAGGAAATTCCGTGACGGGTGAACTCGCTCAGGATCCCGGTTTCGGTGAGGGGATTGTCCGGGTGCAGGGTGAGGAAGGAACGCAGGTGGCTGCCGCCGGCGTCGACCCGGTCTGCGGCGATCAGGATGAGCCAGTGGGCCGCCCGCGCCTCACTGTATTTGTAGGCATAGCGGCGCATTGAACCCGACAGGCCCTTCAACGGAACGGAGGTGCCGAACACGGGGGTCAGGAACTGGTGCTCGATGGAACGTTCGCGCGGCTGCCTTTCCTCCTGCCGTTCCGGGAAGTCCCAGTGTGCGCCTGTCGGCAGGTCCATCCGTTCCTTCGGGACAGAGGGCCGGTCGCCGGGATCCAGATCGGCGCCCCAGCCGGGGATGCGCTGCCGCAACTGATCACTGCTGACTTTTCGCTGTCCCTGTCCGGCGAGATACGGCGTGCTCGGTGTTTCGGACATTGTTTCCTCGCCTTCAGTACGCGCTGGGGATCAGGAGCGGCTTGATGCAGTTATCGAGCTTGGCGGAGAACATGTGATAGCCCTCCGCTGCATGCTCCAGGGGTATGCGGTGCGTGATGATGTCGCTGGGTTTGAGGTAGCCGCTGCGGAGGTGCTCAAAGAGCCGCGGCCACTGCCGCTTGACCGGACACTGGTTCATCCGCAGGGTCAGGCCCTTGTTCAGGGCGTCACCGAATTTCACCGCGCTGAAAATGGGGCCGTAGGCGCCCACCACTGACACCGTGCCTGCCTTGCGCACCGAGTCAATCGCCCAGTTCAGGGCCACCGGCGACCCGCCCTGCAGCTTCAGCTGAGAGGCAGTGACGTTCTGGAGGAAGCTGCCGTCCGCCTCAGCCCCGGCCGCATCGATCACCACATCGGCACCGAGGTAATCGGTGGTCTTCTTCATTTCCACCACGATGTCCTCGTACTCGGCAAAGTTCCAGGTCTCCGCGTGCGCAAAAGTGCGGGCCTTCTCCAGCCGGTATTCCAGGTGATCGACGACGATGACCCGGCCGGCGCCCATGAGCCAGGACGACTTGGCCGCAAACAGCCCCACCGGGCCGGCACCGAAGACGACGACGGTGTCGCCTTCGCTGATACCACCCAGCTGGGCACCGAAGTATCCGGTGGGGAGGGCATCAGTAAGCAGCACCGCGTCTTCTTCGTCCATCCAGTCCGGAATCAGCGTGGGTCCCACATCCGCGAACGGGACCCGCACAAATTCGGCTTGGCCGCCGTCGTACCCGCCGCAGGTGTGGGAGTACCCGTAGATGCCACCGACTGCGGTGGCGTTCGGGTTCACGTTGTGGCAGTTGGAGTAGAGCCCGCGCTCGCAGAAGTAGCACGATCCGCAGTAGATGTTGAAGGGAACCATGACCCGGTCGCCGACGCTCAGGTGCTCCACCGAGGAGCCAACCTCATGGACCACCCCCACAAACTCGTGCCCAAAGGTGGTCCCCACCCGGGTATCCGGCATCATGCCGTGATAGAGGTGCAGGTCAGATCCGCAGATCGCGGACGCTGTCACACGCACAATGGCGTCATTGGGATGTTCAATCCGCGGGATGTCCTTTTCTTCGACCCGGACCTTGTACGGTCCGCGGTACACCATTGACCTCATCTGTCTCCCCGGTTTCGAAGCATGCTGCTTTTGAAAGCCCCCTGATGGATTCACCAGACTGCCTCCCCGGGCGGGAAGTCGTCAAGGGTGGCCAGCTGACGATTCCCTATCGTCTCCGATGGGCGAGGGCAGCTTGCGTGCCTCTGCTGCCGCCGGGGGAGTTGAGGTGAGGAGCTCGCTGTAGACAGCTGCCGCATCGGCCACCGGCCGCAGCTCTCTCCGCACCGATTGCCCGCGTGCCACCGCAAGGATCAGGCGCACCGTCAAACCCACGGCGAGCGCGCCCCAGAAGCAGGTCAGCAACAGGTTCACCACCACAGCGGCGTCCCGGCCCGCCGCCGTCAGCCCCACGACGACGAGCAAAGCGGCCGCCCCGAGGACCAACGCCAGACTTCCGATTCTCCGCATACCTGCACCCCCTTTCTGCAGAGGGTACGTCACGACAGCGGCCGTGTGCCCGGCCGCCGCCGCCCCTCCCAGCTGGGCACTCCTAAACATCCCTTGCTAAAGCGTTCTTTAGAATGCGCACTGTGGGCATGATTCCTGCCCCGAACGACAACAGCGATGCCTCCGGCCCCGACAGCCCCTCTACCTCGCGTACGGGGACCTATGCGGCGCGGGCCGGGGAGGAGGTCATCGCGGATCCAATCCGCATCAGGGCCCTGGCCCATCCGCTGCGGCTTGAGCTGCTGGACTTTTTGGACGACGTTGAGCAGGCAACGGCAACAGAGTGCGCAGCGGCGACAGGTGAATCCGTTGCCAGCTGCTCCTATCACCTGCGCATGCTGGCCAGGCACGGCTACATCGAACAGGCCGGCAGGACGGGCCGGGAGAAGCCGTGGAAGGTTCTGTCCCGGGGGAGATCCCATGTGCCCGACCGAAGCATCCCCGGCTCAGTGCATGCACTCTCCACAATGGCGGCCATCCATGTGAACCGGCAGCTGGACCGCATCCAGTCCTGGCTCCGCCGCGCGCCCCAGCTGCCCTTTGAGGACATGGACGTGGCAACCATCTCCAACTCCAGCTTTTATGCCACTCACGAGGAAATCCGAAAGCTGCGCGATGACTTGATCCGGATGGGCGGCCGGGCGCAGCCGGGCAACAGTCTGCACCCGCGGGCGGCAGCGCATGAGCCCCACAGCTTCCGGATCCTCCGTCACCGATATTGGCACCAACCGTGAGGCCCTCAGTCTCCCGGCGTTCCGTCGTCTGGCCCTGGCCTGGCTGTTCTCCAACTTCGGTGACTCCGTCCTGTACCTGACGGCGGCGATTTGGGTCAAACAACTCACGGGCAGCGACGCGGCCGCCGGTTTGGTCTTCGCCGCACTGGGGTTGCCGGCGCTCCTGTCTCCGCTGACCGGAAGGCTCGCTGACCGGTACCGCCGCAAGCCCCTGGTGATCATCAACAACATCTGCGCTGCCGCCGTCGTCCTGGTCCTGCTCGCCGTCCGCGATGCCGATCAGCTGTGGCTGGTCTACGCGGTGGTCTTCGTCTATGCGAACTCGTCCTATGTCACCGCTGCGGCGCAGTCCGGCCTGCTCCGCGATCTGCTGGCGGACCGGCTCCTGGCGCCGGCCAACGGCATCCTCAGCAGCATTGACCAGGGCCTGCGGATTGTCTCACCGTTGCTGGGCGCCGGCATGCTGGCGCTGTGGGGCATGGAATCCGTGGTGCTGCTCGCATGCGGGTGCTTTGTGGTGGCCGCAGGCATACTCACCACTCTGCGGATCAAGGAGTCGGTTTTCACGGAGGATGGCGAAGAGACCTTCTGGCAGAGCACGACGGCGGGGTTCCGCTTCCTGGCCCGCCACCCGCTGCTTCGACCGGCGCTCGTCACCATGTCCATTGCGGTTGGCGCTGTGGGAGTCATCAATGTGACCATTTTCGCCACCACTGAGCAGGGCCTGGGACAGCCACCTGAGTTCCTCAGCGTACTGCTTGGCGTGCAGGGGGCGATGTCAGTCCTTGGGGGCCTTGCTGCTTCCCGGGTAATCCGCAGGTTTGGCATCCGGACCACGATCGCTTTTTCCGTGGCAGTGCTGGCTGTGGGCGTCCTCCTGACGGCGTCGCCCTCGCTGCCGGTTGTTTTCGGCGGCACGGTATTGCTGGGTATCAGTGCTCCCTGGGCAGTCATCCCCTTTGTCACGCTGCGCCAGCGCGAAACGCCCGCCCGAATGCAGGGCAGGACTGCGGCAGCAACACATGTGGTTCTCAATGTTCCCCAGGTAGCTGTATCGATGGCAGCGGCGGCGGTGATCGGCGTTGTCGACTACCGTGTGCTGATTGCAGCGACAGCGGCCGTGTGCCTGGCGGCCGTACTGCCACTGCTGAGCCCGCGGACCCGCGCGGAGGCGGCTACGGAGGGAACTTCGGGGCCATAGGGCTGCCCGCTGGGATGCGATCATCGAACAGGTGTTCGATCAATCAGCGGTGTGTGTTCCGAGGTGCTTTCCACGGGGACGGCACTCGACACGGGGCACTCCTGCGCTCGCCGCCAGTTTGCCAGTTGCCAGGCGCTCGCTGATCATCTCAACCAGCCGCTAAGTCATTCCGAGTGGCCATATCCGTTGATGGTCCCTGTCGGTCGTCGTGGCGCTAATGACCGGTACACATGACCAGTGGGCGTCCGCGTCAGCACAGGGTGCCGCCCCAAGTACTGGAGGGTGGCCGTGAACGCTCCGGTTGCCGGTATGGACGGTAGGGGCGGCGTCCCCGGCGCCGTCAGTGACCACCTTGGCTTGATTGCATGCCACGCACAGCCCCTGAATATTCTCCGCCCTGGTGAGACCGCCCTCTCGGAAGGGACGGATATGGTCATAGTGCCGGATTGGTGCACCGCACCACGGCATCCGGCAGACCTGGTCACGGGCAGCGATCAGCCGGGCCAGACCGTCGGGCACCAGCCGCGCCCGGGAGTCCATGCCGGTGAGCCGGCCGGTGTCGGGAGCGACATAGAGACGGCGGAGCCAAACCTCAGTTTGCGGATCCGGGCGAAGCGGCTTCCTGCCCCAGCCGGCATTGTTGCCCGCTGCCCCAGCTGCACCGCCCGGATCATCCTCATCGGATGCATTGTCCGCATCGCCGGGTGACTTATCCCCGCCGGGCCGGGAGCCGCGGACGAGATCCCGCGCCCACTGTGCCGGCACCGTTCCATAGCCGTTCAGCACTGCAGGTTCAGCCCCATCGGGAACAAGACTTGCGGAATCTCCGCCTGAACGGCCCCCAGTCATCTCGTTGCCGGCTGCGGCTCCAGCATTTGCGGCGGGTGCGACATGGCTGGCAGCGGATCTGCTGCTCTTTCCGGCCTTGGCTGGACGGAAGCCGGAGATGGGAATGAGTCCGTGCAGCATCGTCCGATCCGTCATGATCAGCTGCACCTCAATTCGTGCATCCTCGGCCCGGGCCTGCCCGGTCACCCGTTCGACCAGTGTGTCCACCATGATCTGGCCTCGCCCCCGCGGATCTCCGGACGCACGCAGCCGGTCAGCCTCCCGCGACAGGGCAGCATAGACGCCAACACCCTGAGTCACGGGCAGCAAGCCGGTCAGATAGGTCATGGTGTCAGGTGCAGGGCGACAAGAGACATACCGTTCCGAGACGGCCTTTGCGGCACGGTTAACCACACTGTGCGGATCCAGGCCATAGGAGAGGGCCTTGACCCTGGCGATCAGCTTCGCATCCCCGAGCTGTTCAAGCTCGGCGAGGTTTCCGGCGATCTGCTCGTCCACACACTGCCGGTCCGGCAGGCTGAGGCAGGCCGTTTCCCGTACGAGGATCGTGGCCCGATATTCACTGATCGCCCCTTGGGAGAGGGCATTCAAGGTATGGGGCATCTCGGTGGTGAGGATTCTCGCCAAGCCCAGCAGCTGGGTTCCGCGGCGGGGAGACTCCCGCCGAGCCAACCCGATCTGAGAGCCAATTCCCCGGCCGAGCTGATCAGCCTTCAGCCCGGCGCGGGCCTGGGAGCGACGGCTCGAGGCATCGAACGCCGCCGTTGCGCGTGCCTGCGCTGCCGCGACCGCTGACTTCAGGTCTTCCAGGGCACGGATTTCGTCGATCAGCCGGGCCCGCTCAGCAGCCTCCAGATCCACCAGCGCAGGGCCGGAACCTGCTGCGGCTCCCAATACGCGCTCGCTTACGTCTGTGAATCCAGTGCTTCGGTTGCCGCCTTCGGCAGCTCGAGAGTAGTACATGCGTTCGATTTTAGTTGCGAAGGCCACACTTTACGGCGTTCCGAATTACCGGACATCCGGCGAAAGTACCTGTTTTTTGGAGTCGTGAGACCCGATCTGCGACTGAGCCTGCAGCCCCGCCAGCCAGAACCCGCCGTCGTCGTTCCTGCCAGGAGGCGGCGGACGGGACTGGAGGGGTAGGGAGACAGGGGCCAGGCACTCTGGACGGGGGACAGGGGGCAAGGGTAAGGAACAAAGGCCAGGGAACAGGGCATGGGCTCTGGAGGCGGACCAGCTGCGTGGCTAAAGTGCAAACGTGGAGCCCTCCCATCATCAACGGCTCAGCCGAACTTTCGTGTGGGTCGCGTGCGCCGCGGGTGCGGTGCACGCAGCCTTCAGCCTGTACTGGGCCGTCGGCGGCAGGTGGCTTCTGGCCACAGTGGGTGCATGGGCTGTCGAGCACGCAACCCAAGCTCCGCTTGAGGCGGGTCTGGTGCTGGGCGCCATCGGCACGGCAAAGCTGCTGGCCGCCGCGATTCCGCCAGCGGTTATCTACGGGCAACTGCCGTGGCAACGGTTCTGGCGTGCCCTGAGCTGGATCGGCGGCATCTTTCTGACAATCTACGGGGCGGCTAACACCGTCACCGGCGCTGCGGTGCTGGCGGGAGCCATCCGTCCGGCAGGCGGTTACGACGCCGCCGCAATGGTTGGCCACGCCTGGCTCTGGGATCCTCTGTTTCTCGTGTGGGGTGCAGCGTTGTGTCTGGCCCTCTGGTTCTCCCGCAAGGAGCCACAGTCTCTTCCGTAAATCAGTGTCTTCCTTAAATCAGGGTCCCCACTGAATCAGCCCCCGGCCGCCCGCCGTTCCAGCATCTCGCGCTCGCGGACATTCTTGGCCAGTGCTGCGGCTGCGGCGAATTCTCCGCGCGCCTCCTCCAACCGGCCAAGACGAACCAGCAGTTCGGCACGGACGCCGGGAAGCAGATGCGACCGGCGGAGGGTACCCTGAGCCACAAGCTGGTCCACGATGGCGAGGGCGGTGGCCGGCCCCGTGGCCATGGACACCGCCACGGCTCGGTTGAGCTCGACCACCGGGCTGGGCGCCACCTGCCCGAGCGCCTCATACAGCAGCACAATCTGCGCCCAATCGGTGCCGTCAAGACGGGGAGCCACGGCATGGCATTCCGCGATGGCCGCCTGCAGGGCGTAGCTTCCCCGCCCCCGGCCCAGCGAATCGGCCCGGGCAAGGGCGGCCCGGGCGCGCTGGATCTGAGTCCGGTCCCACTGCGTCCGGTCCTGGTCGGCCAGCAGCACCGCAGAGCCGTCGGGCCGGGTCCGGGCCGAAAAGCGCGAGGCCTGGAACTCCATGAGGGCGACGAGCGCCTGGGCCTCAGGCTCCTGCGGCACCAGTCCGGCCAAAATCCGCCCGATCCGCAGTGCTTCACCGGCCAGATCAGGTCTGATCCAGGTGTCCCCGGAAGTTGCAGCGTACCCCTCAGTGAACATGAGGTAGACGACACCCAAAACACCGCCGAGCCGTGGCCCCCATTCATTTGGTTCGGGGACTTCGAACGGAACCTTGGCGGCGGCAAGGGTTTTCTTGGCCCTGACAACGCGCTGCTGCACGGTGGCAGCCGGGAGGACGAAAAGCCGGGCGATCTGTTCGGTGCTCAGGCCGCCGACGACCCGCAGGGTCAGGGTGACCTGAGCCTGCCGGGACAGCACCGGGTGGCAGGCAGTGAACATCAGGCGGAGCACATCGTCGGGCACCGGATTCCAGTCCACGCCGCCTTCGTCCGGCATTCCGGTTGCCAGCACCTGGTACCGGTCTTCCAACCTGTCGGCCCGCCGCCAGGCATCGATGGCCCTGCGCTTGGCGACGGTGGTGAGCCAGGCTGCCGGATTGCGCGGCACTCCGGCCTGCGGCCACTGCGCCAGGGCCTCGGCAACGGCCTCCTGGGCGACGTCCTCCGCAAGACTGACGTCACCGGTGACGCGGGCCAACGCCGAGACAATGCGGGCACCCTCGATGCGCCAGACCGCCTCAAGGCGGCGGCTCACAGCCGCCGCCGGGGGAGAGGCAGCTCCGGGCTGATCCGTGGCCATGGCTCGCTCCTTCACCGAAGTAAGGACGCTGTGCAGGAACACTGTCTGCGTCTTCTACTATCCCGTCGATTCGAACTCAGGGATATCGACGGCAGCTGGAAAAATAGCGGCGCCTTCCACAGGCTGTTCCTCCTCGCTGCACCGCGCTCTGCCGCCTGGCTCTGGATGCTGGCGCTGGCTGCCGTTTTCAGCCAGACCGCGATCAACCTGGCCCGCCCGCTCATCTCCTACAAGGTCCTAGCCCTCCGAGGTGACGCGGCGGCGGTGGGCGCGGTCTCGGCGTCGTTCGCTCTGCTGCCCGGGATGGCGGGACTGGCCGCGGCTCCGCTGGGACCCAGCGGAGCCGTCTGGACTTCCTGTTTGGTGATGTCGCTGAGTGCTGCCGTGAAGGCGCCCTCGGCGAGGCGGGGCAAGGACGCCTGACCCGGGGCTCGTCGTTGTGGTGAGCCGCCGCTGTTCAGCTACCCGTTCTCAGCGCGCAGCTTTTCTTCGACGTCGCGCCATCCCTCTTCCTTTTGGATGTACTCGTTGTCCGCGAAGTCGGCAAAGTCCGAGGCATCAGTGACCCGGCGGACTTCCAGCTTTGATCCGGGTCCGAGGGGGCAACGGCCCGCCCACCCCGCAGCCTCTTCCTTCGAGGCGGCCTGAATGATCCAGAAGCCGTTGAACAGTTCATGAGTCTCGCCGTATGGTCCGTCGGTTACCAGCGGCGGATCCTCGGCGAAGTCGACGACAAAGTTGTCCTGGATTGCGTCGGCCAGCCCCTCGCCGGCCAGCAGGACGCCGGCGTTGATCATTGACTCGTTGTAGGCGCCCATCTGGTTGATGACCTCTTCCATGGGCAGCTTTTGATAGGCCGCCTTGGCCTCGTCGGTGGAACGCATGATGAACATGTACTTCATGGCCTGCTCCTTAGTCGCGGTGGGGGACACGCTGGGGGAAGCACTGTGCGTCTTCCACTATGTCGTCGTTCGGGGCTCCGGAATATCGACAGCGGCAAAAAACTGCTTAGCCCTTCACCGGCCCGCGCGCCGCGGCCGCATCAGTTCTATTGACCAGGTTGGGACATGGCCGCGACTGCTCGTGGCTGCACCTTGCGGTAGATCGCAGGGCGGGAGATGGCAAGCAGTTCAGCCAGTCCAGCCTGGGCGTGCTCACCTTTGTCGTGCAGTGATGTTCCCGGCGTCAACCCCGAAGGGCGCCAATACATCCCACTGAGCTGTGGGGCCGTGTTCGTTAGTCGAGCCGCGTGCAATCTTTCGCTCAGACAATGCAGATAAGGTGCCCTTACCGTGCATGTCACCGTACGGGTCTTACATGCATCGGCGGTGGCTATGGAATGTGGAGCTTTGCAGGAATGCTGAAGTGCACCGTGAGGGAGCTTTGCGGGAATGCTGAAGTGCACCGTGAGGGACCGGCTTACGGGCTACAAGAAGCTCGCTCACGAGGGCTGCTGGCAAGAGACTCTTAATCTGCGGCCCCTCGTCTAGGCTTCACCTATGGCGAATAACCAGGGAAATAAGAACTCGGCTCCTTCTATGTTTCTGCCATTGACCTTCAGCCTGGTGGTACTCATTCTCGGGTTGTGGGTAAGCGTCGCTACCGGCGAGTGGATTGCGATGATTTGCGCCGCGGGACTGGTCGTGATCCCAGCAGGAACGTATGGTGGTGCACGGCGTCGACCAAGGACCCCTGGCAAGTAGCCGGAAAGCAGCGGGTCGCTTCACCACCGAGGCCTCACCGCGATCCCATGGAGGATCGACTTTAGGGCGGCTCATCTCAGAATATCTGCGGCCGTTAGGCTGTGGATATGACTGCATGGAGCAGCTATCTGTTTGGGGTCTCGATTGTTTTCGGGGTGGCACGATAATGCTTGCTGAGAAGCTGCCGGAATGGTGGCGGCCGGTGCTGGACCTTGCCATGGTGCTAGCTGCTTCTGCTTTCCTAACGTGCTCCGTTCTGGAATATCGACGTCGGAGCGGGCAGCCGGCATCGTTTCCGTGCACACTTTGCGTCTAAGGTGCGTGGGGTCTGCGGATTGCAGCCGAATAGGAGAAATTTCGTTCTAGAGCGCCACGATGGTCCCTAAGACAAGTGGAAAGACAACAACGACACTCAGAAAAACGACGACGGCCGTGCGCCCCTTGGAATTACCCACGTTCACCGTCAAGCCGGTGCCTGTACCGGTGCGCTTGGGGACCAGGACGTGCGGATCCTCGGGATTGTTGTAGAACCCGCCCACGGTCCAGAGCTTTTCCTCTTCCTGCTCTGCTGCAGTGGGCCGGATTCCCCTATCCAATGCGGTGCGGCGCGCCCAACGTGAAGCGGCCGCGTAGGAGGCCAAGACGACTCCAAGGATCAACGCGGTTAGTAAAAGCGCTGGCCACAAAGGAACATGATCCGGATTCTTCCAACCTGCCACCGTCAGAAATCCGACAATGACGGCTAACAGGACGGAGGTGCCGCCCAAGGCTGCCACCGTGCCGCGGATCATTCCTTCCCTGCGGTAGAGCCCCCACGGAGTAGCGTCCCTATCTGGGGGAACCATCATGGGCACCGCCGCGGTGATCAGAGACAGAAAGATACTGACTCCGGCCCCCATCATCAAGGGGAAGAACACCGAGTTAAAGGACTTCGGGGACCAGGCATCAGGGTGCCCGCCTGCTCCCCAGTGGGTTGGAACTGTATCTGGAAGCGAGTCATAGTTGATTGCCCCGTAGGCGAAGCAGGACGCCAGGATAAGGATCGCTATGGGATGCAGCAGCCAGACCGGCCCGCGGCCGCGAGTGGTCGGTGTCTCAATGCCGGCAATCATGATGGGTAGCCTAACCGGGGTGGGGACCGATGCATAACTAGATCGATCCGGGCGCGTTTCGTAACGACAGGCACGTCTGCCATGCCATGTTCCTGTCGACAGCCTCCCGCCCCGGGTCGCGCTGGGGGATCGGCTTACGGGCACGGAGAGGTGCGTTGATCGGCACCTGGACCTTACGACAGAATGACGCGATGAGCAGCGACGGCGGGTGGTGGGACATCTTGGACACCGAGGGAACGCCGACCGGAGAGATCTTTCGCAGGGGTGCTGAGGGGTGGCCGTCCGGATGCTTTCATCTGGTTGTCGCGGTCTGTGCACAGCGTGAGGAAGGCAATTGTGCTTACCCAGTGTGCAGCTAACGAGTTCCCATTCAGTTGGGAGCTCCGTTCCCGGGCCGGAGTGCTCTGGCTGGTGAATCGAGCGCGAATGCAGCGAGCCGGGAACTGCGGGAGGAGTCGGGTCTAAATGTGGAGCCGTCGACACTGACACACCAATTGGCCGGTTTCGTCGAGACCTCAGCTCTCCTCGACTTCTACGTCACGCGCGAGGTCGAATGCGCGGCTGACGTTGCAACGTAGCGAAGTCATAGCGGCCGAGTGGTTGATGCCGGAGGTGATCGAACGGCGGCTGGCGGCGGCGTAATGGCAGATCCCTGGATCAACCGGCTGGACCCGCTATGGCCTTTGGTCAAGCGTGCGCTGAGCATTTCTCACTGAGGGATCGCCCTATGGGACAGCCCGGAGGAAGGCTCTGGCTAGAATCGGGGGCATGACAACGGGGGATCGACGAACAAGAGCAGCAGCACGCACCGAGATGAACATCCGACGAAGCACGTATCTCAGGTCACCGAGTGGACAACTTGGCTCGACGACTGCGGGTCTGGTGTTCGGTCTCGGACTAGCGGTCGCTGGCTGGTTCGCCATAGGACCCGATCACTTCGTCTACGCATTCGTTGTCCAGAGCGCCTTTCTCTTCATGGCGCTCCTGACAGGTCCAGCACTGGTGGACGTTGCCCGCTACCGCTACCGGGTCAGACCGTTCGAGCCACGGATTTACACCCTGCTGGGAGCGGAGGCACTCCGACGATTACTCGGCCTCGTCGGCTGGAACAGGATCATCGAACAGATGCGTCGAACAGAGCAAGGAGCATCAGTCACAGCCCGCTTCCTTAGAGGGACTGAGCAGTCCGAAACCGGTCACCTTCTCGGCTTCTCCGCCACCGCAGTACTGGCCATCATGGCCGCGGCTACATCACATCCTCGAGGTGCTGCACAGATTCTGCTTCTCGGGATGATCCTTCACTTGTATCCCGTCATGATCCAGCGCATCACGCGCTTTAGAATCACCAGCCGTCGAACCAACATCAATGGAAGCGGACACTGAAGGATCCTTCACCGGATGCTTCTTCCGGGCCCAGGTTGTTTCACGGGGCATGCTTGTTTTCGTGCCTTGGGTGTTTCGGTAAACGAGTTGGCGCATCACGCCAAACCATCGCTTCTCTTGAAAGCGGACAATTCGACCCGGGTTACCCCCTGCTTTCCGTGTCGCTCACCTTTTCCAAGTATCGGTCGAACTCCTTTTCACCCCGGACCCGGAAGATCTTGAATCCGTCCAAGATCTGCCGAAAAGATGCTGACTTGTAGTCTGATTTATGCGGCAAGTAGATTTGCTAAATGGACGCAAGGGTTCCTGCCGTTCATTTCGACAGCTGTCTGGCAGTTGTGTTTTAGGGTGAAGCCATGACCCCCGCCACAGCTGACGTTTAGCGGCGCTTCGCAGAGATTGAAGCGCGTCCCACCTCGCCGATGTACGCGGAGTGGGCGTCGTCCATTTCGGACGATCCGGCCGTGCTGGAATTGATCAGCGCGCTCCCGGGCATTAAAAAGCAGCCCAACCTGGTCTTTGCCGGCGCACGGTCCGCCGGTGCGCCGCTCGCCCCGTATCCCGAATTCCGCCATTGGCTTCTCAGGCATTGGCCCCGGGTTGAACCGATCATCAGGTCCCGGATGACCCAGACGAACGAGGCCAGCCGGTGCGCCGTGCTGCTGCCGCTGCTCAGCAGGATTGAGGGGCCGCTGGCGCTCATTGAAGCGGGAGCGTCGGCTGGTCTCTGCCTGTATCCGGATCGATACAGCTACCGCTATCGGAGCACGGCGGGGGAGCACCTTCTGCATCCGGCGGACGGACCCAGCGCCGTCGAGCTTCCCTGCTCCTTCGACGGCCCGACTCTGCCCTCCCGGCTGCCCGATGTGGTGTGGCGTGCCGGGATCGACCTGAATCCCCTGGACGTTCGTGACAGCGCGGACCTTGAGTGGCTCGACACGCTCGTGTGGCCGGAACACGAGGCCCGCCGGACCCGCCTCCGGGCGGCGGCCTCCATCGTCGCAGCCGACCCGCCGCACCTGGTCCGGGGCGACATGGTGGAGGCCCTGCCCCGCCTGGTCTCCGAGGCTCCGAAGGACGCCACGGTGGTCGTGTTCCACAGTTCAGTGCTGGTCTACCTGGACCAGGAGCGTCGCTCCCGCTTCCTGGACCTGGTGCAGTCCCTGGACGTGACCTGGATCAGCAACGAGGGGGAGCAGATTGTTCCGGCCATCGCAGCCCGCCTTCCCCGCGGCGCCGGCGGCAGGACCGTCCTGGCTCAGGACGGGACTCCCCGGGCGTTCACCGGACCGCACGGACAAAGTTACGAGGCGTTCGAGCCGCTGGCAGCACTCGGGAAGTGACAACCAGGGCGCCGCGCCGGGTTCACCCAAGTACACTGTGTACACAACTGTTCACAGGAGGACGTATTGGCATCGAATCCGGCGGGTAATCCGTTCCGGCCCACTGCAGGAGCCGAACCACCGCAGCTGATCGGCCGCGCCGGACTGCTGGACGAGTTCGCGTACGGACTGCGCATCCGTTCAGGCGCCCCGGGACTCCTGACCATCTTTACCGGCGCCCGGGGCATCGGCAAGACGGTCATGCTGGGCGAGGCGGAGGATGAGGCACGCAGCCAGGGCTGGGCCGTCGTCTCGGAGACCGCAACGCGCGGTTTCCTGGGTCGCATCGGCGAGTCCATGCGCGCGCACGCCGAGGAGCTCGGCGACGGGCCGCCCGGGCGCAGGATCACCGGAATCAGCGCCGCCGGTTTTTCGCTGACCACCGAACTGCCGCCCGAGCAGCAGACCGGATGGCGCCAGGTGGGCGAGCAGTTGTTGCGCCTGCTCGACGCCCAAAAAACCGGGCTGGCCATCACCCTGGACGAAATTCACGGTGCCGACCGGGATGAACTGGCCCAGCTCGCCGCCTCCGTGCAGCACTTCATCCGCGACGGGCTGCCGATCGCGCTGGTCTTCGCCGGGCTTCCCGCGGCGGTGTCCGACCTGCTCAATGAAGGAGTGGCCACGTTCCTCCGCAGAGCCGATCGGATCGATCTGCACGCTGCGGCCATCGACGAGGTGGAGGAGTCCTACCGGGAGACCTTCGCGGGTCTCGCCCATCCGCTGGATCCGGACCTGATCCGAACGGCCGCCGTGTCGACCGGCGGTTATCCGTTCCTGATCCAGCTCATTGGCTACCACCTCTGGCAGCTGGCCGAGGGCACCGACGGCCCGATGACCGCCGAAACCGTCGATCTGGCCCTAGCCGCCGCCCACCGGCGGAACACGCGCGTTGTCATCGGTGCGGCGCTCTCCACGGCGTCGCCCAAGGACCTCGACTTCCTCCGGGCCATGTCCGAAGATGACGGGCCGGCGTCCACCGCGGATATCGGAAAGCGGCTCGGTGACCAGAAAAACACGATCGGCAACTATCGGGCCCGGCTGATTGACGCTGGCCTGGTCCAGCCGGCCGGCCGAGGACTGCTGGACTTCGCCATTCCGGGGTTGCGGGAGCACCTGCGCCGCACCTGACGTCCGGCACGGCACGGACTTATCCGGAAAACCGGCTCTCCGGCCGGGCGGGAAGGTCCTCGAGTTCACTGACCAGCGGGCTGGTGGCGGCGTCGTGCGTGATGGCCGAACCGAGCTCCGCCGCAGCCTGGTGGTAGGTCCCGGCAGCCACGACGTCGGCGATGGCCCGGGCGATCCGCGGCGTCCGTGCACGGCGGGGGAGTGCGACGCCGGCACCTCTCACCGTGACACGCACGGCGTTGTCCGACTGGTCGCGGCCATGGGCAAGAATAACCATCGGCACTCCCGCAGCAAGTGACTTCATCACGGTGCCGTGGCCGCCGTGCGTGACCACGAGGCGTGCCTGCCGCAATATCTCCTGATGCGGAGCGGAGGCGACGACGGCGACATTGGCCGGCGCTCGAATCGCGTCCGGCCGGACGGCCGGCCCGGTGGTCACCAGCCCGCGCAGGGGAAGGCTCCCAAGTGCGTCCACAATGCGCTGCAGGCACTCGGCCTGGTTCTGGAATGTTGAGGACAGTGCAACGAGCACCAGCGGGTCATCACCGGACGTCGGCGCCCAGCTGTCGTTGACCGCCCATGACGGGTCGTCCAGCACTGGTCCGGCATAGCGGACGTTTGGCGGCAGCGGCGCGGGGAAGTCGAACGAGGCCGAGGTGAGCACAAGCTCACGCCTGGCGTGATGAAGCTGGTCCCAGGAATGTGCAATTGGCGCGAGCCCGTACTCTGCGCGAAGGGCATTGATGCGGGGCAGGGCATACCGGTCGAACACAGATGTGCTTGCCGTGTCCGCGGCCCAATCCCGCACGCGGCCCAGTGGGCCGCGGGCTGGCTGCAGCCCTGCACCGAACGGCGGCCGGCCCGGCGCGGGCAGGGCGTACAGATTCGGGAACAGGACGTCGAAGGGGACACCGCGCCCCTCGGCAGCGATCATGGCTCCGATGGCGGGGAAGGAGGTCAGCACCAGGTCCGGCGCCAGCTGCTCGAGGGCCCGGACCGTGTCCCGCGCCTGCGCCGGGGCCGGACCGGCAAACATGTGGTCGACGGTGCCGCGCAGCAGGCTCCTCGGGGTGCGGAGCTGCCAGTCCTGAAACTGGCCCCGGCTCTCGGTCCAGGGAATGAACGAGGCACCGGTGGCGTCCACCTGGTCGGCCATCGATTCCTCCGCGAGAACGGTGACCCGGTGGCCGCGGTCGAGGAGCCGCCGGGCGACGCCGAGTTCGGGCGGCACGGTTCCTCCGCCGTCCGTCAGCGCAAACAGATAATTGTTGACCGGTCCGGCCGGAGGGCTTGGGGCTGATGTCTCATTCATTGGCTTGACTCCCGGATTCTGCGTGCTGCTTCATCGGTCGCCGCTCAGCTACCCCGATTGTCCCACCGCCACAGCAGCGCGTCAGCAGGCCCCGGAAAGCCGGCAGGGGAGCCCCTTCTCGGCACTACTTGACATAATGTAGATTATCGGCGTTATATCCAAGCCCGCCGGAAGGGGTTTACCGTCAAATCAGCAACCTGGTGTTCGGGCACTCAATCCCCCGGATTTCGGCCTTTATTTCCGCGGCCAGCAGCTGCTGGCAGCTGCTCTTCCGGGCCCGCCGGCCGCTCCGGGCCGCAGCAAGCCAGAATGGGCCCAGACTGCACCTACAGGTCGCACCAAAACGCGGCACAACCCCTCCCGGATGCCCTGCCGAATGAGTTGACATAACGTCCCCCGGCATCGACGAACGAGTAAATTCTCCTGAGCCTGCTTGTTGACATAACGCGTCCCCCCCCCCGGGTCAGCCGGCCCCGCAGCTCACCCGCCAGCTTGTCATAACGTCCGTTCCGGCGTCCGGACAGCGAAGCCCAACCTGACATAACCGACAGTCCCGGCCCGTCCCCCCGCAACGTTCCCGGCCCGTTCGCAAGCCCGAACTTCCTTAAAACTGCCCAAAAAATAGGACGCCGATCACTTCCGCAGAAGCACAACAGGCCCTAAGATATGCCGTCACGCCTTCAGTTGGTGAAATCGGCCCATCTGCCTATATGATCTACGCTCAACCCCCCAAAATTCAGGAGATAAGCACTTTCCATGGCTACTGATTACGATGCTCCGCGCGTCAAGGAAGAAGACCGCCCCAGCGACTCCCTTGAAGGACTGAAAGCCCAGCAGCGCGGCGGCGCAATGACGGCTGTTCGGGACGTCGCTGACGAGACGGATGCCATCGACGGTTTCGAACTTCCCGGTGCTGACTTGTCCGGCGAAGAACTGCTCATCAAGGTTGTCCCGGCCCAGGCTGACGAGTTCACCTGCATGTCCTGCTTCCTGGTGCGGCACCGCTCACAGATCGCCAAGGAGAAGAACGGCGACGCGTACTGCGTGGACTGCGAAGGCTAGGACCACTGCTCCCCCGGCCCGGGTGCCAGCGGCTCAGCCGCGGCACCCGGGCCGGTTCTTTTTTGCCTCATTCAGTGTCAGTCGGCACCCGTGAAGGTCCAGCAGCTGGCCTGATCACGGCGGAAGGCAACTAGGATGGGGCGGTGCCCACAGAAACTCCCCGCATCCGCGATCTGGTCCTTCCACTGCTGGAAACGGAGCTGCCGCCGATCGTCCAACTGGGACATCCCGCTCTCCGCCAGCCCGCACTTCCCTACGACGGGCAGCTGACCGCCGGAGAGCTCAGTGCACTCATCACCCTGATGCGCCGGGTGATGCATGCCGCTCCTGGCGTTGGGCTGGCAGCGCCGCAGCTGGGCATCCCGCTGCAGATTGCCGTCCTGGAAGATCGGTTCGACGCCGATCCGGACATCACCGACGTCCGCGACCGCCACCCCCTGCCGTTCTTCACTGCAATCAATCCCCGCTACACGCCGGTGGGCGCGGAGACTGCAGAGTTTTTCGAGGGTTGCCTCTCCTTTAACGGTTATCAGGGCGTCGTGGCGCGTGCCCGATCCGTCTCGCTGCACTTCACCGACTCCGACGGCGCTGCCGTGCGCCGGGACTTCCAGGGCTGGCAGGCCCGGATTGTCCAGCATGAAACGGACCATCTGCACGGCACCGTCTACGTGGACAAGGTCCTGACCCGCTCACTGTGCAGCAACGCCGAATACCTGCGCCGCTGGGCCTCGCCGTCCATCGACGAGGCCCAGCGGATCCTGGGCTTCTAGGCTTCCGGGCGGCTTACGCGTTGCCCGGCTTCAGCCACTGCTCCCACCAGCGCAGGACGTGCTCAAAGCGCTGCCGCCGGTGCCACGGAGTTCCGGCCCGGGACAGCTCGTGGTTCTCGCCGGGGAACAGCAGCAGCTCCGCCGGAACGCCGTGCTGTTTCAAGGCGGTGTAGTAACGCTGGGCCTGCTCCACCGGACAGCGCAGGTCTTCCTCGGAGTGGATTACCAGCGTGGGGGTGCGCACGTCACCAACACGGGCCATGGGGCTCTGGGCGAGCACCTGATCAGTGTTGGTGCCGGTGTACTCGGGACCAAAGAACCAGCCGATGTCCGCCGATCCGGTGAAGGACAGCGGATCCAGGAAGCCGCGTTCCACGATGGCTGCGGTAAACCGGTGGTCGTTCGCCGTCGTCCAGGCGCTCAGGTAGCCGCCGTAGGAGCCGCCCATGACTCCCAAGCGGGCGCCGTCGAGCTCCGGATGCGCTGCCAGCACGCCCTCCAGGAAGGCCAGGACGTCGTCCAGGTCCCTGGTTCCCATGGCTTCCTTGATAACCCGGCCGTGCGCCTGTCCGTAACCTGCGGAACCGCGGGGGTTGCACTGCACCACCGCGTAGCCGGCAGCCGCGTACGCCTGCGCCTCGTCGAAATAGGCGCAGTCGAACTGTGCGAACGGACCGCCGTGGATGTTCAGCAGCACCGGATGCGGGCCCGGACCCTCGGGCAGGACCACCCAGCCGTGCACCGGATAACCGTCCCGGGACGGGTGGATTTCCTCGAGCGCGGGAGCCACCCTGGTGTCCTTCCGCAGCTGCGCCGAAAAATCAGTCAGCGGCCGCAGCCCGCCCGCTTCCAGCAGCGCCGCCTCCCCCATCGTGGTGCCGTCGGCATAGCTGACGACGACGGCGCCCGCCGCCGCCGCTGCGCCCTGGACCACGAGCGGGCCGGAGGCCAGCACCCGGCGCTCACCCCCGGCATCAATCTGCAGCAGTTCAACGGAGCCGCGCGTGCGGTTGAACACCAACACCTCCGACTCCCCCGCGGGCACGATGCCGCCTTCCGCCAGATCGGTATCCTCCGGGTCGGTGAGCCGCCGGGCCGGACCGTCCGAACCGGCCGGCAGCACGTACAGGGCAGTGTTGCGGGCCACAAAGTCCTTGCCGGTGCCGGAAAGGTCCTGGGCCAGGAAGTACAGCCACTGCCCGTCGGCGCTCGGGGTGGGCTCCGAAACTCCCAGGAGCGTTTCACTTTCAACTGCAGTGTTCGTCAGGCGTTCCGGTTCGGTCCCGGTCAGGGCCAGGGCGTAAATGTCCGAGACCAGGTCCTCGTCTGCGCCGGAGTGCAGCGCCACGGTGAACAGAACGTGCTTTCCATCGGCGGAGAACACCGGTGCCGTGGCGTCGGCGTCGGCATGCGTCAGCTGGCGGGCCTCGGGGAAGCCCCCGCCGATGCCGCCGTCAGCCGAGTCCCCGGCCTGTCCGGAGGCCTCCTTGGCCCGTCCAACCGGTGCGATCCAGGGCTCGGCATCCAGGGCGGGCAGGTCCAGCAGGAAGACCTGCACCCGCTTGTCCGCCGTGTAGCCGGCGCCGTTGGCCCGGTATTTGTAGCTGCTGATGAGCCGCGGGTCCTCGGCGCCGGGGCCAACGCCGTCGACCGTGCCGTACCGCCCGTGCGCCGGAACCCGGGACGAGAACACCAGCTGGGCGGAGTCCGGGGAGAAACGGAACCAGCTCACGCCCATTTTGGAGTCGGTCAGCCGGACCGGCTCTCCGCCTGCGGCGGGAACGGCGTACAGCTGCGGTTTGCCGCCGGGAACGGAGCGGAGGAATCCGAGCACTTCGCCGTCGGGCGAGAAACGCGGCTGGGTGTCCGCGAAGCCCTGGGTGATGCGCCGCGGAGTTCCGCCGCCCAGCGGCACTGACCAGAGCTGGCCCACGTAGGCGTCAGCGGCGAAGTCGGGCCGGGTTGCTGACACCACCGCCCGCGTGCCGTCCGGATGGATTGTAGGAACAGAGACAGAGTGCAGGAGATTCAGGTCACTTGGTTTCACCCGGTGAAGCCTACTACCGCGGGAATTCCCGGACGCCGCAGCGGCGCACCTAAGATGGAAGGATGCCCCCTGCTCCCGTGTCCCTGCTGTGCCCCGTCTGCCGCGGGCCTCTGGCCTCCCCGGGAGCAGGCGACGCCCCCGTCCTCACTTGCCCCGGCGGGCACCGGTACGACGCCGCACGGCAGGGATACTTCAACCTGCTCACCGGCTCCGGCACCAAATTCCAGGCCGATACCGCCGAGATGGTGCAGGCCCGGGTCGATTTCCTGGCCGCCGGACATTACCGGCCGATGGCTGACGAGCTCGCCGGCCTGGTGGCCGCTGCCACCCCCGAAGCGCCAACAGTGCTCGACGCCGGCGCCGGCACCGGCTACTACCTGGGCGTTGTCACGGAGAGGCTTCCGGCCGCTGACGCGGTGGCCCTGGACATTTCAAAGTTTGCACTGCGGCGCGCCGCGCGGGCGTTGCCGGCGGCCCGCTGCCTCGTCTGGGATGTGTGGCGCCCGCTGCCGCTGGCGGACGCCTCGGTGGATGCAGTGCTGAACGTGTTTGCACCCCGCAACGCCGCGGAATTCCGGCGCGTGCTGCGCGGGAACGGGGTCCTGGCCGTCGTCACGCCGCAACCGGCGCATCTGCAGGAAATCCGCACCCTGGCCGGGATGCTGGAGATCGGCGACGAGAAGGAATCCCGGGTCACGGGTGCCCTGGAGGAACATTTCCGCCCGGAACGGACCCTGCACTGCGAATACCGCATGCAGCTCTCCGCGGCCGACATCAGCAATGTCGCCCTCATGGGACCCTCCGCCCGCCACCTGGACCGGGAGGCCCTCGCCGGAAACCTTGCCCAGCTCACCGGCCCCGTCCCCGTCACGGCAGCGTTTTCGCTCCAGCTCTTTCGGGCAGCGGAACTCCCCCGAGGGGCCGGAGTATGACGCCGGACACGGAAAGCGGCACCCAAACGTTATAGTCGGCAACGGTGTTGCACGGACAAAACCGGTCCGCTTCAGGCAGAATGGGCAACACCGCCCGCACAACCCGACCGCCGGCCCATAGCCTGCGGAGCCGAAGGGAACGATATGCAGGACGTATACCAATGGCTGCTTGACTACGGCTGGGCCGTCTGGCTCGTGCTCTTCCTGGCCCTGGCCGCCATCGAAACGCTGACCCTCGACCTCTTTTTCGCCATGTTGTCAGTAGGCGCCCTGGGTGCCATGCTGGCAGCCCTCTTCGGAGCGCCGTTGTTTCTGCAGGTCGTGGTCTTCTGCATCGTGGCGCTGCTGATGATAGTCCTCGTCCGGCCGCTGGCGCTGAAGCACCTGGACCGGGGCCCCAAGGACCAGCGCTCCAACATTGACCGCCTCATCGGCGCACCGGCGCTCACCCTGGAAGCCGTCTCCGGCACCGCCGGAACCGTTAAGATCGGCGGCGACATCTGGACCGCGCGCACGCCTGACGGCTCCAGCCTGACCGCCGGCGCACCGGTCCTGGTGACCCGCATCGACGGGGCCACCGCCGTCGTCGTTCCCGCCCCTTCCGGTGCCCATTCCACCGAGGCGCATCCATCGGATGCCAGGCCCACTGACGAGCGCGGCAGCGAACAGCGCTGAGGAACCACCGCCGGAGACGGCGTTTTTATCCGGCGGCAGCCGCCGCCGGCACAGAACCAGGCGAGCCCGCTCGGGTCCGCCAAAACCTGAAGGGGGAATATGAGTCCCGGAACCACCGGCCTCATCATCATTCTGGCTGTACTGATAATTTTTGTCCTGGTCATCCTGGTGAAATCGGTCAAGATCATTCCGCAGGCACGCGCCGGCGTCGTCGAGCGGCTGGGTAAATACCAGCGCACGCTCAACCCGGGCCTGACCATCCTGATTCCGTTTGTGGACCGGCTGCTGCCGCTGCTGGACCTCCGCGAACAGGTGGTGTCCTTTCCTCCGCAGCAGGTGATCACCGAAGACAGCCTCGTGGTCTCGATCGACACGGTTGTTTACTTCCAGGTCACCGATCCGCGTGCCGCCACCTACGAAATTGCCAACTACATCCACGCGGTGGAGCAGCTGACCACCACCACCCTGCGCAACGTGGTCGGTGGCTTGAACCTCGAAGAAGCGTTGACCTCGCGCGACCGCATCAACGGCCAGCTGCGCGGCGTCCTTGACGAAGCCACCGGCCGCTGGGGCATCCGGGTGTCCCGGGTGGAGCTCAAGGCCATCGAACCGCCCCTGTCGATCCAGGACTCCATGGAGAAGCAGATGCGTGCCGAGCGCGAACGCCGCGCAACCATCCTGACGGCCGAGGGCACCAAGCAGGCCCAGATCCTGAACGCGGAAGGCCGCCGGCAGGCTGCCATCCTCGCTGCGGAAGGTGATGCGAAAGCCGACATCCTCCGGGCCGACGGCGAATCCCAGGCCATCCACAAGGTCTTCGAGGCCATTCACAAGGGCCGCCCGGATCAGAACCTGCTGGCGTACCAGTACCTGCAGACCCTGCCCAAGCTGGCGGAAGGAACCTCCAACAAGCTCTGGATCATCCCCAGTGAGCTGGGCGAGGCGCTGAAGGGCGTCGGCAGCGCATTGGGGAACTTTGTTCCCGACATGCCGGCAGCCAACGGCAGCACGCCGGCTGCTTCCGCGGCCAACGGATCGGTTCCGGACACCGCCGGGGCCGCATCCGGTCCGACAACAGCCGCTCCCACGGCGGAAGCTCCGACCCTCGCCGACTCCCCCGACGTTCAGCGCTAGCTGCCGCGGTTAGCGAAGCCGTCCGCGGCCGGTATAATTGGTTGTTTGCCGGGGTCTGTCCCTTGGCCCGCCCATTGAAACCGGTCGCGGACGTTCGCGTTGGAACATTTGGCGCGAAATCGGCGTTGAATTCATTGGGCCGCCTGCGGGACGGCACAGGAACTCGGATGCAGCCTCTGCGTTCGACGGCTCGGCGACACACACGTGAAGGTACCGGAGCGGAACGGTACCAACAGCACTACAGATGGGTCCCCTGTGGATCCTTCGGACTGAAGAGGGAGAAAAGATGAGCGATCGCAGCCTGCGGGGTATGCGCCTTGGCGCGCAGAGCATGGAGACTGAATCCGGCGTTGAGCCGGCTCCCCGCCAGCGGGTGGAATACCGCTGCGAGGACGGCGAACGGGTATTCGTGACGTTCGCCGCCGAGGCCGACGTTCCTCCGGTCTGGGTATCCAAGACCGGCAAGGAAGCCCTCCTGGTCGACGGCGAGAAGCCGGACACCAGCAACGACAAGCCGGTGCGTACGCACTGGGACATGCTGCTGGAACGCCGCAGCATTGAAGAGCTGGAAACGATCCTGCAGGACCGTCTGACTATCCTGCGCGAACGCCGCGGAGAGCGCACTTCTGCTTCGAAGAAGTAACTCCGCCGCATAAAGGGAGGGGGCTGCCGTCCGGCAGCCCCCTCCCTTTTGTTAACCCCGAAGGGTTAGCCGCGCTTGGTCAGCTTCTTCCAGCGGGCACCCAGGCCCCACTTGGTGACGTTGGCCATCGCTTCGAAGACAATGTTGCCGCTCATTTTGGAGGCGCCGAACTCACGCTCGACGAAGGTGATGGGCACCTCCTTGATGCTCAGCCCGAGGCGGGCCACACGGAACGTCATGTCCACCTGGAAGCCGTAGCCCACTGACTCCACGGCACTCAGGTCCAGCTTTTCCAGGGTGGTGCGCTGGAACGCCCGGTAGCCGGCGGTGATGTCCCGGACGCCGATTCCCAGCATCAGGCGGGAGTAGGTGCTTCCGCCCCTGGACAGGATTTTGCGGTGCAGCGGCCAGTTGACCACGGATCCGCCGGGCACCCAGCGCGAACCGATGACCAGATCCGCCCCTGCCTCGGCAGCGGCCAGCAGCAGCGGCAGCTGCTCGGGTTTGTGGGATCCGTCGGCATCCATCTCCACCAGGATGTCGTAGTCCCGCGCCAGGCCCCAGCGGAACCCGGCGATATACGCTGCCCCGAGGCCCTCTTTGCCTCTGCGGTGCAGGACATGGACCTGAGGATCGACGGCGGCGATTCCGTCCGCATAGGCGCCGGTGCCGTCCGGGCTGTTATCGTCCGCGATCAGTACATCCGAGTCCGGCACCGCCGCCCGCAGCCGCTGAAGCGTCTTGGGGAGGGATTCGATCTCGTTGTAGGTCGGGATGATGGTCAGGACGCGCACGCATTCGCCTTTCATTGGGAATAGGCTGCACGAACGCAGCCGTGGGGTCGGTACCCCGGCAAGACTTCCCAGTATATGGGAGTGAGCCTGCGCCAACGTCCAGCTCCAATGCCGCGCCGGTCACACACAAGGGCAGGCCCTGCCGCCTTCGGGCCAGCCCGGCCGAAGCCGGGGCTGTTTTCTACTGACGGTTGAGCCTGCCCTGGTGCGCACTGCGTACCTGGTCGGTACCCGGTTTTGGCCGCCGAGTACCCGGTCGGCACAGCGGTGCGGTGTGCGGTATTTCCTGCGCAGCAAATTCGGTTCCCCGAAGTCCGCCTGCGATTCCCTTAGCCTACGTGCTGTCTGATCTCTGTCAACAAGCTTCTGACTAGGTACTTTGACCGACGGTGCAGGTCACGCGGGCGAGCCGCCGCGGCTTTTCGGTGCGCCTGAACTCAGAAACCTACCGCCCGGTAGAGTTCGCTGCCGTCGTGGACGGTCAGCAGGCAGCGCGGCTGGTGTCCGGTATCCAGCGCCGGCAGCAGCGGGGTGCCCGCCCGGGGATCGGTGCTCCAGGAGGCACCCTTGGCATCGGGGGTCTGCACCATCAGCTCCTCGACTTCCCAGATGGCGTAGGACGCGGGCGCGCCCGGAGCCAGCTGGCCCAGCATGAAGTTTCCGGCCCCTGCGGCCCGCCATCCGGCCCTGGTATGGCCGATGAAAGCCGCCCGGGCGGAGATCCGCTCGGCCGGATTGGAATGGGAAATTGCGGCCCGGACGGCGGCCCAGGGATTCATCGGGATCACCGGTGAGTCCGACCCAAGGGCAACCATCACGCCGGCCGAAAGGAGGGACGCGAACCGGTTCATGGATCCGCTCCGCTCCCCCAGCCGCTGCTCGTAGAGACCGCCGGTGCCGCCCCAGGCGGCGTCGAAACCGGCCTGCATGCTGGCGACGGCGCCGAAGCGCACCAATTCGGCGATGGCGCCGTCGTCGGCCAGTTCCAAATGTTCCATGCGGTGGTGCGACGCACGGATGCGGTCCTCACCCACGGCGTCGGCCGCGATCCGCAGCCCGGCCAGGACCGTGTCCAGGCCGGCGTCGCCGATGACGTGGAAACCGCCCTGGAGACCGGCGCGGGTGGCCAGTTCCAAGTGTCGTCCGGCTTGCTCGGCGCTCAGGTACAGGGTGCCGCTGGACTCCGGGGCGTCGGTGTAGGGTGCGCGCAGGGCCGCGGTCCGGGCGCCGAGGGAACCGTCGATATTCAAGTCGCCGGCCAGCCCGATTAGCCGCCCTTCGAAGGGTGCGGTGATTTCGGCCAGTTCCGCCTCGGTCTGTGCCAGCTGTCCCCAGTAGGGAAGCACCTGCGGCAGGGGGTCCGCGCCCAGCGAGCCCTCCAGGCCCATCAGCTGGCGCAGGTCCTCGACGGGCGCAATGTGCGGCGCCGCCATTTCGGTCACGGCGATGATTCCCTGCCCGGCGGCGTGCTTCAGCGCAGCCTGCTGATAGCGCGACCGCTGCACCAGGTCCAGGGAGCGGGCGGCGGTGCGGGCCAGGGTGTGTGCGGCACGCACCACGAAGCCGTTGTCCCAGCCATCGTGCTCCGCCAGTTTCAGGGTGGCGGCGAGGGTTCCGGACACGACGGCGCAGTGCACGTCGGTCCGGGCCAGATACACGGGCCGGTCCCCCGAGGCGGCGTCCAGCTCCGCAGCCGTCGGCACCCGGCGCTCGGGCCACGCCGATTCGTCCCAGCCGTAGCCTGTGAGCAGCCCCTCAGTGCCGGCGGCAGCCTTGGCCACCAGCTCGAGGAGCTCCGCCAGCGAGGCCGCTCGGGAGAGGTCCAGGGCGGACAGCGCCGCTCCCGTTTCGGTGATGTGCGCGTGCGAGTCAACGAACCCGGGAGTGATGAGGGCGCCCTGCAGGTCCACGACCGTCATCCGTGAGTCCTGAATGGAGGTGGCGGCGTGTTCGGAGCCGACCCATGCCACGGTGTCCCCCTCCACCAGCATCGCCGTGGCGAACGGATCTGCCGCGCTGTAGACGGACCCGTTGCGGTAGAGCGTCAGCTGCGGGGTTCCGGAAGGAGGCTGGGTGTTCAAGGACTTACCTGTTTTCTGTAGCTGTGTGGTTGAAAGATCCCCGCCGACCGGATCGGGACGGCGGGGAGCTGCGGGGCGGCTTTGCCGGGCGGGTTATTCGCTGACCGCGGAGTAGGCGACGACGCCGCGCCGGATCAGGCCGATGGCATCGATGCAGCGCCGGCGCAGCCCGTCGGGCAGGTCCGGAACTTTGGCCAGCTGATCCAGCAGGTCAATGACCTGCTTGGTCCACCGCACAAAGTCACCGGCGGCCAGCTCGGTGCCGTTGAGCGCCAGCTGCAGGTGTTTGCCCTTGGCCCACTTGTACATCGGCCACACCAGGCCCAGCTCGGGTTCCCCAGTTTGCGGCAGCCGCTCCGCTTCCTCGATGTCGGTGAGGCGGGACCACTGCTGGACGATGAGGTCCATGGCAACCTCGAGGGAGACGCTGGGCAGCCGCGGCCGCACGCCCCGCTCCTCGCGCTTGGCCTGGTAGACCAGGGTCGTGGCCAGCGCCGCCAGCTCAGCCGCATCGACGTCGCTGAACGCGCCGTGCTGCAGGGACAAAGCGATCAGCAGGTCCTTCTCACCGTAGATCCGGCGCAGCTTCTGGCCGGCCGGAGTCACCGCCGATCGTCCGGTCTCGTCCGGAGCTACGTAGCCGTAGTGCCCCAGGACATCGCAGACACGGTCAAAGGTCTTGGCGATGGTGTTGGTGCGGCCTCGGATCTGCGCCGCGAGAGTGTCCGTCTCCCGGCGCAGCTTCCACCAGCGTTCGGCCCAGCGGGCATGGTTTTCCCGGTCGCTGCAGCCGTGGCAGGGGTGTGCGCGCATCTTCCGCCGCAGTTCAGTGATGGCCTGCTCCTGCCGGTCGGCGGCCAGGTGGAGCGCGCCGCGTTTGGCTGCCGCACGCGGGGGCCGGTGATCATGCAGGGCGTTGCGGACCGAGGAGGCCAAATCACGGCGGTCCTTCGCTGTCCGGGAGTTGAAGGATTTCGGAATGCGGATGTGCGAAACGGTTTCCACGGCCCCGTCCAGCTCGGAGGCGGTGATCCGGCGGATCTGCTTGTCCTCGGTCAGGACGGTGGTCCGTGCCTCCCTGCCCTGCTGCGCGTCCTGCGGCAGCACCACGGCATAGCCGGAGTTCCGGCCGCCCGGAATCAGGATGACGTCGCCCGCGGCCAGGGCATCCAGCGAGGCGGCGACGGCGGACCGGCGGTCCCGCGCGCGGGACTTCGAGGCCTGCGCCTCGGCGTCGGAGAGTTGGCGGCGCAGTGCCGCGTACTCGGTGAAGTCCCCCAGATGGCAGGTCATGGCCTTTTCATAGCCGGCCAGGGATTCCTCCCGGGACCGCACCTGCTTGGCCAGGCCAACGACCGAGCGGTCGGCCTGGAACTGGGCGAAGGAGGACTCCAGGATCTCGCGGGAGCGCTCACGGCCAAACTGGGCCATGAGGTTGATGCTCATGTTGTACGTGGGCCGGAAACTGGAGTTCAGCGGATAGGTCCGCCGGGAGGCAAGACCGGCGACGGCGGCCGGATCGGTGCCCGGCTGCCACAGGACCACGGCGTGGCCCTCGACGTCGATGCCCCGGCGGCCGGCGCGGCCGGTGAGCTGGGTGTACTCCCCCGCCGTGATGTCCACGTGCGCCTCGCCGTTGAACTTGTCCAATTTTTCCAGGACCACGGTGCGCGCGGGCATGTTGATTCCCAGTGCCAGGGTTTCAGTGGCGAAGACGGCGCGGACCAGCCCGGCGGTGAAGAGCCGTTCCACCACTTCCTTGAAGGTGGGCAGCATCCCGGCGTGATGGGCGGCGAATCCGCGGATCAGGCCCTCCCGCCAAGTCCAGAAGCCCAGGACTTCCAGATCGTCCTCGGGGATGTCCTGGCTGGCCTCGTCCACGATGCGGGCGATGGCCAGGCGCTCGGACTCGTTGGTGAGCCAGAGGCCGGATTCGACGCACTGCCGGACGGCACCTTCGCAGCCGTTGCGGGAGAAGATGAAGGTGATGGCCGGCAGCAGGCCCCGCTTCTCGAGCTGGGCTATGACGGCCGGGCGCGAGGCCTTCGGGATCCGGGTGGTCGGCGGCCCGGCGTGCCCGCGGCGCGGTGCGTCCCGGCGTCCCCCGCGGGAGGAACCGCGTGAACCGCCCCAGTGTCCGCGCTGGTTGATGCGCGACTCGGCGCGCGCCAGCTCCAGCAGCTCGGGATTCACCCGGTAGCGTTCCTGCACGCCGGCAGGCTGCTCGGGTTCGGCTGCCTCGTCGAAGGACACATCGGATTCAAACAGGTCCATGATGTCCCGGCCCACCATTACATGCTGCCAGAGCGGGACGGGACGGTGCTCGGAAACCACGACGTCGGTGTCGCCCCGGACAGTGTCCAGCCAGGCCCCGAATTCCTCGGCGTTCGAGACCGTTGCGCTCAGCGAGACCAGCTGCACGTCCGAGCGGAGGTGGATGATGACTTCTTCCCAGACGGCACCGCGGAAGCGGTCCGCAAGGTAGTGCACTTCATCCATCACGACATAACCCAGGTCATCCAGGGTGGCGGAGTTGGAGTACAGCATGTTCCGCAGCACTTCGGTGGTCATGACGACGACGTCGGCGTCCGGGTTGATGCTGGTGTCGCCGGTCAGCAGGCCAACCCGTTCCGCACCGTAGGACGCCGAGAGCTCCAGGTACTTCTGGTTGCTCAGGGCCTTGATGGGTGTCGTATAAAACGCCTTGAGCCCGCGCTCGAGGGCCATGTAGACGGCGAACTCCCCCACCACGGTCTTTCCCGCACCGGTGGGGGCGGCCACCAGGACGCCGCGGCCGGCCTCCACGGAGCGGCAGGCATCCGTCTGGAAAGGGTCAAGGTCAAACCCGAGCTGCTGCTCGAAGACCGCCAGCTTGGTCTTGGAGTGTTCGGCGAGTTGTTTCGCGGCTCTGTACCGCTCCGACGGGGAAGTCATGTTCCCAGCCTAGACTCTGCCCGCCCCCGGCCGCGCGTCCGGACCCGGGGCTCCGCCTTGGGCTGAAAGTCCGAACCGCACTGCCGGCAGCGCCTTACAGGTTCTCCAGCGGAGTGGCGGTGTCGGCGCTTGCGCTGACGGCCGCTTCGCGGGCCGCGTTCCGGCGATCCCGGCGCCTGTCGTTGACAAGGCAGATTCCCACTGCGGCCGCGAAAAGCACCAGCAGCGGCGCAGCCATGTAGAACATGGTGAGGGCGTCGCCGCCGGGTGCTGCCATGGCAGCGAAGACGCAGATCAGGAAGATAGTGATGCGCCAGTACTTGACGATCGTTTTCCCCCGGAGGATGCCGGCCATGTTCAGGCCCACCAGCACCACCGGAATCAGGAAAGCGATGCCGAAGGCCAGCAGGAGGCGGATCACGAAGGCCAGGTACACCGTAGCGGTGATGACGTTGGCGCTGCCCTCGGGCGTGAAGCCGGTGAGCACCTCAATGGCGCTGGGCAGAAGCAGCCAGGCCAGGTACACGCCGCCCAGGAACAGCGGCACTGAGGCAGCCATGAACCCGAGGGTCATGCGCCGTTCCTTGGTCTTGAGCCCGGGGGTAATGAAGGCCCACAGCTGGTACAGCCACACCGGGCAGGACAGCAGCAGTCCGATAAAGACCGAGACCTGGATCATCTGGTCAAAGGGTGTCGCCACGCCCTCGAAGTTGATCGTGGCGAAGCGCCCCTCCTGGTTGCCCACGTCCAGGACCGGACGGGTCAGGGCATTAAAGACCGGCATGTACAGGAAGAACCCGGCAACCGTGCCGAGGACCACGGCAATGCCGGCCTTGAACAGACGGTTGCGGGCTTCCCGCAGGTGCTCCTTGAGGGCCATCCGACCCTCAGGGTTGGAATTGCGCCCTTTGGTCAGCGCCACGGCCGTTACAGGCCGGTGGGCGGGTTACCCGCGGGGCGCTGATCCGGACCGGTTGTCCCGGTTGTTCCGGAGGCACGCGGTGCCGCCGGCGGCGTCTGGACCCCGGATGCTCCGGCGGGCGGGTTGGTGACGATCCGGCCCTCCACCGTCTCTTCGGGCGTGGAATCGGACGGGTTTTCGTCCTTCATCTGGCGGACCTCGGACTTGAAAATCCGCAGGGACTGCCCCATGCTGCGGGCCAGTCCGGGAAGTTTGGGTGCGCCGAAGAGCAGAAGGGCCAGAACGACCAGGATTACAATGTGCCAGCCTTGAATACCGTTCATGCCGGGTGTCCTTTCGTTTTGAGACAGTTTACGTCAGAGTCCTGGAAAGTCCCGCAGGGCGCGGGGCTGCCCGTTGGCCAGGCGCCGGCTGATCCGGCGTTCCCGGCGGCCGGCCTGGCGCGCCTCTTTTCCTTCTTCGTAGCGGACCTTCACCAGGATTGGATCCGCAAAAATCCCGAGTTCAGCGTCGGGAGACTTCTCTGCAGGCGGCGCAGCGGCGGGTGCTGAAACTGCCAGCGACGAGACCGCAGTCTCCGCTTCCCGCAATGTCGCCATGAGCTTGCGGAAGATCCGCCAGCCGATGAGGGCGTAAAAAGCGGCTGCGGCGACGATGAGCGCCGCCCATATCAAAATCCAGGACCACCAAGGCATGAGTCCAGCATAGTGCGGGCAGCCGCTGCGGGACGCATCGCCGCAGCGCGCCTCACAGCAGGAGGGCCGGCGGAGTCAGCCGTTCGACGCCGGAACCCCGTCAGCGGGCGGTTCGTAGTTCGCCAGCGCAGCGCGGAGCCACTCCTGCGTCTCCCGGCGCAGAGACTCGGGGGCGGCCACCACGACACTGCCTCCCTGCCGGGCGATGAAGCCGGGAATCCACCGGGTGTTCCCGACACGGAGCTCCACCGCGGTGCGCCCGCGCGCGAGATCAGCCCGGCGTCCGGCGTCGTACGCGCTCTCCACCCAGCTGGCTGCGGGCTCCAGCAGCAGGGTCACCAGCTCATCTTCGGCGCTGGGCCGGAAGAGGCCGGCCGGAGTGCTGTCCGGATCGGGGCCCTGCCAGGAGGCCGGACCGGAATCCGTAACGTTGTGGATGCGGTCCACCCGGAAGTTCCGCACGCCTTCCGAACGGTGGCACCAGGCCTCGAGGTACCAGCGGTCGTTGACGGAGAAGAGCCGCCGCGGGTCCACTGTGCGGTCGGTGACCTCGTCGCGGCTGGGCACCAGATAACGCAATTCCAGCTGCCGGCGGCCGGTGATAGCCTGCTGCAGCTGGTCCAGCACGCCGGCGGTGCCTTCGGGTTCCGTGAGCCGGGCGGCGACGGCGGTGCCGACCCGTCCCGATTCCCCGGCCGCCTCGCTGAGCTTGGCCAGGGCACTGGTCAATGCCGGGGTGCTGCCGACCCCCGGAAGGGACGAGAGCGTTTCGAGACCGACAATGAGTGCGGCTGCCTCATCCATGCCCAGCCGGACGGGTTCGGAGAGGTCCTGGGCGTTGTCGATGAAAATCTGGCCGTTTTCGAAGTTCACGTCCATCAGCCCGTTGGGATAGTGCCGGGGGCCGCTGACGAAGAGCAGGTTCAGGTCGCTTGCCAGCTGGGCGGCGCTGACGCCAAAGCGCTGTGCCGTCTGCTCCATGTCCGCACCCTGGTTCCCCAGGATGTAAGGCACAAGGTCAAGCAGGCGCGTCAGGTGGCTCTGAGCTGCCGTCGAGCTGGACGCGGGCGCCGGGGTGCGGCGGACAAGGGTGAAGGCCGGCACGGGTTTGAGCTGGGCCGCCAGGGCCAGCCGCAGGAGCTCCGCGACCGACTGCCGGAATTCCGCCGGCTCCACTGCGACGGCGCTGGCCCCCAGCCCGGCCGTGTCGGCCGCCAGGGCGTCCAGGTCCGGGACGGTCAGCGACAGTACGTCCCAGCCCGTGCGGTCCCCGGCCCTGTCCCCGGCCCTGTCCCCCGTCGCACTTTCCGGCCGGGCCGGTCCGTCGGCGCGCAGCCGCAGCTCGGCAGCCGCACCCTCCCGGGCTTCCACCACGGCCGTGACCGGGGCGAACACCCGGTCCAGCGATGCCAGTGAGGCCTCAATGTCGAAGTCCTCCGGAACGTCGTAGCTGCCCGCTTCCAGGGCCACCGGCGTCGTCATCCGGGACAGCCGGAAAAAGCGCTCGGCTCCGCGGTCCAGGTCCCATCCGACCACGTACCAATGCCCGAAGCGGCTGCCCATCCCCCACGGCTGCACGTGCCGGCGGGTGCTCCGCCGCCGGCCCGGTTTCGCCTTCCCTCCTGCGCTGCCGGTGCGTGCCGCCGGGCGGTAGCCGAAGGAAATGGGCGTGCGGGTGGTCGTGGCTTTCCAGACGGTGTCAAAGTTTGGGTCGTTGGTGCGGATCCGGGGCTGCAGGGGGCTCGCGGCGGCGCCGTCGGCCACCACGCCGCGGGCTTGGAGCTTGCGCAGCGCCCGTGCCGCTGCCGAGCCCAGCGACGCCTGCTCCCACATGCTTGCCGCCAGGGCCAGGACGGCTGATTCCTCGGGGCTGAACCGCACGCCGGGAAGCCGGTAGGCATCGGCTCGAATGCGGTACCGGCGCACCGAGTTGTCCTGGTCGTAGAGCGTTTCCTCGCTGTAGGACTCCACGGGAATGCCCTGTTCGCGCAGGAAGGCCTTGTCACGGTCGAAGAGCTTTTCCCGGGCGGCGGTGGACGGCGCTTCGCCGTAGAGCTCGATTTCGTCGAACAGTTCGTGCTTGGTGAAACCCCTGCGGGTGGACAGCAGGACAATGACCAGGGTCAGGAGGCGTTCGGTTCTGTTGGCGGGCACGGAAGCCAATCTACCGCGCCGGGCGGCGGAGCGCAGACGCGGCGGACAGCGCCGGGAGCAGACGCGAAAAAGGCGGGTCCGCTGCTGCAGTGCAGCTGCGGACCCGCCTGTTCTGCCGGGGTGCCGGGTTAGCGGACGCCCAGCAGGTCAACCACGAAGATCAACGATTCGCCGGGAGCAACTGCCGAACCGGCACCGCTGTCGCCGTAGGCCATGTGGGCGGGAATCTCGAGTCGGCGGCGGCCGCCGACCTTCATGCCCAGCAGGCCCTGGTCCCAGCCCTCGATGACCTGGCCCACGCCCACGCGGAAGTCCAGCGGGGTGCCGCGGTTCCACGATGCGTCGAACTCTTCACCGGTGGAGAACGCAACGCCCACGTAGTGGGTGGAGACGGTGTCCCCGGGCTTGGCCTCGGGGCCGTCGCCGACCACGATGTCTTCGATGCGAAGCTCCGTGGGAGCCTCGTGCTCCGGGAAGTCGATCTCCGGCTTCTGGCGGTCGTATTCACGCTTTCCAAATGACATGGTGCTCCTTGCTGCGGCGGTGCCGCGTCAAACGTCGTGTTCGGTTCTAACGCTACTTGACTTCCTGGATGTCCACGACAAATACGAGCGGTCCGGCCGGGTTGCCGCTGGGTGCGGGATCGCCGTAGGCCAGCTCGGACGGAAGGACCAGCAGGACCTTGGAGCCGGCCTTCTGGCCGGCCAGGCCGTGGGTCCAGCCGGGGATGACGCCGTCGAGCGGGAACTCCGCCGGCTCGCCGCGTTCGTAACTGGAGTCGAAGGTGCTGCCGTCCCGCTGGGAAACGCCGAGGTAGTCGACCTTCACGGTGCCGGTTTCTTCTACAGCCGCGCCCTCGCCCTCTTCGAGGACCTTGACGATCAGCTTGTCGGGCTCTTCCATGTTCTCCGGGATTTCGACGGCGGGAACGCCGTCCTCGCCGAAGCTGACCTTGGGCAGCTTGCCGTCGGTTTCCAGCGCGGAGACATCCTCAGGGCTCATCAGCAGGTTGCCTTCGGCCTTGCGGGACGCAGCCTCGTCCGGCGACAGCGTGGCCACGGTGTCCTGGGTGCTCTGGATGCTCAGCACCATCACCTGGGTGGGCTGGGCTGCCTGCTCGGTTTCGGCACCCTCCGACTGGGCGGCGGCCTGGGCATCAGGGAAGGCATAGGCGACCTGCGAGCCGACCTTGGCGCCCAGCAGGACCTCGTACAGCGCCGGGTCCTGTTCCTTCAGCTGCTCGTTGACGGGCAGCGCCGACGCGGCATCCTCGTAGGTGTCGCCGAGGACACTGCCGTCTTCGGCGTTCAGCGCCACGAACTTAAAGGTGATGCTCTGGCCTTCGGCAACGGTGTCGCCGTCGCCGGTGTAGACGATCTTCGCCGCACTTTCGGTGATCTCCAGCGGAGCATCGAACTCCACCTCGGGTACGGTGTCCTGATCCTCGACCTTGACCTTCACGGAGTCAAAAACTCCGGCCTGGCCTGCGGATTTGCCCGCGGCACCGGTCGCTTCCCCGCCGGAGCAGGCCGAGATGAGGAGCAGGGAGGACAAGCTTATGGCTAGTACTTTTCGCACAGTACTTCTTTCAGTGGTGGACAGGTGGGCCCGCAGTGTCCCCGGGTCGTGCCAGGGGTAACGGGAGCGGGCGGTCCCGTCCAGCGTAGCGTTTCTGCCTGAATGCTGCCTTGGTGCGGGTGAAAGCGGAGAAATCCGCCGGGAGCCGGTCCCGGCCCGCGGGCTCCTAGAGCGTCGCCAGCAGGGCTTCAACCCGTTCATCGACGGCGGCAAAGGGGTCCTTGCACAGGACGGTCTGCTGTGCCCGGTCGTTGAGTTTCAGGTGAACCCAGTCCACGGTGAAGTCACGGTTGGCGGCCTTCGCCCGGCGCACGAAGTCCCCGCGGAGTTTGGCCCGGGTGCTCTGCGGCGGGACGTCCACAGCCTCCTTGACGTCGCTGTCTTCAACCACCCGGGCGGTTTCCCCGCGGGCCTGGAGGAGGTAGAAGAGTCCGCGGCGGCGAGAAATGTCATGGTAGGTCAGGTCAAGCTGGGCCAGGCGCGGCGAGGTCAGTTCCAACGAATGCCGTTCGGCATACCGGTCCACGAGCTTTTTCTTGATCGCCCAGTCAATCTCGGTGTCGATGCCGGAGGTGTCTCCGGATTCAATGGCGTCAAGGGTCCGCTCCCAGAGGTCCAGCACGCGTTCAACGTGCCGGTTGTGGGCACCGTTTGCCGCCACGAAGTCCTGGACGCGGGCCAGATAGACCCGCTGCAGCTCCAGCGCGGTCATGGTGGTGCCGTTGGCCAGCTTCAGGGGCATTTGTCCCGTCAGGTCATGGGAGATTTCACGGATGCTCCGGATCGGGTTTTCCAGCCGCAGGTCGCGCAGCACCGCTCCGGACTCGATGAGGCGGAGCATCAGGTCCACGGAACCCACCTTGAGCAGGGTGGTGGTCTCGGACATGTTGGAGTCCCCGGCGATCACATGCAGCCGGCGGTAGTGCTCGGCGTCGGCGTGGGGCTCGTCCCGGGTGTTGATGATCGGCCGTGACCGGGTGGTGGCCGAGGACACCCCTTCCCAAATGTGGTCGGCCCGCTGGGAAAAGGCGTACAGCGAACCGGACTGGGTCTTCAGCACCTTGCCCGCACCCACCAGCAACTGGCGGGTCACGAGGAACGGGATCAGGATGTCCGCCAGGCGGGAGAACTCCAGCCGCCGCGGGATGAGGTAGTTTTCGTGGCTGCCGTAGGAGTTCCCGGCGGAATCGGTGTTGTTCTTGAACAGGTAGACGCTGCCGTTGAACCCCTCGGCCCGCAGCCGGTCCTCGGCTTCCTCCACCAGGTCGTCGAGGATCAGTTCGCCGGCCCGGTCGTGGGCCACGAGCTGCGCCAGGTCATCGCACTCCGCCGTCGCGTACTCCGGATGGGACCCCACATCCAGATAAAGACGGGATCCGTTGGTCAGGAAGACGTTGGAGGACCGCCCCCAGCTGACGACTTTCCGAAACAGGTAGCGGGCCACCTCTTCCGGCGACAGCGGGCGGGAGTCCGGACCGGAGTATGCGATTCCGAATTCAGTTTCAATCCCAAAAATCCTGCGGTCCATCAGTCTCCCTCCGGGCCGGCCAGCAAGCGGTCCAGCTCCACTGTGTTGATTCGCCTGAATGCCCGGACGGTGCCCCGGGAGGAGAGCGGGGAACGGTCCAAAAATGCCACTTCCAGCAGGCCGGCGCCGAGCCGGTCGGGTTCCGGCGGCACGGCCTCACCGCCGCCGTAGCCGGACGGCGCGGATCCGTTGCCGTTGGGCGCTGCCTCGCCGGCCGCCGGACCGGCGGGGCTGCGGGTGGCGGAGAGGGCGGCGACCGCTGTGCGGACGGCCTCGGGAAAGCCGGTGTCCTGGTTCCAGGTCCGGGCCAGGGCCTCGCGAACCACTTCCGCCTGGCCGCCCATGACCACGAAGTTGCTTTCGTCAGCGATGGAACCGTCGAACGTCAGCCGGTACAGGTGGTCCTCATAGGGCTCGGTCCCCACCTCGGCAACAGCCAGTTCCACCTCGAAGGGTTTGCCCTCGGTGGTGAAAACCGACCCCAGGCTTTGGGCATAGACGCTGGCCAGGCCGCGGGCGGAGACGTCCTCACGGGAGTAGGAGTAGCCGCGGACATCGGCGTACCGGACACCGGCCTGCCGAAGGCTCTCGAACTCGTTGTACTTGCCCACGGCGGCGAAGCCGATCCGGTCGTAGATTTCGCCGAGCTTGTGCAGTGACGGCGAGGGGTTCTCGGCCACGAGGGCGATTCCGTCGCGGCAGGTGAGCACCACCACCGACCGGCCCCTGGCGATCCCTTTCCGGGCGAAGTCCGCCCGGTCCTTCATCAGCTGTTCGGGGGAGACGTAGAACTGCTGCGTCATGGTCAGCTCTCCCGTCCGGCGACGGAGCGGCGGTCAACAAGCTCCCGCGCCATCAGTTGCAGTTCCCGCTCCGGGATTTCCCGGTTTCCGGCACTGTTGACCACGTAGACCACCGGCCACAGCTGACGGACCAGATCCGGTCCCCCGGTGGCGGAGTCGTCGTCGGCTGCGTCGTAGAGCGATTCGATGGCGACGGCGACTGCCTGTTCCTCGTCCAGCCCCGGACGCCAGAGCTTCTTGAGGGCGCCGCGGGCGAACACCGAGCCGGAGCCCACGCTGTGGTGTTCATATTCCTCGTACCGGCCCCCGGTGACGTCATAGGAGAAGAGCCTGCCGACGTGGCGCTCGGTGTCGTAACCGGCGAACAGCGGGACCACGGCCAGGCCCTGCAGGGCCAGGGGCAGATTCGACCGCACCATTGCGGCGAGCCGGTTGGACTTGCCGTCCAGGCTCATGGGGGTGCCCTCGATCTTGTCGTAGTGCTCCAGTTCCACCTGAAACAGCCGGATCATGTCCAGGGCAAGCCCTGCGGTGCCGGCGATGCCCACCACCGAGTAGTTGTCCGCCGGAAAGACCTTCTTGATGTGCCGGCTGGCGATCATGTTGCCCATGGTGGCGCGCCGGTCGCCGGCCATCAGCACGCCGCCGGCGTAGGTGAGCGAAACGATGGTGGTGGCCTGCGGTGCCGCCGCCGACGCCGATCCGGCCGGGGCGGTGCCCAGCCGGCGGGCTGACGGCAGCAGGTCGGGGTGGTGCCGGGCCAAATGGTCGCTGAAGGACGGCGGGGCCGCCCCGTTTACCTCTGCTGCGGGATCCCGGTAGGTCATCCGCTACTGTCCGCCCTTTTGGATGAATCCCCGGACAAATTCCTCGGCGTTGTTTTCCAGCACGCCGTCGATTTCGTCCAAAAGGTCGTCCACGCCTTCGGTCTGGGCGGTGGCCGCCGCTTCCGGTTCGGCTGTCGGCGGGGGCGTCTCCTCCAGCTCCTCTTCGGTGCGGGCTCCGGTGCTCTTGCGGTCCTGGGTTGCCATGATCATTGCCTTTCCCGGCCGGATTCCGGCCCTTTTACTGGTCCTGGCGGATCCTGCCAGGTCCTGACGCTGCCCTGCTAGTCCTATGGTGCCACGCTATGTTCGGGACCGGTCAGGAGTCTGGCGACAAAATCCTCCGCATCGGACGAAGCTTCGAACAACTCCTCCGTCAGCGCCCGGGTCCCCCGGAGCGGTTCCCGGGTCGGAATGCGCTGCAGCCGCCGGTGCGAGGGCAGCTCAAAGATGATGGAATCCCAGCTCGCCCCCACCACCTGGTTCGGAAAGCGGCTGACGCACTTGCCGCGGAAATAGGCGCGGGTGTCATCCGGCGGTTCGGTGACGGCGCGGGCAATTTCCTCGTCGGTCAGGATCCGCTCCATCTGGCCGCGGGCGGCCAGCCGGTAGTAGAGCCCCTTCTCCGGCCGCATGTCGGAGTACTGCAGGTCCACCAGGTGCAGCCGGGCGTCGGACCAGGCCAGGCCGTCACGGTCCCGGTAGGCCTGCAGCAGCCGGAGTTTGGCCACCCAGTCCACGGAAGAGGCGGCTTCCAGCGGATCGCGTTTCAGGACCCCCACCAGCGAGGTCCAGCGGGTGAGGATGTCTTCGGTGGCGGCGTCGGCTCCGCGGCTGCGGCAGTGCCGGGCGGCGGCCTCCAGATAGATCTCCTGCAGGTCCAGGCCGGTGATCATCCGTCCGTCCTTCAGCTCCACCAGCTGCTGCAGCGTGGGGTCGTGGCTGATGGCCTGCAGGGATCCCACCGGATCCCGCAGCTCCACCCCGGGCCCGGTGCCCGCCTCGATCATGGACAGCACAATGGAGGTGGTGCCCACCTTCAGCAGCGCCGAAACCTCGCTGAGGTTGGCGTCGCCGATGATGACGTGCAGCCGCCGGTATTTTTCCGCCACCGCGTGGGGTTCGTCGCGGGTGTTCACGATGGGCCGCCGGATGGTGGTCTCCAGGCCGACCTCGGCTTCGAAGAAATCGGCCCGCTGGCTCAGCTGATAGCCCTGGCGCTGGTTGTTGGTGCCCATTCCCACCCGGCCGGAGCCGACAAGGACCTGCCGGCTGACGAAGAAGGGCACCAGGCCCTGGACCAAATCGGAAAACGGAACGCTGCGCGGCACCAGGTAGTTCTCGTGCGAGCCGTAGGAGGCGCCTTTGCTGTCGGTGTTGTTCTTGTACAGATTCACCGGGGAGAAGCCCGGCGCCGCGGCTATGTGCCGCATCGCCGCCAGCACGACGGCGTCGCCGGCTTTGTCCCACAGCACCGCGTCGCGCGGGGTCGTCACCTCCGGCGAGGAGTATTCCGGATGGGCGTGGTCGACGTACAGCCGGGCCCCGTTGGAGAGCACCATGTTCATCAGGACGGGGTTCTCCGTGGACTGCTCCCCGTAGAGGGCAGCGGGGCCGCCGCCCTCCATGGCGATCTGCTCCGCGTCGAGGACCGGAGGCGCGTCCGTGAGCTGGGTCGGATCAGCTGCCGTGCGGGGCACCGTGAATCCGCGGGCGTCGTTCAGCGGCGCTTCGTCGGTGTAGTCCCAGCGGGTTCCGGACAGGTTGCCCATGCCGCTGCGCCGGGTGGCGGCATAGGCGTTGATGATCTGGCTGGACAGGACCGTTGCGTTGGCTGCCGGCAGGGCCGGCGCCAACACGCCGTATTCGGTTTCCGTGCCCATGACACGGCGAACACTCACAGATACTGTCCGGGGTTGGCGGCGGTTTCGATGGTGCGTCCGGGTTCCTGTCCCGCCTTGCCCTGGATGATCGTGCGGATGTACGTGATGCGCTCGCCTTTCTTGCCCGAAATGCGTGCCCAGTCGTCCGGATTGGTGGTGTTGGGCATGTCTTCGTGCTCCCGGAACTCGTCCACCACCGCCCGCATGAGGTGGTCGATCCGCAGGCCGCGTTGGTGCAGGGTCAGCAGATCCTTGATGGCGTACTTCTTGGCCCGGTCCACCACGTTCTGGATCACCGCTCCGGAGTTGAAATCCTTGAAGTAGAGCATTTCCGTGTCGCCGTTGGCGTAGGTGACTTCCAAGTACTCGTTGGACTTGTCCTCGGCGTACATCTTTTCCACGGTCCGCCGGATCATCTCCCGGACGGTCACCTCCGGATCGTAGCCGTTTTCCGCGAGGTCCTCGCGGTGCAGGGGCAGATTGGAAGTGAGGTACTTGGCGAAGATCTCGGCCGCCCCTTCGGCGTCGGGGCGCAGGATCTTGATCTTCACGTCGAGGCGGCCCGGCCGCAGGATCGCCGGATCGATCATGTCCTCGCGGTTGGAGGCACCGATGACGATGACGTTCTCCAGCTTCTCCACGCCGTCGATCTCCGAGAGCAGCTGGGGGACGATGGTCGTTTCGACGTCGGAAGAGATGCCGGTGCCGCGCGTGCGAAAAAGGGAGTCCATCTCGTCGAAGAACACCACCACGGGGCTGCCGCCGGAGGCCTTTTCCCGGGCCCGGGCGAAGATCAGGCGGATGTGCCGCTCCGTCTCCCCCACGTACTTGTCCAGCAGCTCGGGGCCCTTGATGTTCAGGAAGTAGCTGCGGGTTCCCAGGGTGCCCGTCTGCTCCATGACGCGGGCCGCCAGGGAGTGCGCCACCGCCTTGGCGATCAGGGTCTTGCCGCAGCCGGGAGGGCCGTAGAGCAGGATGCCCTTCGGCGCCTTCAGCCCGTGTTCCCGGTACAGGTCCGGGTGCAGGAACGGCAGTTCAACGGCGTCGCGGATCTGCTCGATCTGCGGGCCGAGCCCGCCGATGTCGGAGTAGGAGATGTCCGGAACCTCCTCCAGGACGAGGTTCTCGACCTCGCTGCGCGGGATCTTCTCCAGCGCGTAGCCGATCCGGGTGTCGACCGTCAGGGCGTCGCCGACCCGCACCTTTTCGGCCTCCAGGGGCCCGTTGAGCCGGACCACGCGTTCGTCGTCGGCCCGTCCGATCACCAGGCACCGGTCGCTGCCCAGGAGCTCCTTCACGGTGAACAGCTCGCCGCTGCGCTCGAAACCCAGCGAAGCCACGGCCACCAGGGATTCGTTCAGGAGCACTTCCTGGCCTGGAACTATTTGGTTCATGTCCAGCAGCGGACTGACCGACACCCGCAGTTTCCGGCCGGACTGCACAATGTCCAGGTTGTCCTGGACGGCTGCGGTGGTCGTCCTGCCGCTGCTGGCGGGAACCCGGTGGTTCACCGCGATGACGGTGGCGAAGCTGAAGGGCGTGGCGCCCTCCTTTTCGAGGGCGTCCTTGAGGCGGATGATCTCCGCCTTCGCCGTCTCCAGCATCGCCACCAGCCGGGCGTTGTTGTGTGTCAGTGCCGCCAGCTGCCGGTCCACGTTCCGCAGCTTGTCCCGCAGCACGTTCAGCTGCGGGGACTCGGCGCCTTGCACGCCGGGCCCGCGGAAATAATTCCGCGGATCGTCGGCCCCGGAATCGATGGTGTTCTCTGCTTCAGCCATGGTTGCGACCACCTTCACGTTGCGCAGGGTCTCTAGCTTTGACGATAGCCCAGCAGCGCAGGCAACACACGGGTTGCAACCTCTTGTCTTTGTCGGCCGTCAGTTATCCGCCGACCCGATTGCGGCTAGGGGATTTCCGGCGTACCGTCCTTATCCGCGTTGTACTTTTCGGCGTTCTCCAGAGCGCCGCGCTGGATCTTCGAACTGGCGTCCTTGGCGGCCCGGCGCAGCTTGTGGGCGGAGACTTCGCGCTCTCCCACGGCGGCAGGGGTCCACGCGTTCAGGTCCTCTTCGCTGAAGTTGGTCTTCGAGGCGCGGCGCTTGGCCACCAGTCCGGTGGCGCCTTCGGCGAGGCGGCGGGCGGTGAGCAGGAATCCGGTGTGGGCCACCATGCGGTGGTCGGGCCGGACGGCCAGGCCCTCCAGATGCCAGCCGCGGACCATGGATTCCCAGCCGTCGGGTTCGGTGAACCGGCCGTCGGCGCGGATGGCCTCCGCCGTGCGGGACAGCTGGGTGACGGTTGCCACATAGGAAATCCACACGCCGCCGGGAGCCAGGACGGTGGCCACCGCGTCGGTGCATTCCCACGGCGCCAGCATGTCCAGGACCACCCGGTCCACGCTGCCGGGCGCTTCGGTGCGGACGACCTCCTCCTGGAAGTCTCCCAGCGTGATGTTCCAGGCCGGGTGCGGGCCACCGAAGAAGGTTTCCACGTTGCCGCGGGCGATGTCAGCGAATTCTTCCCGGCGCTCAAACGAATGCAGGGAGCCGGAGTCACCGACGGCGCGCAGCAGCGAGATGCTCAGCGCACCCGAGCCGACGCCGGCTTCGACGACGCGCGCACCCGGGTAGATGTCTGCCATCGTGACAATCTGGCCGGCGTCCTTGGGGTAGACGACGGCGGCGCCTCGCGGCATCGACAGCACGAAGTCAGACAGCAGCGGCCGCAGCACCTGGTACTGCTGGCCGGTGGTGTTCGTGACGATGGTGCCTTCGGGAACACCGATCATCGTGTCATGCGGCAGGAATCCGCGGTGCGTGTGGAAGGCGCCGCCTTCGGTCAGGGTGATGGTGTTGTGCCGGCCCTTTTCGTCGGTGAGCTGGACGCGCTCCCCCGGACGCAGCGGTCCCCTGCGGTGGTCGGCGCCGTGGGGAGCTGTAGCGGCTGTCTGGCCCGGGGTCTCCGAGTTCATGGGTAACGTTCCTTTGGATCTAGGTGGTGCGCGGTGGTGGGGGTGAAGTTCGAGGGGTGGAGCGGGCGCTCCGCCGGCAGCGCCGGCGTCCGGGTCCCCGGGTCAACGGGGAAGACGGGGCCGGGATGCCGGTGCGGGAGTGCCTCAGGAGCTGCGGGGCCGGTTCGGCTTGGCCGAGATGGCGTTCAGGACAGCTGCCTGGGTCAGGAGTCCCACCACCCCGCCGTCCCGGTCGATAACTGCATACTCGCTGCCCTGAAGTTTAGCGAGATAGTCCACCAGTTCAGAACCCGCGGCGGCGGCAGGAACATAGGCGCCGGGTCCCAGTGGCCGGGCGACGGCGTCGATCTGGGTGGACATGGCCAGCTGCTCCGGCACCTGCGCCAGCGCGTCCTGGTCCGCAATGGCCCAGGGCTGTCCGGTCGGTGCGGTGATCACCAGGGCGGTGCCGGGACGGCCGGCAAGCAGTTCCCGGGCCCCGGCCACGGGAGAGGCCGCCGGAACGGAGACTGCCGGAGTCATCAGGGCGGCGGCGCTGATGGAGGGCAGCCGCAGCCGCACACGGGCATTGCTGATGCTGGCGCCGGCTCCCATCCAGAGGAATCCCGAGACCACGGCAGTGAGCAGGACCACCTGCAGATCGGGGCTTTCCTGCCGCAGGTACGGCGGCAGGATGACGGCGGCGGCCAGGGCCAGGGCGATGATGCGTCCGGCGTAACCGGCTGCCACTGTGCCCCTGTCCTGGGATCCGGTGGCTTTCCACACGGCTGATTCAACGATGCGCCCGCCGTCCAGCGGAAGCCCGGGCAGGATGTTGAAGATGGCCACCAGCAGGTTGGCCCAGATCAGAATCTCCGTCAGCAGCGCTGCCACCGGAGGAAGCGGAGCCGCGAGGAGGAGCAGCCAGCCGGCCCCGGCGAGCAGGAAATTCGCTGCGGGACCGGCCAGCGCAACCAGCAGCGACGGGCCGGGGGTGGATCGGACCTGCCCAAACTGGGTGTGGCCGCCCCACAACGTCAGGACGATCTTCGCCGTCGGCCAGCGGTACGCTTTGGCCGTCAGGGCGTGGGCCAGCTCATGGATGAGGACGGAGACCAGGAGCAGGATCGCGTAGCCGAGGGCGACGGCGTAGGCGCCGGCCCCCAGGAACGGGAAGCTCCGGCCGACCAGCGGCCCGAAAAAGACCACGATCAAAGCCGCGATGATGAACCAGGAATAGGCCAAGTACACGGGGACGCCGGCAATCCGGCCCAGCGGGATCCCGTCCCGGACCGGAGCGGGCGTGCCGGCGCCCTGCCCGATGCTCACCGGGCAGCCCCGGCGTTGGCGGTGCTCAGCAGGGAGGCCAGGTCCGCCGCCGTCTTCCCGGCCAGCGTCTCCCACTCATGCCGGCTGGCGTCCGGAGGCAGCGGCAGGAAATGCGGAACACCCAGGGTGACAAGACCGGCGGCGCGGGCGGAGGTGACTCCGGGGAAGGAGTCTTCAATGGCCACGACGCGGTCCTTGGCCAGGTCCGGAAGCTGTTCCGCCAGCCGGCTAAAGGCCAGTTCATACGGCTCGGGGTGCGGTTTTCCCTGCCGGACCATGTCGCCGGTGACCAGGAAGGAGAACGTGCCGGCGGGCAGCCGGCTGCAGATCTCCTCGGCCAGGACGGCCTCGGACATGGTGACCAGGACGCACGGAATGCCGGAGGCGGACAGCTCGCCGAGGAGTTCGCGGGCACCGGGGCGCCAGGGAACCTCGCGGCGGACCTGCTCGGTGACCTGGCCGATGAGGCGGTCGATGATCTCGCGGATGCTCAGCGGGACGCCGGCGTTCTGCACGAGTCCGGCGCTGAAGGTCAGCGCCTGGCCAACCATGGCCTCGGCGTCAGAGTCGGTCCACGAGCCGCCGTAGCTGTGCACCAGGTCCTTCTCCGCGGCGATCCAGTACGGCTCCGTGTCCACGATGGTTCCGTCCATGTCCCACAGCACCGCCTGAAGCGGACCGGGGGCGGGTTCGGTTTGCAGGGGGGCCTGGACGGAGGAAGACATGCATCCCAGTCTACTGGGCGGGCCGGACCCCCGGTTTACCCCGCTCCCGGCGAAGCGCTCCGCCCGGTCCTGACAGCGCGACGTGCTGGGCATAGGGTGAGTCTGTGAGCAATACCGAAGAAACCCCGCCCGTTGGTCTCCAGGATTTTTTTGGCGGTTCCCAGGAGCGAACCACCGTGATGCTGGCCGCCTTCGAAGGGTGGAACGACGCCGGGGAGGCCGCCAGCGACGCGCTGAAGTACCTGAGCATGTTCTGGGAAGCCGAGAAGATCGGGAGCCTGAACGCCGACGAATACTACGACTTCCAGTTCACCCGCCCCGTCATTGAACGGCTGGGGTCCGGTGAGCGGCGGATCAAGTGGCCCACCACCCGCATTTCCCGTGCCGAGGTTCCGGACAGCAACCTGGACATTATTTTCGTGTCGGGCGTCGAGCCGTCCTATAAGTGGCGCGCCTACACCGCCGAACTGATTGCCCTGGCCAAGGAACTCGGTGTTGACTGCATCGTGCTGGCCGGCGCACTGCTCGCCGACGTGCCGCACACCCGTCCCATTCCCGTCACGGTCACCTGCGAGGACTCCGACCTGCGCGAGGACCTGAAGGTGGAATCCTCGCACTACGAGGGGCCGATCGGCATCGTGGGGGTCCTCGCGGAAATGGCCGGGCTGGCCGACATCCCCGCCGTGTCGATGTGGGCGGCCGTGCCGCACTATGTGGGCCACTCCCCCTCACCGAAGGCGCAGTTGTCGCTGCTGCACCGCCTCGAGGAGCTGCTGCAGGCGCCGCTGGACACCAGGCTGCTGACGGATGAGGCGGAGGCCTGGGAACGCGGCGTCGACGAACTGGCCACCGACGATCCGGAAATTGCCGCCTACGTGCGGCAACTGGAGGAGGCCAAGGACACCGCCGACCTGCCGGAAGCCAGCGGAGAGTCGATCGCCCGCGAGTTTGAGCGGTACCTCAAACGCCGCCGGCGGGACTAGAGCCGAATCCCCAGCAGCGCATCAACGGCCGATCCGGCCAGGACAGCTGCGTCGTCGCTGCGGTCCTCGGCCGGAGTTTCCAAGGCCGAAGCGGCCCAGGCGTCGACTGCTGCCAGGGCGGCAGGGGCATCCAGGTCACGGGCCAGCGCGGCCCGCACACCGGCGAGCATCTCCTCGGCCTGTGCGTATCCGGTCAGAGGCAGGGCACACCGCCAGCGGGACAACCGCTGCTCGGCGGCGGTCAGCTGCTCCCCGGTCCAGAACCAGTCGGTGCGGTAGTGATGGCTCAGCAGCACGGCACGGATCGCCGCAGGATCAGTGCCGGAGGTCCGCAGCGAGGAGACCAGGACCAGGTTGCCCAGTGACTTGCTCATCTTTGCGCCGTCCAGGCCGACCATTCCGGCGTGGGCATAGTGGCGTGCCAGCGGTGTGCCGGTGCAGGCGTAGGCATGGCCCGCGCTCATCTCATGATGCGGGAAGACCAGGTCGGACCCGCCGGCCTGCACCGTGAACGGCGCCGGCAGGAAACGCTGTGCGATGACCGAACATTCGATGTGCCAGCCGGGCCGCCCGGAGCCCAGCGACGCACCGTCCCAGAACGGCTCGCCGGGACGCTCGACGCGCCACAGCAGCGGATCCAGGGCGTTGCGCTTGCCCGGGCGCAGCGGGTCTCCGCCGCGTTCGGCGAAGAGCGGCAGCATCTGGTCGGCGGTCAGCCCGGAGACGCTGCCCAGCCGCCATGCGTCGGGGTCCTCGGGATCCAGTCGCGACGCCGCATCGACGGAGAAATAGACGTCGCCGGCGGGTTCACTGCCCGCCGCCGGGACCCGGTAGGCGAGGCCGCGGCGGAGGAGGTCTTCCACCACCGGCACAATCCACTCGATGGACTCGACGGCGCCGATGTAGTGGTCCGGGGCGAGGACATTCAGGGCTTCCATGTCGTCGCGGAAGAGCTGTGTCTGCTCCTGCGCCAGGGCGCGCCAGTCCAGACCCCTGGCGGTCGCCCGCTCCAGCAGCGGATCGTCCACATCGGTCACGTTCTGCACGTAGCGGACGCTGTTCCCGGAGTCCCGCCACTGCCGGTTCAGCAGGTCGAAGGCCACATAGGTTGAGGCATGTCCCATGTGCGTGGCGTCGTAGGGAGTGATTCCGCAGACGTAGAGGCTGGCTTCACCTCCCGGGCGCACGGGCACTGTCCGGTGCAGGGCGGTGTCGTAGAGGGCGACGTCCGGGGAGGTTCCGGGCAGGACGGGCAGGGGGGAGCTTTTCCACGCGATCACAGGTTCAACTCTACTTTCCGTTGCTAGGCGTTCAGCACGCCGAGTCCCAGCAGGATATAAATCACGACGCCGAGAAGGATGCGATACCAGACAAAGAGGCTGTAGCCGCGGGTGGAAACATACCGCAGGAACCAGCCGATGATGATGAAGCCCACGATGAACGCGACCAGAGTGGCGCCGGCGGTTTCCCAGCCGCCGTAGACCATCGGTTCGTCCAAGGACTTCACCAGCTGGAAGATGCCGCTGCCGAAGACCGCGGGGATGGCCAGCAGGAAGGCATAACGGGCGGCTGCCTCACGGGTGTAGCCCATGAACAGCCCTGCCGTGATCGTGCCGCCGGAGCGGCTGACGCCCGGAATCAGGGCCAGCGCCTGCGCGAAGCCGTACAGGATGCCGTGCTTGTAGGTGAGCTGGTCCAGCTTGCGCTGCTGCTTGCCGACGGCGTCCGCCACGGCGAGGATGATGCCGAACACGATCAGCATGGTCGCCACGATCCAGAGGCTGCGGAAGGTGCTTTCGATCTGGTCCTGGAACAGCAGGCCCAGGACCACGATGGGCAGCGTGCCGATGATGATCAGCCACCCCATGCGGGCATCGGGGTCGGTGCGCGGAACGCGGCCGGCCAGCGAACCAAACCACGCCTTAATGATGCGGACGATGTCTTTCCAGAAATAGACCGCCACTGCCGTTTCCGTGCCCAGCTGCGTGATGGCGGTGAACGCCGCGCCCGGATCCTGGGCGCCGGGCAGCAGTTCACCCACTATTCGCAGATGGGCGCTGGAGGAGATGGGGAGAAATTCAGTCAAGCCCTGAATGAGACCGAGGAAGAGCGCTTCAAACCAATTCACAAGATAGAACTCTAAGCCACGACCCGCACCTGTCCGCGCGCAGCCCTCGGGGCGTCCCGCCGGTGAGTTCCATGTCATGCTCCGCAGCGGCAGGATTTCCCGACCGGGCGCCCGGAGCTATTGCCCGGGCTGGACTCCGGAGGACCGCTCTTCGGCTCCCTCCCCGTCGTCGGCAAAGGAGCCGTCAAACTCATCGTCGTCGTCCTCATAGATCTCCAGCGGCGTGACCTCGCCGTACGCGTCGTAGAGGACCTCCTCATAGACTTCGAAGGCATCCGCCACCGCCAGATATGCTGTCTCCACCATCGGATCCTTGTCCCCGCGGCGCTGGGAAGCAGCCGTCAGATGCTCTTCGAGGGCGGCCATCAGGGATTGGAGCGCCACGTGCGGATCTATGCTCATGCCCTAGACGTTAGCGGTAAAGAAGGCAAAATTGGAGGGATATGCGAGAACAAATTCTTCGGCCCGGCGTGCAGCGGCCAGACGAGAACTTCCGGGACTATGAGTACCTCGTGGTGTCGGTGAACCCCGGAGATTCAGTGGCCGAGGCCCGCAGGGTGATCAGTGGGCATGCGGAGTACGGCAAGTGGGAGCTGCACCGCAGTTGCATTTACCGCGGCGGCGCCCGGCGCTTCTGGCTCCGCCGGCGCGTGATGCGGGTTCAGCGCACCGCCTGAGCCTTGTGCACCGGCCTGCACCGGCCGACTCAGGAAGCACCGGTCCGGTCAGGAAGCACAGTCCGGCTCAGGAATCCCCGGGAACCGGCCCCAGCCAGGCATTCGCAACCGAGTTGTGGACCGAGTCTTCGCTGGACGGGTGGAACATCCCGGCCAGGACGTCCCGATACAGGCGTTCCAGCTCCGCCCCGCGTGAGTAGCTTCGGCCCCCTGACACCCGCACGGCCGTTTCGACGACGGAACGGGCGGTTTCGGTGGCACGGTACTTCAGCGAGGACAGCCGGGGAAACCAGAGGCTGCCGTGGTCGGTGCCGGCTTCGAGGTCACGCGCAATGGCTTCCAGCTGCGGATGGATGCCGTCCATCCGGATCGCTGCATCGGCCACTTTCCAGCGGGTGAACGGGTCATGGGCGGCGGGACCGCCGCCCGCCGTCGTCCGCTCCTGCGCCGCCGCCACCGCCAGGTCGACGGCGCGGTCCCCCACTCCGGTGTAGACCGCCGAGAGCAGCGTCTCGAACAGGCTGAAGATGCCGAACACGAAGGCGTCGGCGTGCGGGCCCACCGGCGTGGTGCGGACCAGCTGATCAGCGGTCAGCACCGCGTTGTCCAGGACGGTGGTGCAGGACTGGCTGGCGCGCATGCCCATGGTGTTCCAGTCGTCTTTGATGGTGATGCCCGCGGTGCCCCGCGGAGCGAAGCCGAAGACCAGCCGGGGTTCGTCCGGATCGGAATCGTCCCGGCCGAAAATGCCGAGCCGGGTCCACGCCGGGGAGAGGCTGGTGAAAATCTTGGTCCCGGTGAACGCATAGGAGCCGTCCCCCTGCGGCCGCGCTGCCGTGAAGGAGTCAAAGAGCACCGCGGCGTTCCCCGGCTCGGAGACGCCGAAGGCATACAGCTCCCCCTTGACCGCGTCCTCGAGCACGAAGGACAGGGAATCATCCCCGCGCAGCGACAGCAGGTGCGCCACTCCGCACCAGACCTGGTGCATGTTGACCGCCAGCGCGGTGGCCGGAGCAGCCGTGGCCAGCAGGCGCTGGGCCTGCACCACCTCGGGAATGCTGAACCCCGCGCCGCCCGCCTCCCGCGGGGAAAAGAGGGCCAGGTAGCCGGCGGCGCGCAGGTCCTCGAGGTCTTCCGTGAAGAAGCTGTTGTCCCGGTCGTAGCCGGCGGCCCGGCTGCGCAGGCGGTCCAGGAGTTCCGGGGTCAGGATGTCGGTGACGTTCACGGGGCGGCTCCTAGTAGCTGGTGAGCAGGCGGGACAGCACCCGCGTGCCGAATTTCAGGGAATCCACCGGAACGCGCTCGTCCACGCCGTGGAACATGCCGGTGAAGTCCAGGTCCTCGGGCAGGCGCAGCGGGGCGAACCCGTAGCCGGTGATGCCCAGGCGGCTCAGGGACTTGTTGTCGGTGCCGCCGGAAAGCGTGTAGGGCAGGACGGGCGCTCCCGGGTCCTCGGCCTGCAGCGCGCCGATCATCGAATCCACGAGGTTGCCCTTGAACGGCACCTCGAGAGAGACGTCCTTGTGTTCGTAGTTGACGTCGACTCCGGGTCCGGCGAGGTCCTTGATGATGGCCAGGACCTGCTCTTCCTGCCCGGGCAGGGTGCGCACGTCGATCAGGGCTTCGGCGGTTCCCGGAATGACGTTGTGCTTGTAGCCGGCCTTCAGGACAGAGGGATTGGCAGTGTTCTGCAGCGTGGCGCCCACGAAACGGGCCACGGTGCCCAGCTCGGCCAGCAGCTTCTCCGGGTTGTCAGGATCGAACTCGACGCCGGTGAGCTCGGTGACGCCGTCCAAAAAGGCCCGGGTGGTGTCGGTGAGCTCAATGGGCCAGGGGTACTCTCCGATCGTGGCCACGGCGCGGGCCAGCCGGGTCACCGCGTTGTCGGTGTTGATCTGCGAACCGTGCCCGGCGCGCCCGTGGGCGACCAGCCGCAGCCAGGAGATGCCCTTCTCGGCGGTCTGCAGCAGGTAGGTGCGCTTGCCGCCGATCGTTGCCGAGAAGCCGCCCACTTCCGAAATCGCTTCGGTGGCACCGTCAAACAGTTCGCGGCGGTTTTCGACCGCCCAGGTGGCCCCGTACTTTCCGCCGGCTTCCTCATCGGCAAAGAAGGCGAAAATGAGGTCCCGCTTCGGCTTGGTTCCGGTGCGGGCCATGCTGCGCATCACGGAGAGGATCATGGCGTCCATGTCCTTCATGTCGACGGCGCCGCGGCCCCAGATCAGGCCGTCCCGCTCTTCCCCGCTGAACGGGTCCACCGACCAGTCCTGCTTCTGCGCCGGGACCACGTCCAGATGGCCGTGCACCACCAGCGCCGGAAGGGACGAATCGGTGCCCTCCATGCGCGTGACAACCGAGGCGCGGCCGGGGGCTGATTCGAACAGGTCAGCCTGAAGTCCCGCCTCTTCGATCAGTCCGGCCGTGTACTCGGCGGCGGACCGCTCCCCCGGGCCGGATCCGTCTCCAAAGTTGGAGGTATCAAAGCGGATGAGCTCCTGGCAGATCCGGGTGACTTCATCTTCGGCTGTTCGCTCGCGCGCAGTGGTTTCAGACATGGGTTCTCCTTCGAAGGCAATGCTGCCAGCCTAGTTCCCGGAGGCCTGACCAGCGCCGATTTACGGTTGCGTCCAAATCCGTGTTAGAGTTTTTCCCGTTGCTTCCGCAGCTTTTGAACGACTGAAGGCCTTGCGGAAAACACCCAAGCGCGGGTGGCGGAATGGCAGACGCGCTAGCTTGAGGTGCTAGTCCTCTAACGAGGGTGGGGGTTCAAGTCCCCCTCCGCGCACAATTGATACCCCCGGAATCCACTGGATTCCGGGGGTATTTTGTTGTCCCATCCCTTCTGGCCCGGTCCCCGGGGCTCCTGGACTTTCGTCCAGCCAACGAAGGAGGACTCGATGGCTTCGGGGCCATCGGACACCGGCGCACGCCCCGTTTTTCCCCGCAGCGCCGTGATCTTGCTCATGCTCGGCGGCGGCCCTTGCAGCCTTCGGCCTGGCAGCGGCCAGCGGCATCTTCACGCCGGCATTTTTGGCTTTTGTGCTCACCCTGTGCGTTCATCCGGTGCGGCGGTGGCTGCAGGGACACGGAATTCCCCGGGGCATCGCGACCGGAGGCAGCATCGCCGCCGTCTTCATCCTGCTCGCCGGTTTCGCCGGAGCACTCATTGCGGCGCTGGCGCAGTTTTCAGCGCTGCTGCCGCAGTTCGCGCCGCAGATCGCCGCTGCCTGCGCCTCCATCTCTCAGCAACCTGGCGGGGGCCCTGCTCATCGTCCTCACCCTGCTCATCCTGATGGCGGTGGACGGTTCCCGGACACCGGCGCTGCTGAACCATCTGAAGGACCACCGCCCGGCACTGGTTGCCGCACTGGAGGGCTTCGCCTCCGGAGTGCGCCGCTGCATGGTCGCCACCACTGTCCTGGGGGGGTGGCCCAGGGGTTGTTCAACTGGCTCGTCCTCGTGATCCTCCAGGTTCCGGGGGCCCTGCTGTGGGGGCTGCTCTCGTTCACCTGCAGCTACATTCCCAACATTAGATACTTCATTGCCATCATTCCGCCGCTGTTTTTTGGCTACCTCACCGGCGGCTGGGCAACCGCAGTTGCCGTTGTCATTGTGTACGGCGGAATCAACGGCGTCATCCAGTCCATCGTGCAGCCGAAGTATGTGGGCAACGCGGTGAACCTCAGCGAGACGCTGACCTTTCTCTCGGTGCTTTTCTGGGCGGTGGTCCTGGGTCCCGTCGGAGCCATTCTTGCCGTGCCGCTGACGCTGCTGGCCCGAACACTGCTCCTGGATTCCGATCCGTCGCTGGCGTGGTGGCGTCCGGTCACGGGAGACCACAAGGACCTTGAGCCTCTCCTCGAACAGCAGGATGCGGATATCCGTGCACGGCGCACCCGCGAAGGGCGGCGTGCCCGGCGCGGAGCCGCCCGCCCGCGCCCCGGCGATGCACCCGCGGCATGACGCCGCGGAACGTCTGAACCGTACTGAGCCTCATCACCAGCCTGGTGTCCGTGACTCTGGCGGGCGCGGTGAGTTCGGTGCCGGTGAGCATCACCGTCATGATCCTGCTCTCACCGACGCCGCGGCGCGGTGCGGTGCCGTTCCTGTGCGGCAGCCTCGCCGGATCGATCGTGCTGGTTGGGCTGTCAGCGGTTGGGCTGCACCTGCCGCCGGCACGGCCCAGCCTGAACCAGGTGACGGTGCCCGCCGTCCTCTGCATCGCGGTTGGCGCCGGACTCGCGGTTTATGGGGCGTATCTGGTCCAGCGGAAGCCGCGGGCCGGCAAAGGAAGGCTGGACAAGCTGCGCACGGTCCTTGCGTACGCAGCGGTGGCACAGTCCGCCGTCGTCGTCCCGATCGGAATCTGGCTGCGCTCCCCCGACACGGCCCAGGGCCACCTTTCCACCCTGTATGCCTGGATGCAGGCCCATGGCCACACGATTACTGCCGTCACGGCATTGGTCCTCGGACTGTCCCTGGTGGCCTGGAACGTGCTGCAGCTGGCGGGGTAGCGGTTCGGGAGCTATCGCTGCGCAGGCGCTCCGCGCTCGCTGCCGTGGGCAACAAGCGCGTAGAGGATCAACACGTCGATCGCGATAACGATCAGCGACCACCAGGGCTGGACCGGCACCAGCATCAGCTGGCGCTGAAAATCCCGTGGACCAGCAGGATGACGCCGGCGAAGCGGATCCAATCGGTCCAGCCGGAGGATGACACGGGGTGATTGACAGTACTCATGGTGCCGACCGCTTTCGGTTGGAGGCACTGCCGTCGGTCCTGAAACCGGCCGCAGCCGTGTCGGAAGACGCGTACTGCTTCCGATTATCTTTCCCCGACTCCGCGAGGAGTCAATCATGTGCCCTGCGTCGACGCACCGGTACGCTCTGACCATGGATGGCGGCACGCTCTTCAATCTGCTTCTGGTGGTGTTCTTCGTGCTGCTGGGAGGAATCTTCGCGGGCACTGAGATGGCGCTGGTTTCACTGCGGGAGAGCCAAATCAGCCGCATTGAGGCATCGGGTGCCGGCGGCCGGAGAATCGCGGAACTTGCCCGCAACCCAAACCTCTTCCTCTCGTCCATCCAAATTGGTGTCACCCTCTCGGGCTTTTTCTCCGCGGCCTACGGTGCCTCCGCGCTGGCCCCGGCCGCGGCCCCCGCCCTCCGCAGCTTCGGCTTTCCGCCCGCCGCCGCGGATGCCACCGCCTTCATCCTGCTGACCCTCGCCGTCGCCTACTTGTCCCTGGTGTTCGGGGAGCTGGTGCCCAAGCGGCTCGCGATGCAGAATGCCGAGCGTTTCACCCGGCTGCTCGCACCTCCCCTGAACGCTTTCGCCGTCGTGATGCGCCCGGTCATTAAGCTGCTGTCGGTCTCCACTGACACCGTGGTCCGGCTCCTCGGCGGGGATCCCAAAGTCAGGACACCGCCGGTGACGTCGCAGGAGCTGTGGGACATGGTCGCCGCGAGTCCGGTCCTGGCCGAGGACAGCCGGCGGATTCTCTCCGACGTGTTCGGCGCCGGAAACCGGCTCCTCCAGGAGGTGATGCGTCCGCGGCCGCAGGTGCAGTTCCTCTCCGCCGACCTGACCGTAGCCCAGGCCCGGGCGGCAGTGCACTCGCTGCCCTATTCGCGCTATCCGGTCATTGGGGAGTCCCCCGACGACGTCCTCGGCTTCGTCCACGTCCGCGACCTCCTCCGGGAAACCGGCGACGGCGGCAGTTTCCCGGAGTCTGAGGCACTCCGGCTCGGTGACATTGTCCGGCCGATCCTGTTCCTGCCCGGTACGGCACCCGTGGTTCCCTCGCTGTCCAGGATGCGCCGGAACGGCAGCCATATTGCCGTGGTCGCCGACGAATACGGCGGCACTGACGGCATTGTCACCCTGGAGGACCTTGTGGAGGAACTGGTCGGGGAGATCTACGACGAATACGACACCTTCCGGGACCCCGAAGACCGGCACCGGCAGGTGCGCGGCGACCTGGTGGTGGACGGAGCGCTGATCCTGCAGGAATTCGAGCGGCTGACCGGCGTCCCGCTTCCGGAAGGGCAGTACGAAACCGTCGGCGGCTACATTCTGGCGCGGCTGGGCAGGATTGCCCGTCCCGGAGACACTGTCGCCGCACCGGAATGCGAATTGGAGGTGCTCAGCGTCCAGCGCAGGCGCATTGGATCCGTCCGCGTCGTGCGCCATCCGGGTCCCGCGCAAGCGGAGGAGCGTCAAGTCCCGTAACATTGCTTTGCCTGTTAACAGCGCAGAGAATACCGGGCAGCGGGTCGTGACCGAATTTCCGGGACACGCCCTCGTGCCGCATTGCAGATACTTTAGAAAGCAGGAAACCAGCCATGGGCGATACAAAAATCGGCTCCGGGGAACCCGAGCTGAAGCGGGTGATGGGAACCAAGCTTTTGCTGCTCTTCATCGTCGGCGACATTCTTGGCACCGGAGTCTATGCCCTTACCGGCCAAGTGGCCGGCGAAATCGGCGGTGCCGCGTGGGCACCCATCCTGGTCGCCTTCGCCGTTGCCACCATCACCGCCCTGTCCTACCTGGAACTGGTGACCAAATTTCCGCAGGCCGCCGGGGCCGCGCTCTATGCGCACAAGGCCTTCGGCATTCATTTCCTCACCTTCCTGGTGACCTTTGCCGTGCTGAGCTCAGGAATTACCTCAGCTTCGACGGCCGCCAAGTTCCTGGCCGAAAACTTCATCGTCGGCTTTGACCTGGATTGGGGACAGACCGGAGTCACATGGGTGGCCGTCATCTTCATGCTGGTCCTCGCCGTGATCAACCTGCGCGGAGTCGGGGAGAGCATCAAGTTCAACGTGGTCCTGACGATCATCGAACTTACCGGTCTGCTGATTGTCATCCTGATTGGATTCTGGGCAATGAGCCAGGGGAATGTCGATTTCTCCCGCGTCATGGTCTTCGAAACCGAAGGAAACAAGAGCGTCTTCCTGGCCCTCACGGCCGCCACATCGCTGGCCTTCTTCTCAATGGTGGGCTTTGAGGACTCGGTCAACATGGCTGAGGAAACCAAGGATCCGGCCAAGATTTTCCCGAAGGTCATGCTGACCGGGCTAAGCATCACGCTGGCTGTCTATCTGCTGGTGTCCATTGCCGCCGTCGCCATTGTGCCCGTGGGCCAGCTCTCCTCCAGCGCAACCCCGCTTCTGGAGGTCGTGCGTGCCGGGGCACCCAACCTGCCGGTGGACGTCATCTATCCGTTCCTGTCCATTTTTGCCGTGGCCAACACCGCCCTGATCAACATGCTGATGGCCAGCCGCCTGCTGTACGGCATGGCGAAGCAGGATGTGCTTCCCCGTTCACTTTCCAAGGTGCTCCCCGGGCGGCGGACGCCGTGGGCTTCGATCATCTTCACCACCGCCATCGCGCTGGGCCTGATCATCACCGTCACCAACTTCATGGGCAAGGAAACCGTCACCGCCCTGGGCGGGACCACGGCGCTGCTGCTGCTGGCTGTGTTCACCGTGGTGAACATCGCCTGCCTGGTGCTGCGCCGCACCCCGCACGAGAGCAAGCATTTCCGCTCCCCCGGCTTCCTGCCCTACGTCGGTGTCTTCACCTGCGCTTTCCTCCTGGGCCCCTGGGCGCAGGATCCGATCGAATACCAGATTGCCGGCCTCATGCTGCTGCTGGGCCTGCTGCTGTGGGTGCTGACCTGGTTCTGGAACCGGGCCGTGCGCGCCAAGAAGACCCGCTTTACTGATGCCGAAGAACTCCGGGGCTAAGCCTTTTCCCCGCCCCGCGTTTCCATCCCTAGGTCAGGAGCACCATGAGTATTGTCGTCGGATTTCTTCCCACCCCCGAGGGGACGGCGGCGCTGGACGCCGCCCGCCGGGAGGCCAGTGACCGCGCAGCGCTGCTGGTCATCGTGAACGTGGCGTTCCCCCGTCACGGACTGCACCATCAGGAGCAGGAGGACGCCAATAACGCGGCGCTTGCCCAGCTCGAAGCAGAGCTGACCGCGGATGGAACGGCCTACGAGCTGGTCCACCCGGTCGGCGACTTCGATCCCGCCGAGGAGATCCTCGCGGCGGCCGCCGGGCCGGAAGTCGAGCTGGTTGTCCTGGGGCTGCGCCGCCGCACCCCGGTCGGCAAGATGCTGCTGGGCAGCACGGCGCAGCGCGTGCTGCTCCAGGCCGACTGCCCCGTCCTGGCTGTGAAGGCCCATCACTAGGGTCTCCTCCCAGCAGGGCTGACATTCCTGTGGCCGGCACCCGCCCTGCGGGTGCCGGCCACATGTGTGTGTGCTCCTGCTACGTGATCAAGGAGGATCCGCGGCGCTTGTTGAAGACGTCAAACGCCACGGCTGCCAGCAGGACGAGCCCCTTGATCAGCTGCTGGTACTCGGTGCCGACGCCCATGATGGACATGCCGTTGTTCAGGATTCCGATGATCAGACCGCCGATGATGGCTCCGGTCACCCGGCCGATGCCGCCGGTGACGGCAGCTCCGCCGATGAAGACTGCGGCGATGGCATCCAACTCGAATCCCTCGCCCGCTTTGGGACTGGCCAGGTTCAGCTGCGCGGTGAAGACCAGCCCTGCCAGCGCGGCCAGGACGCCCATGTTGATGAAGACGGTGAAGGTGGTCCGCTTGGTGTTGATGCCGGAGAGTTCCGCCGCGTGCAGGTTCCCGCCCATGGCGTAGATGTGGCGGCCCCAGACGCTGCGGTTCATGACGGCGGCATAGCCGACCGTCAGCAGGCCCAGGATGACCAGGACGATGGGCGTTCCGCGGTAGCTGGCCAGCAGATAGGTGATGAACAGGATCAGGCCGGCGGTCAGGACGAGCTTGGCCGCGAACCAGAGCATCGGTTCGTCGACCAGCTGGTGCCGGCGGCGGATCATCCGCTGCCGGATGCCCGAGCCCACCAGGGCGGCGGCCGAAAGCACTCCGATGATCACTGTCAGCGGTTCCAGGAAACTCGTCCCTCCGCCGAGGTCGGGAAGGAATCCGCTGCCCAGGTCGCGGAACTGATCCGGGAACGGCGAGATCTGCCGGTTCTGCAGCACAATCTGCGTCAGTCCGCGGAACGTCAGCATGCCCGCCAGGGTCACGATGAACGCCGGAATTCCGAAGTAGGCGATCCAGAACCCCTGCCAGGCTCCGACGGCGGCGCCGAGGACCAGGCACAGGACGGCGGCCAGCCACCAGGGCAGCCCCCACTGGGTGATCATGACGCCCGCGGCCGCGCCGGTGAAGGCGACCACGGAGCCGACCGAGAGGTCAATGTGCCCGGCAATGATCACGAGCACCATGCCGACGGCGAGGATCAGGATGTAGCTGTTCTGGATGATCAGGTTTGACACGTTGATCGGTGCCAGGGTGATCCCGTTGGTGGTGATCTGGAAAAAGATGATGATCGCGATCAGTGCGATGAACAGTCCCACCTGGCGCAGCTGCCCGGTGAGGTAGTTCAGGGCAGAGCCGACGATTCCTGTCGGGTTGGTCTTCGGCGCGGGAGCGCCGGTGGACGGACCCTGGTCGGTGAGAGTGCTCATTGGCGTTCCTTGTCTGTCGCGGCGGCAGGAGTCCTGGCATCACGGGTCATGTACTGCATGAGGTATTCGGCGCTGGCCTTCTCCCGCGGGACGTCCGCGGTGATGCGGCCCTCGGCGAGGGTGTAGATGCGGTCGCAGATCCCCAGCAGTTCCGGCAGCTCGGAGGAGATCACAATGATCGCCTTCCCCTGGTCGGCCAGCTCGTTGATGATGGTGTAAATCTCATACTTGGCACCGACGTCGATGCCGCGGGTGGGCTCATCCAGGATCAGCACGTCCGGATTGGTGTGGATCCATTTGGAGAGCACCACCTTTTGCTGGTTTCCGCCGGAGAGCTTGCCGGTCAGCGACAGCACCGACGGCGCCTTGATGTTCATGCTGGTGCGGTATTTCTCCGCCGTCAGATGCTCCCGGTACGGATCCACCCAGCCGCGGACGGACAGCTTGTTCAGGCTGGACGCCGAGATGTTGCGCCTAATGTCCTCGATGAGGTTCAGGCCGTAGCGCTTGCGGTCTTCGGTGGCGTACGCCAGGCCGTGGGCGATGGCCTGGCCGACGGTCTTCATCGTGATCTCGCGGCCGTCCTTGTAGGTGCGGCCGCTGATGTTGTGCCCGTAGCTGTGGCCGAACACGCTCATGGCCAGTTCCGTGCGGCCGGCCCCCATCAGTCCGGCGATGCCCACGATCTCACCGGCCCGCACGTACAGGTTGGCGCCGGTGACGACCTTGCGCGACCGGTCCAGCGGATGATGCACCGTCCAGTCCTCGATGCGCAGGACTTCCTCGCCGATGACCGAAGTGTGCTCCGGATAGCGGCTGTCCAGGTCGCGTCCCACCATGCCCCGGATAATGCGCTCCTCGGAGACTTCGTCGGCATGCATGTCCAGCGTTTCGATGGTGCGGCCGTCACGGATGATGGTGACGGCGTCGGCGATCGCCTTAATCTCGTTGAGCTTGTGGCTGATGATGATGCAGGTGATGCCGTCACTGCGCAGGTCCTTGATCAAACCCAGCAGATGCTCGGAGTCTTCATCGTTCAGGGCTGCCGTGGGCTCGTCCAGGATTAGCAGCTTCACCCGCTTGGACAGCGCCTTGGCGATTTCCACCAGCTGCTGCTTGCCGACGCCGATGTCCTGGATCCGGATGGCCGGGTTTTCCGCCAGGCCCACCCGCTCGAGAAGCTTCGCGGCCTCGAGGTTGGTCCGGTGCCAGTCAATGAAACCGCCCTTGGACTGTTCATTGCCAAGGTAGATGTTCTCTGCGATGGACAGGAACGGGCTCAGCGCCAGTTCCTGGTGGATGATCACCACGCCGGCGGACTCGGAGTCCTTGATGTCCTTGTACTCCTGGAGTTCACCGTCCAGGTAGATTCCGCCCTCGTAGGTTCCGGCCGGATAGACGCCGGAGAGGACCTTCATCAGGGTGGATTTCCCGGCGCCGTTTTCTCCGCAGATGGCATGGACGTGCCCCTGCTGGACCTCCAGGGAGACTTCCTGCAGTGCCTTGACCCCGGGGAACGACTTGGTGATGCCCCGCATGGAAAGAATATTCGCGTTCACGTTCGTGTCCTTGCCGGCGGTGTTCCGAAGGCGGCAGCCGGATCCGGCTGCCGCCTTCGGAACCGCGGTGGTAGGGGGTTACTTGAGGTCGGAGGCCTGGTAGTAGCCGCTGTCGACGAGGACTTCCTCGTAGTTGTCCTTCGTGACCACCATCGGATCCAGCAGGAAGGTCGGGACAATCTTCACCTTGTTGTCGTACGTCTCGTTGTCATTGGTCTCGGGGACTTCGCCCTTGAGCACGTCATCAACCATGGCAACGGTCTGCTCGCCCAGGGCACGCGTGTCCTTGAAGATCGTGGAGTACTGCTGGTTGTCCATGATGGACTTCACTGACGCGGCTTCGGCGTCCTGTCCGGTGATGACGGGCAGGGCATCCGGTGAATAGCCGGATCCGGTAAGGGCGGAAATGATGCCCAGGGAGATGCCGTCATACGGGGACAGCACGCCGTCGACCTTCTCGCCGCCCGAGTAGTTGCTGGCGATCAGGTTCTGCATGCGCTTCTGCGCGGTGGCCGGATCCCAGCGCAGGGTGGCGATCTGCGAGAACCCGGTCTGTCCGCTCTGGACCACGAGGGTTCCCTTGTCGATGTGGGGCTGCAGGGTGGCCATGGCGCCGTCGTAGAAGAAGTTGGCGTTGTTGTCATCAGGGCTGCCGGCGAAGAGTTCGACGTTCTTCGGTTCCGCTGCCCCGGTCTCCTTGCCCTCGGCGTCGAGGATGCCCAGGCCGGTCAGCAGCGATGTGGCCTGCTGGACACCTACGGTGTAGTTGTCAAAGGTGGTGTAGTAGTCAACGTTCTTGTTGCCCGTGATCAGGCGGTCATAGGCGATCACCTTGATGCCGGCGGCGGCCGCGTTGTCCAGCTGATCGCTGAGGGCGGTGCCGTCGATGGCCGCGATGACCAGGACTTTGGCGCCCTTGGTGATCATGTTGGACACCTGCTGGACCTGGGTGGGGATGTCGTCGTCGGCGTATTCCAGGGTCGTTTCGTAACCGAGCTCTTCAAGCTCTGCCTTGATGGAGTCGCCGTCCTTGATCCAGCGTTCCGAGGTCTTGGTCGGCATGGCAATGCCCACCAGCGCGCCGGCGTTGTCGCCCGATTCGGCGGCGTCGGAATCAGCGCCGCCGCGGCCCGAGCCGGAACCGCAGCCGGCCACTGACACGGCCAGGATGCCCGCCGTCAGGCTGAGCAGGAGTTTACGGATTTTCACGAAGGAGCCCTTTCGATTGACGTCGTTGTCTAGCGGAGAAACTACCGGATCGCGTGACGCGGCTTACCCTTCCCGCAGCCGGCCCGGCAGGCCGGAAATGAGAAGTGCGTCACATAAATATGTGAGCGCTAACATTATGGCTCCCGGTCCATGCCGGTTGTCAATTCCAATACTTGGCCTCCGCGGCCGCGGGCCTCAGCGGACCGGACGGGCTTCCGTCCGGCGGGGACTTTCCGCCGGTTGGCGGCGCAGCTCCGCCGAGACCGCCGCGATTCCGGTGAACGTCTCCTCGAACGACGTCGACAGCGGGGACAGCCCCAGCCGGATTCCGGACGGATTCCGGTAGTCGGGGATCACTCCCTGCTTCCACAGGGCCGCGGTGACGGCCTGGAACGATGGATGATCGATAGTGATGTGACTGCCGCGCCGTTCGGCGGCGCGAGGAGAGGCCAGGACGACGCCGTGCGGCGCCAGCAGGGTGTCCACCGCCGCCAGGGCATATTCGGTGAGGGCCACGGATTTGGTCCGCACCGCATCGATGCCGGCCTCGGCGAGGAGCGCGACCATGTCCCGCAGGGGCAGCATGCCGAGCACCGGCGGCGTTCCGGACACCAGCCGGCGGATGCCGGCGGCCGGCGTGTAGCCCTGGGCCATGCCGAAGGGGTCGGCGCTGCCCAGCCAGCCCTGGATGGGCTGGGTGAAGGTCTCCTGATGCCGCCGGGCCACATAGGCCCAGGCCGGGGCACCGGGGCCGCCGTTGAGGTATTTGTAGCTGCAGCCCACCGCGTAGTCCACGTCCCAGGCGTCCAGCTGTGCCGGAACCGCCCCCGCTGAGTGGCACAGGTCCCAGAGCACCAGTCCCCCGGCGTCGTGCACTGCTGCCGTGATGGCTGCGGCGTCGGCCAGGAAACCGGAGCGGTAGGCGACGTGGCTGAAGACCGCCAGGGCGGTCTGCGGCCCGACCGCCTGCGCCACTGCGTCGGCGCTGACGCCGCCGTCGTAGTCGGCGGCGATCCAGCGCAGGGTCAGCCCGCACTCATTGGCGATGCCCTCCAGAACATACCTGTCGGTGGGAAAGTTGTCGGTGTCCAGGACAATCTCGGTCCGCCCCGGGCGGGCAGCCACTGCGGCACGGGCCAGCTTGTAGAGCAGGACCGTGGTGGAATCGGCCACGATGCACTGCCCGGCGGCGGCGCCGAGCACCGCGGCGCCCAGCGCGTCGCCGAGCTGCTGCGGCAGCTCCAGCCACTGCTCATCCCAGCCGCGGATGAGCCGGGTGCCCCACTGGACCTGCACAAAGTCCTGCAGATGCGCCGCGCTGGCCCGCAGCGGACGGCCCAGCGAATTGCCGTCCAGATAGGAGCTGACGCCGTCGGCTTCCAGGAAGCGGTCCCGGAAGCCGGCCAGCGGGTCCGCCGCGTCCAGCTCCCGGGCAGCGGCAAGCAATGCGTCCGATTTCATCATGAGGGCACGGTAGCAGCCCGGGCGGAACTACAGCGGCCGGACACTGCCGGTGAAGTTCCGGCGAAGGGAGCGCTGGTTCCAACCAACAAAGGTGGATCCGGCGTACCCGTCCTCCCCTTCCGCATCGGAGATTGACAGGGCGACCGTCGCCGGCAGGAACACCGGAGAGTCAAACTCGATGGTCCACTCGTACGGCTCCTGCCGGTTCTGCACGATGTCGGCCACCACCCGGGAGGCCAGGTACATGCCGTGCGCCAGCGACCGCTTCATGCCCAGCGCCTTCGCCGACAGCCTGCTGAGGTGGATCGGGTTGAAGTCGCCGGACACCCGCGCGTAGTTGCGCCCCGCGTCCGCGCCGAGCCGCCACTGCGCCGTCGGCTGCGGGGGAACGAAATCCGGGCGGGGTGCGCGTGCACCCGGCCGGTCAAGGCGGGGCAGGAACACACCCTTGGCGAGATAGGTCGACCGCCCGCGCCAGACGACGGCGGTGTTCTCCCCCGTGCCATCCCCCGTGCCCTCCCCCGTGCCCTCCCCGGTTCCGGCGCGGACTTCGGCGATCAGCTCCACGGAGGTGCCGGCGCGGTGTCCGGCCAGGTTTTCCGCCCAGGCGGTGACGGTGAGCGGTTCGGTGTAATGGATCGGCCGGAAGTGCTCCACACGGTTCCGAAGATGCACCATGCCCAGCAGCGGCAGCGGGAAATCTTCCCGAGCCATGAGGCTCATCGCCACCGGAAACGCGAACGTGTGCACGAAACCGGAGGGCAGGTAGTCGGACGCGCTGTGCAGCACGAGCCGCTGGAAGTCCGCCAGCCGCTCCAGGTCCACACGGGCGCCGCGCACCGTGTGCCGGTCCGCCGGCAAGGTTCGGGACGCCGGAGCCGAGGAGAGCCGCGCCCTGGCCGCAGCGCCGACGGCACCGACATACAGCTTGCCGAGCGCGGGTATCTCGCCCAGCTGGGTCTCACTCATGCGCCCACCATGTTCTGGCCGCAGACCCGCACAACCTGTCCGTTCACGCCGCCGGCCGCGTCCGAGGCCAGGAAGGAAATGGTCTCGGCCACGTCGATGGGCAGGCCGCCCTGCTGCAGGCTGCTCAGGCGGCGCGCCACCTGGCGGGTGAGGGCCGGAATGGCTGCTGTCATGTCGGTTTCAATGAAACCGGGAGCCACGGCGTTGATGGAGCCGCCGCGTGGAGCCAGCAGCGGCGCCGTCGCCCGCACCATGCCGATGACTCCGCCCTTGGAGGCGGCGTAGTTGGTCTGTCCGCGGTTGCCGGCGATGCCGCTGGTGGAGGCCAGCGAGACGATCCGGCCTTCGCGGCTGAAGGTCTCCGAGGCCAGCAGGGTCCGGTTCATCTTCAACTGCGACGCAATGTTCACGGCAACGACCGACTGCCAGCGGGATTCGTCCATGTTGGCCAGCAGCTTGTCGCGGGTAATGCCGGCGTTGTGGATGACGATGTCCAGGTGCCCGTAGCGTTCCTTGGCGTGGGCCAGGATGCGGTCGGCGGCGTCGTCGCGGGTGATGTCCACCTGCAGTGCGGTGCCGGAGATCTCATTGGCCACCTTGGCCAGCTGTTCGCCGGCCGCCGGCACGTCAACGACGATCACCGTGGCGCCGTCGCGGTGCAGGACCCGGGCAATGGCCGCGCCGATCCCCCGGGCGGCCCCGGTCACCACCGCAACCTTGCCGGCCAGCGGAGCGTTCCAGTCCGCGGGCAGCGTGCCGGCGTCGGAACCGACGGTGATGAACTGGCCGTTGACGTAGGCGCTCTTGCCCGAGAGCAGGAAGCGCAGGGCTGCCGCCGTGCCCGGAGTCGAGGCGGGAGCACCGTTGGCGAGGATGATGCCGTTGGCGGTGGCTCCGCCGCGCAGTTCATGGGCAATGGAGCGGAGCAGCCCGTCAATTCCCTGCCGTGCCGCTGCCGCCTCGGGTTCCTGTGCCTCGGCGGCGGGCCGGGAGACGGTGACCACGCGTCCGCCCGGGGCCAGGTCCCGCAGTGCCGCGCCGGCGGCCAGGGTGACCTCGCCCAGATCCTCGGGAGCGGCTGCGGTATCCAGCACCAGCAGGATGGCGCCGAGCTTCTCCTTGGGCGTGGCATGCCGCCGGACATCCTGGTCCCAGCCGAGCAGCAGCTGCGAGAGCGTGTCCGCGGCTTCGCCCTTGCCCAGGACCAGCACCGGTCCGGGGACCAGCGGCTGGGCCGGATCGAAGCGCCGCAGGATGGCCGGACGGGGCAGGCCCAGCTTCTTGGCGATGTCCTTGGTGAAACCGGTGTTGACGAGGTTCAGGTATGCGTCGTTCATGGTCAGCGTGCCTCGAGGATCGCGACAAGGCCCTGGCCGCCGGCGGCGCAGATGGAGATCAGCCCCCGGCCGGAACCCTTTTCATGCAGCATTTTGGCCAGCGAGGCGACGATGCGCCCGCCCGTGGCGGCGAACGGATGGCCGGCGGCCAGCGAAGATCCGTTGACGTTGAGCTTGGACCGGTCGATCGTGCCGAACGGGCCGTTGAGGCCCAGCCGGGTGCGGGAGAACTCATCATCTTCCCAGGCGGCCAGCGTGCTGAGCACGGTGCCGGCAAAGGCTTCATGGATTTCGAAGAAGTCGAAGTCGTCCAGCGTGAGGTTGTTGCGGGCCAGCAGGCGCGGCACGGCGAAGGCGGGCGCCATCAGCAGGCCGTCCTTGCCGTGCACGAAGTCGACGGCGCCGGCTTCGGCGTCCACGATGTTGGCCAGCATCGGCAGGTCGTGTTCGCGGGCGAAGTCCTCGGAACCCAGCAGAACCACGGCAGCGCCGTCGGTCAGCGGTGTAGAGTTTCCGGCGGTCATGGTCGCTTCGTCGCCGAGGCCGCGGCCGAAGGCGGGCTTCAGCTTGCCCAGCTTCTCCATGGTGGTGTCCGGGCGCAGGTTGGCGTCCCGGGAGAGGCCGCGGTAGGGGGTCACCAGATCGTCGAAGAATCCGCGGTCGTAGGCCGCCGCCATGTTCTTGTGGCTGGCCAGGGCTAGTTCGTCCTGTGCCTCGCGCGTGATCTTCCACTGGGCCGTGGTCAGGGCCTGATGCTCGCCCATGGACAGGCCGGTGCGGGGTTCGCCGGTGGTGGGGGCGTTCGGGGCCAGGTCCTTGGGCCGCAGCTTGGCGACGGCGGCCAGCTTCTGCTTGGCGGTCTTGGCCCGCGACAGGTCCAGCAGGGTCCGGCGCAGGCCTTCGCTGACGGCAATGGGGGCATCGGAGGCGGAGTCCACGCCGCCGGCGATGGCGGAATCAAGCTGGCCGAGCTTGATCTTGTTGGCCAGACTGATCACCGTCTCGAGTCCGGTGGCGCAGGCCTGCTGCACGTCATAGGCGGGGGTCTCGGCGGAGAGGGCGGAACCCAGGACTGCTTCCCGCGTGAGGTTGAAGTCGCTGGAGTGCTTCAGCACGGCGCCGGCGGCGACTTCGCCGATGCGTTCGCCCTGCAGCCCGAAGCGGGCGACGAGTCCGTCGAGCGCAGCAGTCAGCATGTCCTGATTGGAGCTGTAGGTGTATTTGCCGCCGGCGCGGGCGAAGGGGATGCGGTTTCCGCCAATGACGACGGCCTTCCGGACGGCGGGAACAGGGGTGGATCCGCCGGTGGCGGCGGATTCGGCCTGGGGCTGTGCAGCCATGAGTCTGGTCTCCTTGGAAGTACTGCAAAATGTGAGGGGAGTTACTGCAACCCAGCGTACCTGATACGCTGAGTATCGTGAACACTGCTCTGCAAGACCCCCCCGCCCCCGGGGCATCCGACGGCCGGTCCCTCCGCTGGGAAGCCCACCGCACGGAGCGCCGCAGCGATCTGATCAAGGCCGCCCGCCGTGCCGTCCACACCCTCGGCGCCGGTGCCTCCATGGAGGAGATTGCTGCCGCTTCCGGAACCTCGAAATCCGTGTACTACCGGTATTTCGGCGACAAGGCCGGACTGCAGCAGGCAATGGGCGACGTCGTGCTGGCACAGATGCAGGACAAGATCCTCGCCGCGGGGCGCACCGCCCAGTCACCCCGCGCCGGGTTGCAGGCGATGGTGTCCGCGTACCTGCAGATGGCGCAGACGTCGCCCAATGTGTATGCCTTTGTCGCAGCCGGCGAAGCAACAGGCAATACCGAGCACCGTTTCGCTGACAGCCTCACCCATTTCTTTGAGGCCATCACCGGCATGATGGACCGCGCGATGCGGGCCTATCTGGAGACCGGCTCCCCCGGCACCTCCCCCGCCCGGAACCTGGGGGTTGCCGCAAGCTTCTGGCCGACGGCGGCGCTGGGCATGGTCCGCGCCGCCGGCGAGAAGTGGCTGGCCACCGAGCCCGGACCCGACAAACCTTCCGAGGCCGAAATGACCCGGCAGCTGACCGTTTGGCTCTTCGACGGCATCGGCTACGAGCAGGGGCGGGCATGAACCGCCCCGGCGCTCCCCTTCCGCTTCCTCCCAGCAAAAACAGGCACCACCACTACGAGAAGGACACGCAATGACGCAAACAGCCTCCAAACCGGAACGCCAGATCCCGGCCAGTGCCTCCATCCGCGATGACGACAGCGCCGTCGTCAACGTTGACGCCCTCAGCCGGGCACTGCTGGGCACGTGGGCGGATATCCGCCTGCAGGCCCGAGAACTCGCCGGCACTGACGCGCTGCACACCCCCGCCGGCCTGCCGCACACGGAGCACCGCGAACGGGTCATGGCGCAGCTGAAGGTGCTGGCGGAGAGCAAGGCCGTGCACCGGGCCTTCCCGGCCTACGTGGGCGGCGAGGACAACCACGGCGGCAATGTTGCCGGCTTCGGCGAACTGGTGGTGGCGGATCCGTCCCTGCAGATCAAGGCCGGCGTGCAGTGGGGCCTGTTCGGCGGCGCCGTCATGCACCTGGGAACCCGCGACCACCATGACAAGTGGCTCCCCGGCATCATGAGCCTGGAGATTCCCGGCTGCTTCGCCATGACGGAAACCGGACACGGTTCCGACGTCGCCAGCATCGCCACCACCGCCGAGTACGACGCCGGCACCGAAGAGTTCATCATCAACACCCCCTTCCGCGCCGCCTGGAAGGACTACATCGGCAACGCCGCCGTCCACGGCAAGGCCGCCGTCGTCTTCGCCCACCTGATCACCAAGGGCGTGGACCACGGCGTGCACGCGTTCTACGTCGACCTGCGCGACGACAACGGCTTCCTGCCCGGCATCGGCGGCGAGGACGACGGCATCAAGGGCGGCCTGAACGGCATCGACAACGGGCGGCTGCATTTTTCCAACGTGCGCATTCCGCGCACCAACCTGCTCAACCGCTACGGCGACGTGGCTGCGGACGGCACGTACACCTCGTCGATCGAAAGCCCGGGCCGGCGCTTCTTCACCATGATCGGCACCCTGGTGCAGGGCCGGGTGTCCCTGGACGGCGCCGCAGTGGCCGCCAGCAAGCTCGCCCTGAAGACTGCCATCCAGTACGGCACTGAGCGCCGCCAGTTCAACGGCGCCTCGGACATTACCGAGGAAGTCCTGATGGACTACCAGCAGCACCAGCGCCGGCTGCTGCCGCGGCTGGCCACCACGTATGCGGCGGCCTTCGCCCACGAGGAACTGCTGCACAAGTTCGACGACGTTTTCTCGGGTGCCCATGACACCGAAGAAGACCGCCAGGACCTGGAAACCCTCGCGGCCGGCCTGAAGTCGCTCTCCACCTGGCACGCCCTGGACACCCTCCAGGAAGCACGCGAGGCCACCGGCGGTGCCGGCTTCCTGGCCGAAAACCGGCTGACCGCGCTGCGGGCCGACCTGGACATCTACGCCACCTTCGAGGGCGACAACACCGTCCTGCTGCAGCTGGTCGCCAAGCGGCTGCTCGCTGACTACGCCAAGGAATTTGTCGGTGCCGACTTCGGCGTGCTGGCCCGGTACGCCGTCGGCCAGGCCACCGACCGGACCATGCACCGCACGGGCCTGCGGCAGATCGTCCAGGCGTTCGCCGATACCGGCTCGGAGAAGAAGTCAGCCATTGCGCTGCGCGATGCCCGGACGCAGCGGGACCTGCTGACCGACCGGGTGGGGACCATGGTCGCCGAAGTGGCCGGCGCCCTGCGCGGGGCCCGCAAGCTGCCCAAGGACAAGGGTGCGGCAGTCTTCAACGACAACCAGCACGCCCTGATCGAGGCGGCCCGCGCGCACTCCGAACTGCTGCAGTGGGAAGCCTTCACCCGGGCGCTGGAGGGCATCGACGACGCCGGCACCCGGCAGGTTCTGACGTGGCTGCGTGACCTCTTCGGGCTGTGCCTGATCGAGAAGAACCTGTCCTGGTACCTGATGCACGGCCGGCTGTCCACGCAGCGGGCCCGCACCCTTGGCCCGTACATCAACCGGCTGCTGGCCAAGCTCCGCCCGCACGCACTGGACCTGGTGGATGCCTTCGGCTACGGCCCGGAGCATCTGCGGGCCTCCGTCGCTTCCGGCGCGGAGAAAACGCGGCAGGACGAAGCGATGGAATACCAGCGCCTGATGCGCGCCAGCGGAGCCGCACCGGTGGACGAGAAAATCCTGATCCAGCGAAAGAAGCAGGCAGCCAAGGCCAAGCGATAGGCGCGTGCGCGCCTGAAGTGGAAGGAGGTCCCGGCCGGGAAACTTGCCGGGACCTCCTTCCGCAGTTAAGCGTTCCGCCGGTGCGGTCAGCGGGCCTGCGGCAGGACGGAGCGGTAGACCTCCAGCGTGGCGGCGGCGATGGAAGCCCAGGAAAACTCATCCGTCGCGCGTTGCCGGCCCGCCTCGCCCATCCGCCGGGCCCGTTCGGGATCGGTGACCACCTCGGTCAGCGCAGCGGCGAAGTCGCGGACAAAGCCCTCGGGATCGAGCGGTGTTCCGGTGCCGTCCGAGAGCTGCTCCAACGGCACCAGCAAGCCGGTCACGCCGGAGTTCACCACTTCGGGAATGCCCCCAGTGGCCGAGGCAACGACGGCGGTGCCGCACGCCATGGCCTCAAGGTTCACGATGCCGAGCGGTTCATAGATGGACGGGCAGGCGAAGACCGTGGCCGAGCTGAGCACCTTGATGAGCTCGCTGCGCGGCAGCATCCGCTCGATCACGACGACGCCGCTGCGCTTTGTGCGGAGTTCGTCGATCAGGACGCCGGTTTCGGCGGCCAGCTCCGGGGTGTCGGCAGCTCCGAGGCACAGCACGAGCTGGACCTCCGGAGGCAGCAGCGCGGCCGCACGCAGCAGGTACGGGACCCCCTTCTGCCGGGTGTTGCGCCCGACAAAAACCACACTGGGGCGGTCCGGATCGATGCCCAGGGCGCTGATGCCCTCGGGATCGGTGTCCGGGCGCCACAGCTCCACGTCGATGCCGTTGTGCACCACGCGCACCTTGGCCGGGTCGACCTCCGGGTAGCTGCGCAGGATGTCCTGCCGCATGCCTTCGGAGACGGCGATGATGGCGGCGGCGGCGTCGTACGCTGTTTTTTCCACCCAGGAGGACAGGGCGTAACCGCCGCCGAGCTGTTCCGCTTTCCACGGCCGCAGCGGTTCCAAGCTGTGGGCGCTGAGGACGTGCGGAACGCCGTACAACAGCGAACCGAGGTGCCCGGCCATGTTCGCGTACCAGGTGTGTGAATGCACCAGGTCCGCTCCGGCCAGGCCCTGGAGGATTTCCAGATCGGTGCCCAGCGTCTGGACGGCGGGATTCGCGGCGTCCAGTTCGGCGGGCACATCATAGGCGCTGACGACGGCGCCGTGGTAGTCGGAGTTTCGCGGGGCGCCAAAGCAGTGGACGCGCAGGTCCACCTGCTCGGCCAGCACACGGCTCAATTCCGCTACGTGGACACCTGCCCCGCCATAGATCTCGGGCGGGAATTCCTTGGACACAATATCTACTCGCACTAATCCAACGTAGTGCACCGACGCTCCGGTGATCTACTGTGAAGAACAGCAGACTTATTACTGGGCGGTTGATTGGCCCCAGGAATGAGCGCAGAAGCAAGCACCGCCAGATCAGAACACGTTAGACATGAAGTGAAACAGGGGAATACCAAAATGGCGCCAAAGAAGGTCCTGGCCGTTGTCCTTGCCGGCGGAGAAGGTAAACGCCTGATGCCGCTGACAGCGGACCGTGCAAAACCCGCCGTTCCATTTGCCGGCCGTTACCGGCTCATCGACTTTGCCCTCTCCAACCTGGTGAACTCGGGCTACCTGCAAATCGTGGTCCTCACCCAGTACAAATCCCACAGCCTGGACCGGCACATCTCGGAGACGTGGCGGCTGTCCACGCAGCTGCAAAACTACGTGGCCTCTGTTCCGGCCCAGCAGCGCGTGGGCAAGAGCTGGTTCCTGGGCAGCGCCAACGCGATCTACCAGTCCATGAACCTGATCGACGATGCCCGCCCGGACATCGTCGTGGTGATTGGCGCCGACCATGTGTACCGGATGGACTTCTCGCAGATGGTCGAAGCCCACATTGCGTCCGGCGCGTCGGTCAGCGTGGCAGCGGTCCGCCAGCCGCTGCACCTGGCCGACCAGTTCGGTGTCATTGAAACGGACCCGGAGAGCCCCGGCCGCATCGGCGCGTTCGTCGAGAAGCCGGCCACCACGCCGGGCCTGCCCGATGATCCGGACATGTTCCTGGCCTCCATGGGCAACTACGTCTTCAACACCGACGCCCTGGTCGAGGCGCTGAAGGTGGACGCCGAACGGCTGATCACCAAGCACGACATGGGCGGGGACATCATCCCGTACTTCGTGGAGCGCAATGACGCCGCTGTGTACGACTTTTCGCACAACGTCATCCCCGGCGCCACCGGCAGCGACCACCAGTACTGGCGCGACGTCGGTACCCTCGACTCGTACTATGACGCCAACATGGACCTCATTTCCCCGCTGCCGGCGTTCAACCTGTACAACCTGCAGTGGCCCATCTACACCCGGCAGAGCATCTCGCCGCCCGCGAAGTTCGTCCGCAGCGCTGCCGACCACCCCGGCACCGCGTTCGACTCGATCGTGTCCAACGGCGTCGTCATCTCCGGCGGCACGGTCACCGGATCCGTGCTGGCTCCGGATGTGTATGTCGATTCCGGCGCCACGGTCTCCGATTCCGTCCTCATGGACGGCATCCATGTCGGTGCCGGTGCCGTGGTGCGCCGGGCCATCATCGACAAGAACGTGGTGATTCCGCCGGGAGCCACCATCGGGGTTGACCGCGACCTGGACCTGGCCCGCGGGTTCACCGTGACCGCCTCCGGCCTCACGGTGCTGAGCAAGGGGCAGAAGGTCGCGCTTCCGGAACCCGAACCGGAAGTTGCTCCCGTTTAGGCATCCGCCGGCTGTGATCTTCCCCCGCCGCGGCGCCCGCAATAGCGGGCGCCGCGGCGTTTCGTTGTAAGGTCGGAAGGCACAAAAATTTGCCTTCGCCGTGTTGTTCGCCGGCGGGAAACACAGCAGAAACGACTTTTCATGAGCACCCCCGACCTGACTCCCGAAGATCTGCAGGCCTGCCTGCGGGTCCTGTCCTCCATCCACGTCCTGGACGAGGAGCACCCGGATTACGTTGCCGTCCGCCGGGCGACCGCCAAAATGTTCAAATCCGTGAAGAAGCACCGGAAGAATGAAAAGCGCGACGCCGCTGCGGACGCCGACCGCGCCGTCGTCGCCCGCACCGCCACCGGAGCCGCCGACCGCATCGACGACGAAACCCGCGGCGCCCAGCTGCGGACCTCGGCGCACGGACCGTCGGCCGGAACGCTGCTGAAGCCGCGCAACTGCTACATCTGCAAGCAGCCCTACACCGTGGTTGACGCGTTCTACCACCAGCTCTGCCCGGAATGTGCTGCCTTCAGCCACGCCAAGCGCGACGCCCGCACCGACCTCACCGGAAAACGTGCCCTGCTGACCGGCGGCCGCGCCAAGATCGGCATGTACATCGCCCTGCGGCTGCTGCGCGACGGCGCGCACACCACCATCACCACCCGCTTCCCCAAGGACGCCGCCCGGCGCTTCGCCGCCATGGAGGACTCCGCGGACTGGCTGCACCGGCTGCGGATCGTCGGCATTGACCTGCGCGACCCGGCGCAGGTCATCTCGCTGGCCGAGTCAGTGGCCGACGCCGGGCCCCTGGACATCCTGATCAACAACGCCGCCCAGACAGTGCGCCGCACGTCCAACGCGTACCAGCCGCTGGTCGACGCCGAGCTCGAGGAACTGCCGGCCGGCAACATGCCGGAGCTGGTGACCTTCGGCCACACCCACAACGCCCATCCCACAGCACTGGCGGGGTCGATCGCGGAACATCCCGTGCTCGCCGGCGACGCCGTCACCTCGCTGGCGCTGACGGCCGGTTCCTCCTCGCTGGAGAAGCTGGGCGCCGGAACGGCCATTGACGCCGGCGGACTGGTGCCGGACACCGCACCGATCAACAGCTGGACCCAGGTGGTGGACCAGGTGGAACCGCTGGAGATGCTCGAGGTCCAGCTCTGCAACGTGACCGCACCATTCCTGCTGGTCAACCGGTTGCGGCCGGCCATGGCCGCCTCGGGCGCCCGCCGGAAGTACATCGTGAACGTCTCGGCGATGGAGGGCCAGTTCTCCCGCCGGTACAAGGGCCCCGGGCATCCGCACACCAACATGGCCAAGGCCTCGCTGAACATGCTCACCCGCACCAGCGCCGAAGAAATGCTGGAAAGCGACGGCATCCTGATGACGGCCGTGGACACCGGCTGGATCACCGATGAGCGGCCGCATCCCACGAAGGTGCGCCTGGCCGAGGAGGGCTTCCACGCCCCCCTGGACCTGGTCGACGGCGCTGCCCGGGTCTACGACCCGATCGTCATGGGTGAGGAAGGCGTTGACCAGTTCGGCGTCTTCCTGAAGGACTACAAGCCCTCACCCTGGTAAGCCGGCGCTGAGGTCCGCAGCCGGAAGCGGGAGACCGCCTTCCGGATCTCGGAGATCCACAGCGCCGTCGACCCGACGCCGAGGGCCAGGAACCACTGGCCGGAGGTCAGGTCGGTGGTGTCGAAGAGCCCCTGCAGCACGCCCAGCTGCACCACCAGGACCTGCAGGACGACGACGGCGGCCAGCGACACCCAGATCGCCCGGTTGGTGAAGGTGTGCAGCGAGAAGACGCTGCCCGTGGCCGAGCGGACGTTCAGCAGGTTGAAGGCCTGGTAGAACACGAAGGTCGTGAACGCCAGGGTGGTGGCGAACAGCGGGTCGCCGGCGCTTTCGGGATACATCTGCGGCGCCAGGTACAGGACGCTGCAGGTCCCCACCGCCATGACAATGCCCATCGTCAGGATCCGCAGGATCCGCCGGCGAGTCAGCAGCGGTTCCCGGGCCGGCCGCGGCGGCTGCTTCATCAGGTCAGGATCGGCCGGGTCCACGCCCAGCGCCAGCGCCGGCGGGCCGTCCATGATGATGTTGACCCAGAGGATCTGCAGGGCGGTGAAGGGCGCTCCGCCGGCCAGCGAGAACGCCGCAGCCGCCAGGAAAATCAGCACGAACCCCCACGCCGTGGTGAGCTGGAAGCTGACGAACTTGAGGATGTTCGCGTAGATGCCCCGGCCTTCCTGCACAGCGGTGACGATGGTGGCGAAATTGTCATCCGTGAGGATCATCCGCGCCGCGCCCTTGGACACGTCGGTGCCGGTGATGCCCATCGCGATGCCGATGTCGGCGCGCTTGAGCGCCGGGGCGTCGTTGACGCCGTCGCCGGTCATGGCAACCACGGCGCCGTCCGCCTGCAGCGCCTCCACCATCCGGATCTTGTGCTCGGGCGAAACCCGCGCCAGCACCCCGTAGCCGGGAGCCCGTTCGCGCAGCGCCTGGTCGTCGAGGCCGTCAAGGGCGGAGCCGGAGACCGCTTCGCCGCCGATTCCAAGGTCCTTGGCGATGGCGGAGGCAGTGATCAGGTGGTCGCCGGTAATCATGTGCACGCTGATTCCGGCCCGGTGGGCCCGCGCTATCGCTTCGGCGGCTTCGGGGCGGGGCGGATCCATGATGCCGACGACGGCGTACAGGGTCAGCCCGGTGACGCTGTCCCGGAGGGCATCGGAATCGGCGGGCAGCCCGCCGTCCACCGGCCGGCCCGCTGCTGCCATGGTGCGCAGCCCCTGCCGGGCCAGGGCCGCCACTTCCTCCGAAATCCGTTTCCGGTCCTCGGGGCGCAGCGGCCGGTCTCCGTCCGCGGTGGACAGGAACTCCGAGCGCTCCAGCAGGACTCCGGGGGCTCCCTTGGCGTAGCAGAACAGTTCCCCGCCCGCCGCCTCCCCGGGCGCTCTCTCTCCGGATGCGTCGTCGGCCGCGTCCCCGCCGCCGGGAGAACGGTTGAACGTGGCCATGAATTTGTAGTCGGAGTCGAAGGGAACTTCGGCCATCCGCGGATGGGAAGCGCGTGCGCCGTCGGCGTCGATGCCGCCCTTTTCCGCCAGCACCACCAGGGCGCCCTCGGTGGGATCACCGGTGAGGACGCCGTTGCGCACCGATGCGTCGTTGCACAGGGCGAAGCCGAGGAAGGCCGGGGTAAGGGCGGAGACCGGGTGTCCGTCGGCGCTGAGCAGGGCCCCTTCGGTGGAGTACCCGGACCCTGACACCCGGAAGACCCGGCCGGAGGCCGCGTAGACGCGCCGCACGGTCATCTCGTTCAGGGTCAGGGTGCCGGTCTTGTCGGTGCAGATCTGGGAGGTGCTGCCCAGGGTCTCCACGGCCGCCAGCTGCTTGATGATGGCGCCGCGGGCAGCCAGCCGGGACGCTCCCATGGCCAGCGTGAAGGCGACGACGGCGGTCAGCCCTTCGGGGATGGTGGCCACTGCCAGGGAGACGGCGGTCAGGAACAGATCTTCCCAGCTGTCCCCGCGCAGCAGGCCGAGCACGAACACGACGGCGACGACGATCAGCGCCACGTAGGTCAGCAGCCTGGCCAGCTGGTCGATGCTGCGCTGCAGGATCGTTTTTTCGTCCGCCGTGGTGCCCAGGAGGTGGGCGATCCGGCCGATCTGGGTCTCCATGCCGGTGCCGGTGACCAGCAGCACCGCACGGCCGCGACTCACATCGGTGTCCATGTAGAGCATGTTGGTGCGGTCGCCCACCGGCAGTTCGGGGTCGGCCAGGGCAGCCGTGGTCTTGTTGACGGGCTGCGACTCCCCCGTCAGCGCTGCCTCGGCCACCTGCAGCCGGACGGCTTCCAGCAGCCGGCCGTCAGCGGGAATGGTGTCCCCTGCCTCCAGGAGGACCACGTCACCGGGCACCAGGTCGGTGCGCGGGATGTCCAGCGTCCGTCCGCCGCGGCGGACCGTGGCCACTGAGATCGAAGTGCTCCGCAGGGCTTCCAGGCTGTTTTCCGCCCGTTGCTCCTGCACATAGTTCAGCACCGTGTTCAGCGTGATCACCGCGAGGATGACCACCGGTGTTTCCCATTCCCGGGAGACGACGGCGCTGATGACGGCAGCACCGATCAGCACCAGGATGAGGCGGTCCGTCAGCAGGCCCAGGATCTTGCGCCAGGCCGGTACCTTCCGGCCCGCAGCCAGTTCGTTGCGGCCGTACCGGGTGGTGCGCTGCTGTGCCTGGTCGGCGGAGAGCCCGGTGTCCGGGGTAACCTCCAACTGCGCCGCAACCTGCGAAGCAGATAATGTCCAGGGCTGTTCGGGCATCTGATCGTCCACGTGCATGGGTTTGCCTCTGGCGGTAGGGGGTGCTGTTCACTCTAACAAAGCAGCCGCCGGCAAACTCCCGTTGGAACGGGAACCGGGAGCTGAGCGGTCATGTTTGGCGGGGAAGGGATTCTGCGGCAGGGTGGAACCGTGAACCGCACTCCCCGGCAAAGAACCGCCACCGCAGTGCTGCCCGGCCTGGTCACCGCTGCCGCGGCAGTGCTTCCTGCGTACCTGCTGCACTGGCTGTTTCCCTGGCTGCCGGTCCTGACCACGGCGGTGGTCCTTGGGCTGCTCGCCGCGAACCTGCCGGGGATTTCCCCGGCCGTGGCCGGCCCGCTGAAGCCGGGGCTGTCGCTGGCGGCCCGGAGACTGATGCGGGCCGGCATCGTGCTGCTGGGGTTGAAGGTCTCGCTGGTCGATATTGCCGGCCTGGGCTGGACCGCCCTGCTCCTGATCGCAGCGCTGGTGGGGGCGGCCTTCGCCGGAACCTACCTGGTGTGCCGGGCGTTTCGCCTGCCGGGGCAGGAGCCCCTGCTGATCGCTTCGGGCTTCTCGATCTGCGGAGTCTCCGCCATCGGTGCGATGGCCGCGGCCCGCAGGGTGCGGCACGAAGACACGGTGGTGCCGATAGCGCTGGTTACCCTTTGCGGAACGCTCGCCATCGGCGTGCTGCCGCTGCTGGGGTCGCTCCTGGATTTGCCGGCCGAAACGCTGGGCATCTGGGCCGGCGCCTCCGTCCACGACGTCGGCCAGGTGGTCGCCACCGCGCAGACGGCAGGCACGGCGGCGCTCGCCGCCGCCGTCGTCGTCAAGCTGGCGCGGGTGGTCCTGCTGGCTCCGCTGGCCGCCGCCGCCGGACTGCTCGGGCGCCGGTCGGCCCGGGGAGAACAGACCCCGGGCAAACTGCCGCCGCTGGTGCCGCTGTTTGTGGCCGGGTTCCTCGCCCTCATTGTTGTCCGCACCACCGGGGTGCTGCCGGAAAGCGTGCTGTCGGCCGCCGCCGTGGTGCAGGAAGTATTTTTCGCCGCCGCCCTCTTCGCCCTGGGCGCCGGAGTGCGGTTCCGGGCTCTGTTCGTGTCCGGATTCCGGGCCCTGGCCGCCGCACTGGTTTCCTGGTTCCTCATTGGCGGCCTGGGGCTGGCTCTGGCGCTGACCCTGTCCCGGTAAGGCCCGGGGCAGCGTCAGGGGACACTGAATCCGACCTTCACTCTTGCCCCCGGCGCCTGACGCCCCCTACTCTCGCCAGCACCAATTCAGCGACGCCGAATCCAGCTCACCGCCTCCTGCCCCAAAGGACGGGATATTTTGGCGAATCAACAGCGGGCCCACCCCGGCGGCACCGGTACCGGCAGCACGCGTTCAGGCGACGGGACCGCGCCGGCGGACGCCGGTGCCCCGCACCGGAACCGGAACAACCTGCTTTCAACCATGGCCGGCCTGGTGTTCTGCGGGGTGAGCCTGTGGTCCCTGCTGGGGAACCTGGTGGACCCGCACTACGGCGTCTCCCGCTACGAAACCTCGTGGGCGCTCGCCGCTGCCGCCGTGGTGTTGCTCCTGATGGCCGGCCTATACCTGGGCCTGCGGAAGGCCGAACCGCACCTGCTCAGACACCCCATCCCGGGACGGCTGGCATCGGCCGCGGTCTGGATGGCACTTTTCGCCCTGCAGGTACGGTTGTCCTGCGCCGTGCGGCTGCCGGCGGACTGGGACTCGCACCCCATGTTCGTGTCCGCGACGGGGCTGGCGCTGGGAACCCGGACCGAAATCGACTCCGGCTACTTCTCCCTGAACCCCAACAACATCCTGCTGACGCTGTTGCTGTCCGTGTACTTCGGCCTGGTCGTCTCGCTGGGCGTAACCGATCTGGAGGTCGCCGCCGCTTTCCTGAACGCCGTCGTGCTCTTCGCCGGGATCGCCCTGACGTACGCGGCGGCCCGCATGCTCGGAGGCCGCACGGTGGCCGCGTTCACGCTGCTTCCCTCCACCATTTTCGTGCTCTTGTCCCCGTGGCTCGGTGTCCTTTACTCAGACACGACGGGACTGGTTTTTCCGGTCCTGATCCTGTGCCTGCTGTTGGCTTCGCAGCGGTCCCGGCGTCTCGCCGGCCGGGTTGCGCTGTGGATTTTGGCCGGTGGGGCGGGAGCCGTGGGGTACGGCGTCAAACCAACAGTCATCATCTGCCTCCTTGCCGCCGGCATCACTGCGGCCTGCTCCCCCGTGCTGCGCGGCAGGGGCCGGAGCGCCGGGACCCTGCTCCTGGGCGCCGCAGTGGTTGCCGGCAGCGTCATGGCCGGACATCGGATCCTTGAGTTCCTGGAACAGCGGACGACGGCGATCGGGTTCGATGTCGAGGACAACCCGGCGGCCATCCCGCCAACCCATTTCCTGAAGGTCGGGTCGCAGAGCAGGCAAGGACCCCACGGCCTGCTTTACGGCTGCTTCAACAATGAGGACTACTGGAGCACGGTGAATATTGCCGATCCGGACGAGCGGTTCCAGCAGGGACTCCACGTTTATGCGGAGCGGGTGTCCGCCATGGGTCCGGCCGGCTATGCGGACTTCCTGAACCACAAGCTGCTGTGGGTCACCGGGGACGGCTCCTTCTTCTCTTGGGGTGAGGGCGTCCGGACGGGCGATGAGTTTGTGTCCACCGCTCCGGCGGACCGCGGCATTCAGGATATGTACGGCAACAACCGTCCCGGGTTCCCCTGGCTGTTGTCGCTCTGGCAGGGGGCGTGGTTTGTGGTGCTGGCACTGGTGGCGGTGCCGCTGGTGTTTCGAACGCCCCGTCTGTTGCTGCCGGAGGTCTCTGCCGTGCGCATAGCACTGCTCGGGCTGCTGCTGTTCCTGTTGCTGTCCGAGGGCCGGGCCCGCCTCCTGTACCTCTACGTCCCGTACTTCATCCTGCTTGCTTCGCTCTCCTTCCAGGCAGTGGCGGACAGTCTCCTGCCGGCCCGGGTGTTGCGCGGCCCGCGCGGCGGGCAAAGAGCGGAGTTCCGATCCGGGACCTGAGGCGACCGGAAGTGGTTGAATGATGGGGTGTCGAACCAGAATCTGCGCCGTGAAGAAGCCGCCGCCCGCTCAGCCCTTATATCCGTTGCAACCTACGACGTCGATCTTGATCTGAGCACCGCCGAGGACCCTGATGCTCCCGGGTTCCGGTCCCGGAGCACCATCACGTTCCGCTGTGCCGAGCCCGGCGCGGCCACGTTCCTGGACTTTATCCACGGCGGCGTGTCCTCCGTGGTCCTGAACGGCCGGGAGCTGCCGCTGGAGGGCACAGTGGACGGTTCGCGGATCCACTTGGCGGATTTGGCTCCCGAGAACACCGTCACGGTGGACGGGACGGCCCTGTACAGCCGCAGCGGCGAGGGAATGCACCGGTTCACCGATCCGGCGGATTCCCGCACCTACCTCTATACCCAGTACGAGCCCGCCGACGCCCGGCGCGTGTTTGCGAACTTCGAACAGCCGGACCTGAAGGCCGCCTTCACGTTCGCGGTAACGGCGCCCTCGGACTGGGCCGTGGCCTCCAACGGGGCAGAGGTCTCGTGCACGCCGCTTGCTGAGGGGCAGTACAGCCGCCGGGAATTCGCGCCCACCCGGCGCATCTCCACCTACATCACGTCGGTGCTGGCAGGACCGTATTTCAAGGCTGAGGATTCCTGGTCCGGAACACTGGAGGACGGGTCGGTCCTGGATGTTCCGCTGGGTGCCTACTGCCGGGCCTCCATGGCCGGGTCCTTTGATCCGCAGAACATCTTCGACATCACCAAGCGCGGCCTGGACTACTTCCACGGGCTGTTCGCCTACCCGTATCCGTTCGGCAAGTACGATTCAGCCTTCGTTCCCGAGTACAACCTGGGGGCCATGGAAAACCCGGGCCTGGTGACCTTTACCGACGCCTACGTGTTCCGATCCAAGGCCACCGAGGCCCAGTACGAGGCACGCGCCAACACCATCCTGCACGAAATGGCTCACATGTGGTTCGGCGACCTCGTGACCATGGCGTGGTGGGACGACCTCTGGCTGAAGGAATCCTTCGCCGACTACATGGGTGCCCTCGCCGTTGACCAGGCCACCGACTTCACCAATTCCTGGGTCTCCTTTGCCAACCGCCGCAAGGCCTGGGCGTATGTCCAGGACCAGCTGCCCACCACCCATCCGATCGTCGCGGACATCACCGACCTCGAAGCGGCCAAGCAGAATTTTGACGGCATCACCTACGCCAAGGGCGCGTCAGTGCTCAAGCAGCTGGTCGCCTACGTGGGCTTCGACGCGTTCATCGCGGCGGCCCGCAATTATTTCCGCGACCATGCCTACGGCAACACCACCCTCGCTGACCTGCTCGACGCCCTGAGCACGGCCTCGGGCCGGGACATGGCCGCCTGGTCCCGGCTGTGGCTGCAGACAGCCGGCGTGCCGACCCTGACTCCCCGCGTCGAAACGGACGACGACGGCGCCTACACCTCCGTGACGATTGTCCAGGACGCTCCGGATCCGGTCAGCGGCGAGCAGGTGCCGCGGCCGCACCGCCTGCGCATCGGACTGTACAACCCGGACAACACCGGCGACCTCGCCGCGGGAAGCACCCTGGTGCGCACCGGCAGCCTGGAGATCGACGTCGTCGGGCCGCGCACCGATGTGCCCGAGCTGGTGGGAACGCAGCGTCCGGCGCTGCTGCTGCTGAACGACGAGGACCTGACCTACGCCAAGATCCGGTTCGACAACGACTCCCTGCAGACCCTGCTGCATTTCCTGGGCCTGATTCCCGATCCGCTGACCCGGGCCGTGTGCTTCTCGGCCCTGTGGAACAGCGTTCGGGACGGGGCGCTCAGCGCCCGGGACTATGTCCGGCTGATCGTGCAGGCCGCGCCGGCGGAAACCGGGGCCGGCGTCCTGCAGGTGATCCTCGACAACGCCCGTTTTGCCGTGGACCGCTATGCTCCGGCGGAACACCGCAGCACCCTTCGCGAGAACCTGTACTCGCTGGTGGTCGAGCAGCTCCACGCCGCGGATCCCGGCAGCGACCGGCAGCTGGTGTGGGCCCGCAGCGCGGCGGCCCTGGGGCGGCGCAGCGCCGCGCACGCAGAGCTGCTGCGGGGCCTGCTGGACGGAACGGTGAAGGTGCCGGGGCTGGCCGTGGACTCGGACCTGCGCTGGCTGTTGTGGGTGGCGCTGGCCGCGACCGGCAATGCCCGCCGGGCGGAGCTGGACGCCGAACTGGCGCGCGATTCCACCGCTTCCGGACGGGTGGGCTTCACGACCGCGACGGCGGCGTTCCCCGAACCCGCCGCCAAGGCCGCCGCGTGGCAGGATGCCGTTCATTCGGACGAGCTGTCCAACCAGTTGCTGTCGGCCACCATCGAAGGCTTCACCATTGGCAGCACCGAGCTGTTGGGGGTCTTCGCCGCCGACTACTTCGCGTCGCTGGCCCTGGTGTGGAGCTCCCGCAGCATTGAGCTGGCCAGCCGCATTGTCACCGGGCTGTTCCCGGGCGCACAGGACCTGCCCGAGCACATGGTTCCCGCCGATCACCCGGTCCTGGTGGCCAGCATGGACTGGCTCGAGGCGAACCCGCAGGCCCCGGCGGCCCTGCGCAGGATCATCGTGGAGCAGCAGGACCAGCTGCTGCGGGCGCTGCGGGCACAGGCTGCCGGCAGGTAGGCGCCGGCGGTGTGCACGGACCCCGTGCGCACCGCTGCGCCGCCTGCGAGCATTGTGGCATGACGACTCACACGAACAGCCCGACCATCCTTCTGATCCCGGGACACTGGCTGGGAGCCTGGGCGTGGGACGAAGTCCTGGAACACCTGACTGCCATGGGCCGGCGAGCTGTTCCCCTCACCTTGCCCGGCCTCGACGGGACAGACCCGGACAGAGCGTCCAGGACTCTCCACGATCAGACAGCGGCAGTCGAGCAGGCCATGGCCGGGGAAACCGGCCCGGTGGTCATCGTCGCCCACAGCGGAGCCAGCACTCCGGTGAGCCTCGTGCTCGATCGGCACCCCCACCTGATCCGCCGGGTGATCTGGGTCGACAGTGGTCCGGTCGCGTCCGGTACCGTCTTCGACCCCGGTGTCCCCGCGGAAATGGAAGAGCTTCCGCTGCCGTCCTTTGAATCGCTCGGACAGCAGGCCAGTCTTGACGGCCTGAACGCCGACGTTCTTGAGCGTTTCCGGACGCGGGCGGTTCCCGAACCCGGGCCCGTGTTGCGCCAGCCTGTGGAGCTCGGCAACGAGGAACGGTTCAAGGTCCCGGCAACCCTTGTCTGCTGCTCGATCCCGAGCACCCAGATGATGGAGCTGGCCCGTTCCGGCCATCCCGTGTTCGCCGAAGTGGCCAGGCTCGAGAACCTGGACCTTATCGACCTGCCGACGGGCCACTGGCCCATGTGGAGCCGTCCCGCCGACCTTGCCGGGGTCCTCGCAGCAGCCTCCCAGGCCAGCTAAAGCGCAGCCCGCTACTCGGGGCAACGGGGCAGGACGGTCAGCGGTCCCGCTTGGCGACAGTCAGCAGCACCGCGGAGTCCTCCACTGCCTCGAGGGAATGCCGGGCCTGCGGCACGATCAGCAGGTCCCCTGCCGAGCCTTCCCAGGAATCCCCTTCCGAGTGCAGCCGGACACGGCCCTTCAGCACGTGGATCGTCGCTTCGCCGGGGTTTTCATGTTCGTCCAGGAGGAACCCGGCGTTCAGGGCGATCAGTGTTTGCCGGAGCACGTGTTCGTGGCCCCCGTAAACCGTCTGGGCACTGCGTCCGCTCGACGCTCCGCCGGCGAGCTGCAGCTGGGTCCGCACCAAGGCGGTCAGGGACTTTTTTTCCATGCACGGCAGTCTACTAGGGCAGGAGCACCGCGGCGCCAACTTCGCCGTCGTGCTCCTGCCCTGCCGCGGCAGGAGCGTTACGGAACCCGGTTGAGCCATTCCGCGGTGCCGAACTTCTCGGCCACCTTGGCTTCGGCCCGCGCCAGCTCCTCGCCGGTGATGCCGGCGGGAACCGCGCCGTAGCGCGCGGTGAAGGTTTCCATCATGGTGGAGATGATTTCTTCCCGGGTCAGCCCGGTCTGGCGGCGCAGCGGATCGACCCGCTTCTTGGCGCTGGTGGTCCCCTTGTCGGAGAGCTTTTCCTTGCCGATCCGCAGGACTTCGAGCATTTTGTCGGCGTCAATGTCATAGGACATGGTGACGTGGTGCAGCATTCCGCCGTTGCTGAAACGCTTCTGGGCGGCACCGCCAATCTTCCCCTGGTCAGTGGCGATGTCGTTGAGCGGCTGGTACCAGGCCTTGATGCCCAGCTTCTCCAGCGACTCCATCACCCAGGCGTCAAGGAACGGATAGGACTCGGCGAAACTGAGTCCGTCCACCAAGGACTGCGGTACGTAAATCGAGTAGGTGATGGCGTTGCCGTGTTCCATGAACATGGCCCCGCCGCCGCTGATGCGGCGCACCACCGTCACCCCGTGCTTTTCGGCGCCCTGCGGGTCAACCTCGTTGCGCAGCGACTGGAAACTGCCGATGACCACCGATGGTGCTTCCCATTCCCAGAACCGGAGGGTGGGGTTGCGCCTGCCCGCTCCGACCTCCTCGGCCAGGACCTCGTCCATGGCAACGTGCATCGGTGTGGAGAGGGGTGTGGGGCCGATGATCTCCCACTGGTGGTCGTTCCAGCCTGTGGCCTTGGCCAGCGCGCGGCGCACAGTGGTGGCAATGGCTTCCGGCGAGAATCCGAACAGGACGGCGTCAGCGGGCAGGTTCCGTCGGACAGCGGCAGCAATGTCAATGCCGGCCGTGTCTTCCGGAAGTCCCTCCAGCGCTTTGTTGATGTCCGCCAGGGCGTCGTCGGGCTCCAGGAAGAAGTCACCGCTGAGCGACACGTCCGCCAGCTTGCCGTCCCTGACTTCCAGGTCCACCACCACAAGTTTGCCGCCGGCCACCTTGAACTCACCGTGCAGGCGGTTGTTGTGCCGTTCTGAGCTGCTCATTGAGTTTCCTTTTCCGCAAGTAAAAAGGCCCGCCCGGATGTCCGGGCGGGCCTTCCTAGTCTAGAACCTGTGCTGTTCTTTACGAACGGGTTACTTCTTGCCGCCGAAGCCCTTGAAGCGGGCGTTGAAGCGCTCGACACGGCCGGCGGAGTCCATGATGCGCTGCTTGCCCGTGTAGAACGGGTGCGATGCGGAGGAGATTTCCACCTCGATGAGGGGGTAGGTGTTGCCGTCTTCCCACTCGATCGTCTTGGCGGAAGTAGCCGTGGAGTTCGTCAGGAACGCGGTGTCGGACGCGAGATCGCGGAAAACAACCGGGCCATACTTGGGGTGGATATCAGACTTCAATGTATTACCTTCTTTTGGTGCCTGGATTTTGCCAGGCACTGGTGGTTGAAAGCTTGGAATGCCCCCATGGGGCGCAGTTCAATGCGCACACGGGGATCAGCAATTCAGCATACCGCATCCCGGGCCGCTGGTTAAAGCCGGATCCGGTTACTGCCGGAGGTCCCGTTACTGCCGGAGGTCCCATGCGCTGTTGACGGCCGTGATGCTGGAGCTGATTCCCCTGGCCTGTCCGGTGAGTTCAAAACGGACCGGTCGATAGTAATCGTCGAGCCACACCGTCAGCTCCGTTGGCATCATGTCATCGGCGGCGGCATCCCCGGCGCGGACCCCGCTGATCTTGGTCCTGGCGGCCCCGTTGAGGATGGCGCCGTAATCCACCTCCAGGGCTGCGGCGCCGCCGAACAGTGCTCCCACCCGGTCCGGGTTCACGGTGAGCTCGGCGGCGGAGGCCAGCACTGCCGCGTAGGCCTCCTCGGGGGTGCCGGAGGCATCGGCCTTGATCCTGCCCCCGCCGGTGTCGACGCTGCTGCCGCCGGCGCCCGCCGTGATCCGCAGGTCCAGTCCCTGGTTTTCCAGGGTGAGCGAGAACTCCGGCGCGGTGGTGAACTGCACGGTGTGTTGTCCCTGCGGGAGCCAGCTCGACGCCGTTTCCAGGGTCTGCGTTGCTCCGCCTCCGGCGGTCATGCCGGCGCTGATGCAGGCCGCGGCCTCGTTCGGCGGCATAACCGCCGGGTCGCGGCGCAGCAGGAACTGGCAGGCGTCCTGGACCAGCTGGGGCATGCCGGCTTGGCTGCCGCTGACGCCGACCTTCAGCGGTTCCGCGGCCGGTTCCGGCACGGCGGCGCTTGGGGTGGCCGGCACTGAAGGAGAGGGCGGCGCTGAAGGAGAGGGCAGAACCGGACGCGGTGCCGGTGCGCCGGGCACGGATGCCGGGCCGGACACGCTCTGCCTGTCCCTGAACTGTTCGGCGGTCGGCCCGCAGGCCGCCAGCGGCAGCAGCAGCGCGGCCGCCAGCGCCGCCGTCCAGGCAGAAACACGGGCGCTGTCAGGAGAAGGGGCAGCCGAAGGCCCGGCCCGGGAAGAGCGCCGGCGCTGGAACGCCCGGCTTGAACCAATACGCATAGCGGCCTCAGGAACGAATGCGGAGGGTGATCAATGACGACGCAAGTGTTGCACCAAAGCCGGATGAAGGTAAGCGAAACCGCGCCTATTTCGGCTGCGGCCGGCATTCCCAGAACGCCACGGCACTGGCGGCAGCGACATTCAGCGAGTCCACTCCCGCGCTCATCGGGATCCGGACGGTGAGGTCGACGGCGGAGAGGGTGCCGGCGGCCAGGCCGTCCCCCTCGGTTCCCAGCACCAGGGCCAGGCGCTCGTCCCGGCGGGCCCCGAGCTCGTCCAGGCTTACCGAATCCTCGGCCAGGGCCAGCGCGGCGGTGACGAAGCCGGCGTCGCGCAGCGCCGCCAGCTGGCCGGGCCAGTTTTCCAGCCGCATCCAGGGCACCTGGAAGACCGCTCCCATGCTGACGCGGATGGCCCTCCGGTAGAGCGGGTCGGCGCAGCGCGGACTGACGAGGACGGCGTCCACCTGCAGTGCTGCCGCGGAGCGGAAGATGGCACCAATGTTGGTGTGGTCCACGATGTCCTCCAGCACGGCCACCCGCCGGGCAGAGGCCAGCAGCGGGGCCAGTTCACGGGGCGCCGGGCGCTCCATGGCGGCCAGCGCACCGCGGTGCAGATGGAATCCGGTGATTTCCTCCAGGATTTCCGCCGTGCCTACATAGGCGGGAACCTCCGGATACCGGTCCAGCAGGTCCTGCAGGTCGGGAATCCACTTCTCGGCCAGGAAAAAGGACCGGGGCCGGTGCCCGGCGTCCAGAGCCCGGCGCAGAACTTTGGAGGACTCGGCGATGTACATGCCTTCCGCGGGCTCGCGGCGGCGGCGCAGGGCGGTGTCGGTCAGGTTGGTGTAGTCGGCGACGCGCGGGTCGGCGGCGGTGCGAAGGTACTGGAGGGTCACTCAGAACAGCATATTCCACAGTGCCACCAGGCCCAGCAGCACGATGACCGTGCGCAGGACCACCGGCGAGAGCCTGCGCCCCAGGGCAGCGCCGGCAAAACCGCCGATCAGCGAGCTCACGGCAATGAGGGCGACCACTGGCCACACAATCCGGTCGAAGGCGAAGAGCAGGTAGGAAACTGCTGCCACGATGTTCACGCCCAGCACCAGGATGTTCTTCATGGCGTTGGCATTCTGGATGCTGCCGTGCAGGAAGATGCCCAGGATTCCCACCAGCAGGATTCCCTGCGCAGCCACAAAGTAGCCGCCGTAGACACCGGCCAGATAGATCAGGATGATCAGGATCACGGTCTGGCGGCGGGGAGCTTTCGGCGCGGCGGAAAGGGTGGATCCGCCGGACTGCGGCTCCGGCGCTGACGCTTCGGCACGGCGGCGAACCCACCGCTGCAGCGCGGGCTGGAAGATGACGAACAGCAGCGCCACCACAATCAGGTACGGCGCCACCGCACTGAACACGCTCTCCGGCAGGTGCAGCAGCAGCGCCGCGCCGGTGATGCCGCCCAGGATCGAGGCCGGCAGCAGTTTCAGGAGTGTTGATTTCAGCCCGGCCAGTTCCCGCCGGTAGCCCCAGGACCCGGCCAGGTTTCCGGCGATCAGTCCCATGGCATTGGAAATGGTGGCGGCCACCGGGGCATAGCCCAGGGCCACCAGGACCGGGAAGGTTACCAGTGTGCCGGAGCCGACGACGGCGTTGATGGTTCCCGCCCACAGTCCGGCAAAAAAGACCAGGGCGCTATGGAACAGGTCCATGACGCTACCGCCTGCGGGGCAGCGTCAGCGGCGGGCGGTGGCGGACCACCGGCCGCCGTCGTGATGCACGTCCAGCGGCAGGTCGAAGGCGGCGCTGAGGTTCTCTTCGGTGAAGACGCCGTCGATCGGACCGGAGGCCACGACGCCGCCGTCGCGCAGCAGCAGCGCGTGGGTGAAGCCCGGAGGCACCTCTTCAAGATGGTGGGTGACCAGGACCATCGCGGGTGCTTCCTCGTCGCGGGCCAGGTCCGCCAGGCGTGCCACCAGGTCCTCGCGGCCCGCCAGGTCCAGGCCGGCCGCCGGCTCGTCCAGGAGCAGCAGCTCCGGGTCGGTCATCAGGGCCCGGGCAATCTGGACGCGCTTGCGCTCACCCTCGCTCAGGGACGCAAAGCTGCGGTTGATGAAGGTGGACATGCCCCAGTCGTGGAGCAGGTGGAAAGCGCGGCGTTCGTCGAGCTTTTCGTACTTTTCGCGCCAGCGTCCGGTCATGCCGTAGGACGCGGTCAGCACCACGTTGAGCACGGTTTCATGCTCGGGGATCTGGTTTGCCAGTGCCGCTGAGGCCAGGCCGATCCGCGGGCGCAGTTCAAACACGTCGACCGTTCCGAGGACTTCCTCAAGGATTCCGGCGACTCCGCGGGTGGGGTGCATGCGTCCGCCGGCGATCTGCAGCAGCGTGGTCTTTCCGGCGCCGTTGGGCCCCATGATGACCCAGCGCTCCCCCTCCTTGACCTGCCAGTTAACTGCGTCCAACAGGGTCTTGCCGCCGCGAACGACACTTACGGCAGCAAATTCAAGAACATCACTCATAGCACTAGACATTAGGCTAAAGAAAGGGCCGATGGCTAAACGTGATGCCGGCAGCCCCGCAGTTCCAGCCCCGCCCGAAGAAACGGATGCCCAATGCCCACCCAGAATTCTCCGCAGTCCAGTGCCGTTCCTGTATCCGGTGCCGCTGCTCAGTACAGCGTCGTCAGCTACGGCCGGGAACTGGGCGACGCCTACCTGTCCGCCGTCCAGCAGGCGGTGGGCACCGTCGGCGGACGCATCCTGGAGCTGGAGAACGCCTCCGGCGACGGGTACGTCGTCACCAAGCTGCTGGTGGCATACGACGGCGGCATCGAGCTGCTGCGGCTGGCCGTCACCGCAGCGGCGGCCGCCCTGGGCACTGCAGCGGCAGGCGCGCAGAGCGCCGTCGTGCCGTCCTCACTGCTGGAACCGGCACGGAAACTGCTGATCATGGACGTGGACTCCACCCTGATCAAGCAGGAGGTCATTGAACTGCTGGCCGCCCACGCCGGACGTGAGGCGGAAGTCGCGGCGGTGACCGAAGCCGCCATGCGCGGTGAACTGGACTTCACGCAGAGCCTGCACCAGCGCGTTTCCGCGCTGGCCGGACTGCCGGCGTCGGTCATAAACGAGGTCGGCGCCCGGATCGAGCTCTCCGACGGAGCGGAGGCGCTGGTCAAGGAGTTCCTGGCCGCCGGCCACGCGGTGGCGGTGGTGTCGGGCGGTTTCAGCCAGGTGCTCGCGCCGCTGGCCGAGCGCCTGCAGCTCACCCACGCCAAGGCCAACCTGCTGGGCATTTCCGACGGTGTCCTGACCGGAACCGTCGACGGACCGGTGGTGGACCGCGCCGAGAAGGCCCGGTCCCTGCGGACGTGGGCGGCGGGCCTGGGCATAAACGAGCGGCACACCATTGCGGTGGGCGACGGCGCCAATGATCTGGACATGCTGGCGGCGGCCGCGCTGGGCGTGGCGTTCAACGCCAAGCCGGCAGTGCAGGCCGCCGCTGATGCCGTGCTGAACCTGCCCAACCTGGACGTGGTGCAGCACTTCGTTCGGCTCCGGACAGAGCCGTCAGGACCAGCCGTTCAGAACTACCCGGCAACCCCGAGGTAGTCGGCGCCGCCCACGTATTCGGTGTGGCCGGAGGAAACGTCGGCGGTGGCCATGCGGGCCACCTCGGCGCCGAACTCCTGCACCGAGTACAGCCGGCCGGCCTCCACGCGGCGCGCTTCGATCGCTCCGGGGTTGGCGCGGTCCAGGAGCGTTGCAGTGACGGTTCCTTCGATCATGTCCCCGGACACCACCACCAGCGTGATGCCCTTGGCCTCGAGCTGCGGGAGCATGTCGCGCAGGGCGTCCTCGCCGGCCCGCTTGCTGCGCGCCACCGGCTCGTATTCGGGCATGGTGGGCACCGTGTTGATGAAATGTGCCTGGTGGCTGGTGACGAAGACCACGCGCGATCCGGCCGGCATGACCTCCAGTGCCGCGGTGAGCATGTTGACCTGCGCATCGCGGTTGAGCTTCAGTGCGTAGTCTTCTTCGACGCCGCTCTCCATGCCGCCGGATGCGTTCAGCACCAGGACATCCACCCCGCCGAAATTCTCCGTGGCGGCAGCAACCAGCGCCGCCGGGCCCTCGGGCGACGTCAGGTCGGCGCCGACGGCAACGGCACGGCCGCCGTCGTTCTCGATGCCGGTGACCACCTTGTTGGCCCGCGGTGCCTTCTGCCGGTAGTTGACCACCACGCCGGCGCCCTCGGCGGCCAGGAACTTGGCCACCTCCGCTCCGATGCCGCGTGAGGATCCGGTAACGATGGCGGCTTTGCCGTCCAGCAGGCCCATGGGTGCTCCTTCGTGAAGATTGTGGAAAGTATCCAAAGTTTTAAGCAACAGATTCCATCCTGCCAGCCCCCGGGGTTCTCCACAGTGGTGGAAACCTCCAAGGAATTCCCCCGGGGACGTTGGCAGGACCGGTGCGGACAGTGCCGGCCGGCGCGGTGGGCGGGAGCGCTAGTGGCCCATTCCCAGTCCGCCGTCAACGGGGATGACGGCACCGGAAATGTAGGCGGCTTCAGGGCTGGCGATCCAGCGCACCACGCCGGCCACTTCCTCCGGCTCGGCGAACCGCTTGGCGGGAATGGAGGACAGGTAATTCTTCTGCGTGTCCTCCGGCAGGGCCCGGGTCATGTCGGTGTTGATGAAGCCCGGCGCCACCACGTTGGCGGTGATGTTCCGCGAGCCGAGTTCCCGCGTCAGGGAGCGGGCAATGCCGACCAGTCCCGCCTTGGAGGCCGCGTAGTTGATCTGGCCGGGCGAGCCGTACAGGCCCACCACCGAGGAGATCAGGACAACCCGTCCGCGGCGCAGCTTGATCATGCCCTTCGAGGCCCGCTTGATGACACGGAAGGCGCCGGTGAGGTTGGTGTCCACGACGTCGGTGAAGTCGTCTTCGCTCATCCGCAGCAGCAGGGTGTCGCGGGTGATACCCGCGTTGGCCACCAGGACCTCCACGGGGCCGTGGGCTGCCTCCACTTCGGTGAACGCGGCATCCACCGACGCCATGTCGGTGACGTCGGCCTTGACGCCGAGGAGGCCCTCGGGCACGTCCCCGCTGCGGTAGGTAATGGCTACCTGGTCGCCGTTGGCAAGGAACGCCTGGGCGATGGCCAGTCCGATGCCGCGGTTGCCGCCGGTGACCAGGACGCTGCGGCCGGTGGACGGCTGGGTGTTGTTGTGCACAGATTTCCTCCGCTGGGAGTGTGGGGTTGGATGAACTTGATCCTAGCCCGGCCGGAACCAACTTCAACATCACGGGATCCAGTGCGACAATGGATGAATCTGTTTGGGAGAGTGATGAACAAGGAATCCAGCCGCGGCGTTTCGGTCCCCCGGATCACTGACGCCCGCACGGCGCACACCGATGAGATGCATGCACGCATGATCAAGTATTCGGTGTCCATGGGCATCCGCATTGTGTGCTTGGGCCTGATGTTTGTTGTGCACGGCTGGCTGCTCTGGGTTGTCATCGCGGCCGCCGTCGTGCTTCCGTATTTCGCCGTGATCATTGCCAACGCCGGCAGCGACACCCGCAACATGACGGCGTCGGATTCCATGATCGACTCGCTTCCGCCGCCGGCCATTGAGGCGCCGCGCCCGGAGGAGCACCGCGACTCCCCGGAGACCACACTGCTGCACGGCGAGATCGTTGAGGACGACCCCGCTGACGGGGACCAAGCCGACAGCCACCACGAAGATAAGGCACCACCTTCAGCATGAACCTTCTTGACCAACTGGCCCGCACCACCGGCGCCGCTCCCCACACCGGATCCGAGCCGTCGGACCCGGAGGCCGGCGCTCCGGCGGTCTGCTCCCGCAAGGGCTGCCGGCAGCCGGCCGCGTGGCGGCTCCTGTGGAACAACCCGCGGATTCACACCCCGGAGCGTCGGAAGACGTGGCTGGCGTGCGGCGAACACCGCGGCTGGCTGGAAGAGTACCTGCAGACGCGCGATCTCTGGAAGGAAACGCTTCCGCTCACCGGAGCGCCGACTCCGGCGGACCCCGACAGCGGGAGTGCGTAAATGTACCGGTTCCTTTTCTCCAGCCGCTGGCTGGGCTGGTTTGCCCTGGTCTGCCTGCTTTCGGCCGTCTGCACCACCCTGGGCCTGTGGCAGATGGACCGCCGGGACGCGATCCGCGAAGACATCGGCAATGTGGTCAACAACTACGACGCCGCGCCGGCCGCCTTTGCCGACGCCGCCGGCCTGTTCGAAACCTATGATCCGGCCAACGAATGGATGCCGGTGGAAATGACCGGCGTGTACGACGCCGACAACCAGCGCATCGTCCGGAACCGTCCGCTGAGCGGGCGTGCCGGCTACGAGGTGGTGGTGCCGCTGAAGCTCACCGACGGGACCGCCGTCGTGATCAACCGCGGCTGGCTCCCCATTGGCAACGACGAGGCCGGCCGGCCCGACACCGTTCCAGCGCCGCCCGCGGGCGAGGTCACCGTCGTCGCGCGCGTCAAGCCCCCCGAGCCCGCCCTGCAGCGCGGAGCACCGGAGGGGCAGCTGGCCTCCATTGACTTGGCCAAGTACCAGGACGAGGTCGGATACGAGCTGGAACAGGGCGCCTACGGCCTCATGGCCAGCGAGGACCCCGCTCCCGCCGTCGTTCCCGAAGCTGCGCCGAAGCCCTCCGTGGACGAGGGCCCGCACCTGTCCTACGCCATGCAGTGGTTCGCCTTTGCCGTGATGCTCTTCATCGGCCTGGGCTACGCGGCGTACCAGGAAGCGATGAACCTGCGCTACGGCGACGAGGACGATTACGAAGAGGACGACGACGAAACGTACGCCGCGCACCCGGGGCCGGCTTCCCGCCGCCGCCCGCGGAAGCAGCGCGGCAGTACCCAGGAGGACGAGGAAGACGCCCTGCTGAAGGCGCAGGGCTTCTAGGCCCCGCTCCCCTGCCCGCTCGGAGGGTTGGCTACTGGTAGGAGACGAACCAGGGCTTGGGGCTGACCTGGGTGAAGGTCTGCTCCGGTGTCAGCATGGGGGTGTCCTCGTCGTGGAAGTTCTTCCAGCCCGGCCAGATCTGCGGCTGCAGCCCGTCGCGCAGGACGTTCCAGGTTTCCAGTTTCTCGCCGACGGTTCCGTGCCCGTCGGCGTGCAGGCTTACGGCCAGCTCCGGCCGGCTGACATCGAGCGATCCGCGGTCCCGGATCATCGACACGCTGAACTGGTGGAGCATGAAGACCTTCTGCGGCAGGACATTGGTGCGGGTCAGATCGGCCAGCCACGCCGAGACCTCGTTCACCTCAGCGGCGTCCACCGAGCCGATCTGCTCCAGGTGCCGCTGCCCCGGCGTGATGCGCCATTCCGCATCCAGTGCCAGCCCGACGTTCGGAAGCTTGAGCAGCTCCTCATACCGCACGGCCTGGTCCAGGAATGTGCTTAGCCCCGGCTGCAGATCCAGCACCACGTAGACGCCCGCTTCCCGGGCAGCCTCCACCCACGGACGCAGTTCCTCCGCCGGAGTTTCGGTGGAGAAGTTGCCGTCGTCGCCGGCCTCCGAGCTGGCGACAGTGGTAATGATCTCCAGGGCGGGAACCACCGGCTCCTCGCTGTAGGGCTGGTACCGGGCCGCGGTGTCCTTGGCCAGCTGGATCGTGGCATCCAGGCCCTGCTCCCCCAGCACGCCCAGGCTTCCCCCGCTGGGATGTCCGTACAGCGCCACCATCCGCCGTCCGGGAAACACCGTCTGCCCGCCGCCGGGGAGCTCGGGTGCATCCAAGGCGACGGCGGTCTGGGCCGCAAAGTTCTCCGCTCCGCCGAAGCCGTCTCCCGCGGCATAGATCCCCGCATCACGGTGGGTGCGCAGCAGGGCGATGACGCCGCTGTCGGCCCGGGGGTCGGCAGTGGCCACCATGTGCACTTCGGCACCGGCCGCCCGCGCAGTGGCCACCGCTGCGGCAGCCGCCGGATCTTCGGTCGCCAGGACGACGGCGTTGGCGGGTTCCGGCGCCGCTTCGAAGGCGGGCAGGTCCTCCCCGGCCAGGTCCCGCCGGGCATTCTCGGACGGGGCCGGGCCCTGGGGCGGGGCGCCACTTGGTGACGGATCCGCACTTTCCGAGGGGTCACGTTCCGAGGGCTCCGGGGCAGGAACCTCCAGCCCGGGGACCGTCAGCCGCTCGCCCGGTGCCATTGCGGCGACCTGCGCCACCAGCCCCTCTTTCCCGGCGGCTTCCGCTTCAAGGCCGAGCACGGAGGCGAAGCCGGCGGCGGTGGCGGGGCCGGATACCTGGGTCCGCTCCCCCACCGTCTGCGACCACCCGTCCGCCGGCGTGCCGTAGAGGATCACCGAGGCGGCGCCGAGCCGATCGAGCTCGGCGGCGACCTGCTGTTCGCTGCCCGGTTCGGCCACGAGCAGCGGAATGCCCAGCCCGGCAGCCGCCGCGGCAGCCGCTCCGGTGTGATCCGTGCCGGCCGGATCCGACGGGGCCGGGTCCGATGAGGCCGGAATCTGCCCGCCGGTTTCCGGCGCGGCCAGCACCACCGCGGCAGGGCTGGACGCGAAGAACGCAGCAGTTGCGGCCAGGGAGGCTTTTCCCGCTCCCCCGTCAAAGACACCGGTCACGTCGCGGTCCTGAGACAGGCTGACGGACGGCACGTCCGGGGTCGTCCCGGCACTGCCGTCGGTTTCGGGTGTGCCGGTGCAGCCGCTGAGGACCAGACCAAAAGACAGGGCGGCCACTGCCGCACGGCGACGGGCAGGTACGGAAACTGAGGGGGAAATGGCGGCGCATCCTTCCGAACAGGGGAATGGGCTGAGCATCACCCAAATTCCCAAGCGTACCGAGACAGCAGCTGGACACAAAAGCAGGCGGTGCGTGCTCCCGCGGTCCGCCCCGGGACAGCTACCGCGCCTCTCCTTTCCGAACTGTCCGCGGCCGGCCGAAAACGGTCCGGACACCGGATGAAAACAGCACGGAATCGGGCGGACCCGCAACCGGCAGGCCGGCGGAGGCCAGCAGTTCGTCGTCGCACTCCGCCAGCGCGGCCGGGTGCAGGGGCCACGGCCGGTGCGTGTTGGGAACGAAGATCGTCCGGCCGGCGAGTGTGGCGTGGGCGCCGAAGCGTGCGGTGAGCTCCAGGGACAGGGGGTCATCGGCCTGCCTGCTGAGCTCCGGACGCACTGCGAAGGATGAGCTTGCACCGTTGCCGTACCGTTCGACGGCGTACCCGCAGGTGTCGCGGTCCGGTCCGCCGGGGGCCTGCTGCCGGCAGCGGGACCAGACGTACGGAACACCGGCGGCACGGGCAGTCAGTACGGCCAGCAGGCGGGACGCGTCGAGGGACAGGAAGAGGACTCCTCTGGTTCCGTCGGCCCCGCGGGTATACAGGCGAACATTGACTTCGGTAAAGCTGCCCAGCCACGGGAGGGGCAGCGCACCTCCGAGTCTTGTTCCGTGCAGCCGGAACCCGATCAGTCCCACCCAGCTTGAACCGTGGAAGACATCCGGTTCGACCAGGGACGGCATATGCGGCGCCGCCTCCGCCGCCGTTATGCGCCAGTGCAGAAAAACGGCATCGGACCAGGACTGCGTGACCAGGGCGGGCGGAGAGAGCACCGGGCCGGCGGGCCACGGGGTCTCGGAGCCATCTGCGGGCCGGGTCATGGCCACACGGTAGCACTTGGCCGGGTGCCGCGGGACGGGTAGCAACTGTTCCCGGTGCTTAGCCGGTGACCCGCCGCACGTACTCGGCCATGCCCGGCACCGTGAAGGCCACCTGGCCCAGGGAAGGTGCGTAAATGATCCCCTTGCGGATCAGGGAACCGCGCGTCATGGTCATTGACGTCATTTTCTTGCCGGCCCGGGCTGCCAGGGTTGCCGTCCCCGAGCCCGCGGCGCCGTCAACCGCCATGAGCCGGAGGAAGTCCCTTTCCGCCTTGGTGGCGCGCCGCCAGCGCATGGGAAAAAAGCCCTGGTCCAGCTGGGCCCGGCCTATTTCAACGGCCACCCGGGCGTCAGCGGCGGTGATCACCGGATGCGGCGCGGATTCCCACGCGGCGGACCCATACTCCTGCAGGAAGTAGGGATATCCCCCGGCGGCGTTCAGCAGAAGGTCCAGGGCCTCCGGATCATAGGTAACCGACTGCTCCTTCGCCGGAGCAGTCAGTGCGGTGCCGGCGTCCTCCCGGTCCAGCGCGCCAACAGTGCGGTAGGTAAACAGACCCTCGGCATAGCGCTGCGACTGGTTCAGGACCGACGGAAGGTTTGGTAATCCGGCAGCGACGAGATAAAACGGCCAGTCCCGCTGCCCGGCCTGATGCTGGACGCCCAGCAGTGCCGAGAGCAGAACCGGATCCAGATTCTGCATTTCGTCCACCACAATAATCAGCGCACCGTTCTGTTCGGCCAGGGCCCGGGAGATATCCTCCACAGTCTCCTCCAGGTCAACGGCAAACGCTCCGGAGTCACCACGCCCGTGCCGGGAACCGACACCCACATCGATGCCGCTGACCTGGAGTCCGTCGGCAAACGATGTGATGGTTCCGAGCGCGTCGGCCAGGGCCTTGCTTCCTCCGCGGGAGTTGGCCTTGCGTCCGGCCTGCAGCAGGCTCCGCGCCAGTTTGGCGCGGATGGCCTTCGGTCCGCCCTCGGCGTCCCTCCCCTCCAGCGACACCACCAGGAAGCCGGCTTCCTCGGCGCGGCGCCGGAAATCATTGAGCAGGACGGTCTTGCCCACGCCGTGCAGCCCGTGCAGCACTATCCCCCGGTCGGTTCGACCGGATGCCGCCCGCGAAATCAGCAGGTCAAAATCATTCATCAAGGCTGTTCTGCCGGCCAGCTCGTAAGGTGTGCGGCCTGCGCCGGGTGAGTACGGGTTCGTGGCACTGTGCATGCCACCCATCCTAGCGGACATATCCGAAATTCTTTATATTGTTGGATAAAAATTTATACGAAATGAAGAGATGGAGGGGAGTGCGGTTCTGGCGAACCCGATTGTCGACGATTAGCAGTCGACGATTACCAGCCGCCAAAATGCTTGCCGCCGATTGTTACAGCCTGGAAGGCCGGCTCTCCGCATGGGTGCGGCGCCGATCTCCGCTGCCCCTCCCCCATTCCTGGCTGCCGGCCCTGTTCCCTCCAGGACCCGTCCGCTCCCGGACCCATCCCCTCCCGGAGGCGGCGCTTCCCCAGCCCATTCCCTCCCCAAGGGCGGATCGACCTCGATGGGCCTGCACTGGGCGCACGTGCTCCCACTCTCTGGGGCGGGAGTGGCTCATGGGGTTCCGGAAGCCACAGGAGGAAACAAACAGTGGGAACCAGGGCGGCGGCCGGGCAGGATGCGGGCAGGCGGGGCCGGATGGGGGCGCCGGCGGCGGGGCAAGCAGGATGGGGGCAGCGCGGGTCCGGCGACAGGGTCAAGTCCACACACTCCGCGCACAAGGGAACCAGGCATGCCAAGGGCGCCCGGACACGCCAACGGCGGCCGGAACGTGAGTCCGGCCGCCGCGGTACCCGGGCAGATCCCGGGGCGTTGCTGGTGTGAGCCTTAGGCCAGCGTGACCAGGTCCAGGTAGGAATCGTTCCAGTGGTCCTCGTCGCCGTCCGGCAGCAGCACTACGCGCTCGGGGTTGAGCGCCGCAACGGCTCCCTCATCGTGGCTGACCATCACCACTGCCCCGGAGTAGTTGCTCAGGGCGCCCAGGATCTCCGCGCGGGAGGCCGGGTCCAGGTTGTTGGTGGGCTCATCGAGGAGCAGGACGTTAGCCGAGGAGGCCACGATGGTCGCCAGGGCCAGGCGGGTCTTCTCACCGCCGGAGAGGACGCCGGCCTTCTTCTCGACGTCGTCACCGCTGAACATGAACGAACCCAGGACGCTGCGGACCTCGGCGTCGTCCATGTCCGGAGCCGAGGAACGCATGTTCTCCAGCACCGTCCGCTCGGTGTCCAGGGTTTCGTGCTCCTGGGCGTAGTAGCCGACCTTCAGGCCGAAGCCGGGGATGACCTTGCCGGTGTCCGGGGTGTCGACGCCGGCCAGCATGCGCAGCAGCGTGGTCTTGCCGGCACCGTTCAGGCCCAGGATGACCACCTTGGAACCGCGGTCGATGGCCAGGTCAACGTCGGTGAAGATTTCCAGCGAACCGTAGCTCTTGCTGAGGCCTTCGGCCATCATCGGAGTCTTGCCGCAGGGTGCCGGATCCGGGAAGCGCAGGGCTGCGACCCGGTCGGTGGCGCGAACGGCGTCCAGGCCGCCCATGAGGCGGTCAACGCGCTTGAGCATGCTCTGCGCGGCCGAGGCGCCGGAAGCACGGGCCTTCATCTTGTTGGCCTGGGCCAGCAGGATGCCTGCCTTCTTCTCGGTGTTGGCACGCTCGCGCTTGCGGGCACGCTCGTCGGTCTCGCGCTGCAGCTTGTAGCGCTTCCAGTCCATGTTGTAGATGTCGATCGTGGCGCGGTTGGCGTCCAGGCTGAAGACCTTGTTCACGGTGGCTTCAAGCAGCGCAGTATCGTGGCTGATCACGATCAGGCCGCCGGTGTGGTTCTTCAGGAACTCGCGCAGCCAGGCAATGGAGTCGGCGTCAAGGTGGTTGGTGGGCTCATCGAGCAGCATGGTTTCGGCGTCCGAGTACAGGATCCGCGCCAGTTCCACACGGCGGCGCTGGCCACCGGAAAGGGTGCTCAGCGGCTGATTCAGCAGCCGGTCCGGAAGGGCCAGGTTGGCGCAGATGGTGGCGGCTTCGGATTCGGCGGCATATCCGCCGGCGGCCAGGAAGTCGGCCTCGAGCCGGTCATAGCGGTTCATGGCCTTGCGGGAGACCTTTTCGTCTTCGCTGGCCATTTCGTCCTGGCACTTCTTGAGCTGCGCCGTGACGACGTCCAGGCCGCGGGCCGAGAGAATGCGGTCCTTGCCCAGCTGCTCCATGTCCGGCGTGCGCGGGTCCTGCGGCAGATAGCCGATTTCGCCAACGCGCTTCACGTGTCCGTTGGCGGGCAGCGCCTCGCCGGCCAGAACCTTGGTAAGAGTGGTTTTGCCCGCTCCGTTGCGGCCTACCAACCCAATTTTGTCGCCTTTGTCAACACGGAATGAAACCGCTTCCATGAGCAAACGTGCGCCGGCACGAAGCTCGAGATTAGATACGGCAATCACTCAGTGGACCTTTCGAGGGGGTTGGGGATAGTGCTTGAACTGCGATGGCAGCGTCTCAAGTCTACCGTTGATAGCCGATTTGTAGAAAAGCTCCAAAGGAATTACGGCCATCCCCGGCTAGTGTCGACAGCAGCGCCGCCCCGCATCCCCGTCCTGACGGCGGGGAGCGCGGCCGCTCAGCCCCGGGTGAGACGTGTCACCCCTTGTAGAACTTCGACGAAGTGAGGCCAGATGACGCTTCCCCCCGCTCCCCCGGCGGTACCTTCCGGCCGGATCCTCCGGCAGCGCCGGCGGTGGACCCCGGGCGACCTGTCCCTGATCGCGGTCTTCGCGGCCCTCACGGCAGCGTTTTCGGTGCTTCCGGGAGTGCCCCTGGGCTCCGGTGTTCCGATCACGCTGCAGACACTGGCCGTCATGCTCGCCGGCATCATCCTGGGCCCCGCCCGCGGCGCCGCGGCCGTGGGCCTGTTCCTGCTGGCCGGCCTGGCCGGGCTGCCCGTCTTCAGCGGCTTCCGCGGCGGCCTTGGCGTGCTGGCCGGGCCGTCGGCCGGATACCTGCTGGCGTTCCTGCCCGCCGCCTTCCTTTTGGGACTGCTGGCACGCCTGGTCCTGCGCCGCACCCGCCGGGCCCGGTTTCCGCTCCTGTTTGCCGCGGCGATGGGCACCAGCTTCCTCGTGGTCCATCCCCTTGGCATCGCCGGAATGATGCTCAACGCGAAGCTGGAGTTCCCCGCAGCCCTGGCCGCCGACATGGCCTTCTGGCCCGGGGACGTGCTTAAGAACCTGCTGGCGGCCGCCGTCGGCGTGAGCGTCCTGACGGCCTTTCCGCGCCTGGCAGCGAAACCCCGCTGATGCTCGGCATCCAGCTGCGCGGCGTGTCGGTGCTGCCGGCCCCGGACTCCGCTTCCACCCGAAACCCGGCCGCCCCGATCCTGCACCCGCTGAACCTCGACCTGACCGAAGACCGGATAGCGGTGATCGGCGCCAACGGGTCAGGAAAGTCCACGCTGCTGAAGCTGCTCAACGGCCTGCTGCTGCCCGACACCGGCTCGGTGACGGTTCAGGGCCTGGACACGGCGAAGCACGGCAGCCGGGTCCGGCGCCGGGTCGGCTTCGTCTTCACTGATCCGCTGTCCCAGCTGGTGATGCCGACCGGGCGCGACGACGTCGAACTGTCCCTGCGCTCGGCCGTCCGCCGGCGGGAGGAACGGCGCGCAGCGGCCGAAGCCCGGCTGGAGGCCATGGGACTGCTGGAGCTGGCGGACCGCAGCATCTACGACCTCTCCGGCGGTGAACGGCAGCTGATGGCCCTGACCTCGGTGCTGGCCGTTGATCCCGCCATTCTGGTGGCTGACGAGCCCAGCACCCTGCTGGATCTGCGCAACACGGCCCGGCTGCGGCGGATCTTCGCGGAATTGCCCCAGCAGATCATCTACACCACCCATGACCTGGACTTCGCTGCCGACGCCCGGCGCGTGCTGGTGGTCGACGGCGGGCGGATCGTGTTCGACGCCGCCCCGGAACAGGCGCTCGACGCCTACCGCACGCTGGCACTGGGCGTGCAGTGAGGCCTTCGATAAAGAGCTCAAACCATCTGCTCGGCTCCTACCGGCCGGGACGCACCCCGGTGCACCGCGCCCCGCTGGGGGTGAAGGCGGCCGCCGTCGTCGTGCTCTCGGTAACGGTGCTCGTTGCCGGTTCGCTGCCGCTGCTGGGCGCAGCCCTGCTGATCCTGGCCGGTGCCTATGCCGCGGCCCGGATGCTCCGCGAGTCGTGGCGCCCGCTGAAGCTGATGTGGCCGGTGCTGCTGCTCCTGGGCGGCTTTCAGGCCTGGACGAACGGGCCGGCCGCAGCCGTGCTGGTGGTCGGCAACATTGCGGCGTGCGTGGCTGCGGCCCGCCTGCTGACCCTGACCACTCCCCCGCAGCAACTGCTGGACGGGCTGGTCGCCCTGGCCCGGCCCTTCCGCGTCCTCGGCGCGGATCCGGAACGGTTTGGCCTCACGCTCGCCCTAATGATGCGCAGCATCCCGTTCCTGCTGGGGTCGGCGCAGGATGTCCGGCAGTCGGCCATGGCGCGCGGACTGGAGCGCAATCCGCGGGCGCTGACCGTTCCGGTGGTGATCAAGGCGGTGGCCTACGCGCAGCAGACCGGCGATGCCCTGGCCGCCCGCGGCATCGGGGAACCGCCCGACCCGCAGGTGAAGGCGGAACGGAAGCACGCTGATCGTCGGGGATAATTGCGGGCATGAGTTTTAACGAAAATGCACGGCTGGATTCCTCCCGGGTTCGCGATCACCGGGGCAAAGGCAAAGGGATCGCCCTGGGCGGAGGACTCGGCGGCGGCCTGATCCTGATCCTGTCCCTGGTCTTCGGATCGGATGTCGTGGACAGCCTCGGCCTCACCGACGGGGCCGACGCCGCAACCGGATCCGGCAGCTCACCGAGCATCACCGAGTGCCTCGACGGCGCGGACGCGAACGAGCGCCTGGACTGCCGGATCGTTGGCACCGCCGAAAGCCTCGACAGCTACTGGGGGCCGGCGCTGGCAGCCGAGGGACTCACCTACACCGAGCCCGGCGTCACCCTGTTCAGCGGCCAAACCTCCACCGGCTGCGGCTCGGCCACCTCCGCCGTCGGACCCTTCTACTGCCCTGCCGACGAGCAGACCTATTACGACACCGCGTTCTTTGACGAGCTGGTGGCGCAGTACGGCGCCTCCGGCGGGCCGCTGGCCCAGGAATATGTGGTGGCCCATGAATTCGGCCACCACATCCAGAACCTGACCGGTGTCCTCGGCGCCTCCGCCCGGGATCCGCAGGGAGCGGACTCCGCCGCGGTCCGCACGGAGCTGCAGGCCGACTGCTACGCCGGACTGTGGGCCGGAGCTGCCGCCTCCGTTCCGGCTCCGGGAAGCTCCGAACCGTTCCTCGCGGAACTGACGACCACGGATGTCCAGGACGCCCTGTCGGCCGCTTCGGCCATCGGTGATGACCGCATCCAGTCGATGGCCACCGGCCAGGTCAACCCCGAGAGCTGGACGCACGGCTCCGGGGACCAGCGCCAGGCCTGGTTCATGCAGGGCTACAACAACGACGGCGGAATCGGCGCGTGCGACACGTTCAGCGCCGCGGACCTGGACACTCCGGGAGCTTAGCCGCAGCCGCGGCGGCGGGAGCTATTCCGGCGTTCCGACGTTGACTTCGGTGAAGTCCCGGCAGAGCAGCCAGGAACCGGCTTCGAGCCGCCAGGATTCCATCAGCAGCGCCCGTGCGGTGATGTCCCCGCCGGTCCGGTAGGTCATTTCGTGAAAGACCACGGCTTCGTCCCGGCCGCGCGGGGCCACCGTTCGGAAGTCGGTGTGAACCGTGCTGCCCTGCAGGCCGGAAACGGCGTCCCGAAAGCCCTTCCGCGCCGCCGCGCCGTCGAACGCTTCGGCAGCGGCCGCGTCCTGGCCCAGCCAGCCGTGGTAGTCCGGCGACAGGAAAGCCTCGATGGGTCCGCTGTCCCCGGACGCCATGGCCTCGTTCCAAGCAGCAAGATACTGGTCATGAAAATGCTCTGTTTTCCCCATGGCGCATACGGTAGCAGCCAGGCCAAGCGGAGCAGCCGCACACGCGAAGAAGGGCCGCCTCCCCGTGTCGGGGAAGCGGCCCTTCTGCAGAACCACAGGTGCAGCGGTACTAGATGTTGAAGCCGAGCGCGCGCATCTGGTCGCGGCCGTCGTCAGTGATCTTCTCCGGACCCCACGGCGGCATCCAGACCCAGCTCAGCCGCCAGTCATCCACGACGCCGTCCAGCGCCTGGCCGACCTGCTCTTCGAGCACGTCGGTCAGCGGGCAGGCCGCAGTGGTCAGCGTCATGTCGATCAGCAGTGCGCCGTCGTCGGCATACCGCAGCCCGTAGAGCAGACCAAGGTCAACAACGTTCACGCCCAGCTCGGGGTCGATGACGTCCTTCAGGGCCTCTTCAACGTCCTCCAGGGACGTCTGGGCCAGATTCGACTCACTCATCATCTGCTCCTTGGCAGTTGTTGCGGACAGGGGTTAAGCCTAGGCCTTCAGGGCGTTGGCGGTAGCGGTGGCCGCTGTCGCGTTGGCGCCGGTGAAGCGGTCGTAGCCTTCTTCTTCGAGGCGGTCGGCCAGCTCGGGGCCGCCCTGCTCGGCGATCCGGCCGTCAACGAACACATGGACGAAGTCCGGCTTGATGTAGCGCAGGATCCGCGTGTAGTGGGTGATGAGCAGCGTGCCCATCTCGCCCTTGCTGTGCTCGCGGTTCACGCCCTCGGAAACAACCTTCAGCGCGTCAACGTCGAGGCCGGAGTCGGTCTCGTCGAGGATGGCGAACTTCGGGCGGAAGAGCTCAAGCTGGAGGATCTCCACGCGCTTCTTCTCGCCGCCGGAGAAGCCTTCGTTGACGTTGCGCGACGCGAAGTCGGCGTCGATGCGCAGCTGGGACATGGCTGCCTTGACGTCCTTGGTCCAGTGGCGCAGGGACGGCGCTTCGCCGTCGAGTGCGGTCTTGGCGGTGCGCAGGAAGTTGGTCATCGTCACGCCGGGGACCTCAACCGGGTACTGCATGGCCAGGAACAGGCCGGCGCGGGCGCGCTCATCAACGCTCATGTCCAGGACGTCGGCGCCGTCCAGGGTGATCGAGCCGCTGTCGACGAGGTAGCGCGGGTGGCCGGCAATGGTGGAGGCCAGGGTGGACTTGCCGGAACCGTTCGGGCCCATGATGGCGTGCGTCTCACCGGTGTTGATGGTCAGGCTGACGCCCTTCAGGATCTGCTTGCGAACACCCTGATCGGTCTCAATGCTGACGTGAAGATCCTTGATCTCAAGAGTAGACATACGAGTTACGCTTTCTCCTTTGCACGCTCTGGTGCGTATTTAAGCTTCAAAAAGTGTGGGGGGTGCAGCCGCGTTTCCCGGGAGCCGTGCGGCTCCCGGGAAACGCCTGCTAGCTCTCGACGGTGGCGAGCTCGCGCTCGACGGCCTCCGTGAGGCGCTCTTCCAGGGCCGGAACCTTGATCTGCTGGATGATCTCGTTGAGGAATCCGCGGACCACCAGGCGGCGGGCAACATCCTCGGGGATGCCGCGGGCCATCAGGTAGAACAGGTGCTCGTCGTCGAACCGGCCGGTGGCGCTGGCGTGGCCGGCACCCTCGATCAGTCCGGTCTCGATTTCCAGGTTCGGCACGGAGTCGGCACGGCCGCCGTCGGTCAGCAGCAGGTTGCGGTTGACCTCGTACGTGTCGGTTCCTTCAGCTTCCTTGCGGATCAGGACGTCGCCTACCCAGACGGTGTGCGCGTCGCGGCCCTGCAGGGCTCCCTTGTACATGACGCGGGACTTGCAGTTCGGGACCGCGTGGTCAACGAACAGGCGCTGCTCCAGGTGCTGTCCGGCGTCGGCGTAGTAGAGGCCGAACATCTGGACGTCACCGCCAACCGCCGTGAACTTCGACGACGGCGTGATGCGCACCAGGTCGCCGCCGAGGCTGATGACCACGTGCTTGAACTTGGCGTCGCGGCCGATCTTCGCGTACTGGGCGGAGGCGTGAACGCCGTCGTCATCCCAGTCCTGAACGGAGACAACGGTGAGTTCAGCGCCGTCGCCGACGACGATCTCAACGTTCTGCGAAAGCGTGGCCGATCCCTTGTGGTCCAGGACCACCACTGCCTTGGAGAACTTCTCCGCGGTGATGACGATGTGCTGGGCCGCGGGATCCTTGCCGGCGCCGGTCATGGTCAGCGTGACGCTGCCGTCCACCACGGTTTCGGCCGGGATGGTGACTGCGGTGGCCTCGGTGAAGGCTTCCCAGGCGGCAGCTGCCACCAGGTCTTCGGGGATGCCTGCGGAACCGATGCGGGCATCGGTGCGGGCGATGTTCTCCACGATCACGCCGTCGGGGGCCACAACGGCCACCTCGGGCGCGGTGCCGGTGAGTTCAGCGGTGTGCAGGCCGCGCAGGCGCTTCAGCGGGGTGAACCGCCAGTCTTCTTCACGTCCGGTCAGTTTGCCGAAGTCGCCGCGGTTATAGGAGGTCAGGCGTCCGGCGCGTGAGCTGTCCGGAATGCCTGCCCCTGCGCCGTGGCTGTGGGACTTGCTGCTGTCGCCGCCGAGGATCGCGGAGGATTCGTTCAGCGGAGAGAGGTTCTCGCCCTCTTCGGTGAAACCGTCAATCCGGACGCGGTTGTCCCCGGAGGGGGCACCGATCCTGGCTTTGACGCCCTCTACGGTTTTGCTGACCTGTTCGGTCACGGTTTCGACGACGTCGTTAAGCTTCGACATTAACCGACGGCTCCTTCCATCTGGAGTTCGATGAGGCGGTTGAGTTCAAGGGCGTATTCCATCGGCAGCTCACGGGCGATCGGCTCGATGAAGCCGCGCACGATCATGGCCATGGCCTCGTCCTCGGGCAGGCCGCGGGACATGAGGTAGAACAGCTGTTCTTCGCTGACGCGCGACACCGTTGCCTCGTGGCCCATGGTGACGTCATCTTCGCGGATGTCCACGTACGGGTACGTGTCCGAGCGGGAGATGGTGTCCACCAGCAGGGCGTCGCAGCGCACGGTGTTGGCCGAGTGCTTGGCACCTTCGCGGACCTGGACCAGGCCGCGGTAAGCGGCACGGCCGCCGCCGCGGGCCACGGACTTGGAGATGATGGAGCTCTTGGTGTTGGGGGCGATGTGGACCATCTTGGATCCGGTGTCCTGGTGCTGGCCCTCGCCGGCAAAGGCGATGGACAGCGTTTCACCCTTGGCGTGCTCGCCAACCAGGTAGACCGCCGGGTACTTCATGGTGACCTTGGAACCGATGTTGCCGTCGATCCACTCCATGGTGGCGCCCTCGTGTGCAATGGCCCGCTTGGTGACCAGGTTGTACACGTTGTTGGACCAGTTCTGGATGGTCGTGTAGCGGACGCGGGCGCCCTTCTTCACGATGATTTCCACGACGGCGGAGTGCAGCGAGTCCGAGGTGTAGATCGGCGCCGTGCAGCCTTCGATGTAGTGGACGTAGGAGTCCTCGTCGGCGATGATCAGCGTGCGCTCGAACTGCCCCATGTTTTCCGTGTTGATGCGGAAGTAGGCCTGCAGCGGGATCTCCACGTGAACGCCCTTGGGGACGTAGACGAAGGAGCCGCCGGACCAGACAGCGGTGTTCAGCGAGCCGAACTTGTTGTCACCCACCGGGATGACGGTGCCGAAGTACTCCTGGAACATTTCCGGGTGTTCCTTCAGCGCGGTGTCGGTGTCCAGGAAGATGACGCCCTGGCGTTCCAGGTCCTCGCGGAGCTGGTGGTAGACAACCTCGGACTCGTACTGCGCTGCGACGCCGGAAACCAGGCGGCCGCGCTCAGCTTCGGGGATGCCGAGCTTCTCGTACGTGTTGCGGATGTCCTCGGGGAGGTCTTCCCAGGTGTTGGCCTGCTTCTCGGTGGAGCGCACAAAGTACTTGATGTTGTCGAAGTCGATGCCGGAGAGGTCTGCGCCCCAGGTCGGCATGGGCTTGCGGGAGAAGTACTTCAGGCCCTTGAGTCGAAGGTCCAGCATCCACTGGGGCTCGCTCTTTTTCGCCGAGATGTCCCGGACGACTTCCTCGCTGAGTCCGCGGCGCGCGTTTGAACCCGCGACGTCGGAGTCTGCCCATCCGTACTCGTAGGTTCCAATGCCCTCAAGTTCGGGGTTCTTTTCCAGGATGTCTGAAATCACAGACTCCGGCACCGATGAGGGCGCCGTTGACTTCTGGGTTACTTGATCCGTCATCACGGCCTTTCTTGCTGATGAATGGATGTGGACTGGTTGGTTGCGGCGCGCACGGGTAGGCGCGTCACAGACCCGGTTCGACCCACGGGGATGTGGGTCGTACAAACGTGACCCCCGCGGGAGAGTGTTGACAGCCGCCGGACATCGACGTCCAGCAGGCGGGCGAAAACTTCGGTTTCCTTGTCGCAGAAGACCGTGTAGGCGGTGGCAAGTCCCTGAATCGGGCAGTGCCCCTGGCACAGCTGCACGCTGAGCAGCGTGCTGGGCTGCTTTGCCGTGCCGATCATGGTGGTCGATCCGACAAAGCCGTCCTTCGTCAGTTCCGCCGCCAGGGCCTGCGCCTTGTCGGCGATCGCGGGTCCGGCTGCTTCAACCACCGGCCGGTAGCGCTCTTCCATCCGGGCGAAGCGGTCAGCGGCGAACTTCTCGATGGCCCCGGGCCCGGCAGCCAGCCCCAGCTGGCGCAGGGCCTCGGTGGCGATGTCCAGGTAGTCATTGCCAAGATATGCCTGGCCCTGCGGGCTCAGCACGTAACGGCGAGCCGGACGGCCGGCGCCCGACGACGGGGTGCTGACCCGCTTGACCTCGATCAGCCCCTTGGCGGAGAGGGCATCAAGATGCCGGCGCACAGCAGCAGGCGTGAAGCCCAGCCGTTCGCCGAGTTCCGCGGCGCTCACGGGGCCGTGTTCCAGCACTGCACCCAGGACGCGGTCCCGGGTACGTTCCTCCGCTTCGCGGGCTGCTGCCGGCTTGGCCACTGCCTCCGGCTCAGAGTTGCTCATAGAATACACAACACAAGCATGACCTAATCTGTTCCCGCATGCCACTAAGGACAGGCTTCCCATCGCCGGAGTGCCCCGCGGCGTCCGCCGCCGCCGGGTGCATCCTCCAGTACTACCTAACGTAGAATATGACGGTGCCTAACGACGAACCCTGCCTGACCATCAAAGGCCTGATTAAGGACTGCGGTCCGGTAGCCGGTCTCGACGGCAAAATGATCCGGGTGCTGGCCGGCGTGGATTTCACCGCGCGCCGCGGCTCCGTCACCGCCCTGCTGGGCGCCAACGGCGCCGGCAAGACCACCACGCTGGAATGCGCGCAGGGCCTGCAGCCCATTAACGGCGGCGAGGTCCTGCTGCTGGGGCAGGCTCCCTACGGGGCCGGAGCGGATCTCCGCAGCCGAGTGGGCGTGATGCTGCAGGACGGCGGCCTTCCCCCGTCGGCACGGCCGGTCCCCCTGCTGCACCACATCGCTTCCATGTACGCGGACCCGCGTCCCGTGGAGGAGCTGGTGGCCCGTCTCGGCATCGGCAGCTTCGCCAACACCAACATCCGCAGGCTCTCCGGCGGACAGAAGCAGCGCCTCGCCATGGCGGCCGCCCTGATCGGCCGGCCGGAGGTCCTGTTCCTGGACGAGCCGAGCGCCGGACTGGACCCGCAGTCGCGGCAGATTGTCTTTGACCTGATTTCGGAGCTCCGCGCCGAGGGCCTGGGCATCATCCTGACGACCCACCTGATGGACGACGCGCAAAAACTCGCCGACTACGTCTACATCATCGATGCGGGCAAGACCGTTGCGCAGGGCACAGTCGCCGAGCTGACCGCCCAAACCGGCGAGCTTGCCGACCAGCGGCTGCTGACCTTCGACGCCGCCCCGGGACTGGACCTGGCCGCCGTCGGGCTCGTCCATCTGGCCGCTGCTGAACCGGTGCCCGGCCACTACACGCTGCGCGGTGCGATTACGCCCGCGGATGTTGCCGCCCTTTCCGCCTGGTGGGCCCGGCTGAATCTCCTTCCGTCCGCCATCCACATGGCCTCGCGGTCCCTGGAGGATGTCTTCCTCGACCTTTCCGGAAGGGAAATCCGATGAGCGCTCCCGCCTCGCTGCCCGTGCGCATCCTTAATCAGGGGCGCTACGAGGCCATCACCATGCTCCGCAACGGAGAACAGCTGATCCTGGCCGTCTTCCTGCCGCTGATGGCGCTGGTGGCGCTGTCCGTGACGCCCATCCTGGACGGGTTCGCCGGTTCCCGCATCAACATCGCGACGCCGGGGGTCCTGGCCCTGTGCGCCATGTCCACTGCCTTCACCGGCCAGGGCATCGCCACCGGGTTCGACCGGCGCTACGGCGTCCTGCGGTTCCTGTCCACCACCCCGCTGGGCAAGGCCGGGCTGATCGCCGGCAAGGGAATCGCCGTCGTCGCCGTTCTGGCCATCCAAGTGGTGGTGGTGAGCATTGTGGCCGGCTTCCTCGGCTGGCAGCCGTCCTGGGCGGGCATTCCGCTCGGGCTCGTCTCCCTGCTGCTCGGTGCCGCCGCGTTCACCGCGCTGGGGCTGCTCGTGGCCGGCACCGTCCGACCCGAGGCAACGCTGGCCATCACGAACCTGCTCTGGATACTTCTGGCGGCTGCCGGCGGTATCATCATCCCGGCGGTAAGCCTGCCGGAGATGCTGCAGCCGTTCGTGGAAATCCTGCCGTCGGCCGCACTGGGTGAAGCCATGCGGTCCGCACTGCTCGACGCCACATTCAATATCCCCGCCACGCTGATCCTGACCGCGTGGACAATCCTGGGTGGCCTTGCTGCTGTCCGCTGGTTCAAATGGAGCTAAATTCCGTGTCATCTGCATCCCCCGGTTCCTCCCCCGCCGTCCCCCAGGCCGGGTCCCCGGACGCGTCATCGCCCGCTGCGTCGCCCGCAGCGGGAAAAACAGTCCGCACTCTTGCCGTTGCAACGCTCGTTGCCAATATTGCCATCGTGGTCACCGGTGGCGCGGTGCGGCTGACCGCTTCGGGACTGGGCTGCCCGGAATGGCCGCTGTGCACCCCGGACTCCCTGACCACCACGCCGGAAATGGGTGTCCACGGGATCATCGAGTTCGGCAACCGCCTGCTGACCTTCGTGCTGGCCGCCATCGCCTTTGCCATGGTGTTCAGCGTCTGGAGCGCCCGCGCCGAGCGCCGTGACCTGTTCCGGCTCTCCATCGTCCTGCTTGCCGGCATTCCCGCTCAGGCGCTGCTGGGCGGCATCACTGTGTGGACGGGCCTGAACCCCTGGATCGTGGGCGGGCACTTCATCCTGTCGATGTTCCTCATTGTGCTGGCCACCGTGCTGGTCAACCGCGCCTGGCTGACCCCGGCCCAGCTGGCCGGCACCAACGGACCGCTGGCCACCCGCACGCTGCGTCCGCTGCTTGGCGCACTGGGTGTCCTCTCGGCGCTGGCCGTGGTGCTCGGCGTCGTCGTCACCGGTTCCGGACCCCACGCCGGGGACCACGGCGCGGCGCGCAACGGGCTGGATCCGGACCTGATGACCCGCATCCATGTGGTGCCCGTGTACATGCTCGTGTTTGCCCTCGCCGTAGCCCTCTACCTGGTGTTCCGGCATGCCGCTGACGGCCGGCTGCGCCGTTCGCTGCTGCTGCTGACCGCCGTCGTGCTGGCCCAGGCCGTCATTGGCTACGCGCAGCACTTCCTGCACCTGCCGATCGTGCTCGTGGGACTGCACATGCTCGGCGCGTCGCTGCTCACCGCTGCGGCCGCACACGTGGTCTTCACCGGCTTCTCCCGCCAGGTTCCGGGGAAGGATGCCGGTGCTGCTTCCGGCACCGCTGCCCCGGTCCGCTCAGGAGCCGCCGCTTCCGAGACGGACGTCCGCCGGTAGGCCGCCGGCTCACGCCGCCGCACTGGGGCGGGCGCTGCCTCAGCGCCACACCATGGGCCGGATTCCTTCGGGAGTCCGGCCCATGGTGCTTTTATCCTGTGCTGCTTTGCCTGCCGGCTGCAGCGGAACATCTTTCCCGCCCGACACGCCGCGTTCACCTCAGGCCGCACCACTTCTGCTGCCGCTCCGGGAGTCTGCTGCCGTTCGGGAATTCTGCTGCCGCTCCGCAGTACCAGCCCAAAATGGCAGGGATATCCCAGCGTGGCAGCGGAAGTGGCGCTAGATCGCGGGAGCCCGCGGCCCGTTGGTGCATCTATCGTGCAGATCGCGGGCTCTCCCACATTCCTTAGTGCAGATAACGGGACCAAAACCCCTGTTTTGGACGTTTTTACCCCCTGATCTGTACGAAGGATCTGGCCAAGGCCCCTGAACTGCACGAAGGATAGCGCACACAAAAAAGAACCCCGCACGCAAAAAAGGACCGGAGTTTCCTCCGGTCCTTCAAGGTTCCGCGGCCCGTCGATGAAATGTCCGCCGGGCCCCTGTAACCCGAACCCGCGGGCTAGAGCAGCGGGCCGCCCACAAACGGATCGACGGCCAGGGCCAGGAACAGGATCGTCAGGTAGCTGATCGAGCCGTGGAAGACCTTCATGGCGGTCTTGTCGGTGATCTCCCCGCGCTGCGCCCGGTTGTGCAGGCGATGGGTTTCGGCAAGGAACCACACACCGCTGAGCACGGCGGCCAGGGTGTAGACCCAGCCGGCGCCGCCCACGGGAACCAGCAGCAGCGAGCAGGCCACGGTGGCGTAGGCGTAGAGCACAACCTGCACCGAAACCAGCTTGGCGCCGGCCACCGCGCCGAGCATCGGCACGCTGGCGTTGCGGTAGTCCTCGCCGTACTTCATGGACAGCGGCCAGTAATGCGGCGGCGTCCACAGGAAGATGATCATGAAGAGGATGAACGCCGGCCATTCCACCCGGTTCGTGACGGCGGCCCAGGCGATCAGCACCGGCATGCAGCCGGCGGCGCCGCCCCAGACAATGTTCTGGGTGGTGCGGCGCTTGAGGATCAGGGTGTACAGCACGACGTAAAGCAGGATGGCGCCCACGCCCAGCAGCCCGGTGAGCGGGTTGGCACCGAACCACAGCAGGGCGATGGAAACAACGCCCAGGATCCAGGCGAAGACCAGGGCCTCCCGCGGAGACACTTCCCCGGTGACCAGCGGACGACTCTTGGTCCGCTTCATCAGCTTGTCCATGTCGCGGTCGATGTAGCAGTTGAAGGCACCGGCACTGCCGGCCGCAAGGGCTCCGCCCACCATGGTGGCGACAACGAGCCACAGGCCCGGCAGCCCCCGCTCAGCGAAGATCATGGTCGGCAGGGTGGTCACCAGCAGCAGTTCGATGACGCGCGGCTTGGTCAGAGCCACATAAGCCCGGAGCTTACGGCCTGCCGTCATCTTGCCGGTGTACACCGGAAGGTCGGCGGGGGCTTGCTGCGTTGTCACGGGGCGATCACATCATCCAATCTGGGCCGGAAAAGTCCACCATCATCATAGCCTCTATCGGCTGTAGAAAACGAAGCCCTGCACTGCCGCGCCTGCACGGGGTCCGGACAAGGTCCGGACAGGGCCTGCACAAGCGCACCAACACGGCGGAAGTCCCGCTGAAGGAAACGATACGCCCATAGGTCCTGCCCACGGGATAAGGTTGGAGCGGACCTTTCCCGCGGCGGGTAAATTGCCGCTGGGCAGCACCATGCAGGACAAACATGCCACACCCCGGTATGGATTCTTCGGATCCGACTGTTGTGGTGGTTAAGAACCGTATGCACTGGAAGAACCAGCGCGTTCAGGAGTCTCCGGCGTTTGACGCGCCGGTCATCTGTAGTAGAGAGGGGCCCGGTAAACGTGCCACATATGGAAGAGCAAGAACTGATCTGGACAGACCTGGACCGGAAGGCCGTGGACACCGTTCGCGTTCTGGCCGCCGACGCCGTCGAAAAGGTCGGCAACGGACATCCGGGAACAGCCATGAGCCTGGCACCGGCAGCCTACCTGCTGTTCCAGAAGCTGATGCGCCATGATCCGTCAGATCCCCAGTGGACCGGCCGGGACCGCTTCGTCCTCTCCCCCGGGCACACCTCGCTCACGCTCTACATCCAGCTCTTCCTCTCCGGCTACGGGCTGGAGATCGAAGACCTGGAGTCGCTGCGCACCTGGGGCTCCAAGACCCCCGGCCACCCGGAGTACCGCCACACCGACGGCGTGGAGATCACCACCGGCCCGCTCGGCCAGGGCCTGGCCTCTTCCGTGGGCTTCGCGTTCGCCCAGCGCCGCCTGCGCGGCCTGCTCGACGCCGACGCGCCGCAGGGCGAGAGCCCGTTCGACCACACCGTCTGGGTCATTGCCTCCGACGGCGACCTCCAGGAGGGCGTCACCTCCGAGGCCTCCTCGCTGGCCGGCCACCAGGAGCTGGGCAACCTCGTGGTGATCTACGACGAGAACCACATCTCCATTGAAGATGACACCGACATCGCCTTCACCGAAGACGTCCTCAAGCGCTACGAAGCCTACGGCTGGCACACGCAGCGCGTGGACTGGACCAAGACCGGCGAGTACGTCGAGGACGTCAACGAGCTTTACTCGGCACTCCTCGCTGCCAAGGCCGAGACCAGCAAGCCCTCCATCATTTCGCTGCGGACCATCATTGGCTGGCCGGCACCGAACAAGCAGAACACCGGAAAGATCCACGGTTCCGCGCTGGGCAAGGACGAAGTTGCCGCCCTGAAGGAAGTTATGGGCTTTGACCCGGACAAGTCCTTCGACGTGGATCCCAAGGTCCTGGAGCACACCCGCCGGGCCGTGTCCCGCGGCGCCGAGGAGCACAGCGAGTGGAACAAGGGCTTCGAGGCGTGGAAGGCGGCAAACGCCGACGGCGCCGCCCTCCTGGAGCGCATCAGCAACGGCACGCTTCCGGCGGGCTGGGAAAAGGCGCTGCCGGAGTTTGATGCCGGCAAGGACATGTCCACCCGCGCCGCTTCCGGCAAGGTCCTCTCCGCCATTGGCCCGGTGCTTCCCGAGCTGTGGGGCGGTTCCGCCGACCTGGCCGAATCCAACAACACCACCATCGAAGGCTCCCCGTCCTTCATCCCGGCGTCAAAGCAGACCAGCACCTGGTCCGGCAGCCCGTACGGACGGGTGCTGCACTTCGGCATCCGCGAGCACGCTGCGGCATCGATCGTCAACGGCATCGTCATGCACAGCGGCACCCGCGCGTTCTCCGGCACGTTCCTGATCTTCAGCGACTACCAGCGTCCCGCCATCCGCCTCGGCGCCCTGATGGGTGTTCCGGCCATCTATGTGTGGACGCATGACTCGATCGGCCTGGGCGAGGACGGCCCCACCCACCAGCCGGTGGAGCAGCTGGCCTCGCTGCGCGCCATTCCGGGCCTGGACGTTGTCCGTCCCGGCGACGCCAATGAAGTTGCCGTGGCCTGGAAGACGATCCTGGAGAACACCGAAAACCCCGCCGGCATCGTGCTGACCCGCCAGAACATCCCCACGTACGAGCGCGGCGACGGCGCAGCCACGGCCGAGACCTTCGCTTCCGCCGAGGGCGTCTCCCGCGGCGGTTACGTCCTGGCGGAGGCTGTCCGGGACGGTTCCGTGGTGACCCCTGACGTCATCCTCATCGGCACCGGCTCCGAGGTCCAGCTCGCCGTCGAGGCCCGCGAGGCCCTGGCAGCCGAGGGCATCGCCGCCCGCGTGGTCTCGATGCCCAGCGTTGAGTGGTTCAACAAGCAGGACGCGCAGTACCGCGAATCCGTCCTGCCGAAGAACATCAAGGCACGCGTGTCGGTGGAAGCCGGAATCGCCCAGGGCTGGCGCGAGCTGGTCGGCGACGCCGGCCGCAGCATTTCCCTCGAGCACTTCGGCGCCTCGGCGGACTACAAGACCCTTTACCGCGAGTTCGGCATCACCGCCGAGGCCGTTGCGGAAGCCGCCCGGGATTCCCTGGCTGCTGCCCACGGCTCGGACACTCCTCCGGCCGGCACCTCTGCCGCGCCGTCGGGCGGAGAATCCACCGAAACCGGCGACCAGAAGTAATTCCAGCAACAAGGAGACAATTCATGACTTCCACTCCCACCGCGCAGCTTTCCGAAGCCGGCGTATCCATTTGGCTGGACGACCTGTCCCGCGAACGCATCGTCTCGGGGTCCCTCAAGAACCTCATCGACAGCAAGAACGTTGTCGGCGTCACCACCAACCCGAGCATCTTCGCTGCCGCGCTGGCCAACGGCGAATCCTACGCCGCCCAGGTGCAGCAGCTCTCCCGCTCCGGCGCCGACGTTGACAAGGCCGTCTTCGAAATCACCACCGACGACGTCATCCAGGCATGCGACGTCTTCGCCCCCGTGGCCGAAGCCACCTCCGGCGTTGACGGCCGCGTTTCCATCGAGGTTGACCCCCGCCTCTCGCGGGACACCGAAGGCACCATCAAGGAAGCCCGCGAGCTGTTCGACAAGGTCGGCCGCTACAACGTGCTGATCAAGATTCCGGCCACCAAGGAGGGCCTCCCGGCGATCTCCGCCACGCTGGCCGCCGGCATCAGCGTCAACGTCACGCTGATCTTCTCGCTGGAGCGCTACCGCGAGGTCATCAACGCCTACATGGTCGGCATCGAGCAGGCCAAGGAAAACGGACACGACCTGTCCACGATCCACTCGGTGGCTTCCTTCTTCGTTTCCCGCGTGGACAGCGAAATCGACAAGCGCCTGGACGCCGTCGGCACCGATGAAGCCAAGGCGCTCAAGGGCAAGGCCGGACTGGCCAACGCCCGCCTGGCCTACCAGGTCTTCGAAGAGCAGTTCGCCACCGAGCGCTGGGCCGTGCTGGCTGCCGCCGGCGCCAACGCCCAGCGTCCGCTGTGGGCCTCCACCGGCGTGAAGGATCCGGCGCTGCCGGACACCCTCTACGTCACGGAGCTCGTTGCCCCGCACGTCGTGAACACGATGCCGGAGAAGACCCTGGACGCCACGGCGGATCACGGCGTCATCACCGGGGACACCGTCACCGGCACCTACGCCGCGGCCGGTGCCCTCTTGGACGAGCTGGACCGCCTCGGAGTGTCCTACACCGACGTCGTGGAGCAGCTGGAAACCGAAGGCCTGGACAAGTTCGTGGTCAGCTGGGGAGAACTCCTCGAGACCGTGAAGACCGCACTGGACACCGCAAAAGAGGCATAAGCAAATGACCACACTGTCCTTCGAAGCAGCCGGAGCCGCGCTGGCCGCCGTCGAAAAAAACGTACCTTCCCTGGTGCGGAACGACGTCGCCGCCCGTCTCCTCGCCCAGGACCCCACGCTGTGGGGTCCCGACGCCGAAGCGGAGGCTTCCGTCCGGCTCGGCTGGTTGAACCCTTCCGAGGCGTCCCGGCCGCTCGTGGGACAGATCCGCGGGCTCCGGGAAGAACTGGCCGCCGAGGGAGTGACCCGCGTGGTCCTCGCCGGCATGGGCGGTTCTTCCCTGGCACCGGAGGTCATTACCCGCACCGCCGGAGTGGATCTGACGGTGCTGGATTCCACCGACCCGGATGCCGTCCGGGCCGCACTGGAGAGCCGGCTGGAGGAGACGGTCATTGTGGTCTCCTCCAAGTCCGGTTCCACCGTTGAGACAGATTCCCAGCGCCGGACGTTCGAGCAGGCGTTCACCGACGCCGGGATCGACGCCAAGTCGCGCATCGTGATCGTCACCGACCCGGGCTCCCCCCTGGACAGTGCCGCCCGCGAGGCCGGCTACCGTGCCGTCTTTAATGCCGATCCGAACGTCGGCGGCCGCTATTCGGCGTTGACGGCCTTCGGCCTGGTGCCCTCCGGCCTGGCCGGAGCCGACATTGAGACGCTGCTGGACGACGCCGAGGACGCACTGGAAATCCTCAGTGACAATGCGGCCGACAACATCGGCCTGCAGCTGGGCGCCGCCCTGGGCGGCACCTCGCCGCTGCGCAACAAGGTGGTCATCGTTGATGAAGGATCCGGACTGGTCGGGTTCCCCGACTGGGCCGAGCAGCTCATTGCCGAGTCCACCGGCAAGCTCGGCACCGGCCTGCTGCCCGTCGTCGTCGAACCCGGCGCGCCGGAAATCACGTCGCGTGCCGCCGATGTGCTGACCGTCCGCCTGGTGGCTGTGGACTCCGACGCCGCACCCGAGGGAGATCAGGCAGTGGTTGCCGGCACCCTCGGCGGCTCCATGATGCTCTGGGAAGTGGCCACCGCCGTCGCCGGCCGGCTGCTGGGCATCAACCCCTTCGACCAGCCCGACGTCGAGGCGGCCAAGAAGGCCGCCCGCGGCATGCTGGACGCGCGCCCCGAACCCACGGCGCCCGCCTTCACCGACGGCGCCGTGGAGGTCCGCGGCCCGGCCGAGCTGCTGGGCAACGCCACCACGCTCCGGGAAGCCCTCGCCGCCCTGACCGGCCGGCTGGGTTCCGACGGCTACCTGAGCATCCATGCCTACCTGGACCGGTTCCGGCAGGCAGAGCTCGCCGGCATCCGTCCTGAACTTGCCGCTGCCACCGGACGTCCGGTGACCTTCGGCTGGGGACCGCGGTTCCTGCACTCCACCGGACAGTTCCACAAGGGCGGCCCGGCACAGGGCGCCTTCCTGCAGATCACCGGCGAGCCGGGCGAGGACCTTCCCATTCCGGGCCGTCCCTTCACCTTTGGTGAACTGATTTCCGCCCAGGCCGCCGGAGACGCCAAGGTCCTCGCGGACCAGGGCCGTCCGGTCCTGCGCCTGAACCTGCTGAACCGGGAACAGGGCGTTCGCGAGCTGGAAGACGCCGTGCGTTCGCTGGTCCGCGAAGACGGGATCAGCTAGATGGCGGATGACAGGACAGGGTCCGGCAACCCGCTCCGGGATCCCCGCGACCGGCGGCTCAGCCGCATTGCCGGCCCCTCGTCGCTGGTCATCTTCGGCGTGACCGGCGACCTGGCCCGGAAGAAACTGATTCCGGCCGTCTACGACCTGGCCAACCGCGGCCTGCTGCCGCCCAGCTTCTCGCTGGTCGGCTTCGGCCGCCGGCCCTGGAGCCACGAAGACTTCGCGGCCCGGGTTCTGGAATCCGTCCGGGCCCATGCCCGCACCCCGTTCGACGAGAACGTGTGGAAGCAGCTCTCCGAGGGCATCCGGTTCGTCGAGGGCGGCTTCGACAGCGACGAGGCCTTCGTTCATCTCAAGAGCACCCTCGAAGACCTCGACGCCGAGCGCGGCACACGCGGCAACCACGCGTTCTACCTCTCGGTTCCGCCGAAGTCCTTCGAAGAGGTTTGCCAGCAGCTTTCCCGGAACGGGCTTGCCGAGACCTCCCAGGGCAAATGGCGCCGGGTCGTCATCGAAAAGCCTTTCGGCCACGACCTGAAATCGGCGCGTGAACTGAACAACGTCGTGGAGTCGGTGTTCCCGGCGGATTCGGTGTTCCGCATCGACCACTACCTGGGCAAGGAGACGGTCCAGAACATCCTGGCCCTGCGTTTCGCCAATCAGATGTTCGAACCGATCTGGAACTCCAACTTCGTTGACCACGTCCAGATCACCATGGCCGAAGACATCGGCATCGGCGGACGGGCCGGCTACTACGACGGCGTCGGCGCGGCCCGCGATGTCATCCAGAACCACCTGCTCCAGCTGCTGGCGCTCACTGCCATGGAGGAGCCCATCTCCTTCGACGCCGACCACCTGCGCGCGGAGAAGGAAAAGGTGCTCGCCGCCGTCCGGCTTCCCGAGGACCTGTCCAAGCACTCAGCACGCGGCCAGTACACCGGCGGCTGGCAGGGCGGAGAAAAGGTCACCGGCTTCCTGGAGGAAGAAGGGTTCAACCCGGATTCCACCACCGAGACCTTTGCCGCCGTCCGGCTGGACATCAACACCCGCCGCTGGGCCGGGGTTCCGTTCTATCTGCGGGCCGGCAAACGGCTGGGCCGGCGCGTCACTGAAATCGCCGTGGTGTTCAAGCGTGCGCCCAATCTGCTCTTCCGCGACCACAACGACCACGACTTCGGCCAGAACGCCATTGTGATCCGGGTCCAGCCGGATGAAGGCGCCACCATCCGCTTCGGATCCAAGGTGCCGGGCACGCAGATGGAGGTCCGGGACGTCTCCATGGACTTCGGATACGGCCACTCCTTCACGGAGTCCAGCCCGGAAGCGTACGAACGCCTCATCCTCGATGTGCTCCTGGGCGAGCCGCCGCTGTTCCCGCGGCACCAGGAAGTTGAACTGTCCTGGAAGATCGTCGACCCGTTCGAAGAGTACTGGGAGTCCCTGGGCACCCAGCCGGAACCGTACGCTCCCGGCAGCTGGGGTCCGGACTCCGCCGATGAACTGCTCGCCCAAGACGGAAGAACCTGGAGAAGGCCGTGATTGTTGAACTGCCGGACACAACAACGTCCAAGGTATCCAAGGAAATTGTCGCCATGCGCGAAAAAGGCGGCGTGGTGACCCTGGGACGCGTGCTGACCCTGGTCGTCGACACCCAGCCCGACTTCGTCGAGGAGGCCATCGCCGCCGCCAACGAAGCCAGCCGGGAACATCCCTGCCGGATCATCGTGCTCGCCGAGGGCTCCCCGACGGATGAAACGAGGCTCGACGCCGAGATCCGTGTCGGCGGCGACGCCGGCGCCTCCGAGGTCATCGTCCTCTCCGGGCACGGCGAGCTCTCCGGGGAAAGCGTTTCGCTGGTCTCGGCGCTGCTGCTGCCGGATGCTCCCATCGTCGTCTGGTGGCCCCACGGCGTCCCGGAAAACCCCTCCCGGACGCCACTGGGCAGCATCGCCCACCGCCGGATTACCGACGCCGCGACCGAGGCCGATCCCAAGAAGGCGCTGCTGGCGCTGGGCGACGACTATGCCGACGGGGACACCGACCTGAGCTGGACCCGGCTGACCAACTGGCGGATCCAGCTGGCGGCGGTGCTGGACGGTGCAGGGGCGGATCCGGTGTCCTCGGTGACGGTGGCCGGCGCGTCGGATTCCGCCAGCACCTTCCTGCTCGCGGCCTGGCTGAAACACGCGCTGCGGGTTCCGGTGAAGATCGTCGAGGGCGAGCCTGGCACCGGCATCCACCAGGTGGTCTTCACCCGGGCCGGCGGCAACGTTGAGCTGCTCCGCCCGGACCAGATTACGGCGCACCTGACCCAGCCGGGCCAGCCGGAACAGCAGATCTCGCTGCCGCGCCGCAACCTCCGCGACTGCCTGGCCGAGGAGCTGCGGCGGCTGGACCCCGACGAGGTTTACGGTGAAGTACTGACGCAGGGGCTGGCAGCCTGCCTGTCCCAGGAAGGGGCTAACGCATGAAGCACTCACCCAACGGAGTGAGCATCCACCCGAATGTCGAGGCCCTGACCGCGGCGACCGCTGGCCGGCTGATCACCAAGCTGGTGGACGTGCAGAGCCGGCGCGGGGAAGCCACGGTGGTGCTGACCGGCGGCACCGTGGGAATCGCCGTGCTCGACGCCGTCTCCACGGCCCCGGCCCGGGTTGCCGTGGACTGGTCCAAGGTGAACTTCTGGTGGGGCGACGAACGCTTCCTGCCGGCGGACTCCCCCGACCGCAATGCCGTGCAGGCCCGCGGTGCCCTGCTGTCACGGCTTCCCGTGGACCCCGCCCGGGTGCATCCGGTTCCCGCGTCCGACGACGCCGCCTCCGTTGAGGACGCGGCGGCCGGCTACGCCCGCGCATTGGCCGCAGCTGCCGCGCAGGAGGACCTGCCGTGGGGCGTGAAGTCCCGGGACCCCAGGCTGCCCCGGTTCGACGTGCTTCTGCTGGGGGTTGGCCCCGACGCACACATCGCCTCGCTGTTCCCCGAGATGGCCGGCGTTCGCACCACCGGAGAAACCGTGGTGGCCGTGCGCAACGCTCCCAAGCCGCCGCCGGAGCGGGTGTCGCTGACCCTGGAGGCGATCAACACCGCCGAAGAGGTGTGGCTGACCGTCGCCGGCGAGGACAAGGCCGGTGCGGTGGGCCTGGCCCTGGCCGGCGCCGGACCGGTCCAGGTACCCGCCGCCGGAGCACGCGGACTGATCAAGACCCGCTGGCTCATCGACCAGGCGGCCTCCTCCCAGCTGCCCGACCGGCTTCTGGACCCCGAGGGCTCCGGGTCCGGCACCGGGAACTAGCCGGCAGACGAAAGCCCCGGGGATCCTTGCGGATCCCCGGGGCTTTTGACGTTCTGTCCGCAGGTGCCTCTGGCAGTGGCTATGCTTCGCCTAAGCTTCGCCGGAGAAGCGCTGGATCAGGCCCAGGGCGACAATCACGGCTCCCCACGAGAGTCCCAGGATGACGGTGAAGCGGTTAAGGTTCTTTTCGGCAACCCCGGAGGAACCCATGCTGCTGGTCATGCCGCCGCCGAACATGTCCGACATGCCGCCGCCCCGCCCCTTGTGGAGCAGGATGAGCAACGTCAGCAACAGGCTGGTGATGGCAAGAAGAACCAACAGGATAATCTTCAGAATTTCCACTTACGGCCTTTCGGGGGTGACTCATGGATTGGAGACACTGCTGCGGTGCAGGTCAGCTGCAAATCAGTCGGTCACCAGGTGTTGTTCGAACCTGACAATATTAGCAAACTCGGTGACATCCAAACTGGCGCCGCCCACCAGCACGCCGTCGACGTCGCGCTGCTTCAGAATGCTTGCCGCATTTGCTGCCTTCACGGACCCCCCGTAGAGCAGGCGGGTCTTGGCGGCAACGGCGTCGTCGTACAGGTCAGCGATTTCGCTGCGGATGGCTGCGCACATTTCCTGTGCGTCTTCGGGGCCGGCCACTTCGCCCGTGCCGATGGCCCAGATCGGTTCGTAGGCGATCACCAGGCTGGAAACCTGCTCGGCGTCAAGGCCGGCCAGGTCGTTGCGGACCTGCTCAAGGGTGTGCTCCACGTGCTGGCCCGACTGCCGGATTTCCAGCCCTTCGCCCACGCAGAGCACCGGCACCAGGCCATTGCGGTAGGCGGCCTTGAGCTTTGCGTTCAGCAGTTCGTCGGTTTCGCCGTGGACGGTGCGGCGTTCGCTGTGGCCTACCAGGACATACTTGCAGCCCAGCTTGGACAGGAAGGCACCGGAGATGTCGCCGGTGTAGGCGCCGGAATCCTGCGGCGAGAGATCCTGTGCACCGTATTCCAGGTCAAGCTTGTCGCCCCGGATCAGGGTCTGGACGCTGCGCAGGTCGGTGAACGGCGGGAAGATCGCCGCCTCCACACGGTTGTAGTCGTGCTGCGCGTCCTTGAGCGTCCACGCCAGCTTCTGCAGGAGGGTGATGCCCTGGACATGGTCCATGTTCATCTTCCAGTTGCCCGCGATCAGCGGTGTCCGATCAAATTTGCCGTTGGTCGAGGTAGTCATCATCGCTCCGGTTTCTTAGGTGGTATGGGATTGGTGGGATCTGTCCGGGCGGGGAAGGGCGGACATGACAGTGCGGGCCCGCAGCCGTGAGGCAGCAGGGCCCGCACCGGATGTTACTGGTTGAGGACGGTCAGCCCCGGCAGTTTCTTGCCTTCGAGGTACTCCAGCGAAGCACCGCCGCCGGTGGAAATGTGCCCGAAGTCGCTGTCGCTGAAACCGAGTTTGCGGACAGCGGCAGCGGAATCGCCGCCGCCCACCACCGAGAAGCCGTCGGAGTCCTTCAGCCCCTGCGCGATGGCGCGGGTGCCGTTGGCGAACGCGTCAAACTCGAAGACGCCCATGGGACCGTTCCAGAAAATGGTGCGGGCGGAGCGGATCTTTTCGGCGAAGGCGGCAGCGGAATCCGGGCCAATGTCCAGTCCGGTGCCGGAGGCAGCAAACCGGCTGTTCTCGATGGCGTCGGCCGGGACCACTTCGGAGTCCGCATCGGCCGCGAACCTGTCAGCAACCACGATGTCGGTGGGCAGCACGAATTCGCAGCCCATCTCCTTGGCGCGGCTGAGGTAGCCCTTGACGTTCTCGATCTGGTCCGCCTCCAGCAGCGAAGCGCCGACCTTGAAGCCCTGCGCGGCGAGGAAGGTGTACACCATGCCGCCGCCGACGAGCAGGTAGTCTGCGCGCTCCATGAGGTTCTCGATCACGGCCAGCTTGTCCGAGACCTTCGAGCCGCCGAGAACGACGACGTAGGGCTGCTCGGGGCTCTCGGTGAGCTTCTTCAGGACCTCAACCTCGGTGGTGACCAGGTCGCCCTGGTAGGCGGGCAGCACCTCGGCGATGTCGTAGACGCTGGCGTGCCTGCGGTGCACCGCACCGAAAGCATCGTCCACGTACGATCCGCTGTTGTCCGTCAGTCCGGCAAGTTCGCGGGCCAACGCCAGGCGGTCGTCGTCGTTCTTCGACGTTTCGCGCGGATCGAACCGGATGTTCTCCAGTACCAGGACGGAGCCCGGTGCCAGCGAAGCCGCCAGCGCGTGGGCGCTTTCACCCACCACGTCGGCGGCGAACTCGACTGCGAACGGTGCGAGTTCGTCCAGCCGGTCAGCGGCGGGCTTCAGCGAGTACTTCTCCTCCGGCGCGCCCTTCGGCCGCCCCAGGTGCGCCATGACGATCACCTTGGCTCCGTGCTCCACCAGTTTCCCGATGGTCGGGATGGACGCACGGATGCGTCCGTCGTCGGCCACCCGGCCGTTGTCCAGCGGCACATTCAGGTCCGAGCGGACCAGCACATACCGATCATTGACGCCGTCGCTGATCAGTTCCTCGAGAGTCTTGACTGTCATGTCTACCTTTACGTCCCTTGCGGGCATTGGGGGTGGGGCTGTGGATCGGTTGTGGACGGGACGTGGCTAGAGGCTGGACGCCACCAGTTTGGTCAGGTCCACCAGGCGGCAGGAGTAGCCCCACTCGTTGTCGTACCAGCCGACCACCTTCACCTCGTTGCCCATCACGCGGGTCAGTCCCGAGTCGAAAATGCACGACGCCGGATCGGTGACAATGTCCGAGGACACGATCGGTTCATCCGTGTAGCGCAGGATGCCGTTCAGCGGACCGTCGGATGCCGCCTTGTACACGGCGTTGATTTCCTCGACGGAGGCTTCCCGGCTGAGCGTGACGGTGAGGTCGGTGACCGAACCGGTGGGCACCGGCACGCGGAGGGCGAAACCGTCCAGCTTGCCGTCCAGTTCCGGCAGGACCAGGCCGATGGCCTTGGCGGCGCCGGTGGACGTGGGCACGATGTTCAGCGCCGCCGCGCGGGCTCGGCGCAGGTCGCGGTGGGGGCCGTCCTGGAGGTTCTGGTCAGCGGTGTAAGCGTGAACGGTGGTCATGAGGCCGCGCTCGATTCCGAACGCCTCGTGAATGACCTTCGCCAGCGGGCCCAGGCAGTTGGTGGTGCAGGAGGCGTTGGAGACGATGTTGTCGGTCTCCGCGTTGTAGTCGCCGTCGTTGACGCCCATGACGATGGTGCGGTCAGCACCCTTGCCCGGAGCGGAGATCAGGACCTTCTTGGCCCCGGCGTCGAGGTGCTTCTTGGCGTCCTCTGCCTTGGTGAAGAACCCGGTGGACTCAATGACGACGTCAACGCCAAGGTCCTTCCAGGGGAGGTTGGCAGGGTCCCGCTCGGCGAGGACCTTGATGGTCTTCCCGCCGACAACCAGGTCCCCGTTGCGTACTTCCACGTCAGCGCCGATGCGGCCGGTCACGGAGTCGTACTTCAGGAGGTGGGCCAGGGTTTCGGGGCTGGTCAGGTCGTTGACGGCCACAATGTCGAGGTCGGCGTTCTGCTCCAGTGCTGCGCGGAAGTAGTTTCGTCCAATGCGTCCGAAGCCGTTGATTCCAACACGAGTAGTCACTTTTCTGTCTCCTTGATTGCGGGTGTACCGAAGAAACGTGACCTTGTGTCTGCGCAGGCCACTGGTCTGACGGGATTGGAGGAACCGGAAAACTGATCCCGGGCCTGCCGGCAAACACTCTGCCGGCCGGGCCGGGAGGCCCCGCCGGGCTTCTCAGCCCGGGCGGGAACCCTCGAACTCATCTTACGCGCCGGCCCTGTCCCGTGTACCGGTGGAGGGCCGGATTTGTAGGCCGCAGACGCGATTATGCCGGGAGAATCAGTCCCTGGGCGCCGGTGCGGGCGGCCTCGAAGCGGGTGGCCACATCGGCCCAGTTGACGATGTTCCAGAAGGCCTTGACGTAGTCGGCCTTCACGTTGACGTAGTCCAGGTAGAAGGCGTGCTCCCACATGTCCAGCATCAGCAGCGGAATGGTTCCGACGGGAACGTTGCCCTGCTGGTCGAAGAGCTGCTCGATCACGAGGTTCTTGCCCAGCGGCTCGTAGGCCAGCAGTGCCCAGCCGGATCCCTGCAGCGACATCGCGGCAGCGGTGAACTGGCCGCGGAAGGCGTCGAAGGAACCGAAGAAGTCATCGATGGCGGCAGCGAGCTCGCCAACCGGCTTGTCGCCGCCTTCCGGTGAGAGGTTGTTCCAGAAGATGCTGTGGTTGACGTGGCCGCCGACGTGGAAGGCCAGATCCTTGGACAGCTTCGGAATGGTTGCGAAGTCACCCTTCTCGCGGGCTTCGGCCATCTGTGCCAGTGCCGTGTTGGCGCCGGCCACGTAGGTGGCGTGGTGCTTGTCGTGATGCAGTTCCATGATGCGGGCGGAGATGTTCGGCTCCAGTGCCGCGTAATCGTACGGCAGTTCCGGCAGAGTGTATTCGTTCACAAAATCCTCCTGATGAGTCGGAAATAGATCGGCTCGGTTATCCGGACGGCGTTTCCACCCGGAAACTTTCGGTGCCGCCAAAAGGCAGCATGCTTAGGCCATCTTATGCTTTAACGCTACTCGTCAAGCATCTCAGGAGTCACATTGGCCTCGGTTCCGGGGATGCCCAGCTCGGCGGCCCGCTTGTCGGCCATGGCCAGGAGCCGGCGGATGCGTCCGGCGATGGCGTCCTTGGTCATGGGCGGTTCGGCCAGGTGTCCCAGCTCGTCGAGGCTGGCCTGCTTGTGGGCCACGCGCAGCTCCCCCGCGTACCGCAGGTGCTCGGGCACGTCGTCGCCGAGGATGTCCAGCGCACGGTCCACCCGGGCTCCGGCGGCAACCGCTGCCTGCGCCGAGCGGCGGAGGTTGGCGTCGTCGAAGTTGGCGAGCCGGTTGGCGGTGGCCCGGACTTCCTTGCGCATGCGGCGCTCTTCCCAGACCATCAGGGCATCGTGGGCGCCCATGCGGGTGAGCAGGGCGGCGATGGTGTCGCCGTCGCGGATGACCACGCGGTCGATTCCGCGCACCTCGCGGGCCTTGGCGGCAATGCCGATCCGGCGGGCCGAGCCCACCAGGGCCAGGGCGGCTTCGGGGCCCGGGCAGGTCACCTCCAGCGAGGAGGAGCGGCCCGGCTCCGTCAGCGATCCATGGGCGAGGAAGGCACCGCGCCACACGGCTTCGGCGTCGGCGGCGGAGCCGTTGACCACCACTGAGGGCAGCCCGCGGACCGGACGGCCGCGGGCATCCAGGAGTCCGGTCTGGCGGGCGAGTGATTCGCCGTCCTTGACGACGCGCACCACGTAGCGGCTGCCCCTTCGCAGGCCTCCTCCGGACACCACAATGATGTCGGAGGCGTGGCCGTACACCTCGGCTATCGCGGCACGCAGCCGCCTCGCCGTGGAAGCGAGATCCACTTCGGCTTCAATAACAATGCGCCCGGAAATGATGTGCAGTCCTCCGGCAAATCGCAGCAAGGCCGATACTTCCGCTTTGCGGACGGAGGACTTTTTCACATCAAGGCGTGAAAGTTCCTCTTTTACTGCTGCGGTCAATGCCACAAATACACTCCTAGTTCTCCCCAAACATATCGTGGTACGCGGTGGCCAGGCGCAACGGATCATGGATCGGCCGGCCGGTCGCTGCCCCCACCTTACCGAAAACGGGCCGCCCACCCATCTTGGCCACCGCCTCGCCGAAGGCCTCCGGATCCTCAATGACGGCCGGATCCACCAGCACGGCGTCCACCCGGAACCCGGGCGCATAGCGCTGCACCTCGGCCAGATGGTCAAGTGCCGACATGCCGGCGGTTTCCTTCGTTTCGTTGCTCAGGTTCATGGTCAGGCAGCGTTTGGCCTTCGTCCGGCAGAGTGCGCTCCGCAGTTCCGGCAGCATCAGGTGCGGCAGCACCGACGTGTACCAGGACCCCGGGCCAAGGATGACCCAGTCCGCCCGCTCGATGGCCGTGACCGCTTCGGGGCAGGCCACCGCATCAGCAGGAGTCAGCCGGACGCCGGTGACCTTGCCCCGGGCTCCGGCCGTCGCCAGCCGGGCCTGTCCGGTCACCAGTTCCAGATACTCGCCGGAGGCCGTGCGCCGCAGCACGTCGCCCTCGATGGTCAGCGGCTGCGTGGACATGGGCAGGACCTGGCCGCGGGCGCCGAGCAGCGCGCCGGCCCACTGCAGGCCGGCGACGGGATCGCCCAGCAGCTCCCACAACGTCACGATGAGCAGGTTCCCGAGGGCATGGTTGTCCAGGGAGCCCTTGACCCCCGGCCGGGACTGGAACCGGTGCTGCATGACGTCGCGCCAGGTCCGCCCCCAGTCGGTGTCGTCGCAGAGGGCAGCCAGGGCCATCCGGAGGTCGCCGGGCGGCAGCACGTCAAGCTCGTGGCGCAACCGGCCGGAGGACCCGCCGTCGTCGGCCACCGTGACCACCGCCGTCAGGTCGGTGGTCAGCAGCCGCAGCGCCGACAGTGACGCGGACAGTCCGTGGCCGCCGCCCAGGGCCACCACTGCCGGGGAACCGTCCTTGCCGCCGGCGTCCCGGGCCGCGCCGGCCTGCGGAATCATCGGCAGCGGCCCGGTCAGGAACGTCATCTACTCGCGCCCGAGGTCGCGGTGGTGGGCGCTGACCGTCACGTGCGGCAGCTGCGCCAGGCGCTTGGCCAGTTCCTCCGTCACCGCCACTGAGCGGTGCTTGCCGCCGGTGCAGCCGACGGCGATGGTGGCGTAGTGCTTGTTCTCCCGCCGATAGCCGTCGATGACCGGGACCAGGGCTTCAACGTACCGGTCCAGGAAGTCCGCGGTGCCCTGGGCCTGCAGGACGTAGTCGCGGACGTCTTCGTCCAGGCCGGTGTGCGGGCGCAGCTGGGGAACCCAGTGCGGGTTGGGGATGAAACGGACGTCCGCCACATAGTTGGAATCCACCGGCAGCCCGTACTTGAACCCGAAGCTCATCACGTTCAGCCGCAGCACGATCGGCCCGGATTCGGTGAAGAGCTCGGTGATGGTGGTGGCCAGGGCGTGGACGTTCAGCTTGGAGGTGTCCACGACGACGTCGGATGATTCGCGCAGTTCCTTGACCACATCCCGCTCGGCGGCGATGCCATCCAGGATGCTGCCGTCCTCCTGCAGCGGGTGGGGGCGCCTGCCCTGCTCAAAGCGGCGCACGAGGGTTTCATCCTCGGCGTCCAGGAACAGCAGCCGGTAGGAGACGCCGGCTGCACGGAGGCCGCTGAGGGCCTCCCTGATGTCCTTGAACAGTTCCTTGCTGCGGACGTCGATGACCACAGCCAGCTTGGGGATGGAATGCGGCATCCGGGACACCAGCTCGGTCAGGGTGCCCAGCATCAGCGGCGGCAGGTTCTCCACCACGTACCAGCCGTGGTCCTCGAGGGCGTTGGCGGCCGTGCTGCGTCCGGCGCCGGACATGCCGGTAACCACCAGCAGCTCCGACTCGGCGGGCTTGACCGGGGTCAGCGCGTCCTGTTCGTTCATGTCCGTCGTCCCATCCTTAGGGTTCTTTTTTGGCACAGGTCTCTCCCCGTACCGGTTTCTGCTGCATTGGAGCCCGAAGCGCACCTGCTCCAGGGAAGGAAGCCGATTATCCAGCCTAGCTAAGTTTCCATGATTTCGCCGGTGGCCATGTTCACCGCGGGGGCGCCGGCCGAGCCGCCCTTCTCCGCGAGCTGGGCGTGGACCGACGCCGCCAGCGCCGGCCCGATGCCCGGCACCCGCTGCAGCTCCTCCGCCGAGGCACTGCGCAGCTTCTTGACCGACCCGAACTCCTTGAGCAGCGCTGCACGCTTGGCCGGTCCGAGGCCGGAAATCTCGTCCAGCAGGGAGGCGGTCATGGATTTGGCCCGCTTCTGGCGGTGGAAGGTGATGGCGAAGCGGTGTGCTTCGTCGCGGATGCGCTGGAGCAGGAACAGGGCTTCGGAGGCACGCGGCAGGATCACCGGGAAGTCGCTGTCCGGGACCCACACCTCCTCCAGCCGCTTGGCCAGGCCCACCACGTAGATGTCGGTGATGCCCAGGTCCGCCAGGGCCCGGGAGGCCGCCGCCACCTGCGGCTGGCCGCCGTCGACCACCACCAGGTTGGGCGGATAGGCGAACTTGGCCCGGGGAGCGGCGGTGAGCGTGTCCGTCAGCGGCTGGACATCGGTGCCGGTGCGTTCCGCGGGCAGCTTGGCCAGCGCCTCGGCCGCTGCGGGGTCGGCGGCCGGATCCGCGTTTTCGGCGAGGTAGTTGCGGAAACGGCGGGAGATGACGTCGTACATGGCCGAGGTGTCATCCCGGGCCGCGTCGCCGGTGATGGAGAACTTGCGGTAGTCGGACTTCTTCGGCAGCCCGTCCTCGGCCACCACCATGGAGGCCACCACGTTGGTGCCGGAGACGTGGGAGATGTCGTAGCACTCGATGCGCAGCAGGGCCACCGGCAGGTCCAGGGCTTCCTGCAGTTCCTGCAGCGCGGCGGAGCGGGTGGTGATGTCCCCGGCGCGGCGGCTTTTGTGCAGACGCAGGGCGTCGGCGGCGTTGCGGGCCACCGTCTCCATCAGGGCCTTCTTGTCGCCGCGCTGCGGAACACGGATGTCCACCCGGGACCCGCGCAGGCCGGAGAGCCACAGCGCCAGCTCGTCGGCGTTGGCCGGCAGCTCCGGAACCAGCACCTGGCGGGGAATGCGGTCGGTGGAGGCTGACTCCCCGTAGACCTGCTGGATCAGGTGCTCCACGAGGTCCGAGGTGTCGGCATCCTCGACCTTCTCCACGACCCAGCCGCGCTGGCCGCGGATCCTGCCGGCCCGAACGTGGAACACCTGGGCCGAGGCTTCAAGCTCGTCTTCCTCGAGTGCGAAGATGTCGGCGTCGGTGTCCTCGCTCAGCACCACGTTGTTGCGTTCGAAGACCTTGCGCAGGGCCGAGATGTCGTCGCGCAGCCGGGCGGCGGACTCGTAGTCCAGTTCGGCCACGGCGGCCTGCATCTCCTTCTCCAGCGTTCCGATGAAGCGTTTGCCTTCGCCGGACATGAAGTCGCAGAGTTCGGCGGCCAGCTGGCGGTGGTCCTCCGGGCTGATCCGCCCGACGCACGGTGCCGCGCATTTGTCGATGTAGCCCAGCAGGCAGGGCCGGCCGGTGCGCTCGGCACGCTTGAAGACACCGGAACTGCAGGTGCGGACGGGAAAGACGCGCAGCAGGGTGTCGAGGGTCTCGCGGATGGCCTTGGCGGGGTAGAACGGACCGAAGTAGCGGGTGTCCTTGCGCCGGTCTCCGCGCATCACCTGCGCCCGGGGATACTTCTCCCCCATGGTGACGGCCAGGTACGGATAGGACTTGTCGTCCCGGAACATGATGTTGAACCGGGGGTTGAATTCCTTGATCCAGGTGTACTCCAGCTGCAGCGCTTCCAGCTCGGTGCCCACCACAGTCCATTCGACGCTGGAGGCGGTGTGCACCATGGCCCGCGTCTTGGGCAGCAGGCCCCGCGGATTCGCGAAGTAGGAGTTCAGGCGGGAGCGGAGGTTCTTGGCCTTGCCGACGTAGATGACCCGTCGGTGCTCGTCACGGAAACGGTAAACGCCTGGAGCGGTGGGGATCTCCCCCGTTTTCGGCCGGTATGTTGCTGGATCTGCCACGTTTCCATCCTACGGTTGCTGCCGGGCGCCTTTGCGCAGTCCCGGGCGGCTTTTCGCGGGGCGCTGAACCGGCTGCCGGCTTACCCTTCGGGCTTGCTCTGGTTGTAGCTGCCGGAGCGTTCCTGCCCGGAGAGCTCGGCAATGGCGTCCATGACGCGGTCGGTGGCCTGGCGCCGGGCGGGCAGGGCGTGGTTGGGTCCGGTCTTTTGGAAGTACAGCGGCCGGCCCACCTTCATGGTGAAATGCTGCGGTTTGATCCATTTCTTGCCCGCCGGCTGCAGGTTTTCGGTGCCGATCAGCCCCACTGGCACCACCGGCGCCCCGGAGGTCAGCGCCAGCCAGCCCACACCGGTCCGCCCGCGGTACAGCAGGCCGTCCCGGGACCGGGTGCCCTCCGGGTAGATGCCGATCCCGCTGCCCTGCTCAAGCCGGTCCAGCAGGGTTTGCAGCGCCGCCACTGACGCGGCCTGCTGGTCCCGTTCCACGGGAATGGATCCCACGCCCTCAAAAAAGGTCCGCATCGCGGCGCCCTTGACGCCGGTGCCGGTGAAGTACTCGGCCTTCGCGAAGAAGGCCACGGGGCGCGGCATCAGTGCCTGCGTGAGCACGCTGTCCAGAAACGACAGGTGGTTCGCCGCCACGATGAACGCGCCGCTGGCCGGAACATTCTCCAGGCCGATGACGGTGGGCCGGCACAGGGAAGCGATCAGGCCGCGGGTGGAGGCCCGGGTCAGGTCATAAACGCTCATGTGCGCAGGCCCTTTCCTGCACACGGAAGCTGTGCTCCGTCAGCAGCGCCGCCAGCAATTCCTCCGCCGAATCGACGACGGCGGCCGCACCGGCCGCTGCCAGCTCGCCGTCGCCGGCAAAGCCCCAGCTGACGCCGATGCAGTCCAGGCCGTTGGCTGCTGCTCCCTCCACGTCGTGCCGGCGGTCCCCCACCATGACGGCGCGGTCATACGTGCCGGCGTGCCGGTCCAGCGCAGCCCGGATGATGGTGGTCTTGCCGTCGAGGGCCGCTGCGGCCTGCTCGTCGGCGGGTGAGCCGTGCACGGAGTCGAAGAGTTCCGAAAGTCCCTGCACGCGGAGCAGTTCCTGCGCCAGCGGTTCGGGCTTCTGGGTGGCGACGGCCACGACGCTGCCGTCGGCGCGCAGCCGCGAGACGGCTGCCTCGATGCCCGGGTAGGGGCGGCTCTGCGCCATTCCGGTGTCCCGGTAGCCGGCGCGGTAGTGTGCGATGACCTCATTAACGCGGGCTTCCGGAACGCCGGCGATTTCCCGCAGCGATGTCACAAGCGCAGGTCCGACCATTCGCTGGAGTTCCGCCGCCGGAGGGACGGGCAGGCCGCTGGCGGCGAGGGCGGTGCTGATGCCGCCGGTGATGCTGCCCGCCGGATCCACCAGGGTTCCGTCAAGGTCGAAGAGCACTAAGAGCCGGGATTCTTTCACCGGGACAGTTTCCCACACCTGCGGCCCGGTACGGAAAAAGGCATTCCCGGCGGGGAATACCTTTTTCCGTACGGGCGACGCAGAGATCTACGCCGCGCCCTTTTGCTTGTCGAACATTTCGGCAAGGAACCTGCCGGTGTGGCTGACCTCGGAGGACGCCACCTTTTCCGGTGTTCCGGTGGCAATCACCTGTCCGCCGCCGTTTCCGCCTTCCGGACCCATGTCGATGATCCAGTCGGCGCTCTTGATCACGTCAAGGTTGTGCTCGATGGTGATCACCGTGTTGCCCTTGTCCACCAGTCCCTGCAGGACCAGCAGCAGCTTGCGGACATCCTCGAAATGCAGGCCGGTGGTCGGCTCGTCGAGCACGTACACGCTGCGCCCGTTGGAGCGCTTCTGCAGTTCCGCCGCCAGCTTCACGCGCTGCGCCTCGCCGCCGGACAGGGTGGTGGCCGGCTGGCCGAGCCGGACATAGCCCAGCCCGACGTCAACGAGCGTGTTCAGGTGCCGGGCAATCGGCGAGAACGCGGCGAAGAACTCCGCAGCCTCCTCGATGGACATGCCCAGGACCTCGGAAATGTTCTTGCCCTTGTAGTGCACCTCGAGGGTTTCGCGGTTGAACCGTCCGCCGTGGCAGACCTCGCAGGGCACGTAGACGTCCGGCAGGAAGTTCATTTCAATCTTCAGCGTGCCGTCGCCGTGGCAGGCTTCGCAGCGGCCACCCTTGACGTTGAAGGAGAAGCGGCCGGGCAGGTAGCCGCGGACCTTGGACTCGTTGGTCTCCGCGAAGAGCTTGCGGATGTGGTCCCAGACGCCGGTGTAGGTGGCCGGGTTGGAGCGCGGGGTGCGGCCGATCGGGCTCTGGTCCACGTGGATGACCTTGTCCAGGTTCTCCAGCCCGTCAATGCGCAGGTGCCGCCCGGACACGTGCTTGGCGCCGTTGAGCTTGGCGGCCAGCGTCTTGTACAGGATGTCGTTGATCAGCGTGGACTTGCCGGATCCGCTGACACCCGTCACCGCGGTGAAGACACCGAGCGGAATGGACACGTCGATGTTGCGCAGGTTGTTTTCCCGCGCCCCGACGATCTTCAGCTGGCGGGACTTGTCCACCTTGCGGCGTTTGGCCGGGATCTCGATCTTCCGGCGGCCGGACAGGTACGCGCCGGTCAGGGACCGCTCGTTGGTGAGCAGGTCCGCCAGGGAGCCGGAGTGCACCACTTCGCCGCCGCGCTCACCCGCACCCGGTCCGATGTCCACCACCCAGTCGGCTTCGTGGATGGTGTCTTCGTCGTGCTCCACGACGATCAGGGTGTTGCCGAGGTTGCGCAGCCGGGCCAGGGTCTCAATGAGGCGCCGGTTGTCCTTCTGGTGCAGTCCGATGGAGGGCTCGTCGAGGACGTAGAGGACGCCCACCAGGCCGGAGCCGATCTGGGTGGCCAGGCGGATGCGCTGCGCCTCGCCGCCGGAGAGGGTGGCCGCTGCCCGCTCCAGGCTCAGGTACTCGAGCCCGACGTCGAGCAGGAAGGTCAGGCGGGCCAGGATTTCCTTCAGGACCTGGTCGCCGATCTTCGCTTCGCGGGTCGTGAGTTCCAGCCCGCCGAGGAACTCGGCCGCCTCGCGCAGGGGCAGGGCGGCCACCTGGGCAATGTTCTTTCCGTTGATCAGCACCGACAGCGACGCCGGGTTCAGCCGGGCTCCGCCGCACTCGGGGCAGGGGATTTCCCGCATGTACTCCTCGTACCGGTCACGGGCGCTGTCCGATTCGGTCTCGAGGTGCTTGCGGTGGATGTAGGAGATGACGCCTTCGAAGCCGGTGCTGTACTTGCGTTCGCGGCCGAAGCGGTTCTTGTACTGAACCACCACCTTGTGGTCCTTGCCGTTGAGGATGGCCTCGCGGGCCTTGGCCGGCAGCTTCTTCCACGGCACGTCCATGGAGAAACCCATGTCCTTGGCCAGGCCGGCCAGCAGCCGGTTCCAGTACTCCAGGGTGGCGTTGCCCAGCGCCCAGGGCGCCACGGCTCCCGCGGCCAGGCTCAGGTTGGGGTTGGGGATCACCAGCTCCTCGTCAACCTCCAGCCGGCTGCCGATGCCGGTGCAGACCGGGCAGGCGCCGAAGGGGTTGTTGAAGGAGAAGGACCGGGGTTCAATCTCATCGATCGCCAGCGGATGCTCGTTCGGGCACGCCAGGTGCTCGGAGAAGGGCCGGACCCGGTCCTCGCTCTTCTCGTCGACGTCCACGAAGTCCGCCAGGATCCGGCCCTCGGCCAGGCCCAGCGCGGTCTCCACCGAGTCGGTCAGGCGCTGCCGGATGCCGTCCTTGGCCACCAGCCGGTCCACCACCACCTCGATGGTGTGTTTGTACTGCTTGCCCAGCTTGGGCGGATCGGAGAGCTGGATCTGCTCGCCGTCGACCTTTGCACGCGAGTAGCCCTTGGCGGCGAGCTCCTTGAACAGGTCCACGAACTCGCCCTTGCGTCCGCGCACCACCGGAGCCAGGATCTGGAACCGGGTGCCTTCGGGCAGCTCGAGCAGCTGGTCGACAATCTGCTGCGGTGTCTGCCGTGACACGGGCTCGCCGCAGATGGGGCAGTAGGGGGTGCCGACACGGGCCCAGAGCAGGCGCATGTAGTCGTAGATCTCGGTGATGGTTCCGACGGTGGAGCGCGGGTTCTTGGAGGTGGACTTCTGGTCGATCGACACCGCCGGAGACAAGCCCTCGATGAAGTCGACGTCGGGCTTGTCCACCTGCCCGAGGAACATCCGCGCGTAGGAGGAGAGCGACTCGACGTACCGCCGCTGGCCCTCGGCGAAGATCGTGTCAAAGGCCAGGGAGGACTTGCCGGATCCGGAAAGTCCGGTGAAGACAATCATCGCGTCGCGCGGCAGATCCAGATCCACGTTGCGGAGGTTGTGCTCCCGTGCGCCCTTGACGATGAGGCGGGAGAGATCGTTGCCGCTGTGCGGCTCGTTGGCACTATCGGCCATCAAAGAGGTAGCTGTAGACACAAATTCCACTGTAGTTCACCGGTTGGTTCGAAGATGTATTCGACGCCGCAGTGTTCACCGCAGGCGAAGAGCCGTCTCGACGTAGGTCACGGCCTCTTGCGGATCAAGGCCGTTGGCGCGGACGGAATCGGCAAAGACCCGTGCCGCCTCGGCCACCCGCCGCCGTCCGTTGTCTCCGGCGGCTGCGATGACGGTTCCTGCCCGCGAGCGCGTGGTGACCACTTCGGCCTGTTCCAGTTCGCGGTACGCCCGGGCCACGGTGTTGACGGCAAGGCCCAGCCGGGCGGCGAGCGCGCGGACCGGAGGCAGGCGGGTTCCCACGGCAAGGCGCCCCTCATTGGCGGCATCAAGGATCTGAACCCTCAACTGCTCAAACGGGGGAACCGTGCTTGCGGCGTCGATGCGGACCCAGGACAGGACGTCGTCACTCATGGGACCGCCTTCGGGTTGGAGAGCTGGAACCGTCCGAGGGATTCAACGGCCGGGTGCGTTGCTGCGCGCTGGGCGCATGCTGCAGTTCCATTTTGCCATGCCGGTGCTCTTTGCGCCGGGAGGCAGGTCACGGCCAGGCAGGTCACGGCCCGGGGGCCGGCCCGTCGCCGGTTCCTTCCGCTGCCGCCGCCGGCTCGGAGAACTGGGAGCGGTACAGCTCGGAGTAGAACCCTTCGGCGGCCAGCAGCGCCTCATGGGTCCCCTGCTCCACGATCTCCCCGTGCCGCACCACCAGGATGACGTCAGCATCCCGGATGGTCGAGAGCCGGTGGGCGATCACAAAGCTGGTCCGGGCCTCCCGCAGTGCGTTCATGGCCAGGCGGATGGAGATCTCCGTCCGGGTATCCACCGAGCTGGTCGCTTCATCCAGGACCAGGATGGCCGGGTCCGCCAGCCAGGCCCGGGTGATCGTGATCAGCTGCCGCTGCCCCTGGCTCAGCGTTCCGCCGTCGTACCCCAGGACCGTGTCGTAGCCATCCGGCAGCGAGCGCACGAAGTGGTCCACGTGCGTTGCCCGCGCTGCCTCCACGATTTGTTCCTCAGTGGCGTCCGGCGCGCCGTAGGCAAGGTTCTCCCGAACGGTCCCCTCGAACAGCCACGCGTCCTGGAGCACCATGCCGATCAGTTTCCGCACGTCGTCGCGCCGCATCCGGGCGGTGTCCACCCCGTCAATGGTGATCCGTCCGGCGTCCGCGTCGTAAAAGCGCATCAGGAGGTTCACCAGCGTGGTCTTCCCCGCCCCCGTGGGACCGACAATCGCCACCGTCTGCCCCGGTTCCGCGATGAAGGACAGGCCGCGTATGAGCGGTGCGTCCGGGGAGTAGCTGAAGTCCACGTCCTCAAAGGCCACGCGTCCCTTGACCGCTGTCAGCACCTGCGGCTCCGCGGGATCCGGGGGCTGCTCCCGGTCATCAAGCAGTTCGAACACACGTTCGGCTGAGGCGACGCCGGACTGCAGCATGTTGATCAGCGAACCGAGCTGCCCCAGCGGCTGGGAGAACTGGCGGCTGTACTGGATGAAGGCCTGCACTCCCCCGATGGAGAGGCGCCCGTTGGCCACCAGGAGCCCGCCGACCACTGCCACCGCCACATAGTTGAGGTTGGAGATGAACTGCATGGTGGGCATGATGATGCCGGACACGAACTGTGCCTTGAAGGAGGAGCGGTAGAGGGTGTCGTTGGCCGGCCGGAACCCCTCCACCACCCGCTCCTGCTGCCCGAAGGCCTTCACCACGTCCTGGGCGCTGAACATTTCCTCGATGTAGCCGTTCACCTCCCCCGTGGACTTCCACTGCTGCATGAACTGCGCCTGCGAGCGCCGGGCAATGAAGACGGTGACGACGGCGGAGACGGGGACAGTGATCACGGCGATCAGGGCCAGCAGCGGGGACAGCCAGAGCATCATGCCCAGCACCCCCACGATGGTCAGCACCGAGGTGATGATCTGGGTCAGGGTCTGGGAGAGCGTCTGCGCCAGGTTGTCGATGTCATTGGTGACCCGGCTCAGCACGTCCCCCCGGGATTCCCGCTGGAAGTGGGACATGGGCAGCCGGAAGAGCTTGCCGTCCACGTCCCGGCGCAGCCGGTACATGGCGTTCTGCACCACCCGCGCCGTGACCCGCGCCTGCAGCCAGCCGAAGGCGAACGAGGCAAGGTAGATCCCCAGCACCCCCAGCACCAGCACTCCGAGCCGGCCGAAGTCCAGCCCGGCACCGGGCACCACGTCCATCGCGGCCAGCATGGTTGCGAGCTGGTCCTGTCCGGCACTGCGCAGGGCCTGCACCTGGTCCTCCTTGCTGATCCCCGGCTGCAGCCCCGCTCCGATCACGCCGTCGAAAATGACGTTGGTCGCTTCCCCCAGGATCCGCGGTGCGCTGACCGCGAGCGCCACCGAGACGACGGCGGCCACCAGCACCAGTGCCACCCGCAGCCGGTCCGGGGCAGTCAGCGCCACGATCCGCCGGACACTGGCCCGGAAGTTCAGCGGCTTCGCGGCGGGAGCGGCACCTCCCGCGGCACGGGGTCCGCCGTGTGCAAGCCTTCCGGGGCCGCTCACTGCACTTCCTCCGCCGTGAGCTGGGATTCAACAATTTCGCGGTAGGTGGGCGAGGCCGCCATCAGCTCCGCATGTGTGCCCTGCCCGGCGACCCGTCCTTCCTCCAGCACCACGATCCGCGCGGCATCGGTGATGGTGTTGACCCGCTGGGCGACGATGAGCACCGTGGAGCTGCGGGTGCGCTGCTTCAGTGCGGCGCGCAGCCGGGCGTCGGTGGCAAAGTCCAGGGCGGAAAAGCTGTCGTCGAAGAGGTAGATCGAGGGCTGGACGACCAGGGCGCGGGCAATCGCCAGGCGCTGCCGCTGTCCACCGGAGAAGTTGCCCCCTCCCTGCTCCACCCGGTGCTCCAGCGCCCCCTCGGCGGCGCGGACAAAGTCGTCGGCCTGCGCAATCTCCAGGGCCTCCCACAGCTCGGCGTCGGTGGCCTCCGGCTTGCCGAAGCGCAGATTGGAGCCGATGGTGCCGGCAAACAGGTACGCGCGCTGCGGCACCAGGCCGATGCCGCTGCGCAGCGAATGCAGCGTCACTTCCTCGATGTCCTGGCCGTCAATGCTGATTCCCCCCGAGGTGGCGTCCAGCAGCCTGGGGACCAGGTTCAGCAGTGTGGATTTGCCGGCGCCGGTGGATCCGATGATGGCCGTGGTCTGCCCCGACTCCGCGGTGAAGCTGATTCCGGAAAGCACCGGCGCCTCCGCCCCGGGATAGGTGTAGCCGACGTCGTCGAACGCCAGGGTGCCGCCGTCGTACACCAGCGGCGGCGCCCCCTCGGCGTCGTGCACGGTGCTCTCGGTGTCGAGGACCTCGCAGATGCGTTCGGCGCAGACCGCGGCGCGGGGCAGCATCATGATCATGAACATGGACATCATCACGGCCATCAGGATCTGCATGATGTAGGCGAGGAACGCGGTGAGCGCGCCGATCTGCATCTGCCCGGCATCAATCCGGTAGGCACCGAACCACACCACGGCCACGGAGGCCAGGTTGGCCACCAGCATGGCGGCCGGAAACAGCAGCGCCATGTACTGCGCGGTCCGCAGCTGGGTTCCGGTCAGGTCGCGGTTGGCGGCGTCGAACCGGGCCTCCTCCGTGCGCTCCCGGACAAAGGCACGGATCACGGCGACCCCCATGATCTGTTCACGCAGCACCGAGTTCACCCGGTCGATCTGCTTCTGCGCCCGCCGGAACAGCGGGATCAGCCGGCGCAGCACCAGCCCGATCACGGCGAACAGGACCGGCAGGATCAGCAGCAGGACCCCCGACAGCGGCACATCCTGGTTCAACGCCAGCACCACCCCGCCCACACCCATGATCGGCGCCGAGACCATGACGGTGAACGTCATCAGCAGGGCCATCTGCACCTGCTGCACGTCGTTGGTGGTGCGGGTGATCAGCGAGGGGGCGCCGAAGACTCCGACTTCCCGCGAGGAGAAGGACTCCACCGTCGTGAAGAGGTCATCGCGGATGTTCCGGCCCACGCTCATCGCCACCCGGGCGGCGAAGTAGGTGGCCGTAACCGCGCAAAGGACCTGGCCGGCAGTAATGGCGAGCATCCAGCCGCCAATGTCCAGGATCACGCCGGTGTCGGCCCGGACCACGCCGCGGTCGATGATGCCGGCGTTCAGGGTGGGCAGGTACAGCGTGGCGGCGGTGGACAAGAACTGCAGGATGACGACGGCGGCAACGGCTCCCTTGTAGGGTGCCAGGTTCTGCCGGACGAGCCGTAGGAGCACGTTTCCTCCTGGAACTGCCGGGAGGATGCCCGGCACCATCCGAACCTACGCCGCGGCCTCCGGGCAGGCAATACCCATGGGCTGCCCGGGCGGGCCTGCCAGCCGGCGAGCGCGGAATCGGCAGGCAGGGCCAGACCGCGCGAGGCATTGCGGCCGCGATTCCCGCACTGGTTCCCAGTCTTTGTTGCCTGATGGGGCTGTTGGAACCCCAGGTGTCTCAGCAGCCCCAAACAGTGGGAACCAGTGCAGGGCAGGAGGGCCTGGGGCGACCAGGGTCGGCCGGGCCGGCAAGCCGCGAGCGCAGGTGGATGGAGCGAGCCCCGGCGAGCGGGGAGCGCAAGCCGCGAGCGCAGGACGAGGAGCAGGCAGCGCGGGCAGCCCGCCCTCTCCCGCACAGTTGCCGGCGAGCGGGCCGGAACTAGACTGGCGCCATGATTGATTTGGAGAACGTCACCATTCGCAGCCGGTCCGTGGGCGACATGGACAACAATGTCTACGTCATCACCGCCAAGGACACCGGGGCGCAGGTGCTCATTGATGCCGCCGATGACTTGCCCGCGATCAGGGAGCTGCTGGACGAAGCAGCCGCCGATGCCGCTGTTCCCGCGAAGGTGGAGCTGATCATCACCACGCACAGCCACTGGGACCATGTCCGGGCGCTTGCCGCCGCCGTGCAGGCCACCGGAGCCCGGACCGCCGCCGGCAGCGAGGACATTCCGGACATCATGGTGCGCACCGACGTGCCGCTGGAACACGGAGACATCGGCCGCTTCGACGGTTTCGAACTGGAAGCCATCAAGCTTCGAGGGCACACCCCGGGATCCGTGGCCCTGCTGTACCGCGATCCGAGCGGTCCGGCGCACCTGTTTACCGGGGATTCGCTCTTTCCCGGCGGGCTGGGCAACACCCAGAAGGATCCGGAGCGCTTCGCTTCCCTCTATGCCGACGTATTAGAACGTGTGTTCGAATACCTTCCTGATGACACGGTGGTGCACCCGGGACACGGTGCCGGCACCACCCTCGGCGCCGAGCGCCCGCACCTGCCGGAGTGGAAGCAACGCGGCTGGTAGCGGTCCCGATTGCCCTGTTCCGTTGACCGGCTCCTCGCAGCGCCTCTAGGCTCCTAGGAACCGCCGAACCGGATGAGAGCGTGCAGCCGTGGCAAAATCACCGTCCTCGTCGTCGTCCACCCCGGCATCCCCGCAGAAACCGCAGATCGGCCTTGTGGCCTGCGTGGCCTTCGGCGTGGGCACGACGGTGGGCGGCGGCGTTTTCACCCTCTCCGGCACCGCCGTAAACCTGGCCGGCCCCGGGGCCGTGCTGAGCTACATCATTGCGGGCCTGGTCATGTCCCTGTGCGCCCTGTCATTCATTGTGGTGTGCACGCGGGCGGAAGACGGCGAATCGGGCTACGGGCCCATCGGCACCATCCTGAGTCCGCTCTGGCGGTTCGTCGTGATGTGGGCGTTCTATCTCAACGGTGCCACGATCATCGCGTACCTGGTGACCTCCTTCGGCGAGTATCTGAGAGGTTATTTCCTGCCGGCCGCCGGCACACTGGTGCTGGCCCTGGCAGCCACCGCGCTGGTCACGCTGCTGAATCTGGGCCCGACGGCGGTGGTGGCGAGGGCGGAAACCTGGGTGGTGGGGATCAAGCTGGCCCTGCTGCTGCTTTTTGCCGTGTGGGGCCTCACCGAGCTGCGCCCGGACGACCTGGCCCGGCCGCTGCCCCACGGAACCGGCGGAGTGTTCTCTGCCGCCGCCCTGCTGTTCACTGCCTACACCGGGTTCAACGTCATTACCAACATGGCCGGCTCGGTCAAAAACCCGCGCAAAACGGTTCCCCGTGCCATCCTGCTCACCATCCTGGTCTCGGGAGCCATTTACCTGGGCACGGTCCTGGCCATGATCGCCAGCGGAATCACCACGTTCACGGCAACCGGCGTCTCCCAGGCCGCCGAGATTGTCATGGGCCCATGGGGTGGAGTGCTGGTGGCCCTGGCAGCCTGCCTCTCCACCCTGTCCGGAGCCAACGCCAATGTGCTCGGCGCCTCCGAAGTGATCCTGCGCATGGTGGCGCGCGGCGATGTGCCGCCGGCGCTGGGCCGGCACACCCGCAAGGGGCACCCGTATGTGAGCGTGCTGTTGCTGGGAATAATCACCGTGCTGCTGGTGCTGCTCAACGACACCACCTTCGTCGTGTCCGTCGCCAACGTGGCGGCCATCATTGCCATGATCGTGGTGAGCATTGCCGCGGCCGTCCTCGGTTTCCGGAAATGGCCGGGAGAGGGTGCGAGGCTGCCGTGGGGTCCTGCAATTCCCGTCCTTGCGGTCCTGGCGGCCGCCAGCCAGCTGCCCTCACTGGACCCTGCCGCCCTGCTTACCGGAGTCCTGCTGACCGCCGTCGGCGGGGTGCTGTACTTGACCCGGCATTACGACCGCGGCGGCCGGGGAACCCGGGCCTCCGCCAACCGGCAGATCGACAACCTGAGCACGCCGCTGATGCGGGCGGCCCGCCGGCATCCGTCCGGGCGGCCTTAGGCCGTTTTCTGCCCGACCATGAAGATGCGGCGGAACGGAAAAACGGTACCCCAGGAGCGCTCCGGGTATGCCGCGCGCAGCAGGGCCGCATATTCGGCTTCAAACCGGGCGAAGGCCTCCGGATCCAGGGCGTCCATGATCGGGCGCAGTGCAGTCCCGCGCACCCACTCCAACACCGGATCCCTGCCGTGCAGGACCTGCGAGTAGGTGGTCTCCCAGACGTCGGCCTCGAAGCCGGCCTCGGTCAGCAGGCCCAGATAGTTGTCCGGCTCGTCCACGGCATCGGCATGCCGCAGCACTCCGTCCAGCCGGGCCGACCACGGGGCGCTCGCCGCCAGGTCACGCATCAGGGCATGCGAGGGTGCTCCGAAGTTGCCCGGAACCTGCACCGCCAGCCAGGCGCCGCCGTCGAGCCGCTTGGCCCAGCGGCGCATCAGCTCCTGATGGCCGGGCACCCACTGCAGGGCTGCATTGGAGACCACCACGTCGGTACCGGGCTGCGGCTCCCATTCCTCGATGCCGGCCTGCACGAAGTCCAGGTTTCCCGGCGCGCGCTCCATTGCCCTGGCCTGCTCCACCATCGCCTGGGAGGAATCGACGCCGGTGACGTGCGCTTCGGGCCAGCGGGCGGCGAGCGCCGCCGTCAGGGTTCCCGGCCCGCAGCCCAGGTCGACCACCCGTCGGGGGTTGTCGGCGGCGATGCGGGCAGTGAGATCAAAAAAGGGGCGGTCGCGGTGCGAGGAGAACTGTGTGTATTTCCGGGGATCCCATTTCATGCCGCCGAGCCTAGCAGCGTCAGCGGCGCGTGCAGCTGGCCGCGTTCATCCGGGGTCATGCCCGCATGCCCGGGCCGGGCAGTGCCGGTGCGGCGCGGGCCGTGGTTGAATCCTGTCCATGGTGGTGCAGACATGGTGAGGCAGACGTGGTTCATCACGGGAGCGGGCCGGGGCCTCGGCCTGGCGCTGGCCGAGCAGGCGCTTGCGGCCGGCCACACAGTCGTCGCTGCCGTGCGGGGCGACCATTCCCTCCAACCCCACGACCGGCTGCTGGTACAGCGACTCGATGTGCGGGACCGGACCAAGGCCAACTTCGCCGTTGAGCACGCCGTCCGGCGGACGGGGCGGCTGGATGTTCTCATCAACAACGCCGGCTACGGTCTGGTTGGAGCCGTCGAAGAGGTCGGCGAAGAGGACGCCCGGGCCATACTGGACACCAACCTGCTCGGGGCGCTGTGGCTCTCCCAAGCCGCGGTGCGCACAATGCGCAGACAGGGGGCCGGGCACATTGTGCAGATCTCCACCGTCGGAGCCGTGGGCGCCATGCCCACCCTCGGCCTCTACAACGCCAGCAAATGGGGCCTCGAGGGTTTCAGCGAGGCTCTCGCCGCTGAGGTCGCGCCGTTCGGAATCCGCGTCACCATCGTTGAGCCCGGCGGCCTCGACACCGGCTGGGCCACGGGCAGCATGCGGTTCAGCAAACCGGTCGCTGCCTATGACGACCTCCGGCGCTCGCTGTTCGGGACCTCCGCGGTTCCCTGGCCCGTGGAGCCCGGAGCCACCGGCGGCGGCACCAGCCCGTCCGAGGCGGCTGCCGCCGTGATCCGCTATGTGCACCATCCCGACGACGGACGCCTCCGGCTCCTCATCGGCGAGGACGCCGCTGAGCAGGTTGCAACCGTGCTCCGGCGCAGGCAGCAGGACTACGGACAGCTGCCGCCCCCGGACACACCCGGCAACCCGCGCTGAGGACCGGTGAAGGATCCGGAACAGACAGGGCGGGAAACGTGCCGTCCCGAGCGCCCGGCGCGGCCCGATAGTCTGGTAGGGACATGAAACTTCTTGAACAGCTTCCTTCCGGCCCCGCCAACACCCGCACCATCGACCCCGATGAGACGTACACGTCCTTCCTGGAATGGGTCGAGAGCCGGGGCATGTCGCTGTACCCGGCACAGGATGAAGCGGTGATGGAGCTGGTGACCGGCAACAACGTCATCCTCGCCACCCCCACCGGCTCGGGCAAGTCCATGGTGGCCATCGCCGCGCACTTCTACGCCATGGCGCACGACGAGCGCAGCTACTACACGGCGCCCATCAAGGCCCTGGTCTCGGAAAAGTTCTTCGCGCTCTGCGAGATCTTCGGCGCCGAGAACGTCGGCATGGTCACCGGCGACTCCTCCGTGAACAAGGACGCCCCGATCATCTGCTGCACCGCGGAGATCCTGGCCAACATCGCCCTGCGCGAAGGCGCCGACGCGGACCTGGGCACCGTCATCATGGACGAGTTCCACTTCTACTCCGACCCGCAGCGCGGCTGGGCCTGGCAGGTTCCACTGCTGGAGCTGCCGCAGGCCCAGTTCCTGCTGATGTCCGCAACCCTCGGCGACATGACCCGGATCGCCAACGAGCTCAGCGAACTCACCAACCGGGACACCGTCACCGTCTCCTCGGTGTCACGGCCCATCCCCCTGCACTACTACTACGTGGAGACCCCGGTCCAGGAATCCCTCGAGGAGCTGCTGGCCACCAAGCAGGTGCCGGTCTACGTGGTGCACTTTTCCCAGATCGAGGCCATCGACCGGGCCCAGGCGCTGATGAGCATCAACGTCTGCACCCGCGAGGAGAAGGATAAAATCGGCGAGCTGATCGCCGGCTTCCGCTTTGCCCCCGGCTTCGGCAAGACCCTGAACCGGCTGGTCCGGCACGGCATCGGCGTGCACCACGCCGGCATGCTGCCCAAGTACCGCCGCCTCGTGGAGCAGCTGGCCCAGGCCGGCCTGCTGAAGGTCATCTGCGGCACCGACACCCTGGGCGTGGGCATCAACGTGCCGATCCGCACCGTGCTGATCACCGCCCTGTCCAAGTACGACGGCACCCGCACCCGCCCGCTGAAGGTCCGCGAGTTCCACCAGATCGCCGGACGCGCCGGACGCGCCGGCTACGACACGGCGGGCACCGTCGTCGTGCAGGCACCGGAACACGTGATCGAAAACGTCAAGGCCATGGCCAAGGCCCACGCGAAGTTCGGCGACGACCAGAAGAAGCTGCGCCAGGTGGTGAAGAAGAAGCCGCAGGCCGGCTTTGTGTCCTGGGGCAAGCCCACCTTCGAAAAGCTGGTCGACGGCACCCCGGAGCCGCTGACCTCCAGCTTCAACATCACCCACTCCATGCTGCTGAACCTGCTGGAGCGTCCGGGCGACCCGTTCGCCGCAACCAAGAAGCTGCTCACCCACAACCATGAGAGCCGGTCCTCGCAGCTGGCGCTGATGAAGAAGGCGCTGGGCATCTACCGGGAGCTCAAGACCGCGGGCATCGTGGAAGTCCTGCCCGAGCCCGACGTCGACGGCCGGACCGTCCGCCTCAAGGTGCACCTGCAGCCGAACTTCGCCCTGAACCAGCCGCTGTCTCCGTTCGCGATGGCGTCCCTGGAGATCCTGGACCCGGAGAGCCCCTCCTACGCCCTGGACGTGGTGTCGGTGATCGAGGCGATCATGGAAAAGCCGCGACAGGTCCTCTCCGCGCAGGAGAAGAAGGCGCGCGGCGAGGCCATCGCGGCCATGAAATCCCAGGGCATCGAGTACGACGAGCGGATGGCCCTGCTCGAAGAAGTCACCTATCCGCAGCCGCTGGCTGAGCTGCTGCACCAGTCCTTCGAGGTGTACCGCTCCGGCGCCCCCTGGCTGGGCGAGTTTGAGCTGAGCCCCAAGTCAATTGTCCGGGACATGTACGAGCGGGCCATGAGCTTCGGCGAATACGTCCAGTTCTACTCGCTGGCCCGGTCCGAGGGCGTGCTGCTGCGCTACCTCTCTGACACCTACAAGGCCCTGCTGCACACGGTTCCCCCGGAGCGGCTGCGGGAAGACCTCGAGGACATCATCGAATGGCTCGGTGAATTGGTCCGCCAGACCGACTCCTCGCTGCTGGACGAATGGGAAGAACTGACCAACGGCATCAATCCCGACGCCACCGACGAACCGGTGCTGCCGCCGGTGCCGGATAAGCTCACCGCCAATGTCCGCGCCTTCCGCGTCATGGTCCGCAACGAAATGTTCTCCCGGGTGAAGCTCTTTGCCGATGAGGACGACCGCGCCCTGGGCGAGCTCGACGGCGCCGCCGGCTGGGATGCCGACCGCTGGGCCGACGTGCTGGATGCCTACTTCGCCGAGCACGAAGACATCGATGACGGCCCCGACGGCCGCGGGCCGAACCTGCTGATCATCAAGGAGCTGCCCGGAAAGTGGGAGGTCCGGCAGATCTTCAAGGACCCGGCCAACCACCTGGACTGGGGCATCAACGCAGAGGTCGACCTGGCGGCCTCGGACGAGGCCGGCTACCCCGTCATCAAGGTGATCCACGCCGGCCGCCTCGATTAGGCTGGGCAGCATGGAAATACGCCCCGCCCGCAGAGAAGACGTCCCCGTAATCCTCGAGCTCGTTCACGACCTCGCGATTTACGAGAAAGAGCCGCACGCGGTGAAAAACACCGCCGAGGCCCTGGAACGGAACCTGTTCGGGGACAACCCGGCCATCTTCGCCCACGTCGCCGTGGAGCAGGGGGCAGTTCAGGGGTTCGCGCTCTGGTTCCTGAACTACTCCACCTGGGAGGGCACGCACGGGATCTATCTGGAGGATCTCTACGTCAGGCCGGAGACCCGGGGCAAGGGCTGCGGCAAGGCGCTGCTGCGCACGCTGGCCGAGATCGCCGTGGAGCGCGGTTATGCCCGGGTGGAATGGTGCGTCCTCAACTGGAATGAGCCGTCCATCCGCTTCTACAAGTCCCTGGGCGCCGTCCCGCAGGACGACTGGACCACCTTCCGGCTGACCGGCGGTCCCCTGGAGACCTTCGGCGCCTCCGGAACAGCGGCCGCGGACACCTCCGCATGAGCGCGCCGCACACGGCCTCGGCGTCCTGCACGGTCCGCGGCATGCGGGTCACCGACCACCGCTTCACGGTGCCGCTGGACCACGCGGACCCGGACGGTGAAACCATCACCGTCTTTGCCCGGGAATACACCGACGCCGAGCTGCCGCAGGCCGAGGCGGAGCGGCTGCCCTGGCTGCTGTACCTGCAGGGCGGTCCCGGCGGCAAGGGGCCGCGGCTGCTGCAGTTCGGCGGCTGGACCAAGGCCGCTTCCTCCCGCTTCCGCCTCCTGATGCTGGACCAGCGCGGCACCGGGCTCTCCACGCCGCTCACCCGGCAGACCCTGGCTGTGCGGGGGAATGCCGCCGCCCAGGCCGAGTTCCTGGCGCATTTCCGGGCCGACTCCATCGTGGCCGATGCCGAACTGATCCGGGAGGCCCTCGGCTCCGCCCCGTGGACCACCTACGGACAGAGCTACGGCGGCTTCTGCACCCTGACCTACCTGTCCTTCGCTCCGCACGGGCTGCGCGAATCGCTCATCACCGGCGGCCTGGCCCCGCTGACCGGCCCGGCGGACCGGGTGTACCGCGCGACCTTCCGGCGGGTTGCCGCCCGCAACGCCGAATACTTCGCCAAGTATCCGCAGGACCGGACCATTACCACCCGGATCGCCCGGCATCTGAAGGACGTCCCGGAGTTCCTGCCCTCCGGGGAACGGCTGAGCGTGCAGCGCTTCCAGATGGCAGGCTCCTATCTGGGCGGGAACACCCGCATGGACGGCCTGCACCATTTGCTGGAGGAAGCGTTCGTTTCAACGCCCGACGGCGACCGCCTCTCCGACACCTTCCTGGAAACGGTCCACGGGCTGGTCAGCCGCGCCGCCAACCCGCTGTACGCACTGCTCCATGAGTCCATCTACGGCCAGGGGAAGGCCACGGACTGGGCGGCGGAACGGGTTCTCGAAGACTTTCCGGAGTTCCGGCCCGACGCGGAGGAACCGCTCTACACCGGGGAGATGGTCTACCCCTGGTACTTCGACGAGGATCCGGCACTGGTGCCGCTGAAGGACACCGCCGAATTGCTCGCCGCCAGGAAGGACTGGCCCGCGCTGTACGATCCGGCGCAGCTGGCCCGGAACACGGTCCCGGTGGCAGCCGCCGTTTACAGCGACGACATTTACGTTGACCGGGACCTGTCCCTGGAGACGGCAGCTGCCGTGCGCGGGCTGCGGGTCTGGGAAAGCCCGGACTTCCACCACGACGGCATCGCCGACGACGGCGAGGGCATCTTTAACCGGCTCCTGGCCATGGTGCGGGGCGAGCCGGAGCACCAGGAGGCAGCGGAGGCAGCGGCCGCCTCAGGCGCCTAACCGCACCACGTCCACTGCTGCGGCCAGGTAAGGTGCCGGGTCCGGTTCCTCCGAGTTGGCCCACTGGATCCACGCCGTGACCATGGCAGCGCCCATGGCCGCTGCGGTCAGTGCCGCACGCGGAGCCGGCAAACCCGCGGCCTCCAGATATGCCGTCAGGGCAGATCCCTTCTGTCCCAGATAGCGGTAGGCCTCGGCGGCCAGCTCAGGGTGGCTGCTGATCAGCCGCAGGCGGCCGCGCGTCACTGCCAGGTCCGGCAGCACCTTCGCTCCCTGGGCGACAGCCATGATCAATGCCGCGCGTATCCCGGGTTCCGAGATGCTCCCGCCGGCGGCTTCCGCCGGCACCGCCGCAGTCCGCAGCCCGGCCGCGATGGCCTGCTGCACCGGTTCGGTTCCGCCCCAGACCAGGGCGGACTTTGAGGAGAAGTACCGGTAAAGGCTCTTGCGTCCGATCCCCGCCGCCCGGGCGATGTCCTCCATGGACGCTCCTTCGTAGCCGTGCTCGGCAAACAATTCCAGCGCGACGGCGGCGATTCTGTCCGGGTCAATACTCACCGGGCGGCCTGCAGCGCGCACGCCTCTTCCGGCGGTGCTGCCCTGCCCGCCCCGTATTTTCGACTTTTCGGATTCCGTGTTTAGGGTTTCCGAAGTTTTGCCGTCATCCATTGGTGCCTCCCAGCTTCAATTAAGACACAAAGTGTCATAATATCGGAAGATCAGTTATTTACTTCTTTGGAGGACCCTTTGAACGCTGCAGCATCCTGGCAGGAATCCATCACCGAAGGCCGTTTCTCGGGCCAGACCGTTATTGTGACCGGTGCCGGTTCGGGCATCGGCCTCGCCACCGCACTGCGCGTGGCCAAGGAAGGCGGCCGCGTCATCGCCGCCGACATGAGCTCCGAACGCCTGGACGCCCTCGTGTCCGAGAACCCGTCACTGGACATCGTTCCGGTTGTCGGTGACATCACCAAGGAAGAGTCGGTCGCCAAGATCGTTGAGGCCGCCGGTGACCGCGTTGACGGTTTGGCCAACGTTGCCGGCATCATGGACAACTTCGCACCGGTGCATGAGGTCCAGGACAAGCTCTGGGACCTGGTGTTCGCGGTCAACGTCACGGCCACGATGCGCCTGAGCCGCGCTGTCCTGCCGCTGATGCTGGCGCAGGGCTCCGGCTCCGTCGTCAACATCACCTCCGAGGCCGGCCTGCGCGGCTCCGCCGCCGGTGCCGCCTACACGGCGTCCAAGCACGCCGTCGTCGGGCTTACCAAGAGCTCAGCCGTGATGTACGGCCAGAAGGGTATCCGCGTGAACGCCGTGGCCCCCGGTGCCACCATCACCAACATCGAGGCCAAGTGGGAATCCGAGATGGGTGCCGCACGCATCCAGCCGCTGATGTCGATGGTGCCCGGCCAGGCCACCGCCGAGCAGCTCGCCGCCTCGATCACGTTCCTGCTCAGCAAGGACGGCACCAATGTCAACGGTGTGATCCTGGCGTCCGACGCCGGATGGAGCGCCATCTAAGGCTTCCGCCTCCACCGAGGTATTAACGAGAGCAGGTCCCCGGCATTTGCCGGGGACCTGCTCTCGTTTACGGGTGTTGCTGCTTGGTGTTGCTATTGCTCGGTATTACTGCCCGCGCTGTGACCTTGGGTCGTTGGCCAGGAAGTGTGCCCGGGCCTCATCAGTGACTTCCGGAAGCTTCACGTCGTCGCGGTCCTTGGCAACGGTGGTGGCTGCCTGGTAGGACTTGGTGACCTTGTCGTAGGCTTCCACCCGTTCCTCGTGCGGGGCGTCTTCCCCGAGGTTCCGGTACACCTTCAGTGCGTTTTCCAGCGACGCCACGGCCTGGACGGCCTTGGCCTTCGGGCTGAGCAGCGAGGCAACGGTGGCGATCACGATGGTGCCGAGGATGACGGCGAGGGAGACGAAGGTCGGGATCTCCGGAGCCCAGGCGACATGTTCGCCGCCGTTGATGAACGGCAGCTCGTTGACGTGCAGGGCGTGCAGGATCAGCTTCACGCCGATGAACGCCAGGATGACCGACAGGCCGTGCTTGAGGTAGATCAGGCGATCCATCAGGCCGCCCAGCAGGAAGTAGAGCTGGCGCAGGCCCATCAGGGCGAAGATGTTGGCGGTGAAGACGATGAAGGCGCTCTGGGTCAGGCCGAAGATGGCCGGAATGGAGTCCACAGCGAACATCAGGTCGGTAACGCCGATGGTGATGAAGACGATCAGCATCGGGGTGAAGACCTTCTTGCCGTCCACCACCGTGCGGATTTTGCCCTGGTCGAACTTGTCGGTCATGGGCAGGACGCGGCGCAGCTTGCCGATCAGCTTGTTGTCGCTGCCCTCTTCTTCGTCTTCACCGTTGTCAGTGGCCTGCTTGTAGGCAGTCCACAGCAGGAAGGCGCCGAAGATGAAGAACACCCAGCTGAAGTTCTCGATCACGGCGGCGCCGATGATGATGAAGATGCCGCGCAGGATCAGCGCGATGATGATGCCGAACATCAGCACTTCCTGCTGGTACTTACGCGGTACCGAGAAGCGGGCCATGATGATGATGAAGACAAACAGGTTGTCGATGCTCAGGCTGTATTCGGTGACCCAGCCGGCCACAAACTGGCTGCCGTACTCCGGTCCGGTGAACACGAACATGGCACCGGCGAAGGCCAGGGCAAGCCCGACATAGAAGCCGACCCACAGGCCGGCTTCCTTCATTGACGGCTCGTGCGGACGCTTAACGACAAGGAGCAGGTCGAAAAGCAGGACGAGTCCGAGGACGACAAATGTGCCGACCTCAAAGACCACGGGTAATTCGGGCATGTAGGGGGACCTTTCGGGCGCGGGAGTGAACGCAAGTCTCTCCGGCATCCGCGAACGCGACGTTCGAACGGCTGCCCGCTGCACCCGGCGGGACGACGATGCCCCGCGTGCTGACGGATACAGCGCGGGCGGATACTCCCCTGCGCTGCCAAGAAGTCTATCGCAGCGCGCGCTCGCGGAGAGAAAGCCCTTCCGGACAGAAAGCCCTTCTAGCGGAGGAAAAGCCCCTACGCGTGCCCGGCGTTCTGCATCTGCCGCAGTTCCTTCTTCAAGTCACCGACTTCATCACGCAGCCGGGCGGCCAGTTCGAACTGCAGTTCGGCGGCGGCGGCGTGCATCTGCTCCGTCATCGACGCAATGAGTCCCGCCAGGTCCTCCGCCGGAGCAGCGGCGAGGCCGTCCTTGCGGATGCCGCCCTTGCCCTTGCCCGCGGTCTTGCGGTTCTTCTTCTCCGCCGCCTCGGCCAGCAGCGCCTTGGTGTCGGCGTCTTCCCGGGCGAGGGAATCGGTGATGTCGGCAATCTTCTTGCGCAGCGGCTGCGGATCCACGCCGTGGTCCTTGTTGTACGCCACCTGGATGGCGCGGCGCCGGTTGGTCTCGTCGATGGCCTTTGCCATCGAGTCGGTGATCCGGTCCGCGTACATGTGCACCTCGCCGGAGACGTTGCGGGCGGCACGGCCGATGGTCTGGATCAGCGAGGTGGAGGAGCGCAGGAAGCCTTCCTTGTCGGCGTCGAGGATCGACACCAGCGACACCTCGGGCAGGTCCAGGCCCTCGCGGAGCAGGTTGATGCCCACCAGCACGTCGAAGGTGCCCATCCGCAGCTCGCGCAGCAGCTCCACCCGGCGCAGCGTATCGACGTCGGAGTGCAGGTATTCCACCTTGACGCCGTGCTCCAGCAGGTAGCCGGTCAGGTCCTCGGCCATCCGCTTGGTCAGCGTGGTCACCAGCACGCGTTCGTTGCGCTCGGTCCGGGTCCGGATCTCCCCCAGCAGATCGTCGATCTGGCCCTTGCTGGGCTTGACGATCACCTGCGGATCCACGAGACCGGTGGGGCGGATGATCTGCTCCACGTAGCCGTCCGATTTGGACAGCTCGTACTTGCCCGGCGTGGCGGACATGTACACGGTCTGGCCGATCCGCTCCAGGAACTCGTCCCATTTCAGCGGCCGGTTGTCCATCGCCGAGGGCAGCCGGAAGCCGTGGTCCACCAGGGTGCGCTTGCGCGACATGTCCCCCTCGTACATGGCGCCGATCTGCGGAATGGTGACGTGGGATTCGTCAACCACCAGCAGGAAGTCGTCGGGGAAGTAGTCCAGCAGGCAGTGCGGAGCGGTGCCCGGGCCGCGGCCGTCGATGTGCCGGGAGTAGTTCTCGATGCCGTTGCAGAAGCCCATCTGCTGCATCATTTCCAGGTCGTAGGTGGTGCGCATCCGCAACCGCTGCGCCTCGACCAGCTTGTTCTGGGATTCCAGCTCTGCCAGCCGGACCTGCAGTTCATCCTCGATCTGGCGGATGGCCCGGTGCATCCGGTCCTCGCCGGCCACGTAGTGCGAAGCCGGAAAGACGTACATCTCCTCTTCCTCGCGGATCACGTCGCCGGTGAGCGGATGCAGGGTGTAAATGTTCTCGACCTCGTCGCCGAAGAACTCGATCCGCAGCGCGTTTTCCTCGTACATCGGGATGATCTCCACGGTGTCGCCGCGGACCCGGAAGGTGCCGCGGTGGAAGTCCATGTCGTTGCGGGCGTACTGCATGGACACAAACTTGCGCAACAGGTCGTCACGGTTCATCTGCTGGCCCCGGCGCAGGGTCACCATGCCCTCGATGTATTCTTCCGGGGTACCCAGACCGTAGATGCAGGACACGGTGGCGACCACGATCACGTCGCGGCGCGTCAGCAGCGCGTTGGTGGCTGAGTGGCGCAGCCGCTCCACCTCTTCGTTGACCGAGGAGTCCTTTTCGATGAAGGTGTCGGTCTGCGGAACGTAGGCCTCGGGCTGGTAGTAGTCGTAGTACGAAACGAAGTACTCCACCGCGTTGTTGGGCAGCAGCTCGCGGAACTCGTTGGCCAGCTGTGCGGCGAGGGTTTTGTTCTGCACCATCACCAGCGTGGGCCGCTGGACCTGCTCCACCAGCCAGGCCGCCGTCGCACTCTTACCGGTACCGGTGGCACCGAGGAGGACCACGTCCTTTTCGCCGGCGTTGATGCGTTCGGCGAGTTCCTTGATGGCTGTGGGCTGGTCGCCCGCGGGTGAGTAATCGCTGATTACTTCGAAGGGGGCGACGACTCTCTTGATGTCCTGCGCAAGACTCATGCTTAAACGCTACTCCGCGCTGCGGTCAGGACGTGTCCGCAGCGCGCCCGGTTAGCTGAGGGCTGAACAGCGGCGCCGGCCGTCATTTTCCGGTCCGCAGCAGGGCCTCGTTCAGCGGGACCAGCCGGCTGCGCCACAGTTCCCGCACCGCGCCCACCAGCTCCCCGGCCCTGCCCGCATTCACGAGCACGACGTCGGCCGCAGCGGCGCGTTCGGCGGCGCCCGCCTGCGCGGCGATCCGCGCCCGGGCCGCCTCTTCGCTCATGCCGCGGTCCGCAGCCATCCGGCGGATCCGCTCCTGCTCGGGCGCGTCGATGACGAGCACGAAGTCGAAGCTGCGGTGCTGGCCGGTTTCCACCAGCAGCGGGATGTCATGCACCACGATCGTCTCCGGCGCGGCCTGCCGCTCCAGTTCCGCCGCGCGCGCCCGGACCCGCGGATGAACGATTCCGTTGAGGATTTCCCGCTTGTCCGCGTCGGAAAACACCACGGCGGCCAGCGCCGGGCGATCCAGCCGGCCCTCGCCGTCGAGCATTCCGGGCCCGAAGGCGTCGACGACGGCGGTGAGCCCCTCGGTGCCCGGCTCCACCACTTCCCGGGCCAGGGCATCGGAATCGATCACCAGCGCTCCCAGGTCCTGCAGGGTGCGGGCGGCCAGCGATTTTCCGGCGGCGATCCCGCCGGTCAGTCCTACTCTCAGCATGCGCCCAAGGCTACCGTGTGCCGGCGCCCGGAGCGGACAGTCCCGCGGCAGCGCCTAAACTGGACAGGTGAATGAACAGGTCGGAACAACGGGGCGCTACACCACCGTTGCCGGCGAACACCGGCACGAGCTGGAGATCAAGCGTTCACGCTTCATTACCGTCCTGCGGCGGGTTGAAACCGAAGAACAGGCCCGGGCACTGGTCGCCGGGCTGCGCCGCGAATTCCACGACGCCCGCCATCACTGCAGCGCCTTTGTGCTGGGCCCGGACCGGAGCGTGCAGCGCTCCAGCGACGACGGCGAACCCTCCGGCACCGCCGGCATTCCCATGCTGGAAGCGCTGACCAAACGGGAGACGTTCGACGGCGCCGCGGACCTGAGCGATGTCGCTGCGGTCACCGTGCGCTACTTCGGCGGCATCCTGCTCGGCGCCGGCGGCCTGGTGCGCGCCTATTCGGAATCGGTGTCCTCAGCGGTGGCCGGCGCTGCGCTGGTCCGGCGCCGTCGGATGCAGCTGTACGGCATTCCGGCCGGGCATTCCGCGGCCGGCCGGTTGGAAAATGACCTTCGTTCGGCCGGAGTGAGCGTCCTGGGCACCGAGTACTCGGCCGCGGGCGCGCAGCTTAGCGTCGCGCTGCCCGACACCCCGGACGCCCTGGCGGCCTTCCACTCCCGGCTCGCCGCCCTGACCGCCGGAGCCTCCGACCCGGTCCCCCTCGGAACGAAATGGATCGACCTTGACTGACTTCCCCACCGGCAGCGATGCCGGCACCGGCGGCGCCGGCCTCGACGCTGCCGACTTCGACGCTGCCGGCTTCGACTTCGCCCGGCTGAGCCGCAGGCCCGATGTGGAGGCCGACAACCTCCAGGCCTGGGATGCCGCCGACCGGCTGCTGCTCGACACTGCAGCGGATGACCTGTCCGCCGCGGCATCGGGCGCCGTCGTCGTCATCGGGGATTCCTACGGTGCCCTGACGCTGGCAGCGGCAGCCCGGCACGGCCTGTCGGGCCTGAGGGTGCACCAGGACCCGCTGAGCGGCGAGCTGGCGCTGGAGCGGAATGCGCGGAAGCTGGGCCTGGAGGGCGCCTTTGCGCACCATGGCCTGGAGCCGGGACTCGTGACGGGCGCCCGCGTGGTGCTGCTGCGCCTGCCCCGGTCGCTGGACGCGCTGGAGGAGATTACCGAGCTGATCGCCGCGCACGCGTCCCCCGAGGTGGTGGTGTACGCCGGCGGCCGGCTCAAGCACATGTCCACCGCCATGAACGACGTGCTGGGACGCTATTTCGCCTCCGTGACGGCCGGGCTGGCCCGGCAGAAGTCGCGGATCCTGACCGTCCGCGCTCCCCTGCCGCCGGAGCAGCGCCCGGCGGCCCGCTTTCCGGTGTCCTCTCGGCACGACGTCGGCCTGGCGGCGCCCCTGGAACTCTGGGCCCACGGTGCTGCCTTTGCCGGTCCGGCCCTGGATATCGGCACCCGGTTCCTCCTGCCGCACCTGGCCGGAGTCCGGCCGGCGGAACGCGCCGTTGATCTGGGCTGCGGCACCGGCGCCATTGCCGCGTACCTGGCGCTGAGCCGCCCGAACCTGCACGTGGTGGCGACGGACCAGTCGGCTGCGGCGGTGGCTTCGGCAGCGCGCACTGCCGAAGCCAACGGCGTGGCCGACCGGGTGGAGGTGCGCCGCGACGATGCCCTCGCCGGGCTGCCGGACAGCTCGGAGGACCTGGTGGTCCTGAACCCGCCGTTCCACATCGGCGCCAGCGTGCACGCCGGAATTGCCCTGAAGCTCTTTGCCGACGCCGGCCGCGTGCTGCGGCCCGGAGGTGAGCTGTGGACCGTGTGGAACAGCCACCTCACCTACAAGGCGGCGCTGAACCGGCTGGTGGGCCCCACCCGGGAAGTGGCCCGGAACCCGAAGTTCACGGTGACGGTCAGCACGCGCCGGTAAGGTTTATTGGGGCCGGACGAATCCGGAGGAGCCGGCACATCCTGTTCCGCCATCCGCACTCACCGGCCTTAACCTGTGCTGACGTTCCTGGCCTCCGCATGAGTTTCCAAGTGCCTCTCCATAGCGTCGACGGCGCGGGCAGGGCCATCGAGCCCGCGCATTCGCACTCCGAGTTCTTGGGCTCGGTGTAGTGGGGTCCTCCCGTAACGTTGGAAACAGTGAGGCGATCGGGTTCACGTCTGCGGAGAGTGCATCGACCGTCCGGCGCGGTAGCTCCAGTCCGAACTCGCGGGCTATCCGGGAGAATGCTCGTGGTTTCCAGGTGCTGACCCGGGCGAGCATTCGAAGGGCCCACGGGGCCCTCCCCGTACCAGTGGCAGTACCTACGGACAGATGTGTGGTGGAGAGGTAATAGGGCGTATGTAGAAAAGCGTTACACCGGCAATCCGGGCAGCGAGGAACATGGTCGGGTTAGAGCCTACGACGACGGCGTCAGCGCCGAACTGTCGGATCGCCGCGATCTCGGACAGGACCCGTCGACGAATCAGATCGCGGGTGAAGGGATGCCGGATCCCCCCGCCCCTGGTCGAGCGCCATGATCTGATCAGCTTCGCGGTCCGACATGATCGGCCGGGTGAGGCGGACCGGTTGTCCACCATCTTCAATCGTCGAGAGGTAACGCCGCGAGTAGATGTGGAATCTTGTTTCATGGCCACGCAAGTTCGCCTCGGCAGCTACCTCGATCCCGCGCGTTGTCTCACCAAGGTTGTAGCTCTCGGGGGAAAACAGCAGGCGCAGGCTCGGCACGCCACCGGGCGGCCCAGGTGTTGCGGGTGTCATCCGATACTCACGATGAGACGTCCCGAGTGATTTTGTCCGTCAGATCGTGGATTTATTATCCTGTTTCTCATCCGTATCCCGCCCTTTCATTGACCTGATTCTATTCAGGACAACTGGCTGCATTACCGGCCGGGCCGGTTGTGGCTGATTTACCGGATTGACATCCATACGCGCTGGCCAAGAATTCCCAGGTCGGTAGTGTGGGCCCATGACTTCCAGGTTTCCGTCGTGACTGTGCCACAAAAAACGGGTGCAACGATCTCCAGCGCCCGCCCTCGTCTTTCATGGACGATGCTCGTTCTGGCAGCTGCACTATGGCTCGGCCTTTGGTATCTCACGCCAGGACTTCTTGCCAATGGTGCCGGCAAATTTTTCACCAGTGATGCTGACGTGTCGATACTTATCGAGACGAATATGGCGCTCATCATTGTCATCGTCCTTCTCCTCGCGCATCCTCGGTACAACCGGGTCCTCTTTGCACACTCGCGGTCGGGGTGGCTGTACGCGCTGCCGCTCGCGCTGGCCTTGACGGTGCCGTTTCGCTACGAGCTGGAGGCTCCCGTGGCGTTGTACATGTTCTGGATGACTGTCTCCGTGTTCTGGCAGAACTACCTCACCTTCGGGCTGTTGCAGAGCTACCTGCGAGAACGGATGCCATTATGGGGTGTGCTCGTCGCCAGTGCGGTCATGTTCTGGATCGGCCACGCAGTGTTCCTTCCGCAAAGCTTCGCACCCGTTCACGTCCTACCGAGCCTGTCGATCCTCGCTCTCGGATTCGTCCTCGCATCGCTACGCCTGGCGTTGAAAACTCTTCATTTGAATCTCGCCCTCCATCTTTCCTTTTACTTCTTCCTGGTCGCGTAAGAGATGAGGCCGCGAGCTCGGTGGCATGACAATCAATTCTGCGTTTGCGGAACGGCACCGGCGTCCATAGAGCTCACCCCGGACCGCAACAGGAGGTGGACGGGAATGAGACCAAGGACGGCGACAGCTGCGGCGGCCCCTATCGCCCACTGGACACCCACGATGTCGGCCAGAGCACCACTGCCCAGCATTGTGGTTAACAAAACACCCGAGTAGATAGCTCCACTCGTACCAATAACGCGGCCTCTCATAGCTAACGGCGCCGTCAACAACAGCCAGGTCTGGCTCCCCACCCAGGACACCGTGAAAGGCAGTCCGGATAGAAAAAATACAATGAGGGCCATCGGGAAGGAGGGCCAGATCACCAGAACGACGATCAGGCTTTGAGCCACGGCCGCTCCGGCGATAACCGGCAGGTGATAGCCAGCCCGCTTGATGGCTGTTCCCATCAGCGGACCTGCCAAGACGGCCGACACGGCGAACGCACTGCTGGCCAGTCCCATTTCACTAGCCGTGGCGCCCACTACCCCCAACATTAAGACGGGAAACAGAGCGGTGAGCGGCCCCTCTTTGACGGCGTCGAGGATTTGGAGAAGAACTAAACCCCTCACCCGGGGATTCCGCCGCAACAATTTTAGGTAGGTGCCGACAGGCTGCATACCACTGGGCGCTGTGCCGTCGGACCCTTCGTTATCATCCCGCGGCGGCTTCGGACGGTACCAGCGACCCAGTGTAAGGCTCAAGATAGCCGAACATGTCATGAAGACAGTCAAGCCGAGCGCGGTCCCGCTAAACCCGACGAGAACCATAATGAAGCCACCAAGCGCCGGAGCAACAAGCCGAGTGGCATTCGATGCAAACGAATTGAGGCCGTTGGCTTGAGGAAGGTTATCAGCCGACACTAAATCAGCGATCAGTACCTGTTCTGCCGGTCGATAAATCTGTTGGATGACGGCTTGCAGGAAGACCAGAAGTGCCAATTTGAACGGCGCTTCAGCAACCACGAACAACCCCAACAAAACGACGACCCGCAACGCCAGGGTGAGTTGCACCACCCGAAGCGGATTCCAGCGATCCGCCACCGTTCCGGCTACATGGCCAAATACAAGTCCTGCTAGCGCAGGAGTGGCGGCGAACACGGCGGTCCACAGGGCTGACCCGGTCAGCCGATAGATATGGACGCTGAGGGCAATTCCCATCGACCAACCCACCATGGAGGAGGCGAAGTTAATCGCCCACAGCACTGAAAAACCGGGGTTTTCCCGCACAAATCTCATATGAGGCCACCCGATTCACAGCTTCAACATTTCCGTCAACACTTCGTAATCCATATCCTCCCCGATGGTGCTACTTTGCATCCATGACAACAACGGAAATCAACTCCTTTCATGAAGGTGGCGCCAAGATCGGCGCACTAATCCGCCATGTGTCAGAAGACCGGATTCAGACAACGCTTGCCTTCAGGACCCAAGGCGGACCTGTCGTCCACTTGTTTCAGGAAACCCGCTTCACCACCAATGTGTTCAACTGGACCGCCTACAGGTACGTCGATCATCTCCAGAACACCAACGTCGAAGTCCGGGCTGCGGAACCGGGGCCACAACGAGACACCCGCACCCCGATCCCCAGCTATGCCGCGCATCTGGTGCTGACGGACTTTCTGTCCACCACCGCTCCCACACGAGAGTTCCACCAGTTCCACGAAGACAATCCTTCGACGGCAGCTTCGGCCTCTTTCGTCCGCCATGGACACGAAACCATTCAGACCCCCCGTGGCCCGCGGGACGCCGTAAAGATTGTCCTGGAGGTCGACGGACACGAAGGAAATACATTCTGGTGCATCGACGGAGCACCGGTGAAGTCAGACTGGCAAGGTGCCGCGTCCTACGCCACCACTGACACTGATTTCGCGCTCCGGGGCCTGGACGCCGAAGTCCTGTCCCTCGTGAAGGAAGCCCTGACGGGACTCTAGGTCAAGGGGAACCCCAGACGCCGCCACGCGCAGCGAACCGGGGACGGCATCCCTCGGTCCAGCACACCGCTGATAGTTCGCGGAAGGACCTTTTACGGCGCCCCCTGGAATCAGCCGCAGCGTTGACCTGGCCACTCTCCCGCAGCCCCGCCGGAAAAACTCAGAGAGCGCTCTCTTGACAGTGACCCGTATCACTTCTAGTGTGATTGGAACGTCAAGAGAGCGCTCTCTCACAGACCCGATATCCGTCAGGTTCTACGGAGCGTACGACTCTGTACCAGCTTTCCCCTCCCCTTCGCTTCCCGCTTCCGTCGATCAGGCCTCACGAGAACCACACGGCACGGTCCACTGCCCCGGGATATTTACTGCTCTATCCACACACAAAGGAGTGACCGTGAAGAATTTCCGACATCCCGCAGCGGCTGTGGCAGGTGCCGCCGTAGTGGCCCTGCTCGCCGTAGGCTGCGGCGGCGGCGACCAGGAAGCCGCCAGCGAAGACAATCCCGTCAAGCTGACGGTGACCACCTTCGGAACCTTCGGCTACGACGATCTGTACGCCGAGTATGAAGAAGCCAATCCCGGCATCGACATCGAGCCCACCAACATCGACACCGGCGGCAACGCCCGCACCGATCTCTTCACCAAGCTGGGTGCAGGCTCGGGCGTCAGTGACGTGGTGGCCATTGAGGAAGGCTGGCTGGGCGCCATCATGGAGGTCTCCGACAAGTTCGTTGACCTCAACGAGTACGGTGCGGCAGACGTCAAGGACAACTGGGTGGAGTGGAAGTACAAGCAGGGCACCGACGCCGACGGCCGGGTCATCGGCTACGGAACCGACATCGGACCGCAGGGCCTGTGCTACAACGGCAAGCTTTTTGAAGCCGCCGGGCTGCCCAGCGACCGGGAAGCCGTGGCCGAGTACTTCGGCGGCGACGACGCCACGTGGGACACCTACTTCGAAGCCGGCCGCGCCTACCACGAGAAGACCGGCAAGGCCTGGTACGACCAGTCAGGCTTCGTCTGGAACTCCATGGTGAACCAGATGGACGAGGGCTACTACACCAAGGACGGCGAACTGAACGTCGTAGGCAACGCTGCCATGAAGGAAAAGTTCGAGCAGCTCGCGTCCGCCACCTCCGACGGACTCTCCGGCAACCAGACCGAATGGGACTGGGGCAAGGGCCAGGCCTTCCTTGACGGCTCCTTCGCCACCTTCGTCTGCCCCGGCTGGATGCTCGGCACCATTCAGGGCTCGATCGAATCAGCCGGCGGCGGCACTGACAGCGGCTGGGACTTCGCCGACGTCTTCCCCGGCGGCGCGTCCAACTGGGGCGGAGCCTTCCTGTCCGTTCCCGAAACGTCCGAGCACCCCGAGGAAGCCGCGAAACTGGCAACCTGGCTGACCGCCCCGGAGCAGCAGGTCAAGCAGAGCGCAGCGGCCAACAACTTCCCCAGCACCGTAGAGGCGCAGGAGAAGCTCGCGGCCGACGCCACGCCCAACGAGTACTTCAACGATGCGCCCACCGGCGCCATCCTGGCTTCCCGCGCCGAGGGCGTAGTCGCACAGTTCAAGGGTCCGGATGATTCCGTCATCCAGGAGAATGTCTTCGGCCCCGCCCTGGACCTGCTGGAAACCGGCAGCGCCGACACCGATGAGGCCTGGGCTGAAGCGCTCAAGCTCCTCGACGAGCTGGTTGTCAACAACTAGCATCCACCGCTGCGGGGTCTCCAGCTGCGGCTGGGGACCCCCCCTTAGGGAGCGCGAGAACCCCATGACCACCACAATTAACCGTCCGCAGGCGACACCGCCGGCCAAGCCCCAGCCAACGTTCCGGCAACGCCTGAACGTCTGGGACGTCAAAGCTTCCCCCTACCTCTACATCTCCCCGTTCTTCATTGTGTTCGCCGTCGTGGGGCTCTTCCCGCTGCTCTTCACCTTCTACGTCTCCCTGCATGACTGGCATCTGCTCAAGGGGCAGGGTGAGTTCATCGGGCTGCAGAACTTCACTGCCGTGATGACCGATCGGTACTTCTGGAACTCACTCTTCAACACCTTCAGCATTTTCCTGCTCTCCGCCATTCCCCAGCTCGCCGTCGCCTTGTTCCTGGCCGCCGTCCTGGACCAGAACCTGCGGGCCAAGACCTTCTGGCGCATGAGCGTGCTCCTCCCCTACGTGGTGACCCCGGTGGCAGTGGCCCTGATCTTCACCAGCATGTTCGGTGAGCAGTACGGGCTGATCAACAACATCCTCGGCAACCTGGGAATCGAGCCGATCCTCTGGAAGACCGAAACCCTGCCCAGCCACTTTGCCATCGCGACGATGGTCAACTGGCGCTGGACCGGCTACAACGCCCTGATCCTGCTGGCCGCCATGCAGGCGGTTCCCCGCGACATCTACGAGTCCGCCGCCATCGACGGCGCCGGCCCGTTCCGGCGGTTCTTCAGCATCACCCTGCCCAGCATCCGGCCGACAATGATCTTCGTGGTCATCACCTCCACGATCGGCGGACTGCAGATCTTCGCTGAGCCCCGGCTCTTCGACTCGGTAACCGCGGGCGGCAGCCAGCGCCAGTTCCAGACCACTGTGCTCTACCTCTGGGAGATGGCATTCCAGCGGCAGAACTTCGGAAAAGCATCGGCCATCGCGTGGATCCTGTTCCTGATCATTGTGCTGGTTGGCGTCGTCAACTTCCTGATCTCCAAAAAAATCGCCACGGCGGATGCCAAGCCCCGCCGGGTTAGGAGCACGCGATGAGCGTCCTGCAAAAAGCCCGAGCCGTCCCCGGAACGGGCATCACGTCAGGCTCCGGAAAGCCCGCCGGCGGCCGCCGGACCGGCAGGTTTTTCGGCAACAACCGCCGACCCGGCTTCCTCGCCTACGGCATCCTGCTGGCCTTCCTGGCCGGCTCGGCCTACCCGCTGTGGTGGTCCGCCGTCGTCGGTTCCCGTTCCAACGAAGCCCTCGGCACGAACTGGCCCCCGCTGTTGCCGGGCGGAAACTTCTGGATCAACGTCGGTGAGGTGTTCGACACCGTGCCGTTCTGGAAGGCACTGGGCAACAGCTTCCTCATTTCCGGCACCATCACCGTTTCCGTCGTCGTCTTTTCCACGCTCGCCGGGTACGCCTTCGCCAAACTTCCGTTCAGGGGCCGCGGCGTCCTGATGGTCGCGGTGATCGCCACCATGGCCATCCCCACCCAGCTCGGCATCATTCCGCTGTTCATGGTGATGCAGAAGCTTGGCTGGACCGGTGAAATCGGAGCGGTGATCGTGCCCAGCCTGGTCACGGCCTTCGGCGTCTTCTTCATGCGCCAGTACCTGGTGGACGTGATCCCCGACGAACTGATCGAATCGGCGCGCATGGACGGCGCCAACATGATCAGGACCTTTTGGCATGTGGCGCTCCCGGCCGCCAAGCCGGCGATGGCCATTCTGAGCCTCTTCACGTTCATGATGGCGTGGACCGACTTTATGTGGCCGCTGCTGGTCCTCGGCACGGGCAATCCCACGCTGCAGACGGCGCTGAGCCAGCTGCAGTCGGACCGCTACGTGGACTACTCGGTGGTCCTCACCGGCGCCGTCATGGCGACCATTCCCCTGCTGATTCTCTTTGTAGTGGCAGGCAAACAACTTATTTCCGGAATTATGCAGGGAGCAGTGAAGGGCTAATGACTATCAATTCTTCGGTGGAGACCAACTGGCCGGCCGGCTTTATCTGGGGATCGGCGACCGCAGCCGCCCAGGTCGAAGGTGCGGCGGCGGAGGACGGCAAGGAGGAATCGGTCTGGGATGCCTTTGCGCGCACTCCCGGCAACATCCTCAACGGCGACACCCCCGCAACGGCAGTGGACCACTACCACCGGATGCCGGCGGACGTGGCCCTGATGAAGGAGCTGGGGCTGGACTCCTACCGCTTCTCCACGAGCTGGGCCCGGGTCCGGCCCGGCGGCCGCAGCGCCAACGCCAAGGGGCTGGACTTCTACTCGCGGCTGGTGGATGAGCTCCTTGAAGCCGGCATCCTGCCCTGGCTGACGCTCTACCACTGGGACCTGCCGCAGGCCCTGGAAGAGGCCGGCGGCTGGGCCAACCGCGACACCGCGCACCGGTTCGTTGACTACGCCAACGATGTCTATTCCGCCCTGGGCGACCGGGTGCAGCACTGGACCACGTTCAACGAACCGTTCTGCTCGTCGCTGCTCGGATACGGCTCCGGCGTGCACGCACCCGGCCGGCAGGAACCCCGGGCTGCCATTGCCGCCGTTCACCACCAGCATCTGGCCCACGGCCTGGCTGTCACCGAGCTGCGCAGCCGGGGAGCCCAGCAGCTCGGCATCACCCTGAACCTGAGCAACTCCATTCCGCGGGATTCCGCCGATCCCGCGGACCTGGAAGCTGCCCGCCTCTTCGATTCCCTGCAGAACCGCATCTTCCTCGACCCCATCCTCCGGGGCGCCTATCCGCAGGACACGCTGGCGGACCTGGAACCGTTTGGGCTGGGCGAGGTCATCCGTCCCGGAGACTTGGAAATCATCGCGGCGCCGATCGACTTCCTGGGCGTGAACCACTACCACGACGACCTGATCAGCGGCCATCCTGACACCTCCGGGGCGGACGGCCACTCCGGCGGGTCGGGGCGCCCGTCGGCCTCACCCTGGATCGGCGCCGACCAGATCGCTTTCCCGAGCCGGGGCCTCCCCCGCACCGCCATGGACTGGGAGGTCAATCCCGACGGCCTGCGCAAGCTGCTGGTCCGCCTGGGCGAGGAGTATCCGGCGCTGCCGCCGCTGTACATCACCGAAAACGGCGCCGCGTACAACGACGTCGTCGCCGCCGATGGGAGCGTTCCCGATCCCGAGCGCACGCAGTTCATCCTCGACCACATCGACGCCGTCGGCCGTGCCATCGACGCCGGGGCTGATGTCCGCGGCTACTTCGTCTGGTCACTGCTGGACAACTTCGAATGGTCCTGGGGCTACAGCAAGCGTTTCGGGATTGTCCGCGTCGACTACGACACCCAGAAACGGACCGTCAAGGACAGCGGCCATGCGTACAGCCGGCTGATCGCAGCCAGCCGTGCAGCGGCGCCCGCTGTGTGAGTGACGGTACAGTGGAAAGCCAGCCGCAGTCCCGGTCCAACCACGCAGGAAGAACACAGTGAGCACCGAATCCGGCTCCGCCAGGCCCGCCCCCACGCTTGAGATGGTGGCGGCCCTGGCCGGCGTGTCCCGGGCCACTGTCTCCCGCGTGGTCAACGGCGCGGCGTCAGTGGACCCGCATCTGGCCAGTTCCGTGGAAAAGGCCGTCCGGACCCTGAACTACGTGCCGAACCGGGCGGCCCGGACCCTGGCCAGCCGGCGGACCAACACAGTAACGCTGCTGGTTCCGGAATCCACCTCCAAGGTCTTCGCGGATCCGTTTTTTGCCACCGTGGTGGAAGGCGTCGCCAGGTACCTGAACACCACCGAGTACATGCTGAACATGGTCACCTCGTCGGAAGCGAACCCGGAAAAGACCCGCCGCTACCTGCTGGGCGGCAACGTGGACGGCGTGCTCGTGGTGTCCCACCACAGCGGCGACCACTCCTGGTCGGATCTGAACGCGTCCCTGCCCCTGGTCTTTGCCGGGCGCCCCCTGATGGGCCTGGCGGACAGCTATTTTGTGGAGGTCGACAACGAGGAAGGAGCGTTTGACGCCACAACGCACCTGATCCGGGCCGGCCGGCGAAACATCGCCACCATCGCCGGCCCGCAGGACATGCCGCCGGGCGTGGACCGGCTCGCCGGCTGGCGCACGGCCCTGCAGCAGGCCGGCCTCGATGATGCGCTGGTGGAAACCGGCGACTTCACCGTGACGTCCGGTGCCGCGGCCATGCGCCGGCTGCTGGACCGCGGCAAACCCCTGGACGGTCTCTTTGCCGCCAATGACCAGATGGCCGCCGGTGCCTACTCGGCCATCAAGGAACGCGGGCTGCGCATTCCGGAGGACATCGCCGTCGTCGGCTTTGATGACGACTTCTACGCCACCAGCCTCAGCCCGGCGCTGACCACCATCCATCATCCGATCGCCGCCCTGGGCGAGAAAATGGCCGAGCTGCTGGTTGAGCTGATCGAAGGCCGCCCGGCGGAACGCGTTCACCGGCTGCCCACGTCCCTGGTTGTCCGAGAATCCGCCTAAGGAGCTCCCCGCATGTCTCTTTCCACCGCGCCCCGGCACTTTGTCCGTCCGCCCGGCGCCGCCGCCGGTGCACCCCCTCCCCTGGCCGCGACCGGCCGCCCCCTGCACTGGGCGGTGGTGGCCACCGGCGGCATTGCCGCCACGGTCACTGCCGATATCGCCCTGCTCGAGGACTCCGTCCTGCACGCGGTCAGCTCACGCAGTGCCGTGAAGGCGGCGGACTTCGCCGAGCGCTTCGGATTCGCCGCCTCGTATTCGGACAGCACGAATTCCGACGGCACGGACGGCGCGAGCGGGTTCGAGGCCATGTTCGCCGACCCGGCGGTCGACATCGTCTACGTGGCCACGCCGCACGCCCAGCACTACGAGGTCACCAAGAGCGCCCTGGAGCACGGCAAGCACGTCCTGTGCGAGAAGCCGTTCACGGTGAACGCCGCGGAGGCGGCGGAGCTCGTCACGCTGGCCCGGGAACGCAACCTGTTCCTGATGGAAGCGCTGTGGACCCGGTTCCTGCCCAGCGCCAACCGGGCCTGGGACGTCCTCGCTTCCGGCGAACTCGGCACTCCAGCATGGGTGCAGGCGGATCTCGGCTTTCCCGCGCCGGAGGATCCTGCCAGCCGGCTGTGGGATCCGGCCGCCGGCGGCGGAGCCCTGCTGGACCTGTCCGTCTACACCCTGACCTGGGCGATGGGAGCCCTGGGATTCCCCGACGGCGTCACCGCCTCGGGCGTCCTCAACCGGAGCGGCGTGGACATCCAGAACGCCCTGACCCTGCGGTACGACGACGGACGCCACGCCCAGCTGACGTCCTCGCTTGCCGCTTCGGGGCCGGGAAGCGCCACGATCAGCTGCAGTGCCGGCTGGCTCCGCACCGGCGGCGGCGACATTCCCAACCCGCAGGAGCTGCACGTGCACGGCCCGGACGGCGCGCGCGTCGAGACCTTCGACCACGTTGGTGCCGGTTACGCGTATCAGCTGCGGGAGGTGACGCGCTGCATCCAGCAGGGCCTCACGGAGAGCCCGACCATGCCGCTGGCCGACACCCTGCGGACCCTGGAACTGCTTGACGGCGTGCGCACCCAGCTGGGCCTGCGCTACGCCAACGATTCCCGCGCCTGAAGGCAGCGTTGGGGACGCAAGGGCCCCTGATGTCTCCTGCCGAAGTATGAAGGATGCGGATGCGACAAAGCGGGCCCCCACCGAAGTGGGGGCCCGCTTTGTTGAGCTATTTCAACCGGTTAGTTCAACCAGGGGAAATTAGTTGCCCGTGAGCTTCTCGCGCAGAGCGGCAAGTGCTTCGTCGGAAGCCAGCGTGCCGGCACCCGTCTCAGCAACGGCCGGCTCGGAGGAGTAGCTCGTGGAGGCGGACTCGGACGTGTCCGAAGCAGCTGCGATGTCCTCAGAAGCGTGCTGTGCAACCTGCTTCTTGTGGGACTCCCAACGAGCCTGGGCGTCAGCGTACTGCTGCTCCCAAGCGGCGCGCTGGGTCTCGTAGCCTTCGAGCCATTCGTTGGACTCGGGGTCGAAGCCCTCCGGGTACTTGTAGTTGCCGGCTTCGTCGTACTCTGCGGCCATGCCGTACAGAGCCGGGTCGAACTCGGTGCCCTCGGGGTCGACGCCCTCGTTGGCCTGCTTGAGCGACAGGGAGATGCGGCGACGCTCGAGGTCGATGTCGATGACCTTGACGAACAGTTCGTCACCAACGGAGACAACCTGCTCGGCCAGCTCTACGTGGCGGACTGCCAGCTCGGAGATGTGGACCAGGCCTTCGATGCCGTCTTCGACGCGAACGAACGCACCGAACGGAACCAGCTTGGTGACCTTACCCGGCACAACCTGGCCCAGGGCGTGGGTGCGGGCGAAGGTCTGCCACGGATCTTCCTGCGTAGCCTTCAGCGACAGGGAGACACGCTCGCGGTCGAGGTCAACTTCCAGAACCTCAACGGTGACTTCCTGGCCAACTTCAACGACCTCGGAGGGGTGGTCGATGTGCTTCCAGGAGAGCTCGGAAACGTGGACGAGACCGTCTACGCCGCCAAGGTCCACGAATGCACCGAAGTTGACGATGGAGGAAACAACGCCCGGGCGAACCTGGCCCTTTTCCAGCTTGTTGAGGAACGTGGAGCGAACCTCGGACTGCGTCTGCTCGAGCCAGGCACGGCGGGACAGAACAACGTTGTTGCGGTTCTTGTCCAGTTCGATGATCTTGGCTTCGATCTGCTGGCCGATGTACGGAGCCAGGTCGCGGACACGACGCATCTCGACGAGGGAGGCCGGCAGGAAGCCGCGCAGGCCGATGTCCAGGATGAGACCACCCTTGACAACCTCGATGACGGTACCGGTAACGACGCCGTCTTCTTCCTTGACCTTCTCGATGTCGCCCCAGGCGCGCTCGTACTGTGCGCGCTTCTTGGAGAGAATCAGGCGGCCTTCTTTGTCTTCCTTGGTGAGAACCAAAGCTTCGACCAGATCGCCGACGGAAACTACGTCTCCGGGATCAACGTCGTGCTTGATGGAAAGCTCACGGGAAGGGATGACACCCTCGGTCTTGTAACCGATGTCGAGCAGGACCTCGTCGCGGTCAACCTTGACGACGGTACCTTCGACGAGATCGCCGTCGTTGAAGTACTTGATCGTTGCGTCAATGGCGGCGAGGAAGTCCTCGGCAGTACCGATGTCGTTGATAGCGACCTGCGGGGTACCGGACTTCTCGGTGGTGGTGATGGTCATGTAGTTGGGACTCCGATGTGGAAGTTGTTTTGTATTCCGGAAGCGCTCCCACCGAACTCAGTGCAGCCGTAGCGGCCTGCCTCAGACAGTGCTTGTGTGTCCGGAGATGGACAAATGGGATAATCAATTGCTTACTCATCGCGCAATTACGCGCCAGATCAGTCTAGCGGCTGGGCGCAACTCAGGTCAAAGCACCCGGGACACTTTGAGGGAAGTAATCCGGAGCCCGGTCAGAAATGGGTACTGCAGTAGGGTGCGGCACCCGCAGAGAACAGGGCGTCAAGGATCTCCAACGCGTCCCGGCTGCCGCGTATTCCCCCCGCAGCCGCCAGTGTCCGCGCGCTTACACCGCCCAGATACAGGGATCCCAGGGCGTCGACGTCGATTTCCACGGCCGCAGTGCCCGACGGCGCCGGCCCTCCGTCCAGTGCAGCGGCGGTCCCCGTTCCGCCGTCGGCCTGCAGATGCCAGCTGCCGCCGGCCAGGCCCAGCGAATCCTTTACGGCGAGGACGATGGCACCGCTGCCCGAGTAATGGCGCGCTTCCAGGGCAGCCTGGGTGTTTAGGATCCGCAGCCACAGGACGTCATCAACGCCGGCGACCCGGTACCGGCGGCGGTCAGCGAGCATCCAGGGCAGCGGATCGGCCACCGGCGCATGGTTGAAGGTCAGGCGGTCCACCAGATCGAGGGAGCCGAGGTAGCGCCACAGTTCGCGGTATGCCTCGTCCGTCGCGGCAATCAGGTCGGTGACCTTCACCGTGTGCGGTTCGGTCCCCCAGCCCTGGGACTTGTACGCGGCGTAGCCGTCGGGAACGCCGTCGGTGTTGTAACGGATGACCCCGCGCAGGGCCTTGTCCGGTTCGGAGCCTTCCTCGCTCCAGGTGCCGGAGGCCCGCATCCAGTAGCCGTGCTGGCGGCCCAGGGCCCCAAGGGTGCCTGCAAGATGGGCCCGGTAGATTTCCGGTGCCAGGACCTTCAGCTTGGCACTGTCCGCCACTGCGACGCTGCCGCTGGGCGGTGCCGTGAACTCCAGGCCGCCCCGGGTGTCGACCTTGGTTTCCGCCGTGGAGGTGGCAGCGCCAAAACCGAAGCGGCCGTAGATGGTTGCCTCCGACGCCGTCAGCGCCGCCAGCGCCAACCCGGCTTTCCGGGCACCGGTGAGGTCGGCGGTGATCATCCGGCGCAGGATGCCGCGGCGCCGGTGCGTGGGGCGCACCGTCACCGCGGTGACCAGGTGGGCCGGAACCAGCCGCCCGCCGCCCACGTTCAGGGTGTTGACCATGGTGGCGTAGGTGGCCACCGGAACGGCCGGATCCCAGGCGGCTTCGGGCGCCAGGTCGTCATAGACAGCCGTGAGCGTGCGGCCGTCCCGCTGATAGGCGTCCACCAGCGCCGGCAGGCGCGCCGGATCGGCGCGCTGCTCGTGGAACCCGAGCTTGACGGCGTCGAGCCAGTTGGCGGTCCGGGCATCGACGGCGGGATCGGCGCCGTCGTATCCCGGCGCGAACGATGCGGACCGCAGGCCGGCTTCCTGCTGCATGTTTCCCCCTGTTTCGCGCGGCTGAATACTCGCTTAGTGGCCGGCCTCGTGCCAGCTGACGCCGATGCCGACCGAGACGTCCAGGGGAACCGACAGGTCAGCGGCGGAGGCCATCTGTTCGCGCACCAGCTTTTCCACCGCGTCCTGTTCCCCGGAGGCGACTTCGAGCACCAGTTCATCATGGACCTGCAGCAGCATGCGGGATTTCAGGCCCTGCGCCTTCAGCTCGGCGTCCACGCCCAGCATCGCCTTTTTGATGATGTCGGCGGCGGAACCCTGGATCGGAGCGTTCAGGGCCGCGCGCTCGGCCATTTCGCGCAGCTGCCGGTTGTCGCTGGAGAGGTCCGGCAGGTAGCGGCGGCGGCCTTCGATGGTGGAGGTGAAACCGTCCTTGCGGGCCTGCTCGACGACGCCGCGCAGGTAGTCGCGCACCGCACCGAACCGGTCGAAGTAGTCGCGCATCAGGGTGCGGGCCTCGTCCACCGGAATGGCCAGCTGCTTGGACAGGCCGAAGGAGCTCAGGCCATAGACCAGGCCGTAGGACATGGCCTTGACCTTGGACCGCATGGCACTGGTGACGTCCTCTGGCGGAACACCGAAGATGTGCGCGCCGACGAACCGGTGCAGGTCCTCGCCCGCCCGGAACGCGGAGATGAGGCCTTCGTCGCCGGAGAGGTGCGCCATGATGCGCATTTCCACCTGGGAGTAGTCGGCCGTCAGCAGGGTTTCGTAGCCCTCGCCCACGGTGAACACTTCCCGGATGCGCCGGCCCTCTTCGGAACGGATCGGGATGTTCTGCAGGTTGGGGTTCGTGGAGGACAACCGGCCGGTGGCCGCGGCCGTCTGGACGTAGGTGGTGTGCACGCGGCCGTCGTCGGACACTGCTTTGCGCAGGCCCTCCACGGTCTGCCGCAGCTTGGTGGCGTCACGGTAGGCCATCAGGTGGGCGAGGAAGGGATGTCCCCCGGTCTTGACGATCAGGTCTGCGAGCGCGTCTGCGTCGGTGGAGTAGCCGGTCTTGATTTTCTTGGTCTTGGGCAGGCCCAGTTCGTCAAAGAGGACCACCTGCAGCTGCTTGGGCGAGCCGAGGTTGATTTCCTTGCCGATGATGCTGAAGGCTTCGCTGCTGGCATTGGCGATGGTGGTGCTGAAGTCGTCAAGCAGCCGGTCCAGCTTGTTGGTGTCCACCGCGATGCCGGCCAGTTCCATTTCGGCCAGGACCTCGGACAGCGGCAGCTCGAGGCCGCCCAGGAGCTGGTTGGCGCCTCGCTCGACCAGCTGCCCGGCAAAGTGGTCGCTGAGCTGCAGGGCGGCGAAGGCCTCCAGCACCGCGGGCGAGGCAACGTCTTCTTCCTCGAGCTGGAGCTGCAGCTGGTTGCTGGCTGCGGCTGCGGGTGCCAGCGACATCCGCAGGTGGTGCTGGCTCAGGTCCGGGAGGTCGTAGCTGCGCCGGTCCGGCTGGATCAGGTAGCCCGACACAGCGGTGTCGTCCACCTCGCCGGCCAGGTGCAGGCCGCGTGCGGCGAGCGCCTTGTACGCCTCCTTGAAGTCATGCACCACCTTCGGGGCATCCAGGTCCGCCAGCCACCCGGCGAGCACCTGCTCCGTTTCGGCGTCGATCTCGGTCAGCGGCACATACGCGGCAACGGTGTTGGTCACCAGGGCCAGCCCGACGACGTCGCGCCCCGCCGCTGCGCCCTCGGTGACCAGCTGCACGGCGGTCTTGGCCTGGTTGGTGGAGGCGATCCAGTCCTTCAGCGCTGCCGCCTCGGTGATGACGACATGTTCCGGCGGCGTCAGCTCGTTGCCGGTGGAGGCCGTCTCCTCCTCGCCGTAAACATCGAACAGCCGTTTGCGGAGCGCGTTGAACTGCAGGGCGTCGAAGAGTTCCTCGATGGCTTCGCGGTCCGGACGGCGCGCTGACATGGCGTCCAGGTCCACCGGCAGGTCCAGGTCCCGCAGCAGGCGGTTCAGGCGGCGGTTGCGCTTGACGTCCTCGATGTTGGCGCGCAGCGAGTCGCCGACCTTGCCCTTGATGCTGTCCAGGTTCTCCAGGATGCCCTCGAGGCCGCCGTACTGCTTGATCCACTTGGCGGCGGTCTTGGGTCCGACGCCCGGGACGCCGGGAAGGTTGTCGGCTGTTTCTCCGACCAGGGCGGCCAGGTCCGAATACTTGTCCGGCGGCACGAGGTATTTCGCTTCGACCGCCGCTGCGTCCATGCGCGGCAGGTCGGAGACACCCTTCTTGGGGTAGAAGACGGTGACCCGGTCATCAACAAGCTGGAAGGCGTCCCGGTCTCCGGAGACGATCATGACGTCCCAGTTCCGGGCTGAGGCCTTCTCGGCCAGCGTCGCCAGGATGTCGTCGGCCTCGTAACCGTCCAGGGAGAGCGTGGGGATGCGCATGGCTTCCATCACCTTGATGATGAGGTCGATCTGCCCGTGGAATTCCTCGGGGGTCTTGTTGCGCCCTCCCTTGTACTCCGTGTACTCCTCGGACCGGAAAGTGGGGGTGTCAAGGTCGAAGGCAACCGCTAGATGGGTTGGCTTCTCCTCCTTGATGAGGTTGATCAGCATGGAGGTGAATCCGTACACGGCGTTGGTGTGCTGGCCGGTGTCCGTGGAGAAGTTTTCGGCCGGAAGGGCGTAGAAGGCGCGGAACGCCATTGAATGGCCGTCGATGACCAGCAGCCGGTTGTGTCCTCCCGCCGTAGCGGTTCCGAGACCTTCGGGCGCCGGCTCCACGGCCCCCTCGAGTACGGTTTCGGCAGGGATTTCTGCTTGAATATCGGCCAGTTTGGTAGATTCACTCACAGATGTAAGCCTAGTTGGCATGAGCGACAATTTCACGCCGGGCAACGGCGCCCAGTCCGAGACCACTGCGGACTACACCGACGAATTGAATGCTGCGGGGATCCCGCCGGAGATGCACAGCTGGCTGAGCTCCCACGGCGTCGGCCGCTTGGTGGTGAAGCTGGGCATCCGTTTCACCGAAATGTCCGCGGAACGCATTGTGGCGACGATGCCGGTGGAGGGCAACGAGCAGGTAGCCGGCATCCTTCACGGCGGAGCCCATCTGGTGCTGGCCGAAACGCTGGGCTCCTTTGGTGCCGCCATCCATGCCGGACCGTCCCGGCAGGCCCTCGGAATTGAGATCGGCGCGACCCACCATCGTTCCATTGCCTCCGGCACAGTGACGGGAACTGCCACGGCCATCCACCGCGGGCAGACCCTGGTGACGCATGAGATTGTCATGACCGATGAGCAGGGACGCCGGCTGAGCACGGCCCGGATGACCAACATGATCCGCGACGTCCGCTGACTTCCTGCCGGGGCGGCTGACTGCGGCTGAGGCTCCAGCGTTCTACAGCTGAGGGTGAAGTCACCGCCAGCCCAAGTCCCCCGGCATCCCAAGTCACCGCCGGCCGAAGTCATAGTGCAGCTGCATCAGGCCCTGCCCCAGGGCATGGGATGCCACAAGAGCCGCCGGTTCCGTGGCTTTCGTTACCGGCATCAGCGGCCGCCCGCTGCCCAGGGCGACAGGAATCACGGTGAGGACCATTTCGTCCACCAGCCCCTGATCCATGAGTTGGCCGGCAAGATTCCCTCCGCCGACCACCCAGATGTCCCTGTCACCGGCGTCGTCAACAATATCCGGGTGGAATTCGGCGACGTCGCCGCGCACAAAGGTAATGTCGGCACCGGCAATACCGGGAAATTCGTGGTGGGTGAAGACCCATGTCGGAGTGCGGCCGAACGCCCACGATTCAGGACCGGCTGCTTGGAAGGAACCATAGGTGCCAGCACCCATCACCAGCGCCCCAACACGGTCGAGGAATTCCCGAAAGTGCGTGTCCTGGCCTTCGGCACCGGAGAAGTCACGGTGCCATTCCTGCGAGTTGTCCGCGTCGGCAATATAACCGTCCATCGACGCTGCAACATAGTAGACAGTCCTGACCATGCCGCTCATGCTAGCCCGGCAGTGCGGGAAAAACACCGGCAGTCCCACCCGGCACCCGGTAATGCCCAAGATCCGCCCCGGCGCCCCCGCCCTCCCAGCGCCTGCGGAATACTCAGGACGTTCACCCGGTTGGGCCAAGTGGATGCATGAACGCCTGCGTCCGGTGCCGGCAGGAACGCACCGGACGCGCTCTACAGAAAGAACTTCCTCCTTGAACCTCTTTTCCCCGCTCACTGTTGGCTGCCTTGAACTGCCCAACCGCCTGATCATGGCACCGCTGACCCGGACACGGAGCGGCCGCCACGGCGTCCCGACCGCGCTGATGGCGGAACACTACAGCCAGCGCGCCTCGATGGGCCTGATCGTCAGCGAGGGCACCTACACGTCCTACGAAGGACAGGGATTCACTTGGCAGCCCGGGCTGGTCACTGAAGAGCAGATCGCCGGCTGGAAGAACGTCACCGACGCGGTCCACGCTGCCGGCGGCCGAATCGTCGCCCAGGTGATGCATGCCGGCCGGGTGACCCATCAGGGCATCAACGGCGGCCGCAGGGTCGTGGCCCCCAGCGCCATTGCGATCGACGGCCTGACCCACACCTACGAGGGCAAGCAGGCCTACCCGGTCCCGCACGCGCTCACCACGGCTGAACTGCCGGACATCATCGCCGAATTCGTCGCCGCGTCCCGTGCGGCGATCACGGCAGGGTTCGACGGCGTTGAACTGCACAGTGCCAACGGTTACCTGCTGCACGAGTTCCTCTCCCCGGACTCCAACCAGCGCACCGATGGTTACGGCGGCTCACCCGAGAACCGGGCGCGCTTCGTGATCGAGGCGTACCGCGCAGTGGCCGACGCCATCGGCGCTGACCGGACCGGCATCCGCATCTCCCCGGAGAACAACATCCAGGGCGTACTGGAAACCAATCCGGCCGACGTTCTGGCGACATACACCGCCCTCCTGGCCGGAATCGCACCGCTGAAGCCGGCGTTCCTCAGCATCCTGCACCGGGACCCGTCAGACATCCTTGTGCAGGAGCTGCGCAGCCAGTTCGGCGGCCCGGTGCTGCTGAACTCGGGCTTCGGTGTCATCACCACGCGTGAGGAAGCCCTTTCGATCATGGAAGACAACCTGGGCGACGGCGTCGTCGTCGGCCGCCCCGTAATTGCCAATCCGGACCTGGTGCGCCGCTGGGAGGAAGACCTGCCGCTGAACACCCCGGATCCTTCCACCTTCTACTCGCACGGTGCCGCCGGCTACACGGACTACGCGGAGTACGCCGAAGCTTCGTAGCACGCGCCGCTTGCCGCCGGCATTCCGGGCCGGCGACAGGCACGCAAAAGCCCGACGACGGCGGCCGTTACTGGCCGCTTGTCGCCGGGCTTTTGGATGTCCTGCGGGATGGGCAGGACTGGATTCAGCTCTGCAGATTCAACTGTGGAGCGAGATTCAACCGTGGAGCGCGGGCACAATCAGGTAGATGCCGAACAGCACCGCTGCTGCGCACACCGTGAAGCAGGCGTAGGCGCCGACTTTGACCAGCATCAGCCGGTCGGTGGCTTCCGGACCCGGGTTGCGGTCGGAGGCAACCGCGTAGAGCCGGACGCCGGTGGAATACAGCCCGACGACGACGAGCGTGGCCAGCAGCGTAATGCCGGCGACGATGAGGTAAGCAACCCAGTTGATGCTCATTTTGACGTTTCCTTGACCTTGGTGCGGGCAGATGCAATGCCCTGGGACCGGGCCTTGCGCTTGTTGATGCGGACGGCGCCGCCGGCATTGTCGATGTCGCTCACGGCGTTGTCGTGACCGACCCGGTTCTGGCGGGACCGGTAGTAGATGAAGAGCATGACCGCCAGGCCGAGGACTCCGTCAATGGCCACGCCGACCGGCCCGGTGCTGGCGAGCAGGGCCGCCGCGGCGCCCATGATGCCCGCAGCGGGAAGGGTCAGGAACCAGCCGCCGGCGATCCGGCGTGCCGTGCTCCAGCGGACCTCAGCGCCCTTGCGGCCCAAACCGGAACCGATTACCGAACCCGAGGCAACCTGCGTTGTCGACAGGGCCATGCCGAGGTGCGTCGAGGTCAGGATGGCTGCGGCCGTACTGGTCTCGGCCGCGAATCCCTGGGCCGGCTTGACGTCCGTCAGGCCGGTGCCCATGGTCCGGATGATGCGCCAGCCGCCGGCGTACGTGCCGGCAGCGATCGCGACGGCGCAGGCTGCAACAACCCAGAACACCGGCCCGGAGCCCACGGTCTGGAAGCCGCCGGAGATCAGCACCAGGGTGATGACGCCCATGGTCTTCTGCGCATCGTTGGTGCCGTGAGCCAGCGCCACCAGGGAGGATGAGAAGATCTGCGCGTAACGGAACCCGCCGCGCTTGCGGGGCAGCTTGTCGCCGGAGTCCGCATCGTGCCGCCGGGTGATGGCATACGCCAGCTTGGTCGCCAGCAATGCCACGGTCAGCGCGATGGCCGGCGCAATGAAGGCCGGCAGGATGACCTTGGACATCAGCACCGAGTAGTCCACGGAACCGAAACCGGCGCCGACAATGGCGGCTCCGATCAGGCCGCCGAACAGTGCGTGCGAGGAGCTGCTGGGCAGCCCGAGAAGCCAGGTAATCAGGTTCCAGATAACGGCACCGAGCAGGCCGGCGAAGATCATCACCGGCGTGATCTGGATGCCGCCTTCGCCCTCCCGGATGATTCCGCCGGAAATGGTCTTTGCGACTTCGGTGGACAGGAAAGCGCCCACCAGGTTCAGGACTGCTGCCAGAGCAACAGCCGTCTTCGGCTTGATCGCACCTGTGGCAATGGGGGTTGCCATTGCGTTGGCTGTGTCGTGAAAGCCGTTGGTGAAGTCGAAGAATAATGCGAGCGCGATCACCAGCGCCACCATGAGGGTGAGATCCACCACGTACCCTAACTAAAAGACAAAAGGAAAAAGGAGTTCCGTCCGCACAGGGCAGCTGCCTCCGCGGCTTCAAGCCGGCAGACGGCAGCGCAGCAAGTGTGCTTCCGGTTCATCGGAAATGTTGAACAGTTGTACAAAGGGAGCGCCAAACCAGCGGGATGAGGGATCCGGGGATCAACCGCCGGAAAGCGCACCCATTTCGCGCCAGATTGATCCTATGTGCTGAACCATTCAGGCACCAAAGGCAGGAGTGTGCGCTTGGTCTCGGTCGATCCGCTGATGCGTTGATCCCCGGAGGGGCAGATCCTCAGATGCGCAGGCCCGTGGGGGGCGGCTTGCCGCCGAGTTCCACGTCTATCACGGTGTTGGGGGCGGGCAGGATGACGCGGCGGGTGTGGGTGGTGACGCCGTCGGGCTCCACGACCGTGAGGATGTAGGTCCCGGGGCGGGGCAGCGGAAGCTCATATCTGCCCTGGCGATCCGACCGCGCCGCACCGTGGTTTTCCCCGGCGGGCTGGACCAGGATCACCAGGGCGCCGGCAACCGCTCGCCGGCCGTGCCGCACCTGTCCCGTCAGCATAAGCCGCCCGGGAAAGCGGATGTCATGGCTGCCGGGTGCACCGGAAAACGTGACGGCCTCCGAAACCGGGCGCCATTGCTGCTGCGTTGCCACCAGCACGTAGCGGCCGTCTCCGGGGAGTACGACGGCGTAGCGTCCGCCGTCGTCGCCCCGGTCCCAGTCCACCGGCACTCCGCCCCTGTCCAGAACCGTGACCAGGCCCCCCGGGACGGGCGTGCGGCCGTCGTCGGCGAGCATGGTTCCGGTGATCATGATCTCGCCCTTCCTGTCCGCAGGGGCGGGCCGGGGCTCGCCTGGCGCCGCATGCAGCCGCGGATGCGTTGCTTCCCTGCGCCTGGAGCGGGGAATGAGGCAGGAAACGCCGGTGGCTGCCAGGGCCGCAAAGCCGGCCAGGACAAAGATGGTGCGGAAGGCATCCAGGCCGGGGAAGACCGCTCCCCCCACCTGGATGGTGAGGGACGCCAGGATGGAGGCAACGGCGGCGCTGCAGGTCGAGGTACCGACGGAGCGGAGCAGGGTGTTTACCCCGTTCGCCGCGGCAGTGTCGGTGAGCGGCACATTGCTCATGATGATGGTCGGCATGGCCGCCATCGCCATTGCCGTTCCCACTGAAACTATGACCGCGCCAAGAATGATGCCCGTGACCGAGTGCACCAGCAGCACCCGGGACAGGTACCCGGCGGCCATCACGGCGCAGCCGGCCACCAGCGTTACTTTCGCGCCGAAGGTATTGGTGAGGCGGGCGGACACCGGCGCTGCCGCCACCATGGCCAGGCCCGCGGGGATCATCGTCAGCCCGGCGACCAGTACGCTCAGCCCGAAGCCGAACCCGGTCTCCCGGGACAGCTGGAGCTGCTGGGTGGTGACGAGCATGTTGGCATACATCGAGAAGCCGACCAGGACGGCGGCGACGTTGGTCAGCAGCACGGGTGGCAGGGCCGAGGTGCGCAGGTCCACCAGCGGGTCCCCCTTGCGCAGTTCCAGGGGAAACCAGACTGCCAGGAGCACGGCGGCAGCAGCGAAAAGTCCCAGGATGGGATAACTCCCCCAACCCCAGACCCCGCCCTTGCTGATTGCCAGCAGCAGCGCCGTCATTGCTCCGGAGAGCACCAGGGCACCCTCATAGTCGAAGCGGCCGGGCGCGCGCACCCGGGATTCCGGGACGACCACAACGATGGCGGCGATCAGCGCGGCACCGATAACGCCGACGCCCCAGAAGGTGGCCCGCCAGCCCAGGCGTTCATAGATCAGTCCGGCCATGGGCAGCCCCAGTGCGCTGCCTATGCCGAAGCTGGCGCTCATCAGCGAGACTGCCCCGGCAATTTTTCGCTGCGGCAGCGCGTCGCGCAGGATGCTGATGCCCACCGGGATCACCGCTCCGGCAAAGCCCTGCAGTCCGCGGCCCACCAGGGCCCAGAAGAAGGTTCCGCCAATCGACGCGGCAAACGAACCCGCCACCATCATCACCATGGCGATCAGCAGCATCCGCCGCTTCCCGAACATGTCCGCCAGCCGCGAGACGATCGGGGTGGCCACAGCAGCGCTCAGCAGGGTGATCGTCACCATCCAGGAGACATCGTCGCTGCTGGCGCCGAAGATCCGCGGATACTCCGGCAGCAGCGGAACCACGGCGGTTTTCTCCAGGGAAACGACGACGCCGCCGCTCGCCAGGGTGGCTATGACCACCCAGTCCGGATATTGGCGGCGGCGCACAGCGCCGGAGCCGGTGCCCTCAGTCATGGGGCCGGCCTCAGTCATCCGTGCCCTCAATCCTCGACCATCGGTCTTCGGCCGTCAGCGCCGGGAGATCGGCACCTTCGTGGAGGAGGACCCCACCTCGGGCACCGGTACCCGGACTTCAAGGACGCCGTCGTTGTAGGAAGCTGTGACGTTGTCCTGGCTGGATCCCGCCGGCAGCGGAATGTCGCGGGTAAAGGAGCCGTAGCGGAACTCGCTGCGGTAGCCGTTCTTGTCCTTGTGTTCGGTGCCCTCGCGCCGCTCACCCTTGATGCGGAGGATGCCGTCGCTCACTGACACGTCCAGGTCCTTATCAGGGTCAATGTTGGGCAGCTCGGCCTTCACCACCATGAACCCTGCGTCCCGGTACTCCTCCACCGGGAACGCCGGCACATCCCAATCACCTTCAAAGAATTTGCGGACGGGTTCGGGCAGTTCGAACCGGTCACGCCGCGCAAGTCCAGCCATGGGGTATCTCCTCGCGGATTGGCCCGGCTCAGGTGCTCAGCGGCACTGCGGTGCCGGGCTTTGGGGCTCACATTTGTGGGTCACGCTGTGTTTCTCGGTCACGCTGTGTTTCTCGGTCACGCTCAGTTGATCGTTCACACAGTACGCGGAGACCGTCCCGGCCTCAACGGTTGGGGGCGCTCCGGCGGCCCGCGCTGCCGGAACCGGCATGGTTTTTGTCCCTGAGCCCGGTATGGCGCCCGGAGCCTAGTAACGCAGTTTTGCCGCCCGTATAGTTTTGGGTGCGCGCAGCCACATGAGGGACTCCCTGACCCCCGTTTCCAACGGCCCGGTGTCGGTTTTTGACACCGCCGATGAAAGGTCAAAATCATGCCGCAGCATCCAGACAGTAACTTCTCCAACACCGATTCCCTGAGTGTGAATCCGCTTTTCGCCCGACCGGGCGAGGAAACCGACGCACCCAAGACCAAGCTTGCCGCCGGATCGATGATCCCGGAAACGGCGTATCAAATTGTCCACGACGAAACAATGCTGGATGGAAATGCCCGCCTGAACCTGGCAACCTTCGTCACCACCTGGATGGACGACCACGCCAACAGGCTGTACGCCGAGACGTACGACAAGAACATGATCGACAAGGACGAGTACCCGCAGACCGCCCAGATCGAGCAAAACTGCTGGAAGATCCTCGCGGACCTGTGGCACGCTCCGGATCCCGAGGGAACGATCGGCACGTCGACGGTCGGCTCGTCGGAGGCCTGCATGCTCGGCGGCCTGGCGCTGAAACGGCTCTGGCAGAACGCCCGCAAGGCTGACGGCAAACCGACGGACAAACCCAATCTGGTCATGAGCTCGGCGGTCCAGGTCTGCTGGGAGAAGTTCTGCAACTATTTCGACGTCGAAGTGCGGCTCGTTCCCATCAGTGAAGAGCACAAGTGCTTGGACGGGTTCGAGTTGGAGAACTACGTGGACGAAAACACGATCGGCGTGGTGGCCATCATGGGCGTCACCTACACCGGCATGTACGAGCCGGTGAAACAGATCGCCGCGAAGCTCGACGAGATCCAGGCCTCCACCGGATTGGACATCAACATCCATGTTGACGCCGCCTCGGGCGGGATGATCGCTCCGTTCATCCAGCCGGAGCTGGAGTGGGACTTTTCGATAGACCGGGTGCACTCGATCAGCACGTCCGGGCACAAATACGGGCTGGTGTATCCCGGACTGGGGTGGGTGGTGTGGCGCGAGCGCCAATGGCTGCCGGAGGACCTGATTTTCTACGTGAGCTACCTTGGCGGCGACATGCCCACCTTCGCGTTGAACTTTTCGCGTCCCGGTGCGCAGGTTGTCCTGCAGTTTTACCTGTTCCTCCGGCTTGGCCGGGAAGGCTACGCGCAGGTCCAGCAGGCAAGCCAGAACGTGGCGCTGTACCTGTCCTCGGGCATTAACGACATCGGAGCCTTCAATCTTTGGAATGACGGCTCCGACATTCCGGTCTTCGCGTGGCAGCTCAAGGAGGGCCACACCGACAAATGGACCCTGTACGACTTGGCCGACCGGCTGCGTGCCAAGGGCTGGCTGGTGCCCGCCTACCCCATGCCCGCCAATCTGGAACACCTGACGGTGGAGCGGATCGTGGTCCGCAATGGCCTCAGCATGGATCTTGCCCACAGCCTTCTGGAGGACATCAGGACGGAAACCGAATACCTCGACCGGCTTGAGGCGCCAATGCCGCAGGAAGCCTCACATCCCGGCTTCCACCACTAATCCGAGGAGGTGAGTGGGATGAGTGATTCCACAGCATCAAACGGTTCTTCCGCAGCATCTGGTTCTTCCGCAGCAAACGGTTCAGCAACTCCACCAGGTCGATCCTCGAACGCCAAAGCGAAGCAGACCGCCAAGATCACCATCGGGGCCCTGGCCGTCATGAACATCGTGGCCGTGGTGAGCCTCCGCGGCCTGCCGGCCGAGGCCGAGTACGGACTCAGTTCCATTTTCTATTACGTGCTGGCCGCCGTGGTTTTCTTGATTCCCGTGTCCCTCGTTGCCGCGGAGCTGGCCACCGGCTGGCCGGAGCAGGGCGGCGTGTTCCGTTGGGTGGGTGAAGCGTTCGGCCCGCGCTGGGCCTTCGTTGCCATGTTCATGCTCTTCATCGAGGTCAGCATCTGGTTCCCGACGGTCCTTACCTTCGGGGCGGTGTCTCTGGCGTACACCGGGACCGACCAAAACCTGGACGCCCAGCTCTCGGGCAACAAGGCCTTTGTCCTGGCAGTGGTGCTGGTGGTCTACTGGCTGGCCACCTTCATTGCCTTCCGGGGCGCCGCCGCATTTTCCAAGGTTGCCCAGTGGGGCGGCATCATCGGCACCATCATTCCGGCCGCCGTCCTGATCGTGCTGGGGTTCTCCTACTACTTCGCCGGCAACACCCCGCAGATCCAGATGGGCTGGGGCGAACTCGTTCCGGACTTCTCCAACTTCTCCAACGTGGTGCTGGCCGCGAGCATCTTCCTGTTTTACGCCGGCATGGAAATGAACGCCATCCACGTCAAGGAAGTAAAGAATCCGACCCGCGATTATCCCATCGCAGTGCTGATCGCTGCCCTGGGAACGGTGGTGATCTTTGTCCTGGGCACCCTGGCCATTGCCTTTGTGGTGCCGCAGGCGGACATCAACCTCACCCAGTCCCTGCTGACGTCCTACAACGACATGTTCGAGTGGGCGGGCATCGGCTGGGCTGGCCCGATTATTGCGGCCATGCTGCTGATCGGGGTCCTCGCCGGCGTGGTGACCTGGGTGGCCGGTCCGTCCAGCGGTCTGCTGGCCGTGGCCAAGGCAGGCTATCTGCCCCGGTTCTGGCAGCGCACCAACAAGCACGGCATGGGAACGCACATCATGCTCTTCCAGGCCTTTGTGGTCACGGCTCTGGGACTGGTCTACGTGGTGCTGCCGTCAGTGCAGGCCGCCTACCAGATCCTGAGCCAGCTCACCGTCATCCTGTACCTGATCATGTACATGCTGATGTTCGGCGCCGCCATGTACCTGCGGTACACCCAGCCCAACCGGCCCCGGCCCTACCGGGTACCCGGCGGTGAAGCGGGCATGTGGGTGGTGGGCGGCCTTGGTTTCCTCGGTTCGCTGATGGCGTTTGTCTTCAGCTTCATTCCCCCGGACCAGATTTCCGTCGGGTCGCCCGTCCTGTACGTGGGCATCCTGGCGGGCGGAGCGGCCCTGTTCTTCATTCTGCCGCTGGTGATCTACGCCGTGCGCAAGCCGCATTGGCGGGATCCGAACAGCACCTTTGTGCCGTTTACCTGGCAGCTGGAGCACAGTCACCCCGGCGTCCAAACCCAGTCCTCGGTGGCGACTTCGGTCCTGACGGAGCAGGCGCTGGCCTCCGGCGCCATTCCGGAGACCGGTGCCCCCGCGGGAGAGACCGAGCCGCGGCCGGGAGCCGCCGCCGGAGACAAACCAAACCTTCGGCCCCGGCCGGGACCCGCCCTTGGAGGGAGCGGAGCACCATGATGCCGGAAAAGTCAGCCATCGCGTCCGCCGTCCGGACGGCCCATGCGGACCACGCCGGCGACACCGGCGGTGCCAACGCCAGTTACATTCCGTACCTGGCCTCGGTGGATCCCTCGCTGTTCGGCGTGTGCGTGGCAACGGCGGACGGCGACGTGTTCGAGGCGGGGGACGCCGGATTCGAGTTTGCCCTGGAATCGATTTCCAAGGTGTGCTCCATGGCTCTGGCCATGGAGCACACCGGGCTGCCCGAGTTCCATGACAAGGTGGGGGCGGATCCCACCGGTGAACCGTTCAACTCCGTTATTGCGTTAGCCCTGCATGGAGGCAAACCGCTCTCGCCGCTGGTTAACGCCGGTGCCATGTCCACAGTGTCGCTCATCCCGGCGGCCTCCGCAGATGAGCGGTGGCAGAAGATCCTGGCCATGCAAAGTGCCTTTGCCGGCCGGGACATCCTGCTCAGCGACGCCGTCAACGACTCCGAGCAGTCCACCAATTTCCACAACCGGGCGATCGCGTGGCTGCTCTACTCGAGCGGTTCCATGTACTCGGATCCAATGGAAGCGTGTGAGGTCTACACCCGGCAGTGCTCCACCTTGGTGACCACCAGGGACCTGGCCGTCATGGGCGCGACGGTAGCCGCCCGCGGACGCAACCCGGTCACGGGGAAGCAGGTGTTCGACCCGTCCCTGGTTCCGCCGATCCTGGCGGAAATGACCATGGAGGGCCTGTACACCTCTTCGGGAGACTGGGCCTATCGGGTAGGACTGCCGGGCAAGAGCGGCGTGGGCGGCGGCGTCCTGGCGATCATGCCCGGCACCCTCGCCATCGCGGCCTTCTCTCCGCCGCTGGACCCGGCGGGCAACAGCGTCCGGGCGCAGAAAGCGGTGGCCTCAGTGGCGGCGGCGCTGAAGCTGAACATTTACAACGCGACGGATTTTGCGCCATAGCGTGTTTCGCACAGCAGCTTCCTAGCGGATGCTGAGGTCGGCGGTGATCCGTTCCGCCGCCGCCTTCAGCCGGGGCACCACGCTCTCCTCCACCGACAGGTGCGGGTCCCGGTGCATCTGCAGGGACACGTTGGCGGCTGCCACGACGGTCCCGGCACGCGAGACGGGCACGGCGACGCCGCGCAGCCCGCCCTCGAGTTCGTCGGCGACCCGGGCCCAGCCGCGCCGGCCGGCCAGCTCCACTTCGGCCCGGAGTTCGTCCAGGGTCGACACTGAGTGCGGAGTGAAGGCCTGGAATTCCACGGCGTTCAGATGGGCTTCGCGTGCCTCGGGTTCCAGGGCGGCGATCAGCACCCGGCCCATGGACGTGGCCCAGGCAGGAAAGCGCGTCCCGACATGCACCGAAACATGCACCAGGCGCGGCGGCGCCACCCGGGCCACGTACACCACATGCATGCCGTCCAAAATGCACAGGGAGGTGGTTTCGCCCAGCTCGGCCGCCAGCGTCTTGAGGTGGGGTTCAGCCAGCGAGGGCAGCGAGAGAGTGGCCAGGAAAGCCGATCCAATGTCCAGGGACCGCGGAGCCAGCGCAAAGAGCGGCCCCTCGCAGCTGAGATACCCGAGATCGCACAGGGTCATCAGGAACCGGCGGGCCGAGGCCCGGCTCAGGTCGGCAGCCGCAGCCACCGCGCTCACGCTCAGCTGCGGATGTTCCGGGGTGAACGACTGCAGCACGGCAAGGGTTTTCTCCACCGACTTTACGTAGTATCCGTCTTCCGCCCCCATGCCGCCCATCTTATACGCTCCTATGCGCCGCCCCTGCGGGCTCGCTGGTACTGGGCGGCCAGGCGCACGGGGGCGTTGGGCGCGCCGTACCCGTCGTAGGAACGGCGGCGTTCCACCACCTCGAAGAACACGTTCCCAACAGTCGCCGTGTAGAAGTGCAGGAACTCGCCGTCGCCGTCGCGGTCGTACAGCAGGTTCAGGGACTGCAGGGTCCGCAGCAGGTCCGGGTCCAGCCGGAACCGGGCCCGCAGGTCCTCGTAGTAGTTGGCCGGAATGGGCAGGAACTTCAGCCCCCGCTGCCGGGCCATCCGGGCCAGGGACACCACATCGCTGCAGGCGAAGGCGACGTGCTGCGGATAGTCGGCGCCGCCGTCGGGCCCGCCGCCCTCCAGCGCCAGCGGGGCGATGTTCAGGGCCAGGCGAACCCTGCCGTCACTGCTGCACATCACCTGGCTGCGCACCAGTCCCATCGGGCTGGGCACCTCCTGCGACGCGCGGGGCACCAGGGAGAGCGTGGACTCGTAGAAGAGCACCGCTTCGTCGAAGTGCTGCCAGGGCTGGGAGAGGTTGATGTGGTCAACATGGGTGATCAGTCCGTCGGCAGCGGGTCCTGCGCCCCAGGCAGCCGACTCCCGCGCATCCTGCGGAACACCGAATTCCTCCGCCCAGGCGACGGTTCCGTCCGGGGTGCTCTCGCAGAGGAAAATCTCGGTGGAATCCGGCGCTGAAACTGCCTGGAGCACCGCTTCGTCGGCCTGGCTGCGCCGGCTGACCGGCACGGCCTTCAGCTGCACCGCCCGCGAGGCCGCCGCCAGCGGATCCTGCACATCAAGCCCCAGGGCGGAGATCCCCGGCGCCATGCCCTTGGCCTGCTGCTGGTTGATGATCACGCGTGCCGCTCCGGCACTCCACAGCTGGACCGGCTTGGTGCGGTGCCGCCCTTCGCAGCGGAAGCCCAGCTGGTGCAGCAGCTCTTCCACGGCGCCGGTATTCTCCGCTTTGACCTCGGCGAAGTTGAAGCCTGTCGGCTCGGCAACGGCGGGCAGCGTGGCGAGGTCCATGGGATAGCTGCGGGAGGCCGGGTTGTGCTCCGCCGCATCATGCTCCGCCAGATGGACTGACGTCCGTTCGCCCAGCCAAATGAGGGACCGCATGGCATCGACGGCGGTGCGCTGCTCGGCCGTCTGCCGGAACACGTCGTTGAAAATCTCCAGGGACACCGGACCGTCATAGCCGCTGCGGACCAGATGCGCCATGAAGCCGGTGAGGTCGAAGGCGCCTTCGCCGGGGAACACCCGGTAGTGGCGGCTCCAGGAGAGCACGTCCATGGACAGCTCCGGGGCGTCCGCCAGCTGAACGAAAAAGATCTTCTCAGCCGGGATCTTCTCGATGCCGGCGGGATCCCAGCGGCGGGAGAGAATGTGGAAGCTGTCCAGGCAGGTGCCGACATTGGGATGGTCGGCCAGGTCCACGATCCGCTGGGCGTGCTCGAAGTCGTTCACGAACCGGCCCCAGGCGAGCGCTTCGTAGGCGAGCCGGACGCCGTAGCGGGCCGCCAACTCCCCCATGCGGCGCAGCTGGGAGGCAGCGACGTCGTCGTCGTCCACAGTGGCCGTGGCGACATTGCTGCAGACCAGCATGGTGTCGATGCCCAGGCGGTTCATCAGCTCAAACTTGGCCTCGGCCCGGTACAGGTTGTCTTCGAGGAGGTCCTCGCTGACGCCTTCAAAGTCGCGGAACGGTTGGAACAGGTCCAGGCTCAGGCCCAGCCTGGCGGCCAGGTCGCGGATCTCCTCGGGACTGGCCGGCGAGACAATCAGGTCCTGTTCAAAAATCTCGATGCCGTCGAACCCCGCCTCCGCGCAGGCCCGCATCTTTTCTTCGAGCGTGCCGCTCAGGCACACCGTGGCAATGGATGTCCGCATGTTTGCCTCTCCCCTACAGTCCGCGCTCGATGAGATCCAGGAAATGGGTCCGCATCCGGTCCGCATCGGGGCGGATGCCGGTGATCAGCTCGAAGGCATCCACGGCCTGGCCCACCGCCATGTAACCGCCGTCGAGCACCGCGCAGCCCTTGGCCCGGGCGCCGAGAACCAGTTCAGTTTCGAGCGGCCGGTACACGACGTCGGCCACCCACTGCCGCGGCGCCAGCAGGTCCAGATCCAGCGGCAGCCCGGGGTGGGAGTGCATGCCCACCGGCGTGGCATGGACCAGCCCGTCAGCTTCGGCCAGGACCTCCGGGAGGTTGGAGCTCTCCGCGGCGGTTACGGTTTGATCGGGGAAAAGCCGGCCCAGCGCGGCGGCGCGTTCACTTGCCCGCCCGTAGTCCAGGTCGATCAGGGTCAGGTGAGTTGTCCCGGCCTTCAGCAGCGCATAGGCGACGGCGGCGCCGGCACCGCCGACTCCCAGCTGCACCACGCGGTCCAGGACCGCATCGGGCAGTCCCGAGGCCAGTGCCGTTGCGAAGCCGGAAAAGTCGGTGTTGTGGCCGACGAATTTGCCGTCCCGGATCAGGACGGTGTTCACGGCGCCAAGGCTCCGGGCGTCGTCGGACACCTCGTCGAGGTACTGCAGGACCAGCTGCTTGCAGGGGTGGGTGATATTAAAGGCGTTGAAGCCCAGGTCCCGGCCGCGGAGCAGCAGCTCCTGCAGTTGGACGCCCGGGTCGATCTCCGGGTTCGCCGGGTCCGGCGCCAGCGCGGAGAGGTCAACGGGCCGGTAAAGATAGCGCAGGCCCAGGTGGTCAGCCTCCTGCTCATGCATGGGCGGTGAGAGGGACGGAGTAACCCCTTCGCCGATGAGGCCGACCAAATAGGATTCCGAGGGGCTGCTCACAGGTTGCATCCTTCCGCGCTGCGGGACGGGCACCTGCCCGCGCTGTTCGTCGTGTGACTATTCGTCATGTTGCTGTTCGTCGTGTTGCTGTTCGTCATGTTGCAGAGTAACCACGTTGCCGCACCCTGCCGTTGTGAGCTACATTACTGGAGATGTTCGAATTCTGCACACCTGTGCGCCTAGCGCACATCAGCAACTGAACGAACCTGCGCACAGCACCGTCACCCGACAGCGCATCCCATCTACAGGAGACCCCATGACCGAGACCGTCCCGGCCGGCAAGACGCAGGCCAAGACACCCAAAAAGGCAGCGGCCGCCAGTTTCATGGGCAGCGCCGTCGAATACTACGACTTCTTTATTTTCGGAACAGCGGCCGCGCTGATCTTTCCGCAGGTCTTCTTTCCGGACTCCAGCGCGCAGGCCTCCGTCATGTCGCTGGCAACCTTCGGCTTTGCCTACATTGCCCGCCCGGTGGGCGCCGTGGTGCTGGGCCACTTCGGGGACCGGGTGGGGCGCCAGAAGGTGCTGATGTTCACGCTGGTCCTGATGGGCGCCTCCACCTTCCTGATCGGCTGCCTCCCCAGCTTCGACGTCATCGGCTGGTGGGCCCCCGTCCTGCTGGTGCTGTGCCGGCTGATGCAGGGCCTGTCCGCAGCGGGCGAGCAGGCCGGAGCCAGCTCCCTCACGCTTGAGCACGCACCGGACAACCGCCGCTCCTTCTTCACCTCCTGGACCCTCACCGGCACGCAGGGCGGACAGATCCTTGCCGCCCTGGTCTTCATCCCCGTGCTGACGCTGCCGGACGAGATCAAGTACGGCATCGGCTGGCGCATTCCGTTCTGGCTCAGCGCCGTCGTTGTCGTCGTCACGTACTTCATCCGCCGTTCGCTGCACGAGACCCCCACCTTCGCCGCAGCCAAGGCCAACAACGAGATCTCCAAGCTCCCCGTCAAGGACCTGCTGGCGCACCACTGGCGCGACGTGCTCCGCGTGATCTGCTGCGCGTTCATCGCTGCGGTGTCCACGGTCTACGGAACGCTGGCGATCAAATACGGCACGGAAGTGGGCAACGTCGACGCCAGCATCACGCTCTGGCTCGTGGTGGCCGGCAACGTCGTCGCCCTGGGCACGCAGCCGCTCTTCGGCAACCTGTCGGACCGGATCGGCCGCAAACCGGTGTTCATCTACGGCGCGCTGTCCTCCGCGGCGATCATGCCGTTCTACCTGCTGTCGATGGAGTCAGGCAACACCCTCCTGCAGTTCGCGCTCTCCGTGGCTGTCTTCTCCGGCGGTTACGCTGCGGCCAACGCCGTCTGGCCGTCCTTCTACGCTGAGATGTTCAGCGCCAAGGTCCGCTTCTCAGGCCTGGCCATCGGCACCCAGCTCGGCTTCCTGATGGCGGGCTTCGCCCCGTCCATCGTGGCTGCGCTGGGCGGACTGGAACCCGGCGGCTGGGTTGTCATCAGCATGTTCACCGCCGCGATCAGCCTGATCGCCTCGATCTCCGCCCTCACGGCCAAGGAGACCTATAAGACGCCGACGGCGGAGCTGGGCAAGCGCTAAAGCTGGATGCCCCGGGACAGTCCGCCGTCCACCAGGATGTTAGCCCCCGTGACCCGTGAGGCGCGGGGGCTGGCGACGAAGGCGACGACGTCGGCCACCTCCGCGGGGGTGCCCATCCGCCCGCTGGGGTTCCGGGCAAGCGCGGCCTCGAAGGTGGCGGGGTCCCGTTCCTCCATGGCAGCCCAGTAGCTGCCCGAATAGTACGTGTTGCCGGCGCTCACGGTGTTGGCCCGGATGCCCAGTCCCGCGAGCCTGACGGCGAGGCCCGCAATGTACCCGGCCACCGCCGTCTTGGCCGTGGCATACGGGCCGGCCGCAAAATCGACCTCCCGCCCCGAGACGTTGGAAAGGGCAACGATCGACGGCGCGGTGCTGAGTTCCAGGTGCGGCAGTGCCGCCTTGACCAGCCGAACCGTGCCCATCAGGTCAACGGTCAGGGACAGCCCCCAGTTTTCATCCGTGTCATCCAGGGCCGTGGCGCTCACGGCGGAGACCACTATGTCGATGCCGCCGAAAATCACCGCCGATTCGCTGACCCACTTGGCCACGGCCCCGGGATGAATCACGTCCACGACGGAGCCTTCAACACCCCCGGCCGATTCCGACAGCTGTTCTTCAAGCACCCCCACTTGATAGCCCGTGCGGGCGCAAAACGCGACGTTGGCGCCTTCCCTCGCGAATTCCTCCACCACGGCACGGCCGATTCCCCTGGTACCGCCCGCCACCAGGACCGTCAGGCCGGCCAGCGACAGATCCATCAGTAGCCCCTGATCCGCTGCTTGCGCGCGGTCCAGGCCAGATATCCGCCCAGGGCGCCGGTGGAGGCAAGTCCTGCGGTCATCAGCGGGGCCTGCCAGGATTTCCAGCGTTCGGTGTCGCCCAGCGTCAGCTCGCCCACGCCCCGGATGAAGGCCGCCGCAAAAACGGCAGCCACCATCCGGTTGCCGACCCGCTCCAGCCGGCCCACCAGCGGAGAGAGTTCCTCCGCCCGCAAGTGCACCTCCAGTCCTTCAAAATCGAGGGTGTTCATCAGCCGGCGCAGCTGGTCCGGCAACTCGGCGCCCAGCTCCAGGGTTTCGGCGCCTGCCTGGCCCAGGCGCCGGGCGAAGGCCACCGGATTCAGCTGCTGCAGCGTCATCCGCCGGGCATAGGGGCCGAGGGTTTGGCCCATGCTGAAGTCCGGATCCAGCACCTCCCCCATGCCCTCGGTCATGATCAGCATGCGCAGCAGCAGCGCCATCTCCCGCGGCAGCTGCAGGTGATGGCTCCGGACGACGCCCAGGGCCCCGTTGATGATGCGGCCCACGGGCGCGTTTCCCAGCGTCCGCCCCGCATACAGACGGATCAGCTGCTGCAGGTCAAGGCGCAGCCGCAGGCGGTCCACCCGGCGGGTCCTGACGCACATCCGGATCAGCGCTGAGGCCATCCGGTCCGGATCCTTCCGGATAACGGCGATGAAGAGGGCGGAGAGCTGCGCGCGAAACTTGTCATCGACCTCCCCCACCATGCCGAAGTCGATGAGCCCGATCCGGCCGCCGTCCTGCACGAAAATGTTTCCCGGATGCGGATCGGCATGGAAGAAACCGTCGTCGAAAACCATTTTCATTTCCGCGTCGGCGGCCGTTACGGCGAGCGCCCTGCGGTCGATCCCGGCCGCATCCAGGGCCGCGGTGTCGGTGACCTTCAGCCCGTGGAGCCGCTGCTGCGTGAGGACGGTCGAGGTGCTGAACTCCTCATAAACAGCCGGAATTGTCACGGCGGGGTTGTCTTCGAAGTTCAGGGCGAACCGCCTGGCGTTGCGGCCCTCCTGGGCGTAGTCCAGTTCCGAGCGCAGCGTATCGGCAAACTCATCCATCAGGCCCTGGACGTCATAGTCGCGGGCCGCTTCCCAGTGCTTTCCCGCATACCCGGCCAGGCTCTGCAGAATATCCAGGTCCTCGTTCACCTCTTCATCGACGCCGGGCCGGCGGATCTTCACCACGACGCCGATGTCTCCGGGCAGCCGGGCAGCGTAGACCTGGCCGATGGAGGCGCTGGCCAGCGGGATGGTGTCGAAGGACGCGAACCGTGCCAGCACGTCCTCGCCCAGCGCTCCCTGCAGCACCGGGTGAATCTGCTCCCAGGGCACGGGCTCGGCGCTGTCCTGCAGTTTGGCCAGCTCCTTCTGGTAGCGCGGGGGCAGCAGATCCTGACGGGTGGAAAGCAGTTGGCCCAGCTTGATGAAGGTGGGCCCCAGCTCCTCCAACGCCCGGCGCAGGTACTCGGGGCTGCTGGCCGGCTGCTCGGGCCGGTCCCCCGGCTGAGCCTTGCGCCGGAACGGAAGACGGGCTTCCAAACCGGAAGCGGAGACCAGGTACCCCAGTCCGTTGCGGTACAGGATTTCGGCAATCTGCTTGTAGCGGTCGAGGTGGGTCTTCACACGTTGGCTCCCTCCCGGCGGCGTGCCGTGAGCACTGCGGCCGTACTGAAACCCTACGGCCGCCCGGGTGGATGGAACAGGGTTTGCCGACCCTTTCGCCGGTCCGGGCGGCGGCTTAGACTCGAAGCCCGCCGATGAGGGAGGCACATGGAAACTCCAGCCATGCCGGACCTGACGCTGAAGGAAAAGATCGGACTGCTGTCCGGGGCCGGGTTTTGGGAAACCGCTGCGCTTCCCGGGCACGGCATCCGGTCCCTGGTTCTGTCCGACGGCCCGCACGGCATTCGGCGGCCGGCCGGCACCGCCGACGGCCTGGAACCGGGCGACTCCCATCCCGCCACCTGCTTTCCGGCGGAATGCGCGACGGCGTGCTCCTGGGACCGCAGCCTGCTCGCGGAACTGGGCACCGCCGTCGCACGCGAGGCCCGCGCCCAGGGCGTGGATGTCCTGCTCGGACCGGGCCTGAACATCAAGCGAACCCCGCTGTGCGGACGGAATTTCGAGTACTTCTCAGAAGACCCGCTGCTCGCCGGTGAACTCGGTGCAGCCTGGACGGCTGCCGTTCAGGCGGCCGGGGTGGGCGCCAGCCCCAAGCACTTCGCTGCGAACAACCAGGAAGCGGATCGGATGCGGGTGGACGCCGTGGTTGACCAGCGGACCCTGCACGAAATCTATTTGCGCGCCTTCGAGATCGTGGTCCGCACGGCCGGACCGTGGACTGTCATGGCGGCGTACAACAAGGTCAACGGGCTGCATGCCGCCGAGAATCCGTGGCTGCTCGGAACCGTGCTGCGCGACACCTGGGGCTACGAGGGGGCAGTGATATCGGACTGGGGTGCGGTGACCGACCGTGCGGCCGCGCTCGCCGCCGGACTGGATCTGGAGATGCCGGCCAGCGGTGGCCTGGGCGCTCAGGAACTATCCACCGGCCTCGATGCCGGCACCGTCACTGAGCAGCAGGTTGATACGGCGGTGGAGCGGATCCTGGCGCTGGTGCGCCGCGCGTCGGTCCAACCCGGTCCGGCGCAGCACGATTCAGGGCAGCCAGATTCAGGGCAGCCAGGCAGCGCAGCTGCTGACTATGCCGCCCACCACGAGCTGGCCCGCCGGGCAGCTGCCGCTTCCATGGTCCTGCTGCAGAACGACGGCGGGATCCTTCCGCTCTCCCCCGGGGGCAGCCTGGCGGTGATCGGCGAGCTGGCCCGCACACCGCGGTACCAGGGCAGCGGGTCCTCGCGGGTCCATCCGGTGCATCTGGTGACGCCCCTGGCCGCGCTGGCGGACCAGGTGCCGGATCTGCTCTTCGAGCCCGGCTATGTCCTCTCCGCGGACTCGCCCTGCGCCGAGGAGGATTTGGCGGACATGGCCGCGGCGGCCGCAGCGGCGGCTGACACCGCCGTCGTCTTCCTGGGCCTGCCCGAAACCGCCGAGTCCGAGGGGTTTGACCGCACGACGCTGGAGCTGCCCGGTCCCCAGCTGGAGCTGCTGGACGCTGTTGTCACAGCGAATCCGCGGACCATTGTGGTGCTTTCGAACGGCGGCGCGGTGACCACGGAATGGGCGGCTGCCGTGCCGGCCGTCCTCGAGGCCTGGCTGCCGGGCGAGGCCGGCGGAAGCGCCGTGGCCGATGTGCTGCTGGGACGGGCGGAGCCGGGCGGGCGGCTGGCCGAAACGATTCCGCACCGGCTGGCTGACACCGCGGCTTACGGCAACTACCCCGGCGAGGACGGGGCGGTCCGGTACGGCGAGGGCCTGCTGGTGGGCTACCGCTGGTACGACACCCGCGGTTTCGCAGTGGCCTTTCCCTTCGGCCACGGGCTCTCCTACACCACCTTCGAGTACTCGGAGCTGGAGGTCAGCACTGTCGGCGCCGGCGCCAGCCAGCTGGTCCATGCCGATCTGACCCTCACCAATGCCGGCAGCCGCAGCGGCAGCGAAGTGGTGCAGCTGTATGCCGGAGCGCCCGACGACGACGGCCGGCAACGTCCGCTGCGGGAACTGCGCGGTTTCGAGAAGGTGCAGCTGGAGCCCGGCGAATCGCGCCGCGTGTCATTTCGCCTTGACGTCCGGACGCTCTCCCGGTGGGATCCCGGCACCGGGACCTGGGTGGCGGATGCCGGTGAATACCGGCTTGAAGTGGGTGCTTCCTCCAGGGACATCCGATTGTCCGGAGCCGCCGCCCTGGACGGCACGGTGCCGGTGTCCGAACTGACCACCGGCTCCCCGATCGCCGAGTGGCTGGCCGATCCGGATGCGGCGGCAGTTCTGGTGGACGCGCTCAGCGCTCCGGCGTCGGCGTCTGTGTCGGATTCCGCACCGGAGTCCGGCGCCGCAGGACTCCCCGCGTCCCTGGCCCTGGTGGGAAGCATGCCGCTGAACCGGCTGGCCCGGTTCCCCGGCAGCCCGATCACGCCGGCCCTGCTCCAACGGCTCGAAGCTGAACTCCGGGCGCGCCGCGGCGGGTGACGTCAGGCGACGCCCCAGCCTTCGTCAGCCGGCAGGATGGCGCCGGTGACGTTGGCGGCGTCGTCGCTGAGCAGGTAGGTCATGGGTGAGGCGATCTGCGCTGCCTCCACCTCGGGTGAGGTGAGCGAAGCGGTCGGCAGCGGCCCGGCGCCGCCGAGTGAGCCATAGTTGGACTCCAATGCGGTCTTGGTTGGCCGTGGAATCACTGCGTTCACGCGGATGCCGCGCGGACTGTAGATGAAGGCCGCGCTGCGGGTCATGCCGATGACAGCGTGCTTGGACGCCGTGTAGGCCGCACCGGCGATGGAGCCGCGCAACCCCGCCTGGGAGGAAACGTTCACAATCGAGCCGGCGCCGCGGGAGAGCATCAGCGGGATGATCGCCCGGGACACACGAAACGGGCCGTCAACGTTGATGCGGAAGACGCTCTCCCAGAGTTCGTCCTCCACCTCGTGCAGGGCCACCATGTTGTCGGCGATCCCGGCCACCACGGCGAGGCAGTCCACCCGCCCCCTTGCCTGAACCGCTATCTTGTTGACATCTGACTGGCTGGAGATGTCAGCGACGATGCCGGTGATGCCCAGCTCCGGGTTCTCCTCCAGGAGGGCCTCCATCCGCAGCGTGCTGAGATCAATCGCCAGTACCTGTCCCCCCTCACGGGCCACCCGCAGGGCAGTCGCACGGCCGATCCCGGAGGAAGCACCGGTCACCACCACGGTTTTGCCGTCGAACCGGCCCTCGATGATGGGCTCTTCCCAATCGTTGGGTGCCTGCGGCGCCGCGGATGGAAACAGGTGCGAGGTAGCCGGCGGCACGGTTGGTTCATCCCTGAGCCGGTTGGCCGCATGCACCATCAGGTCCAGGTACTCAGGCGTCACCGCGCCGTGGCTCAGCGACATCAGGGAGGAAAGCGGAAGCTTCCGGATCGCGTAGAGGGCACGGGCGTCAGGGCTGCGGCGGGCGAGCAGGTCGATAAGGACGGTGCGGCCGGCCGGATCGTCCAGCCACTCGCCGATCAGGGATTCGGTACCGAGGTGACGGGGGTTCGGCATGCAGGCTCCGTTCCGTACCGGCCGCGGAGCGGGCTGCAGTGGTGCGGTGCCAGCTTGCCCGGCGCGAGCTTTGCCCGGCGCTGCCGGACTTGCTTTGAGTGGCGTTGCTGCTCCGTCGAGTATTTCACAGGGGGCCTTTCCCTGCCTGCCCTGCGGGTCCGTTCAGGGGTCCACCGGGCCAAAAAGGCAGGGGAAACGACGCCGCAACCCGGCGTTTCTTAGGTCTCCTCCTCAGGCGTTCCCCGGGTCTTACCTGGCGCTTTCTAGGCGTCCGCCTTCAAGCGGGGGAAGGTTGCCGCTGGGCAGCCGGTCCCGGTCGTAAGTGATCTCGGTGAAGCCGTGCGGGGCGGGTGCGCCTTCCGCGTCAAGGCTTACGAACACGATGCGGTCAATCGTCAGGATGCTTCGACGCGTGACCATGTTGCGCACTTCGGCCCGCATCGTCAGTGACGTCCGGCCGAACTTCGTGGCACGCAGGCCCATCTCGATCATGTCGCCCTGCTGGGCGGAGCTGACGAAGTTGATCTCCGACATGAACTTGGTGACCACGCGGCCGTTGCCCATTTGGAGGATGGCGTAAATTGTTGCTTCTTCATCGATCCATCGCAGAAGGCTGCCGCCGAACAGTGTGCCGTTCGCGTTGAGGTCTTCGGGACGGACCCACTTCCGGGTGTTGAAATTAATGTTTTCGAGGTCCATATTTCAAGACTATCGAGGCGGCCGGGCCGGGTTTGGCCGGGTGTGACGGAGCAGATGGACCGAGGTCACACCGGGTGGGGAAGGCGCCGGCTGCCGCCGGGCGGTGGCGCGCGTCGACACTCCAGCCGGTGAGCGAAAACACCCGTTCAGGACGGAACGGGTTCCTCCCCGGGGGACCGTCTGGGGGCCTTTACCGTCAGGCTGGACGCATTTAGGTAAGTAGTACGCGGCCGGCCCCCTGCTAACCCCGCGTGGTGACCTTAGAAAGGATCGGCTTACGGACATAAGAACGATACGCATCCTCCTGACACGGCTGGATGCGCGACTAATATCGCGGGCCACAATGCACGGTGCTGCTACGGTGTAGCACTCCGAACGGACAGAATCACCGACCAAGGAGACCAATGACCGACCACATCAACCGTAGGCATGCCCGTTGGATCCTGCTCGCCATTACCATCGTCGGTCTCGCGGTAGCGGCCGTCAGCTACAGCTACTTAATTTCCAGCAATTGCGGATCATCAAGTGCCAATGAGTTCTTCTCCGACGCCCGTGCCTTCCATAGCCAGGCCGGATGCTAAATTTGGCGGCTTTGCTTAGCCAGAACAGACATAGGTTCGTTTCGCTCCCTCAGCCAACAGCTCGGAGCCTGTCTGCCACAGGCGACATTAGCTAGAAACTCAAAACCGTCAGCAACTGCAGAGTGCCCGACGTGCCATCGCGGACATGACCGGGTCTGCATCGATGGTGGTCAATGGCTGGTGGCCAAAGACCATGACCGAAGGGGCATCTAGGCGTCCTGCAAAGGGGTCCTTCACCGGAACAGCGGTATCCAGTGGACCCGTCAGCGGGCAACTCGTCAATCGCCCGCGCTCGGCGGCAGATAATCTCGATCGGCTCTCACCGACACAGTGTCGAGTCGGGGATCGTTTATCAGTTGCCGAAAGATGGGTAGCTCGGCGGCAACGATCAACGAGTCCGGGTATAGCCGACCACCCCATGCGAGACGCCGTTCGGCATCCCACGCAAACTCCGGGACCCTTCGTCCGGCCTTGACATCGTCAGGACTGAGGCGTGCCTCGAAGTATTCCTCCCCGAACACGCGCCTAGGCGAGCTGGTGTGTGGGGCTTCTCCGTAGCCCATCCAACGGAGACATTGAAGCTCGACAACACCAATCGCATCACGAAGGGCGTTCGCGGTTTCTTCATCCAACACACCCATGCAGGAGACGAGACCGCGAACGGAAGGCTGTTCCTCGGCGATGCCTGCGGTCGCTTCAAACCAATCCAGCGAGGCAGAATGATCTTCTACCGAGACGTACCGGGACCATCGCACAATGTCTTTGCCGTCATCGAGAGTGGGGTCTCGAAATGGAAGGTAAAGGCGCAGTATCGATAGTCCACGATGCGTTGCCGGGATGAAATCGCGCGCCTGAGTGACCCATCCTGACTCTTCCAGACCCCAGCTCTCCTCGCCCACCCGGCAATCGTAGCTGGGCGGGTGCGTCAGAAGTCGAGTCCATAGATATCAGGAGTCGCAGTCACTGGCCTGATTTGTCAGCGTGATCACCGCCGACATTGACTTCATCCGGTCCCACAGAGCATCTGGCATGGAGCTCCCTCGGCAGTGTCGAGAACATTGAGGCTGTTCTACTCGCTGGGACTGACCTCGTACTGGCATTCAGGGGAGATAATCCGAGCTTCCGTGTATTCGACTGCGCACAGGTGCACGCGCTGAAAATCGCCGAACTTGCCCAAACCGTCAGACCGTCTCGTTCATGACGGTGTCAGGGCCGGACGCGAGATAGCCCTCGTTGAAGATCAGGAAGAGTACTGCGAGCACCCCCGACACTCGGCCGGGCAGATCCTCGGCCGCCGGCACGCGGTACGGGATGTGGGCGGCTGCGATCTTGGCCTTGGCTCGAGTGATGCGGGCGCCCATCGTGGTGTCCTGCACCAGGAACGCGCGGGCGATCTCGGGCACGCTCAGTCTGCCGATCATCCGCAGCGTCAGTGCCACACGTGCCTCCATCGAAAGCGCCGGATGGCAGCAGATGAAGAGCAGCCGAAGCCGGTCGTCGTCGATCACGCCGACTGGGTCGGGCTCTGCGTCGTACAGGAGCTTCGCCTCCGTGTGTCTCGCGTCGCGCCTGCTCTCGCGCCGGATCCGGTCAATCGCCTTGCGGCTCGCTGTCGTGGTGAGCCAGGCGCCAGGGTTGGGCGGTATGCCGTCCACCGGCCAGCGCTCCGTGGCGATCGCGAAGGCTTCCGCGGCCGCGTCCTCGGCAGTGTCGAGATTCCCGAACCGCCTGGCGGTTGTCGCCACGACCCGTGCCCACTCGTCTCGGTGGGCGCGGGTCAAGGCGTCCTGCGCGTCGATCAGGGATCCGACAGGAGGGGCCGCACCTCGAGCCGACGGTTGCAGGCTTTCGAGCCCTCGCACACCAGCTTGAGGGCGACGTCCAGGTCAGGCGCGTCGATGATCCAGAATCCGGCGGCCCACTCCGTGGCTTCGATGAACGGTCCGTCGGTGAAGACCGGCCCGTCGCCGCGCCCGTCGATCACGGTCGAGACCGTCGGGTCGGCGAGGCCGGCGGCGAACACCCAGTGGCCGCCGGTGACCAGCTTCTCGTTGAAGGCGTCGATCGCGACAGCCTCTTGGACGGTGCCCGATTCGCTGCGGTAGTCGATGACATTGACCAGGTATTGCATGGCTTGGTCCTCTCAGGCGTAGCTGGGGCGGCCGGTGAGCCGGTAGGTGTGAGCGAGGACACCGGTCGGGAACGCCCGCGTCTCGACCAGTTCGAGACCGAAGTCTTTGCCTTGCTGCGGGAACAGCCGAAGGCCGTCTCCCACGATGACCGGGCACACGATGAGGTTGATCTCGTCGACGAGTTCGTTCTCGAGCAGCCAGCGCGCCAGCACGCCGCTGCCCACGACCACCAGCTCGCCTCCCGGCTGTGCCTTCAGTTCCCTGATGCCCGCGGCGATATCCCCCGAGATCACCGTCGTGTTCTTCCACGCCGGGTCGGTCAGGGTGTTGGACACGACGTACTTCGGCCGAGGATTCATCGCGCCCGAAAACGGGTTCGAGTCGTCGGCCTGACCACCCCAGTAGCTCGCGAACAGTCCGAACGTCTTGCGGCCGAGCAGGAACGCGTCCGCGCGCTGCCACGTCGAAGCGATGTACGCGGCCGACTCCTTGTCGCCGGTCGGGATGGCCCAGCCGCCGCGCGCAAAACCGGGGTCGAGCTCGTCATTGTTGCCGCCATTTGCCTGCATGACGCCGTCGACGCTGACCTGGATCGAGATCGTGAGATTCATGGTATTGCTCCCTTGTTCCGAGTCACCTCTGGGGGCGGCTTCACACGACACCCGAGCTATCTCTATGTTCAGGTCTCGCAAGACGTTCGGCTACCTCGACGAAGAGATATCAACGAGATGCCGGCGATCGAGGGTCAGTCGATCGCTGCGGTTTCACCGGGGTCAGAGTGCCCGCGCCCGCCGGTCCCAATCGGCCCTCTTGGCCTCTTCCTCTTGCTCTTCCTCTTCCTCTTCCTCTTCCTCTTCCTCTCCTCTTCCTCTTGCCAGAAATGGCCGTCATGATGACGAACGTACAAAAGGAAACCAAGGAACGCTGCACTCAGGATCAAACCCCGCGAGAGATAGGTAATTCCCCAGCTCCCAAACAGTCCCACGACCAGATTCCCGACTATCATCACCAACTGCAGTTTCGCGTCAGCAGCGACGAGTGGAGTACGAGCAGGTTGGAGCGCAGCGACGAGCAATCGCGGCCATGCCGCAGCGCCGTCAATAGAATTGGTTTGACCGCGGTGCGTCGACCGGTTGAGACCACCGTCGATTCCTTTCCCTGCCAACCGTTTCCTTCCTCATTCTTCGGCACATTTTGTCATCTGGAAGAAAAAGCTGCAGGAATGGCGCCTTGCCTCTTCCGGAAGGGGCCCGATACCTGTAGACGTTCTGAAGGAGAAATTTCCAAACACCTTTGAGGAGCTGGTTTCATTGCCGTTCACATCTGCCCACGGACGACGGGGAGCGGTCGCCGTGACCGCCGCCGCGGCCCTCTGCCTCGTCTGGGTGACCCCGTCCGCCGCAGCACCGCCGGAGCCTGCCGGCAAGGGCAAGGAAAAAACCACCAGGGTCACGGTTCTGGGTACGTCTGATCTGCACGGGTACATCGAAAACTGGGATTATTTCAAGGACGGTGAATACGACGACGCCGCGCACAACGACGTCGGATTGGCAAAAATCTCCACGCTGGTGGATTCCGTGCGCACCGACCGGGGACCGGCCTCGACCCTGCTCATCGATGCGGGCGACACGATCCAGGGCACGTCGCTGACTGATTATTACGCGAACACTGAACCAATTACGGAGACCGGGGAAATCCATCCCATGGCCGCCGCGATGAACGCGATGGAATACGATGCCGCAGCGCTGGGGAATCACGAATTCAATTACGGTTTGGATCTGCTGCGCACTTTTGAAAGCCAGCTCGACTTCCCGCTGCTCGGCGCGAACGCCGTGGAGCAGGCAACGGGAAATCCGGCCTTTACTCCCTACGTCATCAAGACCGTGAAAACCAAGGGCAACAAACCGGTTCGGATCGGCATCCTGGGCCTCACCAACCCCGGTGTTGCCATCTGGGACAAGAACAATGTCGAGGGAAAGTTGGAGTTCCCCGGCATTGTGGAACAGGCGCAAAAGTTCGTACCGGAGATGAAGGCCCGGGGAGCCGACGTCGTCGTTGTCAGTTCCCATTCAGGAACTTCCGGGACCTCCTCCTACGGGTCTGACCTGCCGCTGGAGAACGCCTCCACGCAGTTGGCCGAGACCGTGCCCGGGATCGACGCCATTTTGGTGGGCCACGCGCACCAGGAAATACCGGAGCACTTCATCACCAACAAAGTGACCGGAGACCAGGTGCTTTTGACCGAGCCGCTGAACTGGGGCATGCGGCTTTCCGTGATGGACTTTGAACTGACCAAGGTGCGCGGCCAGTGGGACGTGACTTCGGCGTCGTCGACCCTGCTGAACGCCAACACGGCTGAAGCGGACCCGGAAATCTCGGCGCTGGTTGCCGAGCAGCACCAGCGCGTCATCAATTACGTCAACACACCGGTGGGTACCGCCACCGAAACGATGTCGGCCGTGGAATCACGTTACCGTGACACCGCAGTCATGGACTTCGTGAACCATGTGCAGGCACAGGCTGTGGGCGCCGGCCTCAGCGGCGGACCCGATGCCGACCTTCCGGTGCTCTCCATTGCCGCGCCCTTCAGCCGCACGGCCGAAATCCCCGCCGGCCCCGTCACCATCCGCGACTTGGCCGGCCTCTATGTCTTTCCCAACACCCTCTTTGCTGTCGAGATGACGGGCGCTGAGGTGAAGGAATACCTCGAGTACTCAGCGAAGTACTTCGCGCAGACTGCGCCGGACTCGCCGGTGGATCCGGAAACGCTCACGAACGCGGGCGGAACACCTGACTACAACTACGACATGATGTCCGGGGTTTCCTACGACATCGATATCAGCAGGCCCGTGGGAGAGCGGATCCTCAACCTGAGCTACAACGGCGCACCGGTCGAACCCGGCCAGCGGTTTGCTGTCGCCACCAACAACTACCGCCAGTCCGGCGGCGGGAACTTCCCGCACATCGCCACCGCGCCGGTACTCCTGAACCAGCAGACGGAGATCCGCCAGCTGCTCATCGACTTCGTGGTTGCCCAGGGAACCGTCGACCCCGCCGCGTTCGCTGAAAACAATTGGCGCCTGGTCCGCAACGGGGTGCCGGTTTTCGAGTAAATTGGCCCACAGCCCAACCACACCCAAGCCAGGAGCCGCGTCATGACCAGTGCATTCTCTTCCCTCGCCCTCGACGCGGTGGACGTCCACCGGATGGCGGACTTCTGGACCCGCGCCCTCGACTACCGCATCGCCGAGGAGGAGGACGGCGTCATTAGCCTTGCATCCTCAAACGGCGCCGGCCCGCCGATCGACATCCTGCCGGTTCCGGAGGGAAAGACCGTGAAGAACCGGCTGCACCTGGACCTGCGCGCCGTCGGCTGCACCCAGCAGGAGGAAGTTGACCGGCTGCTGGAACTCGGTGCCGTGCTGGCGGACGTCGGGCAGGATCCGGAAGTCTCCTGGACGGTTCTGGCCGATCCGGAAGGCAATGAGTTCTGCATCCTCGCTTCCTCGTCCGAGGCGGCCTCCTAGCCTCAGCCGGGGCCCGGCCGGCCCAGTCCGGCGGCCTCGTCCCGGCGGTCCGCCGGGCCCTGGTCCAGCCGGAACGGAGGATACTCGTCGCGCATGAGGGCTGTGTAGGCGAGAACACGGTAGGTCCAGCGGTTCAGTCCCATCAGCAGATCAAACAGCTGGCGCGGGTAGCGGCCGGTGAACAGCAGAATGACTGCGGCAATCAGGACCAGAAGGCTCAGCAGGGAAAGGCCCTGCCAGCTGACGGTGGTAAAAACGGTGTCGTTCCAGTCTTCATTCCAGCCGCCCTGCCACATTCCCCCGGGGCCCAACCGCGTCCACTCTCCGTTCCAGAATTCCTGGTCGCTGCCTGTTACCCAGAACCGATTCACCACCATCGTGGCTTCGGTGATGGCACTGACAATCAGGGCCTGCGGGAGGACGAGCAGCCACCACTTCACCAGGACCAGCCAGCGGGAGAGCTCGCGCGGATAGTCGACACTGAAATCGGCCGGATAGTCGGTGCGCTGCAGGGTGAAGGGCGGATAGCGGTCGGTGCCGAGCACCCGGGTGGCGTAGAAGGTAACCCGCCAGCTCCAGCGGACCACGCCCACGTTGAAGTCAAAGAGTCCCCGCGGATAACGACCGGTGAACAGGATCACCAGGCCGGCAATGACCGTGGAGACGAAAAAGGCGATCCACAGGAAAAACAGCACGATGTAGTGCGGGATGGCGAGGAACCATTTCACCAGCCACATCCAGCGGGACAGGTTCGGGTCAAGCTCACCGTACAGCCGCACCGGATACCGGGGTCCCATGAGCCCCGGGTCCCGAACGCCGACGGCCATCCCGGCCGCTCCTCCTCCGGCGGCACCCGGTGCTACCGTCGCGCTTCTTTGAGCTCCACCCGATGCGGTTCCGCTCGCTGCCGCCGAGGAACGTGCGCGGGCCATGCCAGCCGCAGTGGCGCCGGCGGCCCCGATTGCGCCGGCGGATTCGCCGGTGCCCGACCCGGGCGGGGGCAGCTCCTGTTCCCGCCCGTAGCGGTCCTGCATCTGCCCATACGTTTGCGGCGGCCCTCCCGGCTGTCCCGGCTGTCCGGGCCGCCCTTGCTGTCCCACCTGACCCGGCTGCCCCGGCCCCGGCACGCCTGCCGACGCGTAGCTGTCGTAGGGCCCGCCCGGGCCCCCGGCGCCGCGCTGCCGGTTCAACCCCCTGGCACCGGCCACGGCCAGGCCGATTCCCGCTGCGAGGAACACGATGCTGCTGATCAGCAGGGTCCAGGTCAGCGGACCAAGCAGATCCGAGCGGACACCGATCTGCAGCTCGGCCGACACCGGGCGGCTGCCGTCGGCATTCATCACCACGGCGGTCCAGTTGCCTTCGGCCAGGTTCCAGTCCAGCGTTTGTTCACCGCTGCCGCTGGCCGTGGCGGTCCAGAAATCCTGCTCGCCGGGAGGTGCGGGAGCCGCGGTCCCCTGCCGCTCCTCGTAATAGGGACGGAACGGGCGGAAGGTTACCTCCTCCAATTCGCTGTGCTGCACGTCCGCAAGATACCGGTCGACGTCGGCGCGGGGCCCGACTCCGATGAACAGTTCCTGCCCGGGGGTGGTGGATTCCCCCACCACCTGGAGCGTTCCCAAGTTGTCCTGGGAACTCACGCCCTCGCTCACCTCGATTTCCGGTGCGGTGAGCGCGTAGGAATCCACCTCGTACACCTCTTGCGGAGCGGAGAAGTATTGGTCATCACCCTGCTGGGCGTTCAGCGTTCCAACCACGGCAGCACCGGCCGCCAAGCCCAACCCGATGAGGATCAGCAGGCTCCCGATGACAAGCATGAAGATTTTGCCAGTTCTCATGGTGCAGCCTTTCCGGCCGGCCGAGATTTCCCTTATCCCCGTCCTTCACAGGGTTCTCCGGGGCGTTAAGGGGTGTCAAGGGGTGTCAAGGGCACAGTGGGTCAGAAGTTGATCATGTGGCCAGTCAGGCCGTGGAATGCCTCCTGCAGGGCCTCACTGAGTGTCGGGTGCGTGTGCACGTTCCGGGCAAGTTCATGGGCGGTCAGATCCCACTTCTGGGCCAGGGTCAACTCGGGCAGCAGTTCGGAGACATCCGGTCCGATCAGATGCCCGCCGAGCAGTTCCAGATGTTCCTTGTCCGCCACCAGCTTCACGAATCCCACCGGCTCGCCCAGGCCGTGGGCCTTTCCGTTTGCTGTGAAGGGGAAGGTACTGACCACCACGTCATGGCCCTCGTCGCGGGCCTGCTGTTCGGTCAGCCCGAAGCTGGCGACCTGCGGCTGGCAGAACGTGGCCCGCGGCATCATGCGGTAGTCACCCAGCGGCAGGGTTTCGGCCTTGCCGATGGTTTCGGCCGCCACCACGCCCATCGCCTCCGCCACATGGGCGAGCTGCAGCTTGGCCGTGATGTCACCGATCGCGTAGATGTGCGGGACGTTGGTCCGCATGTAGTCGTCAATGCCGATGGCACCCCGGTCGGTGAGCGCAACGCCGGTCTTTTCCAGCCCGTAGCCTTCGGTGCGCGGGGCAAACCCGATGGAAAGCATGACCCGGTCCGCGTCGATGGACCCGTCCTTGCCGTCCTTGTCCTTATACGTCACGGTCACGGACGATCCGTTGTCGGTGACCGTCTCGACCTTGGTCGATGCCAGGATCGGTATCCCCAGCTTCTTGTAGGCCTTGGTGATTTCCTTGGAAACGTCCGCGTCCTCATTGGGCAGCGCCCGATCCAGGAACTCGATGATGGTCACGTCCACGCCGTAGCTGCGCAGGACGTAGCCGAACTCCATTCCAATGGCGCCTGCTCCGACGATCACCATCTTCTTCGGCAGCTCCCGGTCCAGGATCTGCGCCTCATAGGTCACCACGTTGTCCGAAAGCTCCACCCCGGGCAGCAGCCGCACGTAGGTTCCGGTGGCAATGATGGCGTTGTCGAAGGTAACCGTCTCGGTGCCGCCCTTGGAGAGGCTGACCTCAAGGCTGTGGTCGTCGGTAAACACTCCGTGGCCGTCATACTCGGTGATCTTATTCTTCTTCATGAGGAAGTGCACACCCTTGACGCGGCCGTCAGCCACCTGGCGGCTGCGGTCGAAAGCAGCACCGAAATCGAAGCTGACGTCTCCGCTGATCCCGAAGGTCTTGGCCTGGTTGGAGAAAATCTGGGCCAGCTCGGCATTGCGCAGCAGGGCCTTGGAAGGAATGCACCCGACGTTCAGGCAGACTCCGCCCCAGTACTTTTCCTCCACCACTGCCACGCTAAGCCCCAGCTGGGCTGCGCGGATGGCAGCTACGTAGCCGCCCGGACCGGCTCCCAGGACCACGACGTCGTAATGTTCACTCATGCTGGCCAACTCTCCTTTTGCGCGCTGCGGTTTGGATTAAGTGAACAGCATCACAGGTATCCGCGATAGCCCGACCAGGCCTCACGCCGCTCGGGAAACGGGTCCAGCTCGATCCGGTCCTCCCGGTCGAAAATCCGGGTGCGGCGCTGCACCGGCTCGTACCGGGGCCAGTCGTCTCCGGGGCTGCCGGTTTTGGCCAGGCTCAGGAGGGTGCCCTGAAATCGGGCGGAAAGTTCCCTCAGCGTTCCGCCCCCGCCCAGCAGGGACAACGCCCGGGTAATCGGTTCCCGGGTTTCGCCGAACATCACCGGCACGTCCATCGCGTGTGTGGCTCCGAACCCCAGGAGGTTCATCATGGGGGTGGCGAAGTCATACCGGTAGGACCAGGTGGGGGCCACCAGCGAATGGGACTCGGCCACCATCGTTGACGGATACCAGAACACCAGGTCACCGCTGATTTCCACCGACCGCTCCTTCGACGGGTAGCCGGGATAGGCGGCCAGCACACGGGCCTGGGCGTCCGGATCGGTGCCGGCGAACATCTTCTCGATGCGGTCCGGCGTGGAGGGCAGGATGTCCACGATTTTGGCGAACAGCGCTCCTTCCCGGGCCATCGTTCCCAGCACCAGCGGCACCGGCGCAGCCTGGCCCTTCTTGAAGGTGTCAATGGGGTGCTCCGGCAGGAAGTCGCCGTCAACCACCGGAGACACGCTCAGGGATCCGGGCTTGTCGGCCGGACCGATCTTCGACGTCAGCCGGTTGGTGGCCCGGACCAGTGCTTCCGCCGGAAGCACTGACAGGGCCTCCGCGGCATCCGCCAGGGGCACGTTCAGGATCTCCAGCAAATCCCGGGCCCAGGCGGCGTGCAGCTCGAGCGAGTAAGCGCTGGACGGAGCGGCGCTCTGGGCGTAGGCCTGATGGAAGAGCCCCCGCGCGGCGGGGATGCACATCAGCGACGTGACGGAGATGCCCCCGGCGGATTCACCAAAAATGGTCACATTGTCCGGATCCCCGCCGAAGCCCGCAATGTTGTCCCGCACCCATTCCAGGGCTGCCACCTGGTCGCGCAGGCCCAGGTTGGAGTCGAAGGTCCGCCCGGCAGTCGAGAAGGAGCTGAAGTCCATGAACCCCAGCGCCCCGATCCGGTAGTTCAGGGAGACGTAAACGGCCTCACCCGTCCGGACCAGATGGGAGCCGCGGTAGGTCTTGACTGTGGACGAACCGGAGCTGAACGCACCGCCGTAAAAGTACACCAGCACGGGGAGCCGTTCGGCGGCAGGTTCCAGCGGCGCCGAGACGTTCAGTGTCAGGCAGTCCTCATCCATGGGGGCCCGGCGCCGGAATCCGGTCAGCGAGGGATTCCGGGACTGGGGCGGGGCGGCTCCGAAGCTGCTTCCGTTCAGGACTCCATTCCAGCGCTCCGGCGGGCGCGGCGCCCGCAGCCGCAGATCGCCCACCGGAGGCGCGGCATAGGGAATGCCCCGCCAGGTGCGGACGCCGTCGGCGACGATTCCCCGGACCAGGCCGGTGGCGGTGGGAACCAGCAGGGAGGCGACGTCGGTGGTCATGAGCTGCTCGATTCCTGTCAGTGGCCAAGGTACGGCCATAAACACGGTGCGGCCCTAAAACCATAGACCCCGCAGGCTCCTGCCACCTAGGCTCGGGGCGGTTCCGATCCCTCCCGCCCGGGAAGTGGTCCTTCCGCCTGCCCGCGCTGCCGTCAGCCGCCGGTCACGGTGTGCGGATAGTCGGCGGAGCGGCCCTGGAAGGCCAGAATCGCGGGATTCAGGATGCGGCCGTTGCGGATTTCAATGGCCCGCGCCACGCTGGCTTCGGCGTCCCAGGCCGCGGGACCGGACATCACCGTCCGCAGGAACGGCAGGACGGCTTCGCTGATTTCCCACGTCGCCGAGTCCCACAGATGCGAGGGGCTGTGATCCACCGCGTAGTAGAGGATGCCCGCACCGACGGCGAATACCGGCTCGGCGAAGGAGGTGGGTTTCGCCCAGGAAAAACCCATCCCTTCGTCACAGGACACGTCAATGATGAGGCTGCCCGGAGCAAAGGCGGCCAAGTCCGATTCCTGGAGATAGGTCAGCGGGGCGTTGGGATCCTGAAGGGTGCAGTTCACCACCAGGTCGTAGCCTGCCAGGAATTGCGCCAGCGGCTCCGGCCCGTCGTCGGTGACTACGTGGCTGAGGTGCGGCTGGTCGTCGTCGCGCTCCAACCGCAGGATCCGTGCGGAGTGGATGGGGGATCCGACGGCGGCGGTCTCCCGGTTCGTGAGCACCTGCACATCGTGGATGCCCAGCGCCTTCAGTGCCGTGACCGCGCCGCGGGCAGTGGCGCCAAAGCCAATGACGACGGCGGTGAGCCGCCGGCCGTAGTCGCCGGTGGAGCCGGCGAGCTCCAGGGCATGCAACACCGAGCTGTAACCGGCGAGCTCATTGTTCTTATGGAAGACGTGCAGTCCGAATCCGCCGTCCGGCGTCCAGTGATTCATGGCTTCAAAGGCAATCAGCGTCAGAGACTTGTCCACGGCCAGCTGGGTAATGAGCGGATCCTGCACGCAGTGCGGCCAGCCCCAAAGGATCTGCCCGTCGGAGAGGTCCTGCAGGTCAGCGGCCTGCGGCTTGGGCAGCAGCACGACGTCGGAAGCGGCCATCACCTCGCTCCGCGGAGCCAGGCGTGCCACCAGCGGGGCAAGCTGCGCATCGGCGAAACCGAAACGTTCGCCGTAGCCCTGCTCCAGGATCATCCGCTCCCGGACATCGGCGTCGATCCGCTCCAGATGGCGCGGGTGCAGAGGCAGGCGCCGTTCGTCAGTCTTCCGCGAAGTTCCGATCACGCCAAGCGTCATCAGAGTGTCGTCCGTAGCCGTGCCGCTCATGCATACCCCCATGTCAGCCCCGGCGGTGCGCCGGGGATACCGAGACTACTCCCCCGCAGCGGCGGCGGACGGCGGCACGGCTCAGGCGGCGGCGGTGGCTGCAGCGAAGGACCGCACGCCGGCGGGCCTTACCGCGTGCGGGGTCCCACCGGCGACGCGCTGCAGGTGGCGATGGACCAGGAATTCCTTCACGCACAGCCCTGCCACGGCGGCTAGGTTCAGGGCCATTTTCGTTCCGCTGGACCAGTCGGTCGTCACGCAGAGGATCCAGACAAACATCAAGACCGGCACGTCCATGATGCGCAGGGCCTTCATAACCGAATCCTTGCAGGCAGCTGCAGTGAAAACATAGGAACTACTCCCCCCCGAGAGACCGAGACCGTAGGGTTGCGCAGGCTGTTCCAACGCAGGCCGTGCGTAAGCTTTATCACACTCAGCGCCGCACCAGAAATCCGGTGGACTTCAGGAAATGGTGACGTTTCCTTCGGTGACATCCCAGCGGGCATCCAGATGGACATTTTCCAGCATCCGGCGATCGTGCGAGACCAGCAGCAGGGCGCCGTCGTAGCTTTCCAGGGCCTCCTCGAGCTGTTCGATCGCCGGCAGGTCCAAGTGGTTGGTGGGCTCATCAAGCACCAGCAGGTTCACGCCGCGGGCCTGGAGCAGCGCCAGCGACGCCCGGGTCCGCTCGCCGGGGGAAAGCGCCGATACCAAGCTGTTCACCTGGTCCGCTTTCAAGCCGAACTTGGCGAGCAGAGTGCGGATCTCGGCGCTGTTCATTTCCGGAACCGCCACTTCGAAGGCATCGCCCAGCGGCAGGGCATGGTCCAGCTGGCCGCGGGCCTGGTCGATCTCCCCCACAGCCACCGACGAGCCCAGGGAGGCTGTTCCCTCGCTGGGTTCGAGGCGGCCCAGCAGGAGGGCAAGCAGTGTGGACTTTCCGGCGCCGTTAGGGCCGGTGATGCCGATCCGCTCACCGGCGTTGACCTGGACCGAAACGGGTCCGAGCGCAAACGAACCGCGCCGGGCCACGGCCGCATTCAGTGTGGCGACAACCGAGCTGGAGCGCGGAGCGGCGCCGATGGTGAACTGCAGCTGCCATTCCTTGCGCGGCTCCTCCACCTCATCCAAGCGCGCGATCCGCGATTCCATCTGCCGCACCTTCTGCGCCTGCTTTTCGGAGGATTCCATGGACGCCCGGCGGCGGATTTTGTCGTTGTCCGGCGCCTTTTTCATCGCGTTCCGGACCCCCTGCGAGCTCCACTCCCGTGTGGTCCGGGCCCGGGACACCAGGTCCGCTTTCTTGTCGGAAAACTCCTCGTAGGCTTCGCGGGCGTGCCGGCGGGCGACGTCGCGCTCCTCCAGGAAGGCGTCATAGCCGCCGTCATACACCGCAACCTTGTTCTGCGCCAGGTCCAGTTCCACCACTGTGGTCACGCAGCGGGCCAGGAACTCGCGGTCGTGCGAGACCAGGACGACGCCGCCGCGCAGCCCCTGGACAAAGTCCTCCAGCCGGGCCAGGCCGGCCAGATCCAAATCATTCGTGGGCTCGTCCAGCAGCACGATGTCGAAGCGGCTCAGCAGCAGGGCCGCCAGCGCCACCCGAGCCGCCTGGCCGCCGGAGAGCGACGTCATCAGCGCATCGGCGCCCACTTCCAGTCCCAGCTCAGCGAGCACGGCCGGAATGCGGTCCTCCAGGTCCGCCGCGCCGCAGGCCAGCCAGCGATCCAGTGCGACGGCGTACGCGTCGTCGGCGCCCTTCGCACCGGAGCCGAGGGCCTCGGCCGTGGCTTCCATCGTTTCGGTGGCCTCCGCGGCACCGGTGCGGCGGGCAATGTAAGCGGCGATCGTTTCTCCGGCCACCCGTTCGTGCTCCTGGGGCAGCCAGCCGATGAACGCATCGGACGGTGCCGTGGACACGCTGCCGGCCAGCGGCTCGTCAGCGCCGGCCAGCAGCCGCAGCAGGGTGGACTTTCCTGCGCCGTTGGAGCCCACGACCCCCACCACGTCACCGGGGGCGACGGTCAGGTTCAGGTGGGAGAAAAGGGTGCGGTGGGCGTAACCGCCGGAAAGATCCCGGGCGACGAGTGTTGCAGTCATGCTTCCATCCTATTTTGTGCCGTCACGGCTTTTGTCCGGTCCAGCCGCCGCCATCGGTCCCGGACCCTTATCCGTGCCGGCGCCGCGGCGTAAGTTGGGCTCATGAGCCAGATTTCCCCCTCCGGTCCCGGCGCCCTGCGCCTCATCTTTCCGCAGTGGCAGGGGGCTTCCGGCCCCCGGACCCACCAGCTGCTGCCGGGGGTGGACGCGCACGACAGCCAGTTGTCCTATTCCATGGGGCCTGCGCTGCTGGAACTGATGTCCCCGGACCACGACGGCCCCACGGCTTACGTTCCGGTCAGCACCGATACCAGCGACGAGGCGCTCGCCACAGTGAACGGGATTTACGCCCGCGACGCCGTGGTCCGGCAGCTGACGGACGCGCTGAGGCTCCTGCGCGAGGCTGCGCCGTCGTCGGTGGTCACCTTCGGCGGGGAGTGCTCGGTCAGCGTTGCCCCCTTCAGCTACCTGGCCTCCATCTACGCGGATGATCTTGCCGTCCTCTGGATTGACGCCCACCCCGACACCGGGGTGCCGGGGCAGTCCTATACGGGTTTCCGTTCCATGGCCCTGGCCACGCTCGCCGGAGAGGGCGACGCCGGCATCATTTCGGAGCTGCCCGCGCTCGTGCCCCCGCTGAAGATCCTGCAGGTCGGGCTGCGCCACTGGGATGATGAGGGCATTGCCGTGAAGGAACGCCTGGGCATCCAGAGTGTGGGCATCACTGACACGACCGAAGACGGCCGGCGGGTGCTGGACTGGATCGCCGCCGCGGGTGCGACGAAACTGGCCGTCCACATCGATCTGGATGTTCTGGATCCGCGCGATTTCACGAGCTCCATGGGCCGGCAGACGGACGGGATGCGGATGTCCGATCTGGTCCGTCTGGTGGGTGACGTCTCCACCGTTGCGGAAGTCGTGGGCCTGAGCCTGACCGAACACGCTCCGGTGGAACTCATGCGGCTTTCCGGAATGCTGCGGGGTCTTCCGGTCTGAGTTGGGCTGTTTGATCGGACTGTTTATTTTTGCGGCCTGCCTGTTTCCCGCAGGCTTAGTTCCGCTGACTTATTCCCGTGAACGCAAGGAAATTGCCGGACTCTGCCATCAGCGGAACCTGGCGGAACGAGTAGGCACACCAACCATCAGCGTGCTTAGGGTGGGCAGGACACTGATCCCCTCGAGCTCGCTTTTTGAAAGGACTCACCATGTCACGCATTGCCATTATCGGCGGCCACGGCAAAGTTGCCCTGTACCTGGCCAAGGACCTTACGGCCAACGGCCACCAGGTGACGTCACTGTTCCGCAACCCGGCGCACACTGCCGATGTCGAGGCCACGGGAGCAACCGCCGTCGTCGCCGATGTCGAGAATCTTTCCACCGCTGAAATCGCGCAGAAACTGGCCGGGCAGGACGCCGTCGTCTGGTCAGCGGGAGCCGGCGGCGGTGCACCCGAGCGCACCTATGCGGTGGACCGCGACGCCGCCATCCGCTCCATGGACGCAGCCAAGGATGCGGGTGTGAGCCGGTACGTCATGGTGTCGTACTTTGGCGCCGGACCCGATCACGGCGTTCCCGAAGACAACGGCTTCTTTGCCTATGCGGATGCGAAGGCTACGGCTGACGAGTACCTGCGCAACAGCGGTCTGGACTGGACCATTCTGGGCCCCAGTGCGCTGACTCTGGATCCGGGCACGGGAAAGATCGAAACCGGTCCCGGCATCGAAGGCACCCAGGTTTCCCGCGAGGATGTGGCAACCGTGGCCGCAGCCGTACTGGACCGCCCGGAAACGATCGGTCAGACAATTGAGTTCAACAACGGTTCGGTGCCTGTGGATGCTGCCCTCGACGGATTGAAGGGCGAAAAAGCATGAGCCTCGTTGTCGTCGCCACCATGTTTCCCAAGCCGGAATTCCGCGATGAGGTTCTCCAGTCGCTGGAAGAAGTAATTGGCCGGGTGCATGCCGAAGATGCGGGCTGCCTGAAGTACAGCCTCGCCGAAGGCCCGGACCGTCTGGTCATGATCGAGAAGTGGGCCAGCCAGGACGATCTGCAGGCACACTCGGCCAGCCCGGCGTTCCAAGCCCTCACTGCCGCCCTCGAGGGCAAGATGGCAGCCGACATGGACGTGCAGATCCTGCAGCCGCATCCTGCCGGAACGGCTGAGCAGGGGCAGATCTAGGCTGACTGGTCCGGACAGGCATATCTAAGACCTGTCCGGTCCGAGCGGGCCTGGCTGGGCGGGCCTGGCTGGGCGTGCCTGGCGGGCCTGGCTGGGCGGGCCTGGTCCGAGCGGGCCAGGCTGGGCCGGCTGGCTGGGCGGGCAGAGCTGAGGAGTTCGACATGGAAATCTCACCCTTCGAGCCGGAGCGGAAAGCAGAAATCCTCTCACTGTCGGTCCGGTCCTGGGAGCCGGTCTTCTCGCAGCTGCGGAAGACTGTTCCCGGCTTTGTGTACGACTCCTTCTACCCCAATGGGTGGCTGGAGCGGCAGCTTGCCGACCTTTCACTGATCCTTGACAATGAGCCCGGGAATGTCCGGGTCGCCGTCGATGGAGACGAGGCAATTGGGTGGGTGTGCGTGAGGCTGCACCCCGAGGATCGGATGGGTGAAATCTACGTCCTGGCTGTCGATCCTTCCCACCAACGACAAGGTGTCGCCCGGGCACTCATGGACCACGCGTTTCAGGAGATTCGGACCGCAGGCATGGATATGGTCATGGTTGAAACCGGAGATGATCCGGGGCACGCAGCTTCCCGTGCCACCTATGAGGCAGCCGGGTTCGAGCGGTGGCCGGTGGTGCGTTATTTCAAGGATCTGCGGACCGTCCCTTCCTTCCGGCCCGCTCAGGAGTAAGGCATGAAGCTTCGAATGTCTCCTGCGTTTCCATGCTTCTCGCGGTGCCGTGCAGGGCTGTGAATTCCATAGGTAGCGGCTTCAAAAAGACGGGTATCCGGCCAGCGATATTTGGGCCCTTTAAGGCCTGTTTTGGACTCTTTGCGAGCCGGAAATGTCAGAGGTGGGTGAAAGTCTTGAGACATGGATCAGAACGGATCTTCGACCGGGACTCCCGGTGCCGACGGCACCGGCGTTGAGGCTGCGGCGCGCACCCGGTTCGTCTATATAGCCGACCCGGGTGTTGCCGAAGCGGGGGTGGGGCCCGGCATGGAGGCCGGGGAAGTTTCCGGCGTGGAAGGCGGGAGAGTTTCTGGCTTCGCGGATCGGGGCGGCTGCCCGGATGGGTTTACCGGGTCTTTGGTCCTGCAGAATGTGCAGTCCCTTACCGAGGAGCAAACCGGTGACACACTCGTCCGGGTGGATCAGCTGATCCGGTGGGCTCAGGCCCAGCAGGCCAGGCTCCTGGCCCGGCTGCAGGACATCTATCAGGACGGGGCCTTCGTTGTCACCGGCAAGCTCGACCCCGGCCTGGCGTTCAGCCTCGCCGCGGAGGAAGCCGCGACCATTCTGGGAGTGCCCACCGGTACGGGAAAGGCGTTGATGAGTCAGGCCGGTGATCTCTGCACCAGGAACACGGCCACACTGCAGGCGTTGGAGTCCGGGCAGATCAGTTACGGGCACGCGGAGACCTTGGTGGAGCAGTGTGCGGGCGTGGTACCGGCGGAGCTGCCCGGGTTCGAAGCCGAGCTGCTGGGGATGGCTGCGGGCCAGACCAGAACCCAGTTCCGGGTGAAGGCGCAGCGGCTGCGGGAGCAGTACTATCCGGAAACCATCGTTCAGCGGCAGTTGACGGCGTTTGAGCAGCGGACGGTGTGGGTGCGTCCGGAGCCGGACGGGATGTCCTGGCTCTCGGCGTTACTGCCGGCCGAGAAAGCCCAAGCCATCTTCACTCAGCTCAGTGTTGCGGCCCGGGGTGAGCAGGCCGCCGGGGACACGCGCACGGTGGATCAGTTGCGCACGGACATTCTGACGGACTTACTCGGCGGCCACGACCATGAATGCCGGGACGAGTGCAGCAACGGTGGTGGCGGCCGTGGCAAAGGCAGCAAAGGTAGCCGTGGTGGACGCAACGCAGGTGGCGCAGGCGCGGGAGCAAAGAGGGGCAAGGGCCGTCGCAAGGGTTCCGGCTCCGGCAGAGAAGCCAGCAGCGGAGCTAAGGGTTCCGGTTCCGGCAAGGGGGCCGGGTCCTGCCGGATTGGCCATGGTCCCCGGGCGCGGACGGAGATTCTGGTGGTGATCAACGCTGAAACCCTCTTCGGGGCCGATGATCAGCCGGCGGAACTGAACGGGTACGGGCCCATCAGTCCCGTAACGGCCCGGCGGATGGCTCGGGAAGCGGCGAAATGGACACCGGTGGAACGCGACCCCGAAACCGAGGAGATCCTGCGGGTCGGAAAACGGCGGAAGGTTCCCGACGGATTAAAGCGGGTTCTGCGGGTGCGGGACGGGACGTGCCGGTTCCCGGGGTGCCGGACCAATGCGGTGATTTCCGAGATCGACCACACCAAGCCCTGGGCTCAGGGCGGGCTCACGGATCATGACAATTTGGAGCATTTGTGCCGGCGGCATCACATGTTCAAATCCGAAGGGTTCTGGAAGGCCCGGCAGCCTCGTCCCGGCGTGATCGAGTGGACCTCGCCGGGCGGCAGGTGTTACCGCACGGAACCGGATCTCACCCTGTCACCGGAAACGTCACCGGAAACCTGTGAAGATGACTCGGTCCACTTGCGACGGGACATCGAACTGGTTCCTTTGTCTGATGCCGAACCGGGCGACTACGGAGACAACCCGCCGCCCTTCTAGCCGGGACGCTGCACGTCTACTCGGCAGGTTCCTGGAAATTCTCAGCAGGATCCTGAAAGTCGCCGGCATCCCGGCGAAAGCGGGTCAGGATGTCGATGAGCGTTGCCAGATCGTCGGCAGCAAAGCCGGGATGGACGAACACCTCGCTGTTGAGAGCCGCAGCGGCAAGGGGAACCAGTTTCCGGCCTGCCGGCGTGATCTCGACAAGAACGGTGCGGCCATCAGATGGATGCCGGCGGCGACCGGCAAGGCCTGCCTGTTCCAAACGGTCCACCGCGTTGGTAACCGATGTGGGGTGCACCTGCAGCCGGGCACCGGCCTTGGCCATGGGCAAAGCGCCGCTGCCCGTAAAACTCAAGAGCGCAAGAAGCTCAAACCGTGCGAAGGTCAGACCAAAGGGTTTCAGCACATTCTCCACCCGGGTCAGCAGGATCTGGTGCGTCCGCATCACCGCAGTAACTGCCGTCATTCCCTCTGCAGCCTTTTCCCAGCCGTGTTCTTCCCAGTGTCTGCGGGCCTCGGCGATGGGATCCCGCGGCAAGGGATGGGGCAGGGGCTTCTGATCGGTTGGTTTGCGGGAATCGTCCGCAGCAGATTCCCGCCCGGACATCACCGGCGCAGCTCCGGAAATTCGTCATCCCGGTACTCCACACCGGCGCGTTCGGCACGTCGGGCGGGGTCGGCGTCGTTCTCCAGCGCCCGCAGCTGCACCCGGCGGATCTTTCCGGACATGGTCTTGGGCAAGTCGTGGAATTCCAGCCGCCGCACCCGCAGGTACGGCGCCAGATGTTCCCGCGCGTAGGACAGGATCGACAGTGCAGTCTCCCGATTCGGTTCCCACCCCTCGGCAAGGGCGACATAGGCTTTGGGCACCGCCAGTCGCAACTCATCCGGTGCAGGCACGACGGCGGCCTCAGCCACAGCCGGATGTTCAATGAGGACGCTCTCGAGTTCGAACGGACTGACCTTGTAGTCGGAAGCCTTGAAGACATCGTCGGTGCGGCCGATGTACGTGATGTACCCGCCGGCGTCACGGACAGCCATATCACCGGTGTGAAAGTAACCGCCGTCCATGGCTTCCTCGGTACGTACCGGATCACCGTGGTAACCGGTCATCAGGTTCAGCGGCCGACGCGCCAGATCAAGGCAGATCTCGCCCTCGTCCGCCGGCAGGCCGGTCGCCGGATCGATGATGACCACCGGAACTCCGGGCAGCGGACGGCCCATGGATCCGGGGTGCAGGTCGGCACCCGGGGTATTGCCCACGAGCGCCGTCGTTTCGGTCTGGCCGAAACCGTCCCGGATGGACAGCCCCCACGCGGACTGGACCCGGGAGATCACTTCCGGATTGAGCGGTTCGCCGGCACCGATCAGCTCCCGCAGCTGTGCCGGACGTTCGCCGAGGCTGGCCTGAATCATCATCCGCCACACGGTCGGCGGTGCGCACAGGCTCGTCACTTCCGCCCGGTGCATCTGTTCCAGCAACGCTTCGGGACGGAAGCGCGTGTAGTTGTGGATGAACACAGTCGCCTCGGCATTCCACGGAGCGAAGAAGCTGCTCCACGCGTGCTTGGCCCAGCCCGGAGAACTGATGTTCAGGTGGACGTCTCCGGGCTGCAGGCCCAGGAAGTACATCGTGGACAGGTGCCCCACCGGATAGGAGACCTGCGTGTGCTCCACCAGCTTGGGTCGGCTGGTGGTACCTGACGTGAAGTAGAACAGCAGCGGATCATCGGCATCAGTGATTGTTTGCAGCTGCACCGGTGAAGCCGCATAGGCCTTCCCGTAGTCCAGCCAGTCGCTTTCTTCCTGAAGTCCTGCGCCCACCAGGATCTTTCCGTAGTCGCCGGGAACGGCGTCAAACTTTCCGGCGTCGGCGGCATTGGCAATCACCCACCGAGCACCGCCGCGGGAGATCCGGTCGGCCAGGTCGGCGCTTCCGGCGGCAGAAGCGGTGGGCATGATGACAGCCCCCAGCTTCATGGCAGCCAGCATGGTTTCCCAGAGCTCCACCTGGTTGCCGAGCATCAGCATCACCGGATCCCCTCGGCCCACCCCCTGGGCCGCCAGCCAGGCAGCAACCTGGTCGGAACGGTGCACCATGTCGTCGAAGCTGTACTTCTGCTCCGATCCGTCCTCTTCGACGATCCACAGCGCGCACGCACTGTTCCCCCGTGCCATCGCATCAAAGTAGTCAATGGCCCAGTTAAAAGGACCGTCCAGTTGAGGCCAGACGAAGGTCTCGACAGCCTTTTCGTAGCTGCCGGCAAGGGTGAGCAGCTCATCGCGAGCGGCGCGGAACAAATTGGTGGCACTGTTCGAATTCATCGTTCCTCTTTCGGGACACGGTCGTTACCGGCGGGTTCATCCCGGGCGGAGTCAGCAACGGCGGAGTCAGCACGGGCGGAGTCTTTACGGGCGGAGTCTTTCCAGGTGGGGCCGGTCCAGCTGAAGACAGGATCTTCCTTCGCCAAAAACGCACGAACCCCGATGGCGGGATCCGGCGAAGCGGCCATTTCCTGCTGCCAGCGGTTGCTGGCCTGCTCCAGGGCACGCCGGCTGCGTGAGGCCGGCTCGCCGGCAGCACCAGCCTCGCCGGCAGCACCAGTCTCGCCGGCAGCACCAGTCTCGCCGGCAGTTCCAGCCTCAACTGACGCCCCGTTCTCGGCTGACGTCCCGGCCCCGCCGGCAGCAATAATGTCCACGAGTTCCTTCATGGCCTGCAGCGAGAGCTGGGAACGGCCGGCCAGACGGTGGGCGAAGGACGCAACATCGGTCCAGAAGTCGGCCTGCGGAATAACCCGTTCAACCAGCCCCAGGCGCAGCGCCTGTTCAGCCGGAACAAAATCCCCGCTGAACAGCAGATACTTCGCGACCCCGGGTCCGGCGAGACGGACCAGCCGTTCAATGCCGGACAGCGGATACACGATGCCGATCTTGGCCGGAGTGATCCCGAAGACGGCGCGGTCGGAGGCGAGCCGGAAATCGCAGGCTCCGGCCACCTGCCAGGCGCCGCCCAGGCAATAACCGTCGACGGCGGCAACCACCGGCTTGGGGAAGGCGGCAATCGCTTCCTCCCCGGCCGTGACGTGGCCGCCGTCGTGCAGTCCGTTGTCCGGATTGTGCAGGATGGCCCGCAAATCGCTGATGTCCGCCCCGGCGGAAAAGTCCTCGCCCTCTCCGCGGATGACGACCACCCTAACGCCGTCGTCGTGCTCCAGCGGAGCGAGGACGACGGCGAAGTCCCGCCACATGTCAGCGGTCAGGGTGTTGCGCCGCGCGGGATTGGCCAGCCAAACCGTCGCCACCGGGCCGTCCCGTGTGACCCGCAGGGTCCCCTTGCTCATCAGAACCTCAGCCGCGCAGCTTGACGTTGATTTGCTTCGTCTGGGTAAACCCGGCCAGCATGCCTTCCAGCGACACCTCGCGGCCAATGCCGCTTTGCTTGTAGCCGCCGTAGGACTGGCCCACCATCTGGCCGCCGCCCTGATTAACCTGCACCCAGCCGGCCTCGACCCGGTGCGCGGTGTTCAGCGCGTTGTCCAGGTTGTGCGACCAGACGTAGGCGGCCAGTCCGTAGTGCGACTCGTTGGCCATGCGGATGACGTCCTCGGTGTCCCGCCACGGAATGGCGACCAGCACCGGGCCGAAAATTTCCTCCTGGGCCAGGCGGAAATCGTTGCGTCCGCCGCCGAAGACCGTGGGCAGGTGGAAGTAGCCCTCGGTAAGCGGGCCCTCGTCCGGAACGGAGCCGCCCAGGATGGTGGCCATGGAACCGCGGCCTTCCTCCAGGTAGCCGCTGATCGAGGAGAACTGGCTGTTGTTGATGACGGCACCCATGTCGGTGGCCTCATCCAGCGGATCCCCCACGGTCAGCGCGCCGAGTTTGGCCGACAGCCGTTCCAGGACCTCGTCGTAAATGTCTTCATGCAGGAACAGACGGGATCCGGCGGTGCAGCTCTGGCCCTGGCGGGTGAACCGGGAGGCGAGCAGCAGCCCGTCGATCAGGTCCTCGTCCACGGCATCCGGAAAAACGATGGAGGGGTTTTTGCCGCCCAGCTCCAGGGAGACATGGGCGAGCCGCTCCCCTGCGGTGCGGGCGACGCCGCGGCCCACTTCGGTGGATCCGGTGAAGGACACCTTGTCGACGCCGGGGTGCTCGGCCAGCGCAGCACCGATGATGCTCCCCCGCCCGGTCAGGGCGTTGACCGTGCCCGGAGGCAGGTGCCGGGCACAGATTTCGGCCAGCAGCAGGATGGTCAGCGGCGCGTCGTCGGCCGCCTTCAGAATCACTGTGTTGCCCGCCGCCAGGGCTGCCGGGAGCTTGAATCCCGCAATCATCAGCGGGGAATTCCACGGCAGGATGCAGGCGACGACGCCGAGCGGCTCCAGCCGCGTGTACTGCAGCTGGCCCTCACCGGCGGGCAGTGTCACACCCTTGACTTCACCGGCGATGCCGGCGAAGTAGCGGAACAAGGCGACCAGGGTGGTCACTTCCGGGCGGGCCTGGGTGCGCAGGGCGTTGCCGGTATCCAGGGCGGTGAGCCGCGCAAAGTCCTCGGCCCGGGCCTCAATGTCATCGGCGATGAGGGACAGTGCCCGGGAACGGACGGTGAAATGGGCGCTGCGCCAGCCCGGGAAGGCTTCCCGGGCAGCGGCGACAGCGCGGTCCACGTCTTCGGGACCGGCCGCCGGCACCCGGGCGATGACGGTTTCCCGTCGGGCCGGATTCAGCACCTCACGCCACTGCCCGGAGGCGGCCTCGACCGGTGCGCCGCCGATCCACATCGGCTGGTCGAAGCCGGACAGGAACGAGCTGTAGTCGGAGCTGTCCGAGGTGCCGGCGGTGCTGCGTCCGGAGTCCGACGGAAGGTTGAGCTGGGTCATGATGCCTCGTTTTCTCGGGTCGTGCTGGGCCGGTGGTGCTGGGCGGGTAGTGCTGAGCTGGTCGTGCCGGGCTGGTCGTGCTGGGCTGGTCGTGCCGGGCTTCTCGTGCTGGAACGGATGCTCCTCAGCGGTGCTGGAAATCCGGTTTCCGCTTCTCGATGAAGGCCGCCATGCCTTCCTTCTGGTCTTCCAGGCCGAAGACCGAATGGAACACCCGCCGCTCGAGCCGGATGCCCGAATCCAGGGTGGTCTCAAACGCAGCGTTGACCAGTTCCTTGCCGAGCATGGCGACGGGAGCCGACATCGACGCAATGGTCTCGGCGGTGGAACGGGCGTCGTCGAGCAGCTCGGCGGCGGGCACCACACGGGCCACCATTCCGGACCGCTCGGCCTCGTCGGCGCCGATGGTCCGGCCGGTGAGGATCATTTCCATGGCCTTGGCCTTGCCCACTGCGCGGGTCAGGCGCTGCGAGCCGCCAATCCCGGGGATGACGCCCAGCTTGATTTCGGGCTGGCCAAACGTGGCGGTGTCAGCGGCGATGATGAAGTCGCACAGCAGTGCCAGTTCGCAGCCGCCTCCGAGGGCATGGCCGGCGACGGCGGCAATCACCGGGGTGCGGACGGCGGCAAGGGTGTCCCAGCCGCGGAACCAGTTCCCCAGGTACATGTCCATGTAGCTTTTTTCGGACATTTCCTTGATGTCGGCGCCGGCAGCGAAAGCCCGCTCGGATCCGGTGATGATGATGGCGCCGATGCCCGGGTCATCGTCGAGCTCCGTCGCCGCCGAGACCACATCCTGCATCAGCCCGTAGTTCAGGGCGTTCAGGGCCTTGGGTCGGTTCAGGGTAATGATGCCAACCCGCCCGTTGCGCTCCAGGAGGATGTTCTCGTACTCGCTCATACTGCTCCGCTCTGTTCCGCCGGCGACTGTCCGGCCGCCGGTGTGTGCTGGTTCACTTCAGTATTGCTTTCCGCGCCGGATGAAGCGGCACGGATGACGTTGATGACGGCGGAAAAGTCCTGCCCACCGCCACCGGACGCCGCAAGATCCCGGTAGATTTCTCCGGCCCGCCGGCCCAGTTCGGCGCGCACTCCGGTGGAATCCAGCGCGTCGGCGGCCAGACCCAGGTCCTTGGCCATCAGGGCAGCGGCGAATCCGGGCTGGTAATCCCGGTTCGCGGGGCTGGCCGGCACCGGGCCGGGAACCGGACAGTTGGTGGTCAGCGCCCAGCACTGGCCGGAGGCGGCCGACGCGACGTCGAACAGCGCCTCATGCGTCAGGCCAAGTTCCTCCCCGAGGACAAAGGCCTCGCTGACGGCAATCATTGACACACCCAGGATCATGTTGTTGCAGATTTTTGCCGCCTGGCCGGCTCCGGGATCGCCGCAGTGCACGACGCGGCCGCCCATGACATTGAGCAGGGGAAGGGCTGCAGCGAAGTCGGCTGCCGCTCCGCCGACCATGAAGGTCAGGGTTCCCGCCTCGGCGCCGACCACTCCGCCGGATACCGGTGCGTCGAGGCCGCGGTGGCCCATTTCCAACATCAGGGCGTGGGCGGTGTGGGCATCGTCCACTGAAATCGTGGAGCACTCCAGGAATAGGGCGTCGGCGGGGGCCGCTGCGAGCAGGCCCAGGCTGTCGCCGTCGCCGGACAGCGCGTTGAGCACATGCTGACCGGTGGGCAGCATCGTGATGACGACGTCGGCTCCGGCCGCTGCCTGATCAGCCGTGGCTGCCATTCGGATACCGTTCGCGACGGCGCGTTCCGCTGCGGCAGGCACCGGGTCGTAGCCGGTGACCGGGTAGCCAGCGGTTACCAGGTTGGCGGCCATGGGACCGCCCATGTTGCCCAGCCCGATGAATCCGATCCGGGTCTCGTGTTCTCCGGTCATTTCTGCTCCGAACTGGCAGTGAAGAGGCTCCCCTGGCCGGCCAGCGGCTCAAAGTAGGCATCCACGTCGGCCTGCCGAACCTCCTGCAGAGTGGCGGGCTGCCAGCGCGGCTCGCGGTCCTTGTCAATGACCTGCGCGCGGACGCCCTCGGCGAAGTCAGGCGCGGCAAGCGCATGAAGGGACACCCGGTACTCCTGCTCCAGTACGGTGGCCAGGTCGGGAAGCTCCCGTGCCCGGCGCAGCGACTGCAGCGTCACCTTCAGCGCGGACGGGGACTTGGCGAGGACGACGGCGGCGGCACGGTTCGCGGCCTCATCCTCCGAACGGAGCAGGGCATCCACGATGGTCTCGACGTCGTCGTGCCCGTAGCAGGCGTCTATCCACTGCTGCTCGGCGGCGAGCGGTGCTTCCGGTGCCTGCTGTGCGAAATCCTGCAGGACCTCCTCGGCCGGCTTTTCCGCGAGCGCGGCCGTCAGGTCCTCCAGCCGGCTGCTGTCCATGTAGATGTCGGCCAGCCCCAGGAGCAGGGCATCCGGGCCGGTCATGGTCGCTGCGGTGAGGGCTGCATGAGTGCCCAGCTCACCGGGCGCACGGGACAGCAGATAGGTGCCGCCGACGTCGGGAACAAAGCCGATGCCCGTTTCGGGCATGCCCACCTTGGTGCGCTCGGTGACCACCCGGTAACGGCCGTGGGCGGAGACGCCGACGCCGCCGCCCAGGACGATCCCGTCCATCAGCGCCACATAGGGTTTGGGATAGTTGCTGATCCGCGCGTTGAGTTCGTACTCCTCGGCCCAGAACCGGGCCGATTCCGCTCCGCCGTTGCCCGCGTCCCGGTAGATGGCCACGATGTCTCCCCCGGCACACAGCCCGCGCTCCCCCGCGCCGGACAGCAGGACGGTGGCCACGCCGTCGTCGTGCTCCCACTCGTCCAGGGCGCTGCGGATCAGGGAGACCATGGTGGCGGTCAGCGCGTTGATGGCCCGGGGCCGGTTCAGGATAATCCGGCCCAGGTGTCCGCTGCGTTCGATGCGGACCTCCGGCTCGGCAATTTCAGTGGGTACGGGGGTTTGGGCAGGTACGGGGGTTTCGGTCATTTCAGGCCTCCGCCAGCGTCCGGCCAACAATTAGCTGCATGATTTCGTTGGAGCCTTCCAGTATTTGATGGACCCGCAGGTCCCGGACAATCTTTTCCAGGCCGTATTCCGAGAGGTAGCCGTAGCCGCCGTGCAGCTGCAGCGCGTCATTGGCCACAGCGAACGCATTGTCGGTTGCCACCCGCTTGGCAATGGCGCAAAGCGTAACGACGTCGGGAGCGCCGCGGTCCAGCGCATCAGCGGCGCGCCACAGCATGGTGCGTGCGGTTTGGAGCTTCATTTCCATGTCCGCCAGCCGGAACAGCAGCGAGGACTGCTCGATGAGCGGCTTGCCGAAGGCACTGCGTTCCTTCAGGTACGCCACGGTCTTGTCCAGGGCTGTCTGCGCCCCGCCCAGGGAGCAGGCCCCCATGTTCAGGCGCCCGCCGTTCAGTCCCTTCATCGCGATGCCAAACCCGGCTCCCTCCTCGCCCAGCCGGTTGGCCACGGGAACCCGCAGGTCGGTGAAGATCACCTGGCCGGTGGGTTGCGCGTTCCAGCCCATTTTGCGTTCCGCGGGGCCGAAGGACAGGCCCGGGGTGTCGGCCGGAACAACTATGGCGCTGATGCCGCGCGGGCCGGTGCCGCTGGTGCGCGCCATTACGATGTAGTAGCTGGAGGCACCGGCTCCCGAGATGAACTGTTTGACGCCGTTGAGCACGTAGTGGTCGCCGTCGCGTTCCGCCCGGGTGGTCAGGGCCGCTGCATCGGAGCCCGCCCCCGGTTCCGTCAGGCAGTAGCTGCCCAGCGCCTGCATGGACGCGAGCTCCGGAACCCAGCGGGCGCGCTGTTCATCGTTGCCAAAGGTGTCGATCATCCAGGCCACCATGTTGTGGATGGAGATGTAGGCGGCAATGGAGGGATCAGCTTTGGAAAGCTCCTCGAAAATCACCACCGCATCGGTCCGCGAAAGACCCGATCCGCCGTGCTCCTCGGAGGCATAAATTCCACCCATGCCGAGCTCTCCGGCCTGGGCAAGGACGTCGACGGGAAAGTGCTTGGTCTCATCCCATTTGGCGGCGTTGGGGGCGAGGGCATCCGCGGCAAAATTCCGCACCATGTCCCTGATTGCCTGTTGATCCGCTGTGAGTTCGAACATGCCCTGCCCTTCATTGGTACCGTGGACGCCCAATTTACTTGGACTACCTAGTAATTACTAGGGGCATGTTCGGAGAGATTTTATTCCCTCCGGGTCACGGGGCTTCACTGCTCTTCACGCGGCGCCACATTCTTTGCCGGGCTCCGGCCCGGGGCACTAGCGTTGATGGACTGCAGGCGCCTTCCACTTCCGCCTGCTGCGCCGCACCTTTCGTGCCCCACTTCTTCTCCCACCCCGGAAGGGGAATACTGCCATGCTTATTTCCGGCCTGTTCATCGGCATTGCCCTGGGCTTTGTGATGCAGCGCGGACGCTTTTGCGTCACCGGCGCCTTCCGCGACATCTGGGTCACGCGCAACACCCGCTGGCTGACCGCCTTCATGGTGGTCGTTGCAGTGCAGAGCATCGGCGTGTTCGCCCTCGATGCCGCCGGCGTCATCTCACTGGATTCCGGGCCCTTCCCGTGGCTTGCCACCATTGTGGGCGGCTTCATCTTCGGTTACGCCATCGTGCTGGCCGGCGGCTGCGCAACGGGTACGTATTACCGTGCCGGCGAAGGCCTGGTGGGCAGCTGGCTGGCCCTGATCACGTATGCCCTGTTTGCCGCCGTGATGAAGACGGGCCCGCTGGCAGGATTCACGACCTCGATGCGGTCGGTCACCGTGGAGCAGAGCAACTTCTATTCCGTGCTGAATGTCTCCCCCTGGGTCTTGGTGGCCCTTCTCACGGGCGCCGTCGCCCTGGCCGTCCGCCATCACTTGAAAAAGCCGAAGTTCAAGATGGCAACCCCTCCGGCGTCGAAGAGCGGTCTGGCACACCTGCTGTTCGAGAAGCCGTGGAATGCCTTCGCCACGGCACTGGTCATCGGGCTGATCGCGATCGCCGCCTGGCCGCTGAGCTGGGCCACCGGCCGCGAAGCAGGCCTGGGCATCACCACCCCGTCCTCGAACCTGGTCAATTACCTCGTGACCGGCGACCCCGAACTGGTGGACTGGGGCGTCTTCCTGGTTCTCGGAATCCTGGTGGGCTCCTTCATCGCGGCCAAGGGCAGCGGTGAATTCCGGATCCGCGTTCCGGACGCCAACACCGTGCTCAAGAGCCTGGGCGGCGGCGCAATGATGGGTGTCGGCGCTGCACTGGCCGGCGGCTGCACCATCGGCAACGCGATGGTCGAGACCGCACAGTTCAGCTTCCAGGGCTGGACGGCCCTGGTCTGCATGATCCTGGGCACCGGCCTCGCTGCACGGCTCACCATCATGAAGCGCCGGCCGGCGGCCAATCGAACACCTTCTCCCGTTCCAACCACCGTTTCCTCCTGAAAGGAAGAACATCAACATGGCACAAGTAACCCTCGAAACCAACGGTCAGGTCTGCCCCTTTCCCCTGGTCGAAGCCAAGGACGCAATGACCACCCTGGCCACCGGCGATGAGCTGGTCATCCACTTTGACTGCACGCAGGCCACTGACGCCATCCCGCGCTGGGCAGCCGAAAGCGGCTACCCGGTCACCGACTTCTCCAAGATCGGCCCGGCGGAGTGGTCCATCACGGTGCAGAAGGCCTAAGGACCGCCAAAACGCACTCCGGCAGATCTTTTCCGGCGCCACCTCGGTGCGGCAGATTGTGGGCCAACAGGTCCGCAGCCGCACCGGGTGTGCGCAGCGGGAAGCATTCAACTCCGGGGGTCCAGTGTCAGCTTTTCCATTTCCATCGCCGCCAGCCCGCGAGTCCCGCAGCCTCCCTCGATGACCTGCCGCGGCGCACCGCACATCGTTTTCCGGACCGCACCCCCGTAGTGGACGGCGGCACCCGCCTCACCTTCGGCGAATTCGAACAGGCTGTCGCCGCAGCTGCCTCGGCGCTCTCCACTCACGGCGCCTCCCCCGGCGACCGGCTGGCCCTGCCAGCGGCTGCCTGCCACAGGTGCATCGCCGCATAGGAACGCCACGGAGCCCAGTCCGCGGCACGGGCGGCCAGCGCGCGGTGGGCCGCTGCCTTCGATCCGCCCGCATCGAGCAGGCCGGTGGCTTTCGCACCGGCGATGAGAGCAACGTCCCCCACCAGCCACGCGTCGGGATCTCCGAGTACCCGCATGGCGATGTAGGCGGCAGTCCAGGGGCCGATTCCCGGACGGGACACCAGTTGGGCACGCAGAACTTCCGGATCGGCCCCCACCTGCACGTCCAGCTCTCCGGCGGCCAGGGCACTCGCCGCTGCGAGGACGGCGCGAACGGCCCGCCCGGGAAGCCGCAGCGGACGGTCCGGGTCAAGGTCCGCTCCGGGAACAGGCTCGGGCACCGCTGCCGCAATTTCCGCCGGCGCGGGGAACAGCCGGATCAGGTCCGGAATCGCAGAGCTGTAGGGCGACCCGGCCAATGCCGCAAGCCGGCTGAGGTGGGTGCGGGCGGCGGCCACCGAGATTTGCTGGCCGACGAGCGCCCGCACGACGAGCTCCTGCGGATCCACAGCCCCGGGGACTCTGATGCCCGGGGTGCTGGCAACCAGCGCGGCAAGCGCGGGGTCCCCCGCCAGTGCGGCGTCGACGGCGGCCGGGTCTGCGTCGAGGTCCAGCAAACGGCGCACCCGGGCCACCGCGGGTACGACGTCGGCGGGCGATGTGAGCTCCAGGCGCACCCGCAGCCTCCAGCCGGCAGCGGATGTCTTTATTGCGATGAGGTCAATGGCTCCGGGGCCCTGCGGAAGCGCGAGTGTCCGGGCATACCGCAACTGCCTGGGGTCCGTGAGGTCGGCCGTCTCCACCCCCTGAACCGCGCGCACCGCAAGGAACCGGAAAATCCCCGGCGCGTCAAACGGCTGGCGCACCGGCAGATCCAGGTCGAGGTGCACACGTTCACGAGGGCCGGCGTCCGGCTCCGGCCGGGTGCCCGGCGCCTGCTGGGTGCCCGGCGCCTGCCGGGTGCCCGGCGCCGTTCTGCGGGAACGGCGGAACCGGGTGCGCAGCTCACCCGGCCGTGCAGCAAACACGTTCTGCACGGTCTCATTAAACTGCCGCACCGAACCGAAGCCCGCTGCGAACGCCACCTGTGACATCGGCAGTTCGCTGTCCACCAGCAGCGATCGGGCTGTTTGGGCCCGCCCTGCACGGGCCAGCGCCAGCGGTCCGGCACCAAGCTCCGCCACCAACAGCCGGTGGATGTGCCGGGGTGTGCAGCCAAGGCGTGCAGCCAAACCGGGAACACCTTCCCGGTCCACGACGCCGTCTGTTATCAGACGCATGGCCCTGCCGGCCGCGTCGCGTCGGAGGTTCCACTCCGGAGAACCCGGAGCCGCGTCCGGCAGGCACCGCTTGCAGGCCCGGAACCCGGCCCCGTGCGCCGCCGCGGAGGTCAGATAGAACGTGACGTTTTTCGGTTTCGGAGTGCGCGCCGGGCACGAGGGCCTGCAATAGATGCCCGTGGAGGACACGGCGGTGAAGAACTGGCCGTCGAAGCGGGTATCGCGCGCATCGATGGCGCGGTAACGCTGGGCGAAGAGCGGATCGCCCGGGGTGCATGCTGGTCCGCCGAACGAGTCTGGTCCGGAACGCTTCGGCCTCAAGTCGGTGATCACAGCTCCAGTACAGCATCCCCGGGCCAACATAACCGGCGGTTTTCGGACGTCACCCGTTTCCGCTTCCCCCGGTGATGCTCCGCCCCGTACGTGAACTCTCGCGGCAGGGCAGGTCGGCCCTCGCCGATTTGCCGACTAAGGTAAGTGATCTGCATTACATCCACTACCTCTAGGAGAACCCATGGCAGACGCAGCACGGCTATTTGACGGGCACCGCATCGTGTTCGCAGGCGACAGCGTCACCGACTGCGACCGGCTGGCTGGTGTCGGCGGAGGACTGGGTGACGGCTATGTCCGCCTGCTGGCCGAGAGTGCCTCCCTGGCCGGAGCCGCCGTCGTCAACCGGGGTGTCGGAGGAGACCGCATCGAGGATCTCGCCCGGCGCTGGGATGCCGAGGTACTGGCTGAAACTCCGCAGGTGGTGTCGGTCATGATCGGCATTAACGACACCTGGCGCCGCTACGATGCCGGCCAGAAGACAGATGAGGCGACTTTCCTGGCCAGGTACCGGGCTTTGCTGGAGCGGCTGGCGCCTGACGCCGTCGTCGTCCTCATGGAGCCGTTCCTGCTGCCGGTGACTGCTGAGCAGCAGACCTGGCGGCAGGATCTGGATCCCAAGATCGCGGCCGTCCGGCGTCTGGCCAAGGAGTTCGGGGCCGTCCTCGTCCGGACGGACGAGGTCCTGAACTCGCTTGTTGCAGCGGGTGCCGCACCCGAATCCCTGGCCGACGACGGCGTCCATCCCACGGCACAGGGCCATGCGGCCATCGCTGAAGCATGGCTGGATGCGGTGTGCGTCAAACTCTAGAAACCGCCGGCTATGCAGGTCCGCCGTTTTCACTTTTCCGTTCCGTTCCAGCCCTGAGGATCTCATGAACATCGCGTTTCCGTTGGCCGGACGGACCGCCGTCATCACGGGCGTTAGCCGCCGGCAGGGCATCGGCTTTGCCGTCGCCTCCCGACTGGCACAGATGGGTGCAAACCTGTTCCTGGCACACTATTCCCCGCACGATGTTGAGCAGCCCTGGGGTGCCGACCCGATTGCCGACGTCGTCGGCGCCCTGCGGTCCCAGCTGACGGACGGTGCGCGGCTGGCTCACGAGAGCATCGATTTGGCGGAGGCCGACGGCGCCGGGCAGCTGATCGAAAAGGCTGTGTCCGAGCTGGGGCATCTGGACATTCTGATCTGCAACCATGCCCGCAGCGGCAGCGATGGACCGCTGGAGGAAATGACCGCGGAGAAGCTGGATGGCCATTGGCAGGTCAATGCCCGCTCAACGCTCCTGGCCACGCGCGCTTTCGCCGAGCAGCACGACGGACGGATCGGCGGCCGAGTCATCTGGATGACCTCCGGGCAGGTCAACGGCGGGGTGATGGAAAACGAAATTGCCTATGCCACGTCGAAGGCCGCCCTTGCCGGGATCACGCCGTCAGTGGCAGCGGATCTTGTCCGCCGCGGCATCATCCTGAATACCGTGAACCCGGGTCCGGTGAATACCGGCTATCTGGACATTGATACTGCCGACCGTCCGCCTGAAGTTCTACAAGAGGTGCTTTCCCGCTTTCCGGGCGGCCGATTCGGAGAGCCCGATGATCCTGCCCGCCTGATCGCCTGGCTCGTCAGCGACGAGGGCCGCTGGATGATCGGACAGGTGCTGAGCACCGATGGCGGGTTCCGCTGAGCCGGCTGGCTGACTGAGGCGGGCTGCCTGAGGCGGGCAGGAGATTCCACCGATCGCAACGGCGGCGGGGCGGCGAGACTTACAGCTAGAAGGGTGGCGGGTTGTCTCCGTAGTCATCCGGATCGTCTGGGATGGACGGAGCTTTGTCGTCCGGATTCACCGTACTGTTGATCTGCTCGTCCTGAGGCCGCAAGCTGTCGTCGCCTGTAGTTGTCGATGCCAGGGTGAGGTCCGGTTCGGTCCGGTACCTTCGGCCACCGGGTGAGGTCCACTCAATCACCCCGGGGCTGGGTTGCCGGGCTTTCCAGAACCCTTCGGTTTTGAACATGTGATGCCGCCGGCACAAATGCTCCAGATTGTCATGATCCGTCGGCCCGCCCTGCGCCCACGGTTTGGTGTGGTCGATCTCGGAAATCACCGCATTGGTCCGGCACCCCGGGAAGCGGCACGTTCCGTCCCGCACCCGCAGAACCCGCTTCAATCCGTCGGGGACCTTCCGTCGTTTTCCGACCCGCAGGATCTCTTCGGTGTCCGGGTCGCGTTCCACCGGTGTCCATTTCGCCGCTTCCCGAGCCATCCCCCGGGCCGTTACGGGACTGATCGGTCCGTATCCGTTCAGTTCCGCCGGCTGGTCATCGGCTCCGAAGAGGGTTTCGGCGTTGATCAGCACCAGAATCTCCGTCCGAGCCCGGGGACCATGGCCAATACGGCAGGACCCGGACCCCTTCCCGGATCCGGCCCCGGTATCGGTATCGGATCCGGTGTCAGAGCCGGAACCCTCACCTTGGCTGCTGGCCTTGTTGCCGGAGCCGGAACCCTTGCGACGGCCCTTGCCCCTCTTTGCTCCCGCGCCTGCGCCAGTGCCGCCGCTGTCTCCGCCCTTCCGGCCACGGCCGCCTTTGCTGCCTTTGCCACGGCCGCCACCACTGTTGCAGTCGTTCCCGCATTCATGGTCGTGGCCGCCGAGTAAGTCCGTGAGAATGTCCGTGCGCAACTGATCCACCGACCGGGGATCCCCGGCGGCCTGCTCACCCCGGGCCGCAACACTAAGCTGAGTAAAAATCGCTTGGGCTTTCTCGGCCGGCAGTAACGCAGAGAGCCAGGACATCCCGTCCGGCTCCGGACGCACCCACACCGTCCGCTGCTCAAACGCCGTCAACTGCCGCTGAACGATGGTTTCCGGATAGTACTGCTCCCGCAGCCGCTGCGCCTTCACCCGGAACTGGGTTCTGGTCTGGCCCGCAGCCATCCCCAGCAGCTCGGCTTCGAACCCGGGCAGCTCCGCCGGTACCACGCCCGCACACTGCTCCACCAAGGTCTCCGCGTGCCCGTAACTGATGTGCCCGGACTCCAACGCCTGCAGTGTGGCCGTGTTCCTGGTGCAGAGATCACCGGCCTGACTCATCAACGCCTTCCCGTACCGGTGGGCACTCCCAGAATGGTCGCGGCTTCCTCCGCGGCGAGACTGAACGCCATCTCCGCGTCCCGCAACCCGGTAACGGATAGGGTCTCGTCCTCGTAGACGGTCTGCAGCCGGGACAGGACCCGAGCCTGCTGCGCCTGCACCCACCGCGACAAATGATTGAGCCGGGCCAACACCGTCCCGGTTTGCTCCTCAGTCAACGACTCCACCCCCTGCAGGACCAGGGATCCGGTAAACCCATCACCCGGCTCACCTCCGGCCACCCCAGGCTCGGCGACAAAGACGAACCGGCTGCAAGCTGCAGCCTCATCGCCGGTGCCGGGAGTCCCGGTCGAAGATCCGTTCTGATCCATGACTAAAGCCTTTCACCCGGCACTGACATTTCCGTCTCGGAAAAGGCCCAAAACAACCCCAAACAGACCGATTTGGGGGCCCACAAATACCCGTCTTTTTCGACGGACTACCTAGCCAGCTTTTTCGACGGACTACCTAGCCAGCGGATCTGGTCCGCACCAGCCAGTCAACTGCCAGCGCCGCCTCGTGCATAAATTGCACAGGGGCGCACGTCTATCGATCTGGAAGCCGACCGTTCGTGGGCAGCGGTAGGGCGGGATAGGGCGAACGGCAGGTCCCGTGCCCGCGGGCAGAGTGCTCCGGCAGTCAAGCACCGTGGCGGCGTGGCCGAGAGGCGACTTCAGACGTCACGATGAAGCCGAAGTGCCACTCTCCTCAACGAAAGTGGAACCCGACCTGACGGCCGGGTTCCGAGACCACAAAGGCCTCCGGGCAAAGGTAGTTGTCGATGCCGAGGTATTCCTGCCAAAGGGACAGGCTCGAAGCATCGCAATGATCGATCCCGCTTCGATGTAGTTGGACATCGCCACCGAGAATGGTGGCCTTCCAACCTTTGGTTTCCTTGCTGCCTATACGCACGCCGTTGTGTCGCCTGATCTTTGCGGTCCCCCGGTATTTCCGACCCGGGCGAAGTCTTTGGAACGTTTCATAAAAACGATTCAATGTTAGACTCGACACGCATTACCACACCCCCGGCGGAAGCTAAAACAGCGTCCGTCATGATTTTGGAGGTTCCCATGCAGCGGGTTTGCTTTACACTTCAGGTCCGTCCCGAATGCATGGACGAGTACCGGAAGCGGCACTCCGAGGTCTGGCCCGAGATGCAACAGGCACTGCGGGAAACCGGCTGGCACAACTACAGCCTCTTCCTGAAGCCGGACGGCATGCTGATCGGCTACTTGGAAACCGAGGACTTTGCCGCCGCCCAAGCCGCCATGGACAAGCGCGAGATCAACGCAACTTGGCAGGCCTCCATGGGAGACCTGTTTGCACCCCTGGACGGCCGGCGTCCCGATGAGGCAATGGTCGCCATCCCCGAGGTTTTCCACCTCGACTAAGCGGCGGGCACGGCCGACGACGACGGAGGCTGGCCCGCGACGGGGGACGGCCCACGACGGGGGACGGCCGACGACGACGGGGGCTGGCCCACGCGCCTGGCTGGCCCACAACGACGATTGGCTGGCCCAGGCACCGGGCTGACCTCCCACAACGGCCGGCCGACCTCCGACGACGGGCACAGCCGACGACGCCAGCCGAGCCGCCCGGCGCGCCAACCCACCCCAACCCGCGACTTAACCAGCAGTGGACCGGCTCCCCCGCAAAAGCGGAAGCCGGTCCACGCCCGCGACCAAACGCCGGGACATGAGTTGTTGCAGGACTAGCCGACGTGCGGAACGGCCGGAACGTCCATGAGGTCCTTCTTGGACAGCCGGATCATGAAGTAGCTGATCGGAGCGGCCAGAAGGATGGCTGCACCGGCCCAGATGAAGGCCGACGAGTAGCCGCTGACCAGGGCTTCCAGCTGTGTGACGGGCAGGCGTTCGGCGCTGTTGCTGAGGTAGTCCGAAACAGCAGCGGTGTAGATCGCAGTGAAGAGCGCGGTACCAATGGAACCGCCGATCTGCTGAGTGGCGGAGACAGCGGCACTGGCAACGCCGGCGTCGTGCTCGTCAATGCCCGCCAGCGCAACGTTCTGCAGCGGAACAAAGATCATCGCGAGTCCGAAGCCCAGGAGAACCAGTCCCGGCAGGACCTCCAGGGCGTAGTTGCCTTCAACCGTAATGAAGGACAGCCAGAAGAGGCCGACGGCGCCGACCACCGGACCCAGCGTCATGGGCAGGCGAACGCCGGTGCGGGGCAGGAACTTGGACAGCACGCCGGCGCCGGCCGTGATGGCCAGCGTCATGGGCAGCGATGCCAGGCCGGACTTCAGCGGCGAGTAGCCCAGGACAATCTGGAAGTAGAAGACCAGGAACAGGATGCCGCCCAGCAGCGCGGCGCCGGTCAGGGTCGAGACCAGGAACGCTCCGCCGCGGACCCGGTTGGTGAGGACGCGCAGGGGCAGCAGCGGATTGGCCACCTTGGATTCCACGAACACAAAGAGGGCGAGGATGACGACGCCGGCGACGAGGAAACCGATGGTCTCCAGGCGGGCCCAGCCTTCTTCAGCCTGGGCGAATCCGTACACAAGCGAAGCCAGGCCGGCGACCACGAGAATGGCACCGGGCAGGTCGTAGCGCGTATTGCCGTGGGCCTTGCTCTCGCGGATCAGCGGCAGGCCGGCGGCAATGGCGACGACGGCGATCGGCACGTTCACGAGCAGGCACCAGTTCCAGGACGCGTACTGCGTCAGGACGCCGCCGAGCAGCAGGCCGATTGCGGCGCCACCGCCGCCGATCGCACCGTAGACGGCAAACGCCTTGATGCGGTCCTTGCCCGAGGGGAAGGTGATGGTGAGGATGGCCAGGGAGGCCGGAGCCAGAAGCGCAGCGAAGGCGCCCTGCAGGCCGCGGGCGGCCAGGAGGACTTCGGTGCTTTCAGCAAAGCCACCCAACGCGGAGGCGACGGCAAAGCCGAGCATGCCCACCATGAAGGTGCGCTTGCGGCCCCAGTAGTCGGCGATGCGGCCACCAAGCAGCAGAAGCGAACCGAAGGCCAGGGCGTAAATGGTGACCACCCAGGTGCGGTCACCGTCGGACATGCCAAGCTCGCGCTGGGCATCCGGCAGGGCGATGTTGACGATGGTCCCGTCCAGGACCACCATCAACTGGGCCAGCGCCAGGACGGCAAGAAGCATCCATCGGTGCGGATGGGCGGAGTGGTCAACGGCCGGAGGCAGTCCGGCGGTGGTCGTGCGGTCCATGTAGGGGAAATCCTCAATCAAACGAACTAGTTGGTTGGCTTAGCTAGACTACAGGTATGAGAACCGACGGCGAAGCTACCCGGGCCCGAATCCTTGCGGCAGCACGAACAGAGTTTGCCCGCTACGGATTGGCCGGTGCCCGCGTGGACCGGATTGCCGCTGAGGCCCGGGCGAGCAAGGAGCGCCTCTACGCCTATTTCGGTGACAAGCGCTCACTCTTCACCGCGGTGCTGGAGGTCAACATGCAGGAGACGACGGAACGGATTCCCCGTGACGCCCACGACCTGCCCGGCTTTGTCAGCGCCATGTTTGACCACGCGACGGAGAACCCCGACCACCTGCGCATGCTTGACTGGGCGCGATTGGAAAACGAACCCGGGCTGGCTCCCCAAACCCCCTGCGGCCGTCCCGGACCGACCACTGAGGACATCGTCAGTGCCCAGGAGCAGGGAATCATCGACCCGGGCTGGGATCCGGATGACCTGGTCGTCCTGCTCCTGTCGCTCGCGACAGCCTGGGCGCAGTCACCCCAGTCATTGTTCACCGGCGAGCCGGAGGAGGCTTCCGGCTCCCCGCGCCGGCGCGACGCAGCCGTTGCGGCTGCCTGCAGGATCCTGAAACCGAAACCGCACGCCGGATAAAAGGCAACCGGCCGAGCCCTTTCCTGAACGGAGCGCATCGGCCCCCGCGGTCAGGGCTTTTGCAGCAGCTGCAGGCGGCTCACCATCCGGAAGGCGTCCGGCCGCCTGTCCACGGTCAAGCGGAAGTCGTCGATCGACAGCGGCGAGGTGATGGTCATCCGGACATCGGCATCGCAGAGGACATCAACAACGTTGATCAGCCGCTGTTGAGCCTGCGCATCGGTGTCGGCAAAGGATGGAAGATCCAGAACCACCCAGGAGTCGAACTCCCGAGACCATTTCAGGTACTCGATCGTTGAGGTTGGGGTCCCGCACAGCTGGTCGAAGGTGATCCACAGTTCGTTGCCGCGCCGGGCAGCAACCGGAAACTGCCTGCTGCCGACCGTAAGTTCCGAAGCTTCCGAAGCTTGCGGCAATTGAAGACCGGCGGCGCCCGGCCGGGGGTCCTGTCGGAGGTCCGACTTCAGGCTAATCCAGTGTCCGGACCGGAATCCTGAAACGGATTTCCGTGGCCGTTCCCGGTAGTCTTCCGTTCCCTCGAGCCTCAGGACTTCCATGTTGGCCAGAATCAGGTCAATGCCCGGTTCGAACATGTGATGCCATTGCGGATCCGGCAGCAGCGACCGGGGTGCGTAATTGGAACTGGCCAGCAGGACGATGCCGGCGTCGAAAAGCGCACGCAGGAGTTTCGTCAGCAGGGTGGCGTCGGCCGGGTCATGCACATGGAACTCATCGAAGTACAGGAGCTTCAGTCCGGCGGTGAGCTCCCGGACGGCACGCTCGACGGCGTTCGGCTCTCCCCTGAGCTCATGGATCCGGCGGTGAAGCTGGTCCAGGAATCCATGGAAGTGGACACGGAGTTTCGCCTCGGTGGGAAGGGCCCGGAAATAGGCGTTCAGCAACCAGGACTTGCCGCGGCCTGCCTCGCCCCAGACGTAGAGGCCCTGGACATCCAGGCGCGCGGCACTATCGCCCCGTGTCTTGGAACGTCTTATTCGGGGTGCAAACAGCTCGACGCCGAGGGCCAGGAGCCGGTCCCGGACCACCGTCTGTGCACTGTCCAACGTGAATCCCGCCAATGCGGCAGATTCATCGATAGCTGCTTCAAGCCGGTCCCTCACGTCTGTTCTCCGCGCCACCCCTTGATTATGCCGCCTTGGGGACCGGCCGATTTCCACGGCGGCCAAGGCCCGCGGCGCTGAAACGCCGGCCATTGGCCCCGGCAGGCGGAAATTCTCCGCCCAGCATCCGGAGCATCCCTTTCGTTGGCCAATCGCGCACGCGGGGCAATACTGGAAGCCGGGGTTCCTCCCGCTTCCCCGTCCCCCATCCCCGTCCCCCACCCCCGTCCCCCATCTCCGGTCCCCCATCCCCGTCCCGCACCGCCCGAAAGGCCCTCCGTGTCAGAGCGAACCATTGTCATCACCGGCGCCAGTGACGGCATCGGTGCCGCCGCGGCCCGAAGCCTGCGCAGCCTCGGCAACCGCGTCGTCGTCGTCGGCCGGTCGCCGGAAAAAACCGCAGCGGTGGCCCGAGAGCTGGACAGCGATTACCTGCTGGCGGATTTTGCCCGGCTCGACGACGTCCGCGCCCTCGCTGAAACCCTGCTCGAGCGGTATCCGCGGATCGACGTCCTGGCGAACAACGCCGGAGGCATCATGGGCAAGCGCGAAGAGACAGTCGACGGCCATGAGAAGACGCTGCAGGTGAACCACCTCGCACCGTTCCTGCTCACCAACCTGCTGCTGGACCGCCTGACGAAATCCGGCGCCAGCGTCATCAACACCTCGAGCGTGGCCAACAGCCTCTTCGCGCACTTCGACGTCGACGATCTGGAAGCCCGCCGCAAGTACAGCCCGAACCGCGCCTACGGCAATGCCAAGCTGGCGAACATCCTCTTCACCCGAGAGCTGGACGCCAGATACCGCGGGCAGGGCATTTCAGCTGCGGCCTTCCATCCGGGCGGCGTGGCGTCGTCCTTCGCCGCAGGATCCACCAGCACCATGCGCGTGATGTACCGGACCGCGCTGAACCGGTTCCTGATCTCGCCGGACCAGGGCGCCCAGACACTGGTGTGGCTGGCCACCTCGGTGCCCGGAGAGGACTGGCAGTCCGGCAAGTACTACTACAAGCGCAAGATCTCCACTGCCAACAAGGACGCGTACGACGCCGCGCTCGCTACCCGGCTCTGGAACCAAAGCGCCGCAATGGTCGGGCTGCAGGCCGATAGGTAACCGTCGGCGAACTCTCCGCGACGAGCCGGCGCAGATCGGCCAGGGAGCCTGACACGGCTCCGGCGGCCCGCGCCTGCACCAGCACGTTGCCCAGCGCTGTTGCTTCCACCGGACCGGCAATCACCGGCAGCCCGGTGGCGTCGGCCGTCAGCTGGCACAGCAGCGAGTTCTGCGAGCCGCCCCCGACAATGTGCACGACGTCGATGTCCTGGCCGGACAGTTCGGCCGCCCGGGAGAGGGTGCGGGCGTAGGCGGCCGCCAGGGAATCCAGGATGCAGCGGGTCACCGCCGCCGGATCCTCCGGCAGCACCCCGCCGGAGGCCGTCACCGCGGCGCGGATCCGGCCGGGCATCTGCCCTGGCGCAATGAACTCGTCGGCGTCCACGTCAATCAGCGGCCCGCCGGGCGGCAGCTGGGCGGCAGCGGCCAGCAGGTCAGGCAGCTCCGGATCGACGCCGGCTTCGGCCCAGGTGCGCATTGATTCGCTCAGCAGCCACAGGCCGCCGACGTTGCGCAGATAGCGGATGGTGGCATCAACACCGCGTTCATTGGTGAAGTTGGCGCTGCGGCTGGCTTCAGTGAGGACCGGCTGCGCCAGTTCGATCCCGGCCAGTGACCAGGTTCCCGAGGAGATGTACGCGAATCCGGGCTGCAGCGCGGGCACCGCCGCCACTGCCGAGGCAGTGTCGTGCGAACCCACCGCCACCACGGGAGTGCCGGCGGGCAGGCCGGTGCGCTCGGCCACCGCCGGCAGCAGGACGCCCACCGTCTGCCCCGGCGCAATCAGCTCCGGAAATAGGTTTGCCGGCAGTCCCAGGGCGGAGAGGAACTCCGGGGCCCACTCCCCCGCCACGGCATCAAAGAGGCCGGTGGTGGAGGCATTGGTTTCCTCAGTGCGTCTTTTCCCGGTGAGCCAGAAGGCCAGCAGGTCAGGAATCAGGAGCGCCTGCCGCCCGGCCAGCTCGGACTCGCAGGCCAGCTGGTAGAGCGTGTTAAAGGGAAGATGCTGCAGGCCGGTCGTCGCGTACAGGGCCGCTTCCGCCAGCTTTTCGTGCACCAGCGGCACGACGGCGGCGGTCCGGCCGTCGCGGTAGCTGTGCGGCAGGGTCGCCATGGCGCCGTCGGCGTCGATCAGTCCGTAGTCCACCGCCCAGGTGTCGATTCCGATGCTGACGATCCGCTCGCCGCCCTCCGCCGTCCGTGCGGCGGCCAGGGAGAGTCCGGTGAGGACCTCGTCAAAAATTCCACGCAGGTCCCAGCGCAGCGCCCCGTCGATTTCCCGGACACCGTTGGGAAACCGGTGCACGGTCTCCAGGGCGGGACCGCCGGGCCCCATCCGGCCGAGGATGACCCGGCCGGATGAGGCACCAATGTCGACGGCGGCAAACACGCCGGCCGCAGTCCGCGTGTCCGGCGTGTTCGCGTTCATCGCAGGAAGGCCGCCGCCACGCCGGCGTCAACCGGAATGTGCAGGCCGGTGGTGTGCGAGAGGTCCTCGCCGGTCAGCACCGCCACCGCGTTGGCGACGTTTTCCGGAAGCACCTCGCGCTTGAGCAGGGTGCGCTGGGCGTAGAACTTGCCCAGCTCTTCCTCGGGCACGCCGTAGACCGCAGCACGCTTGGCGCCCCAGCCGCCGGCGAAGATGCCGGAGCCGCGGACCACGCCGTCGGGGTTGATGCCGTTGACCTTGATGCCGTGCTCCCCCAGCTCGGCGGCCAGCAGGCGCACCTGGTGTGCCTGGTCGGCCTTGGTGGCGGAGTAGGCGATGTTGTTGGGCCCGGCGAAGACCGAGTTCTTGGAGGAGATGTAGATGATGTCCCCGCCCATGTCCTGGTCGATCAGCACCTTGGCCGCAGCCTTGGAGACAAAGAAGGAACCCTTGGCCATGACGTTGTGCTGCAGGTCCCAGTCTTTCTCGCTGGTTTCCAGCAGCGGCTTGGAGATGGACAGGCCGGCGTTGTTGACCACCAGGTCCAGGCCGCCGAAGGCGAGGACGGTGGCGTCGATGGCCGCCTGCACCTGCGCTTCATCGGTCACGTCCGCCTGCACGCCGACGGCGACGTCGGAGCCGCCCAGTTCGGCGGCCACCGCTTCGGCGTTCTCCAGGTTCAGGTCCGCGATGACCACGCAGGCGCCCTCGGCAGCCAGACGCGTGGCGATGGCCTTGCCGATGCCCGAGGCAGCACCCGTCACCAGGGCGATGCGCGTGGCGTGGGACTTCGGCTTCGGCAAACGCGCCAGCTTGGCTTCCTCCAGCGCCCAGTACTCGATCCGGAACTTTTCGGATTCCTCGATCGGAGCGTAAGTGGAAATGGCTTCGGCGCCGCGCATGACGTTGATGGCATTGGTGTAGAACTCGCCGGCCACGCGAGCGGTCTGCTTGTTGGCACCGTAGGTGAACATGCCCACGCCGGGAACGAGGACGACGGCGGGGTCGGCGCCGCGCATCGCCGGCGAGTCTTCGCTGCGGTGGCGGTCATAGTACGCCCGGTAGTCGGCGCGGTACTGCTCGTGCAGCTCCTTCAGCCGGGCAATGCTGTCCTCGATGGAGGCGTTGGCCGGCAGGTCCAGGATCAGCGGCTTGACCTTGGTGCGCAGGAAGTGGTCCGGGCAGGAGGTGCCCAGGGCACCCAGGCGCGGGTGTTCGGCACGTGCCAGGAAGTCCAGGACGACGGCGTCGTCGGTGAAGTGCCCCACCTGCGGCTTGTCGGTGGAGGCCAGGCCGCGGATGACCGGAGCCAGGGCGGCTGCCTTGGCGCGGCGTTCGGCTTCGCTCAGCGGCGAGTAGCCCGGCAGCACGGCGCCGAAGGGGTCCTCCCGGCCATTTCCGGCGATGAAGGCTTCAGCGGTTTCGATGATCCACAGCGAGTTGGCCTCGGCTTCCTCGGACGTGACGCCCCAGGCAGTGATGCCGTGGCCGCCGAGGATGGTGCCGATCGCCTGCGGGTTGGCTTCCTTGATGGCCGCAATGTCCAGGCCGAGCTGGAAGCCCGGACGGCGCCAGGGCACCCAGACCACCTTGGAGCCGAAGATCTTCTGCGTCAGCGCTTCGCCGTCGGCTGCTGTGGCGATGGCGATCCCGGAGTCCGGATGCAGGTGGTCAACGTGCGCGGCGTCGACCAGGCCGTGCATGGCGGTGTCGATGGAGGGGGCGGCGCCGCCCTTGCCGTGGAGGCAGTAGTCGAAGGCCGCCACCATTTCGTCCTCGCGGTCCAGGCCCGGGTAGGTGCTGACCATGGCGCGCATGCGGTCCAGCCGCAGGACGGCCAGCCCGGACTCCTTCAGGGTGCCCAGGTCTCCGCCGGAGCCCTTGACCCAGAGCAGTTCGACGTCCTCCCCGGTGACCGGGTCGGTGGCGGTGCCCTTGGCGGAGGTGTTTCCGCCGGCGTAGTTGGTGTTGCGCTTGTCGGCGCCGAGACGGTTCGAACGGGCGATCAGCGCGCTGACGGTTTCGTTGGTCATGTTCTTAGGCTCCCCATCCGGCCTGCTGGCCGCCCTGGCGTTCGGTGTTGATCTTGTCCTGGTAGCCGCTGGCCGCGTAGGCGGCCATCGGATCCGCAGGCAGTCCGCGGGACTCGCGCCACTGCGCCAGGCCCGGACGGACATCGGTGTAGAAAGCGTCCATGAAGACGGCATTGGCGCCGAGCACGTCACCGGCGGTCTGTGCCGCATCCAGTGCGTCGGAATCGACCAGCAGGGCCCGGGCCATCATTTCCTGCACATTGAGCACGGAACGGATCTGGCCGGGGATCTTCTCTTCGAGGTTGTGGCACTGGTCCAGCATCAGGGAGACGCCGCTGTCCGGGCCGAAGCCGCCGCCGCGGACCACTTCGAAGAGGATCCGGAAGAGCTGGAACGGGTCGGCCGAGCCGACAATCAGGTCATCGTCAGCGTAGAAGCGGGAGTTGAAGTCGAACGAGCCGAGCTTGCCCAGTCGCAGCAGCTGGGCCACGATGAATTCAATGTTGGTGCCCGGCGCGTGGTGGCCGGTGTCGAGGCAGACCAGGGCCTTCTCGCCCAGGGCCAGGGTGTGCGCGTAGGACGTGCCCCAGTCGGGAACGTCGGTGTGGTAGAAAGCCGGCTCGAAGAACTTGTACTCGAGGACCAAACGCTGGTCGTCGCCGAGGCGGTCGTAGACCTTCCGCAGTGATTCCCCCAGCCAGTCCTGCCGCGAGCGCATGTTGCCCTGCCCGGGGTAGTTGGTGCCGTCCGCGAGCCAGATCTTCAGGTCCCGTGAGCCGGTCTGGTGCATGACGTCGATGCAGTCATACATGTGGTCAATGGCCTTCTGCCGCACTGCGGGGTTGCTGTGCGTGAGGCTGCCGAACTTGTACTCGTCGTCCTGGAACGTGTTGGAGTTCACCGTTCCCAGGGCGATGTTGTGTTCCTTGGCGTAGGCGCCCAGCTCCGCGTAGTCGTCAACCTTGTCCCAGGGAATGTGCAGGGCGACGGCGGGGGCCAACCCGGTCAGTTCGTTGACCTTGGCTGCATCGGCGATCTTCTCCCGGATGGTGCGCGGCGTGCCGGGGGTCGCGAAAACCTTGAAACGGGTGCCGGAATTTCCGTAGGCCCATGAGGGAACCTCGATTCCCAGGCCCTCCAGGGCGGGAAGGATGTCGGTCAGTGACGTCATTGGCTGTACTCCAAGCTGGGCGGGAAGGTGGAAAGCGATTCCTGCGGACGCCGTCACGCCCTGGCCGCTGCTGAACCGAAAGATGCGGAACAGCGGCGGACGCTGGGAGCTGAACGAACGGCGCGGCCCGCGAGGCTTTGAATCGTTTCATTAATACGATTCAAACATAGGGTTTCCGCGATAGGCTGTCAAGACAGAGGCGGCACGAAATCAGGGGATCACTATGGCAGCGAGCATAAAAGAGGTGGCGGCGCGTGCCGGCGTGGCCGTGGGAACCGTATCGAACGTCCTGAACCATCCGGACCGGGTGTCTGCGCCCACCCTCGAACGGGTGATGGACGCCGTCAACGCACTGGGTTTTGTCCGCAACGACGCGGCCCGCCAGCTGCGGGCCGGCCAGAGCCGCACCATCGGCCTGATCGTGCTTGACTCCTCCAACCCGTTTTTTGCCGCCGTCGCCCGTGCGGCCGAAAACGAGGCCACCCGCCACGGCGCAGACATCATCCTCGGCAACAGCGGCAATGATCCGGCGCGCGAAGCACGCTACGTCACCCTGTTCGAGGAGCAGCGGGTCCAGGGTGTGCTGATCTCGCCCGCCGGAGACATCAGCAGCCGCCTCGGCTCCCTGCGGGACCGCGGCGTTGCTGCCGTCCTGGTGGACCGTGAAGGCGATCCGTCGGTCCACAGTTCCGTCTCGGTGGACGACACCGCCGGAGGAACCATGGCCGCGGAGCACCTGCTCGAGACCGGACGACGGCGACTGGCCTTCGTGGGCGGCTCCCCCGGCATCCGGCAGGTCGCCGACCGATTGGCCGGCGCCCGCAGCGCCGTCATCAAGGTTCCGGGAGCCACCCTTGAGGTACTGGAGGCCGCTGACATGACAGTCCTCGCCGGACGGGCCGTCGGCCAGGAGCTGGTGGAGCGGGGCAGGGATCAACTGCCGGAGGCCATCTTCTGCGCCAACGACCTCCTGGCGGTGGGCGTGCTGCAGTCCCTGCTGCTGATCAACGGGCTGCGCGTGCCGCAGGACGTGGCACTCATCGGCTACGACGACATCGATTTCGCCCAGTCCACCGTGGTTCCCCTCTCCTCGATCCGCCAGCCGGCCGAGGAGATCGGGCGGACCGCCGTCGCACTCCTGCAGGAACAGCTGGGGGACTCTCCGGCTCCGCCCCGCCAGGTGCGTTTTACGCCCGAACTCGTGGCCAGGCAGAGCACCCGGACCTAGCCCGGCACCTTCCCGGTGCTGCCACCTCACCGCTGCTTCTTAACGGCTCTTCCATAACCGCTGCTTCTTGACCGCTGCTTCTTAACCGCCCGCCGGGTGTTACCGGCGCTTCCCGCTGGCTACCGTGGAAGGACCGGTGCGATCCGGGCGAGCAGAGAGGCGAAGTCCATGCACGACTCATCAGGCATCAACGTTTCCGTTCCGCCTTCGGGGCCGGGCTGCGTGGAGTGCACGGCGGAGGGAAGCTGGTGGTTCCATTTGCGCCGCTGCGCCGAGTGCGGTCACATCGGCTGCTGCGACTCATCCCCGAACCGGCATGCCACGGCGCACGAAGCCTCGACCGGCCATCCGGTAATCCGGAGCTTTGAGCCGGGCGAAGACTGGTTCTGGGACTACCGGACCAGTTCGGCCTTCGAAGGCCCGGTCCTGGCGCCGCCGGAATCCCATCCGCCGAGCCAGAGCGTCCCCGGTCCCGCGGGCCTGGTTCCGCCGGACTGGGTCTCCAAGCTGGCCCGGTGACGCACGTCCCGGGATTCCAAGATCCCGACAACCAGACCCGAAACCCCAGACCCCAGACCCCCAGGCCCCGGACCCCAAACCCACAGAGCCCGGACGCGCCGACGCGCCGTCATGCAGCTCACAAAGATCCGCACACTCCCATGTTTACAGCGTAAGCTGGAGCTATGACTCGTACATATATCGTTACTGGATCAGGATCGGGAATCGGCGCCGCTACTGCCGAGCTGCTGCGCGAACGCGGTTACACAGTGGTTGGCGTTGACCTGCGCGGCGCTGAGGTCGAAGCGGACCTGAGCACTCCGGAGGGCCGGCGCGCAGCCGCCGACAAGGCACTCGAGCTGGCCGACGGCCGCGTCGATGCCGTGATCGCCTGCGCAGGCATCTCCGCGCCCGCGCCCATCACCGTCGCAGTGAACTTCTTCGGCGTCACGGAATTCCTCGAGCTGCTGGCACCGGTGCTGGCCAAGAGCGACGCTCCGCGCGCCGCCGTGGTCAGCTCCATGGCTTCCCTGCAGCAGAACTCCCCCGAGCTGGTGGAGGCCCTGCTGGCCGGGGATGAAGCCCGCGCCCTGGAAATCGGCGCCGCACTGGCCGAGCAGGGTCCGCGCGTCGGATACCTCAACTACCCGTCCTCCAAGCGCGCCCTCAGCCGCTGGGTGCGCCGCGCCGCCGTGACCGAGCAGTGGGCAGGCGCCGGCATCCCGCTGAACGCCGTCGCTCCCGGCACCGTCCTCTCCGCCATGACCAAGGACCTGCTGTCCACACCGGAAGGCCGCCAGATGGTGGACTCCTCGGTGCCCATGCCGCTGAACGGCCACTCCGAGCCCGTTGTCATTGCCCGGCTGCTGGCCTGGCTGACGAGCGAGGAAAACACGCACACCACCGGCCAGACCATCTACACCGACGGCGGCGCCGACGCCACCCTGCGCGGCGACGACATCTGGGGCGGGGCCGGCCAGAGCATCTCGGCCGGCTAAGCAGCACCTCCGGCCAAGCAGCATCTCGGCCGGCTAAGCAGCACCTCCGCCGGCCAACCAGCACTGCCGGCTAACCAGCACGACGGCGGCTCCGGAACCGAGGTTCCCGGGCCGCCGTTCGCGTTTCCGGATGCCGGACTTCCTGCCGCATAATCCCCAGCCGCAGCGAAAAATAGGCCAAGCCCCCCACCGGAATCGGCAACCAGAACTGCACCACCCGCCAGGACAGCACGCCCAGCACCGCCACATGGTCCGGTACCCCAAATCCCACGAGCATCGGCACCAGCACCCCCTCGACCAGGCCGAGGCCACCCGGCGTCAGCGGCACGAGGGCCACCAATTTAGCCAGCGAATACGCCAGGAGCAGCTCGCCCGGCTGCAGGACATGCCCGAACGCGGCCAGAAAGACCCAGAGGGCAGCGGCATCCAGAACGTACCGCAACGCCGCCAGCAGCGCTGCCGCAGCCGGCCGCCGGGGATTCCCGCGGAACATATGCACTTCCGCTGCAATCGTCCGGACAAACTGCTCGGCTGACTCCGGATGGATCAGCCGGACGGTGCGCGCAATTCCCCGTGCTGCCCGAACGGCACCCTCCAAGTGCCGTTCAAGCAGCGCCAGGGCCACCAAGGCGAGTGCGAGCAGAACCAGCACGACCGCTCCGGCCGTGGCAAGCGACCGGCCGCCGGCGCTGCCGTCCCGGCCGAAAAGCAGGCCGGCCGCAAACAGCCCGGCCAGCACCAAGTTGCTTCCGAGCACTTGTATCGTGGCGGCGCTGAGCGCGTTGTCCGCTTGCACACCGCAGCGCGTCAGCAGGCGGAACCTGACCGCTGCCGCCGTCGCGCCCCCGCCGGGAACAGTATGGTTCACTGCCAAGTCACACAAGTCGATCCGGAACAGGGTGAAAAACCCTGGACTGTCGTCCCCAAGCAGCACCGCCCGCGTCAACAGGCTGTAGCTGGCCAGAGACGCCGCCTCAAGCAGCAGTGCAAACAGCACAAGAACCGGCGGAAGCCGCCGCAGTGCCGCGACGACGTTGTCCGACCCCACCAGCTGCGGCAGGACAACGTACTCAACCACCAGCACCACGGCCAGGATCGCCGCCATCCAGCGAAGCAGGCGGCTGCTTCGCACGCGGCGCCAATCCGCACTCAGGTGGTGCCGGGTCATCAATCAAGGACAGCAGACGCCCGGGGTTCAGGCTAGAGCAAGGAAGGCTGATCAGCGGGGCAGCGCTGAAGCAGATGCCAAGCCGAAGCAGATGCAAAGTTGCACCCCGCCGGCGCGGGGAACCGCGGAGCGGGGCGTTGCTACAGTTATGGTGACGCACGATCACGACGGCCTGCGCCATTGCCACCGGGTAGTGGAGATGGTCGACGGACGGCTCATCAACCCGTAACCGCAGCAAACAGGAGGGCTTGTGCCCCGCATCACCGCCCCCACGGTCGCAGCACACCGCGCGGCCCAGCAACGGGCGCTTCTGGATGCGGCACGCACCCTGCTCGCCCAGACGGGCGAGGCCCCCAGCATGGCCGACGTGGCCGCGCTGGCCGGCCTCGCCCGCCCAAGCGCCTATCAGTATTACAAGTCACGCCAGGACCTGCTCCACGCCCTGGTCCTGGACGTCTTTCCGCGGTGGGCTCAGCGGGTCGAGGAGGCCATGCGTGCCGAGCCCGAACCGGCCGACCGGATCCTTGCCTACGTGCTGACGAACATCGCCCTGGTGGCCGAGGGCGAGCACGCCGTGGGAAACGCCCTCACGGCCGTCGCGCCCAGTGAGGAACTCAACACGCAGAGTGCCATGATGCACTCAAAGCTGCTGGATCCCTTGGTCAGCACACTCCAGGAGCTGGGCTCCCCGGATCCGGCCGCCACTGCCGAACTCATCAACGGGATTGTCCATACCGCGACCAAGCTGCTCGATGGCGACAGGACGCAGGAGGCCGTCACGGCACGCGTCACCGAACTATTGGAACCCTACGTACGGGAGCACCGCCGCAGCGCTCCCGGAGAGCAGCAGCCGTGAACAACACTTTCCGCAGCACCCCTGGCCGCGCCGGACGCAGCCTTTACCTGCTCCTGGCCCTCGATGTCGTCCTCATCGTCCTGTTTGCCGCCCTCGGCCGGGACACGCATGAGCACGGGTTGGACCCGGCCGGCATCCTCGTCACCGCCTCCCCCTTCCTGGCCGCCTGCCTGGCCGGCTGGGCACTCCTGGGGCGGCGGCACTCCCCTGCTGCCCTCTGGCCTTCCGGGGTGGCCCTGTGGCTGCTCACCGTAGTTGCCGGACTGGGAATCCGCGCCCTGGCCGGCGGCGGCGTTGCCCCGAGCTTCGCAGTGGTGACCCTGTGCGTCCTCGGTGCTTTCCTGCTGCTCCCCCGCGCTGCGGCGGCCCTGGTGCTCCGCGGCCGATCCCCGGGTGCCGGCAGCAGCGCCACCAGCGCTTCGGGCGGCGCTTCAGATAGGCTCGAAGGCAGGGCATAACGCCTCCGCCACACGGCAGCACCACGAAAGGGCTTCCCATGATCACCGCTTTTGTACTCATCCAGACCGACTCAGCGCGCATCCCCGAATGTGCCGAAGAGATCTCTGAGATCGAAGGCATCAGCGAGGTCTACTCGGTGACCGGCGAGTGGGACCTCATTGCGATCGCCCGGGTGCGCCGCCATGAAGATTTGGCCGATGCCATTGCCAACCGGCTGTCGAAGGTGGAGGGCGTGATCGGAACCACCACGCAGATCGCGTTCCGCGCCTATTCCCAGCACGACCTCGACGCCGCGTTTTCCCTGGGGTTCGACAGCTGAAACCAGCGGATTCCGCGGGCTGAAACCGGCAGTTTTCGACCCGTAAATATTCCAATATCCGCACCGTGCCGGACACATTTGGATAACGTTTTTTGGATCCGGCCGTGCTGGGCCAGGTTGGCGTCGCCAGGTGAAAATTCCTGCTGTGGAAGACAAAAATGAGGCCGTCCCGGGTGCGGGAAACGGCCTCATTTTTCGTTCTTTTTGCCTGCTCCGGGGCCTGATCAGCTCGTTATTTCGACCCAGCGCCCCAGCGCGGCCTGCGCATGGCCGCCGTCGATGGCAGCCTCGGCACGCCGGATTCCAGAGGCCAGGCGTTTTGTCAGGCTGCCGGCGGCGTCGGTGTCCAGGGCCACAAGGGCAGCCGCCGCGTTGAGGACAACTGCATCGCGCACCGGCCCCTTGTCGCCGGCCAGGACACTGCGAACCACTGCGGCGTTGACGGTGGCGTCTCCGCCCCTCAGATCGTCCAGCGTCGCCCGGGGTATCCCGAGGTCCAGAGGGTCCACCTTTGACGTCTCCACGGCCCCGTCACGGACCTCCCAGACGGTGGACACGCCGGTGGTGGTCATCTCGTCGAGTCCGTCTTCCCCGCGGAACACCAATGCGCGCACGCCGCGCGAGGCCAGGACACCGGCGATCAGCGGGGCCAGCCGGGCATCAGCCACGCCGATGGCCGAAGCGGCCGGTCGCGCGGGGTTGGTCAGCGGCCCCATGAAGTTGAACGCAGTGGGGACTCCCATTTCCCGGCGCGGCACGGCGGCGTAGCGCATGGACGGATGGAACACCTGGGCAAAGCAGAAGGTGATGCCCGCGGTGAGCGCCGCTTCGGCGACGCGGTCCACGCTCAGGTCCAGCCGCACGCCCAGCGCCTCGATGACATCCGCGGACCCCGACGACGACGACGACGCCCGGTTGCCGTGTTTGACGACCTTGGCACCGGCCCCCGCGCAGACGAGGGCAGCCATGGTGGAAATGTTGACGGTGTTGTGGCGGTCTCCTCCGGTGCCGACGATGTCCAATGTCTCACCGGGTATCTCGATCGGCCGGGCATTTTCCAGCATGGCCTCCACCAGGCCGGTCAGCTCCTCCACGGTTTCCCCCTTGGCCCGCAAGGCCACCAGGAAGCCCGCCACCTGGGCGTCCGAGGCTTCCCCCGCCATGATCGCGTTCATTGCCCAGCGGGTCTGGTCCGCGGGCAGGTCCTGCCGCGAAATCAGGGCGTTGAGCAGCAGCGGCCAGGTGTGTTCGGAGCTCGGATTCGTAGTCACATCCCCAAGGTTATCTACGAATCGTAGAAAATACTGATTTGTTTCTGGGGAGCCACTTCCGCGCCGTTACTGGGATCGGCGGGGTTTCGGCACTATTTAGACTCGCCGTACGTCTTTATCTGTTGGAGAACTGGGCAGTTTTACGTCCATAATGTCTATGTGACAACAGCGACCCATGCCCCCAGTACCCCGGCTCACCCCACGCTGAACCGCCCCAACATGGTTTCCGTAGGAACCGTAGTGTGGCTGGCCAGCGAACTGATGTTTTTCGCCGCCCTTTTTGCCATGTACTTCACGCTTCGCTCGACCTCGAGCGATCTGTGGGCCATGGAGACGGAGAAGCTCAACGTTCCGTTTGCGTTTGCCAACACGGTGATCCTCGTTCTTAGTTCCGTTACCTGCCAGTTCGGCGTCTTCGCCGCAGAACGCCTCCAGCCGCGCCGCACCGGAGGACTGTTCCAAGTCTCCCGTTGGGGCATGGTCGAGTGGTTCCTCCTCACCTTCGTCATGGGCGCGGTGTTCGTGTCCGTCCAGGCCTACGAGTACGCAATGCTCGTGACTGAAGGAGTCTCGCTTTCCTCGAACTCCTACGGTTCGGCGTTCTACCTGACGACCGGCTTCCATGGCCTTCACGTCACCGGTGGTCTGATCGCGTTCCTGTTCATCATTGGACGCGCCTACGCAGCAAAGCGATTCGGCCACTTCGAAGCCACCTCTGCGATCGTGACGTCTTACTACTGGCACTTCGTGGACGTAGTCTGGATTGCCCTGTTCGTCATCATCTACTTCCTCAAGTAACAACTGCTTGAGCCGGCAACCCTTAAGAAATCCACAGTGGCACCAGCACACCAAAGACCACACAAGTTAGGAACCACCAAGTGAAGGCACTATCGCAAAGGCGACGTCATCCCCTAGCAGCAGTTGCGCTGCTGCTGCTGGGACTCCTCGTTACGGGTGGGCTCTACGCAGCCGTAAGCGGCGCCAACGAGGCCCAGGCTGCAAGCACCGCCTACACGGCTGATGACGAAAACCAGGGCGAGAAGCTCTTCATCGCCAACTGCGCCACCTGCCACGGCATGGAGGCATCGGGCTCCGAAAACGGACCGTCCCTCGTAGGTGTCGGCGCCGCGTCCGTCGACTTCCAGGTCGGCACCGGCCGCATGCCGATGGCCATGCACGGTCCTCAGGCCCAGCAGAAGCCCGTTCAGTTCACCGAGGAACAGACGAGCCAGCTTGCTGCCTACGTCGCCAGCCTCGGGGCCGGCCCCACTGTTCCGGACGCCGAGTACACGGACGCCGCAGCCGGCGATGCAGCCGAAGGCGGCGAGCTCTTCCGCGTCAACTGCGCCATGTGCCACAACGCTGCCGGCGCCGGCGGCGCCCTGACCGAGGGCAAGTTTGCCCCGTCCCTGGACGGCGTCTCCGAGAAGCACATCTACGAGGCCATGGTCACGGGCCCGCAGAACATGCCCGTCTTCAACGACGCCAACATTTCCCCTGAGGACAAGCAGAGCATCATCGCTTTCCTCAAGAACATCGAAGCCAACGGCTCCCCGGGCGGCGCCGAACTCGGCGCCCTGGGCCCCGTCTCGGAAGGCCTGTTCATCTGGACGGCCGGGCTTGGCCTCGTCATTGCTTTCACCATTTGGTTGACCGCCCGGTCTTCCTAGACATCACCCGCGCTCACCTCTCGGGGTGACATCACAGTTACACATAGGTCTATAAATGCAGTTTCAAGAGAAGGATGAGGGGGATCATGGGCGACCATAGTCACGGCAGTCCGAACACCTCGGGCACCGTCGCTACGGCTGGCCAGGGCGACGAAGAGAAGTTCCGGAATCCGGGACTTCCTCCGCACCGCCCTCGCCTGGCTGATACGAATCCCCGCGCTGAAAAGCGTGCCGAGCGGCAGGTGGCGGCACTGTTCGTCATATCCATCATCGGTACGCTCGTGTTTTTTGTCGGCTACTTCGGCATCAAGCTTGAAGGCGGCCACACCATTGCGGACCTCAGGGTGCAGAACCTGCTCCTGGGGCTGGGAACTGCCTTCGCGATGCTGGGCATCGGCGTCGGCATTGTCCACTGGGCCAAGACGCTCATGCCGGACCACGAAGTCATCGAGGAACGGCATGAAATCCGTCCCGAGGAAGACCGGGCAGTCGCCGAAAAGATGCTGGGCGACATCGTCGAAGAGACGGGCATCAAGCGCCGCCCGCTGATCCGCAACACCCTGCTGGGTGCCATGGTTCTTGCACCCCTTCCGGCGATCGCCGTGTTCCGCGACCTTGGTCCGCTTCCCGGCAACACCCTGCGCCACACCATGTGGGCCGACGGCGTGCACCTGACCCGCGATCCCAGCGGAACCCGGATCAAGGCATCGGATGTGACGCTGGGCTCTGCCTTCCACGTCATTCCCGAGGGCCTGAACGAGTCCGAGCACAAGCTGGAGGAGAAGGCCAAGGCCGTCGTCCTGCTGATGCGCCTGGATCCGAGCTCACTCAACCCCTCCCCCGGACGCGAAGACTGGAACGTCGACGGCATCGTCGCCTACTCCAAGATCTGCACCCACGTGGGTTGCCCGGTTGCGCTGTACGAACAGCACACCCACCACCTGCTCTGCCCGTGCCACCAGTCCACCTTTGACCTGACGCAGGAATGCAAGGTCATCTTCGGACCGGCTGTCCACCCGCTTCCGCAGCTGCCCATCGCCGTTGACAGCGATGGCTACCTGATCGCGACCAGCGATTTCCATGAACCTGTTGGACCGAGCTACTGGGAGCGTGGCTAACCATGAGTGTTCCCTCTGCTACTCCCTACGAGCCCAAGACCCGTCTGGGCCGCGTCACCAACTTCGTCGATTCCCGCGTCGGCGGCTCTGCCATGGTCAAGGAATTCGGCCGCAAGGTCTTTCCCGACCACTGGACGTTCATGTTCGGCGAAGTTGCCCTGTACTGCTTCGTCATCCTGCTGCTGTCGGGAACCTTCCTGACGTTCTTCTTCGACCCGTCGATGGCAGAAACGCATTACAACGGCAGCTACGTCCCGCTCAAGGGCGTGGAAATGTCAGTGGCCTACGAGTCCTCGCTGAATATCTCCTTTGATATCCGCGGCGGTCTCTTCATGCGCCAGGTGCACCACTGGTCAGCGCTGCTGTTTGTCGCTGCAGTTGCCGTGCACATGCTTCGCGTCTTCTTCACCGGTGCGTTCCGCAAGCCCCGCGAGCTGAACTGGGTGGTGGGCGGCGTGCTGCTCATCCTCTCCCTGGCAGCCGGTTTCACCGGTTACTCGCTTCCCGATGACCTGCTCTCCGGCAACGGCCTGCGGATCATCGACGGCGTCATGAAGGCCATTCCGGTGGTTGGCACGTACCTCAGCTTCTTCCTGTTCGGCGGAGAATTCCCGGGCACCGACATCATCGGCCGCCTGTACATGCTGCACATCCTGCTGGTGCCCGCCCTCATCCTGCTGATGATCGCCGTTCACCTCTTCATGGTGGTTGTGCACAAGCACACGCAGTTCCGCGGCCCCGGCCGCACGAACAACAACGTTGTCGGTTACCCGGTTGGACCGGTTTATGCGGCAAAGGCCGGTGGATTCTTCTTCATCGTCTTCGGCATCATTGCCATCATTGCCGGTTTGTTCACGATCAACCCGATCTGGAACTACGGCCCGTACGACCCCTCCCCCGTGTCCGCCGGTACCCAGCCTGACTGGTACATCGGCTGGGTTGACGGCGCCCTGCGCCTGATGCCGGGCTGGATCGGCAACATCCCGATGGAATGGAATATTCCGTTCCCGTGGGGCACCAACACGCTCTCCCTGAACGTGCTGTTCCCGGCGCTGGTTCCGGCCGGAATCGTCTTCACCCTGCTGTTCGCCTGGCCCTGGATTGAAGCCTGGCTGACCAAGGACACGAAGGTCCACAACCTGCTGGACCGCCCGCGGAACGCCCCGTTCCGCACCGGCGTCGGCGTTGCCGGCGTTATCTTCTACTGCACCATGTGGGCCGCTGCCAGCTCCGACCTCATCGCCACGCACTTCATGGTCTCGCTGAACGATGTCACGTACTGGCTGCGCTTCCTGGTCATCTTCGGCCCGCTGATCGGCTTCGCCGTCGCCCGCCGGATCTGCCTTGCGCTGCAGCGCAAGGACCGCGAGATCGTGCTCCACGGCGTGGAAAGCGGACGCATTGTCCGTCTCCCGCACGGTGAGTACATCGAGGTTCATGAGCCCGTTGACGAGTTCAAGCGCTACAAGCTGGTGGACTTCACCTCCCCCGAGGTGACTCCGGCCCAGCCGGACGCCCGCGGCAAGGTCTCCGGCAAGGAGAAACTGCGCGGCAGGCTTTCACGGTTCTTCTTCGAGGATCGGGTTGCCCCGGTTACTCCGCGGGAACTTGAAGCAGCGCATCACCACGAGTCCCCCGCTGAAGTTGAAGCGGATACGGAAGACCAGGCTTCGATCACGAACCGGTAGTCCTCCGCTCGGGACAGTTTGACGGATAAACCAAAGGGAGCCGGTCAGCATTTGCTGACCGGCTCCCTTTGGTTTATCCACCACAGTGATGTGCGGCATCGGCTTGTGGCTTACGGCGTCCTAGTCCAGGACGAACGGCTTCTTGGCCGGAAGCGGATGCCGCCGCTTCCAGTTGCCCGGCTCCGCGTACGGCGCCGACCCGATGCCCAGCTTCGTGAAGTCCAGATTGGCCTCGCGCAGGACAACGAGCATGCCCTTCACGGCCTTGGGAACGTCGGGCACCAGGCAGAAGATGTTCAGCTTGCCGGGTGCGAATTCGCTCTCCTCGACGGTCCCCAGGCCGCGCCAGGAGAAGTAAGAGGTGAGGGCGGTGCGTGCCTTGTACTCCAGGTAGCGGTCACGCTCCGTGCCCTCGGCAGACTTCAGGGCGTACTGGGCCACCACCCAGTACTGCTCCTCCGGCGGCAGCTCCGCATATCCCAGCTCGGCTGACTTGGCGGCGAAAGCAGCGAACTTTTTCTCCGCCGCGGCTTCATCGATTGAGGCAACCGCGCTGCTGGTTCCCATGTAGCCCACGGGGCCCTGGCTGATCATGAATTCCTGCGACTCGGCCTCATACATCGCCTCGCGGAAGTGCAGGACCCCCTTGTCGTCCCGGTGGTACATCACGGTGATGCTCATTTTTCGGTAGCCTCCCTGGCTGATGGTGCTGTGGGTGGTGTCTATCCACGCTGTTGGTCTTGTGAGTGCTGTCTTGTGGGTGCCTGCTGGACAGCGCTGAGCTGAACAGTGCCGCACGAGCCTCTTCCGCGGCTTCAGGAGCCCGGATGCCTGCCCGGGTGGTAGGAACGCGGCGTCCGCATTCCGGGACGCTGCAGGGGCACCCAGAGCTTGTACCGGTCAGCGCGGTAGTACGAGACCGAGTAGTCCACCATCGACCGGGCGACGTAGGCGTGCCGCTGGATCTTCAGCAGCGGAGCGCCGAGCTCCACGTTGAGCAGTCGAGCGATGGACGCGGAGGCGGCGGTCGCCTCGATGGTGTCCTCGCCCCACTCCATCACCATGCCGTACCGTTCACTGAGCACCCGGTACAGCGAGGTGGGGGGCTCTTCATCGAGCATCCCCGGAACGTGGACGGCGGGAATGAAGTTCTCATCAACGCTCATTGGCTCGCCGTCCGCGAGCAGTTGGCGGCGGAACCGGATCACCGGCTGGCCGGGATCAATCTGCAGCTCCCTCGCCACCAGATGGGAAGCGCCGATCTGTTCGAAGCTGAGGACCCGGGCGTCCGGGACCATGCCGCGTCGATGCATTTCCTCGCTGTACGACGTCAGCTTGACCTGCAGGTCCATTTTGGGGCGGGCCACAAACGTGCCCAATCCAACCACGCGTTCGAGCACTTCGTCAGCGACGAGGGCATCGATGGCCTGCCGTACCGTCATCCTCGCCACACCGAAGTGGTCGGCCAGCACACGTTCGGAGGGAATGGCGGCGCCGGCAGGCGCATGCTGGTCCACGAAGCGGCGCAGTATGTTCTGCAGCTGCAGGTGCTTGGCGACGCCGGAGGCCGGGTCGAGCAGCTCCGGAAACCGCCTCAGGGCCTGGTGCATGACAGCCGCCGAATTCTGAGGTCCGTTCTGGTGCGCATCCGGTTCCTTCCCTCGGCGTAGGTGCTATTCAAGGATAACGGCCGGGAGCGCGGGCCAGGAACGCCGCCGCTCCGGAGCGGGCGACGGGCTGGGCAGCTCCGGTGGCCCCCGGAAGCAGGGCCGGGTATTAAACAGCAGAGGACCCGCAGTATTTGCGGGTCCTCTGCCTAAACTTCACCGTCGGGTTTTCACCCTGGGTGTTTTGCTTGCCGGAGCCTTAGTGTGCGTGGGCTCCGCGGCTGTATTCGTACACCCAGCCGACCAGGGCGATCAGCGCCAGGCCGGCACTGATGTAAAGAATCCACCAGCCGATTGCCATGCCCAGGAATCCGCCTGCGGCGGCGAGGCCGAGCAGCAGGGGCCACCAGCTCCACGGGCTGAAGAAGCCCTGTTCGCCGGATCCTTCGTGGATTTCGGCGTCGAGCCGGTCCTCCGGACGTTCACCAATGCGCTTGCCGGTGAAGCCGATGTAGAAGGCGATCATGGCGGACATCGCGCCGGTGAGGAACAGTGCCAGGTAGCCCACCGGTTCCATCCACTCGACGAGGTAACCGTAGACAACGCCGACGACCACGAAGAAGGGCGCCAGGTATGCGAAGAGCTTAGTCTCTACTTTCAATTGACCTTCTCCTTACGGTCGCCCGGTCCGAAGACCTTGCCGGCGGCCGACGTGTCGGTCACCGTCTGCTGCAGTTCAGGATGGTGCAGGTCCAGTGCCGGACGCTCAGAACGGATGCGCGGCAGCGACGTGAAGTTGTGGCGCGGAGGCGGGCAGGAGGTTGCCCACTCCAGCGAGCCGCCGAAGCCCCAGGGGTCATCAACTTCAACCTTCTTGCCGTGGCGCCAGGTGATGTACACGTTCCAGAAGAACGGAATCATCGAGGCACCCAGCAGGAACGAACCAAAGGTGGAGAACTGGTTCATCAGGGTGAAGTTATCCTCCGGCAGGTAATCGGCGTAGCGGCGCGGCATGCCGAGCACGCCGAGCCAGTGCTGAACCAGGAAGGTGGCGTGGAAGCCGACGAACAGCATCCAGAAGTGGATCTTGCCAAGGCGCTCGTTGAGCATCTTGCCGGTCCACTTGGGCCACCAGAAGTAGAAGCCCGCGAACATTGCGAACACAACGGTTCCGAAGATCACGTAGTGGAAGTGTGCCACCACGAAGTAGGTGTCGGAAACGTGGAAGTCGAGCGGCGGCGAGGCCAGGATGATGCCGGTCAGACCACCGAAGAGGAAGGTGATCAGGAAGCCGATGCTCCAGAGCATGGGGGTTTCGAAGGTGATCGATCCCCGCCACATGGTGCCAATCCAGTTGAAGAACTTCACGCCGGTTGGCACCGCGATCAGCATTGTCATGAAGGAGAAGAACGGGAGCATTACCGCACCCGTAACGTACATGTGGTGGGCCCACACGGTCACGGACAGGGCTGCAATGGCGATCGTGGCGTAAACCAGGCCCTTGTAGCCGAAGATCGGCTTGCGGCTGAACACCGGCAGGATCTCGGAGATGATGCCGAAGAACGGCAGCGCGATGATGTACACCTCGGGGTGGCCGAAGAACCAGAACAGGTGCTGCCAAAGGATGGCTCCGCCGCGTTCGGGATCGAAGATGTGCGCCCCGAACCGTCGGTCAGCGCCGAGTGCGAACAGAGCTGCTGCCAGCGGCGGGAAGGCCATCATGACGAGGATGGCGGTGACCAGGGTGTTCCAGGTGAAGATCGGCATCCGCCACATGGTCATGCCCGGGGCACGCATGCAGATGATCGTGGTGATGAAGTTGACCGAACCAAGGATGGTACCGAAACCGGACAGTGCCAGCCCGAAGACCCAGAGATCTCCACCGACGCCGGGTGAGAACGTGGTGTTCGACAGCGGCGCATACGCGAACCAGCCGAAGGAAGCAGCACCCTGCGGAGTGATGAAGCCGGCAACGGCGATGGTGCTGCCGAAGAGGAAGAACCAGAAAGCCAGGGCGTTCAGGCGGGGGAACGCAACGTCGGGCGCACCGATCTGCAGCGGCATCATGACGTTGGCGAAACCGGAGAACAGCGGGGTTGCGAACATCAGCAGCATTACTGTGCCGTGCATGGTGAACAGCTGGTTGTACTGTTCCTTGGTCTGCAGGATCTGCATACCGGGTTCAAACAGCTCGGCACGGATGACCAGGGCCATCACGCCTGCGAGACAGAAGAAAATGAATGAGGCGATCAGGTACATGTACCCGATGGTCTTGTGGTCAGTGGAGGTGATCCAACTGACGATGATGCGTCCCTTGGAGACGGGGACGACGCGCGGTGCAACTTGAGTATCTTCCGAAGTGTATTCGAGAGTAGTCACAGCTTCCTCCTACCTCCTTACTTCGCTTGATTCTGAGTTGTACACGCGGTCGTACTCGGAGCCGACCTGGCCGTCGGGCAGGGTGTCGAGGTACGCGTCGTACTCGGCTTCCGAAACCACCTTGACGTTGAAGAGCATTTCCGAGTGGTACTCGCCGCAGAGTTCTGCACACTTACCTTCGTAGGTGCCCTCGATGCCGGGAGTGATGTTGATGTAGTTCGTGCGTCCGGGGTAAAGGTCCATCTTCTGGAGGAAGGCCGGGACCCAGAACGAGTGCTGGACGTCGCGGGAGTTCAGCTGAAGCTCAACCGTCTGGTCGACCGGCAGGTAGAGGGTCGGCATTTCCGTCTCTGCCTTCTCCGTGCCGTCCAGGTTTACCTGCACGTTGAGGTCGTACTTGTCCTCATTGACGTAGTTGAAGTCCCAGGACCACTGCTTGCCGCGGACGTCAACGACGACGTCTGGATCATCCACGCGCTCACTAATGGCCCGAATGTCCTGGTCGGTGAAGTAGAACAACACCAGCACCATGAACAGCGGGATCGCCGTGTAGAAAATCTCCAGGGGAAGGTTGTAGCTCAGCTGCCGCGGGTAGCCGGTCTCGTTCTTCCGGCGCCGGTAGGCGACGATGCACCAAATGATCAGTGCCCAGGTGAGCACCCCAACTGCCAATGCCGCGATCCATGAATTGACCCAAAGGTCCATGATTCGGCCGGTGTGGTTGGTGGTGTCGCGTTCCGTGGGCAACCAGCCTCTTTGGACTTCTGACGAACAACCCGATAAAAACAACGCGCCGGCCGACGTTACGGCTGAGATCTTTAAGATCCTGGCGCGTCGGCTGCTGGTTCGGTCCTGCGAACTCACAGACGGCCCTTCCTCTTGTTACGTGCAAGTGCGGCACAGCAGGCAGACGAATCCCCCAACTGCGCACGATCAGTTTTACTACTACGTGTAGAGCTTACCCGCACGCGTGGCCATCTAGTGACAGACCGCACCGCGTCCCGGCAAAATACCGTGTATTACGGCCGCCGGAGCGGCTGCGGGGTCCCCGTCAGTGAAACGGGGTACCCGGGAGGAAGCCTAGTGGAATGAGTCGCCGCAGGCACATGACCCGCCGGCGTTGGGGTTGTCGATGGTGAACCCCTGCTTGGAGATGGTGTCTTCGAAGTCGATGGACGCGCCGGACAGGTAGGGCACGCTCATCTTGTCCACGATGACCTCGACGCCGTCGAAATCCCGAACGGCATCGCCGTCAAGGACCCGCTCGTCGAAGTACAGCTGGTAGATCAAGCCAGAGCATCCGCCGGGCTGGACAGCCACGCGAAGCCGCAGGTCGGTCCGGCCTTCCTGCTCCAAGAGGCTGCGCACCTTGCCGGCGGCAACGTCGGAGAGGGCAACGTCGTGGGTCGGCAGCTCCGTTTCCGGGGCGGCAGCTGCTGCCATATCCACGCTGGTGCCGGTTTCGCTGGTGGAAGTACTCATTACGTCTCTCTTTCTTCACGTGGTCCGTGCACGGGAGGGCAGTGGCGCTCCCCCGGGCTCCGGGCCAGTTCCTTCTCCATGGTACGTCGATGCATACACACAGATATACAGAGCCAACGCGGCCGGGCCCGAAAAGATTTCCGTGCCCGGCCGCGTGCTTTCCGCGCAGGCTACGAGCCGGCGCGCCCGAGGCTGGCCAGGAGCAGTGCTTCGGCCAGCACCGCGTTGCGGAAGTCACCCAGGTCCAGGGACTCGTTGGCGCTGTGGGCCCGGGAATCCGGATCCTCCACACCGGTGATCAGGATCTGTGCGGACGGGAACAGCTCGGTGAGGTCGGCGATAAACGGAATGGAACCGCCCATGCCGGACTCCACGGGCTCCACGCCGTCCCAGGCCTCGCGCAGGGCCCAGAGGGCAGTGCGTGCCGCAGCGGCGGACGTGTCGGTGGCAAAGGCCTGGCCCTGCTCCCCCGGGACGAAGGTCACCTTGGCGCCGAACGGCGCGTTGGCCTGCACGTGGCGCTCGACGGCGGCCATCGCTTCCGCGGGACTCTGCCCCGGGGCGAGGCGCAGGCTGAACTTGGCCCGCGCCCTGGGCTGGATCGTGTTCGAGGACATGGCCACCGTCGGCACGTCGATGCCGATGATGGACAGCGCGGGCTTGGTCCACAGCCGGGACGCGATCGAGCCCGTGCCGGCCAGCTGCACGCCGTCGAGCACTGAGGAGTCCCCGCGGAAGTCGGCTTCGTCGTATTCGACCGCGGCGCTGTCGGACGAGACGAGGCCGGCGATGGCGACGTCTCCGGCGTCGTCGTGGAAGGTGGCGATCAGGCGCGCCAGCAGGGTGGGCGCATCCAGCACCGGTCCGCCGAACATTCCCGAATGCACCGCGTGGTCCAAGACCTGCACCTCAACGGTGCCGTCCACCAGGCCGCGCAGGCTGGTGGTCAGGGCCGGCACGCCGACCTTCCAGTTCCCGGAGTCCGCCACCACGATCACGTCGGCCTCCAGCAGGCTGCGGTAGGTCTCGAGGAACTTCCGGAAGGTTGGTGAACCGGCTTCCTCCTCACCTTCAATGAAGAGGGTGATGCCGACGCCGGATTCTTCCCCGAGGACCTCGTCCAGGGCACGCAGGGCGCCGATGTGGGCCATGATCCCGGCCTTGTCATCCGCGGCGCCGCGCCCGTAAAGGCGGCCGTTGCGCTCGGTGGCGGTGAAGGGCTCCGACTCCCACAGCGCCAGGTCCCCCGGAGGCTGAACGTCATGGTGGGCGTACAGCAGGACGGTGGGCTTGCCTGCCTTTGCGGGCCGGCGGGCGACGACGGCGGGGCCTCCGGGCTTGCCGTTGTTGTCCACCCGCAGGATCTGCACCTCCGACAGTCCGGCTTCCCGGATCAGTGCCGCCACGGCTTCGGCGCTTTCGTTCAGCCGCTCCGGGTCAAAGGAATCCCAGGCAATGCCGGGAATGGAGACCAGGGACTTGAGCTGCTCAACCGTACGGGGGAAATCGGCCGCCACGGCGGACCGCAGGGCATCCACATCCACGGACGAAGAGGGAGATTCTGGATTCAAAGTCATAACAAAACAGTACATGCGGGCCCCCGCGTCCGGGCAACGGAAATTCGGGACCGCTCGGGCCGCTGCCAAGGTATCCTAAAGGGGTGTTCGGACGAAAGAATGAAGCGCCCACCGCGCAGGAAACTGTGGACCAGGCTGCCGCGGCAGCCCAGACCAGCTCAGCGCGCACCGCCGCGGGGAAGGGAACCCCTACGCCCAAGCGCAAAGACCAGGTGGCTGCGCGGCAGCGGCCGCTGGTGCCGACCGACCGCAAGGCGGCGAAGAATGCCAGCCGTGATGCCATGCGCGAGGAACGGCTGAAGACCCGCGCCGCGCTGGACACCGGCGACGAGCGCTACCTCCCCCTGCGTGACAAGGGACCGCAGCGCCGGTTCATCCGCGACGTGGTGGACTCCCGCTGGAACCTGGGCGAGTTTGTCATGATCGCCGCCCTGGTGTTCGTGGTGTTCAGCTTCATCCAGAACATCACTGTGCAGAGCATTGTCATGCTGGCGTTCTGGGTCCTGATCCTGGCCGTCATCCTCGACTCGTTCATCCTGCGGTCGCTCCTGCGCCGCCGCCTGACTGACAAGTTCGGCGGGCCCAACTCAGGTGACGTCTGGTACGGCGTGTCCCGTGCGCTCCAGCTGCGCCGCTTCCGCCTGCCGAAGCCCCAGGTCAAGCGCGGCGAAAAGCCCGTCTAACCCGCACGGGTTCCCGGCAAGACCCTGTTTCAGCAAGACCCTGTTTCAGCAAGACCCTGTTTCAGCAAGACCCTGTTTCAGCAAGACCCTGTTTCAGCAAGACCCAAAAAGGGCCGCTCCTTGGAGCGGCCCTTTTTCTCGTCCTGCAACTGCTCCTGCAGTTACACCTGCAGCTACTTCAGCAGGCGGGCCAGCCGCCGGTTGATCCGCGCCGCCCAGAACGGACCCTCGTAGAGGAACGCCGTGTACCCCTGGACCAGGGTGGCGCCGGCGTCAAGGCGCTCCTTGACGTCGCGGGCCGATTCCACGCCGCCCACCGAAACGATGACCGGCCCGTCCTCGCCGAGGCGTGCCCGCAGCCGCTTCAGGATTTCCACTGACCGCCGCCGCAGCGGCGCTCCGCTGAGCCCGCCCACTCCGCACGCGATCACCTTCTGCGGATCGGTGACGAGACCCTCGCGTGCAATTGTTGTGTTGGTGGCGATCACGCCGTCGAGGCCCAGGTCCAGGGCCAGCCGGGCGACGTCGTCGACGTCGTCGTCCGTGAGGTCGGGGGCGATCTTCACCAGCAGCGGCACATGCCTTCCGGCCGCTGCGTCAGCAGCCTCGCCCACCGCGGTGAGCAGCGGACGCAGCGACTCAATGTTCTGCAGCTGACGCAGTCCCGGAGTGTTGGGCGAGGATACGTTCACCACCAGATAGTCGGCCTGGGGCGCCAGCTCCCGGGTGCTGATCAGGTAGTCATCGATGGCGTCGGCCAGGTCCACGGCCTTCGTCTTGCCGATGTTGATGCCGATGACCGGGCGGTTCGGGCCGGCTTTGGCCAGCGCCGCGCGGGCCTGCGCCACCCGGGGGGCCACGGCTGCCGCGCCGTCGTTGTTGAACCCCATCCGGTTGATCACGGCGCGGTCCTCCACCAGCCGGAAGAGCCGCGGTTTCGGATTGCCCGGCTGGGCCCGGCCCGTCACCGTTCCAACCTCCACATGGCCAAAACCCATGTTGGTCAGGGCCACAATGCCGGATCCCTCTTTGTCGAACCCGGCGGCCAACCCGAAGGGCGACGGGAAGTCCAGCCCGAGGGCGCGGACGCGCAGGTCCGGCGAGGGGCGCATGAGCCGTCGCATCACCGGTCCGGCGGGAGTCGAGGCGGCGAGCTTGATCAGGTCGAAGCCGATTCGATGTGCTTTTTCCGGGTCCATGCCGGCGAAGACGACACGGAAGAAGGCAGGGTAGACGCGCATGTTTTCATGCTTGCACTGACGACGGCGCTCCAGCAACTCCGGGCCGGTCCTGTCTCCGGCCGGCGGATCCTCCTGCGCGGCTGCACTATTCTCGATTTATGGGCAGTACTCGATACATGGGCAGTACTCGATTTATGGGCAGTACTCAATACATGGACAGTTTTGCGGGCGCCGACGGGAACGGCTCGGAGTGGAAGCCGGACATCCTGGGCGACGGCTACCAGTATCTGACCCTGGAGCTGGGCGAAGATGAGGAAGGGCCCGTCGTGGCCACGCTGGTGTCCTACTCTCCTGGGCCGCCGCCTCCTCCCACGCTTGGCGGCCGGGCCCGGCGCCTGCTGCACGGCCTGCGGGCTCCCGTGGCACCCGAACCCGTTCACGCAGTCCTCTACATCCACGGCTGGAGCGACTACTTTTTCCAGACGGAGCTTGCGCAGTTCTGGAGCCGGCTCGGCGTCGCCTTCTATGCCTTGGACCTGCGCAAATACGGGCGGAGCCTGCGGCCCGGACAGTCCGAGGGGTTCACCCAAGACCTGCAGGATTATGACGCCGACATTGAAGCGGCGCTGGCAGCCCTGACCAGGCACGTCCGCGAACACCTTGGCGCCGACACCCCGGTGCGGGTCAGCATGATGGCCCACTCCACCGGCGGCCTGGTCGCCTCGCTCTGGGCCCACCGCCATCCCGGGCGCATCGAAGCCCTGATCCTGAACAGTCCCTGGCTGGAGATGACCGGCTCCTGGGTGGTGCGCAACGCAACCGCCGGGCTGCTGGAACCGCTGGCACGGCTGCGGCCCAAAACGCGTCTGAAGGTTCCGGAAATGACCAATTACTGGCGCAGCATCAGCCGCGAGGGCGACGGCGAATGGGACCCGGACCCGGAGCTGAAACCGCGCAACAGCTGGCCGATTAGGGCCGGGTGGATCACCGCTGTGCTTGCCGGACACGCGCAGGTGGCCCACGGCCTGGACATTCGGGTGCCGATCCTGCTGATGGCCTCGGCCACCTCCACGATGGCCGGCCCCTGGAACGAAGCCATGAAGACCTCCGACAGCATCCTGGACGTGCACCTGATGGTCCAGCGCGGGCTGCTGCTCGGTCCGCAGGTCACCGTCTGCCGGTTCGAGGACGCCCTGCACGATGTGCTGCTGTCGGCCGGTCCCGTGCGGCGCCGGGTCTACGGCAAACTTGAACAGTGGGCGCGCGCCTTCATGCTGAAGGGCTAGCCGGGATCAGCCTGCCGCACCGGTTATGCGGGCGATGCCTGATCCACTGCTCCCCCGTACCGGCGGTCCCGGCGGGCGTAAATCTCCACGGCTTCCCAGAGCGTGCGCCGATCCACATCGGGCCAAAGGGTGTTCATGAAGACCATCTCCGCATAGGCGGACTGCCAGAGCATGAAATTGGAGAGGCGCTGCTCGCCGGAGGTGCGCAGGAACAGGTCCACATCCGGAAGGTCCGGCTCGTCCAGGTATTTCTGGATGGTTTTTTCAGTGATGGATCCGGGGCGCAGTTTGCCCCGCGCCACGTCGGCGGCGATGGCCGACACGGCATCAGTGATCTCGGCCCGGCCGCCGTAGTTGACGCACATGTTCAGGGTGCAGACGGTGTTCTCCCGGGTCACCTCTTCGGCGGTTTCCAATTCCTTGATGACCGACTGCCACAGCCGCGGCCGGCGGCCGGACCAGCGGATCCGAACGCCCCACTCATTGAGCTGGTTCCGCTGCCGGCGCAGCACGTCCCGGCTGAAGCCCATCAGGAAGCGGACCTCCTCGGGCGAGCGTTTCCAGTTCTCGGTGGAAAACGCGTAGACGGAGACGTGCCGGATCCCCATCTCGACGGCGCCGGCCATGACATCCAGGAGGGCGGCTTCCCCGGCGCGGTGCCCTTCGGTGCGCGGCAGTCCGCGCTGGTTGGCCCAGCGCCCGTTGCCGTCCATCACGATGGCCACATGCTGCGGCACCAGCTCTGCGGGCACCGGAGGCGGAACCGCGCCGGAGGGGTGCGGTTCGGGCCGGACGGGAGGATGCGGCAGGACTGCCGGTTGGGGCTTTGAACGCAAGCTTAGACACGCTCCACATGTTGAAGTGATTTGACGACCCGTTCCAGGTGCCATTGAAGATAACTGCCCACCAGGCCCGCCGACTCCCGCCGCGGCTGCTGCCCGGCGTCGTCGGCCGTGGCCCAGTCCCCCGAAAGCAGGGCGGCCAGCAGGACCATGGTTTCGGGAGAGGGCGACGCCGCCCCGGGCGGGCGGCACGACGAACAGACGGCGCCGCCCAACGCTGCGGCGAACGCCGAATGCGGCCCCGGGGCGCCGCAGCGGGCGCAGACGGTGAAGCTCGGCGCCCAGCCGGCGGTGGCCAGCGCCCGCAGCAGGTAGGAGTCCAGGATCAGCTCCGGGGCGTGGGCCCCGCGGTTCAGCGCCGCCAGGGCGCCGATGACCAGATGGTAGTGGGCATTGGCTGACTCGCCGTCGACGTCGGTCAGCCGCTCGGCGGTTTCAGCGATGGCTGCCGCCGCGGTGTACCGCGCATAGTCGGAGACGATGCCGTGCCCGTACGCGCCCAGGGTCGTGGCCTGCGTGACGATGTCCAGGTTGCGCCCGGAGTGCAGCTGCAGGTCCGCCACCATGAACGGTTCCAGGCGGGCTCCGAACTTGCTCGAGGTGCGGCGCACCCCCTTGGCAACGGCACGGACCTGGCCGTGGTTGCGGGTCAGCAGCACCAGGATGCGGTCCGCCTCACCCAGCTTGTGGGTGCGCAGGATGACGCCCTCGTCCCGATACGTCCGGGAAGCTAATGATTTTCCTGCCACCATGCTATTTTCCCACGTCCGGCCCCGGCTCCGGCGCACCCGGGAGCACTTGGCCCCCGGGCGCGCCTGCCGCGCGGCTTCCCGCGACCCGCCGGGTTCCGGTCAGGACCGGTCTCGGATGGCCCGGTTCACGGCGGAAATGACCGCCTTGAGTGCTGACATGGTGGTGTTGGGGTCGATTCCGACGCCCCAGAGCACCCGCTCTCCCACAGCCAATTCCACGTAGGAGGCCGCCGCGGCATTTCCGCTGGCCGAGAGGGCATGCTCGGTGTAGTCCAGCAGCCGGACATCGATGCCGTCCTCGCTCAGGATTTCCAGCAGGGCGGCAATTGGGCCGGTGCCGGAAGCCATGCGCTTCTGCTGCACGCCGGCGATGTTCAGCGACGCCGTCAGCTTGAACGTGCCGTCTTCGGCGGTGTCCGCATTGACCGAGGAGAGGGCATAGTGTCCCCACGGTTCGCCGTCGGCCTCCGGGGTGGTGGGCAGGTACTCGTCCTGGAACACCTTCCACAGTTCGGCCCCGGTGACTTCGCCGCCGGCGGTGTCGGTGCGGCGCTGGACGACCCCGGAGAACTCGATCTGTGCCCGGCGCGGCAGGTCCATGTTGTGTTCGTTCTTGAGCAGGTACGCAACGCCGCCCTTGCCGGACTGGCTGTTCACCCGGATCACTGCCTCGTAGCTGCGGCCGATGTCCTTCGGGTCAATCGGCAGGTACGGCACTGCCCACGGAATTCCGTCCACCGTGGTGCCCGCGGCGGCGGCGTCCTTTTCCATGGACTCAAAGCCCTTTTTGATGGCGTCCTGGTGGGAACCGGAGAACGCAGTAAAGACCAGGTCCCCGCCGTAGGGGGAACGCTCGGGAACGGGCAGCTGGTTGCAGTACTCCACCGTGCGCCGGACATGGTCGATGTCCGAAAAGTCGATCTGCGGGTCGATCCCCTGGCTGAACATGTTCATGCCCAGCGTCACCAGGTCCACGTTGCCGGTGCGCTCTCCGTTGCCGAAGAGGCAGCCCTCGATGCGGTCCGCGCCGGCCAGGTAGCCCAGTTCGGCGGCGGCCACGCCGGTGCCCCGGTCATTGTGAGGGTGCAGGGACAGGATGATGGAGTCCCGGTTCGCCAGGTTGCGGTGCATCCATTCAATGGAGTCGGCATACACGTTGGGGGTGGCCATCTCCACGGTGGCCGGGAGGTTCAGGATCATCTGCCGGTCCGGGGAGGCTTCCAGGACCTCGGCGACGGCGTTGGAGATGCGCAGGGCAAACTCCAGCTCAGTGCCGGTGTAGGACTCGGGCGAGTACTCGTAGGTGACGTCAATGCCGCGCAGCTGCTCTTCATACTTCTTGCACAGCCGGGCGCCGGAGAGCGCAATGTCCACGATGCCGTCCTGGTCGGTGTTGAACACGACCTTGCGCTGCAGCACCGAGGTGGAGTTGTACAGGTGGACGATGGCGCGGTCAGCGCCCTCCAGGGAGTCGTAGGTCCGCTCGATCAGGTGCTCCCGGGACTGGGTCAGCACCTGGATGGTGACGTCATCGGGGATGCGGTCACCCTCGATCAGCTGGCGGACGAAGTCGAAGTCCAGCTGGGAGGCGGAGGGAAAACCGACCTCGATTTCCTTGTAGCCCATCTGCACCAGCAGGTCGAACATCTTGTGCTTGCGTTCGGGGCTCATGGGATCGATCAGGGCCTGGTTGCCGTCCCGCAGGTCCACCGCGCACCAGCGCGGAGCCTTGGTGATGAGCTTGTCCGGCCAGGTCCGGTCCGGCAGCTCGAAGCTGATCTGGTCCTGGAAGGGAACGTATTTGGAGACGGGCATTCCCGAGGGCTGCTGTGCATTTCGCATGTCTGGTGTGGCCTTTTCTAGTGGTTCAAAAGAGCGGCCGGGCAACACAAACTCCGCAGCGAGGGGCGGCCTATACGTTGGTTATGGCCCCGCCGCGGCAGCTAAGAAGACGAAGCTCTGCGCGCACGTGACCACCCTAACAGCAGCCCGAGGGGCTACCCAATTGTGAATTGCGAATTTGTTAGTTTCCGAAAGCCGACTGGCACGTCACCTGAGCCGCGGTCTGGCCTGTGAGGCCGCCCACGTCTCCGGCGTCGGGCATGGTGTTTCCGGTGGTGAAGTCCTGCCCGACCTGCACGCTGACGCCGATGACCAGGTTGCTCGCCACGACCTGCACTGCGGGAATTCCCAGTGCCGCGGCCACCTGCTGCGCCATTTCAAGGTAGCCCGGGCCGTGGAACACCTGCGTTGCCGGGCTCGGTGCGCCGGTCTGCCCGCCGGAGGCCGCCAGGGCGAAACCCTCCGAGAGCAGGTAGGCGGCCAGGTCCTGGTCACGGGACTCGGTGCCGGCCTCGTCGGCGCTGCCGGTGGCATCAAGGATGGTGACGGGAATCGTTGCCGGATCGAAGAGCGGAGCTTCCTCCGCCGGAGGCGGCGTTCCCTCCGCCGGAGCGGTGCCCGGAGCCGTTTCCGGTTCCGCCGGCTTGGTGATGTCGCGGTCTTCCACCAACGCGGTGAAGAGCGGCTCGGCTGCCGCTTCGTCCAGCACCAGCCGATTGTTGTCGTACTCGTACGGGACAACCGGTGCGGTGACGAAGGCAACCCGGCCCAGGTCCACGTCCTTGAGCCGGCCGGCCAGGGCGATCAGCGAGGAGGCGCTGGTCAGGTCCTTGTCCACCGTCAGGTTCTGGGTCACGGTTTCGGCGATGGAGTACAGCTTGGGCAGATTCTTGAGCGTGCCTTCGTCCTGGACCTTGCGGACCATGGACGCCATGAAGCTCTGCTGCGCGCGGATGCGGCCCTCGTCGCCGCCGTTGCCGAAGCCGTGGCGGGTCCGCAGGAAGGCCAGGGCCTGATCGCCCTGGACGCTGCTGACTCCGGCGGGGAGGCTCAGGCCGGACAGTTCGTCTTCCACGGGCTGGTTCACGCACACCTCAACACCGCCCAGGGTGTCGGACAGCTCCTTGACCGCGTCGAAGTCGGCCATCATGAAGTGGTCAATGTTCAGCCCGGTCAGCTCGTTGATGGCCGCCACTGTGCAGCCGGGTCCGCCGTTGCCCAGGGCACCGTTGAGCTGGCCCAGGTCCATGGCCGGATAGGTGTTGCCGGTGTCCGGATCCGAGCACTCCGGCAGCGGCACCAGCAGGTCGCGGGGGAAGCTGACCACCGTAACGTGCGAGCGGTCTGCTGACATGTTCGCCAGCATCATGACGTCGGAGTTGTTGCTCTCCTGGCCCTCGCGGTTATCAGTGCCCAGGATCAGGATCTGCAGCGGATCGGTGTTGGTGTCCACCGGCACTGCCGCTTCCTGGCTGGCGCCCAGGTTCAGCGGTTTGGTATCCAGGTTGTTCTGCAGGCGGACAACCTGCACGCCGACAAATGCCAAGCCGGAGACCAGTGTCAGGGCCAGGATGACTGCCACTGCCCGCAGGACCGGGTGCGCGGCGCCGTGGCGGCCCAGGTGGCGGCCGCCGGGATTGCCGGCCGGAGCCGGACCGGAGGCTGAGTCTCCGGAGCCGGAGTTTCCGGAGGCTGAGTCTCCGGAGCCGGAGTTTCCGGAGGGACCGGCACCCGTTACGGCACGGCGAGATGACATGAGCCGGTCCCCTTCAGTAATTCGTGTTCAACGGTGGCGATTCGCAAGTGAACGTTCGGTAGTGATTCGCGAGTGAATGTTCAAAGTGTACGCGGCGACCCTGAAAAGAATATTCAGGGCCGCTGCATTCCTTCGGGGCTAGAAGCCGAGTTTGACCAGCTGCTTGGGGTCGCGCTGCCAGTCCTTGGCGATTTTCACGTGCAGGTCGAGGTAGATGCGCGTGCCGAGGAGCGCTTCGATGGCCAGGCGGGCGTTGGTGCCGACTTCCCGCAGGCGGGCACCGCCCTTGCCGATGATGATTGCCTTCTGCGAGGACCGCTCCACATAGAGGTTTACGCGGATGTCCAGCAGCTGGTTGTCTTCGGAGCGCCCTTCGCGGGGAACAATCTCATCCACCACCACTGCCAAGGAGTGGGGAAGCTCATCCCTGACGCCTTCAAGGGCAGCTTCGCGGATAAGTTCGGCCACCATGACGGCTTCGGGCTCGTCGGTCAGTTCGCCGTCCGGGTACAGGGGCGGGGAAGACGGCATGTATCCGGAGAGGACCTCGGCCACGGTGTCCACCTGGAAACCGTCGGCAGCGGAGACCGGCACCACGTCGGCCCAGCCGGCCTCGCCCAGGACTTCATTGCCCAGGGCCGTCACCGACATCAGCTGCTTGGCCAGGGCGGCGCGGTCCACCAGGTCGGTCTTGGTCACCAGCGCCACCACCGGCTTGCCCTTCAGCGCGGCGAGCTGCTTGGCAATATAACGGTCGCCCGGGCCCACTGCCTCGTTGGCAGGCAGGCAGAAACCGATGGCGTCCACCTCGGACAGCGTGTCGGCGACCAGGTCGTTCAGGCGCTTGCCCAGCAGGGTCCGGGGCCGGTGCAGGCCCGGAGTGTCCACGAGGATCAGCTGGGAGTCTTCGCGGTGCACGATCCCGCGGATGGTGTGGCGGGTGGTCTGGGGTTTGCTGGAGGTGATCGCCACCTTCTGGCCGACCAGGGCGTTGGTCAGCGTCGATTTGCCGGCGTTGGGCCGGCCCACCAGCGAGACAAAGCCGGCGCGGAACTGTGGATCAGTCATTACGGGGTACCAATTCTGTTGAGTGGACGCGGGAGGATTCCCTGCCGTCGTCGTGTTGAGCGTCTGTTTCCGCTTCGCGGTGCTGTTTCCAGGCGATGATGTGCGAGACCCGGTTGCGGCGGCCCTCGAGGCGCTCGGCGTGCAGCACGACGCCGTCGACCACCACTTCGCTGCCGACAATCGGCACGCGGCCCAAGGCCTTGGCCAGCAGGCCGCCCACGGTGTCGACCTCGTCATCGTCGAGGTCGACGTCGAACAGCTCACCGAGGTCGTTGATGCCGGCGCGGGAGCTGATCCGGTAGCGGCCGCCGCCGAGGTTCTCGATTTCGGGGCGCTCGGAATCGTATTCATCCACGATCTCGCCCACGATCTCTTCGATCAGGTCCTCCAGCGTGACCAGTCCCGCGGTGCCGCCGTATTCGTCAATCACCACGGCCACGTGGGTGGATTCGCGCTGCAGTTCCTGGAGCAGTTCGCTGACGGCCTTGGATTCCGGTACGTAGCGCACGCCGCGGGCGAATTCCTCCACGCGCCGGACCGTGGCTTCGGCCGGGTTGGAGTGCATCTGCGCGGCAACATCCTTGAGGTAGAGGATGCCCACGATCTGGTCGGCGCTGTCCTCGATCACCGGTACCCGGGAGTAGCCCGAGCGCAGGAACAGGGACATGGCCTGGCGCAGGTTGGAACCGGACTCGATGCAGACCATGTCGGTGCGGGGCACCATCACTGACCGGACCTTCGTGTCGCCGAGTTCGAAAACCGAGTGGATGAGCTCAGCCTCGGTGTTTTCGATCATGTCTGCCTCGGAGGCACGGTCCAGCAGTTCGCGGAACTCCTCCTCCGTGAAGAAGGCGGCATCGGGGCCCTGGGTGCCCGGCGCGACGGCGGTGCCCAGCCGCACGAGCCAGCCGGGAACGGGTCCCAGCACCACGCGGAGGAACCGCACCAGGCCGGCGGTCAGGACGACGACGGCGGTCACGTGCTTCCGGCCGATCTGGCGGGGCGAAACACCCACCAGGACAAAACCGATGCCGGCCATCACCACGGTGGCCAGCAGCCCGGCCAGCCAGATGTTCTCCAGGAGCATCTGGAATACGGTGGCAACGGTGACTGCTGTCGCCATTTCGAACCAGACGCGCCAGAACCGCAGCGCGTGCATGTGTGCCACGGGATGCTGCAGGATCCGGCGGAGGGGTTTGCCCGCCTTGCCCTGCAGCAGGGCTTCGGCCTCATGCCGGGGCAAGTAGCCGTATGCGGATTCAGCGGCCGTGAGCAACCCGGCCAGGACCATGAAGGCCACGGCCATGAGGATCAGCAGGGCAACGCTCAACTGCGCGTCTCCTTCGGGGCATCCCGGCCCAGGTAGGCGGACAGGAGCTCGCGCTGCAGGCCGAACATTTCCTTTTCCTCTTCGGGTTCGGCATGGTCATAACCCAGCAGGTGCAGCACGCCGTGCGTGGTCAGCAGCAACAGTTCCTCCTGCATGCTGTGGCCGGCCGTTTCCGCCTGCTCGGCGGCCACCTGGGGGCAGAGGACAATGTCGCCGAGCACGCCGGCGGGGGTCGGACGTCCGGGGACTCCGGGCCGCAGCTCGTCCATCGGGAAGGAGAGCACATCGGTGGCGCCGGGGATGTCCATCCATTCGATGTGCAGCTTCTCCATGGCTTCCTCGTCCACCAGGATGATGGACAGTTCCGCTTCCGGATGCACGTACAGGCTTTCCAGCAGATAGCGCCCCAGCCGGGACAGTTCTTCCTCGTCCACGGCAACCGCGGATTCATTGTTCACTTCGATGCTCATTTGGCAGTCCCCCGTCCTGTCCGGCGGCCGCCGGCGGCCGGATCGCTGTTGCGGCGGGACTCGTCCCATTCGCTGTACGCCGTCACGATGCTGCTGACCAGCGAATGCCGGACCACGTCAGTGGCGGAAAGCTCGGAGAAGGACACGTCGTCAAGATCGCCGAGGATGTCATGCACGATGCGCAGGCCGGAGGCCGTGCCGCCGGGCAAGTCGACCTGCGTGACGTCGCCGGTCACCACCATCTTGGAGCCGAAGCCCAGCCGGGTCAGGAACATCTTCATCTGTTCCGGCGTGGTGTTCTGCGCCTCATCCAGGATGATGAACGCATCGTTCAGGGTGCGCCCGCGCATATACGCCAGCGGCGCCACTTCGATGGTCCCGGCCGCCATGAGCCGGGGAATCGAATCCGGGTCCATCATGTCGTGCAGCGCATCGTAGAGGGGGCGCAGGTACGGGTCGATCTTGTCGCTCAGCGTCCCGGGCAGGAACCCCAGGCGTTCTCCGGCCTCGACCGCGGGGCGGGTGAGGATGATCCGGGAAACTTCCTTCTGCTGCAGCGCCTGCACTGCCTTCGCCATGGCGAGGTAGGTCTTGCCGGTGCCGGCCGGTCCGATCCCGAACACGATGGTGTTTTCGTCGATCGCGTCGACGTAGTTTTTCTGGTTCAGCGTCTTGGGCCGGATGGTCCGCCCGCGCGAAGACAGGATGTTCTGCGTGAGGACCTCCGCCGGGCGCTGCGCCGTCTGGTCCCGGAGCATGGTGATCAGCTGCTCCAGGAGCTGGGGCGTGACCTTGGTCTGGCTGCGGGCCAAAATCCGGACCTCGCTCACCAGCCGGTGCGTGAGTTCCACTACGGGCGCCGGGCCGGTGATCGAAAGCTCGTTCCCGCGCACATGCAGGTTGGCTTCCGGATAAGCGGCCTCAATGATCTTGAGTGCCTCGTCGTTGGCACCCAGTGACTGGACCATGTGTTCAGTGGAATCAAAGACAATGGTCTGCCGATCCAGTCCGATGGTGCCAATTCCTGAGGATTCAGTCATATATTCGGCCTTCCCAGGCCTTTCATCGCCCCTTTGAAGAGTTTCTCGGTCGTGCCGTGTGTGGTGTTCGTGTGGTGTTCGTGTGCTGATCGTGCGCTGTTCGCGCCCCGTTCTGGCAGGAAACGCAGTGCCTGCCTTAAGACAGACACTTCAATATTACTTGATGCCCCCCGCACCCGTCTTCTCCTGTTTTGCGGGCCGGCAGGGATTTGCCGGACTGATCGGTCAGCGCCTGCGGGTCTCAATCGGGTCTCAGTCCGGTAGCAGGAAGGTCAAGACAGCGGATCCGGCGTTTGGCATGTGCCAAGCTTGAAAGCGACCGTTCAGCGAAGGGAGGACAGAATGGGCACATCGCGCCAAACGACACTGCGCAGCCGCCGGGGATTCCTCGGCTTGCTGGCTGCCTCATCGCTCCTCCTCAGCGGCTGCGGAGTGGTGGCAGTTACCCCGACCACCACCATGCCCATCTCTTTCGGCGCGGCGGGCGGTTCCGTGGCGTCCCCCCTGAGCGGTGCGGCTCCTTCGGAGGGAAAGCCCGCCCCGGGCCGCATACCCGTCTACTGGCTGGGCCTGAACGGCTCCGATGTCCAGCTCTACCGGGAATTCCAGCCGGCCGAGAGCGGCGGCGACCCCATCGGTGAAGCAGTGCTCGCCATGACCTCCGGCAAGCCGGCGGATCCGGACTACTTTAATCCGTGGCACAAGGCCAGCCGCGTCACCGCCTCGATCTCCGGCAAGAACGTCATTACCGTCGACATTTCCGAGGATGCCTTCACAACCTCAATGGACGAGGGAATGGCCCACCGTGCCGTTCAGCAGCTGGTCTACACGGCCACCGCGGCGGCATCGAATGCCGGTCTGACCACCGTGGGCCACGAGGCGTCGGTGGTGCTGCTGGTGGACGGCAAGGCGGATTACACCGCCTTTGGGCACGAGGTCCTGGAAGGCCCGCTGCAGCGCGACGCGGCGCTCATGGCGCCCATTTGGATCATCGACCCGCAGGAGGGATCCGGCTCGCAATCCTCCCTCACCGTGCACGGCACGGCAGTCTCCGAAGGCGGCCAGCTCTCCTGGCGGGTGGAACCCATTGTGGACGGCCGGCCGGCGGAGACCGCCATCGAGACCGGTTATGCCGAACTCGAGGCACCCACCGGAGGCAGCTCGCTTTTCGGCTTTACCGTGGAGCTGCCCCCGGGTGAATACAACGTCAGCGTCTTTCACGGCGAGGACCGGGAGAACGAGGATTCCAAGCGCGTGAGCGTCAGCTCCGTGCCGCAGTAGTTCCTACCAGCGGCCCAGCAGGGAGTTGAGGACTGCCAGCGCAGCCGGCCCCGCAGTCGAGGACCGCAGGACGTGTCCGCCCAGCCGGACCGCCACGGCCCCGCCGGACCGCAGAAGGTCCACTTCCGCGGCGCTGATGCCGCCTTCCGGGCCCACAACCACCGCGATGCTCAGTGGCCGGTTCCCGGCCCGCCGGCGCGCTTCCGCGACGGCCGGGGCGAGTCCGCCGTCGGCCTCCTCGTGCAGCACCACCACCAGATCCACATCAGCCAGCCGCAGCGCCAGTGCCTTTGACTCCACGACCTCTTCGACCAGCGGAACCGCTGAACGGCGGGACTGTTTGGCCGCAGCAGTGACAATCCCCTGCCATTTGGCCTGTCCCTTGGCCGCCTTGTCGGCGCGCCAGCGCACGATGCTGCGCTCGGACTGCCACGGAAGAACCACATGCACGCCGAGTTCTGTTGCCGCTTCGATCGCCTGCTCGTCGCGGCCGCCCTTGGCAAGGGCCTGGACCAGGATCAGCTTTTCGGCTGCCTCGTTTTCTTCGGTGACGGCTTCCACGGATACTTCCAGCCGGGACGGAGCCGCTGCCGACACGGTGCCGGTCAGCCGCAGTCCGGCACCGTCCACAATGTCCACCGGTTCGCCGGGGGCAAGCCGCTTCACGGCTACGGCGTGGTGGGCCTCCGGTCCCTCGAGGACAAACACTGACCCGGGCACGGCGGCGCGGACGGCGCCCGGGTCACCGAAGAAAATGGGGTTGGTCATGGTCAGAGATTGCCCAGGCGGTCCCGCAGCCGGGCGAAGACGCCGGATCCGCTGCCGGCCAGGCGGCCCTCGGCGTATTCCTCACCGCGGAGCTTTGCCAGTTTGCGCAGCAGCTCCTCCTGCTCCGCGTCCAGCTTCTGCGGAGTCTCCACATGCAGGTGGACCAGGAGGTCTCCGCGGCCGTAACCGCGCAGATGAGTGACGCCCAGTCCCTTGAGGGTGGTGATTTCGCCGGACTGCGTGCCGGCCTTGACCGTAATTTCACGGTCGCCGTCGAACGTTTCGAAGTTGATCGAGGAGCCCAGTGCGGCGGCCGTCATCGGCACCGTCAGGGTGGCGTGCAAGTCGTCGCCCTCGCGCACGAACGTGGGATCGGCGTTAACCCGGATCTCCACGTAGAGGTCACCCTGCGGTCCGCCGGCGGTGCCGGCTTCGCCCTGGCCGCCGAGCTGGATGCGGGTGCCGGTGGCAACGCCGGCCGGGATCTTGATGTTCAGCGTTCGGCGGCTGCGGACCCGGCCCTCGCCGGCGCACTCGTGGCAGGGATCGGGAATGACCGAGCCGTACCCCTGGCACGATCCGCAGGGGGCGCTGGTCATGACCTGGCCCAGGATGGAGCGGACAGCGCGCTGCACCTGGCCGGTGCCGTGGCAGATGTCGCAGGTCCGCGGCGAGGTGCCGGGCTGGCAGCAGCTGCCGTCGCAGGTCGGGCAGGTTACAGCGGTGTCGACGTCGATCTTCTTGTTGATGCCGAACACGGCGTCCTTGAGATCGATGCGCACATTGATCAGCGCGTCCTGGCCGCGGCGCGTGCGGGAGGCCGGGCCCCGGCCGCCGCCCGCTCCGGCTCCGCCGAAGAAGGTGTCGAAAATGTCCTGGAAGCCAAAGCTCTGGCCGCCGAAGCCGGCGCCGCCGCCGAAACCGTTGTCGTTGCCGTTCTCGTTGCCGGTGGTGTCGTAGATCCGGCGCTTCTGCGGATCCGCCAGCACCTCGTAGGCGTGGGTCACGGCCTTGAACTCGTCCTGCGCTCCGGGAGCAGAGTTAACATCCGGGTGCAGCTTGCGGGCAAGCTTCCGGTACGCCTTCTTGATTTCTTCGCCCGTTGCGTCGCGTCCGACACCCAGGACCTGGTAGTGATCGCTCACTCGTGCACATCGCTTCCTGTAATTTGCAGTAACCGTGTTGCGGTTTCGCCTTCTCTTGCGAAGACTTCCGCCGGCTCCGGCCGCCTTGGACGGCCGGGAACCGGCGCACTGCTGCTGTATTGTCTAACGTTTTCTAGTTGTTCAGTATCCGGGAAAGGTAGCGGGCCACGGCCCGCACCGTCGCCATGGTGTTGGGATAATCCATGCGGGTTGGTCCGAGCACCCCCACCTTCGCCGAGGCGTCCGGGCCGTAGCCGGTGGCCACGACCGATGCCTCCGACAGCGAACCGTGCGGGTTCTCCCGTCCGATCCGGACCGAAACGCCCCGGGCGTCCTGCTCCATTTCGGACAACAACCGAAGCATGACCACTTGTTCCTCCAGCGCCTCGAGGATCGGGCCAATGGTCAGGGGAAAGTCTACGGTGGACCGTGCGAGGTTGGCTGTTCCGGCCATGACCAAGCGGTCTTCGCGGTTGATTCCGGCCAGTTGTTCCAGGCACCGGGCCAGGGCGGCGGCACTGCGCCGCCTGCGGGCCGGCACCGTGGCCAGGCATTCGGCCAGGTGGCCGGTGATCCGGGTCAGCGGTGTGCCGCTGAGCGAGACGAGGAAGTGCTGCCGCAAATCCAGCAGGTCCGGCTCCGTGACCTGGTCCGGAATGGTGATGACGCGCTGCTCCACCCGGCCGGTCGTCGAAATCAGGACAACCAGCACCTGGGCGGGTGCGAGCAGGACAAACTCGATGTGCCGCACCTTGGCGTTGCCCAAATGCGGATACTGCACCACGGCCACCTGGTTAGTCAGCTGCGACAGCAGCCGGACCGTCCGCTCCATGACGTCGTCGAGGTCGTCGGCGCCCTCCAGCAGGGAGGAGATGGCCTTGCGTTCGGCGGCGGACAGGGGCTTTACATCGGAGATCCTGTCCACAAACAAGCGGTAGCCCTTGTCGGTGGGGATGCGCCCGGCAGAAGTATGAGGCGCAACGATCAGGCCCTCTTCTTCAAGGGCAGCCATATCGTTGCGGATGGTTGCGCTGGAGACCCCGAGCTGGTGGCGTTCCACCAGGGCCTTGGAGCCGACCGGCTCGCGCGAATGCACATAGTCTTCAACAATGGCCCGGAGCACCTCGAGTCTGCGTGGTTCACTCATGGTTTTCCCTCCCTTGCTGACGGTGGACCGGCGGTCAACCGGCGTTGGCCGTTGAGCGGCTGACGGTTAGCACTCACCATGCCTAAGTGCTAAGTCTAATACGGATCAGGGTCGTTGCTAGCATTGAGTGGCCCGAGCCGCGCACGCCTGCGGCGTGCACTTGCCAGCTGCATGCGAACCAACCAAAGCGAGGAAAACACCCGTGTCCAACTTTTCGTGGGGACCGCAGGACATCAGTGCTCCGGCCCGGAAAACCCTCCCCAAGGTCGGGGCAGAGGCCGGTCTGGTGCTCGAGGATGTGCAGAGCGGCTGGGTCGGAGCCGTGGTCCGGGTGGAGAAGTCCGGCGGACTGCGTCTGATGGTGCTGGAGGACCGGCGGGGAAAAACCAAGTCGTTTGAACTGGGTTTCGGCTTCCTGCTCGACGGCGAGCCGGTGGAAGTGATCCCGGCGGTCAAGGCGGCGGCACCCGTGTCCCGGCGGACGGCGTCGGGCTCCGTCCGGGTGGACAATGTGCGGGCGCGCACCGCCAGGGCCAGCCGCATCTGGGTGGAAGGAAAGCACGACGCCGAACTGGTGGAGAAGGTGTGGGGCGACGACCTCCGCGTGGAAGGCATCGTCGTCGAGCCCCTGCACGGAGTGGATGATCTGCATGCCGCGGTTCGGGACTTCAGCCCGGGCCCCGGCCGCCGGCTGGGCATCCTGGTGGACCACCTGGTGTCCGGCTCCAAGGAGTCCCGCATCGCCGCCGAAGCCATGGCGGTCCCCGGGGCGCGCGGAAACGTGCTGATTGTGGGGCATCCGTACGTTGATGTCTGGCAGGCCATCAAGCCGCAGACCATCGGCCTGGCCGCCTGGCCGGTGGTCCCGCGGCACGAAGACTGGAAGACGGGCATCCTCAAGGGCCTGGGCTGGCCGCACCGGGACCACACGGACGTGGCGATGGGGTGGAAGAAACTGCTGGGCAGCGTCAACTCGTACGCCGATCTGGAGCCCTCGCTGTTGGGGCGGGTGGAGGAAGTAATCGACTTCCTGACCGTTCCCTAGCGAACCGCGCGCCGCGTCGGGTACCGGAGACGGGACCCGTTGCCAGTAACCTAGTTGAGGTACAGGGCAGTAAACCGATCCGATCCGATCTGCACAGTTTTATCTGCACAGTCTCACCGGGTTTATCTGCACAGTCTCACCGGGTACCGCGAGTCCAAGCATTGGCCCCAGGGCATAAGACCAAGGCGTCCAGAGTCACAAAGGAAACAGCAGTGTCGAACATCCGTCAGAACCACCACCCGCAGCCCGATGACCGGGGTTCCGGCGCTCGTCCCGCCTACCAGGGAGCGCCTGCCAATGCGCTGCCCCTGACGGCCTCGGAGGACCGGCAGTGGGCAACCATGGCGCACTTCGGCGGCATCCTGGGTTTCATCCCGGCCCTGGTCATCTTTCTGGTTTTCCGCGACCGCGGCCCCTTCACCGCCCAGGAGTCCAAGGAAGCGCTGAACTTCACGCTGCCTCCCACCATCGTTGCCCTGGTGGCTTGGCTGCTGTCCTTCATTCCGGTAATCGGCTGGGTCTTCGCCATCCTTAACGCCCTGCTCTGGGTCATCATCGCCGTTTCCTCGGTGGTGGCCGGCATCGAGGTCAACCGCGGGCGCCCTTACCGGTACCGCCTGAACCTGCGCCGCATCCCGTAACGGGCATTCACCCTCAGACAGGCCAAAAAGAAGGACCCCGGCCGGCATCGCTGCCGTCCGTGGTCCTTCTCTTGTTGGATGCCTCTTGTCCCGGTCCGGCAGCTTGTCCCGGTCCGGCAGCCTGTCCTAGTCCGGCAGCAGGCGGCGGACGACGGCGTCGGCGAGCAGGCGGCCCTTGGTCGTGAGCAGCACGCGGCCGGTCAGGGCAGCCCTCGGGTCCACCAGGCCGTCGGCCATCAGGCCCGCGACGGCGAGCCGGCCGGAATCCTTCAGCCGGGACAGCTCCAGGCCCTCCGCAAGCCGGGTGCGCAGCATGACGTCTTCCACGTACCGGGTGTCGGCGTCGAGGGTTTCGCGCCCCACCGCCGGCGACTCCCCCGCCGCAAGCCGCTGCGCGTAGGCGGTGGGGTGCTTCGCGTTCCACCAGCGCACGCCGCCGGCGTGGGAGTGCGCGCCGGGACCGATCCCCCACCAGTCGTCGCTGCGCCAGTACGCCAGGTTGTGGCGGCACTGATCAGCGGGTGTCCGGGCCCAGTTGCTCACCTCGTACCAGGACAGTCCGGCCGCCGTCATCATTTCGTCGGCCATGAGGTATTTGTCCGCGTGGTCGTCGTCGTCGATCGGCGGCACCTCGCCGCGCCGCATCCGCGCGGCCAGCTTGGTGCCGTCCTCGATGATCAGCGCGTAGGCCGAGATGTGGTCCGGCTCGTAGCTGAGCGCCTCCTTGACGGAGACTTCCCAGTCCGCGAGGGACTCTCCCGGCGTGCCGTAGATCAGGTCGACGCTCACGTTCAGGCCGGCGTCGCGCGCCCACTTCACTGCCTGGGGAACCCGCGACGGCGTGTGCGTGCGGTCCAGGACCGCCAGGACGTGCGGGACCGCTGACTGCATGCCGAAGGAGACCCGGGTGAAACCGGCGTCGGCGAGCAGCTGCAGGGACGCGGGGGTGACCGAGTCCGGGTTGGCTTCGGTGGTGACCTCGGCGCCCGGTTCCAGGCCCCAGGCGTCAACGGCTGTCTTCAGGATCCCGGCCAGGTCCTCGGCGGGCAGCAGGGTGGGTGTTCCGCCGCCGAAAAAGACGGTGCCGAGCTTCCGGTCCGGCAAGCCCGAGGCCTTCAGCGCACGGGCGGCAAAGCGGACTTCCTGTTCCGCGGTGCCGCCGTAGGCGGCCTGCGAGGCGCCGCCGCCGAGCTCGGTGGCGGTGTAGGTGTTGAAGTCGCAGTAGCCGCAGCGGACGGCGCAGAACGGGATATGGACGTAAAGCCCGAAGTTCCGTTCGGCTGCGCCGGCCGCGGCCTGTGCTGGCAGGAGTCCGTCGGCGGGTGCCGGGTCTCCGAGGGGCAGTGCGCTGGGTGTCACTTCTTGGATTTGTCCTTGGATTCGTCGGAGGAAAGCGCTGCCACGAAGGCTTCCTGGGGAACTTCGACGCGGCCCACCATCTTCATGCGCTTCTTGCCTTCCTTCTGCTTTTCCAGCAGCTTGCGCTTACGGCTGATGTCGCCGCCGTAGCACTTGGCCAGCACGTCCTTGCGGATGGCGCGGATGGATTCGCGGGCGATGATCCGGGAGCCGATGGCCGCCTGGATGGGCACCTCGAACTGCTGGCGCGGGATCAGTTCGCGCAGCTTGCCGGTCATCATGACGCCGTAGGAGTAGGCCTTGTCCCTGTGCGTGATGGAGCTGAACGCATCCACCTGTTCGCCCTGGAGCAGGATGTCCACCTTGACCAGGTCGGCGACCTGTTCGCCGTCGGCCTTCCAGTCCAGCGACGCGTAGCCGCGGGTCTTGGATTTCAGGATGTCGAAGAAGTCGAAAACGATCTCGGCCAGCGGGAGGCGGTACCGGATTTCCACCCGGTCCTCGGAGAGGTAGTCCATGCCGCCCAGGACGCCGCGGCGGGACTGGCACAGCTCCATGATGGCGCCGACAAATTCGTTCGGCGCCAGGATCGTGGCCGAGACCATCGGCTCGCGGACCTCTTTGATTTTGCCTTCGGGGTACTCGCTGGGGTTGGTCACCGTGACCACCTTCTTGTCCTCCAGCGTCACTTCGTACTCCACGTTGGGTGCGGTGGAGATCAGGTCCAGGTTGTACTCGCGCTCGAGCCGTTCACGGGTGATTTCCAGGTGCAGCAGGCCCAGGAATCCCACCCGGAAGCCGAAGCCCAGCGCCGCGGACGTCTCGGGTTCGTATACCAGCGCGGCATCGTTGAGCATCAGCTTTTCCAGTGCGTCGCGCAGCACCGGGTAGTCGGCGCCGTCGATGGGGTACAGCCCGGAGAACACCATGGGCTTGGGATCGGCGTAGCCTTCGAGGGACTTCTCGGCCGGCTTGGCCAGGTTGGTGACGGTGTCGCCGACCTTGGACAGCCGGACATCCTTCACGCCGGTGATGAGGTAGCCGACCTCACCGACGCCCAGGCCCTTGGACGGGGTGGGCTCCGGGGAACTGACGCCGATTTCCAGCAGTTCGTGGCTGGCGCGGGTGGACATCATCTGGATCCGCTCGCGCGGGGACAGCGAACCGTCGATGACGCGGACGTAGGTGACGACGCCGCGGTAGGTGTCATACACGGAGTCGAAGATCATGGCCCGGGCGGGAGCGTTGGGGTCGCCCACCGGTGCCGGAATCTCGCGGACAATCTGGTCCAGCAGGGCTTCGACGCCAACACCGGTCTTGCCGGAGACCCTCAATACGTCAGCCGGATCGCCGCCGATCAGCTTCGCCAGTTCCTCGGCGTACTTCTCGGGCTGCGCGGCCGGGAGGTCGATCTTGTTCAGGACCGGAATGATCGTCAGATCGTTTTCCATCGCCAGGTACAGGTTCGCCAGGGTCTGGGCCTCGATGCCCTGGGCCGCGTCCACCAGCAGCACGGCGCCTTCGCACGCTGCCAGGGAGCGGGAAACCTCGTAGGTGAAGTCCACGTGGCCCGGGGTATCGATCATGTTCAGGGCGTAGGACTCGCCGTCCACTTCCCAGGGCATGCGCACGGCCTGGGACTTGATGGTGATGCCGCGCTCACGCTCGATATCCATCCGGTCCAGGTACTGGGCCTTCATGTTCCGATGCTCCACAACTCCGGTGGACTGGAGCATGCGGTCGGCCAGGGTGGACTTGCCGTGGTCGATGTGGGCGATGATGCAGAAGTTTCTGATGATCGCCGGATCCGTCGCGGCAGGCACCGGTGAGAAGCGGGCCATGGGTGACACTGTGGCGGTTCCTTTACTGTTCACAGGACTTCACGCGGCCGCGGCGGCGGGGCCGCGTGCGGGAACCGGCTTCGGCGCGGTTCGTCGGTTTTTCCTGGTGGTTTTAACTGCTGAATTAACAGTCTCCCACGTTTGCCTGTCCGTGCTGGAACCGCAGAAGGTAATAGCGTGGGGTGATGTCCTTCTCCAACCGTTCTCTTCTTTCCCTTGCCCGCGCAGCCCTTCGCCTGCTCACCCGTTCCGGCACCGCCTCTCCGACGCAGAGCCGGACCCAGCCCAAGGCACAGCCCAAATCCGCCGGCCGGACGTCGTCGCCGCAGAAACCGCAGTCCCGTGCGGCGTCGAAATCCGCACGCCGGACGACGACGCCGACGGCGGGCCGCTCCCAGCCGGCCGCCAAGCCGGGCGGAACGGGCGCTTACCCCGGCGATTTCCGCGGGGAGGTCACGCCCGTCTACGCCCCCTCGCCGGACGGCTCACCCGATCCGGGGGAAGTTGTCTGGGCGTGGGTGCCCTACGAGGATGACTATTCGCAGGGCAAGGACCGGCCCGTGCTGCTCATCGGCCACTCCGGGTCCCGGCTGCTGGCCCTGATGATGACCACCAAGGACCGCAGCAACAGCCGCACCTCCGATCCCGACTACGTCGATATGGGAACCGGGCCGTGGGATGCGCAGGGCAGGCCGAGCGAGGTCAAACTGGACCGCGTGCTGCAGCTCGATCCCGCTGCCGTCCGACGCCAGGGCGCCGTCCTCTCCCCCGCCGCTTTCGAACGCGTCCGAAAGGCTTTTGCTGCCCGGAACTGACGGCACCGCGGCGGGACGTGCCGCCGCGCCGTCGTGCGCTGACCACCCCGAACGGGCGGTTGTGCCCAAATTCTGCTAACATTTATTGCTGTGTGTCCGCGCAGGTCGACGGGCACTTCAGTTCAGGCGCCATTACGGTATCCCCACGCCGCTCAGTCAATGTCTGGGCTGAAATTCCCTCACCGACCAAGTCCGCAATACAAAGAGAGTTTATATAGTGGCCAATATTAAGTCCCAGAAGAAGCGCATCCTCACCAACGAGAAGGCGCGCATGCGTAACAACTCGGTGAAGTCCGAGCTGAAGACCGCAATCCGCTCCGTTGACGCTGCCCTGAAGGCCAGCGACAAGGATGCAGCAGTCGCAGCGGTGGCCAACGCCAGCCGCAAGCTGGACAAGGCCGTCAGCAAGGGTGTTATCCACAAGAACAACGCAGCGAACCGCAAGTCGGCCATCTCCAAGAAGGTCAACGCGCTCTAAGCAGTTGTTTTTGCTTTAGTCTTGTCGGTCTGGCCGGTCCCTTCGGGGGCCGGCCAGACTGCTTTAACCAGCTTTAATCCGGGATCACTAGTCCCGGAAAAACAGTCCCGGAGAATCTGTCCCGGACGCCGGATCAGCGCCCGGGGCCGGATTAGCGCCCAGCAGCCGCCAAGGAGATGACGGTGACCGCGTGCTCGACGGCGTAGACCGGATCCCGGCCGGCGCCCTTGACCTGCGCGTCGGCCTCGGCCAGAACCTGGACCGCTTTGATAAGGGATTCCTGCGACCAGTGCTGGGCATCACGCCGGGCCTGATCCACCTGCCACGGAGCCATGCCCAGTTCCTTGGCCATGGAGGCCGACGAACCGCGCAGGTTCGCCACCTTCGCCACGGCCCGAACCTTCATGGCCAGCGCACCGACCAGCGGGACGGGATCGACGCCGGTGTCCAGGGCGTGGCGCAGCATGGACAGTGCCTGCCCGCCGCGTCCGGCCAGCGCCGCGTCGGCGACTTTGAAGGCGGTGGCTTCCACCCGGCCGCCGTAGTACTTCTCGACGAGCTCTTCGCTGATCTCTCCGGAGGCATCGTTGATCAGCTGACGGCAGGCTGCGGCCAGGTCCGCCAGCTTCGACCCCACTGCCGCCACCAGAGCGCGCGAGGCCACTGGATCGATCCGCCGGCGGGCAGCCTTGAATTCCTGCGACACGAAGTCCAGCTTTTCCGCGTCCTTTTTGAACGGCTGGCACTCCACCACGGCGGCTCCGGCCGACTTCACCGCGTCCAGGAGCTTTTTCCCCCGGTTTCCGCCGCCGTGGTGCATCACAAGCACGGCATCGGGAGCCGGATCTGACAGGTAGGCCAGGGTGTCGGTCAGGAAATCCTCGTTCATCGTGGCCAGGTTCGAGACTTCAATGAGTTTGGCCTCCCCGAACAGCGACGGGCTGGACTGCAGGGTCAGTTCACCGGCGTCATAGGCTGCGGCATCGAGGCGGACCAGTTCGGTGTCCGGCCGGTCCTGCCGCAGGGCCGCACGGATCCGTTCCATGGCCCGGCCGGCCAGATAATCCTCGGGGCCGCTGAGCAGCACCACCGGGGCCGGTTCGACCTCGCGCCAGGACACGGTTTTTCCCGCCGACTTGCCGGCAGGTTTCGCGGTGCTTCGCTTTGCTGACGGGACGACCGGATTCACAGCGAACAGACTCCTGGGATGAGACAACGGAACTACGTTTGGGGAACACTCCAACATTACCTGCCCGCCCGGATGCCTGCCTTACGGAGCATGCCCGGTGAGACCGGGCGGGACCCTTCCAACGGCGTCACACCGTTGTTCCGTCTCCAATCCCACCAGCGCCAATTGGTTACTCATTGCAAGCTGAGCGACCCGGGATGACGACAACTGCCGGCTCCAGCAGGACGGACATCGGGTGTTGATAGGACACCGAGATCCCGATTGCGGGAAGCACCCTCCAGTCGACTCGAAGCGGTTTCCCCTCTGACCACACACTAAGACTTGCACAAGGTCTGCTGGACACGTCAGTCTGCAAAATTGACACTTTTACGGCAGTCTCTGGCCAGATTAGTGTCGCATTCCATGGCTGTAGGCGTAGCCTTCCACCACGGATGCCGCCCGTTGCAGTCGGGTAGCCTCCTGCATCAGCGTCACCAGCATGACACTGCGGGGGTTCGTATGTTCGATACAGCACAGGTTGGCCTTTTCAAGCCGATCCTACCTTCGCTTTGGGAAGATCCCATTGACGTTGACTCGCGCCACGAAGCCACCGGAAGACCGTTCCGCGTGCGACGTCCGAGCTGGACATCGGGAGTACATGGCTCGCCCCACTGCACTTCTGGCGCTATGAGTGGCATAGCTTCTCGCAGGAGTGGAAGACCAGCGTTTTTCCAAGCCGACGGACGTCTTGGTGGTTGCGACCAGGGTTAGCCGACACAAGCATAAGCCCAGGAGCCAATGCACATGGAAGATAAGAAGCGAGAGGCCATCATCCTGATTCACGGGATGGGTGAGCAGCGCCCCATGGACTCGCTGCGTAGCTTTATTAGGGGCTTACGGCCACACGATTATTGGAATAAACCCGACCGACTATCTGGTTCCTTTGAATTGCGCCGATTTACTTTTAGAAAGACTAATAATGGACCAATGGTCGACTGTTACGAACTGTATTGGGCGCACCACATGGATGACGGTAAATTCCGTGAGACCCTCCGCTGGGCCGTTACACTTGTGTTCCGAAAGCCTTTTTGGAAATTGAACCGAACCCTGCGAGGAATCGTTGGCGTCATACAAGTTGCAGGGCTCCTCATTGCACTGTTCCTCGGAATATCCCTACCCGATCAGGTAATTACAAAAGGACCAGTGGGCGCTTTACAGTCCTGGCAGACCCGAATAGCCCTGAGCCTTGTGATAATCGAGATCATCGCAGGACGGTTTCTTACCCGTTATCTCGCAGATTCGGCACGATATCTGACACCCCACCCCCGTAATGTCACAGCACGCAATAACATACGCTCTGACGGCTTGAAATTGCTGGGAAAGCTTCACGAGGACGGACGTTATGACCGGATTATAGTGGTTGGTCACAGCCTGGGAAGCGTCATTGGTTATGACCTGCTTCGGTTGGCTTGGGATGAACTCCGGCACCCTGATTCCGCCCACTATGGAAACCAACCCGAAGCTGGAGTATTTGACCAGCGTGCGCAGAAGCTTGGCAAATTGCCCAGCCCATCCCAGGTTGACAAGTACCAACAAGCCCAAGCACGACTCAGGGAGGAAAACCGAAAACGAGGGGTCCGCTGGCTGGTTACAGACTTCGTCACGCTTGGTTCCCCTCTCGCGCACGCTTCCCTTCTTCTTGACACACGCTCTGTAAAACTCCGGCAACGGCAGGATGAGCGCGAATACCCGCGATGCCCACCGACTATCGGAAAGGGGGACGAAAAATCTTTCCATGGAAGATCCTACGAAACAAGAGGCAAGACAAGGACCATGCAGGTTGCACACTCTGGAGCACCATTCGGTCCAACCCGCTGGTCGAATCTCTATTTCCCGGTGCAGTCCCGAGTCTTTGGCGATCCCGTAGGTGGACCTGTTGCTCCGGAATTCGGGCCAGGTGTGCGGGATATCCCCATACGGCTGTCGCTGACCGGATGGAGAGCTAAGGTCTACAAGCTTCTGTTTTTTCCTCACACCCGCTACTGGACTTATGACGCACCAAGCGTCGAGCCCAATGGCACGACCCGCAAACAGATGGACCACGCCACGGGAACCAAAGATGCGAACACCATCTTGCGCCATCTTTTAGGACTTTCTGGCCCCCAGCCTCAGACCTCTTCCCCAACTCCCACAGGGGCAAACTTGTAGCTGCGATACCGCAGCCACCGAGCAATTGGCCGAAGGTTCCCGTGAACTTCACGCGGCAAGACGTTCAGGCAGTCATCACGTTCGGGCAGTCATCCGTGGCCCTGTGAGCCGGGTGCGATAGAGAACGGGTTCCTTCATCTGGCATCGGGAGGCCCGGCAAGGCGTTGGGCTTCGCCTCATTGCCCAAGTGGCGTATGGGAGACCCCTTCTCGGCCCGAACGGACTCATCATCATGGATCAATGAGGCCATGCCACACCAGGAAGCAGAGCGCCCCGTTTTAGTGAAACCACCTTTCAGCCGCCGTGACCATTCTCATCCGCGAAGTGCACGGCGAACGAGCCGCCTAACCTTCACAGTTGTGCCGTCCGTTTGAAGGACGATCGAACCCAGCAGATCGGTGCGGGCCACGGCGGTGCCGGCCCGTTCCAGGGCGGAAAGAATCGCCGGGCCGGGGTGTCCGTAGTCGTTGTCGGCTCCAACCGAGATCAGTGCAAGACTCGGCCGAAGTTCTTCGATCAGCTGCGTACCGCCGTTCCGGGCTCCGTGATGGGGGACCTTGAGCACATCCACGCCGTCCGCTGCAAGCCACGCATGCCGGGACAACACCGCGGCTGCGGCCTCCTGCTCGATGTCTCCGGTAAGCAGCAGGGTGAGCTGTGGCCTGCCGGGTTGCGTTTTCGAGTCCGGCTGGTCCTCCGCGCCGACCGTGATCAGAACAACGGCGCTGGCGTCATTCTCAGTGGCCTGCGCACCGTTCCCGGGAGGCCAGAGTACTTCCCACTGGAGTGTGCCGATCCTGGCGGCCATGCCCTCCGTGAGGTGGACCATCTCTGCACCGGCCCCTTCCAATTCCTCCCGCAGCGGTCCGGAAAGTTGCTGCTCCGCGGTGGAATAGGCGATGCGGTGCACCTGCCGGTCCCTCAGCACGCCAGCGGATCCTCCATAGTGGTCCAGATGCGCATGGGAGAGGATGAACAGGTCCACCGTTTCCACGCCCAGCCGATCCAGGCACCGGTCCATGACATCCGGATCGGGCCCGGCGTCGATCACCACAGCCCGGTTTGGACCTGTCCGCACCACCAGGCCGTCGCCCTGCCCCACGTCGCACGCTGCGGCCGTCCATCCCGGAGGGGCCGGTCCGGGCAGCATATAGGTCCAGGCGGCCGATGCTGCGGGCGGCAGCAGCAGAAGGAGGGCTGCTGCCGGTACCGTTTTCCGCCACCCCGTCGCGGCATCCCTCCCCGACTCCTCCCACGCCGCGTCCGGCCGCCGGTGGGTGCGGCCCGAGGCTCGACGCCCGGACAGCAGCCGACCCATCCGCCGTTTCTCGCCACCTGTCCGTTCCTCGCCACCCGTCCGTTCCTCTCTGCCCGGCCCCGCCCGCCAGAGAAGCCAGACGCCGGCACCGGCCGCGGCCGCCATGAGAAGGACTCCGGGTGCACCCGCCGGCCAGGGCAGCAGTGATCCCGGCAGCGTGCTGAAGGATCGGGCAACAAACGCGGTCCAAGCTGCTCCTGCCCCGGCTGCCAGCAGGAACGGGACCGCCAGCGCCGGAACAGTGGCCGCAAGGACGGCTGCTGCCATCCCGGCCACCGTCACCAGAGGTACTACTGGCGCAACTGCAACATTTGCCGGCAGCGAGAAAACCGGAACCTGAGGCTGCAGCAGCACAAGGACAGGAGAGCAAAAGAACTGCGCGGCCAGAGGCACGGCCAGGGCAGCAGCCAATGGCCAGGGCAGGCGCCGGGAGAGGAGCTCGGTCAGGCGAGGTCCCAGCAGGATCAGCCCGGCAGTCGCCAGTACGGAGAGGATGAAGGCGTAGCTGCCGCTCAGCCAGGGATCCACGGCCAGCAGGACGGTGATGGACAGGCACAGCAAGGCTGCCGGCAGCTTTCCCCGCCCCGTCAGCACTGCAAGCGTTCCCAGGCTGCCCATCACTGCCGCCCGCAGAACGCTGGCATCGGGCCTGACGACAAGGACGAATCCGAGCAGCGCCAGCACTCCGGCGGCTGCTGCAACGCTCCGCGGCAACCGCACCGAGCGGGCCAGCAGAAAGACGAAGGCGAGTAAAAATCCGCAGTTGGCCCCGGAGACCGCAACAATATGCGTTAGTCCGGTGTTTTTCATTGCAGTTTCCAATGACGCATCGAGGGTGCTCCGGTCCCCCAGGGCCATGCCCGGCAGCAGGCCCGCAGCATCCGTTCCCACGACACCGGAGTACTGGCCGGCAGCAGCGGCAAAAGTGGTTCGAATCCGGGCGGTCTGCCCATACCAGCCGCCGGCGGGTTCCACGCGAGGCTGCCCGTTTGCATACAGCACGGCCACGGAACGCTCTCCCGGCGCGGTCGCCTGCAGGTTCCCCGCCGCGCTGAACGTGTCACCCAGATGGATGCTCCCGTAGCCGCTGTTGCCAATCACCAGAACCGTTGCGGCGGATGTGAACCGCTGTCCCCCGCTGGTCGCTTCCTCGAGCACGGTCTCCACCAGGAATCGGGAGTCTCCGCTGAACTGGTCAGCAGCGACGGCCCGGGCATCGGTTACGGCGCGAAAGTCGCCGGTGACCGCCGCTCCGTCGGCGATGGCGGCGGCGACGGGACCGGCGGTGCGTTCCGCCAGGAGCGCCCCGGCGCAGACGGAGACCAGAGAAGCAGCCGCCAGCGGAACGGCAGCGGCCCGGGCCAAGGTCCTCAGCAGCGGCCAAGGTCGGCCGGGGCCGGCCCGCCTCACTGCGAACCTGCGCTTCTGCAGCAGGAAAGCCATCGCCACCACAATCAAGGCCGTGCCGGCCAGGCCGAAGCCGGCGGCCGTGGCCGACGCACCCTGGTCGGCACGCATTGCCAGGGCAGCCGCGATCCAGGCGGCGGCGGCCACCGGCACCAGACGCAACTCCAGCAATGGGTGTATCTGCAGGTCGGACGGGGCATCCGATGCCCGCGCCCGTACGCGAAGCCGGTGCAACAGCCGGGACGCGGGGCCGGAACCTGCGGCCCGTGAGGCTCCGGACGGCCCGGAGGTCCTGGCCGAGCCTGCAGTTTTGGATGAGCCTGCTGCAGTGGACGAGCCTGCGGCAGTGAAGGAGTCTGGTGAATTGGAGAAGTCTGCCGTATTGGCCGAGCCCGCAGTGACTGCCGGCAGCTGCCCCTGGACCGCAGCGGCCGTGTACCGATGCCACCGGCTGCCCCGGCGGACGGACCCCGGTTCATCGGGTTCACCGGGTTCACCCGGTTCAACGAGTCCCGGCTCACCCGGACCCGGTGCAACACGTCCCGGATCAACCGGACCCGGTGCAACACGTCCCGGCTCAACCAGTCCGGGCTCACCCGGACCAGACTCACCCGGCCCTTCCTCACCCGCACCCCTCGGAAAACTGCGTGCCGGTTTCGACATCTGCGGGCCTCAGACCGTGATCAGCGGCAGCAAGGCGGCCAGCATGGCTTCACCGATGCCGGGCACCGCATCAATGTCCTCCGGACGGGAGAAGCTGCCGTGGTCCTCGCGCCAGGCAATGATGCGTTCGGCAATAACAGGCCCAACCCGGGGCAGGGAATCGAGTTCCTGCAGCGAGGCAGTATTGATGTTGAGCAGCCCAGCCCCGCCGCCCGCTGCTGATCCAGATCCCGTCCCTGATCCACCGGTGCCGGTGCCGGCATCGGCCCCGCTGGCCGGTTCCTGCGGCGGCGGTACGGCAGCCTCTCCCACCCGGGGCACGACGACCATCATTCCGTCCTGCAACGGCGCCGCGAGATTCACGGCAGTGAGGTCTGCCTCCGGCATCACTCCGCCTGCGGCGTCCACCGCATCAGCGGTCCTGCTTCCGGACGGCACCCGCACCACGCCGGGATGCGTCACGGCCCCGGCGACGTGGATTACCAGCACTGACGGAACAGGAGATTGCCCTGGGGCACCATTGGCTGGATCACTGCGGGTGCCGACGTCCGCTCCGGAGCCCTGTTCGTCCTCCTGGTTCTGCCCGTGTGCCTGGTTTTGTCCCTGATCTTCGGTGCCGGATGTCTGGTCCTCGGCGCCCGAGCCGGAGCCTGAGCTGTCTGCAGCACCATCCCCGTCTGAACCGTCCGGATCCGACCCGTCCAGGTCGAGCTCGACGCTGCTGATTTCAGCAGGAGTGCCACCGCCTTTAAAAACCGCCAGGCCCGTGGCCACTCCGATCAGCAGGCAGACGGCAAGGACCGCGGCGCGAAAGGACAGGAGCCATCGCCGCGGCGGACCTGACGGGACCCCCGGGCCAGTGCCGATGCCATCGGAGGCTTCGGATATGCCGGGAGTTTTGGGGGCCTTCCCTGCTTCATCAGGGTGATCGTCTGTCAGCCACGATGCCGAAAGTCTCGGTGCGGAGGGTGCGGTGTCCCAGCGGTGTTCTGCCATGCCCTCACGCTAGGACGGCAGCGCACGGTGGGGGCGGGAACATTCATCGCTGTGAGTTATGTGCCCTGCCGTGTAGCCGCTGCGGAACCTGTGCAGGGCAGAACTGCAGGGTAGAACGAAGAGCACTCGGCCCAGTGCCGGATTATGCCGACGGGCGGCCCGGCCCGGTTCCGCCACCAGATCCCGGTCGAGTTCCAGCCTCAGGCCCGGCGCCGGGGCCCGCACCCGGTTCCGGCGGAGGCACCGGTGATTCTCCGGCTATCGCCACAGCCAGCACGCCCAGCCCGGCGTGGGCGGCCAGCACGGCGGGCAGCGAACAGATCATCAGTTCCACATCGGGCGAAACGTCGGTGATGGTCCCGGCCAGGCGCTCGGCTTCGCCCTCGTTGCCGAAGTGGTGCACGGCAACGCGCACCCGCCCGGTCCGGGCGGAAATGTCCTGCTGGACCAGTTCGGTCAGCCTCAGGAGGGCTCGCGGAGCGGAACGCACCCGCTCCAGCGGCACGATCCTGCCCTCACGCACCACCAGGATCGGCTTCACGGCGAACAGGGTGCCGATCCAGCCCGCGGCTGCCCCGACGCGGCCGCCGCGGCGCAGCTGTTCGAGGCTGGGAACGTAAAAAAGGATGGTGACGGAGCGGGCGGCCGCCCGGGCCGCCGCAGCCACAGACTCAACGGATCCGCCGTCGCGCGCGGTTTCCGCTGCGGCGACGACGGCGAAACCCAGGCCCATGGCCACGCTGGAGCTGTCGATGACGGTCACGGGAATGGCCGCCGAGCGCGCCGCGAGCCGGGCGGAATCCACAGTTCCGGACAGGTGGCCGGAGAGATGCAGTGACACCACCGACGAGCACCCGGCCGCAGCCAGCTCCGCGTAGGCGGCCTCAAACTGCCCCGGCGACGGACGCGAGGTCCGAACCTCGGAACCCTGGGCCAACGCCAAAGCGAGGGCACCGATCATGCGGTCGGTGCCCTCGCCGTAAATCTGATCGCCGATCATGACCGGCATGGAAACCACCCGCACCAGGTCAGTGACTGCTGCGGAAGCGGCCCAGTTTTCGGGCAGCGCGGCGGCGGAGTCAGTGACCACGCCGACCCGGGGCGCGGGGGCGGCTCCGGCTTCGCGGAGCCGCCCCCGTTTCGCTCGCTGGCTCAGCTTTTCCAGCCAGTCCGCGTTCATCTGTCCCCCGTGCCGCTTGCCCGTTGTTGCCTGCCTGGTCTGTCCGTCCGTGCGCCAGCCTACGCCGGAACGACGTTCACGAGCTTCGGCGCGCGCACGATGACGGTGCGGATTCCGCGCCCGTCGAGCGTCTTCTGCACCGCGTCCGAGGCCAGCGCCAGTTCGCGCAGGTCCTCTTCGCTGATGTTGGCGGGCACCTCGAGCCGGTCGCGGACCTTGCCCTGGACCTGGACGACGGCGGTGACCGTGTCCTGGACCAGCAGGGCTTCATCGACTGCCGGCCAGCCGGCGTTCGCCACCGAGGCCGGGCGGCCCAGCAGGGACCACAGGTCCTCGGCGGTGTACGGGGCGAACAGGCTCAGGATGATCGCCACGGTCTCGGCGGCCTCGCGGACCGCGGGATCCGCACCGCCGACGCCGGAGTCGATCGCCTTGCGGGTGGCGTTGACCAGTTCCATGGTCTTGGCCACGACCACGTTGAACTTGTTGTTCTCCAGCAGCTCGGTCGCGTCGGCAATGGTCCGGTGCGTCAGGGCGCGCAGCTTCTTGTCGCCGGCGGTGAAGTCGACGCCGGGTTCACTCGTCACGCCCTGGCCCAGGCGCCAGGCCCGTGCCAGGAACTTGGCCGAGCCCGACGGCGAGACGTCCGCCCAGTCGACGTCGTCCTCCGGCGGGGAGGCAAAGATCATCGTCAGGCGCACGGCGTCCACGCCGAACTTGTCCAGCTGCTGGCTCAGGTCCACGCCGTTGCCCAGCGACTTGGACATCGCCTTGCCGCCGTTGAGCACCTGGCCCTGGTTCAGCAGGGAGCTGAAGGGCTCGCTGGCTTCCAGCAGGCCCATGTCGTGGACCACCTTGGTGAAGAAGCGTGCGTAGAGCAGGTGCAGGATGGCGTGTTCCACGCCGCCGACGTACTGCCCCACCGGCATCCAGTTCTTGGCGGCCTCCGGGTCGAACGGTCCGTCGGTGTAGTGCGGGGAGACGAAGCGCATGAAGTACCAGGACGAGTCCACGAAGGTGTCCATGGTGTCGGTGTCGCGCTTGGCCGGGCCGTCGCACGTCGGGCAGGACACATTGACCCATTCATCCACCGACGCCAGCGGTGAGGTGCCCTTCGGGGCCAGTGCTTCGCCGCGCAGCCCGGTGGGCAGCGTAACGGGCAGCTGGGCATCCGGTACCGGAACCTCGCCGCAGGTTTCGCAGTGAATGATCGGGATCGGGGTGCCCCAGAAACGCTGGCGGGACAGCAGCCAGTCACGCAGCCGGAAGTTGACGAACTTCTCGCCGGTGCCCTGCTCCTCGAGCATGGAAATAGCGGCCGGGATGGCTTCGGACTTGGGCAGGCCGTCCAGGGTTCCGGAGTTGATCAGGGTGCCCTCGCCGGTGGTGGCGGTGCCGGAGACTGACGGATCCTCCTCCCCGGTGTCCAGGACCGGGCGGACCGGCAGGTCGAAGGTCTTGGCGAAGTCCAGGTCGCGCTGGTCGTGCGCGGGCACGGCCATGATTGCGCCGGTGCCGTAGTCTGCCAGCACATAGTCAGCGGCCCAGACCGGCAGCTTCTCGCCGGTGAGCGGGTTCACGGCGTAGCGGCCGGTGAAGACGCCGGTCTTGACGCGTTCGGTGGACTGGCGCTCGATGTCGGAGAGGGCCTTGACCTGCTCGCGGTAGTCCAGCAGGGCGTCCATGTGCTCGTCGGTGGTCAGCTCCACGGCCAGCGGCGCGTCCGCGGCGACGACGAAGAACGTTGCCCCGTACAGGGTGTCCGGGCGGGTGGTGAAGACGGTGACCTGCTCGGCGGGCTTGTCGCCGTCGGCCTCGATGTTGAACCGGACGTGCGCACCTTCGGAGCGGCCGATCCAGTTTTTCTGCATGGCCAGCACGCGCTCGGGCCAGTGGCCCTTGAGCTGGTCCATGTCATCGAGGAGGCGGTCGGCGTAGTCGGTGATCTTGAAGTACCACTGGTTCAGGGACTTCTTGGTGACCTGGGTGCCGCAGCGTTCGCAGGCGCCGTTGACGACCTGCTCGTTGGCCAGCACGGTCTGGTCCTTGGGGCACCAGTTGACCGGGGAGTTCTTCCGGTAGGCCAGGTTCCGCTCGTAGAAGCGCTTGAACAGCCACTGGGTCCAGCGGTAGTACTCGGGGTCCGAGGTCTGAATCCGGCGCGACCAGTCCACACTGATGGCGTAGCGCTTGAATGACGCCGCCTGGGTGTCGATGTTGCGGTAGGTCCAGTCGCTGGGGTGGGCGTTGTTCTTGATCGCCGCGTTTTCGGCGGGCAGGCCGAAGGAGTCCCAGCCGATCGGGTGCAGCACGTCGTATCCGAGCTGGCGCCAGTAGCGCGCGACGACGTCACCCATGGCGAACGCCTCGGCGTGGCCCATGTGCAGGTCGCCGGAGGGGTACGGGAACATGTCCAGCACGTAGCGGCGTTCCTTGGAACCGTCGTCGGCGGGCTTGAACACGCCGAGCTCATCCCAGACCGCCGGCCACTTCTGCTCGATGTCCGCAAAACTGTAGACGGCCTCTTCAGACTCATCCGTCTGTGACTGCGTACTCACTGTTGTCGCCTCTGTCCTCAAAGAAATCCTGTTGATCCGCGGTTGCCGGTCCGTGCCGGTCCCGCCGCTTAAAACTCAAGTTCCTGACGCTCTCCCCCAGACACACAAAAGCCCCTCGGCAAGCAAGGGGCTTGGCCGCGCACGGACGGTGCGCGGCTACCTAAGGAGGAGGGAAACGTTCATCTTTCCACTTTACAACAGCACCGCCCGTACACCAGCCGAACCGCGGGCGGCGAAGCGGCGGGCCGCAGGCAAAAGGTACGACGACGGCGGCAGCTGTCCTGCATGTGCCGGATCCTTCGCCTTGCGTATCTTTGCGGGGCGTCCGTGCGTCTACCGGATAGGACGCCCTGGGGCAGTTACTGCTTGCCCTGCCGCCGCGGCGGCATCCCGGGCGGCACGGAAGGCCAGGAACGCCTCGCGGCTGGTGTACGTGGGGGCAAAGCCGAAGTCTTCCTTCAAGGCCGTGTTGTCCAGCACCGGGCGGTAGCGCAGGAACCGCAGTTGTTCCGGTCCGTGCACGGTCAGCTTCAGCCGGCGCCCCAGCCACAGGGCCGCCGCCAGCACCGGGCCGGGAACCGTGAGCGTCCCCCGGCCCAGCAGTGCGGCGATCTCGCGGACGGTCAGGGCGCCGTCGCCTGCCACATTGAAGATGCCGCTGCGCCCGGTCACCACGGCGCGGACCATGGCGTCGGCGACGTCGGTGTCCCAGGCAAAGACAAACGGGGACTCACTGCCCGCAACCCGCAGCAGCCGCGGCGCATCGAACAGTGCGGTGATCTGGTTGCGGACCTGCTCCCCCAGGATGGTGCCGATGCGGAAGATCGTCTGTTTCAGCTCCGGATGCTCCTGCCGGCAGCGGGCCAGCTCCTCCTCGACCAGGCGCTTGTGGCGGCTGTAGGCAAACTCGTCGTTGCCGCGCAGCGGATCGTTTTCCCGCAGCCACGCCGGGTTGTCGGGGTGGTAGCCGTAGGCCGCTCCGGAGGAGGAAATGACCACATGATTTACCCCCGCGTCGATGCAGGCCGCCAGCACGTTCCGGGAACCGGTCACATCCACCCTGAACTCCTGTTCGCGGGTGGTGTCCTTGCCCGGATTCACGATCGCCGCCAGATGCACCACGGTATCGATCCGGTGCTCCGCCAGCAGCCGGCCCACGTCGGGGGAACAAACATCGGCCAGGGCGTAGTGAACACCGTCAAGGCGGCGTTCGGCGGCGGGTTCCCGGATGTCCAGGGACAGGACGTGGGAAATCTTCGGATGCTCCAGCAGCTTGGCCACCACCGCGCTGCCGAGGAAGCCGTTGCCGCCGGTGACGCAGACCCGGCTCACGCGGTTCCCTCCCGGGCTGTGGTGCCGGCAGCACCGCCAGCGCGGACGGCTTTCCGGGCATCCCGCCGCCGCCACCAGGTGGCCAGCAGCAGGCCGGCCAGAATGTCCCAGATCCCCCACCAGGCGGCAATCATGGCCATGCCGCCCAGCCCGGCGAAGAAGGTGAGGGTCAGGCCCAGCCCCAGCCCGGTGTTCCGGGCCCCCACCTCGAAGGCGAAGGCCCTGCGGTCCGGCTCCCCCAGCCGGGCTGCGGCGGCTGTCCAGTAACCGACGGCCAGGGCCACGGCGTCATGCAGCAGCACCACCAGGAAGATGGTGCCGAGGTGCTCGCGCAGCGGTCCCAGGTTGCTGGCCGTGCCGGAGACGATGAACACCAGCAGCGCTACCAGGCCCACCCGCTGCACCCACGGCAGGGCCTTGGCGGTCAGGGCGGGGAACCGACGGGCCAGCGGCATGCCCACGGCAAAGGGAACCCCGATGATCAGCAGCACCTGGACCAGCATCTCTGTGCGGTTCAGGGAAAAGTCCCGCATCAGGGCGTCAGTGGCCGGGTTCAGCGACGCCCAGAGCGCCACATTCAGCGGCATGACCACGATGGCCACCAGGTTGGATACCGCGGTCATCGACGCTGACAAGGCAACATTGCCTCCGGCCCGGTGGGTCAGCACATTGGAGATTCCGCCCGGCGGGCAGCACGCCACCAGGATCATGCCCAGCGCGATCGAGGCTGGAACCTTCAGCAGCAGGGCAAGCCCGACGGTGACGGCGGGCAGGAGCAGGTATTGGGCGCCGATGCCCAGCACCACCGCCTTGGGATGGCGGGCAACGGTTCGGAAGTCAGACGGGCGGACCTCCAGGGCGATTCCGAGAATGATCAGGGCCAGGACCGCGTTCAGGACGATCAGCGAGGCTGGGGTGAAGCTCAGTACGACGTCGTCAATGGGCATCCGCGCCCACCTCCTGCCGCGCCGGCGCCCCATTTGACCCGCCGGGGTGGTCCGGCGGGTCAAGGAGCGCCAGGTGGGCGGCCAATTGGGCCCGGTAGGCATCCTTGTTGACGTAGTAGCTCATCCGGTCCAGCCCAAGGTACTTGTAGCCGCCGGTCATGTCAGGTGACGGTCCGGCCAGGGCCTTCCGGAACCCGGCCGCGCGCTGGGGCGCACGGGCCTGCGCGGCGAGGTAGGCGGCTGCGAGTTCGGCCTGCCGGTAGCGGCCCTCCCAGCCCAGCCCGGAGGCTTCCACCATGCCCACCACCATCAGGTTTTCCGCCTGCCGGCTGAACATGTTCAGGTACAGCGACGGCGACGGGCCGGTCCAGCCCAGCTGGGCCCGATCCAGGAAGGGGTAGGAAAGGACGTAGCCGGTGGACAGCAGCACGAGGTCGTAGTCTCCGGAAGTGCCGTCGCGAAAGTGCACTGTGTGACCGTCGAGCCGGGAAACGTCCGGCATGACCCGGAGGTCGCCGTGGCCCAGGTGGTGCAGGATCAGCGAGTTGACCACCGGATGCGATTCGTAGATCCGGTAGCCCGGGTCGGGGAAGCCAAAGCGGCGGGGGTCGCCGGTGAACATCCGCAGCAGCCGCTTGTCGATGAACTGCTTCAGCGGCCGGGGCAGCGGACGGCCCCGGTTCAGTGTGTCGGCGGGCCGGCCGAAAATGTACTTCGGGATGAAGTAGTACCCGCGGCGGACGCTGATGTCCACGGCCGCGGCATGGTGCACGGCGTCCACGGCAATGTCGCAGCCGCTGTTGCCCGCACCCACGACCAGAACGCGTTTGCCGGCCAGCTCGGCGGGGTTTTTATAGTGCGCCGAGTGCAGGATCTCGCCGGCAAAGGTGCCCGGAAACTCGGGCACGAAAGGAGTGTGCAGCGTGCCGGTGGCCACAATCACTGCCCTGAACCTGGCGCTGCCCTCCCCGTCCGCGCTGCGCCAGGACACCTGCCAGCCGCCGTCGTCCTCCGTGGCGCAGGTGATCTGCGTCCCGAACCGGATGGAGCCGCGCAGCCCGAAATGGTCCGCGTACCCGCGGAAGTACTCCCGCAGGTGCCGGTGCCCGGGATAGTCCGGGGTGCCCGCGGGCATCGGATATTCCGCGAACTCGGTGGTGGTTCTTGACGAAATGAGATGGGCGGATTCATATACGGTGCTGGACGGATTCTCGATGTTCCAGAGTCCGCCCACATCGGTGTGCTGTTCAAAGCCGACAAAATCCAGCCCCCGGCGGGACAGCGCCCGCATGGCCGCCAACCCGCTGGGTCCTGCTCCGATGACCACCACCGGCAGTCCCCCGCGTCCTGCCGTAGGTTCCAACACTCATTCCCGCTTTCGTGACCTGCATCACCTTTGATGCTGCCAGCACGCTACGACAAAGGGCAGGAAGGGTCAAACACCGCCCCCGGCCGGTTGCCGCCGGGTTCTGCGCGCGGACGACGAAGGGCCCCGGCGAAAATTCGCCGGGGCACTTCAGTCCTGCCGCTGCAGCAGTCCTACCGCTTAAGCAAAAGCGCTTACAGCACGTCCTCGTCGACCCAGTCGAAGGTCTTCGTTACGGCCTTGGACCACAGCCGCATCTGACGGTCACGCTCGCTGACCTCCATCTGCGGAGTCCAGCGGGTATCTTCGGCCCACTTCATGGCCAGCTCATCGGTGTCGTTCCAATAGCCCACGGCCAGTCCGGCTGCATACGCGGCACCCAGGGCCGTGGTCTCGACGATCTTGGGGCGGACCACGTCCACGCCGAGGATGTCCGCCTGGAACTGCATGAGCGCCTCGTTGGCGACCATGCCGCCGTCGACCCGCAGCTCGGTGAGCGGCACGCCGGAGTCGGCATTGACGGCGTCGAGCACCTCGCGCGTCTGGAAGGCGGTGGCCTCCAGCGCGGCGCGGGCGATGTGGTTCTTGTTGACGAACCGGGTCAGGCCCACGATCGCGCCGCGGGCGTCGGAACGCCAGTGCGGAGCGAACAGTCCGGAGAAGGCCGGCACAATGTACACGCCGCCGTTGTCCGTGACCTCGGTGGCGAGGGTTTCGATCTCCGCGGCACTCTGGATCATGCCCAGGTTGTCGCGCAGCCACTGGACCAGCGAACCGGTGACGGCAATTGAGCCTTCCAGTGCGTAGACCGGCTTGGCATCGCCCAGCTGGTACGCCACGGTGGTGATCAGGCCGTTCTCGGAGCGGACGATCTCCTCACCGGTGTTGAAGATCAGGAAGCAGCCGGTGCCGTAGGTGTTCTTGGCAGCACCCTGGCTGAAGGCAGCCTGGCCGAAGGTGGCGGCCTGCTGGTCGCCCAGGATTCCGGCGACGGGGGTTTCGCGCAGGAGCTGCGCGCCGTGGACGGTGCCGTACACCTCGGAGGAGGACTTGATCTCCGGCATCATGGACATCGGCACGCCGAAGTCCTTGAGGATTTCCTCGTCCCAGGTCAGGGTCTCAAGGTTCATGAACAGGGTGCGCGAAGCGTTGGTCACATCGGTGATGTGGACACCGTTTTCCGTGCCACCGGTGAGGTTCCAGACAATCCAGGAGTCGGTGTTGCCGAAGAGCAGGTCTCCGGCCTCGGCGCGCTCACGTGCGCCTTCCACGTTGTCCAGGATCCATTTGATCTTGGTGCCGGAGAAGTAGGTGGCCAGCGGCAGACCCACCCGTTCCTTATAGCGGTCCAGGCCGCCGTCCTTCGCCATTTCGTTCACCGTCGGCTGCGTGCGGGTGTCCTGCCAGACAATGGCGTTGTACACCGGCTTGCCCGTGGTCTTGTCCCAGACCACGGCGGTTTCGCGCTGGTTGGTGATGCCGACGGCGGCGATGTCGTGCCGCGTCAGGTTCGCCTTTGACAGCGCGGTTCCCACAACTTCCCGGACGTTTGTCCAGATTTCCTCGGGATCGTGCTCCACCCAGCCGGCACGCGGGAGGATCTGCTCATGTTCCTTCTGACCGGTCGAGACGATTTCGCCGTCGTGGTTGAACACGATGGCACGGCTGCTGGTGGTGCCCTGGTCAATGGCAATGATGTAGGTCGGGTCAGGCATGGTTGGCTCCTTTTACTGCTGGACGGACGGGAGAGCACGGGAACAAGCCGCCGTGCTGAGGGACTTAGACGACGGGCATCGGAATGCCGTTGAAGACCAGACCTGCCAGCGAGCCGCCGATGATGGGGCCGACAATCGGCACCCAGGCATAGGCCCAGTCGCTCTTGCCCTTGTTGGGGATGGGCAGCAGGGCATGGACGATGCGCGGGCCGAGGTCACGTGCGGGGTTGATGGCGTAGCCGGTCGGGCCGCCGAGGGAGGCACCGATCGCAAGCACCAGAAGGCCCACCGCGAGGGGGCCGAGCTCATTCGGGGTCCCGCCGAACGCGAGGATGACAAACACCAGCACAAAGGTGCCGATGACTTCAGTAACAACGTTCCAGCCGTAGGAGCGGATCGTCGGGCCGGTGGAAAACACGCCCAGGATGTTCGCCGCGTCGGGTTCATCGTCAAACTGCTTCTTGTACGCGAGCCAGGCCAGCACGGCCCCGAGCATTGCGCCCAGCAGCTGCCCGGCCAGATAGACCATGACTGAGGCGAAACTTGTTTCCACGCCGGGAGCCAGGTCTGAGCCGTTGAAGATCAGGCCCATGGTTACCGCGGGGTTAAGGTGAGCGCCGGACTGAACCGCCACGAAGACACCTGCGAAAACGCCAAGACCCCAGCCGAAGTTGACGAGAAGGAAGCCTCCGCCGTTGCCCTTCGTCTTACTCAACGCCACATTCGCGACCACGCCGCAACCAAGCAATATGAGTGTTGCCGTTCCTGCGAACTCACTGAGGAATACCTCACCGAGAGTCACCATTGACTTCTCCATCCTTCTGATCAGGTTTACCGGCTGATGTTTTAGTCGGTCTGAACAACTCTGTCATGACTCTGCCCCCCAACCAGACACGCCGGCATCGCCTGCGCACTGCCTACTTGCGCAGTATTGCGGTCTTGCACTAGGCAATCAAGGACTCCCCCGTAAACGCAGTTGGCGACCCGGAAAACGCAGGGATCTGCCGCCTCAACCCGGCCCCGGCGACCGGCGGACGGGCTCGGATTCAACCGCCGGGCGCCATCCTCGGTAGAGTCAACTGCATGGAACCAGCCCCCAAACTGACCCTCAATAACGGCGTTTACCTTGACCAGGTGGGCTATGGCACATACAAGGTCCCCGCCGCAGATGCAGCCGGCCTTGTCACCGACGCCCTCGCCGCCGGATACCGGCACATCGACACCGCTGCCCTGTACGGAAACGAGCAAGGTGTCGGCGAGGCTATCCGCACCTTCACGGCCTGCAGCGGCGTTCCCCGCAACGAGATTTTTCTCACGTCCAAGGTGTGGAATTCGGACCAGGGTTACGACCGAACGATGCAGGCGTTCGAGGATTCGATGGCCCGGCTGGGCCTGGACACCCTTGACCTGTACCTCATCCACTGGCCCTGCCCCGAGCGCCGGCTGTTCGTGGAGACCTATCGGGCGATGGAGGAGCTTTACCGTGAAGGCCGCGTGCGGGCCATCGGCGTATCCAACTTTCAGCCGGACCACTTGGCGCAGCTGATGGATGCCGCTGATGTCGTGCCGGCGGTCAACCAGGTCGAGCTGCATCCCTGGCTGCAGCAGCACCGGCTCCGCGTCGTGCACGCCGAGCTGGGCATATGCACGGTCGCTTGGAGCCCGCTGGGGCGCGGCGCCGTCCTGTCCGATCCGGTGATCACGGCCATCGCCGTCGAACTCGGGGTGTCTCCGGCACAGGTGATCCTGCGCTGGCAGGTGGAACAGGGAAACGTCGTGATTCCCAAGGCCAGTTCGCCCGGGCGCATGGCCGAGAACCTGGACGTCTTTTCCTTCAAGCTGACTGCGGGCCAGCGGGCCGCCATTGCCGGCCTGGACCGGAACCAGCGCTCGGGCTCGCATCCGGACGAGGTGAACTAGTGCGCACCAAGCCTGGAAACAGCACGGTATCCGGCGTAACGTTCGCCCGCCGCGCGGAGGAACGGACTTTTACCGTGGACGGCACGCTCCAGCGATGCTGGGATTTTGCCCCCGTGCCGGAGGGCTCCGGAGCCGCGAATCCGGACGGAGACGACGCCGCCGGCCGGGACGCGGCTCCGCCGATCTTCATGGTCCATGGCTTCCGCGGCGACCATCACGGACTGCTGCGGATTGTCGAGGCGCTGCCCGGACACCGCGTCCTGGTCCCCGATCTGCCCGGTTTCGGACGGGGCGAGCCGCTGCCGGGACCGCACGACGTCGGAGCCTACGCCGGGTTCGTGGCAGCGGCGCTGGAGGGCGGGGTCCCGGGCCTGGGGGCCGACACCGTTCTCCTCGGGCACTCCTTCGGCTCCATCATCGCCTCCAAGGCGGCGGCGGAACGCCCGGAACTGATCAGCGAACTGGTGCTGGTGAATCCCATCTGCGAGCCGGCGCTGGAAGGGCCCAAGGGCATCACCAGCAAAGCGGCCGAACTCTACTACCTGTCCGCGGCACGCTTGCCGGAGGGGCTGGGCATGGCCCTGCTGCAGCACCCGGCCATTGTGCGGGGCATGAGCATCTTCATGGCCAAGACCCGCGACCCGGCGCTGCGGCGCTGGATCCACGGCCAGCATCGGGCCTACTTCAGCGCGTTTGCCAACCGGGATGTCGTTCTGGATGCGTTCCGGGCCTCGATTTCCTCCACCGTCCGTGACACCGCCGCGCAGTTGGACATGCCGGTGCTGCTGATCGCCGCGGAACGCGACGACCTCGGATCAGTGGCCGGTCAACGGAAGCTCGCCGCACTGATTCCGGACGCGGAGCTGCACATCCTGCCCGGCGTCGGGCATCTGGTGCATTACGAGGCTCCCGCCGAAGCGGCGGCGCTGATCACCGATTTCCTGCAGCGGAGGCACCCGTGAGCCTGCGCATCGCAGTGGACGCCCGGTTCACCCGGACCGACCAGCACGACGGCATCAGCCGGTACGGCGCCTCCCTGATCGAGGCTCTCGCCGAAAATGGGGGCTCCGCTGAAAAGGCGCAGGTGCTGATGCTGATTTCCGACGAGCGGCAGCTGGCGCTGCTGCCGGATCTCCCCTGGGTCAAGCTCAACAGCCCCCTCTACCCCGCCGAGCTGCTGGTCGCCTTCCGCGTCAACCGGCTGGGCGCCGACGTCGTCGTCTCACCTATGCAGACCATGGGCAGCTGGGGGCGGAAGTATCCGCTGATCCTGACCCTGCATGACCTGATCTATTACTCGAATCCGACGCCGCCCGGTTTCCTGCCGCTGCCCGTGCGGGCTTTGTGGCGGCTCTATCACCTGGCGTACTGGCCGCAGCGGCGTCTGCTGAACCGGGCCGACGTCGTCGCCACCATCAGCGAAACCACCCGCTCGCTGATGGCCCGGCACCGGCTGACCAAACGTCCCGTGCGCATCGTCGGGAACGCGCCGCAGCCGGGCGCTACCGTCCGGAATCCTGCACAGGCGCCGGAAAAGACGCTGCTCTACATGGGCTCGTTCATGCCGTACAAAAACGTGGAAACAGTGGTGCGCGGCATGGCGCATCTGCCCGGCTACACGCTGCACCTGCTCAGCCGGATTTCCCCGGAACGGCGGCGCGAACTCGGCGCGCTGGTGCCTGACGGCAGCGAGGTGGTGTTCCACAACGGCGTTTCCGAAGAGGAATACGCGGAGCTGCTGCGCTCGGCCACCGCACTGGTGACGCTGTCCCGGGCGGAGGGCTACGGCCTGCCGATGATCGAGGCAATGGCAGCCGGCACCCCGGTGGTGGCCAGCGACATTCCGATCTTCCGCGAGGTCTCCGGCGGAGCGGCCCTGCTGACGGATCCGGACAGCCCGGAGGCGTTTGCCGCCGCTGTCCGCGAGCTGTCCGAGCCGGATCGCTGGCGCCGGATCTCCGAGGCGGGACTGCGCCGGGCGGCGGAGTATTCCTGGGAGACCTCGGCGGCCCAGCTGCTGGACGCTGCCGCCGAATCGGTGCGGCTGTTCGGGGAGCGCCGGCCGGCCTCCCGCTAGGCCTGCAGGGTCACGACCATCTTGCCCTTGTTGGCACCCTTCATCAGATCGATGAAGGCCTGAGGAGCATTCTCCAGCCCGTCGACGAAGGTCTCGTCGTAGCTGACCGTGCCTTCACTGAGCCAGCCGGACATCAGCGCTGCGAACTCATCCGCGTACTGGTTGTAGCTGCCGACGATAAAGCCGCGCAGGGTCAGTTCCTTGCCGATGGCCAGCGCCAGGTTGCGCGGTCCGGTGGGTGCCTCGGTGGTGTTGTACTGCGAGATGGCGCCGCACATGGCGATCCGGCCAAACTTGTTCATCACCGAGATGGCGGCTTCGAGGTGGTCGCCGCCCACGTTGTCGAAGTACACGTCGATGCCGTCGGCACCGGCTGCTTTTTTCAGTGATTCCTTGACCGGGCCGTCGTGGTAGTTGAACGCCTCGTCAAAACCGAGGTCCAGCAGGTGCCGGACCTTCTCATCGGAACCGGCGCTGCCAATGACCTTCTTGGCGCCCAGAGCCTTGGCGATCTGGCCGACCAGGGACCCGACGGCGCCGGCGGCACCCGAGACAAAGACGACGTCGCCTTCCTTGAATTCCGCCACCTTGGTCAGTCCGGCATAGGCGGTCAGCCCGGTCATGCCGAGCACCCCCAGGTAAGCCGTCGCCGGAGCCAGGGCCGTGTCGATGACCCGGGCACGCTTGCCGTCGAGCACGGCGTAGTCGCGCCAGCCCAGGCCGTGCAGCACGAAATCACCGGCACTGTGGTTTTCAGAGCGGGACTCGAGAACTTCACCGATCGCGCCGCCGTCCAGCGGTGCATCGACCTGGAAGGGCGGAACATAGGACTTCACATCATGCATGCGTCCGCGCATGTACGGGTCCACCGACATCCAGCGGTTGCGGACCAGGATTTGGCCGTCCTCGAGCTTTGGCACGGGCACCTCGGCAAGCCGGAAGTTCTCGTCGGTGGGCCAGCCCTCGGGGCGGGAGGCCAGCTGGATTTCGCGGCTGGTCTGAGGGGCGTTCGTCATGAAGTGCCTTCCTTTGTGGGCCCGGAGGCCCGGTGGGGATTAAAGATTGTCTCTGGTGGGCGTCCGTGCCGCTGCCTGCAGCGCCCCGGTCACCTTGGCGAGTGTCTCCTGCAGCGCCTGCAGCTCTTCCGGTTCCAGTCCCGCGGCTTCGGCAATCCGCTGCGGCAGCGGCAGCGCCTGCTCCTGCAGGGCGCGGCCCTCGTCCGTCAGATGAACCTCAACGCGGCGTTCGTCGGCGGCGGAGCGGTTCCGGCGCACCCAGCCGGCGGCTTCAAGGCGCTTGAGCAGGGGCGAGAGGGTGCCGGAATCGAGCTCCAGCGAGCGGCCCAGGTCCCGGACGCTGGCACCGTCGTTCTCCCACAGGACCGTCATCACGAGGTACTGCGGATAGGTCAGGCCCAGCTGATCCAGCAGCGGCCGGTACACGGCGGTCGCCGCGCGGGACGCCGTGTACAGCGAGAAGCAGACCTGGCGGTGGAGGGAATCACTCATGCCCCGACGTTAGCTCACAATTTAGTTGTACACAACCGATCGCGGATGCGGGTCCGGTCTCCTGCCGGCGATTCGGTATTTGCGGAGCGGGATTGACCGGTAAACGCTCCGGGTGCAAAGTCAGCAGCATGGCATCGTCTCCGGCAATCCGCACCGAGAACCTGTTGGTGCGGCGCAGCGGAACCGCGGTCCTGAACGGCCTGAGCCTGACCGTCCCCGCGGGGCAGGTCGTGGGCCTGCTGGGCCCCAGCGGCAGCGGCAAAACCACCCTGATGCGCACCGTCGTCGGAACGCAGAAAACCTCGGGAGGCACCGTCACCGTCCTTGGCAACCCCGCCGGCAGCCCGCAACTGCGCCGCAAGGTCGGGTATCTCGCGCAGGGGCCCGGCGTTTACGACGACCTGACGGTGGCCGAAAATCTGCGCTATTTCGCCCGCATCGTGGGAGCGCCCGACACCGACCCGGAGCGGGTGATCGGCGAAACCGGGCTGGAACAGCAATCCCGGCGCCTGGCCGGGAGCCTCAGCGGCGGCCAGCACAGCCGCGTCTCACTGGCTGTTGCCCTGCTGGGCGCGCCGGAACTGCTGGTGCTCGACGAACCGACGGTGGGACTGGATCCCGTGCTGCGGCGTGATCTGTGGAAACTGTTTGCCTCGCTGGCGGAGCGCGGCGTGAGCCTGCTGGTCAGCAGCCACGTCATGGACGAAGCCAGCCGCTGCGCCCGCATCCTGCTCCTGCACGAGGGCCGGCTGCTGGCTGACATGACGCCGCCGGAGCTGCTGGAGAGCACGGGCACCACCGATGCCGACGCCGCTTTCCTGGCCCTGCTGGGGGCGGCATGAATCCGGGCCTTGCCCTGGCCACGGCGCTGCGGGTGCTGACGCAGATCCGGCATGACCCGCGGACGGTGCTGCTGCTCCTGCTGGTTCCCAGCCTGCTGATCGGGCTGCTCTCCTGGATCTTCGAAAACACCGGCGTTTTCCAATCCGTTGGCCCGGCGCTGCTGGGCCTGTTTCCGTTTGTGGTGATGTTCCTCGTCACCAGCATCACGACACTGCGGGAACGGCGCTCGGGCACATTGGAGCGGCTGATGACCCTGCCCCTGGGGAAGTTCGATTTCATCACCGGCTACACCCTCGCCTTCGGCCTGCTGGGAACGCTCCAGTCCCTCATCGCCTGTGCCTATGCCGTCTGGATCTGCGGACTCGAGGTCGCCGGCAACACCTGGCTGCTGCTGGCGGTGGCGGTGCTCGATGCCGTGCTGGGAGCCACCCTGGGCCTGTTTGCCTCGGCCTTTGCCGCCTCGGAATTCCAGGTCATCCAGTTCATGCCCGCCCTGGTCTTTCCGCAGATCCTGCTGGGCGGAATCTTCATTCCGCGCCCCCAGATGCCGGACGCGCTGGAGGCGGTCTCGGACTGGCTGCCGCTGTCCCACGCCGTGGAAGCCCTCAACCTGGTTTCCGGCGGCACCGGATCCACGGCGGAGATCCTGCGCGAAATCGGCATCCTGGCGGCTTTCGCCGTCGCCTTCGTGGTGCTGGGAGCGATAACGCTGCGCCGCCGAACTCCCTGAGCGCCGGGCTCAAGCCGGGCCCAGCCGGCCGCTTTGCGCGGGACTTTGGCCATCGATTTTTTTACCCGCCCCGCCCAGTTCTAAACTGCTGATATTCAGCTTAGGTCTCCGGCATGGCGAGGGAGTTGATACTGATGGTTTTCCGGTTCGATCCGGCACCGGGATTGGACCTCTTCGATCCGCTTTGCGGCAGCCCGGGGGCAGCCGACGACAGCGACATTCCCGTGGATCTCTACCGCGAGGGAGACCACTACATCGTGAACGCCGACCTTCCCGGCCTGGACCCCGGCTCCCTGCATCTGGACGTCGAGGGGCGGCTCCTGACCGTCAGCGGGCACCGCACCCTGCGCGACCTTTCCGGAGCCCGGTGGCTGGTCCGCGACCGCCGCCGCGGCCTCGTCCAGCGGCAGATCCTGCTGGGCAGCGACATCAATGCCGCCGGCATCAGCGCCCGCTACGACTGCGGGATCCTCAGCCTGTATCTTCCGGTGGATCCGAATCACCGCCGGCGGAAGATCCCGGTGCAGTACGGCTGACCCGGGGCTGACTACAGGACGTCGGTTCCGTCCACCCGCACGTACACAGGATCCCCGGTTCGACGGGCGGAGACCGCGGCCTTGGTGGCCCGCAGCGCCGCGGTCACCGCCGGGGCAGCAGCGTACGAGAAGAACAGCAGTGTGCGGTAGCGCCCTCCCGAGCCGCCCAGCTGCCCGTCCCGGTGCACGGGGGCCGGCCCCGGCGGGTCTTCCAGGGGTGCCGGCCCCACCACCCGGATTTCGGCCGGCAGGTCCAGCCGGGGCAGGAAGGCGGTCAGCGCTTCGCGGGAGCCCGTGAGCTCGGCGTACCGGACCGCCGGCGGCAGGCCCAGCTCGCCGCGCAGTGCCAGCTCGCGATCGGCGGCGCCGGCCGGATCCCAGCGCAGCAGGTGTCCGACGGTGGAGGTGTCGTCGGCGGTGACCACCACCACGCCTTTGTCGCCGGCGGGGCGCACCAGCGCCGCCGCGCTGAACCAGCGCCGCAGGGTGTCCTCCCCCGCGCGCAGCGACTCGCGGGACATCATGGCGTTGCCGTCCAGCAGGATCGCCGCGGCATAACCGCCCGCCGCCACCGGCTCGGCACCCGGTGTTGCCACCACCAGGGCGGGAGCATCGGGAACGTCCGCCCGCACATGGTCTCCCGCCGAGGAAATGACGGTAACGGAAGGAAAGGCCCGGCCCAGCTCTTCGGCGGTGCGCCCGGCGCCTGCCGCGGATCCGCGCAGGTGTGTGCCGCCGCAGTTGCTGCAGCTCCACACCGGTTCCGGCCGGCCGCACCAGCGGCAGGCCGGAATGCCGTTCCGGCTGGCCAGGCCCAGCGGCCCGGCACACGCCCGGCAACGCGCCGGTTCCCGGCACTCCTGGCAGGACAGCGCCGGGGAGAACCCCGTGCGCGCCACCTGCACCAGCACCGGGCCACGAGTCAGCCCGTCCTGCGCTGCCTTCCAGGCGGCATGCGGAATCCGCGCCCGCGCAGCCAGCGGATCCCGTTCCATGTTGAACGAGTCCGCGGTGCTGACCACCCGCGGAGCCAGCGACCGCACCGTGCTGCGGTCTGCGGAAATATTCGCCGCCCAGCCGCTGGCCACCAGCCGCTGAGCCTCGGTGCTGCGCGAGTGCGAGGCCAGCAGCAGCGCCGCGTCCTCTGCTGCGGCCCGCAGCAGCAGGACGTCACGGACATGCTGGTACGGAGCACGCTGCTCGGCATGCAGGTCATCGGCGTCATCCCAGAGCACCGCCAGGCCAAGGTTGCGCACCGGAGCGTAGGCCGCCGACCGGGTGCCGATCACCACCTGCACGTCCCCGTGCAGGACCTGCAGGAAACTGCGGTAGCGGGGCGTGGGACCGTCGTCAGCCGTCAGGCGCGCAAAGGTTCCCTTGCCGATGCGCGCAATCAACGCCGTCTCCACCCGGGCCAGATCCTTGGCATCGGGCACGACGACGACGGCGCCGCGTCCGGAGAGCAGGGTCGCCTGCACTGCGGCGGCGATTTCCTCAGGCCAGGCGCCGGCTCCGTATCCGCCCAGCGACGACAGCGCGGCCCGCGGGCTGTGGCCGGCTGCCAGATGGGTCAGGAACCGCGGGCCGTGCGGATACCGGCTCCACGGATTGGGTCCGGAGCCTTCCGGCCCGGACGGGAGGTTCTCCCCGGAGAGCTTGGCCGCGGAGGCAGGGTCCGCTCCGGTCGGTGCTTCCGCAGCTGCGGCGGCACGGGCCTGCGGAGTAAATTCCTTGTCCACCCGTGCGGCGCGCGGCGGAATGGCCACCCGCAGCACATCATGGACGGTGCCCGAATAGCGCGCGGCAACGGCCTCGGCCAGGCGCAGGATCTGCGGCGCCAAAACCGGCTGCGGCGACACGACTTTTCCCAGCGGCATAAGGCGGGCCGAGGTATCCGCCTCGGCGGTCCGCTCGATAATGAATCCGGACAGCTCCTGCCCGCCGAACCGGACCCGGACCCGCGCGCCGGGCACGGCGTCGTCGTCGAGGTTCTCGGGCACCAGATAGTCGAACGGACGGTCCAGATGCGGCAGGGGCGAATCCAGCAGCACCCGCGCGATCGGCAGCGCAGGTGCCGCGGACTGTGTCCCCAGGCTTCTGGACGGGGAGACAAAGCCGTGCAGCAGGGACAGCTGCCCGGTTTCCCCGGCCGGTTCCTGCCGTCCGGTCTTCCCTGCCGGTTCCCGCTGCATGCGCCGGTTAGGCGTTGAAGTAGCTGCGGAGGTCCTCGACCTTGTCCTTGCGCTCCCAGGTGAACTCCTCGTCCTCGCGGCCGAAGTGGCCGTTCGCGGCAGTCTTCTGGTAGATCGGGCGCTTCAGGTCGAGCGAGTTGATAATGCCCAGCGGGCGGAGGTCGAAGACCTCCTCGATGGCGGCGGCGATGCGGGCCGGATCCACGGTTTCCGTGCCGAAGGTCTCCACGTAGATGCCGACCGGATGGGCCATGCCGATGGCGTAGGCAATCTGGATTTCCGCGCGGCGGGCCAGCCCGGCGGCCACCACGTTCTTGGCCACCCAGCGCATGGCATAGGCGGCGGAACGGTCAACCTTGGACGGATCCTTGCCGCTGAACGCGCCGCCGCCGTGGCGGGCGAACCCGCCGTAGGTATCCACGATGATCTTGCGGCCGGTGAGCCCGGCGTCTCCGACCGGTCCGCCGATGACGAACGGGCCGCCCGGATTCAGGATGTGCTTGACGTTGGAGATGTCCAGTTCGGTGCCGGCGAGGACCGGCTTGATGACGTGGGTGACCAGGTCCGCGCGCAGCTGCTCGAGTTCGACGTCGACGGCGTGCTGCGAGGAGATGACCACTGAGTCCACGGAGACCGGACGGTCGCCGTCGTAGCCGATGGTGACCTGGGTCTTGCCGTCCGGACGGAGGTAGCCCAGCGTGCCATTTTTGCGGACGGCGGTGAGGCGCTCGGAGAGGCGGTGGGCCAGCCAGATGGGGGTGGGCATCAGGACCGAAGTCTCGTCCGAGGCGTAGCCGAACATGATGCCCTGGTCGCCGGCCCCCTGCACATCGTAGGGGTCGACGTTTTTGCCGGCACGGTTTTCCACCGAGTTGAACACTCCGGAGGCGATTTCCGGCGACTGCTGGCCGATCGAGACCGAGACGCCGCAGCGGGCCCCGTCAAAGCCGTTGGCGGAGGAGTCGTATCCGATGCCCAGGATGGTGTCCCGGACCAGCTGGGGGATCTCCACGTAACCCTCGGTCGTGACTTCGCCGGCCACATGGACCAGCCCGGTGGTGACCAGGGTCTCCACCGCCACGCGGGATTCGGGGTCAACCTTGAGCAGGCCGTCGAGGATCGCATCACTGATCTGGTCACAGATTTTGTCCGGGTGACCTTCAGTGACGGATTCCGAGGTGAAAAGACGCAGCCCGTCGCGGGGAGCGGAAAGTACTGAAGCATCTGGGAAAGTCACGAGTTTTACTCTACTGGGTCTTAGGCCGGGTCCCCGAATGCGGGCCGGGCGCCTGTGGGCGGCAGCCCGGCGCTTGTGGGCGGCAGCCCGGCGCCTGTGGGCGGCAGCCCGGCGCTTGTGGGCGGCAGCCCGGCGCTCAACCGGAAGCCGGCAACGGCTTCGCAGCCTGTCAGGGGACGGCGACGGCGGCGTCGAGCTCCCGCACGACGCGGGCGAGGATGCGCCGGGCGATCTCGGTTTTGGTTCCGGTGTAGGTGGGAGCCGGAGCCGCTGCGGAATCCTGCGGTGAAAGCAAAGTCACTTCCGTGCTGTCCTGGCCGAATACCAGGGAGGTGCCCACCCTGTTCAGCACCAGCAGTTCACATCCCTTGCGGGCAAGTTTCTGCCTGCCGTAGTCCAGCACCTCTGAAGTGCCGTCGCCGGTTTCGGCCGCGAAGCCGACAATCAGCGACGGCCGGGCCGCCCCGGAGGAACTGGCCGCGTTCCGTGCTTCGACGGCCTCGGCCAGGATGTCAGGATTGCGGACCAGGGTAATCACCGGGTTGGTGCCGTCGTCGCGCTTTTTGATTTTGGTGTCGGAATTGCGGTCCGGGCGGAAATCGGCGACGGCGGCGGCCATGATCAGCACGTCGGATCCGGGCGCGGCACGGTGCACTGCCTCGCGGAGTTCCAGCGCGGATTCCACCCGGGTCAGTTCCACGCCGTCGGGCGCCGGAACGTCCATGTGCGCGGCGATGAACCGGACACGCGCGCCGGCTTCCAGGGCGGCCTGGGCAAGGGCAACGCCCTGCTTCCCGGAGGACCGGTTGCCCAGGAACCGCACCGGGTCCAGGGATTCGCGGGTGCCCCCGGCAGTGATGGTGACGGTTTTGCCGTGAAGCGCGCCGGCTTCGGAGGCGGCGGCTTCGGAGGCCGGAACACCGGCGCCGGCAGCAGCCGCGGCGATGGCGGCTGCGAAAATCTCGTCTGGTTCGGGAAGCCGGCCTGCCCCGGAGTCTTTCCCGGTCAGCCGGCCCACTGCCGGATCCAGGACCAGGACGCCCCGGCTCCGCAGGGTCGCAACATTGGCTCGGGTTGCCGGGTGCGACCACATCTCAGTGTGCATGGCGGGGGCAAAAAGAACCGGCCCGCGCGCCATCAGGAGTGTGTTGGTGAGCAGGTCATCCGCTTGCCCGGCGGCCGCCCGCGCCAGCAGGTCGGCGGTGGCGGGGGCAACGACAATAAGGTCCGCCTCGTGACCGAGACGGACGTGGTTGACCTTCTCCACCTCGTCAAAAACCGAGCTGGAGACCGGATTTCCGGACAGTGCCTCCCAGGTGGCCACACCCACAAAGCGGGTGGAGGCCTCCGTGGGAATGACCGACACATTGTGTCCGGCTTCAGTGAAAAGCCGCAGCAGCGACGCGGACTTGTAGGCGGCGATGCCGCCGCCCACACCGAGAACTATGCGCACCGCTGCTGCTCCTGACCCTGACCAGTGGTCAGCTGTTACCGAAGGGGTTCTTGCTGGCTACTCGGCGGATTCGACCGGGCGGCTGACGAGCATGCCTTCGTTGATTTCGCGCAGGGCGATGGACAGCGGCTTCTCGTTCAGCTTGGTTTCCACCAGCGGGCCGACGTACTCGAACAGGCCCTCGTGCAGCTGCGAGTAGTAGGCGTTGATCTGACGGGCGCGCTTGGCGCCGTAGATGACCAGTGCGTACTTCGAGTCAGCTACGTTCAGCAGGTCGTCGATCGGCGGGTTGATGATGCCTTCAGACACAGTAGACACAGATTCTCCAAAATCTTTTATACGGGATGTGGCGGTGCGTCAGCGCGGGCGCGGACTGATTCCCATGAGTGATACAAGCTCAGCTGCTGCCCGCTGGACGTCATCATTTACCACAGTGTGATCGAACTCGGGCTCGGCAGCAAGTTCCAGTTTAGCGGTTTCCAGCCTTTGCTGCTGCTCTTCGGGTGTTTCGGTGCCGCGTCCTACCAGCCGGCGGACCATCTCGTCCCACGACGGCGGGGCCAGGAACACGAAATTTGCCTCGGGCATGGACTTTTTAACCTGCCGTGCGCCCTGCAGATCAATCTCCAGGAGCACCGACCGGCCCTCGGCCATGGCGGCCTCGACGGTGCTGCGCAGCGTGCCATAGCGGTTGCGGCCGTGGACCACTGCCCACTCCAGCATCTGGCCCTCTTCGACGAGTGAATCAAATTCCTCGGCGGAGACAAAAAAGTAATGCACCCCATGTTCCTCGCCGGGACGCGGAGGGCGGGTGGTTGCCGAAACGGACAGCCACACCTCCGGATAGTTGTCCCGGATGTACGTGGACACCGTGCCTTTGCCAACTGCGGTTGGACCTGCCAGAACTGTCAGCCGCGGTTGCGACACTGAGGACCTCATTTGCTCTCGTTGTGATTCGGCCCCGACGGCGCGGCCGCAGTGAAAGCGGCCCCTAGTCGGATTCCAAAAATTCAATCAGCGCTTTGCGCTGGTGGACGCCCAGACCACGCACACGGCGGGTCGGAGCAATACCTACGGTAGTCATTATTCCAGCTGCGCGGCGCTCTCCGACGCCAGGCAGTGCCCGGAGCAGATCCACCACCTTCAGGCGGCCTACTGCTTCCTCGGAAGACCGGGACAGGATGACCTCTTCCACGGACAATTCCCCGGTCTTGATTTTGGCCTTGATGTCGGCCCGCACGGATCTGGCCGCGGTTGCCTTTTCCCGGGCTCTGGTGCGTTCGTCTTCGGTCAGTGGCTTGAGGTTCAACAGAGCCTCCCGGGCAAGGACTGACCCGGCATCAGCTGCTCAAAACACAGCGGCAGTGCTGGGACGGTGCTGGTGTATGGGGGTACGGTCTGAACCTATCCGCAACCCCGCCGCAATTGCAATGTGCTCCACTACCCGATCAGGGCACCGGGACGGCACGGGGGACGGCACCGGGGACGGCACCGAAAGCCGCTTCAGGATCCACCCAACCCCGCCAGCGTCCGCCGGGCGGCGTCCCGCAGCCCGGCCACGGCGGGACCGGCCTGCAGGATGTCCCGGCTGGAGGTGGCCAGGACGTTGGGATATGCCTCGCCGAAGGTGGCGCGCAGGTCGGCTCCGGTGGCGCCCTGGGCGCCAAGACCCGGGGCCAGGATCGGCGTATCCGCCGACGCCGGGCGGATGCCCAGCTCCGTGAGGGCGGAACCGACCGTGGCGCCGATGACCAGTCCGGTGGATCCGAGCGGCCGGCTCCGGGGCATCGGAGTGTCAGCACCGTCAGCAGCCCCGTCCAGCCCGGGGGCCTCCTCCCGTCCGGCCAGCTCGCGCCGGTTCTCCGCCGCCGCAGCGTCCACGATCCGGGCCGCCACCGACCGCGGACCGCCAACATGCTGGACGGAAGCGCCCTCGGGGTTGGAGGTCAGGGCGAGGACAAAGACGCCGCGCCCAGAGGCGGCCGCCAGGTCCAGGGCGGGGCGCAGCGACTCAAATCCAAGGTACGGACTCAGCGTGACGGAATCCGCGGCCAGGGCGGATCCGTCCCGCAGCCAGGCATCGGCATAAGCGGCCATGGTGGAGCCGATGTCCCCGCGCTTGGCGTCGGCGATGCTGAGGATTCCCGCGTCGGAGCAGGCCGCCAGCACCCGTTCCAGGGCAGCCAGGCCTGCGGATCCGTGGCGTTCAAAGAGCGCCACCTGCGGCTTCACGGCGGCGGCGTACTCCCCCGCGGCCTCCAGGACGGTGAGGGAGAAGCGCTCCAGGGCGGCGGCGTCGTCGTTCAGTCCCCAGGCGGCCAGGAGCGCCGGATGGGGATCGATGCCGACACACAGCTGCCCGCGGCGGTCCATCGCCGCGCGCAGCCGTGCGCCGAAGGTTCTGCCCGGATCAGACACTTGATGAAGCCCGGAGCTTGGCGGCATGCTCCTGCAGGGAGGTGACGTCCCACTCGTAGGAGCGCATCGCCTCGATCGCCTGCACGGCGGCACCGAACTCGGAGACAGTGGTCACCACCGGGCAGCCGATGGAGGTGGCGGCGGCACGGATTTCGTAGCCGTCGCCGCGGGCCTGGCCTCCGGAGGGAGTGTTCACGACGAGGTGGATTTCACCGGCGGTGATCAGGTCAGCGACCGTGCCCTCGCCGTCGGGACCGGTGCCCTCGCCGACCTTGCGCACGGTGGTGGCCTGGATGCCGTTGCGGCGCAGGACCTCGGCGGTGCCGCCGGTGGAGAGGATCTCGAAGCCCAGGTCCACCATCAGCTTCACCGGCATGATGATGGAGCGCTTGTCCCGGTTGGCCACCGAGACGAAGATCTTGCCCTCGGTCGGCAGGGCGGAGTTGGCGGCCGCCTGGGACTTGGCGAAGGCGGTGTCGAAGTACTTGTCGATGCCCATCACCTCGCCGGTGGAGCGCATTTCCGGGCCGAGCAGGGAATCCACCACGGTGCCCTCGGGGGTGCGGAAGCGGTTGAAGGGCAGGACGGCTTCCTTCACGGCCACCGGGGCGTCCGGCGGCAGCACCGAGCCGTCGCCGACGGCGAACAGCTTCCCGGCGGCGCGCAGCTCGGCGATGGTCCGGCCGGTGCCGATCAGGGCCGCGGCCTTGGCCAGCTGCACCCCCGTGGCCTTGGAGACGAACGGCACGGTCCGGGAGGCGCGCGGGTTGGCTTCGATGACATACAGGACGTCCGAGGCCAGCGCGAACTGGATGTTGATCAGACCGCGCACGCCCACTCCGGCGGCAATGACCCGGGTGGCTTCGCGGACGCGGTCGACGACGTCGGTGCCCAGGGTGATGGGCGGCAGGACACAGGCGGAATCGCCGGAGTGGATGCCGGCTTCCTCGATGTGTTCCATGATGCCGCCCACATACAGGTCGGTGCCGTCGTAGAGGGCGTCGACGTCGATCTCGATCGCGTCCTCCAGGAAGCGGTCCACCAGCACCGGGTGGTCCGGCGTGATTTCGGTGGCGTTGGCGATGTAGCGCGAAAGGTTCGCCTCGTCGTAGACAATCTCCATGCCGCGGCCGCCCAGCACATAGGACGGGCGGACCAGCACCGGGTAGCCGATTTCGTCGGCGATCTTCTTGGCATCGTCGAAGGAGACGGCGGTGCCGTTCTTCGGGGCGATCAGTCCGCCAGCGTCCAGCACGCGCTGGAAGGCGCCGCGGTGTTCGGCCAGGTCAATGGCTTCCGGCGAGGTGCCCAGGATCGGGACGCCGGCGTCGGCCAGGGCCTGCGCCAGCTTCAGCGGGGTCTGGCCGCCGAGCTGGACGAAGACGCCGAGCACTCCCCCGGTGCGCTGCTCAGCGGCGATGACCTCGAGGACATCCTCCAGGGTCAGCGGTTCGAAGTAGAGCCGGTCGGAGATGTCGTAGTCGGTGGACACGGTCTCCGGATTGCAGTTGATCATCACGGTCTCGTGGCCGGCTTCGCGCAGGGCCATGGTGGCGTGCACGCAGGAGTAGTCGAACTCGATGCCCTGCCCGATCCGATTTGGGCCGGAACCGAGGATGATGATGGACGGCTTGGCGTGCTGCGCCACCTCGTCCTCCTCGTCATAGGAGGAGTAGTGGTAGGGCGTGTAGGCGGCGAATTCCGCGGCGCAGGTGTCCACCGTCTTGTAGACCGGGCGGATGTTCAGGGCGTGCCGGACGCCGCGGATGACGGCCTCGGGCGTGTTGGTGAGCGCGCCGATCTGCTCGTCGGAGAATCCGTGGCGCTTGGCTCGGCGCAGGATTTCCTCGTTCACGGTGCCGGCGCCGCGGATTTCTTCGGCCACCTCGTTGATCAGGACCAGCTGGTCCAGGTACCAGGGGTCGATGCCTGTGGCCTCGTACAGGTCCTCCACGGTGGCGCCGCCGAGCAGGGCCTGCTGGACCTGCTGCAGGCGGTCCGTCGTCGGCCGCTTGGCGGCTTCGATCAGGGCCGGAACGTCGGCCGGATCCACGGGGGCGAAGGACAGCGAAGCGCCCTTCTGCTCCAGGGAGCGCAGCGCCTTCTGCAGCGCCTCGGTGAAGTTCCGGCCGATCGCCATGGCTTCGCCCACCGATTTCATGGTGGTGGTCAGCGTGGGGTCCGCGGCCGGGAACTTCTCGAACGCGAAGCGCGGAACCTTCACCACGACGTAGTCCAGGGTGGGCTCGAAGGACGCCGGCGTCTGCTTGGTGATGTCGTTGGGAATCTCGTCCAGCGTGTAGCCCAGGGCCAGCTTGGTGGCGATCTTGGCGATCGCGAAGCCGGTGGCCTTGGAGGCCAGCGCTGAGGAGCGGGAGACGCGCGGGTTCATTTCGATGACCACGACGCGGCCGGTGTCCGGTTCAATGGCGAACTGGATGTTGCAGCCGCCGGTGTCCACGCCCACCTCGCGGATGACGGCGATCGCGATGTTGCGCAGGTTCTGGTACTCGCGGTCGGTCAGGGTCATGGCCGGAGCCACGGTGATGGAGTCGCCGGTGTGCACGCCCACCGGATCGAAGTTTTCGATGGAGCAGACCACCACGACGTTGTCGTTGCGGTCGCGCATCATTTCCAGCTCGTATTCCTTCCAGCCGAGGATGCTCTCCTCGAGCAGCACCTCGGAGGTGGGGCTGTACTGGATGCCGGCGCCGGCGATGCGGCGCAGGTCCTTTTCGTTGTAGGCCAGGCCGGAGCCGAGTCCGCCCATGGTGAAGGAGGGCCGGACCACCATCGGATAGCCCAGCTCGTCGGCGGCGGCGAAGGCTTCGTCGAGGCTGTGCACGATGATTGACTTCGCCGATTCGGCGCCGCAGCGCTCGACGACGCCCTTGAATTTTTCCCGGTCCTCGCCGAGCTCGATGGCGGCGATGTTGGCGCCGATCAGCTCCACGTTGTACTTGTCCAGGACACCGTTCTTGTCCAGGGCGATGGCCGTGTTCAGCGCGGTCTGGCCGCCCATGGTGGGCAGGATCGCGTCGGGGCGTTCCTTGGCGATGATCTTTTCCACCACCTCGGGGGTGATGGGTTCCACGTAGGTGGCGTCGGCGAATTCGGGGTCGGTCATGATGGTGGCCGGATTGGAGTTCACCAGGATGACCCGCAGGCCCTCCTCCCGCAGTACGCGCAGCGCCTGGGTGCCGGAGTAGTCGAATTCCGCGGCCTGGCCGATCACGATCGGACCGGAGCCGATGACCAGGACGGACTTAAGGTCGGTTCTGCGGGGCATTAGAGGGATTCCTTGATCTTGCTGGCGTCGGTCTTGCTGGATTCCATGAGGTCCACGAAGCGGTCGAAGAGGTACGCGGAGTCATGCGGGCCGGCGGCGGCCTCGGGGTGGTACTGGACCGAGAAGGCCGGGATGTCGAGGCAGGCGAGGCCTTCCACGACGTCGTCGTTCAGGGACACGTGGCTGACCTCCACCCGGCCGTAGCGGGCCTCGGGCGCGGTGACCGGCCCGTCCAGCGGCGCGTCGACGGCGAAGCCGTGGTTCTGGCTGGTGATTTCGACCTTGCCGGTGCGGCGGTCCAGGACCGGCTGGTTGATGCCGCGGTGGCCGTAGCGCAGCTTGTAGGTGCCAAAGCCCAGGGCGCGGCCCAGGATCTGGTTGCCGAAGCAGATGCCGAAGAACGGGGTGCGGGTGTCCAGGACGCCGCGCAGCAGGTTCACCTGGGCGTCAGCGGTGGCGGGGTCGCCGGGGCCGTTGGACATGAACACGCCGTCGGCGTCCAGCGCCGTGACGTCCTCAAGGGTGGCGGAGGCGGGCAGGACGTGCACCCGCACGCCGCGCTCCGCGAACCGGACCGGCGTCATGGACTTGATGCCCAGGTCCAGGGCGGCGACGGTGAAGCGCGGCTCGCCGTCCCAGCCGTGGTCCTGCGGCTCGATCACGTAGGAGGCCTCGACGCTGACCTCTTCGGCGAGGCGGGCACCGGCCATGGATTCCTGCGCCAGGACGTCGGCCAGCAGCTCGGCCTCCGGGCGGTTGGCTGCGGTGCCGGAGAAGATCCCGGCCTTCATGGCGCCGCGTTCGCGCAGGTGCCGGGTCACGGCGCGGGTATCCACGCCGGAGATCCCGACGACGCCCTGCGCCGCGAGCTCTTCGTCCAGGGTGCGCTCGGAGCGCCAGCTCGACGGCCGGCGGGCGGCGTCGCGCACAATGTAGCCGGCCACCCAGATCCGCCGGGATTCGGCGTCGTCGGTGTTCACTCCGGTGTTGCCGATGTGCGGCGCCGTCTGCACCACCAGCTGGCGGGCGTAGGAGGGATCGGTGATGGTCTCCTGGTAGCCGGTCATGCCGGTGGCAAAGACCGCCTCGCCCAGGGCGGTGCCCTCGGCGCCGTAGCTGCGGCCGCGGAAGGTGCGGCCGTCTTCAAGCATCAGGACAGCTGCGGTCGGGGTGGGGATGTGCTGCACGGTCACAGTTGTTCCTCGCTTGTTGGTGCCGATTCGGCCGGCAGGAGTTCGGTTATCGCTGATACCAGCGGTGTCTTCTCGTCGGCGGAGCGGGTGCGGAACCCGGTGTCCACGGAGGTGGTTCCGAGTTTCCAGGTCACGATGACCAGGCCCTCCTTCTCCACGAATTTCCCGGCCATGCCGCGCTCCAGCCGGACGCTTTCCAGGTCCGCCCGGGGAATCCAGAGGTCGGGTGCGCCGCTGCGGACCAGCAGGAGGCCTTCGTCGAAGACTGCCGCGGTGGCGTTGGACTTCACGCCCAGCCCGTAGACGGCAATCCGGTCCAGCCAGTCACCGGCGGTGGTGGTGCAGACGTACTGTCCCAGGGCCTGGAACCGGGGTACCTCCAGGCCGTCGGGCATCGGCACCGGGCGCGGGACGCCTTTTTGGCGCTGCCGGCGGCCGCGCCAGCCCAGGGCAAACAGGCCCAGGAGCAGCACTATGAGGACAATCATGCCCAGGGCGAATATCAGCCGATCCATGCGGACTCCTCTGCGGAAACGGGGTGAGGCGTGTTCAGGGCGGCGTTCAGGACCGTGGGATGGCCGGCGAAGAAGGTCGCCTGCACGGTGCCGGGCAGTTCCAGTCCGGCAAATGGTGAGTTGCGCCCCTTTGAAGCCATCTTATTCGGGTCCACCGTGCGGCGCGCAGACGGGTTCACCAATATGACGTTGGCCGGTTCTCCCGGCGCGAGCGGCCGGCCCTGCGATTCCAGGGCACCAATGGCCGCCGGGGTGACGGAAGTCACGCGGGCGAAGCCCTCCCAGTCCATTAATCCGGTCTCGATCATCGCGTGCTGCACCACCGACAGGGCGGTTTCCAGTCCGGTCATGCCCATGGCGGCCTGCGCCCACTCGCACTCCTTGTGCTCGGACGGATGCGGTGCGTGGTCGGTGCCGACAATGTCGATCGTGCCGTCGGCCAGACCGCGGCGCAGGGCGTCGACGTCGGCAGCCGTGCGCAGCGGCGGGTTAACCTTGTAGACGGGGTCGTAGCTGTGCACCAGGTCGTCGGTGAGCAGCAGATGGTGCGGAGTGGCCTCGGCAGTGACGTTGATGCCGCGTTCCTTGGCCCAGCGGATGATTTCCACCGACCCGGCGGTGGACACATGGCACACGTGCAGCCGCGATTTGGTGTGCTGGGCCAGCAGCACGTCACGGGCGATGATCGCTTCCTCGGCCACGGCGGGCCAGCCGGCCAGGCCCAGCACGGCGCTGACCTCGCCCTCGTTCATCTGCGCACCCTCGGTCAGGCGCGGCTCCTGTGCATGCTGGGCAATCACGCCGTCGAACGCTTTGACGTACTCCAGGGCGCGGCGCATCAGCACCGGATCCGCGACGCACTTGCCGTCGTCGGAAAAGACGCGCACCCGGGCACGGGAATCCGCCATGGCGCCGAGTTCCGCCAACTGTTCGCCGTCGAGCCCGACGGTCACCGCGCCGACCGGGCGCACGTCCACCCAGCCGGAGCGGCGGCCCAGGCTGTAGACCTGCTCCACCACGCCGGCGGTGTCCGCCACGGGGTTGGAATTGGCCATGGCGTGGACGGCAGTGAAGCCGCCCAGGGCAGCGGCACGGGTTCCGGTTTCCACTGTTTCGGCGTCTTCGCGGCCGGGCTCGCGCAGGTGGGTGTGCAGGTCAACCATGCCGGGCAGCGCAATCAGGCCGGCCGCCTCGATGACGGCGGCGTCCGCCGGTGCTGAGAGGTCCGGGCCGACGGCGGTGATTCGTCCGGCGGAAATCAGGATGTCGGCGGTTTCCTTGCCGAGGATTGACGCGTTCCGGATCAGGTAAGTGCCGGTTGCTGTGTTCTCAGTCGTCACTGTGTTTTTTGTCGTCACTGTGCGGTCTCCAGGGTGGCGGTGCCGGCCGGGGTGTGATCTCCGGACAGCAGAAGGTAAAGGGCGGCCATGCGCACGGAGACACCGTTGCTGACCTGTTCCAGGATGGTGGCGCGGGGCGAATCAGCGGCCCGGGAGGAGATCTCCAGTCCGCGGTTCATCGGTCCCGGATGCAGCAGGATCGTGTCCTGAAGTCCGAGCGTGTCCAGCCGGTCCAGGCGGACGTCGTCGAAGCCCCAGCGGCGCGAGTATTCGCGGACCGAGGGGAAGAATGCCGAGTGCATCCGTTCGCCCTGCACCCGCAGCATCATGACGGCGTCGGGCCCGGCGTCCAGGGCTGCGTCCAGGTCGTAGCTGACCTCGCAGGGCCAGGACTCGACGCCGAACGGCAGCAGGGTGGGCGGGGCCACGAGCGTGACGGTGGCGCCGAGCGTGCGCAGCAGCCACAGGTCGGAGCGCGCCACCCGGGAGTGCAGGACGTCGCCTACGATCACCACGTGCATGCCGGTGAGGTCGGTGCCGGGAGAGGCCGTGCCGTGCAGGCGGGCCCAGTGGCGGCGCATGGTGAAGGCGTCCAGCAGGGCCTGGGTGGGATGCTCATGCGTGCCGTCCCCGGCGTTCAGGACCGAGGCGTCGATCCAGCCGGAGCCTGCCAGCCGGGCCGGAGCCCCGGAGGAGCCGTGGCGGATCACGACGGCGTCGGCGCCGATGGCGGCCAGGGTCTGGGCCGTGTCCTTGAGCGATTCGCCCTTGGACACCGAGGAGCCCTTGGCGGAAAAGTTGATGACATCGGCGGAGAGGCGCTTGGCGGCCGCTTCGAAGGAGATCCGGGTCCGGGTGGAATCCTCGAAGAAGAGGTTGACCACGGTCCGGCCGCGCAGGGCGGGGAGTTTCTTCACCTCGCGCTGCGATACGGCCGCCATTTGTTCGGCGGTGTCCAGGATGGCCAGGGCGTCGGTGCGGCTGAGGTCGCGGGTCGAGAGCAGATGCTTCACGGGGCTCCCTCGATGACGACTTCGTCCACGGCCGGAACATCAGTTTCCCGCAGGTGGACGCGGACCTTTTCCACGACGGCGGTGGGCAGGTTCTTGCCGACGTGGTCCGCGCGGATCGGCAGTTCACGGTGGCCGCGGTCCACGAGGACGGCGAGCCGGACAATCCGTGGCCGGCCCAGTTCCGTGAGGGCGTCCAGTGCGGCGCGGATGGTCCGGCCGGAATACAGGACGTCATCTACGAGGACCACCACTTTGTCATCGATTCCGGACAGCGGAACCCTGGTGGCGTGCGGAGTGCGGGTGGGCTGGCGGGCCAGGTCGTCACGGAACATGGTGACGTCCAGCTGCCCGACAATTGCGGCGGGATCCACTGAAGGATCGGCGGCGGCGATCTTGTCTGCGAGCCGGCGGGCCAGCGGATAGCCCCGGCGCGGAATGCCCATCAGGACAAGGTCTGCGGCGCCTCTGTTGGCTTCCAGGATCTCGTGGGCAATCCGGGTGAGCGCCCGGTTTATGTCAGCTGAAGCCAGAACGGTGCGTGCGGGTGCGGATGCGCCCGGCGGGTTGGACAAGTCCATATTCTGCCTCCTCCTTCCCCGCCTCACAGGACGGAATTTAAAGGGTGAATGCGGTTTCAAGCTACCACAGCGGGCGGTCCGGGCTTCGAACTGTGACGCCGTCCCGTCCGCTCCGATCGCGGGATCCGGCTGCCCGCTCCGCGATAGGGGCAACTTTGCGGTTTTTCATCCCCAGTGCGCCGGTCTTCGGCCCACAACAGCCTTTTCCTCATAGGGTTGCCCTATGAAGGACGCAGATTCATGAGCGGGCACAACCCCGACCACTTTGCCGGACAGGCCCGTGCGGTCCCCTGGACTCCCCCTCCGGGTGCCCCGCAGCCGGCCGCCGAGCAGCCCCCGGGGTACGGTCCGGTGCCGGTGCAGCCGCTGTGGTCCGCCCAGCCGCGCGGAGGCACCGGCACGGCCGCGACGGTGCTGCTGATCATCGGGTCATCGCTGGCCCTGCTGCTGGTGGCCTGGTTCCTCTGGTGGCAGCTGGGGACCACCGCGTTCCTGCTCTGCGGGATCCTGGCACTGGTGCCGCTGGGCATCTGCCTGCTGGGACTGCATTGGGTGGACCGCTGGGAACCCGAGCCCCGTTCGGCGCTTCTGTTTGCGTTTCTGTGGGGTGCCGGCATCTCGGTGGGCATCACGCTGCTGGTCGGCCCCTATGTGCGCGGCGCCCTGCATCTCCTGCTGCCGGGGCTGGCGCCGGAGTTCATCGGCCCCGTCCTGGAAGCGCCGATCGTCGAGGAAACCGCGAAGGGACTGGGCGTCCTGCTCCTGGTCCTGGTGCGGCGCAGCCACTTTGACGGGCCGGTGGACGGGATCGTTTATGCCGGCACCGTCGCTGCCGGCTTCGCGTTCACGGAAAACATCCTGTACTTCGGATCGGCGCTGATCTCCAGCGGAGGTTTGGGTGCGCAGCTGGGCTTTGTCTTTGTGCTGCGGGGAATCTTCTCGCCGTTCGCGCATGTGCTCTTCACGGCCGCCATCGGCGTCGGACTGGGGATCACCGTGCGGCGCGGCGGTGCCCTGCGCATCACTGCCGGTTTCCTCGGCGGCCTCATCGCGGCGATCCTGGGCCACATGTTGTGGAACGGCGGCACCGTGCTGGTCTCCGGCAGCTTCTTTGTGTTCTATTTCCTGCTGCAGGTGCCGCTGTTCGCCCTGGCGGTGACTGGCGTCATCCTGCTGCGCCGGGCCGAACAGCGGCTTACCCGGCAGCGGCTGGGCGAATACGCCGCAGCCGGATGGTTCACGCCCCAGGAGGTCCTCATGCTCTCCACCCGTGCCGGCCGGCACCAGGCGATGGCCTGGGCCGGCCGGTTCGGGGCCCGCAGCACAATGAAAACCTTCATCCGGGAAGCCACCCGGCTGGCGCTGACCCGCCAGCAAATCGCTGCCGGGCGGGACCTGCCGGCCAACCGGGCCGCTGAACACACTCTGCTGCACGACCTCACCCGTACCCGCGGAACCATGCTGGCCCGCGCCGGCGGGTCCTGAGGAACGCAAAAACCCGCCCGGCCCACTTGCGTGGCCGTGCGGGCTTAGTGCGGAACCGGTGTGCTTAGGCCAGCAGCGAAGGCTTGAGCTGGTGAAGCCGGCTCAGGAGACCGTTCACGAAGGCCGGTGACTCGTCAGTGGACAGGGTCTTGGCGAGTTCAACGGCTTCGCTGATCGCCACCTTGTCCGGAACGTCGTCGTTGTAGAGCAGTTCCCAGGTGCCCAGGCGCAGGATGATGCGGTCCACAGAGGGCATCCGCTCCAGGGGCCAGCCCTGCGAGTAGGTGCCGAGGAACTCATCGATGGTTTCCTGCATGGAAACCACGCCCTCCACCAGCTCCAGGGTGTACGGGTTGATCGTCTGATCGGTCTGTTCCCGGCGGGCCTTGATCATGTCAAAGGCCGACGCCGAACGCTGCTCAGCTTCAAACAGAACTTCCAGTGCCCGGGTCCGGGCTTTAGTGCGTGCACTCACTCGTTAACGCGTCCCAAATAATCGCCGTTGCGGGTATCTACCTTGACCTTGGTGCCCTGTTCCAGGAACAGGGGAACCTGGATTTCGTAGCCGGTCTCCACGGTGGCGGGCTTAGTGCCGCCGGTGGAGCGGTCGCCCTGAAGGCCCGGCTCGGTGTACGTGATTTCCAGGATTACCGACGGGGGCAGCTCAATGTACAGCGGAGAACCCTCATGGATGGCAATCGTCACCATCAGGGATTCGAGCATGAAGTTGGCGGCGTCCCCCACGATGGAACCCGGCACGGTCAGCTGGTCGTAGTCCGAGGTGTCCATGAAGACGTAGTCGTCGCCATCCTGGTACAGGTACTGGTAATCGCGGCGGTCAACGGAAGCCGTTTCGATCTTGATGCCGGCGTTGAAGGTCTTGTCGACTACCTTGCCCGAACGCACGTTGCGCATCTTGGTACGGACAAACGCACCACCCTTGCCCGGCTTCACGTGCTGGAACTCGATGATGCTCCAAAGGTTGCCTTCAAGCTTCAGCACGGTGCCGTTCTTGATGTCGTTGGTCGTCGCCACAGTTTCTCTTTCGTTGATCCGCAAAAGTTTTCGTTTTAAGTCCGCAGACCATTCTACCTGCTCCGTGCCCCTACAGGCTGAGGCGGATGCCGCCCTGGGGTTCGGAGGCGATCTCCTGGTAGGCAGCGAACAGCAGCGAGGTGTCCGGAACCTCCAGCATGGAGGGCCGGGCGAGGCCGTCCAGGACCACAAAACGCAGCAGGTCGCCGCGGGATTTCTTGTCGCGGCGCATGCCGTCCAGCAGGGCTGACCAGCGGTCCTTCCGGTAGGTGACCGGCAGTCCCAGCAGGGACAGGATGTCCTTGTGCCGGTCCGCCGTGGCGTCATCCAGCCGGCCGACCATGCGGCCGAGCTCGGCGGCGAAAACCAGCCCCACTGACACGGCGGCGCCGTGGCGCCACTGGTAGCGTTCAGCCAGTTCGATGGAGTGGCCCAGCGTGTGGCCGTAGTTCAGGAACTCCCGGCGGCCGGCTTCGCGCAGGTCCGCGGAAACCACCTCGGCCTTGACCGCAATGGAGCGTTCCACGAGTTCGCGCACGACGGCGGAGGCGCCGTCGCCCACTGCCTCCGGGTTGGCTTCCACCAGGTCCAGGATGGCCGGATCCGCGATGAAGCCGCACTTGATGACTTCGGCCATGCCGCTGAGGAGCTCGTTCTTGGGCAGGGTGCCCAGCGCGTCCAGGTCCGCCAGCACGCCGGCGGGGGGATGGAAGGCTCCCACGAGGTTTTTGCCCTCGGCCGTGTTGATGGCGGTCTTGCCGCCAACTGCCGCGTCCACCATGCCCAGCAGGGAGGTGGGAATGTGGACCACCTTGATGCCGCGCAGCCAGGTGGCGGCGACGAAACCGGCCAGGTCGGTGACCGCGCCGCCGCCCACCGCCACGATGGCGTCGGAACGGGTGAAGTCGTTCTGCCCCAGGACCTGCCAGCAGAAGGAAGCCACCTGAATGTGCTTGCCCTCTTCGGCGTCCGGGATTTCGGCGGTGACAGCGGTGAGGCCGGTGGCGGCGAGTTCGTCGCGGACGGTGTCGCCGGTGGCACGGAGCGCGCGGGGATGGATGACCAGGACGCGGCGCACCCGCTCCCCCAGCATGGCCGGAAGGCGGTCCAGCAGTCCGTTGCCGATCACGACGTCGTAATTGCTTGCGGGGCTTTCGCCGGTCACCGGGATGACGGTGGGATCGGAGGCCATGGAGTTAAGCTCCTTCATTGAGGATTGTCGTCAGCCGGTCGATGATGGCCGTGACGGTGAGTCCCCTGGTGTCAATGGTGATGTCGGCCAGGGATTCGTAAACGGGCCGCCGGGCCTTGGCCAGTTCCTGCCAGCGGCGCACGGGGTCGCCGGCAAGCATGGGGCGGTGCCCGGAGCGGATAATGCGGGGCAAAACTGTTTCCAGGTCGGTGTCCAGAAACACTACGGTGGAGCGGCACAGCAGCTGCTGCGTCCCGGTGTCCAGCACCGCTCCGCCGCCCAAAGAAATGACGGCGCAGGGTTTTTCGGCCAGCGCCGCAGCCACGCAGCGGGCTTCAACCTCACGGAAGTAACATTCCCCGCGTGCGGAAAAGAGTTCCGGAATGGGACCGTGGCGCTCGGTGACGAGCTGATCGGTGTCGGTGAACTTCAGCTGACGGCGGGCCGCCAACTCGCGCCCCACCACCGACTTGCCGGCCGCCATGAAGCCGATCAGGACAATGTGCCGGCAGGACTGGTCAGTCTGTCCGGACACTGGTGCCAGCCGATGCCAGGGCGCCCGGAATGTTCTCCAGGTAGGACCGCAGGTTCCGCGCCGTCTCGGCCACGGAATCGCCGCCGAATTTCTCGGTGACCGCCTCCGCCAACACGAGCGCGACCATGGCCTCGGCCACTACGCCGGCCGCCGGCACGGCGCACACGTCGGAGCGCTGGTGGTGGGCGCGGGCCGGCTCGCCGGTGCTGACGTCCACTGTCTGCAGTGCGTGCGGGACGGTGGCGATCGGCTTCATGGCCGCCCGCACCCGCAGCACCTCACCGATGCTCATGCCGCCTTCGATGCCTCCGGCGCGGTTGCCGGAGCGGACCACGCGGCCCGCGGCGTCCTGGAGGATTTCGTCGTGCGCGGCGGAGCCGCGGCGGGCCGCGGTGAGGAAGCCGTCACCGATCTCCACGCCCTTGATCGCCTGGATGCCCATCAGGGCACCGGCGATCCGCGCGTCGAGCCGGCGGTCCCAGTGCGTGTAGCTGCCCAGTCCCGGCGGCAGGCCGTAGGCAACAACCTCCACCACGCCGCCGAGGGTCTCGCCGTCCTTGTGGGCAGCGTCCACCTCGGCCACCATTGCCGCGGACACGTCCGCGTTGAAGCAGCGCAGGGGATCGGCGTCGAGGGCGGCGACGTCGGCGGGGCCGGGCAGCGCCGATCCTTCGGGGCTGCCGACACCGGCGATGCTCACGGTGTGGGAAACCAGTTCAACGCCCAGGGACTTCAGGAACGAGGAGGCCACCGCGCCCAAGGCCACGCGGGCGGCGGTTTCGCGGGCGCTGGCACGCTCCAGCACGGGACGGGCCTCGTCGAAGCCGTATTTCTGCATGCCGGTAAAGTCTGCGTGTCCGGGGCGCGGGCGGGTCAGCGGGGCGTTGCGCGCGGACTCGGCCAGCAGTGCCGGGTCCACCGGATCCGGAGACATGACCTGCTCCCACTTCGGCCACTCGGTGTTGCCCACCTCGATGGCAACGGGGCCGCCCTGGGTGAGCCCGTGCCGCACTCCGCCGAGGATGCGGACCTGGTCCTGTTCGAACTTCATCCGGGCGCCGCGCCCATAGCCGAGCCGTCGGCGCGCCAGCGCCTCTTGGATCAGGGAGGTGTTCACTTCGACGCCTGCAGGGACGCCCTCAACTATTCCTACCAGTGCAGGCCCATGGGACTCACCGGCGGTCAACCAACGCAACATGGTTTCAATACTGCCATGATCGGCGCGCGGCTTCAGCGCCGCGGCGCACCGACCGCGTCACACATCACGTTTGTGACGGCATTCTCGTCACGGAACTTCCCGCCGGCGAAGAGCCGCACCTGTTCCACTGCCTGATAGAGCAGCATTTCCAGTCCGGGCACGATCCGGCCGCCCTGCGCGGTCCAGACCCGGGCGATGCTGCTGGGCCACGGGTTGTAGGCCACGTCGAGGAGGACGGCGCCCGGCCCGGCAACGGCCCTCGGTGCCGCGGCCAGGGCGTCGGCCAAGGCATCGGCGCCGTACGGAGGAAGGGTGGAGATCACGACGTCGGCATCCGCGCAGAGCGCCGCCGCATCGGTCCAGGGCCGCAGCTCCAGCGCGGTGCCGGTGCGGCGGCCGACGTCGGCCACCGCCGCGGTGCCGTTTTCCCGTGCGGGAAACCGGCGGGCGCAGACCGTCACCGAAGCGGCGCCGAGCCGGCCCGCTGCCGCAACAGCGGCGCAGGCGGTGCCGCCGGCGCCGAGGATGATCACACGCGGCGTGCTCCGGGCACCCGCGTGGCGCAGGGCGTTCACGATGCCGGCCACATCGGTGTTGTGCCCGGTGAGGACGACTCCGGCGCCGGTGTACTCGAAGGTCACGGTGTTCAGGACCTGCAAGTCCGCGGCGGTGGCGGTGAGCCTGTCCATGGCCGGGAGCAGCGCGGACTTCAGGGGCATGGTGACGGAGAGCCCGGCCCACTGCGGTTCCGCGGGGTCGGGCACCCGAAGGGACGCGGCAAAGGCTGCCGCGTCCTCCTCGGGGACGTCCAGGGAATCATAGGTGCAGTTGAACCCGAGGTACTGATAGGCGGCGCGGTGCAGCATCGGCGACTTGGAGTGGCCGATGGGATGCCCCAGGACGGCTGCCCGCCGGGGACGCTCCGTCAACTACCCGCACCTGCCCGGTTTCTGGGTGCCGCACCATTCCTGGTACTCCAGCACGTACTTGGCGTGCTCGGCCAGGGTGGAGGAGAACTCGGTCTGGCCGGTGTCCAGGTTCACAGTCACCCAGTAGTAGTACGGAACGTCAGCGGGGTTGGCGGCCGCATCGATGGCCTCCTTGCTCGGCGAACCGATGGGTCCGACGGGCAGCCCCGGGTTGGCGTACGTGTTGTACGGGTTCGACTTGTCCGCCTTTTCCTCGGGCGTCAGGTCGTAGCTCTTGCGGTTCAGGCCGTACGTCACGGTGGCATCGGACTGGATCAGCCCGCTGGTTTCCACGTTGTCGGCCCGGAGACGGTTCTGGATTGAACCGGCAACCTTGGCGTAGTCGGCCTCTCCGGCCTCCGCCTGGATAATGCTGGCCTTGGTCAGGATCCGGTACTGCTCGGCGGGATCAGTGATTTCGGCGTCCTCGAGCGTGGCGAAGGTATTGCCGATCATCTCCTCGATGATGGAGGTTGCGTCCTGCTCCAGCGGGAAGCGGTATTCACCCGGGTGCAGGTAGCCCTCCAGGCTCACTGCCTCGGCCGGCAGCCCGAAGGCTTCCGGATCCTCGGCCAGGGCCTCGAACTCCGCCAGCGGAATTCCGGTGGATGCACTGAGGATGTCGAACACTTCGCCCTGGCGCAGGTCGCGGGCAACGGCGGCGTAGTGCACCGCGGCACCCTGCTCGCCCAGCAGCGCTTCGAGAGCAGCCGAGGATGACATCTGCTGCTTCATTTCATAGGATCCGGGCTGGATCTGCCGGCCCTCGGCCTCTTCGGCGAACGCGTTAACGAATTCCTTGGCCGTGGCGACGATGTCCGCCGTTTCCAGCTTCGTGCCGATGATCATCGGTCCGTCGCCCTCGGCGACCGTGAAGCTCACGCTTCCCGTTCCGGCGCCTTCATAGTCCTTGATCTCATTCAGTCCCAGCAGGTCCCGAAGGAACATGGTGAGGCCGAAGACGACGCCCCCAAAAAACACCAGCACAACGAGCATGACGATGGTGCGACGGCGGCGGCGGCGCTGTTTCTCCCCGGTGGGGCGGCTGTTGCCGCGCGTGTCCTGCTCGTCCTCGAAGAAGTCTTCCACCGGAGGGTTGCCTCCAGCCTGGTCAGCTCCGTGATGGGCGTTCGGTTCATAGTCCGGTTCCGCTCCCATGGGCGGAAAATCCGGATATCTGTGGCTCACAGCGCGGACCCGTTTCCGCGCTTGTTGTCCTGGGAAATGATTGGCTCCTGTGTCGGGGCCGGCAGGGCGCCTGTCTGGCGCTGCTGCCGGCATGATGTGACCGGCTCCCCCACATCGCGTCCAAGGGAACGCTGCATGTCAATGGCCTGCTGCAGAATCGCTACAGCGGCCGCTTGATCCACCACTCTACGGTGATCCTTGCTGTTCAAGCCAGCTTCGTGCAACGAACGATGCGCGCTCACAGTGGTGAGGCGCTCGTCCACGAGGTGAACGGGAAGACCGTTGCCGCTGCGTTCCAGTTCGGTCAGCAGCAGATCGGCGTAGTCCCGGGCCATCTGGGTTGAGGCGGTTTCCGTGCCGCGCATGCTGCGCGGCAGGCCAACGAATACCTGAACGGCATTGCGGTCAGCAGCCTCGCGGACGAGTACCTTGATGTCGCTGTTCTTTTTCGCGTCCCGCTTCAGGGTTTTCACCGGCATGGCCAGCATCCCGTCCGGATCGCTCACGGCCAGGCCCACCCGGGCCAGGCCGACGTCTACCCCCAACTTAACCCCGCGGGGGTAGTCCTGCAGCTCCATTGTCAGCCCCGGTTGGCAACTGCGGCTTGGATGGCGGTGAGTGCCTCACCGAGCTTGGAAGCGTCCGAGCCGCCGCCCTGCGCCACATCGTCCTTGCCGCCGCCGCCGCCGCCGAGCACGCCGGCGGCAAGCTTCACCAGCGCACCGGCCTTGACGCCTGCGGAACGTGCTTCCTCGTTCGTGGCCACAATCACCACGGGGCGGGAATTGGACACCCCGGCAACGGCGACGACGGCGGCGCCCGCACCCAGGCGGGAGCGCAGGTCCAGGGCCAGGGTGCGGAGGTCATCCGCACCGGCTCCGGGTCCGGCGTCGTGTGCAAGAACACGGACGCCGTCGACGTCAACTGCCTTGCCCACCAGTGCCGCGGCGGACGCGGCCAGCTGCTCGCGGCGCAGGCGCTCGAGTTCCTTTTCGGTGGACTTCAGCTTGGCCAGGGTGGCGGCCAGGCGGTCCGGCAGTTGAACGGACGGAACCTTGAGCATTTCGGAGAGCTCGTTGACCAGTGCGCGTTCCGCGGCCAGGTGCCGGAAGGCATCCATGCCCACGAAGGCTTCCACGCGGCGGTTTCCCGAGCCCACTGACTGCTCGCCCAGCAGCGTGAGGCTGCCGATGCGGGAGGTGGATTCGACGTGCGTGCCGCCGCAGAGTTCGCGGGACCAGTCGCCGTTCATCTCCACAACGCGCACCATGTCGCCGTAGGCCTCGCCAAACAGCGCCATCGCACCCAGGGCCTTGGCCTCGGCCAGGGACATGACCTTGGTCTCGACCTGGTAGTTGCTGCGGATCGCGAGGTTGGACACCTCTTCGATTTCAGACTTGGCGGCGTCCGAGAGGCCTTCGCCCCAGGAGAAGTCGAAGCGGAGGTAGCCGGCCTTGTTGAAGGAGCCGCGCTGCAGCGCCTCCGGGCCCAGGATCTGGTGCAGTGCAGCGTGCACGATGTGCGTGCCGGAGTGCGCCTGCTCGGCCTCGTGGCGGCGCTGGGCGTCGACGGCAGCCAGCACGGCCGAGCCCTCGGCGATTTCGCCTTCCCGGACGATGGCCTTGTGCACGCTCAGGCCCTTGACCGGGCGCTGCACGTCCTGCACTTCGAGGACGAAACCGTCACCGGTGATCAGGCCGGTGTCGGCGGCCTGGCCGCCGGCTTCGGCGTAGAACGGAGTTTCGTTCAGCACCAGGGAGATTTCCGAGCCCTGGCCGGCGTGCGGAACCCGGGCGCCGCCCGAGATGATGCCGCGCACCAGGGATTCGCTGGTCAGCTCGTCGTAGCCGGTGAAGACGGTGGAGCCGGCGGCCAGCAGTTCGTTGAACACCGAGACGTCGTTGTGGCCGTGCTTCTTGCCGCGGGCATCCGCCTGGGCGCGCTGGCGCTGTTCCAGCATCAGGGAGCGGAATCCGGCCTCGTCGACCTTCAGGCCCGCTTCCTCGGCCATTTCCAGCGTGAGGTCGATCGGGAAGCCGTAGGTGTCATGCAGGGTGAAGGCGTCTTCGCCGGAGAGCGGCTTGTTGGCGGCCTGGGATTCCTTGACGGCTTCCTCGAGGCGCTCGGTGCCGGAGGCAATGGTGCGCAGGAACGCTTTTTCCTCGGCGTAGGCGATGCGGCTGATGCGGGCGAAGTCGGTTTCGACCTCGGGGTAGGTGCCCTTCATCGCGTCGCGGGAGACGGGAAGCAGCTCGGGCAGGACGGCGGTCTCCACGCCCAGCAGGCGCATGCTGCGCACCGCACGCCGGATCAGGCGGCGCAGCACGTAGCCGCGGCCTTCATTGGAGGGGCTCACGCCGTCGGCGATCAGCAGCAGGGCCGAGCGGACGTGGTCGGCGACCACGCGCATCCGCACGTCGTCGGTGTGGTGCGGATCGGAGGGGTCCTCGGCGGAGGTGTACTCCTTGCCGGAGAGCTCCGAGGCCTTGTCCAGGACCGGGCGGACCTGGTCAGTCTCGTACATGTTCTCCACGCCCTGGAGAATCATGGCCAGACGCTCCAGGCCGAGGCCGGTGTCGATGTTCTTCTGCGGCAGTTCGCCGAGGATCTCGAAGCTGTCCTTGCCGGTGCCTTCGCCGCGCTGGTACTGCATGAACACGAGGTTCCAGATTTCCACGTACCGGTCATCGTCAGCCGCCGGGCCGCCGTCGACGCCGTAGGCAGGTCCGCGGTCGTAGAAGATCTCGGAGCTGGGGCCGGCGGGGCCGGGCTGTCCGGTGGACCAGTAGTTGTCCTTCTTGCCGAATTTCTGGATGCGTTCGGCGGGAACGCCGATCTTGTCGCGCCAGATGGCGAGGGCTTCGTCGTCCTCCTCGTAGACCGTGATCCACAGCTTTTCGGACGGCAGGCCGAAGCCGCCGTCGGCAACCGGCTTCGTCAGCAGTTCCCAGGCGAAGCCGATGGCTTCTTCCTTGAAGTAGTCGCCGAAGGAGAAGTTGCCGGCCATCTGGAAGAAGGTGCCGTGACGCGCGGTCTTGCCCACTTCCTCGATGTCCGCGGTGCGGATGCACTTCTGCACGCTGGTGGCCCGCTTGTACGGGGCCTTTTCACGGGCGGTGAGGTAAGGGATGAAAGGCACCATGCCGGCCACGGTGAAAAGCAGCGACGGATCATTGGTAACGAGGGACGCGGAGGGAACCACCGTGTGGCCCTTGTCGCTGAAGAAATCCAGCCAGCGGCGTGCAATCTCGTGGGACTTCATGGTGCTTTTTACCCTTCCGGTAATTCAGGCGTTCGCAGGTTGATGCTGCTGGCACGGCGTTCCAGACGGTGCGGCGTGCCAGGTGGTGCAGGCTAGGTTCCGGCGGTCAGCGGCGCGCGGCGGCCATGGTGTCGGCGACCGTGTCGCCGGTGTCCATGCCCAAGGCGGTGCGCAGTTCGCCTTCACGTTCAGTCATGCCGTCACGGAACGCGTCGGCGAAGTTCTGCAGGGCGCCGGCGGCGGTGCCGATGGCCTGGTTGAGTCCGGCCGGACCCAGGGTGTTCTTGGCGTCCGAGAGACGGCGGACGGCGATGACTCCGATGGTGACACCGATGGACATCCAAAAGACTCGTTTGATCATGCTCTTCGCTCCTGTGCTGGTGGCGGGTTTAGCGGCTGCGGCGGCCGCGGCTCTTGCCGCGGGAGGAAAGGGCCGAACGGACTCCGTAGCTGAAGGCCGAAACCTTGATCAGCGGAGACCCGACTGTTGCAGCCACCAGGGAGGACAGCGCGGAAATGTTGGCCGTGGCGTCCGAGACGTTGGAGGAAATGCCGTCCACCTTCTGCAGCTGCAGGTTGGTGGAGGACACCGTGGTGGTGACTTCCTCGATCAGCGGGGTGGTCTCGTTGCTGATGGTGCGAATGGCGCCGCGCAGTTCATCAAACACCTTGCCCAGCTTCCAGATCGGGACGGCCAGCAGCACTACCAGCACTGCGAACACACCGGCAGCAATCAGACCGGCAATATCTCCACCCGACATGGCACTCCTCTTGGGGTTGAATCTTGGGGTTGTAACTTGGACTTTCCGCTATGTACCTTACCTACTTCGCGGCTGCAGCACTTACTCGCCCCTGCGGGGCGTGCGCGGCCGGCAAAGGGGCCGCATAACCGAACAGCCCGCGGCGGGGGCCGCGGGCTGTTGCGATAAATCGAGAAAAACTCGAGATTAGCGTGCGTAGTATTCCACGACGAGCTGCTCTTCACAGGTCACGGGAACTTCCGAGCGCTTCGGGCGGCGCACAAGGCGGGCCTGCAGCTTGTCCAGGGAAACATCCAGGTAACCGGGAACGGCGGGCAGGACGTCGCGGTGGGCGCCGGCAGCGGCAACCTGGAACGGCGTCATGGTCTCGCTGCGCATGTGCACATGGATGAGCTGGCCTTCGGAAACGCGGAACGACGGGCGGTCCACGCGGGCGCCGTCAACCATGATGTGACGGTGCACAACAAGCTGGCGGGCCTGGGCGATCGTACGGGCGAAGCCCGAGCGCAGCACGAGGGCGTCGAGACGCATCTCGAGCAGCTCGATCAGGTTTTCACCGGTCAGACCGGCGGTGCGGCGGGCTTCCTCGAAGACACGGGTCATCTGTGCTTCGCGGATGCCGTACTGGGCGCGCAGACGCTGCTTTTCACGCAGGCGTACCGCGTAGTCGCTGTCCTGCTTGCGACGTGCGCGGCCGTGCTCACCCGGGGGGTAAGGACGACGCTCGAAGTACTTGGCTGCCTTGGGGGTCAAAGCAATGCCGAGGGCGCGCGAAGCGCGGGCCTGACGGCGTGCACGTGTGTTGTTAGCCACGTTCACCTTTCACTGTTTTGGCGGTTTGGCCACCGCAGCCCTGGTTTTCACCGGATACCGTGATGACTGATATGTAAGTACTGGCCTCCATTAGGGAGAGCTCGGGCCAACCGCTGCCTTCTGCTACAGACACGGCACCGGGCACAACTTCGCCGCTATCAGCTTCGAAGGGGGGTCCGGCGTCGCGCTTGCCAGTCAACCATCAATCCTAGCACGCCCACCGGGGGCGTTACTTTCCCCGGATGATCCCGCGCAGCCGTTCCAGCCGCGCCGAGATGTCCCGTTCAACACCGTTGCCCGTGGGCTCGTAGTAGTCGCGGCCCACCAGGTCATCCGGCGGATACTGCTGCCGGGCAACGCCGTGCGGTTCGTCGTGGGAGTAGACGTATCCCTTGCCGTGGCCGAGCTGCTTTGCTCCGGGATAGTGGGCATCCCGCAGGTGCGCGGGGATCCCCTGCCCGCGCCCCGCGCGCACGTCGGCGATGGCCGCATTGATGCCGTTGTAGGCGGCGTTGGACTTGGGGGCGGTGGCAATGTGCACCACTGCCTCAGCCAGGATGATCCTGCCCTCGGGCATGCCGATCAGCTGCACCGCCTGGGCTGCGGCCACCGCCGTCTGCAGCGCCGTGGGATCGGCCATTCCCACGTCTTCGGCGGCGGAAATCACCAGGCGGCGGGCAATGAACCGGGGGTCCTCCCCCGCTTCCACCATTTTGGCCAGGTAGTGCAGGGCGGCGTCCACGTCCGAACCGCGCAGGGACTTGATGAAGGCGCTGGTGACGTCGTAGTGCTGGTCGCCGGCGCGGTCGTAGCGCAGGGCCGCCACGTCCAGTGCCTTTTCGGCGTCGCTGAGCGTGACCTCGGGGATGCCTTCGGCGTCGTTCCGTTCGGAATAGGCGACGCCGGCGGCGGCCTCCAGCGCGGTCAGTCCGCGCCGCGCGTCGCCGGCGGCCAGCCGCACCAGATGCTCCAGCGCTTCATCACTCAGGGTTACCCGTCCGGCGAGGCCGCGCTCGTCCTCCACGGCCCGCTGCAGCAGGGCGGCAATGTCCTCTTCGGTGAGCGGCTTCAGCGTCAGCAGCAGGGAGCGCGAGAGCAGCGGCGAGACCACCGAGAAGGACGGATTTTCCGTGGTTGCGGCCACCAGCACCACCCAGCGGTTCTCCACCCCGGGCAGCAGCGCGTCCTGCTGCGCCTTGTTGAAGCGGTGGATCTCGTCCAGGAACAGCACTGTGGTGATGCGGTGCAGATCACGGTTGGTCAGTGCGTCATCCATCACCCGGCGGACATCCTTCACCCCGGCGGTGATGGCGGAGAGCTCCACGAACTTCCGGCCGGAGCCGCGGGCCACAACGTGGGCCAACGTGGTTTTTCCCGTGCCGGGAGGGCCCCAGAGCATGACCGACGACGGTCCGGCGGGGCCGCGGTCGTCGGCGGATTCCGCCAGGGTGCGCAGCGGGGATCCGGGTCCGAGCAGGTGCTGCTGGCCCACCACCTCATCCAGCGACCGCGGGCGCATCCGCACGGCCAGCGGGCTGCGCGGGCGCTTCCGGCCGTCGTCGCCGGCACCGGCACCAAACCCGCCGCCGTCGTTGTCATCGCGGGTATCGGTGTCGCCGTCACTGTCGCTGCTGAACAAATCACTCACTCCCCAAGGCTACTCGTGCCGTAGCGTTGACCGGGCCCGGCGACTGCCGGCGCTCTGCCCAACCGAACCAGCAGTCCCGCCAGGAGAATCGTCAAAATGCCCGTCACCCGCTCCACCTTTGTCTCCGCCGACCGGCTGCCGGGCTGGCTGGAACGGTTCGCCGCCGGCAACGGCGAGCTGACCCTGACTCCGGAGCACGGCGGCCTGCATCTCCTGGCGGCCAACGGCACCGAAGCCGATCTGCTGGCGCCGTGGCCGGACGACGGGCGGCCGGGGCGCGGTTCGAACGACGTCGAGCGCCTGGTCTCGCTGGCCGGCCAGTCCCGCACGCTGGGAATCGTACTGCTGCGCCGCGGCGGTTTCGCCGTGGGGGTCGCCCGCGACGGCGTGCTGCTCGCCTCCAAGGCAGGCAGCCGGTATGTGCAGTCCCGGACGGCGGAGCAGGCGGCCCGGATTTTCGCCGAGCATCCGCCCGAGTACCTGGTGTTCGGCGGCGACCGGCCCCTGCTCGAGGTGCTGGCCCGCGAGCCGGTTTTTCGTCCCTGGAGCGCTCTGGCCCGGCTGCGTTTCCTGGACGTTCAGGATCCCAAAGCGGCGGCGCTGGCCAAGGCCGCGAAGGACGCGGCGTCGGTCTTCATCCGGATTTCGGTGCCGTAAGCTCGGCGCCCTGAACGGCGGCGGAGGCGGCGGCTTGAACAGCGGCGGGGCGGCGGCTCAGGCCGCTGCTGCCTCGTCAGTTCCCGGCGAGCCGGCGGACGATGTCCGCTGCCGGCTGCTCCGTGGCCAGCCGGTACCCCGTGCCGGCCCACAGGCTGACCCCGTCCGGATCCCCCGCCGCTGCTGCGGCGGCCCGCAGCGGAGCCGTGATCTGGTTGACGTACGGATAGGCGTCCGGCGCATCCGGATAGGCGCGCATGAAAGCGTTGGTCAGCCCGCGGGCCGGGCGGCCGGAGAACGCCCGGGTCAGTGACGTTTCGGAAAACCGCCCGCCCTGCGCTGCTTCCCGCAGGGCCGCCCGGTGCACCGGGCTGGTGCCCGCTTCGCTGCTGAGCAGCAGCAGGGTTCCTATCTGGACGGCTGCAGCACCGGCGGCAGATGCCGCGGCGGCGTCACCCGGTGCAGAGATTCCTCCGGCAGCGATCAGGGGCAGGTCGCAGGCCTTCCGGATCCCCCGGAGGAGCTGGTCCAAGGGAACGTCGCCTGGAACTTTGGCGCTGTCCAGCGTTCCGCGGTGCCCTCCGGCCTCGGGCCCCTGGACACAGAGCATCCGGGCGCCGGCGTCGGCCGCGGCCTGGGCTTCGGCAGCGTCGGTGACGGTGACGACCGTGCAGATGTCCCGCCCGGCGAGTTCCGCCAGGATCTCCGGGTCCGGCAGTCCAAAGGTAAAGGACACCGCCGGCACCCGTTCCTGCAGGACCAGTTCCAGTTTGGCGGGCCAGCCGTCGTCGTCGTCGGGGTCCGGCAGCCCGGGTTCCGCTGCGGTTCCGGCAGCGAGAAGGTTCCGGAAGGCCAGTGCCGCTGCCAGCTTTTCGCCGGCTGTGGCGCCGGCAGCGGGGGTGCCGGGAGCGGCGCGGTAGGTGTTGGCGCGGTCCGGAACAAAGAGGTTCACGCCAAACGGCGCCTGGGTGAGTCTCCGGGTGCGGGCGATTTCCGCTGCCACGGCTGCTGAGCTTTTGTAGCCGGCGGCCAGGAACCCCAGCCCGCCGGTGTTGCTGACCGCCGCGGCGAGTTCGGCCGTGGACGGCCCGCCCGCCATGGGCGCACCGATTACGGGCAGGGAAAGGGACTGAAGGCTGAACACGCTGCGCCTAGAGGGTGACGGTGCCGTCGATGGAGGTGACGGTGGATCCGCCCACCCAGATCTTGCCGTCGCGGGTGAACACGCGGACCCGGCCGGACCGCTGCACCGCGGTTCCCTGCGTGACCACATAGCGCTCCGGTGCCAGGGAGGCGCCGATCAGCCATTGGGCGAGGCCGGCGTTGAGGCTTCCGGTCACCGGATCTTCGGTGATGCCCAGGCCGGGAACGAAGGCGCGGACCTCAAAGTCGGTTTCGGCGTCCTCGGGCTGGGCGCCGATGACGCCCACGCGCAGGTTGCCCATGATGGTGGGATCCGGCTTCAGTGCCAGCACCGCAGCGGCGTCGGGCAGCAGAAGTCCGAGCCAGCCGGGGCCGTTGTCGATCCAGTTGGAGGCGAGGATCTGTGTGCGGTCCAGGTTCAGCGCACGCAGTGCCTGGTCCAGGACTTCGTCCTCCAAGGGGCCCGAGCGCAGCAGCGGCGGCGCGGCGAACGCGGCAATGCCTGCGTTGGCGTGAAGCGTTACGAGGCCGATCCCGCATTCCTGCACGACGACGTCGGGATAGCGGCGCTTGTTGCCGGCCTCCAGCCACGCGTGGCAGGTACCCAATGTCGGGTGTCCAGCGAACGGGATTTCTCCGCCGGGGGTGAAGATCCGCACCCGGTAATCGGCGCCGTCGCGGGTGGGAGGCAGCACGAACGTGGTTTCGGACAAATTCGTCCACCGCGCGAAGGACTCCATGTCGGAGTCCGAAAGTCCCTCGGCTTCCAGCACCACGGCGAGGGGATTCCCCAAATACGGCTCGCTGCCAAAAACGTCCACCTGTTTAAACCACCGCTGTTTCATGCCCAAACTCTATCCCTTCACCGTGGGGAGTTTTCATTCGCTGCGGGGAGTTTTGTGAAGCTGAGTTTTACGAACTAAGGCAGGTGTTTGCAGGCGTGCACCCGTGCCGCCTACGTTGGAAGAAGAATCAAGAGTTCCAGCCACGGGCCCTGGCCGGCTGGACGGCAACCCTCTCGCCGTAGCGGGGTGCTCCAGGTGACGATTCGGCCGCCCGGCAAAACTTCCCGGCTGCGGCAAGTACCGCGTTTGTGCCGACCCTGTTGTTAATCGTCGGTCCGGCGCTTAAGGCAGAGGAATCTCTTCGCATGTCTCTTGTTACCGATCTTCAGCCCGCGGCCCTGCGCCGTGCCTATTCACGTTTCCCCTCCGGCATTGCCGCGTTGTGCGCTGTGGTGGACGGGCAGCCGCAGGGAATTGTTGCGTCATCCTTTACCGTGGGCGTTTCGATGGATCCTCCCTTGGTGATGTTCGCCGTGCAGAACACCTCCCGTACCTGGCCGGTGCTGCGGCCCGCGGCCAGGATCGGGGTATCGATCCTGGGCTCCGACCACGAGGGGATCTGCAAGCAGATTGCGTCCAAGTCCGGGGACCGTTTTGCGGGCCTGAACCTGCACACCGACGAATCGGGTTCCCTTTTCCTGGACCGGGCAGCCCTGTGGCTCGAGTGCTCAGTGGAGAACGAGGTGCCCGCCGGGGACCACAGCGTCGTGCTGCTCCGCGTCCACGGCCACGCCTCGCATGACGATGCCCACGAGCCGCTGGTGTTCCACGGGTCGGCGTTCCGGCACCTCAGCGTCGCGGAGTTTGCCTGAGCCGCGGCGCTGGAAAACCCGCGCTGACGCGTGCGAACTAGGGCCGCTAAAGTGACTGCATGATTGCACTCACGCACGCGCCTCATGACCTTGTGGTCGGAACCAGCGATGGTATCGACGTTCGCTTTGCAGGTGTTGAGTTCAAAGACGCGCCAGACTTCGTCGGTGTCAGCGCCGGAGAGCCGGGCATCCACGTGCACCTCAGCGGAGTGCGTGGGAAAGAGACAATGTCCCGGGACGGCCGTTTCAACCGAGGACTCGAGGAGTGGTGGAAGCGGCGTGAAGCTGCAGGATCAGACCGATCTGAGAACCCGCCTCCGATGCCTGGCGTCGCCGTTTTTGAGGGGATCACCACGGTTGTATCTGATGATATTGGCACCGAGTACCGGCGGTCAGGAGGCCAAACGGCCGGCAGCGGTATGGAGTGGGACGCGCTCTGGGTCTACACACCGGCTCCCCCTGCTGAGGCTCGGACGCTTCGGCTCGAGTTCAGCGTCGGCGGGGAACTGACCGGAAAGTACTGCGAGTTCAGTCTCTCGAACCCCATCAGCGCGGACGGGTTAGCGAACCACGCTCCACACTGAGGATCCTCTACCGGATAAATACTTCCCGGGCCTTGGGAACTGGAGCATTTTGGAGAAGAAAAACGGGGGATCATGGACGTTGTCCTGCGAACACCAGGTGTAGACGAGCTCGGCGAGATCTGCAGCGTTTTGGCGAAGTGGCAGCACGACAGGGAACCGCTGCAGCTACACCCAGGCGATCTGGGCTGGTACTCCCTGCGAGGGCCAGCCGCCACTGCCGCTGCGACGCGCGTGTGGTCTCAGGGCGACACGACCCTTGCCATTGCCCTTCTCGACGGTCCCGAGCTGTTGCGGTTCGCCATTGATCCGACGCGGCGCCAAGATGCACGCCTTGCCCTTCGCATCGTTGCTGACGTCAACAACCCGATGGCCGGAATCCTCGGCGCAGGAGCAGCAACTATCGAGGCGCGCGGTGCGGTTGCCTTGATCGAGCAGCTTGCGCAGAACGATTGGGCGCCCCACGAACCGTGGACACCGCTCCACCACGATCTGGCAGCATCTCCCAAGGCGTCGGGCTTCGTCATTGAGACCGTGGAACCAGGTCACACCGCTGAGTGGGTGGCTGTGCACTGGTCGGCCTTCCGAGGCACCCCGATCCCGGACGAGCGCATCCAACATTTCGTGGACGGATGGCGTCTAGCTGCGGAAAGCCCCTTTCTCGACCTCGCGCGCATACTGTCCCTGCGATGCCGTGACGGTCAGGTCGTCGCCGTCGCCGCGGTGTGGTCGGCTGGCGAAGGGCGTCCTGGACTGATCGAACCGCTGGCAGTACATCAGGAACACCGCGGTCGCGGATACGGCACAGTCATGACAAAGGCGGCAGTCGACGAGCTCCGGCAAATGGGATCATCCAGCGCCGTTGTTTGCGCGGAGACCTCTAACGCGGGAGCCGTCGCCACCTACCTGGCGGCAGGATTCACAGCGCACCCGGAAGTCACCGACTGGCACCGAAGTGTCTGACGCCTGAGCGATGCCACCCAAAATAGCCCTGCCGCCCGGCCAGCCGGTCCTTCACTGGGACAGGTCTTACGCTGACCACTAAAATCACTGTGACTTCCGGCGTGAACGCACATGAACCCGATGTGAGATGCTCATCTCCATGACTGTCCCGACACGCCTTCGACTCGCGGAAGTAAGCGACCTGCCTTTCATTTTCCGCCAGGAGCGCGAGTACATCGAGGCCATTGAACCGGATGCGCACCAGGGGTGGCTGGCAGCCCTGGACCTGAACCTCGCGTTCTGGATCGAGTGCCTTCCCCAGACGCTCTTCTGCGTCGATGCAGACGGACATCCCCTCGGGTATGCGATGTGGAGCCTCGATGGTGACACCGCGACCCTGGTCTCGATCAATGTCCTCGGCAGCCGTCGTCGCCAAGGACTCGGCCGGCTCCTCCTGGATGCGTTCGAACAGAGGGTCTGCCCAAGCGGAGCCCGCGTTGCGGAGCTCGGTGTTCACCGCACCAACCAGGCACGCCTGCTCTATCAGGGCGCGGGCTATGAGACCACGGGCCAGGACGGCGAGTATGTGTTGTTCAGCAAAATCCTCAGAGAATTCTGACTCGAGCAAAATACGGTTTAAATGCGCCTATCTGCGTTCGAGGGCTTCGGCGGCAAGTACCTCGCTGCGGCATACTTCCATTTCAAGCGCATCCTGATTGTCGCTAACGCGGAAGCTCACGCCGGTTTCCTGGAACCCAAGGCTGGCGTAGAGGCAGCGGGCCGGCGTGTTGTGAGCGTAGACGTGCAGTTTCATTGTCGGCAGGCCGGTGAGCCGGAAGCCAGCCCGTGTGGTGTGCTGCACCAGTTCACGTCCCAGGCTTTGGCCCCTGCGCTGTGGATCCACAATGATGTAGCCCAATCTCATCATTCGGGCAGGCTGGTCCACCAGCAGCGATGCATGGCCAGTCATCTCACCACTGTCAGGATCCACCGCGGACCAGTACCGTCGTTGTGGATTGCCCAGATAAGTGCGCAGTTGTCGGTCCGTGAGAGGCCAGGTGAACGTTGGCCCCGACCACAGCATCATTTCTTCCTTGGTACTTACCCAGGCGCGCAGCTGTGCAAGGTCATCGAAGGATGTCGGTCGAAACTTCACAACTTGATCGTAGGGGCAACCCGCATCCCTTCTGGCTCTTTGGCCCGCGAGCCCTCGGATCGGCCTTGTTCTGTGTGCCGGGATGAGCCGCCGGCATGACGATTCCGGTCACACGCCGATGACCATGGCCTCGGCGGGAAAACGACAAAAGGGCAACTTGCGTTAATGTGCTCATGACTCGCCCTAAAGCACCTGTGGGCGATCCCCTGGTCGCCGGAACCAAAACCGGATCACCCCCTTAGGAGCGATCCGGTTTTACGATATTCACGAAATAAAGCAGTGCACCGCAGGCGCGGCAGAGTTTCCGAACTTACACGCGGTGCGTGCTGGCCAGTGGGCATGCCCACGTATCGACCCCGCCGCGGCCCACCTTGTTGATATAGGCGGTGACGTCCTTCAAGGATTGGCCAAACGCGGTTTCGGTATACCGCACCCCCAGCTGATCACAGTGCTGGCGGACCAGCGGGGCGACTTTTCGCAGATTCGGGCGGGACATGGAGGGAAACAGGTGGTGTTCAACCTGGAAGTTCAGTCCTCCCATAAAGGTATCCACCCACCGGCCTCCGGTGATGTTGCGGCTCATCAATACCTGACGCCGCAGGAAATCGATGCCCGCGTCCCGCGGCGCGATCGGCATGCCGATGTGGTTCGGCGCGAAGGCAATCCCCATATACAGCCCGAAAACGGCGAGTTGGACGCCGATGAACGCTGCGCCCTTCCCCGGTGAAAGCACGAGGAAGACCAGCACCGCATAACTGACCAGACGCACAGCGATGAAGCTAAGTTCCACCCACCGCCGCTTGATCCGCCCCTTACCCAGTACCCGCTTGATGCCCTGCACGTGCAGGTTGACTCCCTCAAGCAGGAGTAGCGGGAAGAAAAAGTAACCCTGTTTGGTGGCAAGCCAGCGCGTCAAACGGTTCGTGCGCGCTTCGGCCGCCTCGGGGGTGAATGCCAGCACGCCGGGAGCGATGTCCGGATCCACGCCGATTTTGTTCGGTGCAGCGTGATGCTTGCTGTGTTTTGCATTCCACCAGCCAAGGCCCATGCCGGCGAAGAGATTAACCACGATCAGTGAGACCCACTCATTCCACTTCGGTGACACGAAGATCTGCCGGTGTGCGGCGTCGTGGCCCAGAAACGCGATCTGTGTCATCAACAACGCCAGCACCACCGCTGTCACCATCTGCCACCACGTGTCACCGAGCAGGATAAAAGCCAGGGCCAGCACCAGGCCCATCAGGGTTAATCCGATCAGCTTGGCCCAGTAATAGCCGTAATTCCGGCGCATATAGCCGGCTTCCTGAACCTGCCGGGTCAAAGCGGTGAAGTCGCTGAGATGCCGCTGGCGGGCCGGGCCAGCTGGCCGGTGTTTGCCTTTCGCACTCGAATCCACGCTGGTACCCGTCATAAGGGCGTCTTCCATAATTCACTCTCATATCGGCGGACAAAGTCCATGTCATATTAACGAACATCACCGGATCCGATCCTCCGCCTTTGGCTGGGAGCAGTCCGCATTCCGGCTGTTGTCCGGTCAGTCCTAAGCGTGCTTATCATATATGGAAGACGGCTTCCCCGTTTCATTGCCGGGGCAGAACGGTGTGCCGCGTCAGTTCATTTCAGTTCACTTCAGCCGGAAGGACGCGTCTTTCGCTGCAGCGAGTTTGCTCTGGACCTGCGGCCAGCACGGTCCCTCCTGGCAGGCAGAAGATCGCCGTCGAACTCCACCGCTCCCCTTTGAATCCCCAGCAGTGGGCGTGCCGCGACTTAGCTGGCGCTCAACCGTTGCTCGCGTTTGCGTCCGGCCCGGGCAGCGAGGAACAACAAGGATCCGACCACTATGTAGGCGGCGGCGCCGAGCCAGATGGTCCCGGTTTGTTGTGTGAGGAGGGCGACGCTCGCAATGATCGCGAGGATCGGCACGAACCGGGGGGCTGTGAAGTGGTCGTGATCGACTTTGTCCTTTTTGAGGACGAGGACGCTGACGTTGGCAGAAAGGAACACCAGGAGCAGGAGCAGCACGGTGGTTTCGGCCAATGAGGAGACATTTCCGGTGAGGGTAAGGACGATCGTCAATGCGGCAACGACAACAATGGAGACCCAGGGGGTGCGACGGCCCGGCAGCACGCGGGCAAAGGCCCGAGGGAGCAGTTCCGCTTCCGCCAATCCGTAGCCCACACGGCTGGCCATCACCATGAACAGCAGTGCTCCGTTGGCAATGGCGACCAGGGCGATGAGGCTGAATAGTCCCGGCGGGATTCCGACTTCGCTGGCGGCAACAACCTCGAGGAGAGGTCCGGTGGACTCGGCCAAGTCACCCGGGGGCATGACGATGACCGCCCCGAGAGCGATGAGGAGATAGACGACCCCTGCGGTGCAGATGGCGCCGAACAGTGCGCGGGGGTATGCCTTGGACGGGTTGCGCACTTCCTCGGCCATGTTTGCTGCCGCCTCGAAGCCGAGGAAAGAGAAAAAGGCGACGATCGATGCGGCGAAGGCGCCTTGGAACGGCGGTACGTCCGGTGCGAACTCAAGCAGCCGGGATGGGTCTCCGTTGCCGGAGGCGAGGACGATGGCGGCGACGACGATGACGATGACGAGACCGGTTACCTCGATGATGGAAGCTACGAGGTTTGCGGTGAGGGACTCTCGGACGCCGCGAAGGTTGATCAAGGTCAGCAAGATGATGAACACGACCGCTGCGGGGGCGGCTGGCACGTCGAGGAGCACCGTGAGGTAATCGCCCGCGAAGGCGTTCGCCAGGGCAGCGGCTGTGGTGATTCCGGAGGCCATCATCAGGAAGCCGACGAGGAATGACACGTAGGGGATGCCAAAAGCCCGGTCGGCGTAGCGCGCGGCTCCTCCGGCGTGCGGGTACTTGGTGATCAGTTCCGCGTATGTCGCGGCGGTGAGCAGCGCGACGACCAGTGCGATCAGCAGGGGTATCCAGATCGCGCCACCGACATCGGCCGCCATGGTACCTACGAGGGTGTAGATGCCGGCGCCGAGGGTGTCGCCCACGATAAACGCGAACAGCAGCGGTGTACCAATTGCCCGCTTCAGCCCGGTTGGTGGTTTTGATGTGGTCGTGCCGGGATCTTTCGTCATTGGGCTATTGGATTCCGTTTGCCGTCCCTGCGCAACTACTTGGGCGAAATCAAGTGCACCAAAGGGCTACTTGGGCGAAATCAAGTGCACCAAAGGGCGTTGAGGGCAGGTAGGCGACCAGCATTTACCGGATCGCAGGCCTAGAGTCGTTCACCCAGGAAGTGTTTCCGACAAGCCGGTGCCGGGTGAGTCGGACGCGGAGAGCCTCCGCCAAACAACCGATGTTGGTCGGAACTTCCGTGCCGGTGGGGATCCCTTGGCGGACACTTTCTCGGCCAGGACACCAGGCCTTGTTTTAAGAAGCGGGTGACTCGTGGGCGGCAAGTTCCTGGACCAATTCCATGCAACGCAGGCGGGCCGGAGAGAAGTCGTAGGGCATCATTCCGATGGCCTCGATGAGGCTCACGCGCTTTTCCCCTCTGCCGGCGCCTTGGCCGACCTCGTCCTCACCTTCATCAGCGGTAGCGGGGCGCAATGCCTCCCAAGAGTCGAAGAGCGCTTCGTCGCTCTGCGCCAGGCCGGAGTCCTCGATGACGGCTTGCAGCACCAGCTCGAAGGCGTGCCGTCTGGCAGCCACCTGTGCCACGCGGGGGTCGTCGACGGCGACCGTGTCATCGAGTGCCTCTTCGGCGGCATCAACGCGGTCGGATTCCTCCCGCAAACCCGGGTGGGTGGCAAAGGCGATGTAACGGCCGGCATTGACGGCCGCACCGAGCGGGCCGAAGATCCGTTCCATGACCAGCAGGTTGTCCAGGTCCGCCTGGCGCAGCGAGCCCTCGGGCAGGCCCTTGAGGCGGCCGGTGACGAAGTCGGAGAGTAGACCCATCCTGCCATCCGGGGTGCGCATGCGCTGCACGACCGTGTCGTCGCGGCCGCTGGCGGCACCGGCAAGAGCCGTGTCAGCAAAGACGTCACGGATGTCGTCCAAGGCGATCCCGGCGTCGGCCATCTTCTGGATCCACAGCAGCCGGATCATGTCTTCGTAGCCGTATCGGCAGCGGTCGTCGCTGTCCCGCTCGGGCTCGGGCAGCAGGCCAATCTCGTGGTAGTCACGGATCACCCCCGGCGTGGTGCCAACGAACGATGCCGCATCATCGATCTTGACCTGACGCGGCGGAATAAGGAGCCATGCATGAGCGGGCCTTCCTCAGTGGGACGGGACGTGAGTCCATCGAACCACATCATGCGACGGACGGCGCAACCCCAAATACCTCACCGCCGGAAGCTCAACCGCTCGGCTGATCCTAGGGGAATCATGATTGTTCTTTTTGCTCCTAGACGCAGAGGCCGACGATGTCCGTGGATTGGCGGACTGCCTTAGCAGATAGGGTGCACTCGTGAACAAGTTCATTCCAAAGAATCCGGTTGGGGTGATCGCCGCAGGGCGGCGGCACTCAGCCGGCGTGAATTCAGATGGCCCAGTGGTGGCCTAAACCGCACCAGGGTTTGAGCAACTGAGTTTTCGGCTATGTCCAGTGCGGATCAACGCTGAGGAACTTGGGAGCATACGAGAGAGTCGCTGGAAGTCTTCAAAGCAGCTCGTGCTTCATTTCCAGACTCCCCCGCACTAGGGGCATTCGAGGCCATCACCTTGCATGCGGCGGGCCTATCAAATGGGTCTATCGCGTTATTGTTGAATCTCGATGACATCGGTAGTCGCTTTCCCTTCGGTCAGGCTCGCCGGGCGAGGGCGGCCTCGATCTGGCGCACGGTGTCTTCCGGGTGTTCCACTTCGATGATGAGCCTGGTGAACTCGTCGTTTTCAACGGTGATGACAATCGCATTCTCGGGCTTGGCAACATCCCAGAAGACGCGTTCTCCCTATTGGGAGAAGGTGCCGCCAAGGTAACGACCATAGGCATCGGTCCCGAGAACTTTGATGCCCGGCCACTGCTTCGCGTTCTTGAGGCCGGGCCACCCGGTGGACAGAGCGGGATCGAAGGTTGCGCCTCGCACCTTCGCGAGCGGGATGGACAGTTCACTTTTCATCGTACCGAGCTTGCGGATTCCCTTGATCGTGACGACCAGATCGTCACCGGAAATACTTGCCGTGGCCATAGTTTCTCCTCTGTTCTGCTCCGGCGGTCGCCGGGAGTTAAAGTTCGCTGGGTTGAATACCTGCCCGAGTGGTCAACCGACGATAGATCTGCTCACTAGCTGGCATCCCTGTCCCGTCGAGCGCGGCAAGGCGGTCCCTGACGAGCTGGGCGACGTCGGGATCGTGCGCGGCACGTTCCCGGAGTGCGACGGTGACTAGGTCGAGGACGAGATCGCGATCACTGTCCTCGGATACCGCCTCATGCAACGCAAGCCGGAACAGTTCCGACTTGCTCCCGAAGGAACCGTAGAGACTCCCGCGGAGCAAGCCGGTCGCTGTGACAAGTTGCGTGATCGATGTGCCTTCGTATCCGCGGTCAGCGAACTCGCGCGCCGCACTGAGCAACACCGCTGTCCGATCAAATTTTGCTACACCAGCCATAAACTCAGACTACCCATGACTGAACGATCAGTCAAACATGGTCTCGAGTACCCCGTAGGACGATCGATCACCGCGCCAGCTTGGCGCCACTCTCTTGCTTCGAGAATCCCCAGCCGAGCCGCAGCGATACGTGGCTCGTTTGAGGAGCAACAGTCGGGCATTCAGGGAGCTTGGAAGTGCAGGAGGTATTCGCTCGTGGGTCCGACGCCTTGGGCCTGGTTGGCGTACCGTCTGACTATGGTTGCCAGTTCTCGCTGAAGTTCCTTCGCCTGGTCGCGGGTGAGCCGCCAATCAAATCCGGCAGTAAACACCGGAAATACGGTTTAGTCGTTGCCGATGGGAGCACGGGTGGCCTTTGTCGGACCCGAGACCATTAGGTCGGCGACAGCAAGGTATTGTCTGCGCTGTTTGTCTGCTTATAATCCGCAGACCAATTCTCTACACTGTAGACTCCAGGCGTAGACTTGCTGTCAAGCAAGGCTGCTTGTCATTCGGTGAGCAGGCCCGATCCAAACGACCAGGACGGATCCTCGATGGCATCCCCGAAAGAACAACCCACCTCGACCGGGCCGCGGAAGGTGCGGCTGAGCCGGGAGCTTGTACTCAAGACCGCCCTGGAACTGGTGGATGCCAACGGTCTGGAGGCCTTGAGCATGCGCCGGCTCGGCCAGGAACTGGGGTGCGATCCGATGAGCCTGTACCGGTACGCAGCGAACCGGGCAGCCCTGCTGGATGGGGTCACCGAGGCCGTAATGAATGAACTGTCCCTCTCTGCGGACGATCCAGACTGGCAGGTCCAGCTGCGCCGGATTGCCCATGACCTCCGGCTCCTGGCCCTGCGTCACCCCAATACGGTGCCGCTTCTGGTCACCAGGCCCCTGTCAACCCCGCTGGGCCTGCGCCCGCTGGGAACCCTGCGGCCGCTGGAGCAGATTCTGGGGCTGCTGATTGAGGCCGACTTCGAACCAACCGATGCGCTGCACGTTTACCGCGCCTTCTATGGGTTCGTCTACGGGCATATCCTGAATGATTTTCAGGAACTGGTCGTGGACGCTGACGAAAACGAAGCAACCCTGCGCCTGGGACTGCACCACTTGCCGGTGAAAGAGTTTCCTCATCTGCGGGCGCTGGGGCCTGTCCTTGCCGAGTACGACGGCGCTGCGGAGCTCGATCAAGGACTGACTATCCTGCTCTCGGGCTTGGCGGAGCAGCTCAAGGTCTCTGGGTCTGATGCAGTGCCGGCGGCTTCACAGCTGTGAGTCAAAACCAGATGTCACAGATCGCAGCTGACCTGCTGCGCGGCAGATAAGGAGCCCACCCGGTGGTTGCCCATCAGAGAACCGCAGCGGGCATGAACATTGCCGCCGCACGCTACCGTTTCAAGGAAAGCCTGTTCCTCTTTCCGGCCTTGGTTATGCTGGCCGGAATCGCGCTGGCACTTAGCGCCGCTGCCCTGGACAGAGCCCTCGGCCATGACACCGGTCTGCCGTTGACGCTGGCGATGAGCAGCAACGCCGCGACCTGGCTGCTGGCCACCGTGGCCGGTGCCATGATCACCACCGTAGGCGTCGTTTTCTCGCTGACCGTGGTCAGTCTGCAGCTGGCCAGCGACCAGTTTTCCCCGCGTGTGATGCGCTCGTTCATCCGTGACCGGTTGAGCCAAGGGGTTATCGGGCTTCTGGTGGGCACGTTCTTTTACTGCATCCTGATCCTGCCGACCCTCAGCGGGGAGCCCACCGACCCCGCACCGCGCATTTCCCTGACGGTGGCGGTTGTTCTGACGGTGGTGACCGTGGCAGGCATCATCGTGCATCTGGATCATCTGGCCAGGGGGCTGCAGGTCGGCAACCTGGCGCGGGTCATTGCCGCCGAAGGCCAATCCGTCGTTGCATCCCTGGACCGTGCGCCCGCCGGACTGCGTCCCGCGGACCCTGAAGATTTCCCTGTCCCGGAAGACGCCGCTGTCATCCCCTGCCCGGTCAGCGGATGGGTGAGCCAGCTATCGCCCGGCGGGTTGCTCAGGGCAGTTCCGGCCGGGACCAGGATCCGGGTGGAGACCCGGGTGGGCGCTTACATCCATGCCGGCGAGCCGTTGCTGACCGTGTGGCCGGCGCCGTCGGAACGCAGCCGGGAACACCTTGCCCGGTCCGTTGATGTCACCGATGCTCGGACCATGCTCCAGGACGTCGACTTCTCTGTTCGGCAGCTCGTGGACATTGGCCTTCGAGCCCTGAGCCAGGCCGTCAATGACCCCACCACGGCCGTGGAGGTTCTGCTCAGGCTGGGAAGCCTGCTGCGGGTGGTCCTGACTGCGCCGCTTGCGCCTCAGGCACTGACCGATGACGCCGGGCGGGTCCTGGTGCAGCCGTGGAACCTTGACCATAACGAATACATCGACCACGCCTTTGACCAGCTCCGCCAGAAATGCCTGGACCAGCCCGAGGTGGCCGGGGCCATGCTGCGGGTCCTGCGGATGCTCACCGCCCACGTTCAGGAACAGGGCTGCCCGGAACATGGGCCGGCCCTACAGCGGCAAATGCGGTTGCTTCTGGAATCTGTCCGAGACCAGCCGGGGCTGCACCCCGAAGACCTCCGGCGCCTGGAGTCGCTGTCCTCGGACGAAACCGACCCCGCCGACCACAGCCGCTAGGCTGCCCCGCCGCTTTACCGGGTGCTCAAGCGAAGACGCCGCGATGGGGCTTCTGCGGCATCGCACGGTCTTGACGGTGCCCGTGGAGCAGGTCACAGAGACACATCATGAGGATGCACCTCGTCCCTAATGCCCGTAAGCCGCTCCCCCAACGGGACAACCAAAGCGATGACTTGGACAACAGCCTCGCCAGCGCCCCAATGGCTCTCCCCCACACACCACCAAAGCATCCGAGCAAGGAGCTCCAAGCCGCTTCGATGCGAGTCATTCTTCGGCAAACGGGTCGCTCGCCGTCGCGCTCGTGAGGTGCCAGTCGGCCGGAGGGCAGGCGGCTGCCTTCACCGGAAGTCAATCGCCGCGGGAGAACTACTTGTATTGATCCGGACGGCGTCTTATACGACGCAGAGCATTCTTCAAACCCGTGCGTGGACTGGCCTGATTATGGTCCGCGGCTAAAGGATATGAGGCAGGAAATACGAGTACATGCAAATCAATATATATTTTTCGTTTACCAAACCTTTACCTCGCGAATGAAAGCGACTAACGTCTTTCGGATTACTTCGAAAGGAAGTAGCCGAAATGATGAGACCGCGCAATGTCCGCGATCCTTCAGACACCGTCCGACCCGCTGGGACGCATGCGGGTTTTTCGATTCCACGGGCAGCGGTCCTACCCGCAATGGCACTGGCCCTGGTGCTCGCAGGATGCAGCTCCCTGGACCAGCCCGGCGTTGCCGCCGGCAGCGACTCCCCCTCACCGGCTCCGGGAAATTCGGCGCCGGAGGCCGGGACGAACACACCCGCAAGCGGTGATCCCGACAAAGCGGAGCTTTTTCGAGCGGAAGACCCGGTCAGCATCGAGACCTATTTTCAAACGGAACCCCAGCTTCGACCGGAGAACGGAAGCATCCTGCTTGAGGAATCCTCGACCGGGCCCAGCACCTTTGAGTTGCCCGACATGGAGCCAGGAACAACTTTCAAGACCTTCCTCACCTGCAACGAGGCGGAGGCCTATAAAGTCCAGTTCCTGGATGCTGAAGGTAAGCCCGTAACGTCAACCGGCGGGGACCGCTGCAATAGCCCGAACCTGGCATCCTACGAATATCCGGTGACCGCAGAGAGCATTCCGTCGACCGTGACCGTAAACGATGTGAATTCCGCTGAGTACTGGCTTGTGGTCTACAACATTACCGAACCTGAATAATCATTTGGATCAATGACCTGTCTGGAGATTGAACGATGAAAATTATTCCGAAAACCCTGATTGTCCTCGACCGCGGCTTTCATCTCGGCGGCAGCAGCACCGATGGCTTCCGCGGATGAGGGGCAGGCGCAACAAACGGGGCCGGCTTCGGAGCTGCCCCCGCGGCGGTCAGTCCCGCGGTGTGCACCGCGGGCAGCGAAACCGCGGATGCATCGGCTGAATACCAGGTTCAGGCCTATGAAACCTACGTGTCCAATCCGAATCAGCGTGTTTACGGAGCCGCGGGCGGGACGCTGTCCTTCGAGGTAGGCCAGCAGTCGAGCACCAGCATTGAGGTCAACGGTTCCACTACGGCCGAGGCCGGCGCTGTTTTCGCCAAGGCTTCAGCCACCTTGGGTATCGCCGTCAGCGCGTCATCCACCACCACCACACAGCAGGGATACTCCTGGCAGGTTCCTGCCGATCAGGCCCAGGGCTGGCTCGAGATGGGCGCCATGGGGTATCAGCTTGACTGGCAGCGGGGACATTACAACTCGCCGTGCATCTGGGTGCAGGATGCCAGCGGAAGCACCCTGAGCACGTCCAGCAATACCGCTTTCAGCCACTGCTAGTTCCGGCTTCCCCGAACGGAACCAGGAGCCGTACAGGACACACAAGCCGGCAGAACAAGAAAGTGCCCGGCCGCAACAGCGGCCGGGCACTTCTCATGTCACTGGACTCTTGGTCGGAAGACCTTAGGCGTCGTCCTTCTTGGCTTCGGGCTTCTTGGCCTCAGGCTTGAAGTCCACGCCGGCTTCCTTGCGCTGCTGAGCAGTGATCGGAGCCGGTGCCGCGGTCAGCGGGTCGTAGCCGCCGCCGGACTTCGGGAAGGCAATGACGTCGCGGATGGACTCGGTGCCGGCCAGCAGGGCAACCACACGGTCCCAGCCGAAGGCAATGCCGCCGTGGGGCGGAGCGCCGTACTTGAAGCCCTCGAGCAGGAAGCCGAACTTCTCCTGCGCGTCCTCCTGCGAAAGGCCCATGACCTGGAAGACGCGCTCCTGCACGTCGCGCTGGTGGATACGGATCGAGCCGCCGCCGATTTCGTTGCCGTTGCAGACAATGTCGTAGGCGTAGGCCAGGGCCGATTCCGGATCCGTGTCGAAGGTGTCCATGAACTCGGGCTTGGGGGACGTGAACGCGTGGTGCACGGCCGTCCAGGCGCCGCCGCCCACCGCCACGTCACCGGCGGCGACTGCGGCCGATGCCGGCTCGAACATGGGAGCGTCAACGATCCAGACGAAGGCCCACTCGTTGGGATCGATCAGTCCGGTGCGGTGGCCGATCTCCACGCGGGCGGCGCCGAGCAGGGCACGCGAGGTGCTCTTGTCGCCGGCTCCGAAGAAGATGCAGTCGCCGGGCTTGGCGCCGACCTTCTCCGCGAGGTTTTCGCGCTCGAAGTCGGTGAGGTTCTTGGCGACGGGACCGGTCAGGGTTCCGTCCTCCTGGACCAGCACGTAGGCCAGGCCCTTCGCGCCGCGCTGCTTGGCCCATTCCTGCCAGGCGTCCAGGGTGCGGCGGGGCTGCGAGGCACCGCCGGGCATGACGACGGCGCCCACGTAGGGAGCCTGGAAGACACGGAACGTGGTGTCCTTGAAGAAGTCGGTCAGCTCGGTCAGCTCCAGGCCGAAGCGCAGGTCCGGCTTGTCCGAACCGAAGCGCGCCATGGCGTCGGCGTAGGTCATGCGCTGGATCGGGGTGGGGATCTCGACGTCAATCAGCTTCCACAGCGCCTTCACCACGGATTCGCCGAGCGCGATGATGTCGTCTTCCTCGACGAAGCTGGCTTCAATGTCCAGCTGCGTGAATTCCGGCTGGCGGTCCGCGCGGAAGTCCTCATCGCGGTAGCAGCGGGCAATCTGGTAGTACTTTTCGAATCCGCCCACCTGCAGCAGCTGCTTGAACAGCTGCGGGGACTGCGGCAGCGCGTACCAGGAACCCGGAGCCAGGCGTGCCGGCACCACGAAGTCGCGGGCACCCTCAGGGGTGGAGCGGGTCAGCGTGGGGGTTTCGATTTCAACGAAGCCCTCGTCGTGCAGCAGGTTGCGGGCGATCCGGTTTGCCTCGGAACGCAGGCGCATGTTGCGGGCAGGAGCCGGGCGGCGCAGATCGAGGTAGCGGTGCTTCAGGCGTGCTTCCTCGCCAACTTCAACGTGCTCGTCGATCTGGAACGGCAGCGGGTCTGAGGTGTTCAGCACAACCACCTTGTCCGCCATGACTTCCACTTCACCGGTGGCCAGCGACGGGTTCTCGTTGCCCTCCGGCCGCTTCTGCACAGTGCCGGTGATCTGCAGGACGTATTCGTTGCGCAGGCTGTGGAAGACGTCCTCTTCACGAACCACTACCTGGGCTACACCGGAGGCATCGCGGAGGTCAAGGAAGGCAACCCCGCCGTGGTCCCGCCGTCGGGCCACCCAGCCAGCGAGAGTGACGGTCTGTCCAATATGCTCGGCCCTCAGGGAACCAAGGGCATGAGTGCGCAGCACAGCAGTCCTTTCAAGATTGCTTGCGGAAAACACTGTTCCCGCTCATTGTGAATACAAGGTCTCTTCATGAGTTTACCGGTGTTCACATCCTTTCCCAGCCAAAGGCACTGCCGCGCAGCCGTTCTGCGGTCGAGGCATGTCCCGGGCCCGACCGATCGGAGGGGCACGTGTCCGGAAGCTCCGCAGACAAACAGCCGTTGGGTGGCTTCGACGCCACGACCGTGGGAATCGGCTGCATGGTGGGCGGCGGTATTTTCGTTGTTCTGCCACCAGTTGCGGATGCCGCCGGCTTCGCCCTTTCCGCGTCGCTGGCCCTGGCCGCCCTGGTGGCCTACTGCTCGGCGGCCTCAACGTTCCTGCTCAGCGCCGGACTGCGCAACGCCGGGCACCGCAATGAAGGCGGCACGGCGCGTTCGGCGGCGCGGGTCCTGATGGGTCCGCAGATGGGGTTTTTCACCGGCTGGACGCTGGTGTGCGCATTGGTTCCGTCGGCGGCGGTGCTGGCGCTGACCTTTGGCCTGTATGTGCTGCCCGAGTACGCCCGGCCGGCCGCCGCCGGAGCAGCTGTCGCGGCGACCGCCCTGAATCTTTTCGGCCTGGACCGCGGCACCTGGATCATCCGTTTCGTGCTGGCCTTCGTCCTGGGCGTGCTGGGCTTCGGCGTCGTGGTCGCCTTCAACGAGGCCGGCGGACAGGCCCCGGACCCCGGGGTGCTGGAGGAGGCGACGTCGACTGCCGGGCTGCTGCAGGGCGCGGGCTTCGCGTACTTTGCCTTCGCCGGCTATGCCCGGATGGCTGCCATGGGCTTCCGTGTCCGGGAGCCGGACCGCATCGTTCCCCGCGTCCTTCCGGCCATGGTCCTGGTGGCTCTGGGCCTGTACATCCTGGTGGGGCAGTCGCTGCTCGCCTGGTTCTCCGGGCCGGAGGCCCTGGCAGCCGCACTCACGCCGCTGCGCGACCCGGTGGCCGCGGTGGGGCTGGGCATCGGCACCGGCGCGGTGGCCATTGCCGCGGGTGCCGCCAGCCTCTCAGGAGCGTGGGTGCTGATTGAGGGAAGCGCACGCACCGCAGCGGCAATGGCCGACGACGGCGACCTCCCCCGCCCGTTCGGACACACGGGACGCTCCCGTCACGTCCCCTGGCCCGCTGCCGCGGTGGCCGGCGCCGTCGTCGTGCTCCTGGTGCTCACGGCGAGCCTGACGACGCTGCTGGGCCTGGCCTGTTTCGCCCTGCTGCTGCACGCCGCGATCACGAACATGTGCGGTTATGCCCTGGAGCAGCGGCGCTGGTACACCCCGCGGGCCGTGAACCTGGTGGGTTTGGCCGGCGCCCTGGTCACGGCGCTGAGCCTGCCGCCGCTGGTGATCCTGCTGATGCTGATCGTGCTGGGGTTCGGACTGGTGGTGCGGCTGACGATCCCCCGCGCCGCGGCACCCTAGGCGTCAGCCGAGTCCCGCGCCCTCCGCCAGGCTCGGATCAGGTCCAGCAGTTCCACCTGGCGGGCCGGCGGGGCGAATGACGCTTCCACCGAGTTGACCGCCAGTTCCTGGAGCTGGTCCGTGGAAAGGTTGAAGGTGTGCTCCAGCAGGCGGAAATTGTCGTCAACGTAGCCGCCGAAATACGCCGGATCATCAGAATTCACCGAGACATTGAGCCCGCGGGCCAGCATCTGCGGCAGCGGATGGTCGGCCAGGGTGTCGACCGACCGCAGCCGGACGTTGGACAGCGGGCAGATGGTCAGGGGAATCCGTTCCCGCACCAGGCGGTCCACCAGGTCGGAATCGTCCAGGCAGCGGATCCCGTGGTCGATCCGGTCCACCAGAAGAAGGTCCAGGGCCTGGTCAATATAGTGCGACGGCCCTTCTTCCCCGGCGTGGGCCACACATTTCAGGCCGGCGTCCCGGGCCATCCGGTAGAGCTCGATGAAGCCCTCGGGCGGGTTGCCCAGTTCGGCCGAGTCCAGGCCGATTCCCAAAATGGGAGCGTCCAGGGCAAGCAGCCGGCGCAGGACGCCTTCGGCTTCGGCAGCCGGATGGTCCCGCAGGAACGCGGCGATCAGTCCCGATGAGACACCGAACTCCTCCATGCTTCCGGCCAGCACTCCGGCGACACCGTTGATGCAGGTTTCCAGCGGAACCCCGCGGAGCAGGTGCGCCTGCGGATCAACCATCATCTCCACATGGCGCACCCCGGCGGCCGCGGCCCGGCGCAGATAGGAACGGGTCATGTCGGCAAAATCGGCCTCGGTCCGCAGCACCTCCATGTTGGCGTAGTAGAGGTCCAAAAAGGACTGCAGGTCGGTGAACTCATACCGGCTCCGCAGCTCGGCGAGATCGGCATAGGGCAACCGGATGCCGTTGCGCTCGGCCAGCTCGAAAATCAGCTCGGGTTCAAGCGTGCCTTCGATGTGCAGGTGGAGTTCGGCGCAGGGCAGCGGGGCGGCGGAGGGGGAAAGCGACATGGTGCAACCCTAAAACAGATCAGGCCGGCGGTCGCCAGCTGCTGGCCTCAGGCGGACGGGACCCGGGTGACCTGCGCGGAAAGGTCCTCGGCAGGCGGCGTCCAGGTCTGCGGATCGGCCGGCACCTGGTCCCCGGAACGGATGTCCTTGACCTCGTGGGTGCCGTCCTCACGGGTGAACCAGACAAACGGGATGCCGCGGCGGTCGGCATATTTGATCTGCTTGCCGAACTTTTCCGCTTTCGCGGCCACCTCTACCGAAATCCCGCGGCCCCGCAGGTCAGCGGCGATGTCCTGAGCGGCTGACCAGGAATCATCATCCGCCAGGGTCACCAGGACGGCGGTGGGCACGCTGCGGTTCGCTTCGGCGAAGTTCTGGCTCAGGATGCGCATGACCAGGCGCGTCACCCCGATCGACAGGCCGACGCCGGGGAAGGTCCGGCTGCCCTTGGCCGCCAGCGAATCGTAGCGGCCGCCGGAGCAGATGGAGCCCAGGGCTTCATGGCCGACCAGCACCGTTTCATACACGGTGCCCGTGTAGTAGTCCAGGCCCCGGGCGATGCTCAGGTCCGCCACCACGCGGCCCGGAGCCCTCTTGACGGCTTCGGCGATGACCTGGGACAGCTCGTCCAGGCCCTCTTCGAGCAGGTCGTTGGAGACACCCAGCGCACGGACCTGCTCCACGAACGACATGTCCTCGGTGCGGATGGAGGCCAGCTTCAGGGCGGCGGCGGCCTGTTCGGCGCTGGCACCCAGTTCCTCCTGCAGCAGCTCGGAGACCCGCGCGGCACCGATCTTCTCCAGCTTGTCGATGCTGCGCAGCACACCGGCGGTGTCCTGCAGGCCGATCCCCCGGTAGAAGCCCTCGGCCAGCTTGCGGTTGTTCACCCGGATCTTGAAGTCCGGGATGGGCAGGGCGCCGAGGGCTTCGGCAATCACCAGCGCCAGCTCGACGTCGTACCGGAACGGCAGGTCGCCGTCGCCGACGACGTCGATGTCCGCCTGCGTGAATTCGCGGGCGCGGCCCTCCTGCGGACGCTCTCCGCGCCAAACCTTCTGGATCTGGTACCGGCGGAACGGAAAGGCCAGGTGTCCGGCGTTCTCCACCACATACCGGGCAAAGGGCACGGTGAGGTCGAAGTGCAGCGCCAGCTGGTTCGGGTCCTGCTTGCCGGCGGCCTCGCCTTCTTCGGCCTGCAGCCGACTCAGTGCATAAACTTCCTTGTCGATCTCACCCTTGCGCAGCAGCTGGCCCACGGTTTCCACCGCACGCGTCTCGATATTGGTGAAGCCGTGCAGTTCAAAGGTGCGCCGCAGGACGTCCAGGACGTGGAGTTCGACAAGGCGCTCCTGCGGCAGCCATTCGGGGAAACCGGACAGTGAGGCCTTGCGTGCCATGCGGGCGAGCTCCTTCTACGGATTTGGGGCGGCCTGCTGCAGGGAAATCGCCTGCCGGCGTGCCTAAACTAAGTGCGGCACTCATTTTAGGTCTTCCGCGCGCACCAAGGCGAACCGGACCGACTGCCACCGCCGGGCCGGCGCCGCCGGCACGGCCGCCGATGTTTCACCGTTCCGTCAGGAGAATCCGTGGCCGCCACCCGCCAAGACCGCGAAACCCGCCGGCGCATCGCCAGGATGCAGGCCAGACGCAACCTGCAGCAAAGCCACGGCAGGCGCCGCACCCGGGACAACCTCTTCGCCGGTGCGGCCGGCGCGCTGGTCCTCGCTCTTGCCGTGGCCCTGCAGGTTGCGTGGTTCTCGTCCAATCCGACGCCGGAGGAAACCCGGCTCATCGAGCAGCAGGCAGCCGCCGCAACTGCCGAGCCCACGCCTGAGCCGACCGAAAGCGCCGCGGGCATCCCGGACAAGTCGACCGCCGAGGGCCGGGTCTTTTCCGGAACCCTGGCCACCAGCGCCGGGAACCTCGATGTCGAACTCGACGGCGCCGCCGCCCCGCAGGCCGTGGCCGTCTTTGCGTCCCTGGCTGAGTCGGGGTTCTTCGCCGGCAAGACCTGCCACCGCCTGACCACGGCCGAAACCATGGGAGTGCTCCAGTGCGGTTCGCTCAACGGGGACGGCGCCGGCGACCCCAACTACCAGTGGGGGCCGGTGGAGAACGCGCCGGCCGACGGCGTGTATCCGGCCGGGTCCATCGCAGTGGCCCGCGCGGGTACCACGGACAGCCACGGCACGCAGTTCTTCCTGGTGTACAAGGACTCGATTATTCCGCAGGATACGGGCGGCTACACGATCATGGGTAAGCTAACCTCAGGGCTGGATGTTCTGGAATCGGTCGCCGCACAGGGAGCTGTGGAAAACGGCGCGGAAACCTCGGACGGCCAGCCGAAAACCCCGGTGACGATAGACTCGTTTACCCTGAAGTAAATGGCAGCGCGGGCTCGCACACTGCCAAACCTCGAGTGAAAGACTTTTAGCGGTGACAGACAGTCAGAAATCCGACGAAACAGTTTCCAGGCCCGTCCCGGAGGCTTCCGACACGCAACGGCCCGCAGCGCCCAGTCCGGCAGCCTTCGCCGCCCGGCACCCGGCGCCTGCCGCAGCTGCGGAGGGCGGTCCGGCCGCCGCTCCCAAGCCGATAGTTGCGGCACCACCGGTGCGCTCGACGTCCCTTGAGGAAGCGGCCCGCTTCGCCCGGGTCGAGGAAGACGGCCACGTTTTCCTGATTGTGAACGGCGAAGAGTTCCCGGTGGGCCAGTATCCCGATGCCAGCCGCGACGAGGCCCTCGCCTACTTCGTGCGCAAGTACGACGACGTCGCCAGCCAGCTTGCGCTGCTGGAGGCCCGCGTGCAGGCCAAGGCTCCCACCACCGACATGCTCAAGACGCTGAAGCACCTCGGTGAGCAGGTTGCCGAGCGCAAGATGGTCGGCGACGTGCTGGCCCTCGACGCGCAGATCGAGACCCTGCGGACGAGCATCAAGGAGGCCGAAGCCGCAGAACGGGCCGAGGCCGAAGCCGTCAAGGCCCGTGAGCTTGCCGCCCGCGAAGCGATCGTGGCCGAGGCCGAGGAAATTGCCGCCAAGGATCCCGCCACGATTCAGTGGAAGACCAGCAGCAACCGGATGAACGAATTGTTCGAGTCCTGGAAGGCGGCGCAGAAAAACGGCCCGCGCCTGGGCCGCAGCAACGAAGACAGCCTGTGGAAGCGGTTCCGTTCCGCCCGCACCGTCTTTGACCGCCACCGCCGTGCCTACTTCTCCCAGCTGGACAGCGAAAACACTGCTGCCAAGCGGGCCAAGGAAGCGCTGATTGTCCGTGCCGAAGAGCTGGCCACCTCCACCGACTGGGGCAATACGGCTGCCGAATACCGCCAGCTGATGGATGAGTGGAAAGCCTCCAAGCGCGCCAGCCGCAAGGATGACGATGCCCTGTGGGCGCGCTTCCGCGCCGCCCAGGACACGTTCTTTGCCGCCCGCCAGGCAGCCAACGAGGTCATCGATGAAGAATTCGCTGCGAACCTGACGGTCAAGGAGGAACTGCTCAAGGAAGCCCAGGGCATCCTTCCGGTCCGCGACCTCACCGCTGCCCGCAAGGCACTGAACTCCATCCGCGACCGCTGGGAGGCGGCCGGCAAGGTTCCGCGTGCCGACATGGGGCGGATGGAAGCCGGAATCCGCAAGATTGAGGAAGCCGTCAAGGCCGCCGAGGATGAGCACTGGCAGAAGAGCAATCCGGAAACCAAGGCGCGCACCAACAGTGCCCTGAGCCAGCTCGAAGCCACGATCGCGTCCCTCGAGGAAGACCTGGCGAAAGCCGAGAAGGCCGGCAACGCGAAGAAGATCGCTGACGCCCGGGAAGCCCTCGAAGCCCGCCAGCAGTGGCTGGCCATGCTGCAGAAGTCAGCCGAGGACTTCTCCTAGCACCCAACCTCAAGGCCCTGCCGTCCGTTTTCCACAACGGGCGGCAGGGCCTTTTGTTTTGAGCCGGCGTCGGCAAGGGTTGGTGCATGCCGGCAACGCTCTTCCCCTACCCCGGTGTGTTGCCGGCCGTCACCTCCACCGGCGGTGCATTGTTTTCAGCCGGAGGTGATTTTTCCAGTGTTGAGCTGCAGGCCATGGAAAAGGACGGTCTGCTGAAGCGGGTCTACGCTGACACCTACGTCCGCTGGGACCTGGAGCCCGACCCGGTGTGCCGAGCCGTCGCGGCGGCCAACTGCCTGTCCGAACGGCTGCGGGCACGAATCATGCTGGGACGCCTCACCGCCGCCTGGGTGTACGGCTGCGCGCCGCAGCCGCAGCGGCTGCAGCTGCTGATTGACCACGGCCGCCGCACCACGGCGCTGGCGCCCTTCAGCATCGCCGTCCTGCATGAGGTGCGGCTCGGTCCTGAGGACGGCATGGACATCGCGGGCATCATGGTGACCACTCCCCTGCGCACCGCCATGGACCTTGCCCGCCACGGCCCCCGGGATCAGTCAGTCAGCGCCCTGCTGGCCATCGCTGCGGACCCCGTGCTCCGCTGTCCGCTCGGCCGCGTCCGCAGCGCGCTGGAGTCCGTTGCCCGGCTGCCGGGCAAGTCAACGGCACTGCACCGCCTGGATGCCGCCATCGCGCTGGCGGCGTCGGACCAGGTGCCGGAGCCCCGGTTGGCACCGCCGCCGGATCAGACGCGGCGCTGAGACCCGGTCGTGCGGTAGACGTCGAACACGCCGTCGATCTTCCGGACCGCACTCAGGATGTGGTCGAGATACTTGGGGTCGCCCATCTCGAACACAAACTTGGACATGGCCACCCTGTCACTGGAGGTGTTCACGCTGGCCGAGAGAATGTTCACGTGGTTTTCGGAGAGCACCCGGGTGACGTCCGACAACAGGCTCTTGCGGTCCAGGGCTTCCACCTGGATTTCCACCAGGAAGACCGAGGACTGCGTGGGAGCCCAGTCCACCGGAACAATGCGGTCCGGCTGGTCCCGAAGTTCGGACACGTTGCGGCAGTCGCTGCGGTGCACCGAGACGCCTGAACCGCGGGTGACAAAGCCAATGATCGGGTCCGGCGGCACCGGCGTGCAGCAGCGGGCCAGCTTCACCCAGACGTCGCCAACACCGCGCACCGTCACGCCGGAGTCGGAGAACTTGGGCCGGCGGGCGGCCGTTGAGACCGGGGTTTCCGCGAGGTCCTCTTCGGCGCCCTGATGCCCGCCCATGAGCGAGACCAGGTGTTCGATGACGTTCTGCGCCGAGGTGTGCCCGTCGCCGACCGCCGCGTAGAGAGCGGAGATGTCCTGGTGGTGCAGTTCCTGTGCCACCGTGACCAGGGCGTCGTGGGTCATCAGCCGCTGCAGCGGCAGGTTCTGCTTGCGCATGCCGCGCGTGAGCAGGTCCTTGCCCTTGTCGATGGCCTCTTCCCGGCGTTCCTTGGTGAACCACTGCCGGATCTTGTTCCGGGCCCTGGGGCTCTTGACGAAGCCCTGCCAGTCCTGGCTGGGTCCGGCGCCTTCCGCCTTGGACGTGAAGATTTCCACCCAGTCACCGTGCTCGAGCTCGCTGTTCAGCGGCACCAGCTTTCCGTTGACGCGGGCTCCGATGGTCCGGTGTCCCACCTCAGTGTGAACGGCATAGGCGAAGTCCACCGGTGTGGAGCCGGCGGGCAGGGCCATCACCTCGCCCTTGGGGGTGAAGACAAACACTTCGCGGGCGTTGATCTCGAAGCGCAGCGAATCCAGGAACTCGTCCGGGTCCGAGGTTTCCTGCTGCCAGTCGACCAGCGACCGGAGCCAGCCCATGTCATTGTTTTCGGAACCGGCCGGCGTCTTGGAGCCGTCCTTGTACTTCCAGTGCGCGGCAACACCGTACTCGGCGCGGCGGTGCATGTCGTGCGTGCGGATCTGGATTTCCACCGGCTTTCCGCCGGGACCGATCACCGTGGTGTGCAGCGACTGGTACATGTTGAACTTCGGCATGGCGATGTAGTCCTTGAAACGCCCCGGCAGGGGGTTCCACCGCGCATGCAGGGCGCCAAGGGTCGCGTAACAGTCGCGCACCGAGTCAACGAGGACGCGCACACCCATCAGGTCATGGATGTCGTCGAAGTCTTTGCCCCGAACGATCATCTTTTGGTAGATCGAGTAATAGTGCTTGGGCCGGCCGGTGATGGTGGCCTTGATCTTTACCGCGTGCAGGTCATCGGCGATCTGGGTGCGGACGGTGGAGAGGTACTTCTCGCGTTCCGGGGTGCGGTCCCCGACCATGCGCACAATCTCGTCGTACACCTTCGGATGCAGGGCGGCGAAGGAGAGGTCCTCGAGCTCCCACTTGATGGTGTTCATGCCGAGGCGGTGGGCCAGCGGTGCGAAAATTTCCAGGGTCTCGCGCGCCTTGCGGGCCGAGGATTCCTGCGAGACAAACCGCCAGGTGCGGGCGTTGTGCAGGCGGTCAGCAAGTTTGATGACCAGGACCCGGATGTCCTTGGCCATGGCCACAACCATCTTGCGCACCGTTTCGGACTGCGCGGCGTCACCGAACGTCACCTTGTCCAGCTTGGTGACGCCGTCCACGAGCATGGCCACTTCGGGGCCGAAGTCGCGGCGCAGCTCGTCCAGGGTGTAGCTGGTGTCTTCCACCGTGTCGTGCAGCAGGGCCGCGGCCAGGGTGGTGCCGGTCATGCCCAGCTCGGCGAGGATGGTCGCCACCGCCACCGGGTGGGTGATGTAGGGATCGCCGCTCTTGCGCTTCTGCCCCTCATGGCTGCGTTCGGCCACCAGATAGGCCCGTTGGATCAGATCCAGGTCCTCTTTGGGATTGTTGACCCGGACCGTGCGGAGCAGCGGCTCGAGCATGGGCGAATACCCCGGACTGCTGCGGCCGGCCAGCCGGGCCAGCCGGGCACGCGTTGACGTGCGGCGCGCGGGCACGGGGGCGGTCCGGGCGGCTGAAGCCTTGTCCGCGGACCCGGAAACGGCAGCCGGCTTGCCGGCAACCGGCTGTCCGTCGGCAGCAGTGCCGGGCTTGGACGCCGGCGCTGTCTTAGGTGCCCGCGCCGGTTCCGGCGCGCGGGGCTGCCGGGGCGCAGCCGGAACCGGGGCTCCGGATCCTGCCGCGGCAGGTGTTCCCGGGGCCCTTCCTGCGCCAGCCTTGTCGGCTGGTGTCGCGCTCTCGCCCACTGCTGCCCCTTCTGTGACGTGTTCGACCTTTTCCACCCTAAGCGCTCCCGTTCCCCCACGTCACGGCGACGTCCGGCAAACTAGTCTTCGGCACAAGTCTATGCCCGTGCCGGTCACCGGTTAAACCACCGGTTCCGCACCCCGCCGCGAAAATGGGGGTACGGAACCGGTGTGCGGAACGGAGAATGCGGTCAGCTGCCGGCGGTCACTGCCGAGGCACCCGCGGGTGCTGCGGCAGCGGCTTCCTTGGCTTCCTGCGCGCGGCGTTCTTTCACGCGTTTGGCCTGCCGGACAATCTCCGGCTCGTTGCGGCGCAGCCAGGCATACATCGGAGCGGCAATGAAGACGGTTGCTACAGTGCCCAGGATGATGCCGATAAACAGCGCGAGGGACAGGTCCTTCAGCGTGCCGGCACCTAGCAGGAACGCGCCGATGAACAGCACCGAGGCCACGGGCAGAACCGCCACCACCGACGTGTTGATGGACCGGACCAGGGTTTGGTTCACCGCGAGGTTCACCTGTTCCATGAAGGTGCGCTTGGTGCTCTTGTCCAGGTTTTTGGTGTTTTCCCGAACCTTGTCAAAGACCACCACTGTGTCGTACAGCGAATAGCTGAGCACCGTTAGGAACCCGATGATGGCCGACGGCGTCACCTCGAAACCGCTGAGGGAGTACAGGCCCGCCGTGGTCACCATGACCACCAGCAGTGCGGTGATGGCGGCGACGGACATCTTCCAGGTCTTGAAGTACAGCCCCATCAGCACGGCAGCCAGGGCGACGAAAACCACCAGGCCGATCAGTGCCTGCCGGCTGACGTCCTCGCCCCAGCGCGGGCCGATGAACGTCGAGGTGACCTGGTCATCCTCCACGCCGTAGGCCTCGGCCAGGTTGTCCTTGACCTCCAGCGTCTGGTCGTCGGTGAGCTGCTCGGTCTGCACGCGCATGGTGCCCGGGGCGATGTTGATGATGCGTGCCTCGCTGGCAATATCGCCAACAGCCTCTTCGCCGGTGGCAATTTCGGTGTTCGCGGCCCCGGAGACGGTGAATTCGGATCCGCCGCGGAAGTCAATGCCGAGGTTGAAGCCGCCCTTCACCACCGGAATCAGGATCGAGAGGACAACGGCGACGGCTGCGATCAGGAACCAGAGCTTGGCCTTGGGCACAAACGGGTAGGAACGCTTGCCGGTGTAAAGCTCGTTGCCGAAGGTGGCAAAGCTGGGGAGCTTGCTCATTCCTAGCCCTCCTTTTCTGTGCTGGGGCCGGATCCGGCCAGTGATTCCTGTTTCTCGGCCTGCCGGCGTTCGGCGATGGTCATGCGGCGCTCGGCTTCCTTGCTGGCAGCCTTGTTCTTGGTGCGGACCGGAACCGTGCCCGGTTCGCGGATCCGTCCGGCGCCGCGGTACAGCGGAACGGCACCCAGGCGGGTCGTGTCCAGCCCGGACCACTTGTGGCCCTCGCCGAAGAACTTGGTCTTCGCCAGCAGCACCATCGTGGGATGCGTGAACATGAACACGACAATGAGGTCGGCGATGGCCGTCAGGCCAAGGGTGAAGGCGAATCCGCGGACGTTGCCGACAGCCACGAAGTACAGCACGACGGCGGCGAGCACGTTGACTGCCTTGGAGGCCAGGACGGTGCGCTTGGCCCGTTTCCAGCCGTTGTCCACGGCGGCGACCAGCCCGCGCCCGTCGCGCAGTTCATCACGGATGCGTTCGAAGTAGACGATGAAGGAGTCGGCCGTCTGGCCGATGGCCACGATCAGGCCGGCCACGCCGGCCAGGGACAGCCGGTAGTTCTGCGACCAGCCCAGCAGGCAGATGGCGAGGTAGGTCAGGACGCCGGCCACCACCAGCGAGACGATGGTGACAAAACCCAGGGCGCGGTACTGGAACAGCGAGTAGACGGCCACCAGGGCCAGGCCGATGAGGCCGGCGATGAGGCCCATCTTGAGCTGGTCGGCGCCGAGGGTTGCCGAAACCTGCTGTTCGCTCTGGATGTCGAAGCTGATCGGCAGCGCGCCGTACTTCAGCTGCTCGGACAGAGCCTGCGCGGATTCCTGCGTGAAGTTGCCGGTGATGCGGGGCTTGCCGTCAGTAATGACGCCCTGCACCGTGGGAGCCGAGATGACCTGGCCGTCCAGCACGATGGCGAACTGGTTGTGCGGATCGCCCTGCTGGAAGGCAAAGAGCCGTTCGGTGACGGCACGGAAGGTGTCGGTGCCCTCGCCGTTGAACTCGATGTTCACGCCCCACTCGTTGATCGAGGCGCCCTGGCCGCTCTGGGACATGCCGAAGGTGGCATCTGCGATGTTGGAGCCCGGAACTTCCACCGGACCGAGGATGTACTTGGCGCCGGTTCCCGGTTCGCAGGTGATCAGCGGCTGGTCGGCCGGAGCCACTTCAGTGGATGCCTCCAGCGTGGCCGGATCCAGGCAGTTGGTGCTCTCAAATTCGCGGTACAGCTCCGGCGTGATCCAGTTGTCGTCCGAGGCGTTCGCCGGCTCAGCGGCGGGCTTCGGAAGCTGCTCTTCGGGCAGCGGCGTTTCAACCGGCCCGCCGGCGGCGATGGCCAGAACCGGCCGGAACTCCATCTGGGCGGAAGCCTGGATCAGCTCACGGGTTTCAGCGGACGGAACGCCGGGCAGCGAAACCACGACGTTGCGGTTGGACTGCGTGGTGATCTCGGCTTCGGAAACACCACTGCCGTCCACCCGCTGGCGGATGATCTCCACGGCCTGGTCCAGCTGTTCCTGGGTGATCTCGGATCCGCCCTGCACCTGGGGCGCGAGGATCATTTCGGTGCCGCCCTCAAGGTCGAGGGCAAGTTTGGGGGTCCAACTGGCGTTGCTCCACATGGAACCACCGCCGAGCAAAAGGGCCATGGCAGCAAAAATGACGCCCAACCAGAGGAGCGTCTTTTTCGCGGCCGAGCCGGGGCCGGTACGAGGCATAGGGGATAGTCCTTATAGGGGTGAGACACCGGAGGCGTTGTTGACCCCGGCCAGCCTGCGGAGACTCTTCCCCCGCAGGCCCGTGGGAAGTCTAGTTCTCTTTCTTGTTTTCGCGGTTCAGCCGATCAAGTGTTTCCTCGGGAGTCTCATCGGCGTGGGCCGCAGACTCATCGCGGCGGACCGTTTCGCCGGCGGGTGCGGCGTCGGTGCGGTCAGCGGCAGTGATCGACGAAGCGTCGTCCGGGACAACCGGGCTCTCGTCAGCTGCGGGCTCGCTGGTGACTACCTTGGTCAGCGCCTGCATGTGGACGGTGGCCGTGTTTCCGGGGGAAAGCTCCAGAACTGCCTTGTTCTCTTCCGCGTTGATCGACACGATGGTTCCGAACAGCCCGAACTGGGTCATGACTTCGGTTCCGGGAACCATCTGGGTCCGCTGCTCCTGGACCGTCTTCTGCGTCTTCTTCTGCTTGCGGAACATCATGAAGATGAACACTGCCAGCAGGACCGGCAGCAGCAGGCTGGAGAACGAGAAGCCGGTGGTCTGTTCCGGATTGGTTTGGGCCATGATGTTTAAGAACACAGAGTGGTTCCGTTTCTGTTGGAGAAGAGTGTGCAGATGTCACTGGAACGGCCGGCACCGGCGTCGGCACTGCCGTCGAGTTGTTCTCGCAGCCGGGCACGCAGCCCGGCCAATGAATGACCAGTCTAAAGGTAAACGTGTACGGGAGCGCATAAGTTGCGGCACACGCTGTACTTTTCCGGTATTCTCCCCGATCATTTTGGCTCGCCGGGTCCCCGGGACTCAAGCCGGCCGGGAGGCTACCCGGCGTCCGACTCCTGAGAGGTGTTGGTTCCCGGTCCCGAGAACATGTTCTCGGGCAGCCCGGCGGCAACGTTGTCGGGCATCTGGAGGCCCAAATGTTCCCAGGCGGCGCGGGTGGCAACCCGGCCGCGCGGGGTCCGGCCCAACAGGCCTTCGCGCACCAGGTACGGCTCCGCAACGGTCTCCACGGTTTCCGGTTCCTCGCCGACGGCGATGGCCAGGGTGGACAGGCCCACCGGTCCCCCGTTGAACTTCGTGATGAGCGCCCGCAGCACTGAGCGGTCGAGCCGGTCCAAGCCGCGGGCGTCCACCTCATACATGTCCAGGGCGGCGCCGGCAGTCCGCGCGTCGATCTGGTCCACGCCGTGCACCAGCGCCCAGTCCCGCACCCGGCGCAGCAGCCGGTTGGCGATGCGCGGCGTCCCCCGGGAGCGGCCGGCAACTTCAGCGAACCCGGCGGAATTGACCTTCATGTCCATCAGCATTGCCGAGCGGCGCAGCACCAGCTCCAGCTCCGTCGTGGAGTAGAACTCAAGGTGTCCGGTGAAGCCGAAACGGTCCCGCAGCGGACCGGGCAGCAGGCCGGCCCGCGTGGTGGCGCCCACCAGGGTAAACGGCGGCAGGTCCAGCGGAATGGCCGTGGCGCCGGCGCCCTTGCCCACGATGATGTCCACCCGGAAATCTTCCATGGCCATGTAGAGCATTTCCTCGGCCGGCCGCGACATCCGGTGGATCTCGTCGAGGAACAGCACCTCCCCCTCGGTGAGCGAGGACAGGATGGCGGCCAGGTCACCGGCGTGCTGGATGGCCGGGCCGGACGAAATGCGCAGCGGCGCGTTCATTTCGGCAGCGATGATCATCGACAGGGTGGTCTTGCCCAGCCCGGGAGGCCCGGACAGCAGCACGTGGTCGGCGCTGCGGCCCCGCAGCCGGGAGGCTTCCAGGACGAGGGAGAGCTGCTCGCGCACGCGTTTCTGGCCGACGAAATCGTCGAGGTTCTTCGGCCGCAGGGCCGCCTCGATCGCCTTGTCGTCCGGGTCACCGGTGGGGGCAACGATCCCGTCCCCGGGAAGGGCTGACACCTCAGCTCACCTGCTGGCGCGGTGCGCGGGCCCGGGCGCCGTCGGTGCCCAGGCGGCGGAGGGTCAGTTTCAGGATTTCGCCCACGTTGCCGGCGGCGGCGACGTCCGGCGCTTCGGCGACGGCGGCGTCGATGGCCGCTGTGGCGTCCTTCTCCGTCCAGCCCAGTCCGGTCATGGCGGCCAGGACCTGGTCCTGCCAGCGTGCTGTTGCCGGAGCATCCGCAGTGCCCAGCGGCACCAGCTTGTCGGCCAGTTCCAGCACGATCCGGCGGGCGCCCTTGGGTCCGATGCCGGAAACCTTGCTGAAGGCCTTGTCATCACCGGAGGACGCGGCCACGCGGATTGCTTCCGGGGTGTGGACGGCCAGGACGGCCAGCGCAATGCGCGGGCCGACGCCGCTGACGCTCAGCAGCGTTTCGAAGACTTCCCGCTGGTCGGCGTCGGTGAAGCCGAACAGCGTCATGGAGTCCTCGCGGACAATCATGGCGGTCTGCACCAGCGCTTCACGGCCCACGTGCAGGGAGCTCAGCGTCTGCGGCGTGGCCTGAACCAGCATTCCGAGGCCATTAACGTCGATCACTGCCGAGTGCAGGCCAACGTGCGTTACGGTCCCGCGCAGGGATGCGATCATGACAAAACTCCAGGGGCTGTGTAGAACATATCTACGAATACCCTACTGCGTGCCGGCAGCATTCCCCGGTTCCGGCGCGCTGCCGCAGGAGTATCAGCCACGCCGGGCCGGTCAACACAGGGGCCGGTCAACACAGAGCCGGTCAACACAGAGCCGGTCAGCGCCGGGCGCGGGCTTCGGCTTCAGCCCAGAGCCGTTGGGCCGGCGTCAGCCCGGCGGTGGGCGGCCGCACCGCCGCCCGCGCCCCGGAGGCCGATCCCGCCGTCGTCTGCCCCGGTCCGGCAACACCGCGCCGCCAAGCGTGCGTGATGGCCAGCGCGAGGGCGTCGGCGGCGTCGGCGGGTTTGGGCGGCGCGTCGAGGCGCAGGATCTTGGTGACCATTTTGCCCACCGCGTCCTTGTTCGCCCCGCCGGACCCGGTGACCGCGGCTTTCACCTCGGTGGGCGTGTGCAGGGCCACCGGAATGCCGCGCCGCGCCGCGGCCGCGATGACGACGCCGGAGGCCTGCGCGGTGCCCATGACGGTGCTGACGTTGAGCTGGCTGAACACCCGCTCCACGGCCAGGACATCGGGCTTGTGGGTGTCCAGCCACAGGTCAATGGCCTCGGCAATCACCAGCAGCCGCGCGTCCAGGGCAGTTCCCGCCTCGGTGCCGACCACTCCCACCGCGACCAGGGTGGCACGGCGGTTGCGTTCGACGTCGACCACGCCCAGGCCGCACCGGGTCAGGCCCGGATCAACACCGAGGACGCGCAGGCTCACCCGGCGCTCAGTCGTCTTCGAGCTGAGCGAAGACCTCGGCGGGGATGTCGGCGTTGGAGTACACGTTCTGGACGTCGTCCAGGTCCTCGACGGCGTCCACGAGCTTCAGGAACTTCCGGGCGTTGTCGGCATCCAGTTCCACGTGCATGGAGGGCAGGAACTCGGCTTCGTCGGTGTCGTACTCGATGCCGGCTTCCTCGAGGGCGGCGACGACGCCGCGCAGGTCGGCAGCTTCCGAGATGATCTCGAAGTTCTCGCCGGATTCCTTGACCTCGTCAGCGCCGGCGTCGAGCACTGCCATCAGGAGGTCGTCCTCGGTGAGGTCCTTCTTCGGCAGGGTGACAACGCCCTTGCGGGTGAACATGTAGGCCACCGACCCGGGGTCGCCCATGTTGCCGCCGTTGCGGGTGACAGCCAGGCGCACCTCGGAGGCGGCGCGGTTCTTGTTGTCGGTGAGGCACTCGATGAGCAGGGCGGTGCCCTGCGGGCCGTAGCCCTCGTACAGGATGGTCTGGTAGTCGACGGCGTCGCCCAGGAGACCGGCACCGCGCTTGACGGCGCGGTTGATGTTGTCGATGGGGACAGAGGTCTTCTTGGCCTTGGAAACGGCGAGTTCCAGGCCGGGGTTGCCGGCCATGTCGGCGCCGCCTGCGCGGGCCGCAACTTCGATGTTCTTGATCAGCTTGGCGAAGGACTTCGCACGCTTGGCGTCAACGACTGCCTTTTTGTGCTTAGTGGTTGCCCATTTAGAGTGGCCCGACATGCTCTACGCTTCTCCTCTGATCACTGGATAAAAAGTTCGTGGACCCCCAGTCTCTCCCCCGCTGCCTCCTAATGGAAACAAGTGGAAAACAGGGTGGCCGGCAGGATTCCCGAACGCACTGCCCCAATTCTAGCTACTGAATCGTTCACAGGCGCATGACCGCCGCCCCGAAGTCGGAAGGTGCGGGCGTTCCGGGTGTCCCAGCGCCGGCCGTCAGCATGGGTGCGCCGCGCCGCCGGCGCTCCTGCCCGTCGCAGGGAAGCAGCGAAATCCACGCGTGGGCTTCCCCATCTCGCGGAACCCACCATAGGTGCGCTCCCGCAACCGGGCTCCCAGTGTGCAGATCTGCCGGGTATGGCTTCCTCGGCCTGCTTCCAGTGCGCAGGTCTGGTGACTCCGCCGCGCCGGAACCCGCCATAGGTGCACTCTCGGGACCGGGACCGGGCGCGAACCCGCCATAGGTGCACTCTCGGCATGGACGCCCGCTGCCGTAGCCTAGCGCCGGTGAAGGCCGAAAGGGCTCCTTACGATATATTCATAAACCATGAGTTCTTTCTCCGTCCTGACAGGCAAGCTGGTCCGCAGTGCCTCCAAACTGCGCGGCGGCGGCTCCGCACTGCCCGGTCTGGTGGTGGAGAAAATCGACCCCGATTTCATTCGCCGCACCTTGGCCGACCTTCCGCTGGGTGTCGCCGTGGTCTCCGGCACCAACGGCAAAACCACAACCACCAAGATGGTTGTCGAACTTCTCGAATCCCAGGGCCTGAAGGTGTTCACCAACCGCACCGGCAGCAACTTCACCCGCGGTGTCGCCGCGGCCCTGCTTGGCGAGGTCGACTGGCGCGGGCGCCTGGATGCCGACGTCGCCGTCTTGGAGCTGGACGAGGCGCACGCCGTGCACTTCGTGAAGCTGATCCAGCCCCGCTATTCGCTGCTGCTGAACGTTCTCCGCGACCAGCTGGACCGCTTCGGCGAGATCGACAAAACCACCCGGCTGCTGGAGGCCATCGCGAAGGCCACCACCGGCACCGTGGTCCTGAACCGCGAGGATCCGCGCGTCGCCGGCATTGCCGCGTCGCTGGACAAGCAGGAGGTCCGCTACTTTGGCCTCGACGCATCGCTGCGCAGCACCTTCCCGAATGACGACGAGATGCGCGGGTCCAAGGCCGAGGCCCTGGCCGCCGTGCTGCCCGCCGACGTCGTCCTGGAGCGCGTGGCCGAAACCGATGCCGACTTCCGCGTGGACGACGCCGTCGTGACCACCGGCCTGAAGCTGCGCGGGGTCTACAACATCTTCAACGCAGCGGCCGCCCTGGCGCTGGCCCGCGTGATTTCCGGACCGCAGGCCAATTCCGAGGCCCTGTTCACCGCGCTGTCCAATGTGGAGCCGGCGTTTGGCCGCGGCGAGTCGCTGGTGGTCAACGGGCAGCCGCTGGAACTGGTGCTGGTGAAGAATCCCAGCGGTTTCCGGCTCGGCCTGAAGTCCTTTGCCGCCCACGGCTACTCGACCATGATCGCGATCAATGACAACTACGCCGACGGCCGCGACATGTCCTGGCTGTGGGACGTCGATTTCGAGACGCTCGCCGAGAACGGTGTGAACATGGTCACCGGCGTGCGCGCCTACGACATGGCACTGCGGCTGAAGTACGACGACGTGCCGGTGGCGGACATGGACCCGGACATCACCGATGCCCTGAAGAAATTCATCACGGTTTCCGGCCAGCGCCCGATGCGTATTTTCTGCACCTACACGGCCATGCTGGCCGTGCGGCGCGAACTTTCCAAGATCACGACAGTAGAGGTGGTCTCATGAGCGAGGACCTGTCAGCGGCGCAAGACCGGACCATCAATGTCCTGCAGCTGTATCCGCGGGAAATGAACATTTACGGCGACTGGGGCAACGTCCTGGTGCTGAAGCAGCGCCTGAAATGGTACGGCTACAAGGCCAACGTCCTGGAGTACAACGTGGGCGACGAGTTCCCCGCGGGCGTTGACCTGCTGGTCGGCGGCGGCGGACAGGACAGCGGGCAGGTCGTCATTCAGGACGATCTGCAGGCACTGGCCCCCACGCTGCGGGCCATGGCCGAGGACGACGTGCCGATGCTGGCGATCTGCGGGCTGTACCAGCTGTTCGGCCGGTTCTTCAAGACGCACACCGGCACCGTGATTCCCGGCATCGGGCTGCTGGATCTGGAAACGCACGGCGGCACCGAGCGGCTGATCGGCAATGTGCTCTCGGTCAGCGAGGAGTTCGGCGAGATCCACGGCTATGAAAACCACAGCGGCCAGACGTTCCTGGGCCCGGGCGTGAAGCCGCTGGCCGAGGTGCGCAAGGGCGAGGGCAACAACACCAAGGACAGCTACGAGGGCGCCCGTTACCGCAACGTGGTGGCCAGCTACCTGCACGGCTCGCTGCTGCCGAAGAACCCGGCCATCGCCGACTTCCTGATTCAGCAGGCCGTGATCCGCAAGTTCGGCTCCTTTGATCCGGTGCCGCCGTCGGTGCAGGACCTGGAGGAGCTGGCGAAGCTCTCCGAGCTGGCGCGGCAGCACGCCGGGCAGCGCCCGCGGTAACCCGCCGCAGTCAGGGCGCCGGCTCCGCGCTGACCAGCCACTCGCGGGCACCGGCCTCGGCCGCTCCCATGGACTCGACGACGCCGATGGTCCGGGCCCGCACCGCCGCCGCCTGGCTTTCCGAAGCGCACGCGCCCTGCGGCCGGTCAGCCGCCACGGAGCACCAGCGGTAGGGGTCACTGACAATCACCGACGGAGCCCAGGCCAGATCCGTGACGCTCCAGCCGCCGACGTCGTCCTGGCCGAACTGCGCGCGCAGGATCAGTCCTTCATTGTTCACGTCATACCAGGGCGAGAGTTCGGTGACGGCGTTGCCCAGCCCGTACGCAATCCAGGTGCCGTTGTAGTTTTCGATCGGCAGCACCGAGTGGCTGTGGTGACCGTAGATGAAGTCGAACTCGCCGCTGTCGGCCAGGGCATGCGCCGTTTCAATCTGCTGCGCGTTGGGCACCGACGCGTATTCATCGCCGGCGTGGACCGCCCCCACCACGACGTCGGCGCCGGCGGCCCGCGCGGCCTGCGCCCGGGCGATCATGTCCGCCGGATCCAGCAGATCCACCTGCCAGTCGAACTCGGCGCTCATGCCGTTCAACCCGTAGGTCGCCTCGATCACCGAGACCTTCGCCGCCGGGGCCTCCAGGATCATCGGCTTCGCTGCGTCCGCCTCCGAGGCGTAGGAACCGGTGTGTTCCAGCCCCAGGGCATCCAGCTCGGCCAGGGTGCGGTTCAGGCCCGCGGTCCCGGCATCGACGGTGTGGTTGCTGGCCGTGGTGCAGGCGTCATACCCTACGTCCTGAGCGGCGGACAGGATCTGTGGCGGAACGTTGAACAGCGGATAACCGGCGTAGGGCCCCTGCGCCTCCGCAACGGGTGTTTCCATGTGGCAGATGCCCAGGTCAGCGCGGTCGAGGTAGGCCCGCTTGCCTTCGAGCAGCGGCCTGAAGTCCAGCGGCTTCCGTCCGGAGGCCGCCGCGTCGGTCTCGGCCTGTGCCCACAGCTGCGGATGCACCAGCAGATCTCCGGCCAGCATCATCGAAAAGCACCGCACGGCCGCACAGCCCGCGCCCAGGCCGGGAGTCGGTTCGGGAACCGCAGCGGGCGACGGTGCCGCGGTCCCCGTCGCGGCGTCCGAAGAGATGCGCGGTTCCGAGGACTGCGCCGGTTCGGAGGGCACCGGGTCGGAGGTTCCCGGGGAGCATCCGGCCGCCAGCACCAGCAGCAGTACAGCCGTGAACCCAAATCTGCGTGCACCCATGATCGCTCCCGCCCTCCTGAAGACCGCACCGCGCAGCCGGAGCAAGCGTACGACGGCGTTTCGGTTGTTCGCCTCACCGCGCATGTGCGAGTCTTGACCCTTATGAGTAACCCTTTCCTGAGCACCAGTACGCTGCCCTATCAGTTGCCGCCGTGGAAGGAGATCACCCCTGATGATTTCCTGCCCGCCTTCAAAGCCGGCTTCGAGGAACAGCTTGCCGAGATCGATGCGATTCTGGCCAACCCGCAGGCACCCGATTTCACCAACACGGTAGCCGCGATGGAGCTGGCCGGCCAGACGCTGGCGCGGACGGCCTCTGCGTTCTTCACCCTCACCGCGGCGGACGCCACGGACCAGGTGCAGGCCATCCAGCAGGAAGTGGGACCGCAGCTGGCCGCCCACGAGGACAGCATCTACCTCAACAAAGCCCTCTGGGCGCGGCTTGAAGCAGTGTCCCCCGAAGGTTTGGACGCCGAATCGGCGCGGCTCCTGGACGAGTACCGCCGCAGCTTCATCCGCGCCGGAGCCCGGCTCGACGACGACGGCCAGGCCCGCATGCGCGAACTGAACTCCCGCCTGTCGGTGCTGGGCACCGACTATGCCCAGAAACTGCTTCGGGACACCAACGATTCGGCGCTGCTCCTGGCGGACGCTGCCGAACTGGACGGGCTTTCCGCTGATGACGTTGCCTCAGCCGCCGCGGCCGCCGCAGAAGCCGGCGCCGAGGGCAGCTACCTGCTGTCCCTGGTCCTGCCTACCTCGCAGCCAGCCCTGGCCTCGCTGACGAACCGGGAAACCCGCCGCCGGCTCCTCGAGGCGTCGCTGAACCGCGGATTCCGCGACAACGACGACAACACTCTGGCCCTCGCCGCCGAAATGGCGGCCCTGCGTGCCGAACGGGCCGCCCTGCTGGGTTTCGCCAACCTCGCCGAGTTCGCCACCGACAACCAGACCGCTCCGTCACTGGACGCAATCCACTCAATGCTCGACCAGCTGGCTCCGCCGGCGGTCCGCAATGCCCGCGCCGAAGCGGAGCTGCTGCGCGAGGCCGCCCGCCGGGACGGCATTGACGAGCTCGCCGCCTGGGACTGGTCCTACTATTCCGAACAGGTCCGCCGCGAGAAGTTCAGCGTGGACCGCTCGGCGCTCCGTCCCTACTTTGAACTGGAACGGGTGCTGAACGACGGCGTCTTTTATGCCGCCAACCGGCTCTACGGGCTGACCTTCACCGAGCGGCCGGACCTCACCGGCTACCATCCGGATGTCCGCGTCTGGGAAGTGAAGAACGACGACGGTTCAGCCCTCGGCCTGTTCCTGGGCGACTACTACACCCGCGACACCAAGGCCGGCGGCGCCTGGATGAACTCCCTCGTGCACCAGTCGGCGCTGCTGGGAACGCAGGCTGTGGTGATAAACAACCTGAATATTCCCAAGCCGCCCGCCGGCGAACCGACGCTGCTGTCCTTCGACGAGGTCGTCACGGCCTTCCACGAATTTGGCCACGCGCTGCACGGCCTGTTCTCCGACGTCACCTATCCGCAGTTCTCCGGCACCGCCGTCCCCCGGGACTTTGTCGAGTACCCCTCGCAGGTCAATGAGATGTGGATGCTCTGGCCCGAGGTCGTGGCCAACTTTGCCAGGCACCACGTCACCGGCGAGCCGCTGCCGCAGGAAACCATCGACAAGATTGAAGCTGCGTCCACCTGGGGCGAGGGTTTCGGCACCACCGAGTACCTCGGCTCGGCCCTGCTGGACCTGGCCTGGCACGAGCTTGCCCCGGGAGAGACGGTGGCCGATCCGCAGCAGTTCGAGGCCGACGCCCTGAGCCGGGCCGGCGTCGCCCTGGACCTGGTGCCGCCGCGCTACCGGTCCGGCTATTTCAAGCACATTTTCGCCGGCGGCTACGCGGCCTCGTACTACGCCTACATCTGGAGCGAGGTCCTGGATGCCGACACGGTGGAGTGGTTCAAGGAGAACGGCGGGCTGACCCGCGAAAACGGCGACCGGTTCCGCCTTGAGCTGCTCGCGCGGGGCAACAGCATCGACCCGCTGCAGGCTTTCCGGAACTTCCGGGGCCGCGAAGCCGCCATTGAGCCGCTGCTGCACCGCCGCGGGCTGGCCTGATCCGCGATGGTGACCATTGCTGCCTGTCAGGACCTTCACCAGGACTGGCTTAAGAAACTGGCCGGCGTCACCGGCGGCCGGACCTTCTCCACGCATGAAGCGGAGTGGGTCTGGCTGCCGGCACGGCGGCAGCTGGTGCTGCTGTATCCGCAGCGGATTTCCCCTGCCGGGATCCGTCCCGGCCTGACCGAAGGCATGCGGCTGGGCGCCCAGAGTGTGTCCGTCTGGCTGAACAACGCGGTGGGTTACGCACCGCTGGAGGCCTTCGGTTTCCGCCGCGGCCCGCAGCCGCTGTGGATGAGCGCCCCGGTTGACGTGCCGCAGCAGTACAGCGCAGCGGCTGCAACAATCGATCCGGAGCCCGCCGAGGTGTCAGGGCCCGACGCCGAAGAGCTCGCCGCCGGGCGCGGCCATCCCCGCACCGCTTGGCACCTGACCACGCGCGGTGAGGGGAAACTCACCGGCCGGGCCTGGGTGTACGTGCCCGCCGCGGAGGAGCCGGGAAAATCTCTGGGAGGCATCTTTGGCCTGGCCGTGGGCCCGTCCAGCCGTCGCCAGGGCTACGGGACGGCGCTGTTGAGCCGGGCCGCCACTGTTGCGGCCACCGCCGGCGCGAACCGGCTGGCGATCAATGCCGCTCCGCTGGGCGCCGAACTCTGTGCAGCCCGGGGCTTCGAGCTGATTGGCCGCGGCCAGCAGCTGACCCTGGACCTGCGCTGACACTGCAGGCCTTCCCGGAAGATCCGGCGGCAGCCGCCGTCCGTAGTACAGGCAACGGTCTTATCAGCTCGGAATGAGCCCGTTATCTGTACAACGGATGGGGCGGCGTGCCGGAATGAGCCCGTTATCTGTACAACGGATGGAGCGGGCTGCCGGAACTGGTGCGGCTAGGCGGCCGGGTTGCCCAGCTGGGCCTGCCGGTGCACGGCGCTCATGCGCTGGATGATCGTCACGCAGCTGGCCGCACACAGCGCCACCAGGACCACAAGCAGCAGGACTTCGGGAACGCCCAGCCCCACCAGGCCGGTGGCGACCAGCAGCGAGACCAGGCGTTCAGCGCGTTCGGCGATGCCGACGTTGGCGTTGAACCCCAGGGACTCGGCCTTGGCGCGGATGTAGGAGACCAGCATGCCCAGGACCAGGCAGATGATGGCTGCAACGCCGATCGCGTCGTTGTCGCCGCCGGTAAAGAACCAGATGCTGACACCGGCAAACAGGGCCCCGTCGGCAAACCGGTCCAGGGTGGAATCGAGGAACCCGCCCCATTTCCCGGTGCGCTCCTGCTGCCGCGCCATGATGCCGTCAATCACGTCGGAGAAGATGAACGCCGTGATGAACAGGGTTCCCCAGAACAGCTCGCCCAGCGGATAGAAGACCAGCCCGCCGATCATCACGCCCAGGGTGCCCAGGATCGTCACGGCGTCGGGAGTGACGCCCCGCTTCAGCAGCCAGGCAGCCAGCGGCGTGAACAGTCCGGTGAAGAAGCCGCGGGCGTATTTGTTCAGCACCGCTCAGTCCTCACTTGCCGCGGCCTGCGGCCAGGCGTCGGCCACCTGCCGGCGGACATCGCCGAGGGTCTGGGTGATGGCCTTGGTCTGCGCGATGATCGGCAGGAAGTTGCCGTCTCCACCCCAGCGCGGCACGATGTGCTGGTGCAGGTGCGCGGCGATGCCCGCTCCCCCGGTGACGCCCTGGTTCATGCCGAGGTTGAAACCGCTGGGATTGGACACCTTCCGCAGCACGCGCATGGCGGTCTGGGTGAGCGCGGCAATTTCAGCGGTTTCCTGCTCGTCGATGTCCGTGTAGTCCGGCACATGCCGGTACGGGCAGACGAGCAGGTGCCCGGCGTTGTACGGAAACAGGTTCAGGATGACGAAGGCATGCTTGCCGCGGTGCACAATCAGCGACTCCTCGTCCGAACGGGACGGAGCGGCGCAGAACGGGCAGTTGTGCTCCGAGGAGACCTGTTCCTGCCCGCCCTTGATATATGCCAGCCGGTGCGGAGTCCACAGGCGTGCAAAGGAATCCGGCACCCCGGGAAGCTCGAATGAATCCGTGACGCCGGCGTCGCCCGGGTAGGGACTGCCGCCGTCGTCCTGGCTGCTGTTATCCATCTGCACTCCTGCTCCCCCGCCGCTTCGCCCGGGACCGCTTACTTGTCCCGGTTCCGAACGGCCTCGACGATCCGCTTCACCGCTTCTTCAACCGGCACGCCGTTGTCCTGGCTGCCGTCCCGGAAGCGGAAGGACACGGCGCCGGCATCGGCGTCGTCGCCCCCGGCGATCAGGACAAACGGGATCTTGTCCTTGGACGCGGTGCGGATCTTCTTCGGGAACCGATCGGTGCCGGTGTCCACCTGGGCGCGGATGCCCTGGGCCTTGAGCTTGTCGACGACGTCGAACATGTAATCGTTGAACGCCTCAGCCACGGGAATGCCGACCACCTGCACCGGAGCCAGCCAGGCCGGGAACGCGCCGGCGTAGTGCTCGGTGAGCACCGCCATGAAGCGTTCCACGGAACCGAACAGGGCGCGGTGGATCATGACCGGGCGCTGGCGGCTGCCGTCGGCGGCCTGGTACTCGAGCTCGAAGCGCTCGGGCAGGTTGAAGTCCAGCTGGATGGTGGACATCTGCCAGGTGCGGCCGATGGCGTCGCGGGCCTGGACGGAGATCTTCGGGCCGTAGAAGGCCGCTCCGCCCGGATCCGGGACCAGGTCCAGGCCGGAGGCTTCGGCAACCTCGGCGAGGGTGCGGGTGGCTTCGTCCCACACGTCGTCGGAGCCCACGTACTTCTCCGGGTCCTTGGTGGACAGTTCCAGGTAGAAGTCATCCAGGCCGTAATCCTTGAGCAGGTCAAGGACGAACTTCAGCGTGCTGGTGAGCTCGTCCTTCATCTGGTCGCGGGTGCAGTAGATGTGGGCGTCGTCCTGGGTCATGCCCCGCACGCGGGTCAGGCCGTGGATGACGCCGGACTTCTCGTAGCGGTACACGGAACCGAATTCGAACAGGCGCAGCGGCAGTTCGCGGTAGGACCGTCCGCGGGAGCGGAAGATCAGGTTGTGCATGGGGCAGTTCATCGGCTTCAGGTAGTAGTCCTGGCCGGGCTTGATGACCGCGCCGGTTTCCGGATCGGTGACCTCGTCCACGTGCATCGGAGGGAACATCCCGTCGCGGTACCAGTCCAGGTGGCCGGAGACCTCGTACAGGTGGCCCTTGGTGATGTGCGGGGTGTAGACGAACTCGTAGCCGGCCTCGGTGTGCCGCTGGCGGGAGTAGTCCTCCATCGCCTTGCGGATGATGCCGCCCTTGGGGTGGAACACCGGCAGGCCGGAACCCAGCTCGTCCGGGAAGGAGAACAGGTCCAGTTCGGTGCCCAGCTTGCGGTGGTCGCGGCGCTCGGCCTCGGCCAGCCGTTCCTGGTAGGCCTTCAGCGCGTCCTTGGTGGGCCACGCGGTGCCGTAGATGCGCTGCAGCTGCTGGTTCTTCTGGTCGCCCAGCCAGTAGGCGGCGGAGGAACGGGTCAGCGCGAAGGCGTTGGAGATGAGCTTGGTGTTGGGCAGGTGCGGGCCGCGGCAAAGGTCGCACCAGACGACGTCGCCGGACTTGCGGTCCACGTTGTCGTAGATGGTGATCTCGCCGGCACCGACCTCGATGTTCGCGCCCTCGCCGGCTTCGTCGGCGCCGTCCTTCTTGCCCAGCAGCTCAAGCTTGTACGGCTCGTTGGCCATGGCTTCGCGGGCTTCGTCTTCGGACACCACGCGGCGGGCGAACTTCTGGTTCGAGTTGATGATCTTCTGCATCATCTTCTCGAGGGTCTTCAGGTCCTCCGGCGTGAACGCCTCGGCAACGTCGAAGTCGAAGTAGAAGCCGTCCTTGATGTACGGGCCGATGCCCAGCTTGGCGTCCGGACGCAGCTGCTGCACGGCCTGGGCCATGACGTGCGCGGTGGAGTGGCGCAGCACGTTCAGTCCGTCTTCGGAGTCGATGGTCACGGACTCCACGGAAGCACCCGGGGCCAGCTCGGTGTCCAGGTCCTTCAGGACGCCGTCCACGCGCATGACGACGACGTCGCGGCGGTCGAAGAACAGCTGTGCACCTGTGGTGCCAGTATCCACCGTGGTCTCTTCGCCGTCGACGATGAGGGTGAACTGTTCTGGCACTGACACGGTTGTCTCCTAGATTTGGTTTGTACGGCGTCTGCGGGCCGGTCAAGAGGTGACCGGCTCCTTCTGCGCCCCTTCGATGTTATCCGCTGTAGTTGGGCCCCACCAACCTGCCGCGCTGGAGACGGGGCAGGTTGGCGGTGTCATTCAGGTCCCAGGCCTCCAGCGCCTGCATGCTGATCCCGCGCGGCCCGGTGCGGCGGGTCAGGCCGCGAACGAGCATCAGCTGCGTTCCGAAGAGCAGCGGACCGGTTTTTTCCTGCGCCTCGGTGAAGAACGTGCAGTCGACGCAGCCGGTGCCGTCGTCGAGGCTGATGAACACCACCCGGCGGCCGCCGCGCATGGGCGGCGTCTGCGTGGCCACCCGGATCCCGGCCACCAGCACCTCGGTACCGTTGCGCAGCTCCATTAGGTCCCGGGCCTTGGTCACGCCCAGCTTCGCCAGCAGCGGGCCATAGCTGTCGATCAGGTGGGCGCTGACGTCCACTGACAGGAGGTCCAGTTCGGTGCGCACCTTTTCGCGCAGCGTCGGTTCGGGCAGTTCGGCGGGCAGGTTCTCCAGTTCGGTGTCGCCCAGCGGCAACGCGAGCTGGCCGGGAATCGGATCGTATTTCCGCGGTGCGCTCCGCGGCGGAGCCAGGTCCAGGTGGTGCAGCAGATCGGCCCGGGAGGCCGCTGTACCGGTGCCTTTCGCCAGGGAGTCGAAGGCGCCCAGGGCGGCCAGCCGGATCAGGGTTCTCCGTCCGACCTTGGCGCGGGCGCGCAGATCGGCCAGCGAATCATAGGGCTGGCCGGCGGCGATGCGCCGCAGTTCAGCGGCCGAGAGTCCGTAGATCCCGGCCAGGCTCAGCCGGATGCCCAGTTTTTCCGGCCGGGCCGGATGCCCGGGCGAGGCCGGAACCGCCGGCACCCGTTCCACCCGGTACTGGGCACCGCTGCGGTTGATGTCCAGCGGCAGGATGGGGATGCCCATCCGGCGGGCTTCGGCCACCAGCAACCGCCGCGGATACATTCCCGGATCGTGTTCAAAGATGCCGGCAAGGAACGCCTCGGGATGGTGTGCCTTCAGCCAGGCCGACTGGTAGGTGGGCACGGCAAACGCGGCTCCGTGCGCCTTGCAGAAACCGAAGCTGCCGAAAGCCTTCAGCGTGTCCCAGACCTTCCCGATGACCTGATCGCCGTAGCCGCGCTTGGCTGCCTCGGTCCGGAAGAAGTCCTCCACCGAGGCTTCGGCGTCCTCATTTCCCAGCAGCCGGCGCAGCACATCGGCCTTGGCCAGGCCGCAGCCGGTGAACACGTCGAAGGTCCGCAGCACCTGTTCGTGGAACACTGTCACGCCGTGGGTTTCGGCCAGGACCGGGCGCAACGCCTCGTGCGGATACACCTCCGGTGACCAGCCGTGCCGGTGTTCCAGGAACGGGCGGACCATGTTGGATTTCATCGGCCCGGGCCGGAACAGCGAGATGTCGATGATCAGATCGTTGAACTCCCGGGGAGCGAGCTTGCCGATCAGCTCGCGCTGGCCCGGGGACTCGATCTGGAAGCAGCCCAGGGTGTAGGTGCTGCAGATCAGGTCGTAGGTGGGCGCATCGTCCAGCGGCACGGCGTCGAGGTCGATGGAGCCGTCCTCGTGCACGTAGTCCGGGCCCTGCCCGTCCGGCCCGGCCGGATGGGCACCGGCGGCGACGGTGTCCGCCTTGGTCGGATGAAGCCGCCGCACCTCCTGCAGGGCGTACGCCATGGCGCTTTGCATCCGCACGCCCAGCACGTCGAGCTTGAGCATGCCCATCGGATCCATGTCGTGTTTGTCGAACTGGGACATGGGCAGGCCCAGGCCGGACGGCTGCACCGGCGTGCGGTCCAGCAGCGACGCATCCCCCAGGATTACTCCGCACGGGTGCATGGAAATGTGCCGGGGCAACCGGTCCAGGCGTTCGGTCAGATCCACCAGCAGATCCAGCTGCCGGTTGCCCTCGACCCGTTCCGCGACCTCCCGCAGCTCGGGCTTTTCCGCGAGCGCCTCCCGGAACTTCCGGGCGGAGAAGCGCCACAGCTGTTTGGCCACGGCTCCGATGTCTTCTTCGGGCAGCCCCAGCGCCATGCCGGCGTCGCGCACCGCCCCGCGGGCACGATAGCCGTTCTGCATGCTCATCAGGGTGACGCGTTCGGCGCCGAACCGTTCGAAGATGCGGTGATACACGTTGTGCCGCTGCGCGCTTTCGACGTCAATGTCGATGTCCGGCAGGGTGGAGCGGTCCTGCGAGAGGAAGCGTTCGAAGATCAGGTCATGGGCCAGCGGGTTCACGTGGCTGACGCCGAGGAGATAGTTCACCAGCGAGGAGGCTCCCGAGCCGCGGGCCGCGGCGCGCACCCCCATGCCGGTGATCATTGACGAGACCTCGGCGACGGTCAGGAAGTAGGCGGCGAAGCCCAGCCGTTCAATGATGCCCAGTTCGTGGGCCAGCCGGTTGCGCAGGCGCGCATCGGCGGCCGCGCCGGCGGCCGGGAACCTGCGCCCAATGCCCGCCTCGCAGCGGCGGACCAGCTCGGCCATGGGTTCGGAATCGATCCCGATCACCGATGCCTCCGGAACCACCGGCTGTTTCCAGCCCATGTCCGCCACCGGGTCCATTCGGCAGGCATCGGCGAGCGCCTCGGTGTCGCGGAGCAGGCGGGCCGCCCCCGCTCCCCCGTAGCCGGCCTCGGCGCTGATTTCCCGGGCGAGCGCCTTCATCTGTCCGGCGCTCTTCAGCCAGCCCTGCCCGTTGGGCTGCAGGTCCGCCAGCCGGGCCATGGACGTCAGCGCCCGTGCGGCGTCCAAGACGTCGGCGGTGGCGGCGCCGTCGGCGTCGACGTAGCGCACGGCGTTGGTGAGGACGGCCGGCAGCTGCAGTTCATCGGCCAGCCGGAACATCCGCACCGCGTGGGCGAGGCAGAGGTTGGCGCCCGGCGCGCTGAGGTGCGTCACCACCTCCACGGCAAGCGCCCGGCGCGGCAGCACCGCCTGCCAGCGGGAGAAGAGCGTGCGGGCGACGGCGTAGCTGCGGCTGCGCATGGCGATGCCGACGTCGGACCAGGGGCCAACGAGCACGGTCAGGACCGGGTCCTCCCGGTCGGTCCCGCCGGCGTGTGCGGCCAGCTGCTGCAGCGTCACCCCCACCGGCTTGCTGCCTTTGCGGGCCGCGGACGCCGAGGTGCCGGCATGGGCGTCCGAGATCAGCCGGCACAGCGCCCGGTAACCGGCGCCGCCGCGGCGGCCGTGCGCGAGGACCACCACCCGCCCGGTGACGGCGGACCCCCCGTCCGGCCCCGGTTCGCCGAGCACCGCCAGGTCCACGCCGACAATCGGATCAATTCCGGCGTCCATGCAGGCCCGCAGGTGCTTGACGGTTCCGTACAGCCCGTCCCGGTCGGTGCAGGCCAGCGCGTCGGCTCCGTCGGCGGCGGCCGCTGCCGCAAGGTCCTGCGGCCAGGACACCCCGTAGTGGGCGCTGAAGGCTGTGGCGGCGTGCAGATGGGAAAAGCTCATGGCGGACGGACTCTAGGCGCTTTCCCGCAGGGCGTCATGGATCCGGATCAGGCGCCAGCGGCCGGTGGAAATGTCGTGCGAGACATCCAGCGTGCGCAGCGGCGAGCGCGCGTTCAACCGGGTCTGGATGCGCCAGATCTCCGAATCCACCAGTCCGGCACCGTGCCCGCGTTCGGCCCGCGCTTCTTCGTCCCACCAGTTCCGGCGTTCGTACCAGCGCACCGGGTCCGCCGCCACCTTGTAGGTGTGCCCCTGCCAGGACAACCGCAGCGGCTGTCCGGCCGGCGAACACACCACCTCTACTGCTTCGCTGAAGACACCCACTTCAGTTCACTCTCCCGCCGATGCGGACTGCAGGACTTGATCCTGCATCCTCCATGGTTGGCCCGCCACACCAGCGGACCCTGTTGTCCGGACAGTAGTTGTCCGGAGAGATAATCTTCGAACATATATTCGATTAACACCAGTGTACGGCCCTCCCCTGACAACGGCCGCGGCTGCCCGGCCGGGCAGCACCCTGCCGGCTACGCCGCCGCGTCCCCGCCAGTTTTCACGCGTGATTTTTTGGACAGCGGAATCTCCTGGATAAACAGGGCCACCCCCAGGGCCGCAGCGGCCACCGGGACTGACAGCAGGAAGATCGGCGGCAGGGCCTGGCCGAACGCCTCGGCAATGAAGTCCCGTACCGGCGGCGGCAGCGTCCGGAGCAGGGCCGGGCTCAGCGAGTTAATGCCGCCGGACGCCACGTCCCCGGCGCCGGGCGGGGCTGCAGCCATCTGATCGGACAGCCGGCTGATGAAGATCGAGCCAAACAGGGCGATGCCGAAGGACGCCCCGAGCTGGCGGAAGAAGTTGGCGGCGGAAATGGCGGTGCCCATGTCCCGGATCGGCACGCTGTTCTGCACGATCAGCACCAGGTTCTGCAGCAGGCAGCCGATGCCCAGACCCATCACCAGCATCCCGGCGGCTGTGAAGGAATACGGTGTGGCCGCCGATATCCGGGAGAGCATCACCAACCCTGCGATGATTACAGCGCAGCCGATCACCGGATAGATCTTGTACTTCCCGGTCCGGGAAATCAGCTGTCCGGTGCCGATCGAGGCGACCAGCAGCCCGCCCATCATCGGCAGCATCATCAGCCCGGAGACTGTGGCGGAGGCGCCGTTGACCATCTGCAGGAACGTGGGCAGATAGGAAATAGTGGAGAACATGGTGATGCCGACGGCGATGCCCACCAGGACCGGCAGCACGAAGTTCCGGATCCGGAACAGACGCGGAGGCATGATCGGTTCCGGCGCCCGCAGTTCCACCGGGATGATTGCGGCCGCGGCCACCGCAGCGACGGCGGCCAGCCCCAGGATCTGCGGCGAGGACCAGGCGTAGGTGGGGTCCCGCCCCAGCTGGTCAGAAGCACCACTGCGGCGCCGGCCACGGCCAGCAGGGCAGCTCCGGCGTAGTCAAGCCTCGGCTTGGCGCCGGCAGGTTTGGGCAGGTGCAGGGAGGAAACGATGACGGCGAGCGCCACGGCACCGATGGGCAGGTTGATGTAAAACACCCACCGCCAGGAGAAGTAGTCGGTGATCCAGCCGCCCAGCAGCGGCCCGCCCACCGAGGCCAGGCCAAAGGAGGCGCCGATCAGGCCCATGTATTTGCCGCGTTCGCGCGGAGACACGATATCGCCGATGATCGCCTGGGCGCCGATCATGAGCCCGCCGCCGCCCACGCCCTGCAGTGCGCGGAAGGCAATCAGCTGGCCCATGTTCTGCGCCAGGCCGGAGAGCACGGACCCCAGCAGGAAGACGACAATGGCGAAAATGAAGATCGTCCGCCGTCCGTACAGGTCACCGAGCTTTCCGTAGACGGGCAGCCCGATGGTGGCGGCCAGGATATAGGCCGTCACCACCCAGGACAGGTGCTCGAGCCCGTTGAGCTCCCCCACGATCGTTGGCAGGGCGGTGGCCACGATGGTCTGGTCCAGTGCCGCCAGCAGCACGGCCAGCATCAGGCCGGCAAAAACCAGGCCCATCCCGCGGGGCTGGCCGATCTCTTCAGGCGGTGCTTTGCGGATCATGGCCTCCCGGCCCTCCCGGCCGTTCTGCGGCCGGAGCATCAGATGCCGGGGCGTTCTTTGCCTAGACATTTTCCTCCACTTCCACCCGGGAGGTTTCCGAGAGCGGGATCTGCCGGATGAACAGGGTCAGGATCAGGCCCGCGGCCAGCGCCGGAATGCCCAGCAGGAAGATCGGCGGCAGGGCGTCGCCGAAGGCGCGGGCAATAAAGTCCTGCACGGGCGCCGGCAATGCCTTCAGTTCCGAGGGGCTGATCGAGTTCACTCCGTTGCGGAGCGCACCGGCGGCCTGTTCCGGGGCGTCGGCCACCTGGTCGTTCAGCCGCTGGATAAAAACGGATCCATAAACGGCGATCCCCAGCGAGCCGCCCATCTGCCGGAAGTAGTTTGCCGAGGACACTCCGGTGCCCATGTCCCGGGCGGGCACGCTGTTCTGCACAATCAGCACCAGGTTCTGCATCAGCGCGCCGATGCCCAGCCCCAGCACGAACATGCCCAGGGCGGTGAACCCGTACGGCGTGGTGTTGGAGATCCGCGAGAGGAGCAGGAGCCCGACAATCATGACGGCGGCGCCGAGGACGGGATAGATCTTGTACTTTCCGGTCCGCGAGATCAACTGGCCGGTGCCAATGGAGGTGAGCAGCAGGCCGGCTGTCATCGGCAGCATCATCAGCCCGGACACGGTGGCGGAGGCTCCGTTGACCATCTGCAGGAAGGTGGGCAGATAGGAGATGCTGCCGAACATCGCCAGCCCCACTGACAACCCCACCAGGGTGCAGACCAGGAAGTTGCGGTTGCTGAACAGCCGCAGCGGCAGGACCGGTTCGGCGGCCCGCAGTTCCACCGGAATGAAAACTGCCACGCCGACGGCGGCGGCGGCCCCCAGCCCCAGGATGGTCGGGGAGGTCCAGGCATAGGTGGTCCCGCCCCAGCTGGTCAGCATCACCAGCGCGGCGCTGATCACGGCCAGCAGCACGGCACCGAGGTAGTCCAGCGGCGGCCGCGGGCCGGACCGCGTCGGAAGGTGCAGCGAGGTGATGATGACGGCCAGCGCGACGGCGCCCAGCGGAAGGTTGATGTAAAACACCCACCGCCAGGACCAGTACTCCGTCAGGTAGCCGCCGAGCAGCGGCCCGCTCACCGAGGCCAGCCCGAACGCAGCGCCGATCAGCCCCATGTACCGGCCGCGCTGGCGGGCGGGCACGATGTCCCCGATGATGGCCTGGGCGCCGATGATCAGGCCGCCGCCGCCCACGCCCTGCAGTGCCCGGTAGCTGATCAGCTCGGTCATGCTGCGGGCCTGTCCGGACAGCGCCGAACCGATCAGGAACACAGCGATCGCGAAGATGAAGATGTTCTTGCGCCCGAGCAGGTCGCCGAGCTTGCCGTAAATCGGCAGTCCGATGGTGGAGGTGAGCAGGTAGGCGGTGATGACCCAGGACAGGTGGTCAAGTCCCTGCAGATCTCCCACGATGGTGGGCAGAGCGGTGGACACGATGGTTTGGTCGAGGGCGGAGATCAGCACCGCGAGGATCAGGCCGGCGAAGACCAGCACGATCTGGCGGCGGGAATGCGGAGCCGTCCCTCCGCCGTCCGGCGGGGCAGGAGGCGATCCGCTCCGGCCCGCGGCTGGGGATCCTGACGGGGTTCCGGCCGGCCCTGCTCCTGCCCCGGCCCCGGACTGCGCCCCTGATGCCGGCCCGCCCGGCGGCGGCTTGGCGGCGGTGTCGGGACCGGCCAGCAGATAGGACGACGCCGGCGAGCCCAGGTCCGTGGCAGCTCGGGCTCCGGGGTGGGTGGCGACTGCGCCGTGGGGCGTGAAACTGGCGGCCATCGGCGCCTCCTTGGAAGTTTCCGCCGGATGGTGGCGGTCGGGCTGCAACTTCCATTCGACGCCCACCGTCCTGCCGAGTCAACGGTCCGCGGCGCTGCGAGGGTCCGGCGTTGCTCCCCGGTTGGGACAGGCGCAAACTGGCACTACACGCGGACCGGCCATGCTGTCGAAGCCGCACGGGGATCACCTTCGGGGACGCCATGAACCATGCAATAAGTGTCATTTTCCGTGCCATACCGCTTCTGATGGGCGCTGTCTGCCTGTCCTTTGGCCTCTACATCCTGGCCGGGCCTGACAACCCCGATCACTTCGTCGCCGGACACGTCAATGCCGGGCTGACCGCCATCTGTTATGCGCTGTTCACTACGGCAGCCACCATCATTAGGCAGCTCATCAACCGCTATGGGCGCGTGTGGGAGATCATCCTGCCGCTCTCCGGCTACGCGGCTGCTGCCGCCGCCGTCATCTGGGGCATTGTTCTGGCCAACCGGGACAACACCCCGGAGAACCTCACGGCGGGCTTCGTTGTGATCGGCGTCGGCTTCATCGCCGCGTGCGTCAGCACCGTCGCGGCCGCGTCCACAAAATTCACGCTCATCCAGTCAGCACAGTTGCTCGAGCCTCAGGGCGGCCCGCCGGAAGGTGCTCACACCCGCGCCGTCGGCGCCGTGCTGCTCGCAGTTCCGGTTGCGGCCGCCGTCGTCGGCTTCTCCCTTGCGATCGGCCTGTTGATGCGCGGAGACACTCCCGGATTCGTTGCCGGCCACGTCCTGATCGGCCTGTCGGCGATCTGCACCTCGCTGATCGGCCTGGTCGCGAGCATCGTGCGCCAGGTGCGCAACGAATTCAGCGATGGGGAACGTTTGGCCTGGCCCTGGCTGGTCGCTGCCGCCGGCACGGTCAATGTGCTGCTCGGACTATTCGTGCTGTTCAGCTCGCACGAGCCCTACCGGCTGGCCCCGGGATGCGTGCTGATCGGCCTCGGGCTGATCTGCTTCAGCATCCTGTCGAAGGTGCTGTTGCTCGCCCTCGTCTGGCGCCGCACGTTTGCCCTGGCCAATCGCATCCCGCTGATGCCCATCGGAACAGCGCTCACCTGCCTGTTCTTCGCCGCGTTCCTCTCTGAAGCCGAAGGCACAGACCCGGCGTTCTTTGTCCCCGCGCACGTGCTGGTTGGGCTCGGAGCCGTCTGCTTCACGCTCTTCTCCATCGTGTCGATCCTCGAAGCGGGAACGTCGGAATAGCAGAGCAGCTGCCGGGTTAGCGCCACGAACGGATCTGCTCCTCAGCCGGCGAATTCCCAGCCGTCGGCCGGCCGCGGGGCAGACAGCCAGTAGCGTGAACCCTCCGGATTGCGGGACACGATGCCCTCGTCCACCAGGTAGCGGCGAACGGCGGCCGGATCATCCGAATACTCCGCGAGGCGTTCGGTGATACCGCGTTCATTCAGCACCGGAGGAGCGTCGGCAGGTGCCGGGGCGGACTCGAAAACATGCCCGGCGATGTAGTGGAGCAGCTCCAGCCGGTCCGCCTGCCGCCGCGGATACGCGGCGATTTTTCCGTCCGCAAGGAACCTCCGGGCCGAGGTCTCGGGCGGCTCCTTGCCGCTGGCCAGCAGCCGGGCAAACACGCCGCCCGCCGGTTGCACGTCGCAGGCACCCGAGGAGACGAGACCGGCCTTTTGCAGGGCCGCCAGTGATTTGCGTTCCTTGGGTTCCAGAGCCTGTCCGTCCAGCGGAGTTCCGCGCTCGGCCGCCGTGATGATCCGGGCATACAGCCGAAGCCTGCGCTCGTCCGCGAGCGCTGCCGCCACGGCCCGCCACTGTTCCGGCGCCGCCGGCTGCTCCTGGTCCATTTGTCTTCCTTTTCCCCCTGCACCCGGCGCTTCACAGCTCTGCTGCTGTGCCCGCCGGATGACTTGTCCCCGATAGTTCAGGCCCTTAGCGTGTGAGTACAGTACCCCACCGGCAGCGCCGGTGGCAGGCAGAGGAGAGACGGCGATGTCCCTGGAAGCAGCCTTTCCCGTGCGGGGCTTCGCCGGATGGGCCGTGGAGCAGGCTGCCGGTGCCGTCGCGGATCTGTCCCGGCGGCTCGGCGGGAGCAGCGCTCCGGTGGTCGACGCCGACCTGTCCCTGGCCTGGTTCGCCGGCTCCCTCACCCCGATGGGCTGGTCAATTCCGCCGCCCTGGGATCCGCTGGCCGGAGATTATCCGTGCTCCGACGGCTGGATCCGGCTGCACACCAATGCCCCGCATCACCGGCATGCGGCACTGGCGTCCCTGGGGCTTCCGGTCGATCCGGTGCCGAACCGCGCAACGGTGGCCGCCGCCGTCGTCGGCTGGACCGGAGAAGCGCTGGAAACGGCGGTGGTTTCCGCCGGAGGCTGCGCCGCACAAATGCGCAGTGAAGCGGAGTGGGCAGACCATCCCCAGGGACGCGCAGTGGAGCAGGAACCGCTGATCGCCTGGACCGGGCACGGAACGGCGGCACCGCTCAGCCCGCAGGCGGCACCGGAGCGTCCGCTGGCCGGGGTGCGCGTGCTGGACTTGACCCGCATCATTGCCGGTCCGGTGGCCACGCGGTTCCTGGCAGGGCTGGGCGCTGAAGTGCTGCGCATTGATCCGCCGGGGTGGGCAGAACCGGCGGCCGAGGCGGAACTGACAGTGGGCAAGCGGTGCGCCCGGCTGGACCTGACCTCGGCGGCCGGTGCGCGGCGCATCCGCGACCTCGTGGCCGACGCCGACATCCTGGTCTCCGGCTACCGCGCCGGTGCGCTCGCGGGCCTCGGACTGGATTCCGGGCGGCTGCAGCAGCTCCGTCCCGGGCTGGTGGAGATTTCGCTGAACGCCTACGGATGGTCCGGGCCCTGGGCCCAGCGGCGCGGATTCGATTCCCTCGTGCAGATGAGCACCGGGATAGCGCACACCGGCATGGCGCACTTCGCCGCGGACAGCCCCCGGCCGCTGCCGGTGCAGGCACTGGATCATGCCACCGGCTACCTCACCGCCGCCGCCGCCCTGCAGGCCTGGCTGCGCAGGCTGGACGGCGAGGTGGGCTCGGCCCGGCTGTCGCTGGCGCGCACGGCGGCCGAGCTCCGGCATCTCGCCGACAGGCAGGTGTCCGACGGAACGCCCGGGGAGATGCCCGACGGCGGGGCGCCCGCCGGCTCCGGGGCGGCGGCCCGGACCGCTGAGTCCGGGCCTTTGCAGCAGCTGGAGGAGGAAACGTTCTGGGGTCCGGCGCTGCGTTTGGTGCCGCCGGTGCGCTTTGCCGGAGCGGGCCCGCAGCCGCACCTGTCCTGGGACATGCCCGCCGGACCGCTGGGGTCGGCGGACCCGCACTGGCAGCGGGCAGGCCGCAACGGACTGTGAGCGGTCAGCTGCGGGAGAAGGCGTCCAATTTGGCCTGGACTTCGGCGTCGTGCCGCACCTTGAGCTCATATTCGATGAAGGCATCGATCATCGCCCGGTAGGTTGCCTCCACCACGGTGGGGTCTCCGTCCTGGGCCTGGGCGGTGGCGCGGACATGTTCCAGGACTTCCTCCACCCGTTCCGGCGCTTTGACCTGGGCGTCGCTGTCCTTCAAGGGGCCGGCCAGGCGCACGAGACGCTCACGCCGCCAGATCAGCGCCACAATTTCCTCGTCAATCTCGTCTATGGCGGTGCGGATGTCGTCGAGCTGACAGGTTATGGATCGTTGGTGATCAGGGGTTTCCATGCCAATAGACTAGCGGCCCCGCCGGTGCCTCCGTCTTCCGGGACGGTGAAACCTGCTCCGGAATGCCCGGGAATTCCGGCCGGTGCTGTCCCGCCTGCGTTTTGACGGCCACCAGATCCTGCGGCCAAGGTCATAGGAAGGGCCGGCAGCAGCAGCGAGCGCACCACCAGGGTGTCCAGCAGCGCCCGGGCCGTGCGTTGCACGGATCACCGAAGTAAAACAGGAACTTATTACCCCGTCAGTGGCAGGATCAGAGGGTGAAGCCTTCTCTTTCCGTGATAACCGTTGGCGTACGGGATCTCGAAGTAACCTACGCGTTCTATTCCTCCCGGCTGGGCTGGAAAGCAGCCCAGTATGTGCCCGAAGAAGTGATCTTCTATCAGGTGGGCCCGGGACTGTTGTTGGCCTTCTTCCGCCGCGACCATTTGGCGGCCGAAGCGGGTCCCATGGGCGAGGCGGGCAACGCCCCGATCACGCTGGGACACAACGTGGAATCCGTGGCAGAGGTGGAGGCCGTGCTGGCCGAGGCCGCAGCGGCCGGCGGGTCCATCCTGGCGCCGGGCACCCAGATGAGCTGGGGCGGCTACTCGGGCTACTTCACCGATCCCGACGGCTACCGCTGGGAGGTCTGCCACAACCCCGGGCTGAGCATCGACGAGAACGGCAACGTCACCATCGAAGTGATCTGACCGGGCGTGGCAGGTCCGGCCTGGAACAGTCGGGTGGACGCCCGGCTTAGAACAGGGCCGGCTCGGGAGCCGGCTCCGGTTCCGGAGGAGCCAGCAGGTGCGGCCCGTCGTTTCGGACGCTGCCCACGGCCGGCCCCACTTCGGCCACCGTCCATTGCGCAGCAGCTGCGTGTGCCTCAGCAGTGACACGGTGCACCAGGGCCGCCGGGTCGGACGCCGCGGGATCCAGCCAGGCTGCCATGGCCCGGCGGTTCAGCGGCACGGGCATCCGGTCATGCAACTCCCCCAGCTCGACCAGGACCGCCGGCTGCCCGGAGCCTCGGGCTTCAGCCGGGTCCGGGGCGGCGGCGGTGAGGATCGACGTCGACAGCAGCCAGCTCCCCGGCGCCCCCGGAGCTTTCGCCGGGTCCCGCCACCACTCGTACAGGCCGGCTAAAAAGGTCAGCGCGCCGTCGGCCCGGGAGACATACGAGGGCCGTTTGGTCCGGCCGGGGCCGGCTTTCCATTCGTAATAGCCCTGGACCGGAACGGCGCAACGGCGTGCCACGACGGCGTCACGGAAGGTCGGCTTCTCCAGCACCGTTTCGGTGCGGGCATTAAACGCACGCGTTCCGACGGAGGCGTCCCGCGCCCAGCCCGGCACCAGTCCCCAGCGCGCCACATGAATCTGGCGCACCGGGCGCCTGCCTTCCGATCCATCTTCCGCCGGAGCGCCGACATACCGTTCCAGCACCACCGGTACGTCCGACGTCGGCGCGACGTTCCAGGATTGGCGCAGCTGAAGGTTCGCGTCGGCTTCCGCCTCGGCTTCCTCCACCAGCTCCGCCGTCGTCTTCGCCATCACATAACGTCCGCACATGCTTCCAGTCTGCCTTGTTGCTTGACGTGCTGCTCGGCTTGTGGCTTGGCTCATGGCTGCTGTCCGCTGCCCCGCTGCCCGCTGCGCACGTCAGGGACGCAGCAGGGTCTTGATGGTGCGCCGTTCGTCCATGGCTGCATAGCCTTCGGCGGCCTGCTCCAGCGGCAGTTCCAGGGTGAAGGCCTTGGCTCCTTGACCGGGCCGGCGGAAGCTCCCGTCCACGATAAGAGCCGGCGCCGAAGCCCGCAGTGCCCTGCTGGACTTTCCCGGCCGCAGCGTGCGAGTCCTGTGCGGTTTGGGTTGGCTGGGTCGGTTGGCTTGGCCCCAACGAGAGTGCAGATCTGGTGGGTTTGGCCTCACGAGAGTGCAGGTCTGGTGACCTGGGCGCGCTGAAACCCGCCATACCTGCGCACTCGACGGGCCAGACCGCGCTGACACCCGCCCTATCTGCGCACTCGGCAAGTGCTTCCCTGCCGTGCCGGGATTCTGCTGCCCGTCCGGGATTCTGCTGCCGTTTTGGGATTCCGCTGCCGGTCCGCTGCGGCAGCAGAATCCCAAAACGGTCGGAGGCGCCCCAAAGCGGACGATTTCGACCTGCCTTACCCAGAGCAGACGACCAGCTTTCACCGACCGCACCGGCCCGCACCGGATACCCGGCGTGCCCGAAGCACGGCAATTGCACCGGCGCCGCCGCGGGAATTGAACCGGTGCCGCTACGGTTGTACCGGACAGTCCCTGTTATTCAGCCCGCAATTTGTCAGCACGAAGAGGAGCCTTTCATGGCAGCAACAGCAGAAGCCTTCACCCCCGACGCCGGTTCCATCACCATGTTCTCCACCACGTGGTGCGGCTACTGCCGACGGCTGAAGTCCCAGCTGGACGCCGCCGGAATCGGCTACACCGAGGTCAACATCGAAGACGTGGACGGCACGGCAGAGCTCGTCGCCCAGATCAACGGCGGCAACCAGACCGTTCCCACCGTCATCTTCCCGGACGGTTCCTCGGCCACCAATCCCTCCGCCGCAGAGGTCAAGTCCCGCCTGGGCGTCTAACCCAGACACCCGGTCCTTCCCCCGCACATCAGTCAACTTCACGCCCGGCCGTCCTGCTTCATAGGATGGAACGCGGAACGCCGGACATCGGCATCCGCCCGGACATTCGAGAGGCAGCACACCCATATGGTTCACAAGGTTCAGGCAGTAGTCGTCAAGGAAAAGAACGCCCCGGTCTCGCTCGAGACCATCCTGGTGCCGGATCCCGGCCCCGGCGAGGCGCTCGTGGACATCCTCACCTGCGGTGTCTGCCACACCGACCTGCACTACAAGCAGGGCGCCATCAATGACGACTATCCGTTCCTGCTCGGTCATGAGGCCACCGGCGTCGTGTCCGCCGTCGGCCCCGACGTCACCGACGTGGCCCCGGGCGACCGCGTGGTCCTGAACTGGCGCGCCGTCTGCGGCGAGTGCCGCGCCTGCCGCAAGGGTGAGCCGCAGTACTGCTTCAACACGCACAATGCCACCCAGAAGATGACCCTGGAGGACGGCACGGAACTGACTGCCGCCCTCGGCATCGGCGCCTTCGCCGAGAAGACCCTGGTTGCCGCCGGCCAGTGCACCAAGGTGGACGACGACGTCGACGCCGCCGCCGTGGGCCTGCTCGGCTGCGGCATCATGGCCGGCATCGGTGCCGCCATCAACACCGGCGAGGTGCAGCGCGGAGAGTCAGTGGCCGTCATCGGCTGCGGCGGCGTGGGCATCGCAGCCGTCGCCGGAGCGCAGCTGGCCGGAGCCACCACCATCATCGCGGTGGACATCGACGCCAAGAAGCTGGAACTGGCTAAGGCCCAGGGCGCCACGCACGCGATCAACTCCAAGGACGAGGACCCGGTCGAGGCCATCCGCGCCCTCACCGGAGGCAACGGCGCCGACGTCGTAATTGACGCCGTCGGCCGTCCCGAAACCTACAAGCAGGCCTTCTACGCCCGCGACCTCGCCGGCCGCGTGGTCCTGGTGGGCGTGCCGAATCCGGAGATGAAGATCGAACTTCCGCTCGCTGATGTCTTTGGCCGCGGCGGATCGCTGAAGTCCTCCTGGTACGGCGACTGCCTGCCCTCGCGCGACTTCCCGATGCTCGTGGAGCAGTACAAGCTCGGACGCCTGGACCTGGACGCGTTTGTGTCCGAGCGCATCGGCCTGGGCGACATCGAAGAAGCCTTCACGAAGATGCACGACGGCAAGGTCCTGCGCTCGGTCGTGGTGCTGTAATGAGCGTGCACATCGACAACGTCATCACCTCGGGAACCTTCTCGCTCGACGGCGGCACCTGGGACGTGGACAACAACGTCTGGATCGTCGGCGACGACGCGCAGGTCATCATCATCGACCCGGCCCACGACGTGGACGCCATTGCGGCTGCCGTCGGCGACCGGGAGGTCATGGGCATCCTGCTCACGCACGGCCATGACGACCACATCCGCGCCGTGGACGATGCCCGTGAACTGTTCAGCGCCCCGGTGTTCCTGCACAGCGCGGACCGGATGCTCTGGGATGCGGTGTTCCCGGACGAGGAACCCGACGCCGAGATTGAAGACGGCGACATCTTCGAGGTGGCCGGCATCACCCTGCAGGCGCTGCACACTCCGGGGCACTCCCCCGGTTCCGTGTGCTTCCTCCTGGCCGCCGGTGCGCCCGGTGACGGCGCCCCGGTGGTGTTCAGCGGAGACACCCTGTTTGCCGGCGGTCCCGGTGCCACGGGGCGGTCCTACAGCGACTTCCCGACCATCATCAAGTCCATCCGGGAACGGCTCCTGACCCTGCCGTCGGAAACCCGCGTCCTGACCGGGCACGGGGACTCCACGACCATCGGCGCGGAGGCCCCGCAGCTGGAAGAGTGGATCGCCCGCGGGCACTAACCGCCTGCAGCACCCCGGGTGCCGGTGTTCCCGCTCAGGGAATGCCGGCACCCGGGGTGCCTTTTTGTAAGGTGTCCGGTTCTGATCAGTCGTCTTCGATCACGGAGAGGATGTTGCCGGCCGGGTCCCGGAACCAGGCAATTGTGGGTCCGGCCTGCCGGAAAATTCCGTCGGCGTCCACGCCGTCAAAATGGACAAAATCCACGCCCCGGCCGGACAGCTCCCGCACCGCCTCGTCGACATCCGCAACCGGAAAATTCAGGACGGTGTAGGTCGCCGGGGAATGGTTGTCCTTGGGATAAACGAGGATGTTCCGGCTTCCCTCCGGATGCAGGAACAGCATGCCGTCCTCCTCGGACACCGGGATGCCCAGCACCTGCCCGTAAAAGTTCCGGGCGGCGGGAATGTCGTTGACTGAAAATCCGCTGAAGGCACTGCTGTGTTCAAGCATGGTTTCGCCTTTCCGAGGTTCATTTTCCGGCTCCGCCTCTCCGGGGCGTGCCTGCCGATAGCCACGATGGTAGGCCTGCCGGCCCGGGTCTGACAGTGCTCCCGGACCCCCGCGCAACGCCGGCTCGCCCGGCACCTCGTCTCAGAATCTCTGCGGCGGTTAGGCTGTGGATATGACTGCATGGAGCCGTTACCTGTTCGGGGTCTCGATCATCTTCGGGGTGGGCACGATGATGCTCGCGGAGAAGCTGCCGGAATGGTGGGGGCCGGTGTCGGTCCTCGTCATGGTCCTGGCTGCTTCTGCGTTCCTAACCTGCTCCATTCTGGAGTACCGACGCGGTCGCTCGGAAGCCGGCACTTTGGAGCAGCGGCTCTCCCCGTAGATCCCCTCTTAGGGTCGAGACATGTACCCGTGTCGATGCGATCAGTGTTTGGTGAGGGGTCCCATCAATACACCATTAGTCTTCTGCGCTGTGGACCGTTCGTTGACGATCATATTGCCCGGATTAACTCCCTAGTCCGGTCGCATAGGCTGACTGAATGCAAACTGAAGCGGAGCCGGGGCACCTCGGAATGTCCAGAGTATGCCCACTATGAGAGAGATCGACCAGGAAGTTGATTACGTCCGGTTCGAGCATGTTGCGACGGACGAAATTTGGGCTGAGATCGCGAGTCTCTTTGTCTTGAGCTTCGCGGCCCCTCCCTACAATGAATCTCCAGATGACCTGCAAAGCATTGAGCAATGGGGCCCCGACAAACTTGCTGGTCCTGGTGGGCGACTTGTCGCGGCGAGACACGATGGACACGTGATCGGCTTTGCGTTATCGCAGAGACTTGACCAGGACAGCTCCTGGCTGCGACGGCTATACGCAATGCTGCCAACGCCAGACGCGGTAATTTCTCCGTCGAGAACCGTTATTGTCCAGGAACTCGCTGTCGACGATAGCTATCGAGGCCGTGGGATAGCCAAACAGTGCATCCGTGAACTCCTCTCGAACCGAACCGAACAGGATGCCGTCCTGGGTGTTTTCGGCCAAGCATCCCAGGTCCGGGAAATTTACAGACACTGGGGTTTTTCGGAGCTCGGTACCTCTCCCATTTACGGCGGAACCGTGACCCTGCATGCCCTGCATCACAAACTTCCCTGGACGGCCTAGTCATTCAGCCGCAACCCGTCCCCGCAAAAGGCCGCTTGGCTTGTCGAGGACGCTCCTCCGGACAGCGGCCACACCCCCTGGTGTAGCGTGGGCAGCTCAGTGGCCAGCAGCTTCGCCGCACGTCAGCTGAGAACGACGGCGATGGAGGGCAGGAGCAGCTCGGCCAAACGTCGGGGGAAGGTCCGGTTGGACTGTACGGAGTTTCTCCCCAAGCGAGGGGGAACCATGGCACGGATGACACGAGGCAAAACAACATCGGCCGCCACACTGGTGCTGGCAGGCGCGCTGTTGATGACAGGCTGCTCATCAGCTGAATCAGCGGCAGATGAACCGACGGTAACGGCAGCGTCGAAGACGCCGCGCCCCACCCACATCCCCACCCCGACACCCACGGCGAAAGTCCAGCCATCCGATGGTGCCACCTACAGTGAAGTTGTCCTCGGCTCCCTGGAAAACCAGACCGGCAGCGGCAGTTTGGAAAACATTGCCACTGCCGCCCCACGCCTGAAAATCGTTACCTCCTGCGTCGGAACCGGCGACCTCCGCGTCGAAGTCCCGGGCGCCGCGGCTTTTTCCTTCCCCTGCGAGACCGCCGGTATCGATGGCAGCGTAGCCAACGCCTTCCCGGTTACTCAGGTCGCTCAACCTTTCCGGGTGCTCGTCACCGCGAACAATGACCAGACCTGGGGCATGACGGTTCTTGAGGAGCCCGCAATCGGAAACACAGGGCCTTGATTCCGGCCCGGGGCCGCCAGACACTGGAGTCATGGCACTGCAGATCAGTTCCGCATTCTGGAAGTTCATCCCGCAGCTGCGTTTCGAACCCACGCCGCGGCGCATCCGGGCCCAGCTCGGCGACAACACGGTAGTCGATTCCGGCAACGCGTTCCTGGTGTACGAGCCTCGGCGGGTCACCCCGATCTATGCCGTACCCGCGCAGGACATCGCCGCGGACCTGACTGCTGCCCTTCCCGGGGCCGATGATCCGCTGGCCGGCGTACCGCCGGGAGCCCCGATGGATCCGCGCTATCCTTTCGCCGCGCATACGACGCCGGGGCAGCCCCTGGACCTGCGGGCGGGAGCGCACGAGCTGCCCGGCGCCGCGTTCCGGGCCGCCGATCCGGATCTGGCCGGCCACGTCCTGCTGGACTTCTATGCCTTTGACCGGTGGCTGGAAGAGGACCAGGTGATTGAGGGACATCCCCGCGATCCGTTCCACCGGGTGGACGCCCGGGCCTCGTCGCGGGCAGTGCGCGTGCATCTGGGCGGGCAGCTGCTGGCGGAAACCCGGGAACCGCTGTTCGTTTACGAGACCATGCTTCCGGTGCGCACCTATTATCCGCGGGACGACGTGGACTGGGACGCCCTGAGCGCGTCACTGAAACACACCGTCTGCCCGTACAAGGGCACCGCTTCCTATTGGTCGGTCACGGGCCAGCCACAGGGCGCGGACCTGGCCTGGTCCTATGAGAAGGTGCTGCCCGACTCCACGCAACTGAAGGACCGGGTGTCGTTTTTCGACGAACGAACTGACGTTTACGTGGACGACACCAAACAGGAAATCGATTCCTTCTTCCGGTTCTGAGACGGCTGCTTCATTCCAGCCCCTCAAACACATCACCCAGTACCGCTGCCCCGGGCTGCCGCTGTGGCCAGGCGATGACCAGCGGCTCCACGGAGACGGAACGGGACCAGGCGGCATCCTCTTCCGAGTCCGGGGGTACCCCGGGGGAAACCACGTGCCGCTGGGTCCGGTGCTCCATCAGCCCCGCCACGATCCGGTGCGCCACGCTGCCCACGTCCACTTCCATGCCAATCAGCTCGTCCGGAACCGGATGAATGTCATAGACCCTGTCCTCGTCCCAGGGTTCCAGCCCGCGCCGGACCCGGGCGCGGTTCCAGCGCTCCCAGGTGGAGCGGCGGACGCCGCCGTGCAGCAGGCGCTGCAGCCCCGGCCCGCCGTCGCCGCACAGACGAAAAAACGCGGCATCGGTGGCCGCGCCGACTGCGATGTGGTCCGGATGCCCGGTGAGCCCGTCGGGTCCGAAGGTGGCGACGACGTCGGGCCGCTCCTGCGCCAGGATGCCGCCGATCCGCTCCACCAGTTCCCCGAAGGGAACCCGGCCGACCGCGCCGTCGTCGTAGTCCAGCCATTCGTGGCGGTCCGGCGGCCTGCCGTGGGCCGTCCACGCGGCGTCCATCTCACGCCGGCGGATCAGCCCGAGCGGTTCGTTCACCGGCGGATAGGCGGGATCGATCTGCCCGGCGCCGCCGTCGGTCGCGTGGACCAGGATGAAGCGGAACTCCGGATCGTGTTCGTGCAGCGCCACGGTTCCGGCCAGTCCGTACGCGTCGTCATCGGGGTGGGCGACGACGAGGGCCAGGATGTGCGATCCATCCATTCCGGCACCTCCCGGGGAGAGCTGAGGAGTTTTCCGCCACCGGTCCCAGCCTAGGACCTCCGGCGCTACGGTTGGGATGCGATGGAGCTTTTCAATGCCGAGGGATACGAATTTGCGCGGCAGGTGCTGCAGCGCGGCATCGCCGCCGTCTACCTGCTCGCCTTCATCTCGGCCGCCAACCAGTTCCCGGCGCTGCTGGGTGAGCACGGCCTGCTGCCCGCCCCGCGGTACCTGGCCCGGATCAAGGGCACCGCCGGACGGGGCATTCCCACCCTCTTCCGCCGGCATTACTCGGACCGGTTCCTGCTTGCCGTTGCCTGGTCCGGCGCCGCCGTCGCCGCCCTGCTGGTCGCCGGCCTTCCCCAGTCCGGTCCGCCCTGGCAGCCGATGGCGGCCTTTCTGCTGATCTGGTTCCTGTATCTGTCGATTGTGAACGTCGGCCAGACGTTTTACGCCTTCGGCTGGGAGTCGCTGCTGCTTGAGGCCGGCTTCCTGGCGGCATTCCTGGGCTCCACCGAGATGGCTCCCCCGGTGGCCGTGCTCTTCCTCTTCCGCTGGCTGGTGTTCCGGCTGGAATTCGGTGCGGGGCTGATCAAGATGCGAGGCGACCGCGTCTGGCGGGATCTTACGGCGCTGTACTACCACCACGAGACCCAGCCGATGCCCAACCCGGCCAGCTGGTACTTCCACCACCTGCCGAAACCGCTGCACAGGGCCGAAGTGCTCGGAAACCATTTTGCCCAGCTGGTGGTGCCGTTCTTCCTGTTCTTCCCGCAGCCGGTCGCCGGGATTGCCGCTGCGGTGGTGATTTTCACGCAGTGCTGGCTGGTGCTCTCCGGAAATTTCGCCTGGCTGAACGTCCTGACCATTTTGATCACGTTCAGCGCGGTCGCCGATTCAACTGTGCAGGCGGTGCTGCCCTGGGCCGGCTTTGCAGCGCCGGATCCCGCGGCGACGCCGGTGTGGTTCGCCGTCGTCGTGCTGGCGGTGACGGCACTGATGCTCTACTGGGCCTGGGAGCCGCTGCGGAACCTGTTCAGCAGCAACCAGCTGATGAACGCGAGTTTCAACCGCTGGCATCTGTCCAATGCCTACGGTGCGTTCGGCAGCATCACCCGGTCGCGGAACGAGGTGGTGCTCGAAGGGACGCTGGATGAGCCTGGCCCGGACGCCCGCTGGCTGGAATACGGGTTCAAGGGCAAGCCCGGAAATCCGTCCCGGCGGCCGCGCCAATTCGCGCCGTACCATCTGCGGCTGGACTGGCTGATGTGGTTCCTGGCTTTGGGTGCCGCGGGCGGTTCCTGGTTTCCGGTGCTGCTGCAGAAACTGCTCGAGGGCGACCGCAGGGTCCTGGCCCTGCTGCGCACCGATCCCTTCGCCGGAACCCCGCCGCGGTGGATTCGGGCCCGGGTGTACCGGTACCGGTTTTCCACTCCCGCGGAACGCCGGGCCGACGGCGTGTGGTGGGTGCGGGAGCCCGCCGGCTTCCTCACGGACCCGGTCGGCCTGATCGGGCCGTCATCTGATGCGCCGTGATCTGATGCGCCGTGACGGCTTCCGCGCCGGGAGTTTGAAATGGCAGACTGGCCACCAGATCGTGCCGGCGGGACCGGATCACTTCCCGAAACGAGGAGCAACTGACCATGACCCCTGTCGGGAGCCTGCGGTCCCCCTACCCGTCCACCGATTTCGATTCCGTGCAGTCCGTAGACCGCCTCCCCGTGGTGTTCATCCACGGGCTGTGGCTGCATGCCAGCAGCTGGGATCCGTGGCTGGAGCTCTTCCGGGAGCGCGGCTACGAGCCGGTGGCCCCCGGCTGGCCGGGCGAGCCCGAGGCCCTGCCGGCCGCCAACGCGTTTCCGGACCCGATGGCCGGAACCGGAATGCGGGAGGCCCTCACCCACTTTGAGGATGTCATCAGCGGGCTGCCGCGGCCTCCGGTGCTGGTGGGGCACGCCTTCGGCGGGCTGCTGGCGCAGCAGCTGCTCGCCCGGGGATCGGCCGCCGGTGCCGCAGCCATCGCGCCGGCCCAGTTCCGAGGGGTCCGGCGGCTGTCGCCGGGCCAGCTGAGAACCGCGTTGCCGGTGCTGTGGAACCCGCTGAACCGGTACCGCATTCTCCGCCAGTCCCCGCAGCACTTCCGCAAAACCTTCGCCAACGCGGTCACCGAACGTGAGTCCAATGACCTGCATGCCACCTGCGTGATGCCGGCGCCGGGCCGGCCACTGTTCCAGGCAGCGGCGGCCAACCTCAATCCGCGCACCCCGGTGAGGGTCGACACGGCAGCGGCCCGGGGTCCGCTGCTCCTCGCCGGCGCCGGCGCCGACCGGGTGGTGCCGGCATCGGTGGTCCGGGCGGCCGCGCGGCGCTACCGCTCGGCGGCGTCGCCCACGGAGTACGTGGAGATTGAGGGCAGCGGGCATTCCCTGGTGGTTGACCACGGCTGGCGGATTGTGGCCGAAACGGTGCTGGGCTTCCTGGCCCGGCACGGCCTGACCCCGGAGGCGGCGGACCGTTAGCGCCGGGCCGGCCACGCGGACGCCCGCTTAGCTGTTGACGTCCTGCTTGGGAATCACCAGGTGCGTGGCGTGGTCATAGAGGAAGGTCAGCGGTCCGCCGTCGTGCACCACGTCGAGGTTAGCCCCGTCCCGGTGCCCGTCCCTGCCGTAGTTCTCGTCCCAGGAACCGTTCAGTGCCACCTTGAACTCATAGTGGCCGGCGGGAAGTTCTGCCGTGAGCTTCCACAGTTCATCGCTGCGGTCGAAGATAAGCTGCAGCTCGCTTCCAGCCGGGTCCCAGTCCGCTCCGCCCAGGGCTTTGCCCAGGGTTCCGGCGACGACGACGGCGTCCGGCTGCGGGAAGGTGGGCCCGGGCTGCTCTCCGTCCTCGTGGGCACGGGCGCCGTGCTGCTCCTGCGGAATCTCAGGCACCACCACAGCCGCCTCCAGCGCCTCTTCGACGACGGCCTCGGCAGCCGCTGCGGAAGTGTTGGCAACCGGCGGAGCCGTGCCGTCCATGGCGCCGAGCAGGTCGGCGGTTTCCGGGAAATCCTCCAGCGCCTGGCGTCCGGCGGGCGTAATGCTCCAGCCGGCCCTGCCTTCCTTCGTGATCCACCCGGCCTTGACCAGCTTGGTGGTGGCGTTGGACAGCGCGCGTTCTCCGCGGGCGGCCCCGCTGGCAAGGGTCTCGGACTCCCGGCCCTCCAGCGGCACCCGGGTCATGGCCGCGGCGAGGACTTCGCCGCGGCTGATGCGCCGCTGGGCGGCGGGATCCTCCGCGGCAAGGACCTCCAGAACGGCCTTCAGCCGCAGGGCGGTGTTTTCAATGGTGTTTTCAATGGTGGTCTTGGCCAATGGTCTTCCTTCGTCCGGCGGTGTGCAGAGCCATCACCAAGCTTACTGATCGACAGCTGAGCTCACCGATCGACGCGCAGGCTGAGGCAGCCGGACTGTATTTTGCCCAGTGGCGCCGCTGCGGTCCAGGGAAGCTGCCAGAGCGTCGAAATCCGCGGAGGCAAGCGGCGCGTAGGCGCCATAGGCCTCAATCAGTGCCGCTTCGACTGTGTCCAGGGAAACACTGCCGGCTCCGGAAATGCTGTTTTTTCGGGAAACACTGCCGGCGTCTTCCGCGGCGCCGGCCGTTTCCGGGTTCCAGTCCAGCCCCAGGGCGGAGTAACAGCTGGTCAGGACCCGGCGCAGCGGTTCGGCGTCCTGCACCACCAGCACCGACGAAAAGAGCCAGGCGCCGGAAACCACCCGCTGGGCGGTGCCCACGAGTTTGAGCTTCCGGCCGGAGTCAGCGGTGCCGTGGACAGTGAACTCCCCCGGACAGTACTCGCCGGGAATTTCCCCCACCGCGGCGTTGACGCCAACCCGGCGCAGGGCCGAGGCAAACAGCTCGCCGAAGGCCGCGAACCGCGCCCGCGAACCCGCCACGGCATCGGTTCCGGGTTCCACATGGTCCACGACCAGGCACCCCTGATGGTAGGCCGCAGCCCGTCCGCCGGCCTTGCGGACCAGCGGCGCAAAGCCCTGCTGCCGGCAGGCCTCCGCGGCGGCGTCGAACCCGGGAAGCCGGGCATCGCGCTGGCCCAGGGCCACCGTGGGCTGCGGGCGGTACAGCCGCAGCGTGGGTCCCAGCGTTCCCGTGCGGGCGGCAGCCAGCATGGCCAGCGCAAAGTCCAGGTCTTCTGCGGCACCCAGGGTGCGGGTTTGGCGCACGACGGCGAGGGGAACCTGGCCGTCGCTGCCGGCGGATGGTCCGCCGGCTGATGCGCGGGGGGCTTCCTGCGGCATCGCGTGCCCTAGGCCTGCGGGCCGAGCCGGCGGACCGTCAGGATCTGCTCGCTGCGGCCGAAGGGGCCTTCGACGTCGTGCAGCACTGAGGAGGTCAGGCCGATTCCGTCGGTGCCGAACGTGACCCGGGTGTCCAGTCCAAGCCATTCGCCCCGGGGCTCGCGGTGGAGGTGGATCTGCAGGTCGACGTTGGGGAACATGTAGCTGTCACCGCCGGGAGGTACCCGTGCCGCAACGCCGTTGGCGACGTCCACGAGACCCACCAGCCGGACGAGGTCGTTGGCCGGAGCGCCTTCCACCATGTCGTACGGGGTCCGCACCCAGACCTGCCCGCGGCCCGGGCGAAGCCCCTCGACCGCGCGGAAGTCCAGCGAGCCGATGAAATCCCCCGGCCACTGCGTCATTCCCCGGGGCTCCGCCAAGCCGTCCGGGCCGGGCATCCGGGTGTCCTCCAGGGCCGCCACTTCCGCCGTGGCCCCCCGGGCCAGCCGCCAGGCCGTGGCCCGCACCGCGGTCCGCCCGCCGGCGATCAGCTCGGCCTCGAGGAGTTCGATGGTGCGGCCCGGGCGCAGGATCTTGGTTCGCACATCGAAAACTCCGCGGGGGATGACACCGAAAATGTCATAGCTGATTCTGGCCAGGCGCATGTCCTGGCGGGGGCTGCAGTTCTGCAGCGCATGGGCGAGGACACCCGAGACCGGAGCCATGTGCTGCTCATGCTCGTTCCACGCACCCTGGGTGTGGATGCTGGATTCAAAACTCTCCTCGCCCAGGGCGCGGTAATACGACTCGGCCACAGAGGTGCCCTCCTTGGAGTTTCCAGGTTTTGGATCTCAGGCTACAGCAGGCCTCTCCGGAACCGTCCGCGGGGCTGCCGGCTGGTTGCCGCCGGACTGCCGAATCGGTCCTAGGCGCGGGGCGGGACAAGATTGGCGAACGGCAATCTGCCGTGCACCCGGCCGAATTCCGCGTGGAACTCGGCGTGGGCAGCATTGACCGTTTCCGCCGGCAACTCCCGCCAGGCCACGAGGAGGTCCTCGGCGTCCGCCAGCTGCCAGATCAACCGGCCGTCCCAGTGTCCCGGCGGCTTTCCGTTGCCAAAGTCCACAAATTCGGAGATCTGGCGGCGGAGCCCGCGGTTGCCCTTGCTGCCGGGGCTGGCCTTGCCGATGAACAGGACGTCCGCGTCGGCGACCCACTCGGCTTCCAGCGCAGCCCGCGGCAGGGACGGTTTCTTCTTCTTGAACGTTCCGGCCGTGCTTTGCGCGAGGAACCGCGGCTCGAAGCCCTCGGGCCGCAACACGGCGAAGATTCCCTGGCGCTGCGGAATTCGGTTGATGTCGAGGTCCGAGATGGGCCGGAATCCGGTGAACCCGTCGTTTATGAGTGATTTCTTGTTCAACGGCATGGATTCCTTGGATCTTGGCGGCGGGATGGTTGCTGGGCTGTCTCCCGTGGGTGCATTTCGCACCTTCGATGCTACCCGGCCGAGCGTTGCGGCCTTCCATCTGCTGCCGGCTCTGCTGCCCGGCTGGAAGCCCGTCCCCGGGGATTGCCCATCTAGCCGCAGGCTCCGAAACCGCGCAGAATGGGTCCTGCGATCTGCGCTTTCGTGCGCCTCCGGCCGGTGAACCGGCGTGGAGGGCTGGCCGCCGTCTCCTACTCCGAGCGAGGACTTCCATGCAGTACACCCACTTGGGCCGTTCCGGCCTCAGCGTCTCCCGCCTGTGCCTGGGCACCATGAATTTCGGACCCAAAACCGACGAGGCCGACGCGCACGCGATCATGGACTCCGCGCGCGCGTCGGGCATCAATTTTTTTGACACCGCCAATGTGTACGGCTGGGGGGAGAACAAGGGCTGGACCGAGGAGATTGTCGGCCGGTGGTTCGCCAGGGGCGGCGGACGGCGGGAGGACACCGTGCTGGCCACCAAGCTGTACGGCTCGATGAGCGAGCGCCCCAACGACACCTTCCTGTCCGCCCTGAACATCCGCCGGGCGCTGGATGCGAGCCTTCAGCGGCTGCAAACTGACTACATCGATCTCTACCAGTTCCACCACATCGACCGGAACACACCGTGGGACGAGATCTGGCAGGCCATGGAAGTGGCGGTGCAGCAGGGCAAAATCATCTACAACGGCAGCTCGAACTTTGCCGGCTGGCACATTGCCCGCGCCCAGGAGGCGGCGCAGCGCCGCAACTTCAACGGCCTGGTCAGTGAGCAGTCCATTTATAACCTGATCAGCCGCACCGTCGAGCTGGAGGTTATTCCCGCCGCGCAACAGTACGGGCTGGGACTGCTGCCCTGGTCGCCGCTGGAGGGCGGTCTGCTGGGAGGTGTGCTGAAGAAGGCGGAGCAGGGCGGACGGCGCACCGAGGGCCGCGCCAAGCAGGCCCTGGAGACTCACCGGGACGCATTGCAGCAGTATGAGGACTTCGCCGATGAGCTGGGCCTGGCCCCGGGCATCCTCGCCCTGGCCTGGCTGCTGCACCAGCCGGCGGTCACCGCACCAATCGTGGGTCCGCGGATCCAGGCGCAGCTCGACGACGCCCTGACGGCGCTGGACACAGAGCTGGAATCCGGGATCCTCACCCGGCTCGACACCATTTTTCCGGGCCACCGCACCGCGCCGGAGGACTATGCCTGGTAGCCCGCCGGGAGCCCCGTGAGGCCCGGTTCAGTCTTCGGCCGGAAGGACCAGCTGGGGGCCGTTGTTGCGGACAGAGTTCACCTCGGAGGACACCACGCGAGGGGTCAGCACCGGCTCAGGCATGGCGTCCAGCAGCTGTTGGACTTCGGCCGTCTCCGTCAGGCGCGGGTCCAGCCAGTCGGTGTACAAGTCCGGCGGAACGATCAGCGGCGTACGGTCATGGATGTGTCCCAGTGCATCGCTGGCCTCGGTGGTGATGATGGTGAAGCTGACCAGCCATTTGTGTTCATGGTCCTCGGGCAGCGACGGATCGGGCCAGAACTCGTACAGTCCGGCAAACGCCAGCGGATCCTGCGCCGGCGAATACAGGTACGTGGGAATTTTGGCGGAGCCGGATTTTTCCCATTCGTAGTAGCCGTCCGCCGGAACCAGTGCCCGGCGCTTCACCGCAGCCTTCCGGAATGCCGGCTTCTCCAGCACGGTCTCCCGGCGGGCGTTGATCATTCGTGCACCGATTTTGGCATCCTTGGCCCATACCGGCACCAAACCCCACTTTGCCGTGGCCAGCCGGCGGACCGTGTCCCCGCCGCCGTCTTCATGCCCGCCGCCGCGGCCTGCGTCGTCGTCGGCGGGGCGGTGACGGGCGCGCTCGGTGACAATGCGCACGTTGTCGGTGGGGGCCACGTTCCAGGACGGCGCGAGGTCCTCCCCCACCGCCTGGTCAGCATTGAAGGCTGCCACCAGGTCCGATGTTGCCTTGGCCATTACGTAACGTCCACACATCCTCCCATTGTGCCTGCCGGAACGGATTACGCCAGGACATCCGTTGATTCGAATATATGTTCTACTTTTAAGCATGGACCAGGACGCGGCGACACGGCTCGCTGCCCGCTATGCCCGGCGTTCGGAGCCGCTTGAACTTACCCCGGAAGAGCTGGACTTTGAGCACCACCCCGCCACCACTTCGGTGCCGGGGATTCCCGTCTGGGCCTGGATCCGGTTTCCCAGCGCCGCTGAGCGGGTAAAGGGCGAAGCCTGCACCTGGAACGCCAAAGCCGTGCAGGTACTGTGGACCGACGCCGGGATCCGGCGGGCCACCTGGGTCTGGGCATCGGCCGTGAGCAGGCGCTCCAACGGGGCCCGGAAAACCGGACTCGGCGAGCGGACAGGCGATCCTTCCGCCCAGCCTGCTGCCGGAGCGGACGCCGGGCCCGGCCGGCAGGCTCCGTAACGCGTCACGAACTGAAGCTGCGCCGTCCCCGGGACAGAATCGGAATTGTGCTGCAGACTGGGCCTGCGGAGAAAACCTCCAAGCCGCGCCGGCGCCGCTGCTGCGGCTCTTACGTATAGTCAGGGAGCGCACGTGGATATTCTTCTCATCGGCGGAACCGGAGTTATCAGTGCGGCCGTCGCCGAGCAGGCGTGCGAGCTGGGACACCGGGTCACGCTGCTGAACCGCGGGACCTCCGCCACCCGTCCTGTGCCCGCCGGCGTGGAAGTCCTGCACGCCGACATCCGTGATGCGCGGGCCTCGTCAAAGGTCCTGCGGGGCCGCGAGTTCGACGCCGTCGCCGACTTCATCTCGTTTGTTCCCGAACAGCTGGCCGCCGGAATGAAGCTGTTCCGCGGCCGCACCGGCCAGTACGTGTTCATCAGTTCGGCCTCGGCCTATCAAAAGCCGCCTGCCCGGCTGCCGATTCTGGAATCCACTCCCCTGCGCAACCCGTTCTGGCAGTACTCCCGTGACAAAATTGCCTGCGAAGACCTCCTGGTCTCCGCCTACCGGGACGAGGGTTTTCCGGGAACCGTGGTCCGGCCGTCCCACACCTATGACCGCACCATGATTCCCGTGATGGGCGGCTGGACGGACCTGCACCGGATGCGGGCCGGGCTTCCGGTGCTGGTGCACGGGGACGGCACCTCGCTGTGGACGCTGACGCACAGCCGCGATTTCGCGAGGGCCTTCACCGGGCTGCTCGGCCGCGCCGCAGCGGTGGGTGAGAGTTACACCATTACCTCGGATGAGTTCCTGCCCTGGAACGAGGTGTACCGCGTATTGGCAGCAGCCGCGGGCGTGCCCGAACCGCAGCTGGTCCACGTCGCCTCCGAGACCATTGCCGCCCACGACCCGGGCCGCGGACCTGGCCTGCTGGGCGACAAGTCCCACTCCGTCATTTTCGACAACTCAAAGATCAAGTCGCTGGTGCCCGGCTACTCCGCCCGCATCCCTTTCGCGCAGGGTGCGGCCGAAATCCTCAGCTGGTACGACGCCCATCCCGGGGAGCAGCGGATCGACCAGAGCTTCATGGCGCTCTCGGACAGGCTAGCCGCTGCAGCCGCCGGCTAAGCCGCCCAGCGTTTCATGGCGCTCTCGGACAGGCTAGCCGCTGCAGCCGCCGGCTAAGCCGCCCAGCGTTTCATGAAGGCCGCCATCGCATCCCTGGCCACCTTTCCGCCGGGCCGGTACTCCGTTTTGCCGTTCCCCATGCCCCAGCCGGTGGAGACTCCGCTGGCGGCCAGCCAGGAGATCTGCCTATAGAACTGGTTCGACGTGGCGACGTCGGCAAAGGGTGACTTCTTCGGCGCTGTGTACTTCGGTGAACCGGCCAGCCGGTAGAGGAAGGCAGCCATTGCGTCACGGCTCACCGGGTCGTGGGGGCGGAACACCGCACCGTTCTTCTGCTTCCAGCCCGTGGATATCTTCGTGGCAGCAAGCCAGGAGATTTCCTTGTAGTACGGGTTGGAGGTGGAAACGTCGACAAAGGGCGACTTTTTCGGCGGAGTGTACGCCGGCGACCCCTTCAGCCGGTACATAAAGGCGGCCATTGCCTCCCGGCTGATGGACTGGAGCGGCCGATAGGTCCTGGTGCCGTTTCCCTCTGCCCAGCCGGTGGAAATTCCCTTGTTATACATCCAGTTCATGTCGGCAAGGAACTGCTGTCCGCCCACCAAGTCTGCGAACGGGGAAACCACTGCCGGTTTGGCGGTTTTCGGGTAGCCGGCCAGATTGGACACCACCAGGTGCCAGCCCTTGTACGGCCCGCTTGTCGGCACCACGTAGCCGATACCAGCGTGCGTTTCCCGGGAATCCAGCATGGCCGCACGGTGCGCCGGAGAATTCATCCACCAGTCCACCACCTGTCCAGCGGAAAAATTGAAGGCGATGATCTCACCGTACCAATTGGCGCCCTTGGGAATCAGCGAACTGCCGGCGTCCGCCCGGTGAATTCCGGCCCAGTCGAAGTTCGGATCGGCCGTGGCCACCCTCAGGTGATTCGCCCACCCCTGGGACACATCGGCAATTCCCTGGTTCCAGGTCAGGGCAGGCACTCCGGAAGCCCTGCGCTTGGCGTTCATCAGATCAAACACCTGGCCGGCAAACTTGTCGCTCCGCACCGAGTCGGCGGTCGCATCAGGAGCCGACGCATCAGGTGCCGTCGCCGCTCCGGGTTCCATGCCCTCCGGCAGCACAGCGGAGCCGGTGCCCAGGGCAGCATCCTCCGCGGCCGCTTTCACTGCCGCTTCGGCAGCCTCCGGTGAAAGCGCTGCGGGGTCGGGCCGAGGGGTGTCAGGCATAACCGGCGGAGTCTCGGGAATGTCCTCAACCGTGGAAACAGCCGGTATCCCCGCGCGCGGATCAGCTGCCGCAGCTGCTCCCGGAATGGAGAGGGAAGCAAGGACAAGGGCGCAGGTGGCACGGACGGCAACAGTCCGGAATGCAGTGTTTTTCTTCATGATTGCAAGTAGCTTAACCGTATTGGAGCGGATACCCGCTTAATAACCTGCACCGGGGGCCTAAAAGTCTTTCCGTGCCGCATTTTGTAACCTTTCGACGATTTACGGCTGAGGATTCTGGTCCGGCCTGACCCGCTCCGCACCGCCTGCTAAGCCGAATGACTGCGGCTGTTTCGATGTTCAAGGAGCAGCCGCGCTCCATTAATAATGAGGGTCTCCACCGAAACTGCCTGATCCTCGGCCAGTTATTCCAATTCCCGTCCCAGCTTCGGTGGAATCCGCAGTTCAATATTCATGCCTTAAATCGTAGAGGCGTCTGTAACACCGCCTGACCGATTCGGCGTTCATTACGCCACGCCCGCTGCAGGGCTTTTCGACGGCGGTAACGCGCCCGCGGGTGTGTTACCGCCGTCGAATGTTCCGGATTAGGGGAACTTGGTGTCAAAGCGGTGCAGGAATGCCGCCATCGCGTCGCGCTTAATGGGCTCGAGCGGACGGAAGGTTCCGTCCGTCCAACCGGTCGAAATTCCCTGGGCTGCGAGCCAACTGATTTCCTTGTAGTACATATTGCTGACCGGGACATCCTTGAACCGGGAGACCTTCGGCGCCGTGTATTTGGGGCTTCCCGCCAAACGGTACAGGAATGCCGCCATCGCATCACGGTTGATGGCGGATCCCGGCTGATAGGTGTTCCCGTTCCACCCGGTGGCCACTCCGCTCGCCGCCAACCAATGGATTTCCTTATAGAACTGGTTGTTCGTGGCAACATCCCTGAAGCGTGAAACCTTCGGTGCCACATAGGCGGGCTTTTCGGAGACGCGGTACAGGAAGGCAGCCATCGCATCGCGGTTCACATTGTCCAGCGGCCGGTAGGTGCCATCCGGGTACCCGGTGGTGATGCCTTTACTCTTCGCCCAGGCAATGTCCTTGGCAAATTCGCTGTTCGCTGCCACGTCCCGGTACGGCCCCGGGGCCGGAGCGGGAGCCGGGGCGGGCGCCGGTGCCGGAGCCGCGCTGTTGCGGGCGAACGCTGTCAGTCCGGCAGCGTTGCCGTTCCAGACGTTCGAGTCGCCAACAAATGGTCCCGTGCTGCTGTACTGCCACAAGCTGTAAACGTTCCAGCTCGCAGGAAGCGCACCGGCGCCGACGTGGTTGTAGCTGGCGATGTGCAGCGGGTTGTCCCGGAAGGCAGCACTGTTGCCGGTGCAGGTCACCCACCAGTCGGTGGTCGTATAGATCATCGGGGCGCGGCCGGTGCGTGCCTTGACCGTGTTGGAGAAGTCCCGGATCCAGTTGACCATCTGGCTGGCGCTCATGTTGAAGCAGGTGTTGCCCAGGGACGCGTACGGGTTGTACTCGATGTCCAAGAGCGGCGGAAGCGTCATTCCGTCGGCGGACCAGCCGCCGCCGTTGTCCACGAAGTAGTTCGCCTGCACCGCACCGGAAGAGACGTTGGGCAGGGCGAAGTGGTAAGCGCCCCGAACCATGCCCGTACCGTAGGCCCCGCTGTACTGCTGGTTGAAGTTCGGGTTCTTGTACGTGGTTCCCTCGGTGGCCTTGGCGTAGGCAAACCGTGATCCCTGTGCCCAGGCGTGGTTCCAATCGACATTTCCCTGGTGGCTGGACACGTCCATGCCCTGGATGCCCGCCGGCCGCCAGTTTCCCGCCATCGGGTCCGCTGCCGCCTCCGGAGAAGCATCGGGTTCCGCGGCAGCGGTTTCTCCGCCCTCGGGCACAGACTGGGCGTCGGGCGCAACCGTTTCACCCGTCGCGGGAAGCGTGCCGGCTTCGCCAGGCGCCGGTACTTGCGCATCGCCGGAGGCATTGAGCCGGTGCAGGCCCTGCCCCATCGACGCACCGCCCTCGCCGATGATCCGGGCCTGTTCAGCCTCGCTGATGCCGTCGGTGAGATTGTCGGTTCCCGTGGCGGGGACAGCGGCCTGTGCCGGACCTGCCAGACAGGTGATAGACAGCAAAGCTGCCAGCGCTACTGATGTGAGACCAGTGGAAAGCGTCGTGGTTTTCATATATTCCTGGATGACGTCGTGGATTCCTGCGTTTCCGCAGGATGTTAGGAGCCCCATTGGCTTTTCGCACTGCTTTATGCGGGACGAACGGCTTCGGGACCTAACGGCGAACACGGAATAGAGGGTTCCGTGCGCTTCTTACACCGTAAGCCACTACATTTCAGAGCATCAGCCCGGCCAGCCAACTCGAGTATTTTGCAGGTAAATCGTTATATACCCGTTTTAGCTGACGCCGGGTCCAAATGCAATGAAAAGCAAGCATAAATTTGCACCTGCGGCTTGCAAGGATCCGCAATGTCCCGTAGTTGCAGGAGCGCAGCAGCCGGAATCCCCCAGACTCTGTACAAGAACAGACGCCGTTGTTTGGATGGCGGACGTTGTGGCTTTGCGGGTCCTCACATTGGGAATCCGAACATTCTGGATCCGGACATTCTGGAGATCCGAACATTCTGGATCCACTGTGGATATCGGCCCGGTCAGTAATCCCGTTCCCAGAGACGAGGATGACTGCGTGCTCAGTATGCTTGCCGGATGCGCGCGGACCTTCGGCGCCAGTGGTCTGCCCGCTAATGACGCAGCCGACTATTCTGGGGAGATACCGGGTCATTCTTGCCCGGATCCCTTGGAAATTGGAGCGTCATGGCAACTGAAGTATTGGTAATTATCGGTATGGGCGGAATGGGCCAGGCGGTCCTTCGCCGGTCGGGTGCGGGCCGCAAGGTGCTGCTGGCCGACTTCAACGAGTCGCTCCTGGAAACCACGGTCGCAACCGCACTGGGTGACGGGTACGACGTCGTGTCCCAGGCCGTCGATGTCTCCTCCCGCGATTCGGTGGCGGCATTGGCTGCCACCGCCGCGGAACTGGGACATGTGACCCAGGTGGTGCACACCGCCGGCGTTTCCCCGGTGCAGGCTCCGGTGCAGGCGATCTGGAACGTCGACCTGATCGGCACCGCTCTGGTGCTGGAGGAATTCGAGAAGGTCATTGCCCCGGGTGGTGCCGGAGTCTTCATTTCCAGCATGTCCGCCTACATGTCGGGCGGCCGCATTCCCGCCGATGTCCTCGCCAGCCTGGCCACCGTTCCGGTGGATGATCTGCACCTGATTCCGTTCGTTGCCGGGATCGACAACCCGGGTTACGCCTATCTCGTGGCCAAGCGCGCCAACCAGCTTCGTGTCCAGTCCGCCAGCCTGCGCTGGGGCGCCCGCGGTGCCCGCGTGAACAGCATCAGCCCCGGCGTGATCTCCACGCCGATGGGACAGCAGGAGCTCGCCGGTGAATCCGGCGCACACATGCGCGGCATGATCGAAGGATCCGGCACCGGCCGGGTGGGCACCCCAGGTGACATCGCCAATGCCGCGGCGTTCCTGCTCGGGCACGATGCCAGCTTCATCACCGGCGTGGACCTGCTGGTCGACGGCGGCGCTGTGGCAGGCGTGGACACCAACCAGCGGAGCCGCGTTGCCGACTAACTGACCCGGTGGCGGCGCAGCGGCGGGCTAAGCCCCGGCCGCTGCTCCGCCTCCGCTGCGGCCGCCCGCCGTCGTCGTCGTGTTAGCGTCCTCCCATGACCCAGCCCATGCCCGCCGAAAACACCTTTGACCATCTGCGGGACCTGGACGGCGAGCATGTGGGCTACATCCATATGACGGCCGACGGCGGGTTCGTGCCGTTTGATCTGCTGCACCGCCGGCGGGCCGAACCCACGGAGCTGGATCTGGCCGAAAGCCTGCTGGACGGGCTGCGGATGTTTGTCGAGACCTGGTGGCTGGACATCGATGGACAGCAGGTTCAGGTGCTCATCCAGGAAGTGCGCCGGGACCGGGTGCTCGTGGCGCCGGCAGTAGCCGGGGCGATCGCTAAATCCGCGGACATGACCCTGGCGATCGAGATCCCGCTGCCGACCGACCGGTTGCATCAGGGATCATCGCCGCCGGTCCCGTAAGTGCAGAAATACCAAACCTTGCGGGCTGTCATTGCCGGGGGCGTCGGCGATGTGGTCGAATCGGGGCAGTGCACTGCGCTTTCTGCCCGCCCCGGGAGGGGGCTCCAATGAATGGAGACAGCCGTGGACCCGAGCCCGTATTTGGTCCTCCTGCGCGGCATCAACGTCGGCGGTAGGAACAAGGTCCCGATGAAGGCGTTGAAGGGGCATCTCGAGGACTTGGGCTACGAACAGGTGTCCACCTACATTGCCAGTGGCAACGTGCTGCTCACTTCGGCCGATACTCCCGAGGTGCTCGGGCCCCGGATCGAAGCGGCCCTCATCGACAACTTCGCCCTCGACGACGAGCTCATCAAGGTTCTGGTCCTCAGTCCCGGGCAGCTGCGGGCCGTCGTTGAGCAGAAACCCGAGGGGTTCGGTGAGCAGCCAACCAGATACCACTCCGACGCCATCTTCCTGATGGGCATCGATGCCGGAGAGGCCATGACCGCCTTCAACCCGCGGGAAGGCGTCGACGCCGTCTGGCCCGGTGACGGCGTCATCTATTCCCAGCGTCTGAGCGCCGAGCGGACCAAGAGCAGACTCAGTGCCATCACGGCTTCCCCCTTCTACAAGTCGATGACCATCCGCAGCTGGAACACCACGACGAAACTGCGGGGCATGCTTCCGGAGTAACCGGCTGCGGCAAGTGTGGGAAGTGTCTTTCTAGGAATGCCCGTTTCCGGCAAACTGACCCTTGAGACGCTTGTTTTCCGCGATCCGCTCCCGAAGGCCCGCAACAACCTTGGCCAGGAAATCGTCTACATCGGCCTGCGAATAGCCTTCGCGGAGTCTTGTTGCAGTGAACTTCTGGCTCGTTAGTTGTTCAGGAGTAATAATCGGGTCGCCAACAGAAACGGGTCCGCGCCGAGGATTGGCCCTGGTAAGCCCGAGACTCTCGTTTTCTTCCTGAAGTCGCCGGAGTTCTTGAACTACCCGGTCAAGCAGATCATCAACCTGATCCTGGTCGTAGCCTTCCTTGAATTTGGTAGGCCTGAACCGCGTGAGAACAACCTCTTCAGCGGTGATGGTCCACTTTTTGGCGGACTCGGCGGTCGTGCCCTCCTCGCCGGCCGCCCTCTTGGGCTTGAAGGCTTTGATCAGCACGAAGACCAACAGGGCCACTGCAATAAAAGATATCCACAGAGTCACATAACCGCCGTTTTCGGTGCCGCCGTCAGCCAAGAGTGACAGTCTTTCGAAAACCATGGATTGTCCAACTTTCGTAAGTGCCTGAATGCTTCGAAGTGTTCGGTGCAAGAGCTGAAGCGGTGGTTACTGCTTTCAGGGATCTCAATGTAGCTCAACACCCGCACCGGTTGCGGGATCCGGCGGGTCCTCCCCCACGAGCCCATCCACCGACTCCGGTCCAGGGAACCCCGCAGGGTTTCGTTTCCTGCCTTAAATGCGGCTGCCGCCGCCACGGACCCGAAGGCCCGCGACGGCGGCAAAAGCAGAAAACTCAGCGGGAAGTCAGAAGTCCCAGTCGTCGTCTTCCGTGTTCACGGCCTTGCCGATCACGTAGGAGGAACCGGACCCGGAGAAGAAGTCGTGGTTCTCGTCAGCGTTCGGGGAGAGCGCGGACAGGATCGCCGGGTTCACGTCCGTCAGGGCTGACGGGAACATGGCCTCGTAGCCCAGGTTCATCAGCGCCTTGTTGGCGTTGTAGTGCAGGAACTTCTTGACGTCCTCGGCCAGGCCGACGCCGTCGTACAGGTCGTGGGTGTACTGGACTTCGTTTTCGTACAGCTCGAAGAGCAGCTCGTACGTGTAGTCCTTCATTTCCTGCTTGCGTTCCTCGGAAGCGCCTTCCAGGCCCTTCTGGAACTTGTAGCCGATGTAGTAGCCGTGCACGGCCTCGTCACGGATGATCAGGCGGATCAGGTCGGCCGTGTTTGTCAGCTTGGCCCGCGAGGACCAGTACATCGGCAGGTAGAAGCCCGAATAGAAGAGGAAGGACTCCAGCAGGGTGGAGGCCACCTTGCGCTTCAGGGGATCGTCGCCGCGGTAGTAATCGGTGACGATGTGGGCTTTCTTCTGCAGGTTCTCGTTCTCGGTGGACCAGCGGAAAGCCTCGTCGATCTCCTTGGTGGAGGCCAGCGTGGAGAAGATCGAGGAGTAGCTCTTGGCGTGCACCGATTCCATGAACGCGATGTTCGTGTAGACGGCTTCCTCGTGCGGGGTGATCGCATCGGGGATCAGCGAGACGGCGCCGACCGTGGCCTGCACGGTGTCCAGCAGCGTCAGGCCGGTGAACACGCGCATGGTCAGCTGCTGCTCGTCCGGAGTGAGCGTGTTCCAGGACTGGACGTCGTTGGACAGCGGCACCTTTTCCGGCAGCCAGAAGTTGTTGACCAGGCGGTTCCAGACTTCTACGTCCTTGTCGTCCTGGATCTTGTTCCAGTTGATCGCCTCAACGTGGCTGAGCAGCTTCAGCTTCTCGGTCATAAGTAATTCCTTGTCTTGAAAGGGTGCGAGGAGTTATGCAGAAATGACATATTGAAACGTCACAACATGCAGCTGACGCAACCTTCCACCTCAGTGCCCTCGAGCGCGAGCTGGCGCAGGCGGATGTAGTAGATGGTCTTGATGCCCTTGCGCCATGCGTAGATCTGCGCCCGGTTGATGTCGCGCGTGGTGGCGGTGTCCTTGAAGAACAGCGTCAGGGACAGGCCCTGGTCCACGTGCTGGGTGGCAGCGGCGTAGGTGTCGATGATCTTCTCGTAGCCGATTTCGTAGGCATCCTTGTAGTACTCAAGGTTGTCGTTCGTCAGGTACGGCGCCGGGTAGTACACGCGGCCGAGCTTGCCTTCCTTGCGGATCTCGATCTTCGCGGCCACCGGGTGAATCGAGGAGGTGGAGTTGTTGATGTAGGAGATCGAGCCGGTCGGCGGCACAGCCTGCAGGTTCTGGTTGTAGATGCCGTGCTCCATGACGGAAGCCTTCAGCGCCGCCCAGTCAGCCTGGGTGGGGATGTGGATGCCGTCGAACAGCTCGCGGACGCGCTGCGTCTGGGGAACCCATTCCTGATTGACGTACTTGTCGAAGAACTCTCCGGTGGCGTACTTGGACCGGTCGAAGCCGGCGAACCTGCGGCCGGTTTCAATCGAGAGCAGGTTCGACGCACGCACTGCGTGGTAGACCACCGAATAGAAGTAGATGTTCGTGAAGTCGATGCCTTCTTCGGAGCCGTAGTGCACCCGCTCCCGCGCCAGGTAGCCGTGCAGGTTCATCTGGCCCAGGCCGATGGCGTGCGAAGCGTCATTGCCCTTGGCGATGGAGGGTACGGAACCGATGTGGCTCATGTCCGACACCGCGGTCAGCGCGCGGATCGAGGTCTCGATGGTCCGGCCGAAGTCCGGGGAGTCCATCGTCTTGGCGATGTTCAGCGAACCCAGGTTGCAGGAGATGTCCTTGCCGGTTTCGGCGTAGGAGAGGTCATCGTTGTACGTGGTGGGCTCGGAGACCTGAAGGATCTCGGAGCACAGGTTGGACATGATGATCTTGCCCTCGATCGGGTTTTCCCGGTTCACCGTGTCCTCGAACATGATGTACGGGTAGCCGGACTCGAACTGGATCTCGGCGAGGGTCTGGAAGAACTCGCGGGCCTTGATCTTGGTCTTCTTGATCCGCGCGTCGTCCACCATCTCGTAGTACTTCTCGGTGACCGAGATGTCGGAGAACGGCATGCCGTAGACCTTTTCGACGTCGTACGGGGAGAACAGGTACATGTCCTCGTCGCGCTTGGCCAGTTCAAAGGTGATGTCGGGAACGACGACGCCGAGGGAGAGGGTCTTGATGCGGATCTTCTCGTCGGCGTTTTCGCGCTTGGTGTCCAGGAACCGGTTGATGTCCGGGTGGTGGGCGTGCAGGTACACGGCACCGGCACCCTGGCGGGCACCGAGCTGGTTGGCGTAGGAGAAGGAATCCTCAAGAAGCTTCATCACCGGGATGACGCCGGAGGACTGGTTCTCGATCTGCTTGATCGGCGCGCCGACCTCGCGGATGTTCGTCAGCGCGAAGGCAACGCCGCCGCCGCGCTTGGACAGCTGCAGCGCGGAGTTGATGGAACGGCCGATCGACTCCATGTTGTCTTCGATGCGCAGCAGGAAGCAGGAAACGAGCTCGCCGCGCTGGGCCTTGCCGGCATTCAGGAAGGTGGGGGTGGCCGGCTGGAAGCGGCCGCCGATGATTTCATCCACCATCTGCATGGCCAGCTTCTCGTCGCCGCGGGCCAGGTGCAGGGCAACCATGCACACACGGTCTTCGTAGCGCTCCAGGTACCGCTTGCCGTCAAAGGTCTTCAGCGTGTACGAGGTGTAGAACTTGAACGCACCGAGGAAGGTCTCGAAGCGGAACTTCTTCTTGTAGGCGCGCTGGTACAGCTCGCGGATGAAGTCCATGGAGTACTGGTCGAGTGTTTCACTCTCGTAGTACTCGTTCTTGACGAGGTATTCCAGCTTCTCTTCCAGGTCATGGAAGAACACGGTGTTGTTGTTGACGTGCTGGAGGAAGTACTGGCGCGCAGCAGCGCGGTCGGCGTCGAACTGGATCTCTCCGTTCTTGCCGTACAGGTTCAGCATGGCGTTGAGCTCGTGGTAGCCCAGGTCCTTGTAGGCCTCCGGCAGCTCCTTGGAGTCCGTCATGCCGGCTTCTGCGACTGATGCGTCCAAAACTCTTCCAATCCTTTGTTAACTTTGGCGACGTCGTCGGACGTGCCCATGAGTTCAAATCTGTATAAAACGGGGACTTTGCATTTCACGGCGATGATGTCTGCCGCGAGGCAGTAGGAGTCCCCGAAGTTGGTGTTGCCGGCGCCGATCACTCCCCGGAGCAGGGAACGGTTGTGCTCGATGTTCAGGAACTTGATGACCTGTTTGGGGACGGCGCCGCGTGCTGCCGCGCCGGGCTGTTCCGCGGTCCCGCCGTAAGTGGGCAGCAACAGTACGTACGGACGCTGGGCCAGCAGTGTGGGTTCGGAGGTATGCAGCGGGATCTTTCCCGCCGGCGTGTCCAGTTTTTCGACAAACCGGCCGGTGTACCCCGATGCCGATGAAAAGAAAATCAGGGGCGCGTCGGTGACGGGCTGCGCGTCTGCTGCGGATTCCGGATCCGGGGTTATCCCGGAGCGGTGTGCTATCCCCAGTGTCATGGTTCCTGCGCTCCTGACGGTGCGGTATTACGGGTGTGGTGCGGTGCTGCGGAAACCTGTTTAGGCGACCGAGGACACCGAAGCCTGCGCAAGCGCGTCGATCTTGTCCGGGCGGAAACCGGACCAGGAATCCTGCTCGGTGACGACGACGGGAGCCTGCATGTAACCCAGCGCGCGGACCCGTTCCAGGGCCTCTGCATCCTGGGACATATCCACGATCTGGTACGTGATGCCCTTCTTGTCCAGCGCCCGGTAAGTAGCGTTGCACTGAACGCAGGAGGGTTTGGTGTAAACCGTAACGGTCATGGTTGGTCTCCCCTTGTGAAGCCTTGAAGTCTGTCCCTTGATACTACATCCAGACACTACATCTAGTGCACAGCCGCAACGGGAACCCCAAGATGATGTATTACAAGTATGTCATTAGGAGATGCCCTCGTCCACAGTTAATGCACAGGGCAGGCCGAAAAATTCCGTGGATTCCCGCAGGTCGAGCCGAGTTCTCCACAGGCTGTGCAGAACGAACACACACCCCGTGAAGGGTCGGCAAGGCCACAATTTCGGAGGCGTGTCGCGAATGCTGGGCGTGTCGCCGCCGCCGGCTGCGCATCGGGTCCGCGCAGACCCGCGGCCCGCCCGCCGCCGTCCTCCAAACCGCCTCCGGAGCACAACCGGATAAAGTGGTCGACGGCGGAATATCAATCCGCCGCGGAAGGCGGCACCAGTGATAAACCCGATCCACCTCAAGACCCTCCTGGAGGTCATCCGGGCAGGCTCCTTCGCGGCCGCGGCCCTCCGGCTGGGCTACACGGCTTCGGCGGTCTCCCAGCAGATGTCAGCCCTGGAGCGGGCCACCGGCGCCCATCTGTTTGAACGCTCCGCCCGCACAGCCGCGCCCACGGAAGCCGCCGTCGTCATGGCCCGGCACGCCGCCAAGGTCCTCACCGACATGGACGCCCTGATGGCGGCCACCGCCCGGGTCGAGGCCGGCACCAGCCAGGAGCTGCGCCTGGGCATCTTTCCCAGCTTGGCCACCTTCGCCCTCCCCCGGCTGGTCGGCTCCCCGGGCTGGCAGGACCTGGGCATCAATCTGAAGATCTCCGTCGCGGAACCGGGCCAGACCATCCAGGGACTGCGCACCGGCGGTGAACTCGACGTCGCCCTTATCTACCAGGTGGGACAGGGCGGACTGGCGTGGCCGTCCACGATCAGCCGCCAATGGCTGGGCGACGACGACTTCCGGGTTGTCCTCCCCCGATCCTGGGGCATCCGGGAGGGATCGGGGATTTCCGCCGAACAGCTCTCGGACATGCCCTGGATCATGCACCACCCGGGCACTCCGGATGCGCTGGTCATCGAACGGCTGTTCGCCGGCTGCAACCTCCACCCCCGGGTCGCTGCGTACTGTGACGACTTCAATGCGAGCCTGGAAATGGCCGCCGCCGGTGTCGGTGCCGCGCTGGTTCCGGAATTGGCCATGCTCAACCGGCACGACGGCGTCGTCCTCCTGGATGTGCCGGAGATCCGGTTGGCCCGCAGCATTTTCGCCCTGGTCATCAACGAACGGGAGAACCCGCAGGTCCGGCTCTTCCTCGACCAGCTGGCCGAGGTTCTGCGGACCCAGAGCATCGCGCCCCGGACCGCTGCCGTCCCCTGAGCCGGCGGCTCCCTCCGCCGGCCGCTGCGGCACCGCGGCGGCGGTGTGACCGTGGCTACCATAATCGCGTCCGGCCGCACGCTGCGGTAATACTGGGATGATGCCTACCACGACGGATAATCTCTTTCGCAAGACCGGAAGGCTGCTGCGCCCGTCCCTGTCGTCCGTCGCCGGCCAGGTCAGGGGCATGCTGCACTACACGCGCATTCAGTTGGCCGTCAAGGCTGCCCTGGCCGTCGGTATCGCGTGGACGCTGGCCCCCCTCGTGCCCGGCGTCGCTGCCCAGTATCCGTATTACGCACCGCTGGGTGCGCTGGTCAGCATGTATCCGACGGTGTTCGGCTCGGCGAAGGCCGGGTTCCAGACCCTGATCGGGCTGGTGGTCGGAATGGCACTGGCCCTCATCGCCCTGCTGTTCGGCGGCCCCTCGGTGTGGACCATTGCGCTGATTGTTGGGGTGGGCGTGCTGCTTGCCGGCATCCCCAAGCTCGGTGCGGGGCGGGAGTACCTGCCCATGGCGGCCCTCTTTGTGCTGGTGATGGGCGGAGACGACCCGGACGGTTATTCCACGGGCTACGCGGTGCAAATGCTTGTGGGAGTGGCGGTGGGACTGACCGTGAACGCCGCCATCTTCCCTCCGCTGCACCTCAGCGGCGCAGTCAACGGCTTGAAGTCCCTGCGGCTGTCCCTGGCCCGCCAGCTCAAGGAGATGGGCGCCGCCATCTCCGAAACCTGGCCGCCCGAGCACGAGGCATGGTCCAACCGCCGGACCGAGCTCATCGCATTCAGCAAGGAGGTGCGGGAGTCGGTCCAGCTGGCCGAGACCAGCCACCGCGGCAATCCCCGCCGCCGCCGCCACGGGCGCGACCTCAGCGCGGATTACGAGGCCCTGCGGGCCATGGAACGGGTGACGCTGTATGTGGAGGACATGACCGAGGTCCTCGCCACCGCCATCTGGACCAGTCCGCAAGACATGCCGGTTCCGGCCGAGCTGGCAGAACCGCTCTCCGAGGCCATGACGGCCTGCGGAGAGGCGGTGGAAACCTGGGATGCGGACAGCGAGGAACACACTCAGGCGCGGGACGCCGTCCGGCGGCTGCAGATCGAGATGAACACTGCCGCCTCCCCGGACAGCCCGGTGGACGTGACCGCTTCGCTAGCCATGAGCATGCGCCGGATCCTGCGCACGATCCGGGCCGAAGAGGAGCACCAGTAACTAGCCGGCGGCGGGCAGAATGCCCAGTTCCGTAAGCTGCCGCGCCATCCCCGCGCCGTCGGGCGCATAGATCCACGGAATGTCCGACGGCGCCTCCCCCGCCCGTGAAGTGGAGCGGCCGCCGGCGAGGACAGCCTCACCGGCCGAGAGCTGCCGGATGGCGACGGCCCGCACGTTTTCCGGATGCTGCTTGGCGAAGGCCGCGTAGATGGCTTCGTCGTGCTGCCCGTTGTCGCCGATCAGCAGCCACTTGATGTGCGGAAATTCCTTCGCCAGGCGCTCCAGCTGCGTCTTCTTGTGCTCGGGGCCGCTGCGGAACCAGCGGTCCCGGGTGGGGCCCCAATCGGTCAGCAGCAGCGGCCCGGCCGGATAGAGGTTGCGGGTGATGAAGCGGGTCAGCGTCGCCGCCACGTTCCAGGCGCCGGTGGACAGGTACAGGACGGGGCTGCCGGGATTCTCCCGGGCCAGGCGGTCCATCATCACGGCCATGCCGGGTGTCGGGGTCCGGGCATGCTCATCCAGCACGAAGGTGTTCCAAGCGGCCAGGAAGGGACGCGGCAGCGCGGTCACCATGACGGTGTCGTCTATGTCTGAGACCACCCCCACGGTAGCAGCGGGATCCACGATGTACACGGGTGCGACGGCGGCCTCGGAGTCTTCCGAGCGGAGCGTGACGGAAGTCCAGCCGGGAGCCAGCTGCGCGGGGATGACCACGTCGACAACACCGCCGCGGTCCGCCGTCACCGAATAGCTGTCGTCACCAATCTCCACGGTCACTTTTGCGCTGTTGATGGGCGGGCTCATGAAGTTGCGCCACCCGCGGATGCCGTCCCGGATGACCTGGGCGCCGGCGGAGTTCCCACCGGACACGGCCTGGCCGGGCTTTGCGAGGATCACCCGGCCCAGCACCCGGACCCATTCAGTGGTGCCGTAGCCGGTGAAGGGCAGCATGGTCTGCACTTCACCGCGTTTCCGGGCCCGGCCCTCCCGGTAGGTGTGCAGGGAATCTTCAAGCCGCATGCCGATGTGGCTGGCCTGTTCCTTGACGGGTCGGGTCTGGGCGGACGGTGAGTCTGAAGGTGTCGGCAACATGTCTCCAGTGTGTCAGATACACCCGCCGGGACAGCAAAAAGCCGGCAGCACCGTCGGAACGGTGCTGCCGGCTTCTTGCGGCGGTACTGCTTACAGGCGGTGCTGCTTACAGGCGGCGCTGGGCAGTCATGGGGCAGTCGAACGGATCCCGGGCCGAGAGGCCAACCTCGTTGAGGTAACGGACCACAATGCCGTAGGACTGCGTCAGCGTGGTTTCCGTGTAGGGAATCTTGTGCTCGGCACAGTAGTCCTTGACGATCTCCGAGGCGCGGGCCAGGTGCGGCCGGGGCATATTCGGGAACAGGTGGTGCTCAATCTGGTAGTTGAGTCCTCCCATGAGCGTGTTCATGCCTGTGCCCTTGATGTTCCGCGAGGTCAGGACCTGGCGGGAGAGGAAGTCCACCTTGGAGTCCTTGGGGATGATCGGCATGCCCTTGTGGTTCGGGGCGAAGGAAGCACCCATGTACACGCCGAAGACGGCGAGCTGGACGCCGATGAAGGCGAAGGCCATTCCGACCGGCAGGAAGAAGAACACCGCTGCGACGTACAGGCCCAGGCGCAGGAACACCATGGACAGCTCGGTGAAGCGGCCCTTGACCTGCTTGTTGGCGAACAGGTGCTTGATGGACGTGGCGTGCAGGTTGATCCCCTCGAGCGTCAGCAGCGGGAAGAACAGCCAGCCCTGGCGGCGGGCAAACCAAGCCATGAAGCCCTTTTGCCGTGCGGCCTGCTCCGGCAGGAACGAGATGGTGTCCATGTCGATGTCCGGATCCTTGCCCACCGTGTTGGGGTTGGCATGGTGCCGGCTGTGCTTGTTCATCCACCACTGGTAACTGATGCCGACGACGGCGTTGGCCACGAAGCGTCCGGCGCGGTCGTTCGCGGGTCCGGACTCGAACACCTGGCGGTGCGCGGCCTCATGGGCAATGAACGCCATCTGTGTCAGCAGCACGCCCAGCGCAGCGGCGATCAGCAGTTGGAACCAGCTCTCGCCAATAAGGAAGAACCCGGTTCCGGCGGCAACAAGGCCGGCACAGAGAAAAACAAACGTCGTGATGTAGAAGGAGCGGCGCCGCTTCAGCAGCCCTTCCTCACGAACAGCCTTCAGCAGCCCTGAATAGGTGCTGACGACGGAATTGGTGCGGGTCTTCGGTGCAGCTGGTTGTGCAGTTGTGCTCATGCGGCCCTCGGGGGTTTCTTCGACTTCCCAGCCGACGGTATACGAGCAATGCTGCTCTGCAGATACCCCAGCCTAACCCGGTTGTCTGGAAAAACCATGTGACAGCCCTCCCGCATGCCAGGGCTCCGGCTCTCCCACCGACGTGATTCCACGTGATCTGCGGCTGATCTGCGGCAAAAGAAGCTACTATCCGGTGCATGTCCCGGCATCCGGAAAACCGGCGGGAAGCACCTAGACGAAGGACCGGCGATGACCCGTTCACGCGGCACGCAGCCAGCCGCTGCCCTTGACCTCAGCGGCGCGTCCGTTCGCGGACTTCCTCTCGGTGCGGGGCCGGCTGGACCCGGACCGGATCTTCAGCAACGACTATTTGGACAGGGTGCTGGCGTAACGGCAGGGCGCGCCGCACTGCGCTGTTGGCCCGTCAATCGATAGATTGGGCTCCCATCAACTCGAAGGAATACCGTGACTCCGCCCGCCCGTGACCAGACCGCTGCCCTGCCCCGTGCTCTTCCCCGCTACCGGTATTTGAGTTTCCTTCCGTTTGCCGCGGTTTCGGCGGTCCACATCGGCGCCCGCGCCCTCGGTGCCGATGAGATTGCGGAGCCGACCAAGCTTGCGCTGATGCCCCTGCTGGCCGCCGCAGCATTGTGGGGCGGCCGCGGCTTCCTGCGGGGCACGCCTGCTCTGTTGCTGCTTGCGGCCCTGCTCTTTTCCTGGCTGGGCGACGGCGCCGGCACGTTCTTCCCCTTCGCGCCGGAGCTGCCGGTCATGCTCGGTTCGTTTGGCCTCGCGCATCTCTGCTACATCTGGCTGCTGGGCCGATACACCGCTGTGGGACCGTTTCCCGGGTGGAGCCTGGCCTATGCGGCGTGGTGGCTGCTGATGCTGCTGGTGCTGTGGCCAACGCTGGGCGGATTGACTCTCGCCGTGGCCGCCTACGGGCTGGTGCTCGCCGGGACCGCGGCAACGGCAGCGCGGTGCCGTCCAATGGTGGCGGTCGGCGGGCTGCTGTTCCTTGCTTCCGACACAGTCCTGGCCCTGCGCATTTTCATGCCCGACGCGATGCCGGAGTGGTCCAATCCCCTCGTCATGCTGACCTACTGCGCCGGGCAGGGACTCCTTGTCGCCGGGGTGCTCCGCGGCGCGGTTCCGCACGGCCCGGCCACCGGCCGCTGACGCCGGGCCACCGCCCGCTTATTCGAGGTCTGGTCTCGGAGGCTGCGCTGCAGGCGGCACGACCGTGGTGGTGACAATGATGGTATTTGTGGCCGGAGATGAGGTGTTTTCCATATCCATGCGCGCGGCGAAAGCACTATCCCTCCCCGGGTGGAGAACACGAGACCTGACTACGAGGAGTCACCCGTTCCGTTCCAGCCGTCCATAAAGGCCTGCCTGAACGTCCTCGGTCTCTCGTTGGGCTGCTTCATCGGCGGCTGATTGCGGGCGTGTACGGCACCCTGTGGCGCGCCAGACTCCAAAGGAAGTGATGCACGCAGCGGCGGAAGCAGGGCCTCTTCACGTTTGATAAGCTCGATCGCTGCGGCCACCGGCGTGCTGTGGGTCAGGCTTGCCGAGATTCGGTCAAACTCCGCCAGCCCGTAGTCTCCCAGTGGGAAGCTCACAAAAATCTGGTGGTGCATGCCGCCCTCGTGCTTTGTCTCGCCACGGGTCAAAATGAGCTCCGCGCCGCCGCCCGTCACTGTCGCCTTCCCCTTGCTGCCGATAAGGGCATTGACGTGCTCAAGCAAGATTTCAGGGGCTTCGGGATGCAGCTCTCGCACCAGCTTGTTCAGAAGGATCCGGTTCTCGTTCACCTTGAAAACGTAGACCTTCCACCAGACACTGACCTCGTTCATGAAAGGCGCTCCCTCTGCAGCTCAACAAGTGCTTCGGCCTCGTAGGCCAGGCGAGTAACTTCACGGACACGATAGTCAACGTCCACTTGGGTGCTTGCGGCTGTCACTTCCGTTGCCGGCTGGATGCCGTAGGCCCCGCCAAGCTGGGCGAGCCGATCAAAGCTCGCCCGCTCAACTGACTTGATGCGCTCCTGGTTGGCCTGCTCCAGCTTCACCAGTTCCAGGGACTTCATGGCGTCGTTCAGCCGGGTTATGGCCTTGTCGATGCGGGCCAGATTGCCGGAGGTCTTCTTTGCCTGGGCCGAGACTCTTTCTTCGGAGGGCGCCAACCTCTTGCGGATGGCCTCGACCCCTTGCCGCAGGCGCTCTGCGGTGCCGGCCAGCTCGGCAACCTGACGTGACTCTGCGTGATTCGCCTCCCCCGCCGTCAGGAAGTGATCCCGGCGCCGGACAAACCTGGATTCGACATCTAGCAGATGCAGGACCTGTCCGTTAATCCTCGACGCTTCAGCTCTTGCGAGTGCATCCTCTGCCGCCGCTGCCGTACGGACTTCTTCAAGATGCTTCAGCGCCAGATGGGGGTTCGAGCGTGCTTCCTCCCGCTTACGGAACTCTTCACGCTCTGCCTCAACGCGTCTTTTGGCTTCCTGGCGATCCCAGTCATCCTGAATGCGTTGTTCCCGTTCGCGCTCCCGGGCATCACCATCTGACATCAGGTCGTCAAGGCCCATGACTGCTCCCCATTTCTCGTTCCTGCTGAACAGTACCAACATACGTCCCGCCTATTGACGTTCGCTCGGGCCGCCGCAGATCAGGCAGAAGTCGTGGTTCGCGTCCCCCTCGTCGTCATAAATGCAGTGGTCATTGGGTGACTTGGGGCATTTTTATCCGCCCAGGACCAGCTCTGAGGGGTTTAGGTAGAGGAGCTTTCCGAGCTCGACGCAGACGGCTTCGTCAGCGGCTTCGATGCGGGACTTGAGGTCCTCCGGTGAAGCGACAAGGTCATCATCAACCCGATGAAGAACTCAGGCCGGTCATCGTGCCGTCATTGTGCCGCAGATCCTTCCAGGGCACGAATCAGGGACGGCGCATCATAGGGCCCGTAATGCCGCACGGAACCGATAAAGAAGGTGGGAGTCGAATGCAGGTCCATGAATTCCGCGTCCAGCGCGTCATCTTCGACCCGGTTCGCCGCGGGGCCTGACTGCAGATCTCTGCGGAACAATTCGCCGTCGAGCCCCAGTTCCAGGGCGTAGGTTATGAGGTCGTCGGGTTCCAGCTGATCCTGCCGGCGGAACAACAGCCGGCCGTACTCTCTGAAGGATCCCTGCCGGTCCGCAGCTTCGCTGGCGCGTGCCGCCTCCACGGCATGGGGATGCACGCGGGTCAGCGGCAGGTGCCGCCAGACGTAGACCAGCCGCGGACCAAAATGCTCCAGCACCTCGTCAATGGAGCCAGTGGCCCGTGAGCAGAACGGACATTCAAAGTCCCCGTACTCCACCAGCTGGAGCGGTGCATCCGGATTGCCGCGGAAGTGGTCGCGGGCCGGGTCGAAGCCGCGGACCAGGAACCGCCCGACTGTCGACGCCGGTTGCAGCCGGTCGACCAGCCGGAACCACGCCCAGGCGAGCAGGAAGGCCAGAACCGAAGCCGAGAGAACCCCCACCCGGGCTTCGGCCTGGAGCCGTTCATCCTCGACGGCGAGATCCACGATGAACAGGGAAATGGTGAATCCGATGCCGCACAGGGCCGCTCCCCCGCCCACCCGGGCCAGAGTCAGCCCGGGCGCCAGCTGGCCCGCACCGGTCCGGCGCAGCAGCGCAGTGGCAGCAGTGATGCCCAGCGTTTTGCCGACCACCAGCGCGATGATGATTCCCCAGGTCAGCCGGGACTGCCAGGCGGCCGCGAGCGTGGCACCGTCCAGCAGCACGCCGGCGTTGGCCAGGGCAAAAAGCGGCAGGATCAGGAAGGAAACGTACGGGGCGTAGGTGCCCTGGAGCCGTTCGTTGATCGAAATGGACTCCTTCAGGCTCCGGGCAGTCGCGGCTGCATACTCCGGCGTCGGCGACTGCCGGAACGCCCGGGCCAGCTCTTCGGTGCGTTCCACCTGCGGGCGGCGCGGCGGAAAGACCGGGATCATCAGCGCGATGGCAACACCGGCCAGGGTGGCGTGCACCCCGGAGGCGTAGGTGGCGGCCCACGTCAGGAGGCTGAGCACCGTGTAGGCGGGGCCACGGCCGGTGGGAAGGAACCGGACCAGGGCCACCAGCACCAGCAGGACGACAGCCGTCAGCAGGGGCAGCAGCTCCAGTCCGGAGGTGTAGAACACAGCGATGGCTGCCAGCGCGCCGATGTCATCCACCACGGCCAGGGTCAACAGGAACACCCGAAGCCTGCCGGGAAAGCGGGGGCCGACGACAGCCAGTGCCCCCACCAGGAACGCCGTGTCGGTGGAGATCACCGCACCCCACACCGTCGCGTTTTCCCCGGAAGGATTCAGCGCCAGGAAGATCCCCGCTGGCACCAGCAGTCCCGCCAGCGCCGCCGCCACCGGCACCACGGCACGCGAGCGGTCAGTCAGCTCACCGACCGCGAACTCCCGTTTCACCTCCAGTCCGACGGTGAAAAAGAAGAACGCCATCAACGCATCGTTCACGATGTCGTGAAGGGTCATCTCGAGGTCCAGCCCGCCCACTCGCAGATCGACGGCGGTGTCCCAGAACTCGCCGTAGGTCGCCCCGAACGGCAGGTTTGCCCAGAGCAGCGCAAGCACGGTGAAGGCCAGCAAAAGTGCCGCGGAGATCTTTTCCATGTCAGCGCGCGCCGGGCCGGCAGCGAACCCAAATCGGAACCGGCCGGCGGGGTTGGAGCAGTTCAGCCATTCCTGCATTCTGAGGCAGTGCCCGCGCTGCTGGCTAGGGGGAACGGGCCGGCACAGCAAAACACCGGCCCCCGCAAGGGGAACCGGTGTTTCTCATCAATTCATTGGTGGAGCTGAGGGGATTCGAACCCCTGACCCCCTGCATGCCATGCAGGTGCGCTACCAGCTGCGCCACAGCCCCAATTCAGTTGTTTTCCATCATTCATCATCAGTGCTCCCGGAAGAATTCCGGAAGGAAAAGATGAACATAAACCCTGCCTGCGCAGGAGCTTATTGGTGGAGCTGAGGGGATTCGAACCCCTGACCCCCTGCATGCCATGCAGGTGCGCTACCAGCTGCGCCACAGCCCCAATAAACTGTTTCAACTATGCCCGAATCGGCGGATTTTGTATCCCCCGGGCCGAAGCAACTCCTCTACTTTAGTACAGAAATAACCGAGTGCAAAATCGAACCACACGGGTGGAATTCGAGCGGGCCGGAGGATGCCCCCGGCCCGGCCCCATCCTTCCAGCGGGCTCATCCTTCCACCGGACTCATCCTTCCAGCGGGCCGCTGGGGAGGGCGTCCAACCCCACATTGTGCTGTGCCAGATTCCAGCGTGCACCGCCGGCCGCTGCATCGCGCTCTTCGAGGATCGACCAGTGGGTATTCGAGACTCCGCTGATGACGGTCCACGATTCCGTGGGCAGGCCCAGCAGGGCGCAGATTCCGGCCCGGATGGCCCCGCCGTGGCTGACCGCCACCAGCGTGGCGCCGGGTTCCATGGCGTCGGCGGCTTCCGTGACGGCCTGCGCCACGCGGCGGCCGACGTCCACACGGCTTTCACCGCCGCCGGCCCGCACATCGCCGTCGCCGGCCGCCCAGCCGGCCTGCTCCTGCGGGAACCGGGCGGCGATGTCAGCGAAATACAGTCCCTCCCATGACCCGGCAAAGGTTTCCCGCAGGCGCGGATCGGTGCTGATCGGTTTCCCGGTGGCCTCCGCCAGTGCCCGGCCGGTGGCCAGGGCCCGGCTGAGGTCCGAGGAGACAATCACATCCGGGTGCAGATGACGCAGCACCGCGGCCGCCGCCACTGCCTGGTGCGCTCCGGACGGATCCAGGGCGATGTCCTGCTGGCCCTGGAACCTTCCGGCGCGGTTCCACTCCGTGCGTCCGTGCCGCCAGAAGACAACACGTTTGCCGGTACGGGCCGGATCCCAGCCAGCGGACATAGTCACAGGCGGCAGGTGCTACTCGGCGTCGGGGGTTGCGGGAGCTGCATCTTTGATCTGCAGGTCGATTGCCGGGCAATCTTTCCACAGGCGTTCCAGGGCGTAGAAGACGCGGTCTTCCTCGTGCTGGACGTGCACCACAACATTGGCGTAGTCGAGCAGGACCCAACGGCCCTCGCTGCGGCCTTCGCGGCGGACGGGCTTGAGGCCCTTCTTCGCCAGCTCCTCCTCGATGCCGTCCACGATGGAGTTGACCTGGCGCTCGTTGGAAGCCGAGGCGATCAGGAACACGTCGGTGATGGCGAGGCGTTCGCTGACGTCAATGGCAACGATGTCGTTTGCCAGCTTGCCGGACGCTGCCTGGGCGGCCACCCGTGCAATGTCGATGGATGATTCGGTGGCGCTCAAAGTGTCTCCTTGTTTAACATCAGCTGCCTTAGCCGCCGACGATTATTGCTACTGAGATGGCCAGGGCAATCACGCCCAGACCACCAATTCCCAACGATACAAAACGCAGTCGCCGGGTACGGCCGAGTCCGGCCGTCATTACGTCCAACGGGTCAAGCCCGAAAGCGCTTCGTGCACCGACGGGCTTGACGCCCTCGGCAGGATCCAGGGGCGCGATGACCAGGGCATCCGCCCGGGCCAGGATGCGCGAGGGCCGTACGTCGGTGGACCCCGACGGCCGGCGTACCTCAAAGCGTTTGTCGCCGGCGCGGGGAGTTCCCTGCGCCGGTGCGGGGACCTCACGGCCGGCTTGCTTCGAGGTGTTTGAGGTGACGATGGGTATATGGGAGGTGGGCGGACGCCGCATGACAGGGCGGTCAGTGCCTGGTACCCGGTCGAACTCCAAGGGGGTGACCATCGCCAGGTTGTGCGCGGTGGACGGGTCGTTGGACAAGGGCTTGCGCTGCTCGTTTTCCGGCGACAGCCGCTGCATGCTCTGAGTGCGCCGGTTCAGCACCGCGGCACGGTCTGCCAGCGCCTTTTGCTGGGCCAGCAGCTCCAGATCGACGGCCTGCGGGTCCTCTGCCTGGATGGCCTCCATGGCTGCCACCTGGTTGCGGGCCTGCTCGTGCAGCGCTTCCCGGGCCACGAGGGCCTGTTCGACGGTCATGCCGGCAACATCGGAATTCGGATCTTCAACCGTTTCAGCGCCCTTTGCCACAGCAACGACGGGGAGGCCGCGGGCCGGACTTTCCTCCGCACGACGACGCCGGTCACGGCGCCCGCCTTCCCGCACCGGGTGCAGGCTGGCGGGAGGCGCATCCACCGCAGGAGCGCCGGCCGGAGCCGGGTCCTCCGGCGCAGTGCCTCCGCCCGCGGCGCCGGCGGCACGCTGCTGCTGGAGCCTCAGCTGGCGGCGGGTGGGCGGATTCGCGGCGTCGTCGGAACGCGCCTGCTTGTCCGTCAGAGCCTTGTATGCGCTCATGGCCTCGCGGTCCCCGGCCCGCTGCTGGGATTCCCGCTCGCGGGGCCCGGCAGCGGCGTCCGCCGGCACGTCATCCGCGCGGCGGCTGCGGCGCGCTGCGTCTGCGGACTCTGGACCGTTTGTCATTTCCTACCCATCCGGTTTCGTTTGGTTATGCTACGGGTTCTTGCGTGGGGGCTGGGGACTGCTGTGCGTGCCGAAGTTCAGCTTCATAGAGCCCGTGCTTGGCGATGTACTGGACGACGCCGTCCGGCACGAGATACCAGACCGGTTCCCCGTCGGCCACCCGCTCCCGGCAATCAGTGGAGGAGATGGCCATGGCCGGTACCTCCAGCAGGCTGACATCATCGCGGCCCATGTTTTCCAGGACATGTCCGGGACGGGTGACCCCCACAAAGTGGGCCAGCGACCACAGCTCCTGAATGTCTTTCCAGGAGAGGATCTGTGCCATGGCATCGGCGCCGGTGATGAAGAACAGTTCCGCTTCCGGACGTGCTGCCCGCAGGTCACGGAGGGTGTCGATGGTGTAGGTCGGACCCGGGCGGTCAATATCGACGCGGCTGACGGTGAACCGGGGGTTCGACGCCGTCGCAATCACCGTCATCAGGTAGCGGTGCTCCGGCGGGCTGACCTCCCGGGCCGACTTGTGCCAGGGCTCCCCCGTCGGCACGAAAACCACTTCGTCCAGGTCGAAGACCGAAGCCACCTCACTGGCGGCCACAAGGTGGCCGTGGTGAATGGGGTCGAAGGTTCCGCCCATCACGCCCAGGCGCAGCGGCCGGGCGTGCGGCTGAGGCTGTGCCGCCGACAAGTTGGTTTCTCCTGATTCCACGGAGGAATCAGCCCTCGATGCCCTGGCCGTGGTCGTGCTTATTGGGGAACTGGCGCTGCGGATCGACATACTCCGGCGTCGCCTCGTGGCGGTGGCCCAGGCTCTGGAAGGAGACGGTGGCAAGCATCAGGGCCAGCAGGGCACCCATGATGATGACGGCGTACATGATCGGAGGCATCGGAATCGACACGTGTGCCTCGGCCGTCTCACTGGCAGCAAGTACAGCACTGGAAAGCTGGATCAGCATGGATCTCCCCTAGAGAGCTATGAGTTATTAACCCGCCGGCATGGCTGACGGAGTCGTGGTTTCCTTCAAGTCTACGCGTAAGCGCAGAGGGGCTGAACCCGCGCACCCGGGAGTGCCGCGGACCCATCCCCGTGGCCGCCTCAGATGCGGATCTGCCCGTCACCCTGAACGATCCATTTGGTGGTGGTCAGCTCCCGCAGCCCCATGGGGCCGCGGGCGTGCATCTTCTGGGTGGAGATTCCCACCTCGGCCCCCAGCCCCAGCTCGCCGCCGTCGGTAAACCGGGTGGACGCGTTCACGATGACGGCTGCCGAGTCGATCTCGGCGATGAAGCGTTCCGCATTGGCCAGGTCGTTGGTGATGATCGCCTCGGTGTGCCCGGTGGTCCAGCGGCGGATGTGGTCCAGCGCCTCGTCCAAGTCATCGACCATCGCCACGGCCAGGTCCAGGTCCATGTACTCGCGCCCCCAGTCCTCGTCCCCGGCGGCCTGCGCCTCGACTCCGGCGGGAAGGGCGGCCAGCACCCGCTCATCGGCGTGCAGGCGTACCCCGGCCGCGGCCAAGGCGGCCAGGACGTCGGCGGTGGCCTCCGCGTCGCGGTGCACCAGCAGGGTTTCCACCGTGTTGCAGACGCTGGGCCGCTGGGTCTTGGCATTCAGGAGGATGTCCACCGCCATCTCCACCGGCGCGCTGCTGTCCAGATAGATATGGACGTTGCCTTCGCCTGTTTCGATCACCGGAACGGCGGCATTGGCCACCACTGTCTGGATCAGGTCCCGGCCGCCGCGCGGAATGAGGACATCCACCTTGCCGCGGGCCTTCATCAGCGCGTTGGCGCCGGCGCGGCCGTACGCGTCCACCCCCTGCACGGCGTCGGCGGGCAGCCCGACGGCGTCCAGGGAATCCCGGATGATGTCCACCAGGACGGCATTGGTCTGCGCCGCGGCACTGCCGCCGCGCAGGAGCACAGCGTTGCCGCTTTTCAGGGCGAGGCCGGCAATATCGACAGTGACGTTGGGCCGGGCTTCATAGATGGCTGCCACCACGCCCATGGGCACGTGCACCTGGCGCAGGCGCAGGCCGTTGGGCAGGGTCTGGCCGCGGGCAACGGAGCCCACCGGATCGGGCAGGCCGGCCAGCATTTCCAGCGCTGCTGCCAGTGCGTCAATCCGTTCCGGTGTCAGGGTGAGGCGGTCCAGCAGCGCCGCGGAGGTTCCCTTCTCCCGGCCCGCGGCAGTGTCTTTGGCGTTGGCCGTCAGGATCAGGTCCCGCTTGGCCACGATGTTCCTGCCGATTTCCAGCAGTCCGCGGTCCTTCCATGCCCGGTTGGCGCGGGCCAGGATCCGGGAAGCGGTCCGGGCGCGGTCGGCGGCGGTGTGCACACCGGCTTCGGCTTCCGCCGCCGCGGTGTCGGCCGGGGCGGCTGATGTGTCGGTAACTGATGTCTTCACGGCGCTCATGCTCCCAGTGTATTGAGGGTCTGCGGGGTTGCAACGGAGGAACCCGCAGCGGCAGCGGACGCGGCGGAGGCCTGCCCGCCGTCCTGCAGGACCACCAGGTCGTTGACGTGCACCACTGCCCGTTCATAGGCGCGGCCCAGTTCCTTGGACAGTTCACGGGTGGACCGGCCGAGCATCTGCGGCAGTTCGTCCGACCCGTAGTTGGTCAGCCCGTGGGCAATGACAGCTCCGTTGGTGCCGGCAACGGCGACCGGATCCCCGGGCTCGAAATGGCCCTCCACGGACACGATGCCCGCCGGCAGCAGTGAGCGGCGGCGGTCCGCAACCGCCCTGGCGGCGCCGTCGTCGACCACGAGTGTGCCTTGGAGCCGGGCCACGTGCGCCAGCCACAGCAGGCGCATGGACTGGCGGCGGCCGCGGCCGGTGAACCAGGTTCCCACGTCCTCCCCCGCCAGCGCTGCGGCGGCGTTCGCCGTGGACGTCACCAGGGCGGGGATGCCGGATTCGGCGGCGATGGTGGCGGCCTCGACCTTGGTGGCCATGCCCCCGGTGCCCACGCCGGCCCGGCCCACCTTGCCGATGCGCACGTCCTCGAGGTCCTTCTGTCCGGTCACTTCCGGGATGCGGACGGCGCCCTCCGAGGGCGGACCGTCGTACAGGGCGTCGACGTCGGAGAGCAGGATCAGCGCGTCGGCCTTCACCAGGTGCGCCACCAGCGCGGCCAGGCGGTCGTTGTCGCCGAAGCGGATTTCGTGGCTGGCCACCGTGTCGTTTTCGTTCACGATGGGCACGACGCCGAAGTTCAGCAGCCGCTCCATGGCCCGGTGGGCGTTGGCGTGGTGGGTGCGGCGCATCAGGTCTTCGATGGTGAGCAGGACCTGGCTGACCGTGACGCCGTGTTTGCCGAAGGCTTCGGTGTACCTGGCCATCAGAAGGCCCTGCCCCACTGAGGCTGCGGCCTGCTGGGAGGAAAGCTGGGTGGGGCGCTTGGACAGCCCCAGGGGTGCCAGGCCGGCGGAAATCGCGCCGGAGGACACCAGGATAATTTCGGTGCCCTGCGCGTGGCGGGCGGCGAGGACATCCGACAGGCCGGTCAGGGCCTCGTCGGAGATGCCTCCGGCCACTGAGGTTAGGGAAGAGGATCCCACTTTGACGACGATCCGCTGTGCGCGGGCGAGGCCGGAGCGTGAGCGGAGCGCCCGCTTGGGCGCGGGGACAGGGCGGGGGGATGCTGTGTTTTTTTCAGTCATGTCCCCACCACCCTATGCGTATCCCCGCACCCGGGCGGGTTGTGTTAAGCCGCTATTCGCCGTCTTTGGGTGCTGCCGGCGGATTGTGCTTATAGTTCACGGATTCAGTCCAGATTCCGGCCCGACGTTCCGTTTCCAGCTCTGCGCGGGCTGCGGCGCGGGCGTCCCGGCGCTTCTGGTGGTCCTCGCGCTTTTCCTCACGGGTGGGGCGGGAGAAGTCTTCGATCCGGATATCCGAGCCGCGCGGCGAAGCGGCCAGCAGTTCGGCGCCGCCGATCATGGTCGGCTCCCAGTCGAAGACGACGCCGTCGCCCTCACCGATCACCACGGCGTCACCGGCATGGGCACCGGCCTTGAAGAGCTTGTCTTCAATGCCGAGCTTGGCCAGGCGGTCGGCCAGGTAGCCCACGGCCTCGTCGTTGGTGAAGTCGGTCTGGGCAACCCAGCGCACCGGCTTGTCGCCCAGGACGCGGAACAGCGGTTCCATGTTGCGCTCTTCGCGGCGAATGGTGAAGCCGCCCTTGTGGTCGGCGTTGCGGACGCGCAGCGTCGGGGTCTTGACCCGCGGCGGTGCGGCCTTCACTGCGGTGCGGGCATCGCGGACAATCTCGGCCATGGCGTATCCCAGGGCCTTCAGTCCTTCGTGGCTGGACGCGGAAACCTCGAAGACGCGGTAGCCGCGCTTCTCCAGCTCCGGGCGGACAAATTCGGCCATGTCACGGCCGTCGGGGACGTCCACCTTGTTCAGGGCCACCAGGCGCGGCCGCTTGTTCAGCGGCACAACGTCACCGTCAGTGCCGGCGAAGCTCATGTCGACGGTGTACTTGTCGAGCTCTTTTTCAATGATGTCGAGGTCACCCAGCGGATCGCGCTCGGTCTCCAGGGCGGCGCAGTCCAGCACGTGCACCAGGGCGGCGCAGCGCTCCACGTGGCGCAGGAAGTTGTGGCCCAGGCCCTTGCCCTCGGAGGCGCCTTCGATGAGGCCCGGAACGTCGGCAACGGTGAAGCGGACGTCGCCGGCTTCCACCACGCCCAGGTTCGGGATCAGGGTGGTGAAGGGGTAGTCGGCGATCTTCGGCCGGGCCGCGGACATGGCGGCGATCAGCGAGGACTTGCCGGCGGACGGGAAGCCAACCAAGGCAATGTCGGCGATGGATTTGAGTTCCAGGACGATGTCCCGCTCGTCCCCGGGCACGCCCAGCAGGGCAAAGCCGGGAGCCTTGCGCTTCTGGGATGACAGCGAGGAGTTACCCAGGCCGCCCTGGCCGCCGGCGGCCGCAATGTACTCGGCTCCTTCGCCGACGAGGTCGGCAAGAACTTCGCCGTCCTTGTTCTTGACCACGGTGCCGTCCGGAACCGGCAGGATCAGCGTTTCGCCGGTCTTGCCGTTGCGCCAGTCGCCCATGCCGTTGCCGCCGTTGGTGGCGTGGCGGTGCGGGACGTGGTGGTAGTCGAGCAGGGTGGTTGCGCTGGAGTCAACGCGGAGGATGACGTCGCCGCCGTCGCCGCCGTTGCCGCCGTCGGGACCGCCCAGGGGCTTGAACTTCTCACGCTTTACGGACACGCAACCATGGCCGCCTGTACCGCCCGAAACATGCAGTACTACACGGTCTACAAAGCTGGCCATGGTTCTCCTTCAGGGAATTTTTTGTTCATGCCGATTCTACTCGGCTTAAAAGACGACGGGGCGGGCCATCAAGGCCCGCCCCGTCGGAAAAGCTATTTGCCGGTGATTACTCGGCGGCTGCAGCAGCCACGATGTTCACGACGCGGCGGCCGCGACGGCTGCCGAATTCAACTGCGCCCGCTTCGAGAGCGAACAGGGTGTCGTCGCCTCCGCGGCCAACGCCCTCACCCGGATGGAAGTGGGTGCCACGCTGGCGGACGATGATTTCGCCTGCCTTGACAACCTGGCCGCCGAAACGCTTTACGCCGAGGTACTGGGCGTTGGAGTCGCGACCGTTGCGAGTGGAACTCGCACCTTTCTTATGTGCCATTTTCTACTGCCTGCCTTTGCTAACTGATTATGAAACTCAGGGGGCGGGATGCTTCCCGCGTTCCCGGCTCCTGATGGAGCCGGCACGAGAATCAGGAGTTGATGGACGTAACCTTGACCTTGGTGAGCGAGGAGCGGTAGCCCTGACGCTTCTTGTAACCGGTCTTGTTCTTGAACTTCTGGATGACAATCTTCGGACCCCGAAAATTCTCAACGATCTCTGCCGTCACGGTGACCTTAGCCAGGTCCTGTGCGGAAGAGGTGACCTGGTCGCCATCAACCAATAGCAGGGCGGGCAGCTCAAAGGTGCTGCCGGCTCCACCGGGGACGCGGTCCAGGGTTACGAGGTCTCCGACGGAAACCTTTTCTTGGCGGCCGCCAGCGCGGACAATCGCGTACACCACTTGGGAACTCACTTCTCTCGACGTTTAATACTTGGATGCGCATTTAGCTGGGCTGGATATGTGCCCGCCTTGCGCCATGCAGTCACGCCCTGTATCCGATAAACGGTTGGAAGGCGTTCGCACCGAAGTTCAAGGTTACGCTACGTAACCGACAACCCGCAAATGCTGGGTTTCCCGGGGCGGACACCCCTTTCGGGGCGTTACTGCTCTCGCTCTACTTTATAGCATTTCCGGCGGCTTCGTGGCCTCCCGGCAGAAGAGGAGGCGGCCACCCCCTGTTGCGGGGATGGCCGCCTCCTCTTTTAGCACTGCTGAGCGGGCTTCCGAGCCGGTTAGAGCTCCGAAGCCGGGACGCCGACGCCCAGGATCACGGGCGCACTGCCGGCGGACTCACGACGCTTCTCCTGCTTCTGGGCAGCTGCCGGCGCCGCCGCGTGGCGGACGGCCACCGGCGCAGCCGCAGGCTCGGTACCGCCCGTCTGGATGGCATCCGCTCCCGCTGCTCCCTGCGGGCTGCCGGCGGCACGGCGGCGGCGCGGCGTCCGAACCGGAGCTGCGGCAGCCTGCCGGTCAGCCACCGGCGCGGCGGACCCTACCGGTGCGGCAGCCGGCGGCTGGACGGCTGCCGGGGCTTCCGGGGCTTCCGCGGCCGGTTCCGGGCTGCTGTGGGCCGGCGCGGCCTGCAGCGGTGCTGCCTGCACGTTCCGGGCAGCGGCGCTGCTTCGCCGCGAACGACGGGGTGCCGTGCGGGCAGCCTGCGGCTCATTCCGCGCGTCGGCGGACCGAACCGGCTCCTGCCGGGCTTCCGGTGCATTCCGGCCTTCCGGTGCGGCGGCTGCGGCCACCTCGTTGAAGGCCTCGGTGAGGCTTTCCAGGGTGAAGCGGGACTCCTCCTGCGCCGGCGCGCGGCGGTCCCGGCGCGGAACCACGACGGTTTCGCCCTGGATCTGCAGCACGGTGCCCGCATCGGTTGCACCATCTTCGGGGGCCGGTGCTGCCGACGGCGCTTCGGCGGCCGAAACCTCCGATGCCGGCTTGGAACCGCCGGGAGCCCGCTCGCCCGCCTCGACGGCGTCGTGGGCGGCAGCCGTTGCGGCCGCTATGGTGGCCAGCGCCGCACGTGCCGCCTCGGCCTTGGCCTTGGCCTGCCGCTCGGCGTCGGTGTTGCCCGCTTCCTCGGTTTTTGCGGGCTCCTCGGCAGCCGCCGCAACAGCCTGCTGCGGGGCACCCTGGCCCCGGCTGCGGTTACGCTTGCGGTCGCCGCGGGACTGCTTTTCCTGCCTCAAGTGCTGCTGGTGATTCTCCTCAGACACCGCATGCGCCACCACGCCGTTCCCGGTGCTGCCGTTGTGGCTGGTGCTGCGGCGGTGCTCCACCGGAACCTCATGGGTGATGACGCCGCGGCCGGCACAGGCCTCGCACTCCTCCCCGAAGACTTCGAGCAGTCCGGTGCCCATCCGCTTGCGGGTCATCTGGACCAGGCCCAGGGACGTTACTTCGGCAACCTGGTGCTTGGTCCGGTCGCGGCCCAGGCACTCAACCAGGCGGCGCAGGACCAGGTCCCGGTTGGCTTCAAGGACCATATCGATGAAGTCGATGACGATGATGCCGCCAATGTCGCGCAGCCGCAGCTGGCGGACAACTTCCTCGGCTGCCTCAAGGTTGTTCTTGGTGACGGTTTCTTCGAGGTTGCCGCCGCTGCCGGTGAACTTGCCGGTGTTGACGTCCACCACCGTCATGGCTTCGGTGCGGTCGATGACCAGCGAGCCGCCCGAGGGCAGGAAGACCTTGCGGTCCAGTGCCTTGGCGATCTGCTCGTCGATGCGGCTCTCAGCGAAGATGTCTTCGTCCTTGGTCCACTTCTCCAGGCGGCCCACCAGGTCGGGCGCCACGTAGGTGACATAGGCCTCAATGGTGTCCCAGGCCTCTTCGCCCGAAACGATCAGCTTGGAGAAGTCCTCGTTGAAGACGTCCCGGACCACCTTGATGGTCAGGTCCGGTTCGCCGTAGAGAAGCTCAGGCGCCAGGGTCTTGGTGGACTTCGCCTTGGCATCAATGGTTTCCCACTGCGCCCGGAGCCGGTTGATGTCATTCATCAGCTCCTCTTCGGACGCGCCTTCGGCGGCCGTGCGCACAATCACGCCGGCATCCTGGGGCAGGTGGTCCTTGAGGATCTTCTTCAGCCGGTTGCGCTCGACGTCGGGCAGCTTGCGGGAGATGCCCGTCATGGAACCGCCCGGAACGTAGACCAAGTAGCGTCCCGGCAGCGAGATCTGGCTGGTCAGGCGCGCGCCCTTGTGGCCCACCGGATCCTTGGTGACCTGCACGAGGACAGAGTCGCCGGATTTCAGCGCCAGTTCGATGCGGCGCGGCTGGCCGTCGAGGCCGGCGGCGTCCCAGTTGACCTCACCGGCATACAGCACGGCGTTGCGGCCGCGTCCAATGTCGACGAAGGCAGCTTCCATGCTCGGCAGCACGTTCTGGACCTTGCCGACATACACGTTGCCAATCAGGGAGTCCTGTTGGGTGTTGGAGACGAAGTGCTCGGCGAGGACACCGTCTTCCAGTACACCGATCTGGATCCTGTCGTCACGCTGGCGGACGATCATCTGCCGGTCGACGGACTCGCGCCGGGCCAGGAACTCGGCCTCGGTGATGACATGGCGGCGGCGGCCGGACTCGCGGGACTCGCGGCGGCGCTGCTTCTTGGCTTCAAGGCGGGTGGAACCCTTGACGCTGGTGACGCGGTCCGAGACGGGTGCTTCAGCGTGCGCACGCGGCGCACGGACGCGGGTCACCGTGTTGGGCGGATCGTCATCGGCTCCGCCGGTCAGCTCAAGGTCTGCATCGCCGCGGCGGCGACGGCGACGACGGCGTGAGGTCACGCCCTCGGCGGTGTCCGGTCCGGCTGCGGCTTCCTCAGGGGCAGCCTCCTGCTCGGAGTCCGCGCCGGCCGCATTCGGGGATTCGCTGCGGGTGCGGTTGCGCCCGCGGCGGCTGCGGCGCCGGCTGCGGTTTGCGTCTTCGGTGGAATCCTCGTCCTCTTCGGCGTCCTCGCCGGCCTCCGGCACGGGAACCGCACGGACCGAGGTCAGATCCGGTGCGTGGAAGAGCGGCAAGGCCGGAATGGCAAAGGGGTTCAGGCTGGAAAGCTCCTCGGCTTCCTCTGCTTCCTCCGCCACCGGCGCCGGCGCTGCGAGCGTGTCTTCCCGTGCAGGGGCTTCCGCGGCGGCGTTCTCGGCCGGGGCCGATGCCTCCGGTGCCTTTTCCGCTGCGGCCTTGGCCGGGCGGCGGCGGGTGCGCGTCTTCGGAACAGTCTTGGTTTCGGCTGCTTCCGGGGCGGCAACTTCTTCCGGCGCGTCAGCGACGGCCGCTTCGGCCGGAACAGCTGCGGTTTCGGCCGAAGCGGCCTCCGGAGTTTCGGCCTCCGGCGCTTCCGCTGCCTTCTTGGCAGGGGCACGACGACGGCGGACGGCCTTCACCGGTGCCGCTTCGGCAGGGGTCTCGTTCTCTGAAGCCGGGGCTTCAGCAGGGGCTTCCTCGGCTGCCGGGGACAACACGTCAGCGGCAGTTTCCCCTGCTGCCGTGCCTGCGGCCGCGGAGGCAGCGGCACCGGCCGGAACGGTCTTGCGGCGGGAGGCCCGCACGCGCTTCGGCTTTTCGGCGGCGTCAGCAGCAGGCGCTTCGGCGGCGGGCGCTTCTGCGGCCGCCGTCGTATCGGCGGTGTTCGCGGCCGTCGTCGTGCCGGCGGTCCCGGCGGAACTTTCGGCTGGTGCAGAAGCAGCCACCGACTTGCGGCGGCTGCGGGTGGCCCGCTTGGCGGGCGCTTTGGTCTCGCTGGAATCTCCAACCTGCGCGGAGTTTGCCTCCGGCGCTGATTCCGCGGGTTCTTTACTGGCTGCTAGGTCATTATTCAGTGCATCACTCATAAAATGCTTCGCTCCGGCCCCTGCGGCACTGGCCACATTCCAATGCCCAGCGGGCAATGTGTCGGCTGTGCGGGGGGCATCAGTTGCCTGCCGCCAGCCGGAAGTCGTCTGGATGTCATCCGAGGTCGTGCCAGCTGTAGGGCGCGGTATCACTCGAAGACCAGCGGCGCTTTTCCTGCTACCTGTCGGCACGTTACGACGTTGCCGCTACGGGTAGGTCTGATCGGCGGATTCCCTGGTTCCCATCCGGATTGATGGGCGAGCTGCTTGGGAAGCATCACCGACAGAACCGGAAGCCTGTCGCTGGACCGGCGGCGGAATGTGGTTCCGCCATCAGCCACAGTCATTATCTCACACACCCGACTTTTTGGCCCGCAGCAGCGCATAGACTCGACACATATCAGCACCCGCCAAAGGAGATCCCAGTGCCTTCCAGCACCGCCAATCAGCAAGTTACCCGCCGGCCCGCCGAACAGCGGGCGCCGGAGCGCGGTTTTGCCTGGATCCTGCTTATCTCCGGCGCCGTCGGCTGGCTGGCTTCTTCCATCCTGGTTCTGGAACGGCTGCGCGTATACGCCGACGCCAACTACATCACCAGCTGCGACATCAGCCCCTGGGTCTCCTGCGGCACCGTGTTCCAGACCTGGCAGGCCTCGATCTTCGGGTTCCCCAATCCCCTGATCGGGATCGTGGCATTCGCGGTGGTGATCACCACCGCCGTCGCCATGCTGGCCGGCGCCGGCTTCCGGCGCTGGTACTGGCTCGGGTTGCAGGCGGGCGTCACCCTGGGCATGGTGTTCGTGGTCTGGCTGTGGAGCCAGGCACTGTTCGACATCTACGTGCTGTGCATTTACTGCATCGTGGTGTGGGCTGCCATGATTCCGCTGTTTGTCTTCGCCACAGTCCGCAACCTGGCCCGCGGTGTCCTGCCGGCACCGGCCGCACTCGTGAAGTTCACCTCGGAGTGGGCCTGGGTCATTGTTTCCCTGCTCTGGGTCGCCACTGCCGCTTCGATCTTCTTCCGGTTCATCAACTCCTTCCTCGGCTGAGCTTCCGCCTCGGACAGCGCCCGGACAGCGGATCAGCCAACCGGCAGGGCCCAGGCAAGCAGGACCGGAATGTCCTGCCCGTTCCAGCCGGCGGTCAGGGATGGATCGGCTACGGCCTCTCCCCCGAGATCAAGCACCCTCACGACGGAGAGCTCCCAGTCTCCGGACCGAATCCGCGTGACGGGCAGGTCCGCGGGTCCCGGCTGCGGCCCTTCAGCCAGCTCCGCGCCGTCGGGCAGTCCGCCGGCACGGACAGTGATGGTCTCCGGAATCTGTTCCCGGACGCCGTCCTTCTCGTAATACTGGGCCGCCTGCCCCTGCCCGGTCAGGATCGAAACGGCCAGCGCCTGTCCGTAGGCGGGGTCCCCGCAGGCGTCATAGACCCAGCGCCGGCCCAGCACCGAGTGCTCCATGGTGCTGATCAGGAACGCTTCAGCGCCTTCGAGGGGCGCGCCCCGGTATGTCAGGGGAACCTGGAGCACGTTCGCCCCGGCGGCCACGAGATGGGTTTCAATGCCGACTTCGCCGTCGGGATCATCAAATCGAAAGGCGCCCACCCCCTCGATGGCCAGCGGGCCGGCGCCGGGAAACCAGTCGGTGGTGGGCAGCCAGGAGGAGATGAGTTCCATCTTGCCCGGATGCAGATCTGCTTGGTAGATGTGTGCCATCCGCCCAGCCTAGGGGCACGGACGCCGGACGTCAGGAATTTCCGCGGCCGGTGTCCTGTTGTCGCCTACAACAGCATCGGCAGGATTACTTTTGCCGCATGCGCACCTACCCCCACTTCTGCAGGAGAACCATGCTGAGAACCATCCCCGTGCACCAAGCCGACCACTCCGCCCGCACTGCCCTCGTGGCCGGTGCCACCGGAATCGCAGGTGCCGCAATCGTTGACCTCCTGGCGAGCCAGGGCTGGACGGTCCTGGCCCTGTCGCGGAAGGGAGCCTCGGCCAACGCGCCGGAGGCGCGCCCCGGCGTCGTCCCGGTGGCAGCTGACCTGACCTCGCCGGAGAGCCTCGCCGCAGCGCTGGGCGACCTGCAGCCGACGCATGTGTTCTTTACCTCCTGGTCCCGCCAGGACACCGAGGTCGAAAATATTGCCGTCAACTCAGCCATGGTCCGGAACCTGCTGACCGCACTGGAGCACGCTCCGGTGGAACACGTGGCCCTGATGACCGGACTCAAGCACTACATGGGTCCCTTCGAGGCCTACGGGGAAGGGGAAATGCCCGACACCCCCTTCTCCGAAAACGAACCCCGACTGCCGGTGGACAACTTCTACTACGCGCAGGAAGACGAACTGATGGCTGCGGCCGACCGCCAGGGCTTCGCCTGGTCGGTGCACCGGGCCCACACGGTGATCGGATTCGCCGTCGGCAACGCCATGAACATGGGCCAGACCCTGGCCGCACAGGCAACGCTGTGCCGGGAACTCGGACTGCCGTTTACCTTCCCCGGCTCCGAAACCCAGTGGAACTCCGTCACCGACATGACCGACGCCGGCCTTCTCGCCGAGCACATGGTGTGGGCCGCCACCGATGAGCACACCGCCAACGAAGCGTTCAACGTGGTCAACGGCGACGTCTTCCGCTGGCGCTCCCTCTGGCCGCGTCTGGCGGCCTGGTTCGGCGTCGAGCCCGCCGGCTTTGACACCGAGCCGCGGCCGCTGGAAGTGCAGATGGCTGACATGTCCGAGGCCTGGACAAAGCTGGCAGTGCGGGACGGACTGGCAGAGCCCGAGCTCGGCCGGCTGGCAACGTGGTGGCACACCGACGCCGACCTCGGCCGGAAAATGGAGGTCCTCACCGACATGAGCAAGAGCCGGGTGGCCGGCTTCACCGGATACCGCCGCACGGAGGATGCTTTTATCGAGCTCTTTGACCGGCTGCGCGCCGAACGCCTGATTCCCTAGGCTCCGTAAGCGGAGAACAGACAGAAAGAGGAGGCCGGCACCCTGTGGGTGCCGGCCTCCTCTTTGTCCGGGGAACTGCTCCCCGGGGGTGGAAACTACTTGCCGAACCAGATGCCGATTTCACGGGCCGCGGACTCGGGGGAATCCGAACCGTGCACGAGGTTCTGTTGCACGGCCGTTCCCCAGTCGCGGCCGAAGTCGCCGCGGATGGTGCCCGGGGCGGCAGTGGTCGGATCGGTGGTTCCGGCCAGGGACCGGAAGCCTTCAATGACCCGTGCACCCTCAAAAATGGCCGCGACGATCGGGCCGCTGAGCATGAACTCCACCAGCGGTTCGTAGAACGGCTTGCCCTCGTGCTCGGCGTAGTGCTCCTCGAGCACGGCGCGGGTGGCCTCCACCTTCTTCAGCTCGGCCAGGGTGTAGCCCTTGGCTTCAACGCGCGCCAAGATGGCTCCGGAGAGGTTCCGCTCCACGCCGTCGGGTTTGATCAGTACAAGTGTGCGCTCGGTGCTCACGGTAAATCTCCTTGCCAAGTTGCGGATTTCTGGTCTAAGCCTAGTCTGTGGCCGCTTCGCCGGCAGTGCCGGCGCCTGCCGAGCCTTCGGGATGGGCTTTTTCCCATTCCTCCTGCTCGCGGTCCCGCTGGCGGTTTTCGCGGTCCAGCCGCATGCCCGTCTTCAGCGCGTACCACCAGGTGCCGGCGAAGAGCGCTCCGACCAGGAACATCATCGGCTCCAGGAAGCCAGTGGCGATGATCACCAGCTGAAGGATCCAGCCAATCACCGGACCGGCCGGCTTGGACAGAAACGCGCAGGTTGCGATCAGCGCTGCGCTCAGGACGAGGCCGCCGCTGAGGATGATCGCGGGATTCAGGACGTCGCGCTGCAGGCCAAAAACGGCGAGCGTTGCGAAGATCACCAGGAACGCTTCCAGCGTAAGGACCACGGAGGCGAACATGATGCGCACGGAGCGCCGCTTTTTGGGCATGCCCGGGCGCCACTCGCGCTGGGCTTTGGTCAGCTTTGCCATGGCCCTTACTTTCCCAAGAGGGTGCGCGCTTCGGCCACCACGGTGATGGACCCAATGATCAGGACACCGCCGGCCAGGTCATTGTTCTCTTCGGCCTTGGCGACAGCCCACTCCAGCGCGTTGTCCAGGCCCGGTTCCACCTGCAGGTCCGCGTCGGCAAAGCCGGCGTCGACGGCGTCCTGAACCAGGTCTTCGGCCGAAAGGGCCCGCGGCGAGCTGGACTGCGTGAGGCAGACTCCGGCGATCTGGTCGCCGAGCGTCTCGCGCAGTTCGGTCAGGATCCCGACGGCGTCCTTCTCCGCCAGAATGCCCACCACCAATACCAGGGAGGTGAAGCTGAACGCTTCCAGCACAGCCTCTGCAGCGGCTTTGGCACCTGCCGGGTTGTGCGCGGCGTCCACCACGATGGTGGGGGCGGTCCGAACCACTTCCATGCGGCCCGGCGAGGTGACGGTGGAGAACCCGGTGCGCAGCAGCTCCACATCCAGTTCCTTGGTTCCTCCGCCGATGAAGGCCTCCAGCGCAGCGACGGCGACGGCGGCGTTTTCGGCCTGGTGCTTGCCGTGCAGCGGCAGCAGCAGGTCCTCGTAGCGCCCGGCGAGTCCGGCGATGGTGAGCATCTGCCCGCCCACTGCCATGACCCGGGATTCGATGCCGAACTCCACGCCCTCGAAGCGGTACGGGATGCCCACTTCACGGGCCTTCTCCAGCAGCATCTGGGCCGCCTCCATCGGCTGGGCGGCACTGATCAGGAACCCGTTTTCCTTGATGATGCCGGCCTTTTCCATGGCGATGTCGGCGACGTCGTCGCCCAGCAGCTCGGTGTGGTCCAGGGAGATCGGGGTGATCACGGAAACCGAACCGTCGCCCACGTTGGTGGCGTCGGTGATGCCGCCCAGACCCACTTCAATGACCGCCACGTCCACCGGTTCGTCGGCGAAGACCGCGAACGCCAGGATGGTAACGGCCTCAAAGTAGGTCAGGCGCGGCTCTCCGGCGGCAGTCAGTTCGCCGTCGACGATGTCCAGGTAGGGGTGGATTTCATCCCAGATCCGCACAAACGTCTCATCGGAAACGGATTCGCCGTCGATGCTGATCCGCTCGGTGACCTTGCTCAGGTGCGGGCTGGTGTACCGGCCGGTGCGCAGCCCGTAGGCACGCAGCCCGGCTTCGATCATCCGCGCCGTGGACGTCTTGCCGTTGGTTCCGGTGATGTGGATGATCGGGAACGCCTTGTTCGGCTCCCCGAGCACCTCCATGGCCCGGAACAGCGGAGCCATCCGGGGCTCCATCTTGTTTTCCGGCGCCCGGCTCAGCAGCTCGGCATAGACGCTCTCAACGGAAAAACCGTCAATTGCTCCAGAGGGTCCGTCAGACATGCTCATTAAATCTTCTCCAGGGTGACGGTGAATTCTTCATCGTCGTCGGCAAGGGTAACTGCCGTGAGAACCAGCTCGTCGGTCAGGGTTTCGGACTTGATCAGTTCGGCATTCGCCTCGAGCGCTGCGGCGGACGACGGCGACGTTTTGACCACGGTGCGGATGTGGTCGCTGATGTGCAGGTTCGCGTCGCGGCGGGCCTGCTGGATGGCGCGGATGCCGTCGCGGGCAGTGCCCTCGGCAGCCAGCTCCGGGGTGACCTCGGTGTTCAGCACCAGGAAGCCGCCGCCGGGCAGGACTGAGACTGCCTTGGAGGACTCGCCGTCGGCGGTTTCCACGACCGTTTCCAGCGTGTATTCCTGCGGCTGCAGTTCAAGGCCGCCGGCGGTGACGGTTCCGGCGTCGTCCACCGACCAGTCGCCGGATTTGGAGGCCTTGATCGCGGTCTGGACGTTCTTGCCCAGGCGCGGACCCGCGGCACGGGCATTCACCACGAGCTTCTGCGTGATGCCGAACTCGGCCGGGTCAGCGGCGGCAGCCTCCATCAGCCGGACTGACTTCAGGTTCAGCTCGTCAGCGATGATCGCCGCGAACTGGCCAGCCAGCGCCTCGGCGTCGGGGGCGACGACGGTCATTTCGGACAGCGGCAGGCGCACCCGCAGGTTCGCGGCCTTGCGCAGCGAGGAACCCACCGAGGCGATCCGGCGGGTGCGGTCCATGCGGTCCACCAGGGCCTCGTCCTGCGGGAACAGATCGGCGTCCGGCCAATCGGTCAGGTGCACCGATCGTCCGCCGGTGAGGCCGCGCCAGATCTCTTCGGAGATCAGCGGCAGCAGCGGGGCGGCGACCCGGCAGACCGTTTCCAGGCAGGTGTAGAGCACGTCGAAGGCCTGGGCGTCTTCGTCGAAGAAGCGGTTGCGGCTGCGGCGGATGTACCAGTTGGTCAGCGTGTCCATGTACTGGCGCAGCGTTTCGCAGGCCTCGGACACGTCGTAGCTGTCCAGCTGCCCGGTCATGGTCCGCACCAGGTCGCCGGTGGCGGCGAGCATGTAGTTGTCCAGCGGTTCGCTGGACTCGTAGCGGGCCTTGGCCTCATAGCCGTTGCCGTTGTCCGCGGCGTTGGTGTAGAGCGTGAAGAAGTGCCACACGTTCCACAGCGGCAGGATGACCTGGCGGACTGCCTCGCGGATGCCCTGTTCGGTGACAACAAGGTTGCCGCCGCGCAGGATCGGCGAGGACATCAGGAACCAGCGCATGGCGTCGGAGCCGTCGCGGTCCAGGACCTCGGACACGTCCGGGTAGTTGCGCAGGGACTTGGACATTTTCTGCCCGTCCGAGCCCAGCACGATGCCGTGGCTGATCACGTTGCGGAACGCCGGACGGTCAAACAGTGCCGTCGCCAGGACGTGCAGGGTGTAGAACCAGCCGCGGGTCTGGCCGATGTACTCGACGATGAAGTCGCCCGGGTTGTGATTCTCGAACCACTCGGCGTTTTCGTGCGGGTAATGCACCTGGGCGTACGGCATGGAACCGGAGTCGAACCAGACGTCCAGCACGTCCTCCACGCGGCGCATGGTGGACTGGCCCTCTTCCGGGGTGCGGGGGTCATCCGGGTTGGGGCGGGTCAGCTCGTCGATGAACGGTCGGTGCAGGTCGGGCTCGCCGGCCTTGTTCACCGGCAGGCGGCCGAAGTCGGCCTTCAGTTCCGCTAGCGAACCGTACACGTCGGTGCGGGGGTAGTTGGGGTCGTCGGAGACCCAGACCGGGATGGGGCTGCCCCAGTAGCGGTTGCGGCTGATGGACCAGTCACGCGCGTTTTCGATCCACTTGCCGAACTGGCCGTCCTTGACGTTGTCCGGGATCCAGTTGATCTGCTGGTTCAGCTCCACCATGCGGTCCTTGACCTTGGTGACCTCGACGAACCAGGAGGAGACCGCCTTGTAGATCAGCGGGTTGCGGCAGCGCCAGCAGTGCGGGTAGCTGTGCTCGTAGCTGGCCTGGCGCAGCAGGCGGCCGTCGGCGCGCAGCACCTTGGTGATCGCCTTGTTCGCGTCGAAGACCTGCTGGCCGGCAATGTCGGCCAGGGGGCCGTCGCCAAACATGGGCAGGAACTTGCCACCCTCGTCCACGGAGAGGATCACCGGGATGCCATTGGCTTCACAGATCTTCTGGTCGTCCTCACCGTAGGCGGGAGCTTGGTGGACGATGCCGGTGCCGTCGGTCGTGGTGACGTAGTCGGCGGTGACGATCTGCCAGGCGTTGGCCGTGCCCCACTTCTCAGTGTCGGTGTAGTAGTCCCACAGCGGCGCGTAGCGCAGTCCGGCGAGGTCCTTGCCCAGGTGCACGGCGGTGACGGCCCCACGGGCGGCGTCGGCGTCGTCGTACCCCAGGTCCTTGGCGTAGGCACCCACCAGGTCTTCGGCGAGCAGGTAGCGGGCGGCCGGATCGCCCTGCGGGGTGCCGTTGGGGCCGGCGGGCACCACGGCGTAGCGGACGGAGGGCCCGACGGCGAGGGCCATGTTGGTGGGCAGGGTCCAGGGCGTGGTGGTCCAGGCGATGGCGAGAACGCCCTCGAGCTCGGCGGAGAGCACGTTGTCGCCGGCGGTGATCGGGAAGGTCACCGTGACGGTCTGGTCCTGGCGGTCCTTGTAGACGTCGTCGTCCATGCGCAGTTCATGGTTGGACAGCGGCGTCTCGTCCTTCCAGCAGTACGGCAGCACGCGGAAGCCGCTGTAGGTCAGGCCCTTTTCATGCAGGGTCTTGAAGGCCCAGATGACCGATTCCATGTAGTCGACATTGAGTGTCTTGTAGTCGTTCTCGAAGTCCACCCAGCGGGCCTGGCGCGTGACGTAGTCCCGCCACTCGCCGGCATATTCCATGACCGAGGCACGACAGGCGTCGTTGAACTTGTCGATGCCCATCTTCTCGATCTGGACCTTGTCGGACATGCCCAGCTGCTTCATTGCCTCAAGTTCAGCGGGCAGGCCGTGCGTGTCCCAGCCGAAGCGGCGCTCGACTCGGCGGCCGCGCTGGGTCTGGTAGCGGGCCACCAGGTCCTTGGCGTAGCCGGTGAGCAGGTGCCCGTAGTGCGGCAGGCCGTTGGCGAAGGGAGGGCCGTCGTAGAAGACAAATTCGTTGGCGCCGTCTTTGCCGGCAGGCCGTGCATCAATCGAGGCCTGGAAGGTGCCGTCCTTGTCCCAGTACTTCAGAACGCGTTCTTCGAGTTCCGGAAACCGGGGGGAAGACGGGGCGGCGTTTTCTGCCGGGGCGGCGGCCGTAGTGGCCTTGGGATAGATAGAGGGCATATTCGTCATCCTGATAGCGGCAAGTAATTCTGGTGAAAAACAGGATGCGAGGGCGGAATCCTTGCCGGCTCAAAGCCTGCGGGAATCCGCGGTACCACCTCGCTTGCCGCCGTCGTCGTCCGCGCCGTGCGTTGCAGTGAACTGCAAAACAATGCGCCGCCGAACCGGGCTGCCGCTCGTTGACTGCTGTGACGGGCTTACCCGTCCGGTTCTACTGGGCCCCGTGTTGCAGTGGCAGGGCTGTTCTTCCGGAAGCTCACCGGTGATGGCCGGGTCAAAGCTGCTCCCGCCAGTTTAGGCCACGGCTTCAGCGATGTCGAAGTACACCGAAGGCGTGCCGTGCCCGCTGCGGCAACGCGTTGGCCGGCGGATGGCCGTTACCGGCGGATGACCTTGTGGTTTGCTGCCTGGGCCAGCGGGCGCAGCACTACCTTGTCCAGGTTGATGTGGTGGGGAAGGTTCAGGGAATAGGCCATGACATCCGCTACGTCTTCGGCGGTGAGCGGCTCCGCGACGCCGGCGTAGACCTTTTCGGCCGCTTCCTCGTTCCCCAGACGGTTCCGGGAGAACTCCGCTGTCTTGACCATGCCGGGGAGGATCTCGATGACCCGCACGTTGTTTTCCGCCTCTTCCAGGCGCAGGGTTTCCGCGAGCGCCTGTTCAGCCGACTTGGCCGCGCAGTAACCGGCGCCGCCTTCGTAAGCAGCCAGGGCCGCCGTCGACGTCAGCATCAGGATGGAGCCCTGGCCGGATTCGCGCAGGGCGGGCAGGAATGCCTGGGTAACCCGGAGTGCTCCGATGACGTTCACGTTGTACATGGCTTCCCAGTCGCTGAGCTTGCCCTCGGCCACCGAGTCCATGCCGAAGGCGGCGCCGGCGTTGTTGATCAGCGCGTCCACTCCCCCGCCGGCCAGCACCTCTTCGGCCATCTTCGTTACCGATTTGCTGTCGGTCACATCTGCGGTGACGGTCTGCGCGCCGGTTTCCTCGGCGAGCGCCTGCAGTTTCTCTTCCCGGCGGGCCACAGCCACGACATCCCAGCCGGAGGCGCGCAGGGCGCGGACAGCTGCCGCTCCAATTCCTGAGCTTGCTCCGGTCACTACTGCGCGCTTGGCGCGCTGGACGGGGCTGGACTGGGCGGCTGAAGGCGCGGGGGAAGTCACGGCGGAAGTCATGCAGCCACTGTAGTCATTGGGTCCGCCTGCTCCACAGGTCCCGGGCCCCGTATTACGTGTGCAGCCGCTGCTTGTCCGGCTCCGTGCACTGGTTGCAAGACCAGGCCCGCCATCACCGCCAAACCCGCATCACAGCGCACAGTGCCGCACGCCATACCGCCCGCGTGAAAGAATGGACCCATGGCTGAAAACTTTCCGGGCACAGACACGCCCGACAACGCACCCAAGACCGTATCCGTCCCCGACAAGCCCGCCCTCGAGGGCCTTGAAGCAACCCTGAGCCGCCGCTGGCGCGAAGAGGGAACGTACGCGTTCAACGAAGACACGGTCCGCGAGGACGTCTACTCGATCGACACTCCCCCGCCCACGGCTTCCGGTTCACTGCACGTGGGACACATGTTCTCCTACACGCAGACCGACGTCATGGCCCGCTACAAGCGCATGACCGGCAAGAACGTGTTCTACCCGATGGGCTGGGACGACAACGGCCTGCCCACCGAGCGCCGGGTGCAGAACTACTACGGCGTCCGCTGCGATCCGACCAAGCCCTACGATCCGGACTACCGCCCGCCGGCCACCGCACCGAAGAACCAGCGCGACTTCGACGTCATCTCCCGCCGGAACTTCATCGAGCTGTGCGAGGAGCTGGCTGTGGAGGACGAGAAGGTCTTTGAGGACCTCTTCTCCACCCTGGGCCTGTCCGTGGACTGGACCCGCACCTACCGCACCATCGATGACAACTCCCGCGCCGTCAGCCAGCGCGCCTTCCTGGAGAACCTCAAGGCCGGCGATGCCTACATGTCGGAGGCTCCCACGCTCTGGGACGTCACCTTCCGCACCGCGGTCGCCCAGGCCGAGGTGGAGGACCGCGAGCAGCCCGGCGCCTACCACCGGATCAGCTTCCATGCCCCCGACGGCGAAAAGATCTTCGTGGAGACCACCCGTCCGGAGCTGCTTCCCGCCTGCGTCGCCCTGGTCGCACACCCCGACGACGAGCGTTACCAGCGCCTGTTCGGCACCACGGTCACGTCCCCGCTGTTCGACGTCGAGGTCCAGGTCCGCGCTCATCCGCTGGCCAAGCCGGACAAGGGTTCGGGCATCGCGATGATCTGTACTTTCGGCGACCAGACCGACGTCACCTGGTGGCGGGAACTGAACCTGCCCACCCGCGCCGTCGTCGGCCGTGACGGCCGCCTGCTGGCCGAAACGCCGGAGTGGATCACCACGGAAAAGGCGAAGGAAAACTACGCCGCCGTGGCCGCCAAGACCGTCTTCAGCGCCAAGGAAGCCGTCGTGGAGATGCTGCGCGAAAGCGGCGACCTCGAGGGAGAACCGAAGAAGATCACGCACCCGGTGAACTTCTTCGAAAAGGGCGACAAGCCGCTTGAGGTAGTCACCAGCCGCCAGTGGTACATCCGCAACGGCGGACGGGACGAGGACCGCCGGGGACGCCTGATCGCCCGCGGCAAGGAAATCGACTTCCATCCGGCGTTCATGCGTTCACGTTACGAAAACTGGATCGAAGGCCTGAACGGCGACTGGCTCGTTTCGCGCCAGCGCTTCTTCGGCGTTCCTGTTCCCGTCTGGTATCCGCTGGATGCCGCCGGCAACCCGGACTACGAGAATCCGGTGCTGCCCGCGTCCGAGTCGCTGCCGGTGGATCCGGCCGCGGAGCCGGCCCCGGGCTACTCGGAGGACCAGCGCAATCAGCCCGGCGGCTTTGTCGGCGACGCCGATGTCCTGGACACCTGGGCCACGTCGTCCCTGACGCCGCAGATTGTGGGCGGCTGGAGCCGGGATGAGGACCTGTTCGCCAAGGTCTTCCCCTTTGATCTGCGCCCGCAGGGGCACGACATCATCCGCACCTGGCTGTTCTCCTCCGTGGTCCGCGCCGACGCGCTGAACCACGCAGCGCCGTGGAAGCACGCCGCCATCTCGGGCTGGATCCTGGATCCGGACCGCAAGAAGATGTCCAAGTCCAAGGGCAACGTGGTGGTCCCCACCGATGTGCTCAACGACTACGGCTCCGACGCCGTCCGCTACTGGGCGGCCTCGGCCAAGCTCGGTGCCGACACGGCCTACGAGATTGCGCAGATGAAGATTGGCCGCCGCCTGGCCATCAAGCTGCTCAATGCCTCCAAGTTCGTGCTGAACCTGGGTGCCACGGAACAGAACGTTCTCACCGCCGACACCTCGGTGATCACCAACGCGCTGGACTCCGCACTGCTCAAGCAGCTGGCCGAGGTTGTGAATGCCTCCACCAAGGCATTTGAGAACTATGACTATGCCAAGGCCCTGCAGCTGAGTGAGTCCTTCTTCTGGTCCTTCACCGATGACTACGTGGAGCTGATCAAGGACCGCGCCTACGGTGCGTTCGGCGAAGAAGAGCAGGCCTCCGTGCTGGCCACCCTGGCCACCACCCTGGATGCGCTGCTGCGTCTGTTCGCTCCGTTCCTGCCCTTCGCGACCGAAGAGGTCTGGGGCTGGTGGCGGAACGGCTCGGTGCACCGCGCGCCGTGGCCGAACGTCGATGCGCTGTCCGCAGCCGTTGCGGAGGCCGACGCCGGGATCCTCGCCACGGTGGCAACCGCCCTGGGCGGCATCCGCAAGGCCAAGTCCGAGGCCAAGGTCAAGCAGCGCACGGAGGTCCTCAAGGCCGCCGTCACGGCTTCCGCAGCACAGGTGGTCCAGCTGGAGGCCGGGCTGGCCGATCTGAAGGCGGCTGGCAACGTGCGTGAGCTGTCCCTGGCAACAGGCGACGGCGAACTGGCCGTCTCCGACGTCGAGCTGGCTCCTCCGGCCGAGTAGAAGCCTCCGTCCGCAGGAACGGAGAAAGCCCCGCCGGATGTATCTTCCGGCGGGGCTTTCCTGTGTCTGAGTGTGTCAGTTGCTTCAGTCGAACTGCGGGCGCTCGGTACGGCTGCGCTTGATCTCGAAGAAGGCCGGGTTCTCGGCCAGCATGACGGCGCCGTCAAACATCCGGCCCGCTTCCTCGCCGCGCGGAATGCGGGTCAACACCGGACCGAAGAACGCGGTGCCGTTGAACGCGACCACGGGGGTTCCGACGTCGTCGCCCACCCGGGAGATGGCTTCCTGGTGCGAGGCACGCAGCTGGGTGTCGAACGCGTCGCTGTCGGCGTACTGCGCCAGGTCAGCCGGCAGGCCCACCTCCTCCAGGGCTTCCCGGATCACTGCGGTGAAGTCCTTGTTGGCACCGATGTGGATGCGCGTGCCCATCGCGTCGTAGAGCTTCTTGATGTACTCGGCACCGTGCAGTTCCTGCGCGGCGATGATCACGCGCACCGGACGCCAGGCTGCCTCCATGCGTTCCTGGTAATCCTCGGGCAGATCCCGTCCCTCATTCAGGACGGCCAGGCTCATGACGTGCCACGAGGTGCGGACATCACGGACCCTCTCGACTTCGTCCATCCAACGGGAGGTCACCCAGGCGAACGGGCAGGTCGGGTCAAACCAGAAATCAGCTTTTGCTGCAGCGTCAGGCGAGGTCAAGGCAAACTCCTTCAAGGGTTATGCGGATCGTTGGTTGGGGCAACCGCTGATCAGGCGGATTTGTTCCGGCGCTTGGTCGCCACGGCCTGGGAAATCAGCGTGGGCTCGGCCTTCTGTGTCACGACGTCCTCGGTGATGACCACGGTCGCGACGTCGTCGCGGCTGGGCAGGTCAAACATGACCGGCAGCAGCACCTCTTCGAGGATGGCACGCAATCCGCGGGCCCCGGTGCCGCGGGACAGTGCGGCGTCGGCAATGGCGTCCAGGGCGGCAGGCTCAAAGGTGAGCTCCACGCCGTCGAGCTGGAACATCTTCTGGAACTGCTTGACCAGGGCGTTCTTGGGTTCGGTAAGAATCCGGATCAACGCGGCGCGGTCCAGGCTGGACACCGTGGTGATGACCGGGAGCCGGCCGATGAATTCAGGAATCAAACCGAACTTCAGCAGGTCCTCAGGCATGACTTCGGCGTAGGAATCGGCTTCCTTGGCGTTCTCGTTCAGCGGAGCGCCGAAGCCGATGCCCTTCCGTCCGGACCTGGAACCGATGATTTCTTCCAGTCCGGCAAAAGCACCGGCCACGATGAACAGCACATTGGTGGTGTCGATCTGGATGAATTCCTGATGCGGGTGCTTGCGGCCGCCCTGCGGCGGGACGGAGGCAACCGTGCCTTCAAGGATCTTGAGCAGCGCCTGCTGCACGCCCTCGCCGGACACGTCGCGGGTGATCGAGGGGTTCTCGCTCTTGCGCGAGATCTTGTCGATCTCGTCAATGTAGATGATGCCTTGCTCGGCCTTCTTGACGTCGTAGTCGGCGGCCTGGATCAGCTTCAGCAGGATGTTCTCGACATCCTCGCCCACATACCCGGCTTCGGTGAGCGCCGTGGCGTCGGCGACGGCGAAGGGCACGTTCAGGCGGCGGGCCAAGGTCTGAGCCAGATAGGTCTTGCCGCAGCCGGTGGGGCCGATCAGCAGGATGTTGGACTTGCCGATCTCCACGTCGTCGGACATCACGGCGTCGGAAAGGTTGCCGGTGTTCCGCGGCGCGTGGCCGGCCTGGATGCGCTTGTAATGGTTGTAGACGGCGACGGCGAGGGAGCGCTTGGCCGGTTCCTGGCCGATCACGTATTCCTGCAGGGAATCGAAGATTTCGCGCGGCTTGGGCAGCTCGAAGGTGCCCAGATCCGCCACCTCGGAGAGTTCCTCTTCGATGATTTCGTTGCACAGGTCAATGCATTCGTCGCAGATGTAGACCCCGGGGCCGGCAATGAGCTTGCGGACCTGCTTCTGGCTCTTTCCACAGAAGGAGCACTTGAGCAGATCGGTGCTCTCACCAATGCGAGCCATAATTCAGTCCCCTTAGATGGTCCATCGTTCCAACAGCGCCGGACTCCGTCCCCAGACGGGGGCGGGCTCGGCCGGTCAGCCATGTTCCACTCTAGGACAATTGGCTGAGCGATTCAGCAACCAAAAGGCCCGTGGTGCGTAATTTCGCACCACGGGCCTTTTGGAAGCAGTTACATCCGGTTGATGGCCGGGGTCTTGATCTTGCGGGAATCAAGCACCTGGTCGATCAGGCCGTACTCAAGGGCACCGGCGGCGGTGAGGATCTTGTCACGCTCGATGTCCCGGTTCACTTCCTCGGAGGTGTGGTTCGAGTGCAGCGCCAGGGTGTCCTCGAGCCAGGTGCGCATGCGCATGACTTCGGCCGCCTGGATTTCCAGGTCAGACGCCTGTCCACGCTCGCCGCCACCCAGTGCAGGCTGGTGGATCAGCACGCGGGCGTTCGGCAGCGCGAGGCGCTTGCCCGGCGTTCCGGCGGCCAGCAGCACGGCTGCGGCACTGGCTGCCTGGCCCAGGCAGACCGTCTGGATTTCCGGACGGATGTACTGCATGGTGTCGTAGATGGCCGTCATGGCCGTGAACGAACCGCCCGGAGAGTTGATGTACAGGGTGATGTCGCGGTCCGGATCGTTGGACTCAAGGACCAGCAGCTGGGCCATGACATCGTCGGCTGAGGCGTCGTCGACCTGGACACCAAGGAAGATGATGCGGTCCTCAAACAGCTTGGTGTACGGGTCCTGGCGCTTGAAGCCGTACGGCGTGCGCTCCTCGAACTGCGGCAGCACGTAGCGGCTGGACGGCATCTGCGGTGCCGAGCCGCCTGCGGTTCCAAAATGGGTGTTCATAAATTACTCCTGAAGTCTAAGAAAGGTGCGCTGGCTAAGGAGGAAGCGTCAGTCCTCGACCGGGGCTGCGCCCTTGTCCTGGTCAGTTCCGCCGCCGCCCGTGACGCCGCCGGCATGCGCGGAGATCTTGTCGAAGAAGCCGTACTCCAGTGCTTCCGGAGCCGTGAACCACTTGTCGCGGTCGTTGTCCTTCAGGATGGTTTCCACCGACTGGCCGGTCTGCTCGGCCGTGAGCTCGGCCATGACCTGCTTCATGTGCAGGATCAGTTCAGCCTGGATGCGGATGTCGGAGGCGGTGCCGCCGATGCCGCCGGAGGGCTGGTGCATGAGGATGCGGGCATGCGGCGTGGCGTAGCGCTTGCCCTTGGTGCCGGAGGAGAGCAGGAACTGTCCCATGGACGCTGCCAGCCCGGTTGCCACGGTGACGACGTCGTTCGGGATGAACTGCATCGTGTCGTAGATGGCCATTCCGGCCGTCACCGATCCGCCCGGAGAGTTGATGTAAAGGAAGATGTCCTTCTCAGGGTCTTCTGCGGAGAGCAGCAGCAGCTGAGAGCAGATGGCATTCGCGTTGTCATCCCGGACTTCCGAGCCCAACCAGATGATCCGCTCGCGCAGCAGACGGTTGTAGATGTAGTCGTCCCGGCTAGCCGGGTCCACCGTTGCCATTGTGGGTGTGTTGGGTGCAATTGCCATACTGAGTGACCTCTCGCTCTGGCGGGGTACAGAACCGCTAACCGCGTCAGCTGGTCCCGCCGTTTATCTCTTCTAGGACACTAACCTGTTGCGGCTGTGATCTGCTCGGGTTTTGCGGGCTGTTCGCTGACGGCGCACGATGCCCGCCACAGCCCAAGGCAGGGGAAATCACGCGGCCGACGGCGGCTGGCACCGGCGCTTCCCCGGGTTCCGCACTGCGTGCTCCCCCGGTCTCCCTATTGCTTAAACGACGACGCCGCCTGCCCCTGCGGGCAAGCGGCGTCGTCGTCGTTCAGTTGTTCCCCGGCGGGAGGATTATGCCTTGTCGCCGGTCTTCGACTCTTCGGCAACCTCAGCCTCGGGGGCTTCGGTTTCAGCGTCTGCAACGGGGGCTTCTTCGCCGGCGGGGCGGACGAAGTCGCTCAGGTCAATCTCGACACCTGCGGTGTCGGTGACCTTGGCCTGCTCCAGAACCTTGGCGAGGGCCTTGCGGCGGCGGACTTCGCCAACCATCATCGGGACCTGGCCGCTCTGGTCGATCAGCTGCGCGAACTGGTTCGGATCCATGCCGTACTGGCCGGCAGCGGAGACGATGTAGTCGATCAGCTCGTTCTGGCTGACGCCTACCTCTTCCTTGTCGGCAACAGCGTCAAGGATGATTTCGTTCTTGAAGGCTGCGGCAGTGTTCTCGCGAACTTCTGCACGGTGCTCTTCGGTGTCGTGGTCTTCGCCCTGGGAGTGTGCGCTCTCAGAGTTGAAGTGCTGTTCCAGCTGCTCTTCGATGACGGATTCCGGAACCGGAACCTCGATCATTTCCAGCAGCTTCTCCAGGACCTTGTCGCGGGCTTCGACGCCCTGCTCCATCAGCTTGGACTCTGCAGCGCGCTTGGTCAGGTCCTCGCGGAGTTCTTCGATGGTGTCGAATTCGCTGGCCAGCTGGGCGAAGTCGTCGTCGGCCTCGGGAAGCTCGCGCTCCTTGACGGCCTTGACCGTAACGGTGACGGTGGCGTCTTCGCCGGCGTGCTCGCCGCCGGCAAGCTTCGTCTCGAAGGTTGCGGACTCGTCAACGGACAGGCCGGTGACTGCTTCGTCCATGCCCTCGAGCATGGTGCCGGCGCCGACCTGGTAGGAAAGGTCTGCAGCGGAATCGATTTCTTCCTCGCCAACCTTGGCTACGAGATCCATGGTGAGGAAGTCGCCGTCGGCGGCCGGACGGTCAACCGTCTTGAGCGTGCCGAAGCGGCCGCGCAGTTCGTCCAGTGCCTTGGTGACGTCGTCGTCGGAAGCTTCAGCCGGCTCAACGGTGACCTCGAGGCCGGAGTAGTCCGGGAGCTCGATTTCGGGGCGGACATCCAGCTCGACGTTGAAGACCAGCTGGCCCTCGTCGGTGGCGGGGTCCGGAACTTCACTGATTTCCACCTCGGGGCGGCTCATCGGACGGATACCCGTTTCCGATACAGCTTCCTGGTAGAAACCGTTCAGGCCGTCATTGATGGCGGTTTCCAGAACGTAGCCGCGGCCAACGCGCTGGTCGATGAGCCTGTTGGGGACCTTGCCCTTGCGGAAGCCAGGCACCTGCACCTGAGTGGCGATGGTCTTGTAGGCCTCTTCGATGCTCGGCTTCAATTCCTCGAAAGGAACTTCGACAACGAGCTTTACCCGCGTGGGTGTGAGGTTTTCTACAGCGCTCTTCACAGCGTAGTTCTCCTGAGGGTTCTGGGATTGGGTCTGCACCATGTGTACTACAGAGTCGGGGTGACAGGATTTGAACCTGCGACTTCCTGCTCCCAAAGCAGGCGCTCTTCCAAGCTGAGCTACACCCCGTCAGTGCAACTGACAGCCTACCGGCATGCAGGGACATGTGCACAATTGGGTGTGGCCCGAACCTCCCGGAAGCCCGGTTCGGCAGGGGATTTCCGAACCACTGTTTTACCGTGCTAAGGTAAAACCTGCCTTAGGGCGCCGGGGGATGTAGCTCAATGGTAGAGCCTCAGTTTTCCAAACTGATCACGCGGGTTCGATTCCCGTCATCCCCTCAGGAGAATATATCCGGCTGTTGCCGGCTTTGAAAGGGTCTTCCGCTTCGGCGGGGGGCCTTTTTCATTTGTCCCGTCTGTTGCATAACCCGTGTCGTCCTCTTCCTTTCCGTCCTTCGCGCACCTTTGGTTTGCGAGGTGGCACTTGCGGGCCGGACCGGGTCGGCTGTGCCTGGGAGCCTGGAAGCCTGGGTGCTGGGAGCCAGCGTGTTGGGAGCCAGCGTGTTGGGAGCCTAGAACTTTGGGGCCTGGCGCCCGTGCTTGGGAACCGGGACCCGGGAACCTGCGTCTTGCGCGCCTGTGCTTTTTGCGCCGTCCGGGCCGCTAAACTCTTGCCACGATCCAACCCAGTTCCGCGGAGGTGAATGAGATGGCCCAAACGACTGCCCACGCAGGCCCTGCCGGACCGGCGCTCACCGCACTCCAGGTCAGTGCGGCTCTGCGGCACGAAGGGCTCCGTGCGACCATCCCCCGTCTCGACGTATATCGCGCTCTCGCGGTGTCCGGAGGGCACAGGTCAGCGGATGATCTGGCCGGGATGCTCGCAGCCGACGGCGGAACCGTCCAGCGCACAAGCGTCTACAACGCCCTGCGGGCACTGGTGGATGCCGGACTTGTCCAAGTGGTGCAGGCCGGCCCCGGAACCACCCTGTACGAGCTGCGCGGCAGCGATCACCACCATTTCCTGTGCCGCGATTGCGGAACAATCACCGATGTCCCTGCGGGCAGCGAGGTCCCGCCGCTGCTGGACATGAACATCCCGGGAGCCCGAGTGGATTCCGCCCAGGTGGTCCTGCGCGGACTGTGTGCCGATTGCCTGGAGCCGCGGGGCTAGATGTAACTCTCGGACCGGGGTGCCTCCTCGCCATCCTCAGTTCAGCAGCAGTTCACAGTGCCAGGTGGATTTTCGAGTAAGTGTCCAGTAATGGCCCACCGCGGTAACTGTGGTTCGGATCACTAAAATAGAAGACATGTACTACTCCCCAGCTGGCAAAGACGACAGCCGAGCTCCCGGCCCCGACGCTTCCAGTGCGTCGCCCAACGCGTTGAGCACTGGGTCGTTGACGGCCTCCGGGGCTTCGAAAGGAGCCGCAGCAGGAGTCGCCAGGGGTGTGGAGGGTTTGGAGGCCGCGGAGCGGGTCTGCCTGATCAACGAGATCCGGGCGTTGGAGGAATTGAAGTGCGTCATCGCCGCCGCCCAGGCCAAGGCCGCGGCGGCCTTTGACGCTTCCACCCGCCGCGCCCAGGCCCGGGCCGGCCTGAAGGACGAGCAGCTGGGTCGGGGTGTGGCCGCGCAACTGGCCCTGGCGCGGCGGGACTCTCCGCATAACGGTGCCAAACTGCTGGGCCTGGCCCGGATCCTGACCACCGAAATGCCGCACACCCTGCACGCCCTCTCCACCGGGGTGATCAACGAGTGGCGGGCCACGCTCCTGGTCCGCGAGACCGCCTGCCTGACCCTGGCCGACCGGCAGAAAGTCGATGAACAGATCGCCGGGAACCCCGCGGACCTGGAACAGCTCGGAGACCGGAAGCTGATCGCCCGGATCAAGTCCCTGTCCTACGGTCTGGACCCGCATGCCGTGGTCAACCGTGCCGCGCATGCCGTTTCCCAACGGTATGTGTCCTGCCGTCCGGCCCCGGACACCATGACGTATCTGACCGCGCTGCTGCCGGTGGCGCAAGGGGTGGGCGTGTTCGCGGCGCTAACCCGGGACGCGGACCGGCTGCGGGCGTCCGGGGACCCGCGGACGAAGGGCCAGATTATGGCCGACACCCTCGTGGAACGCACCACCGGACAGGCCCGGGCCGAGGACGTGCGGGTCGAGGTGCAACTGATCATGACGGACCGGACCCTGCTGCACGGCATCCTGCCCCCAGACACAAACACAAACACAGACACAGACACAGACACAGACACGGGCACGGGCACAAATACGGACACGGGCACGAATACAGTTGCGGACACGGCTGCGGAGCTGGACGCTGCCAGGACATCTGCGGACACCAAAGACCCCGGGACCGCGAGCTTTGGCGGGATAGCAGCCGGCCGGCAACTGGAATCTTTCGTGCCCGACGGAGCCGAACCGGCCGTGCTAGCCGGATACGGAATCATTCCCGCGCAGTGGGCCCGGGACCTGATCCGCGGTCCCAACCCGGTTCCGGACGATCCCAGCCCGGACAGACCGGATCCCGGGGACAGAGACCAGGACCGGGGTCCCGCCCCTAAACCGGCCCGTGGTCCTGCCCCTAATCAGGCCCATGGTCCCGCCCGTAACCCGGCCCGTGGTCCCGCCCCTAATCCGGCCCCTAACTGGGCCCGTGATCCGGGCAGCGCCACAGCCGGCTGGGGTACGGTGGCGCGGCGGCCGGATCCGCGCACCGAAGTCTGGCTCCGCCGGCTCTACGTCGCCCCGAACTCGGGGCAACTGACCGCGATGGATTCCCGGGCACGCCTCGTCCCCGGCGGCCTGGCCCGGCTGATCGCAGCCCGCGACCAGATCTGCCGAACCCCGTGGTGCGGAGCACCGATCCGCCACTACGACCACATCACCCCCGTCCGCGAGGGCGGACCAACCAGTGCCGAGAACATTCAAGGACTCTGCGAGGCCTGCAACCAAGCCAAGGAAGCACCAGGCTGGAGCGCAAACGCGGTCGGGGATCGCCAACCGGACCGCCACACAGTGGACACAATCACTCCTACCGGACACACCTACCGGTCCACGGCGCCGCAACTCCCGCAATCATCTGCTGCTTCCCGTGCTTCCACAGCGCCGATGCTGCCGGCACCATGACTCCGCTTCTGTCAGTGCTCCTGGCAGACCGGACACCAGTAGAGCTTGCGGGCACCCATCTCGGTGCCGGCAACGGTCATGCCGCACCGCCGGCAGGGCAGGCCGGTGCGCTGATAGACATAATGCGCTTCCTCGCGGGGGACCGGATCGGCCTGGCTCTCCCGGTCTGCCGGCAAGGTGGTGATGATCCTGCCTTGGGCTACGCCGTCGTGCATAACGGAGACAATGTCAGCCCACAGCGCCGCCGCTTCGTCCTCCCTCACATCCCGGCCCAAGCGCCAGGGCGAGAGCCGCTGCAGGAAGAGCACCTCTGCACGGTAGACGTTGCCGACCCCGGCCAGGATCTCCTGATTCATCAGCAGCAAGCCCACCGGAGAAGCACGCCGGCGGAGCCGGGCAATAAAGTCTGCTTCATCGGCGCCGTCCTGCAGCGGGTCGGGGCCGAGGCGCGCAACGACTGCGGCGCGCTCGGCGTCGGTGATCACCTCACATGCCGTGGGGCCGCGAAGGTCCGCCCAGCCGTGCGGCGACACCAGACGAACACGGACCGCGCCCTTGGGAGCAGGCGGACCTGCATAGGCGGCGCCGTCGTCCTCGGAAGCTACCTCCCGCTCCCCCACCTTCCGCGGTGCACCGATGCTGGATGCTCCCAGAAAGGTCGAGTCACCGCCGAAATCGAAGGCACCGTAGAGACCGAGGTGGATGCGCAGGAACAGGTCATTGTCGAAGCCCAGGAAGAGCTGCTTGCCGTGCGCCGCCGCATCAACCAGAACCCGGCCGTCGAGCCGGGCAGCTCCCGCGGAGAACCGTCCCTGCGGACTGGACACTTCAAGCCGTTGCCCGGCAAACACCGAGCTGAACTGCCGGGCGAGCCGGTGAATCGAATGCCCTTCCGGCATCAGGACACCTCAGGCATCAGGAGCCCGCGATGGTTCCGGTGGTTTCATATTCGGCGATTTTTGCGATCCGGCGGTTGTGGCGCTCGGCGTTGCTGTAAGGCTCCGCCAGGAACGCCTCGATGATTTCCGTGGCTTCGTCCACCGTGTGCTGGCGGCCGCCGACGGCGATCACGTTGGCGTCGTTGTGCTCGCGGGCCAGTTTGGCGGTGGACAGATTCCAGGCGAGCGCCGCACGGATGCCGCGGACCTTGTTGGCGGCGATCTGCTCACCGTTGCCCGAGCCTCCCAGCACGATGCCCAAAGAGTCGATACCGCTCTGCTGATCGACCACCACGGCTTCGGCGGCAGCGATGCAGAACTCCGGGTAATCGTCCTCGGCGTCGTAAGCCTGCGGGCCGTGGTCCACCATGTCGTAGCCCTTGTCCCGAAGGTGAGCCAGAAGGTGGGCACTGAGTTCCATGCCCGCGTGGTCGGTTGCTATGTGGACGCGCATGTTCCATCCGTTTCGTGTGGTGGGGAAATCCTGCGGTACCAGCCTAGCCGCTGACCGGCGGGCACAAATAATGGGCAGAGCAGTCACCGGCACCGGCGGGGCGGCCGCCAGCACCCAGCAATTTTCTGCCGCCAATATGCAGTTCCTTTCTTTTCTGAGCGCCAACCAGTGAGACAATGTTGCAATTGTTTAAAGTCGCCAAGCCGATTTCCACGGGCCGGCAGACACCCCTTCGCATATTGGAAAGGCAACACCTTGCCAGGTATGAATCTCACGCGCTCCGAAGCCCGTGAACGCGCAGAACTGATCAGTGTCGATTCCTATGACGTGAATCTGGACCTCACCCGCGGGGATGAGGTCTTCGGCAGCACCACCGTGGTTCGGTTCTCCGCCCGGCAGGGCGCTTCCACGTTCATCGACGCCGTCACCGCAGCGGTCCACCGCGTCACTCTGAACGGCGTGGATTTGGATGTCGCCGAGGTGTCCGACGGCGTCCGCATCCAGCTGCCCAAGCTTGCCGCGTCCAATGAGCTCGTTGTCGAGGCCGATGCCTTCTACATGAACACCGGCGAAGGCCTGCACCGTTTCGTGGATCCGGTGGACAACGAGGTGTACCTGTACTCCCAGTTCGAGGTCCCGGACTCCCGCCGCATGTTTACCGTGTTCGAGCAGCCGGACCTGAAGGCAGCCTTCCGCTTCACTGTTACTGCGCCCTCGCACTGGGACGTTATTTCCAATTCCCCCACCCCCGAGCCGCTTCCGGCCGGCTCCCTGGAAGAGGGCGGCAAGAACGCCACTTGGTCGTTCGACCCGACGCCGCGGATCTCTTCCTACATCACCGCGCTGATCGCCGGACCGTATCAGTCCGTGCGCAGCCAGCTCACCAGCTCCGACGGCCGCACCATTCCGCTCGGCGTCTTTGCCCGCAAGTCGCTGATGCAGCATCTGGATGCCGAGAACGTGTTCGAGCTGACCCGGCAGGGCTTCGAATTCTACGAAAAGCAGTTCGGCACACCGTACCCGTTCGAGAAATACGACCAGCTTTTCGTGCCGGAGTTCAACGCCGGCGCGATGGAAAACGCCGGTGCGGTGACGTTCCTCGAGAGCTACGTCTTCCGCTCCCGCGTCCCCGACGCCACCGTCGAGCGCCGCGCCGTCACCATCCTGCACGAGCTGGCCCACATGTGGTTCGGCGACCTGGTGACGATGCGCTGGTGGAACGACCTCTGGCTGAATGAGTCCTTCGCGGAATTCATGTCCACCCTCGCCGCAGCGGACGCCACTGAATTCAAGCAGTCGTGGACCACTTTCGCTTCCATGGAAAAGGCCTGGGCCTACCGCCAGGACCAGCTTCCGACCACGCATCCGATCGTCGCCGAGATCCGTGATCTGGAAGACGTGCAGGTGAACTTCGACGGCATCACCTACGCCAAGGGTGCCTCAGTGCTCAAGCAGCTCGTAGCCTGGGTGGGGCAGGACCAGTTCATGGCCGGGGTGCGCGAGTACTTCGGCAAGCATGCCTGGGGCAACACCGAACTCAAGGACCTGCTCTCCGAGCTGGAAACGGCCAGCGGGCGGGACCTTAAGGAATGGTCCGAGCTGTGGCTCGAGACCGCCGGCGTGAACACGCTTCGGCCCGAACTGGAGGTGGACGACGACGGCGCCATCACCTCCTTCGGCATCCTCCAGAGCGCCGTGCCTGAATACCCGACCCTGCGGCCGCACCGGCTGGCGATCGGTTTCTACGACGTCGGGCACGACGGCAAGCTGCACCGCACCCACCGCCTGGAGCTGGACATCGACGGCGAACGCACCGACGTGCCGGAGCTGGTTGGCCGGCAGCGTCCGGACCTGCTGCTGCTGAATGACGATGACCTGGCGTACGCCAAGATCCGGTTGGACGCCGCGTCGGAGCACACCGCTGTCCGGCGGCTGCGGGACATCTCCGAGTCGCTGCCCCGCACGCTCGTCTGGGCTTCCGCCTGGGACGCAACGCGCGACGGCGAGATCCCGGCCCGCAACTACGTGGAACTGGTGCTGCAGAACATCGGGTCCGAATCCGACTCCTCGGTGGTTCAGGTGCTGCTGCGTCAGCTGGCCACCACCCTGGCCTTCTACGTGTCGCCGGCAGACCGCGAGGCCATGACCGCCGCAGCTGCCGACAGCGTGTGGGATCTGGCCGGCGCGGCAGCGCCCGGCTCTGACTCCCAGCTGCAGTTCGTGAAGTCCTTCGCCGGGCACGCCGTGACCGAAGAACATCTGGACTCGCTGGCCGGGCTGCTCTCCGGCAGCCAGACCCTGGAGGGCCTGCACATTGACGCAGACCTGCGCTGGGAACTCCTGACCGGCCTCGTGGCCGGCGGGCGCATGGGCGAGGCCGACATCGTTGCAGAGCTGGACAAGGACGCCACGGCCACCGGACAGCTCGCCGCCGCCATGGCCCGTGCCGCTCTGCCCACCGCTGAAGCCAAGGCGGCTGCCTGGGAAGCCATTGTTGAGCGCACCGACATGCCCAACGCCGCCCAGCGTTCGGCGATCGTCGGCTTCAGCCGGGTGAAGGACACAGCGTTGCTGGAGCCGTACGCCGAAAAGTACTTTGCTGCCGTGCGCGAAGTCTGGAGCTCGCGGACGCACGAAATCGCCCAGCAGATCGTCACGGGCCTGTACCCGTCACGGCTGACCACCCAGGCCACCGTGGATGCCACGGATGCCTTCCTGGAGTCCCTGGGCGACGAAGCACCTTCGCTGCGCCGCCTGATCCTGGAAAGCCGCGACGGAGTGGTCCGCGCCTTGAAGGCGCAGGCAGCCGACAAGTAGAAATCACCACTGGCCCGGAGCCCCGCAGCATTCTGCGGGGCTCCGGGCCGGGCGGTTCCCACCACGCGTCTTTTCACCGACCAGGAAGAAGGTCAGCAGTTATGGATCTTTCCGAACACCGCTACGCCATCTCCCTGGAGTGGACGGGGAACCGCGGGACGGGCACTGCCAGCTACCGGGGCTACGGCCGCGACCACATCATCAGGGCCGACGGACTGCCGGATCTGGCCGGCACTGCCGACCCCACGTTCCACGGCGACCGCGACCGCTGGAACCCCGAGCAGCTGCTGCTCACCGCGCTGTCCCAGTGCCACATGCTTTCCTATCTGCACGTGGCGGTGAAGAACGGCATCACCGTCCTCGCCTACGCCGACGACGCCGAGGGAACCCTTCGGCTGAACCGGGACGGCAGCGGTGAATTCACCGGGGCCGTGCTCCGCCCCCGGGTAACGGTTGCCGCCGGCGATTCCACAGCCGCAGCGGAGGGCCTGCATGCCGAAGCCAACCGGTTGTGCTTCATTGCCCGCAGCGTGAACTTTCCGGTGCTGCACAAACCCGAAACCACCATCGAGGGCAGCTGACTAGAGCGTCTCCAGGGCCGCCAGCAGAGCAGTTTCCCGGGCAGCTGAAAGCCCGGACTTCCGTTCCCGGTGCAGGCCGCGGTCCTGCTCGTCGCCGAGGACGTCACGGATGGTGTGCTCGACCGGGCGCAGGCTAAGTCCGGCCGCCAGCGCGGACGCGGTGGACCGGGTGGAGAACCCGTCGTACCCCTTCTCCGGCAGCCACAGCGGCAGCGACTCGCTCCCGGCCCAATATGCCACACCCTGCTCATGCAGCCACTGCGGATCGGCGCTGCGGAAGCTGCCGTGGAAGCCGGAGGCAGCGGCAGCCAGTGTCAGCAGCTCGCCAAACGGCACCGACGGCCCCATCACGTTGTAATTGCCGGTCACGGCCTCCTCGGCGCCGGTGACGAGCCACAGTGCCAGGTCGCGCACGTCGATGGTCTGCGTCATGACTTCGGCGTTGGCGGGGATCAGCACCGGACTGCGTTCCTGGGCCAGGCGTGCCGGCCAGTAGCCGAATCGGTCGCTGTCATCTTCGGGTCCCGCGATCAGGCCCGGACGGGTCACCAGCGTTTTGGCCGGGCCCAGGTCCCGCACCAGGTTCTCGCAGGCGACCTTGCCCTCGCCGTACTCGTTGTCCGCAGGCTCTGCGTACACGCCGTCAACGGCGGTCATCGGTGCCAGCAGCTCGGCACTTTCATCAGCGCCAGGCTTGTCGTGGGCTGCATAGACCGACGCGCTGGACACGAAGGACCAGTGGCTGCTTTTTCCCGCCAGCGCCAGGAGCGCTTCCCGGACCTGTTGCGGCTTGCGGGCGACGTCGATCACTGCGTCCCAGCCGCCGTCGAGCTCTGCGTATGCGGCTGCGCCGGCGTCACGGTCAGCGCTCACGAAGTCCGCGCCGGTCACGGGCGGCCCCGACTCGCCCCGGGCGAGGCAGGTGACATCATGGCCGCGGGCAACAGCTTGCCGGGCGACCTCACGGGAAAGGAAGACGGTTCCGCCGAGAATAAGGATGCGCATGTTCGGAGCCTACCCCGGTAGCCTTGTCTGTGCCCGCAGCATGCTTCCGTGTACGGCAGCCTGCTTCCCCACACGAAAGGGATGGTAACCGTCCGTTGCTGACCGCCGGAGAAATTGAAACATCGTCCATAAAGATCGAGAACTTTGACTGGCCCGGCCTGATCCAGGCCGGTGTCATTATTCTGATCGGCCTGCTTGTCTGGACGGCAGCAACGTTCCTGATCAACCGTGTTGTCCAGCGCGCCCAGAAGGGCTACGCGCTCTTCAGCTCCTCGAAGCTGAAGTGGGCCGCGCCGGTCATGCGCAACCTGGACAAAAAGCGCCGGGCGCAGCGTGCGGACACGATTGGCGCGCTCCTGCGCAGTGCAGTCAGCCTGTTCATCTGGACGACAGTGATCATCATGGTCCTCCAGGCCGTCGGCATTGACGTCGCGCCCCTCATCGCAAGCGTGGGTATTGTCGGCATCACCCTCGGTTTCGGTGCGCGCGAGCTCATCCGCGACGCCCTGGCCGGATTCTTCATTACCATTGAAGACCAGTACGGCATCGGGGACGTGATTGAGGTCGGCGACACCATCGGAACCGTCCAGTCAGTGGGCATCCGGATCACCCGGATTGTCGATGCCCGCGGCGTCATCTGGTACATCCGCAACGGCGAGCTGGCCAAGGTCGGCAACCGGTCCCAGGGCGACTTCTCTGATCCGGCCGGTGAGCCGGAGCAGAGCCCGGCAAAGGCTGCCGACGCCGCCGCACCTGCAGCTGCCGCGCCTGCCGCACCCGTTTCCTCCGCCTCGGCTTCCAGCAAGGGAGACTCATTGTGACCACCCCGGCAACACCTTCCGAGAACCGGCCCCCGCTGCCTGTGTCCCCCGCACCTCCGGCAGCCTCCCGGCTGCCGCTGTCCGGCCAGCCGGGATTTTCCCAGCCGACCTACACCGAGAACTTCTTTGAGGCCGTCGGCGGGCACGAAACCTTCACTAAGCTGGTCGACGCTTTTTACGACGGCGTCGCCGACGATCCGCTCATGCGTCCCATGTATCCCGAAGAGGACCTGACCGCGGCCAAGGAGCGCCTGCAGCTGTTCCTCGAGCAGTACTGGGGCGGCCCGCGGACCTATTCTGACCAGCGGGGACACCCGAGGCTGCGGATGCGCCATATGCCTTTTACCGTCACGCCCCAGGCCCGGGATGCCTGGCTCAAGCACATGCGGGCCGCCGTGGACACCCTGGAACTGGCTCCGCTGCACGAGGCAACACTGTGGGACTATCTGGAGCGCGCCGCCCACTCCATGGTCAACTCCGCCTAGATCCCGTGCCCTGGTTCCCGGCGCGGGAGCCTCCGACGCTCAGAACTCCAGGACGGAAGCCGAACGCACCAGTACATGGCCGCGGGGCATGCTCAGCCGGGTCCACCGGCCGCACCTGAAGGTCGCTGCGCTGCCGCCGGCAGCGCTGCCCTCTCCGGGGAGGAAGCCAAGCGTCAGCGCCGCGAACGCCGCTCCGGCGGGAATGGCAGCAGCGGTATCCGGCAGAGGCCGCCCCCAGACGGCGCCGCGGGCGGTATTGACGACGGGCGCCCCGGCACTGGCGGGGACCAGCGCAGCGACTTCCCGGATGCCCCGGTGCGCCGCCTGCTCGAGCAGCTTGAAGGGAACATCGTCGCCGCGTTCCCATCCGCTGCGCGGCGCGCCCACGCCCGTCCAGCTCTCGGTGACGGTCATGGGCGGCACCGGAAGCACCGTGTCGGCTTCGCCCATTCGTGCCAGCCGGTCGGCAATGGAAGCCAGGGACACGACGGTGTCGAGGCTGGCCGGCTCGGCCAAGGGCATGGTGCGCATTCCCAACACCGTGGGGAGGTCCTCCCCCAGCGCCCGCGGCCGCAGAACGCAGACGTAGGCGGCCAGCACGTTGCCGACGGCCTGCAGCCGCACCGCGCCGTCGTCGGCGGCGCGGGAACGGATGACGAAGGTGCGAAGATCCGCGGTGACCTGCGGGTCGGCGAGGACCAGTCCGGTCGGAGGTGTTTCGGGCCGGGCGGTCATCGGTTAGCTCCGCTCGGCTCTGCGGCACCCGTGCGGTCCGGCACGGCACTGCCGCCCCGGAACGGGACCGGTTCCCCGCGCCAACTCTCCAGAACCCGGACCTGCAGATCGGACAATTGCTGGGGACGGCCGCTTTCAGCATCGGCCATCACCAGTGTGCTCTGCGCGTAGGCATAAACCCGGCCGCCGTCGTCGTCGGCAATTCGAAAGCCGTACGTCAGGCTGGAACTGCCGATCCCGGTCACCCAGATGTCCACCCAGACGGGCTCCTGCCGGTATACCAGCGGGGACCGGTATTCGATTTCCTGCCGTGCCACCACCGCCATCCCGGCCCGGGAGGTGAGGGAACGGAAGCTCTGCCCTCCGGCTTCGGGGAATAGCTCCTCCCCCAGCGGCATCAGGCCCAGGCGCACGCGCGCCTCTTCCAGGAACTGGACAAAGCGCACATTGTTCACGTGCCCGTTGGAATCCTCGTCGCCAAAGCGCAACTGGATCGGAAAGCGGTTGATAGGCATGACCCCATCCTCTCAAACCTGCGGGGCAGCACGGTAAACGCCCGGCTTGGGTCTTGTCGGCGGGGCGTCTAATCTCGAAGAGGGAACCGGCACCCACGCGGCCCCTACATCTGAGCTTTTCCGAGGAGAATAACCCCCCATGGCGCTAGACGACACCGTCGATCCCACTGCTTCCCTGCTGAGTCTGCTGACCCTCAGCCCTGCGGACGGCACGCAGACGGACGAGGACAGTTTTGTCGGCGGATCACGGCCGGAACCGCAGAAGCGGGTCTTCGGCGGACAGGTCCTGGGACAGTCGCTGGTTGCCGCTACCCACACGGTGGAGCCCGACCGCCTGATGCACTCCATGCACGCCTATTTCCTGCGCCCCGGAGACACGGAGGTTCCCATCACCTTCGGTGTCGAGCGGCTGCGCGACGGCCGCTCATTTTCGGCCCGCAGAACGCATGCCTACCAGAACGGCGTTCCCATCCTGTCCATGATCGCGTCCTTCCAGGTGCCCGGCGAGGGGCTGGATCACCAGGTGGAGATGCCGGAGGGTATTCCGGAGCCGGAGTCCCTGCCCACCACGGCGGAGCTGCTGAAGGGCATCGATCATCCGGTGGCCAAGGCCTGGTCCCACCAGCGGCCGATGGATATCCGGCACGTGGAAAAGCCCGTGTATTTCGAGGCCGGACCGGACAAGGTTGCCCGCAACGCCGTCTGGATGAAGTCCTTCGGCCCGCTGCCCGATGATCAGAACCTGCACCGCGCCGCCCTGGCCTACGCCAGCGACTACACGCTGCTCGAATCGGTCCTGCGCCGGCACGGGCTGGCCTGGTCCGCCCGGGGCATGTCCATCGCCAGCCTCGACCACGCCATGTGGTGGCACCGCCCGCTGCGCGTAGATGACTGGCTGCTGTACGTCCAGGAATCCCCCAGCGCCTCCGGCGCCCGCGGCCTGGCCAGCGGCCGGATCTTCAACCGGGCCGGCGAGCTCGTCGCCACCGTCGCCCAGGAAGGCATGGTCCGGGTTCCCGACCAGCCCTAGGGTTTCACCAGATGCAAAGAACCCGCTCCGTTTGCACGGAGCGGGTTCTTTTTGTGCTTCTTTCAGTTCGCAGGCACGAACCGCGTTCTGCCTAGTCGCGCGTCAGACGGCGGTGGGTGACCCGGTGCGGCTTGGCTGCATCAGGCCCCAGGCGCTCGATCTTGTTCTGCTCGTAGGCCTCGAAGTTACCCTCGAACCAGTACCAGTTCGCGGGGTTCTCTTCGGTGCCCTCGTAGGCCAGGATGTGGGTGGACACGCGGTCCAGGAACCACCGGTCGTGAGAGACCACCACGGCGCAGCCGGGGAATTCCAGCAGGGCGTTCTCCAGGCTGGAGAGCGTTTCGACGTCGAGGTCGTTAGTGGGCTCATCGAGCAGAAGCAGGTTTCCGCCCTGCTTCAGCGTCATTGCCAGGTTCAGGCGGTTGCGCTCACCACCGGAGAGCACACCGGCCTTCTTCTGCTGGTCCGGGCCCTTGAAGCCGAACGCGGAAACATAGGCACGGGACGGCATTTCGACCTGGCCAACCTGGATCCAGT